>NZ_JACHIV010000001.1:5607500-6825909 GCF_014203325.1 Saccharopolyspora gloriosae | reverse complement strand
TCGACCTCGGGTTCGGGGCGACCCCGGTGACCACCGTCGAACTCGCGGCCCGGCTGCGCCCGGTGCGCCCGGACGCGCGGGTGTTCGGCCTCGAGATCGACCCGGATCGGGTGACCGCGGGCAAGGCCGTCGCCGACCCGCCCGCGCTGGAGTTCCGCCGCGGTGGCTTCGAACTCGCCGGGCTGGCCGCGGGCATCGGCGGCCAGGACGGCCCGGCGCTGGTGCGGGCGCTCAACGTGCTGCGCCAGTACACCGAGCCGGAGGCGTGGAAGGCCTGGGACGAGCTGCGCGGGCGCCTCGCCCCGGACGGGCTGCTGGTCGAGGGCACCTGCGACGAGATCGGGCGACGCTGCTGCTGGGTCGCGCTGGACCGGTCGGGACCGCGGACGCTGACGCTGGCCTGCCTGCCCGGGGACCTGGAGCGGCCCTCGGACCTGGCGGAGCGGCTGCCGAAGACGCTGATCCACCGCAACGTGCCGGGGGAGAAGGTGCACGCGCTGTTCACCGACCTCGACGCCTGCTGGGCGAGGGCGGCGCCGCGCGCCCCGTTCGGACCGCGAGCGCGCTGGGCGGAGTCGGTGCGGCTGCTCGCCGCGCTCGGCTGGCCGGTGCGGGACCGGCCGCGGCGGTGGCGGCTGGGCGAGCTCACTGTGGATTGGGCCTCGGTCGCGCCCCTGCCCGGCGACGGTTCCTGAGCGACCGCACCGCCCCGGACCGGACGTCGCGCTGCCCGGCGGCGGTCACCGCGCGTCGCCGTCGCCGCTCGGCGGGCGACCACCGGAGGGGTCCGACACGCCACGACCGGTCAGGGCGGCTTCGCTGAACGCGCAGCTGGGGCAGTGCGATACTCCGCAACCGTGCCCTCTCGATTCGTCATCACCCTCGGTTGCCCGGACCGCACCGGGATCGTGGCGCGCATCGCCTCGTTCCTCGCCGAATGGGGCGGTTGGATCGTGGAAGCCGGGTACCACACCGATCCGGAGACCGGCTGGTTCTTCACCCGCCAAGAGGTGCGCGCCGACTCGTTGCCGTTCGGCGTCGCGGAGCTCCGGGAGCGCTTCGCCCGCGTCGCCGACGAGCTGGGCAGCACGAACTGGCGGGTGAGCGACACCTCCGAGCGGCGCCGGGTCGTGCTGCTGGTCTCCAAGGAAGGGCACTGCCTGCACGACCTGCTCGGGCGCGTCGCGTCCGGGGAGCTCGACGTGGACCTGCGGGCCGTCATCGGGAACCATCCGAGGTTGCGCGCGATCACCGAGGCGCACGGGGTGCCGTTCCACCACGTGCCGTTCCCCTCCGGAACCGACCAGGACGCCGAGGACGGCGCGTTCCACGAGGTCCGGGCGCTGGTCGAGGGCCACGACCCGCACGCGATCGTGCTGGCCCGGTTCATGCGGATCGTGCCGCCCGAGGTGTGCGAGGAGTGGGCGGGCCGGGCGCTGAACATCCACCACAGCTTCCTGCCCTCGTTCGCGGGCGCCCGCCCGTACCACCAGGCGTACGCGCGCGGTGTGAAGCTCGTCGGGGCGACCTGCCACTACGTCACCCCGGAGCTGGACGCGGGGCCGATCATCGAGCAGGACGTGACGCGGGTCGATCACACCGACGCGGCCACCGACATGGTCCGCAAGGGTCGCGACATCGAGAAGATCGTGCTGGCCCGCGGGCTGCGCGCGCACCTGGAGGACCGCGTCCTCGTGCACGACAAGCGCACGGTCGTGTTCTGAGCCCCGCGCCGGTCAGTCCGCCGGGATCTCCCGGCCCAAGCCGTCCAGGACCTCCGCCGCGGGCAGCGCGGACAGCAACGCACCCGAGACGATGATCTTGGATCGGCGCAGGCCGCTTCCGACGACCAGGGCAGGAGCGGACGCCACGGCCTGATCCACCAGGACCGGCCACTGCGCGGGCAGCCCGAACGGCGTGATCCCGCCGAACTCCATCGACGTCAGCCGCACGGCCTCGTCCATCGCCGCGAACGACGCCTTGCGCACGTCGAGGCGGCGCTTGACCACGCCGTTGACGTCGGCGCGCGCCGTCGCGAGCACCAGGCACGCCGCGTACCGGACCTCCCCGCCGCGCTTGCCCGCGACGATCACGCAGTTCGCCGACAGCTCGGGCGGCGATCCGTACCGCGCGCAGAACGCCGCGGTGTCGGCGAACTCCGGGTCGATCTCGGCGACCCCGACCAGCGACGCCTCCACCGGCGGGAACGCGGTCACCGCGTCGCGCACGGGATCGGCGAGCAGCTCGGGACGGTCCGGCGCGGGGGCCACCGCGAGCGTTCCCGCGGCGAGCGACCAATCAGCCATGCACCGACGATACGAGCGCGGGCGGCTACCGCCTCAGCTGCCCAGGAAGTCGCCCAGCAGCGCCCGCAGTTCGCGCCGGTGCGTGAACATCGGAGCCACCGACGGCAGCACTTCCAGCCGGGCTCCGGGGATCGCTGCGGCGGTCCGCCGCGCGGCGGACACCGGGTGCAGCGGATCGTCGGTACCGGTCACGACCAGCACGTCCGCCCGCACCGAGCTCAACGCGGCGGCGTCGTCGAGGACCGGCCGGTCCGCCAAGGCGTGCAGCGCCGGGCCGAGCCTGCGCAGCGCGGCCACCCGGAGGTCGAGGTGTTCGCCCAGGTCCACGCCGGGAGGGAACTCACCGGCCACCCGCTCGCGCAGCGCGGCACCGCCGTCGGACTCCGCCGCGTCGACCGCCTCGGCCAGCCGCTCCAGCGCCCACGCCGAGGACACCTCGCGCGCTCCGTCCACCACGGCGGGCAGCAGCAGCGCGAGCCGTTCGAACCGGTCCGGGAGGGTCGCGACCGCCCTCGTCAGCGCACCCGTTCCCAACGAGACGCCGACCGCGCGAGTGGCGCCGGTGGCATCCGCCGCGGCCAGCACGTCCGCGGCCAGCACGCCGTGATCCCAATACCCCGCAGGCGGGTCGGCCGCCTCGCCGTGGCCCGCGAAGGTGAGCACGACGCGCGTGCCCGGCAACCCCGAGGCGGGGATGCGTGCCTCACCCGGCGTCGCGCCCAGGCCGTGCGCCACCAGCGTGATCGGCTCGCCCCTGCCGTAGGAACGCCACCGGGCACCGGAAGGAAGCGCGCCGGCAGCGGGCGCCACCGAGCCCTCGGCTACCAGGAGCTGCCCCGCTGCACGTCGGTGACCTTCGGGCGCACGTCGAGCAGGTAGACCAGGACGCCCACCAGCCCCGCCAACCAGATGATCGTGATCGGCCCGCTGGTGAACACCGCCAGCATCACCAGCCCGGCGCCGGTGATGCCCAGCCACGCGGGCTTGGACAGTTTGCCGACCGCGGTGAACGCGTCGGCCCGCTGCAGCAGCGCGTGCACGAAGGCGTACAGCCCGAGCGGCAGACCGGCCAGCCAGATGACCTTCAGAATCCAGAACTGCAGCAGCAACTCCGGCGGACCGCTGAATGACAACTCCACCACTCCACCCTACGTGTGAGCGGGACCCCGGAGTAGCCGTCCCGGGGGTCCCGCTCGGTCGTACCGCGCCCGAACCCGCCGCTGCTCGCGGCCGAGTCCGCGGACGCGGCTCAGTTCTCGGACTTGCCGGTCGCCTTCTTCGCGGTGCCGGTCTTCGCTGCGCCGGTGGTCTTCGGCGCGGTCTTCGCCGCAGCGGTGCGGTTGGCGGCCTTGCGGCTGGTGCTGCGGGTCGCGGTCGCCGCGTCCGAACCGGTCTCCTCGACCGCGTCCGCCACGTCGGCCGCCGTCTCGCGGACCTTCTCGGCCGCGACGGTCGTGGTCTTCTCCGTGGTCTCCGCGGCCTTCTCACCCCAGGAGCGGGTGGTCCGGGTGACCTTGCCCAGCACGTCGTCGGCGATGACCCGCGCGTCCCCGACGGCGGTGTCCACCCGGCCCTGCACCTGCTCCAGCTGGCTCCACGCCTGCTTGACCTGGGGCTGGGCCTGGATGCGCTCGAAGGTCGTCTCACCCCGGTCGGCGAGGTAGCCGTAGAGCTGCACGGCGGACTGCGTGTAGGCGTCGACGCGCTTGCGCAGCTCCGCCGGGTCGAAGCGCTCCTTGAGGTCGTGGGGCAGCTCGTTGACCCCGGTGCGCGCCGACTCCGCACCCTCGTTCAACCGGCCGCGGAGCTTGCTGAGCGTGTCGGCGATGGTCTGCGCGGCGAGGTCACCGGCGCCGAGCGCGGCGAGCAGCGGGGTGCGCGCCTGCTCGGCGGCTTCGCCGAGCGCGGGACCGGACTGCGCCTGACCGGGGGTCTTCGTGCTGTTCTCGTTCGTCGGCATGATGCTCACTCCTCATCGGGGGAATCGGTGCGGTGCTGGTCCGGCCCGTCGGCGAGGCCGTCGTGTTCGCGCCGGAACGAGGCGTAGATGTCGAGCAGGACCTGCTTCTGCCGCTCGCCCAGATCGGGGTCGGCGATGATGGCGTCCACCACCGGGCCGCCCTCGCGCTGCTCCAGGATCCCGGCCTGCACGTAGAGCGCCTCCGCGGAGATGCGCAGCGCCTTGGCGATCTGCTGGAGGATCTCCGCGCTCGGCTTGCGCAGGCCGCGCTCGATCTGGCTGAGGTAGGGGTTGGACACCCCCGCGCTCTTGGCGAGCTCGCGAAGCGAGATCTGGGCGTTGCTGCGTTGCGCCCGGATGTAACCGCCGAGGTCGCTGACCGCTTGGTTCACGGCCTTGTTGACGGTCTTGTCCACCCGCTCCATCGCCCTTGCTCCTTCCGGCTGCGTTCCACGGTAGCCACGAGTGCTAACTATTGCAAGCAGTCAGCTTGCACCTTCCGAGTGAGACGGCAGGCACTCCGCACAAGGCCGCCACCAGCACCGACACCGCTACCGGCGGATCACTGCTGCGCGCACACGCAGAACGGATGACCGTCGGGATCGGCGTAGACGCGCCAGTTCACCCCCTGCCGATCCGGTGGCTGCGGCAGCAGCCGCGCCCCGGCACCCACAGCGCGCTCGTGCCCCTCCTCCAAGGTCGCCACCCGCACGTCGACGTGCATCATCTGCGGCCGCGTCCGGTCCGGCCAGGTCGGCGGAACGAAGTGCGGATCGAGCTGGAAGGCCAGCGGCGGACCGCCCGCCGGGTCGGCCAGCTCCACCCAGTCGGGCTCCGCCTCGGCCTCGTCGATCTCCCAGCCCAGCAAGCGCCCGTAGAACTCGGCGAGCGCACGCGGATCGGGGGTGTCGATCGCGAACGCCGCGATCGACAACGGTGCTGCGGTACTCATGGCGAGTCCTCTCCATCGGGAACGGATTCAGCGAGGCGCGAGAACGAGATCGGGCGCCGCGGGCCGAACGGCCGGAGCCGCCCTGCTCAGCGCCTTGCCGCCGCCCCCGCACCGTCACTGCGACGAGCCACATCGTGACATAACCATCGTCTGATATACAGGGGTTAGTAACCGTCTTGCGAAGTACACGAGTTATCACCGCACGCTGCAACCGGCTAATCGCCTACGATGGTGTTCGTGAACAGCAGAGCCGTCGCTGACCGAGTCCCTGCGAACCACGCCGCGGACCAGGACGCCGAGCGCGACGTCGAGCTGGTGCTGGCCTTCCTCAACACCTGCGACGCCGAAGCCGACACGGACGTCCTGGACTCCGCCGACCAGTGGCGGGAGTGGTCCACCGGACGCGGTCTGGGAGTAGCGGGCGAACGCGGCGCGGCGCGGCGCATCCGCGACGCCATGCGCGGCGCCGTGTCCTACGACCCGTCCGCACCCGCACCCGTCGACACGATCACCTGGCCGGTGCCCGTGGTCCTGCACGACGGCGTGCCGGTGCTCGGCGGGCACGACGCGCTCGGCACCGTGCTGGCCGCGTCCGTGCACCTGGTGCACACCGGCCACTGGAACCGGATCAAGATCTGCCCGGCGGACGACTGCCTGTGGGCGTTCTACGACCGCTCGCGCAACAAGTCCCGCACGTGGTGCTCGATGCGGGTCTGCGGGAACCGGGAGAAGGCCCGCTCCTGGCGCGAACGGCACGCCACCGAGAGCTGATCACAGCAGCAGCTGGGACACCGTGTAGATCACCAGCCCGGCCAGGGCGCCCACGACGGTGCCGTTGATGCGGATGAACTGCAGGTCCCGGCCCACCTGGAGCTCGATCTTGCGGGAGGTCTCCTCCGCGTCCCAGCGCTCCACGGTGTCCGTGATCAGGGTGGTGATCTCGGTGCGGTAGTGCGACACCACGTAGACGGCCGCGCCCTCCACCCAGCCGTCCACCTTGCCGCGCAGCTCCGGCTCCGTCGCCAGCCTGCGCCCGAAACCGCGCAGGCCGTCGCGCACCCGCAGCCGCAGCTCGCTGGACGGGTCCTCCGCGGCGTCCAGCAGCATCCTCTTGGCTGTGCTCCAGGCCGAGCCGACGAGGTTCTGCACCTCCGGGTGCTCGATCACCTGCTGCTTGATCTGCTCGGCGCGCTCCATGGTCTTCGGGTCGTGCTGCAGGTCGTGGGCGAAGTCGACCAGGAACCGGTCCACGGCCTTGCGCATCTGGTGGTCCGGGTCGGTCTTCACCGCCCACGCGAACGACAGCACCTCCGCGTAGATCTTGTCGGCGACCATGCCGTCGAAGAACCGCGGCGACCAGGACGGGGCGCGCTGGCTCACCACGCGCAGCACGGTGTCGTGGTTGTCCCGCGCCCAGTCGTAGGCCCGATCGCAGATGAGGTCGACCAGCTTGTGGTGGGTGCCGTCGGCGAACACCTGCGACAGGATCCGCCCCAGCGGCGGTCCCCACTGCTGGTCCAGGACCTTGCGCAGCACCGACTGCTCCAGCACGGCCTGCACGTCGTCGTCGCGCAGCACCTGCACGGCGCCGCGCACCGCGGTGGCCAGCTCCGAGGTGACCCGCTCGGCGTGGGCCTCGTCGTCGAGCCAGGTGCCGACGCGGGCGCCGATCTCGGCGCGGCCCAGCTTGTCCCGCACCACCGGCTCGGCCAGGAAGTTCTCCCCGACGAAGGCGCCGAGGTTGCGGCCCAGCGCGTCCTTGCGGGTCGGGATGATCGCGGTGTGCGGGATCGGCAGCCCCAGCGGGCGCCGGAACAGCGCCGTCACCGCGAACCAGTCCGCCAGCGCACCGACCATGCCCGCTTCGGCCGCGGCCCGGACGTAGCCGACCCACGCGGCGGCACCGGCGTTCTCCTGCCAGCGGGCGATCACGTAGATCACCGTGGCCGCGAGCAGCAGCCCGCCCGCGACGGCCTTCATCCGTCGCAGCGCCCGCCGCTTGAGCTCGTCCGAATCGGGTACCGCTGTCTGTGCCACTCCACGATTGTTGCAGCAGCGGACGGGGACACCGGTGGGATCGTGCCGGAAACGTCCCCCGGTGACCGTTCGTCGCCTCCCGCGCACGGTGCGCCGCCGCTCGCGCCGAACCGAACAAGATCGAAAAATGCCGGTAGGGTTCCAGCCGTGCGTACTCCCGCCCTCACCTCCCGGTTGCGCCCGTTCACGTCGACGATCTTCGCCGAGATCACCGAGCTGGCCCGCAAGACGGGAGCGGTCAACCTCGGCCAAGGTTTCCCCGACACCGACGGTCCCGCGGGCATGCTCCGAGCCGCGCAGCAGGCGATCGCCGACGGGGTCAACCAGTACCCGCCCGGCGCGGGCGAACCGGATCTGCGGGCCGCGATCTCCGAGCACCGGCAGGCGCACTACGGCATCGAGTACGACCCGGACGGCGAGATCCTGGTGACCGTCGGCGCCACCGAGGCCATCACCGCCTCGATGCTGGCGCTGCTGGAACCGGGTGACGAGGTCGTGCTCATCGAGCCCTACTACGACTCGTACCCGGTGGCCGTCGCCATGGCGGGCGGGGTGCGCCGCACCGTCGGGCTCCGGCAAGGACCCGATCACCGGTTCGAGCTGGACCTGGACGCCCTGCGCGCCGCCGCGGGTCCGCGGACCCGCGCGCTGGTGCTGAACTCGCCGCACAACCCGACCGGCACGGTGCTCACCGACGCCGAGCTCCACGCGATCGCCGAGGTCTGCCGCGAGCACGACCTGATCGCCATCACCGACGAGGTCTACGAGCACCTGCTCTTCGACGGACGGGCGCACACCCCGCTGGCCACGCTGCCGGGCATGGCCGAGCGCACCGTGACGATCTCCAGCGTCGGCAAGAGCTTCAGCGCCACCGGGTGGAAGATCGGCTGGGCGTGCGGGCCCGCGGAGCTCATCGGTGCGATCCGCGCCGCGAAGCAGTTCCTCACCTTCGTCGGCGGCGCCCCGTTCCAGCCCGCCGTGGCGCACGCGCTGCGCAACGAACTGGACTGGGTCCGGGGCCTGCGCGACGACCTGCAACGCAAGCGGGACCGGCTGTCCAAGGGCCTCACCGAGGCCGGCCTGGACGTGCTGGCCTCCGAAGGCACCTACTTCATCTGCGCGGACGTCCGGCCGCTCGGGTTCACCGACGGCGCCGAGCTGTGCCGGGCGCTGCCGGAGCGGGTCGGCGTCGCGGCGATCCCCGTGCAGGTGTTCTGCGACGATCCGGAACCGGTGCGGCACCTGGTGCGCTTCGCGTTCTGCAAGCAGGACGAAGTGCTCGACGAAGCGATCCGCCGCTTGCACGGCCTCGCCTGACTCCCTCTCTGCTGACCTGGTGTGCGGGTCTCTGATCTTGTCCTTCCAGGTGAACGGCTTCGTGTCAGCGGCAACGCCACGGGCTTCCGGGTTAGTGGTGTCGAGTCAGCCTCCGTATCCCAGGCAGAGGAAGCCTGATTCGCCGTAGGTGGCTTGAGCGGTGGCGAGGGCTTCGGCCGGTGGTGCGCCGCCGCGCAGCAGGGAGTGCAGCGCGAGCATCACGTCCGCGGTGCGCTCGTCGGGCACGGGGACGACGCTGGCGATCACGGTCGCCGTGCCGCGCCCGAGCAAGGTGGCGGCCAGACCGGTGAGCTGACCTGCGCGGCCCACCACCGAACGCCCTGCCTCGCACGCCGAGAGCACCACGGTGCGCGGTCCGCGCCGCAGCCGGTCCAGGTCGTAGCCGTAGAGCGGACCGTCCGCGAGGTCCAGGCAGGACAGCAGCGGCTGGTCGTCCCGGAACCGGCCGTGCGCGGCGATGTGCGCGATCCGGGCTCCGTCCACGGCGTCCAGCACCCGCTCCGCACGGGCGTCGATCCCCGACAGCAAGCGCCCGCCACCGGCCGCGTGCAGGGCGGCGACCTCGCGCTCGGCGTGCTCCAGCCCCGGACCGGACACCCACACCGGTTCGCCCGGAGACCGGTCCAGCCCGGCATCCGCCCGGCCGCGCAGCCAGGTCCGCAACGACGGCGCCACCGTCACGCCCCGGCCCCGGCAGGCGGGCAACGCCGCCCACGGCACCGCGTGCAGCGGTCCGGTCGGCACCACCACCAGCCGCCGTCCCGGAGGCAGCGCCGCGAGCACCGGCGCCAGCAGTTGCCGCTGCACGGCCGCCGCCGCCTCGGCGGCACCTCCCGCGTAGACGGCGCCCACCCGGCCGTCGCCCGACTCGGCCTGCCGTGCCAGCAGGTAGCGCAGCCGCTGGGTTTCGAGCACCGCCGTCGCCTCGGCCCCGAGGTCGTGCAGCCGCGGCCGGCCGTCGACGACGGAGACCGCGTGCAGCTCCCCGTCGTGCGCGAACAGGCTGAGCAGCACGTCGTCGCCCAACGCGCTCAGCACCTCGTCGACCCCGGCCACCTGAGCCTCGCCCGCCGAACCCCCGGCGACCAGCAGCGCCCGGTCCCGCACCTGTCGTTCCAGGACACCGATCTCGGACAGCGCGGTCCGCAGCCTGGAACCGTCGGCCGCGGTCGCACCGGACACCGCCGATCGCAGCCGGACCAGCGCCGACCCCAGCTCGGGATCGTCGGGAGGGCGCACCGCTCTCCGGTGCGCCGACCCGAGCCTGTACCGCTCGACCCAGCGCAGCACCAGTCGCGGGTCCTCCGAACGCAGGGCCGCACCGATCGCGACCCCACCGAGCTCCTCGGCGAGGCCGAACGCCTCGATCCGCGGTTCCCAGGCGGCGATTCCGCTCGCGTAGCTCTCCACCGCGCGCAGTCCGCGGCGGCAGCTGTCGAACAGCCTGCCGTCGTCGCCCGCGTCCGCCGCGAGCAGCGCCTCCCCGAGCCAGCCCACGGCGAGCTGCCGGGTGGAACCCGGAACCTGACCACGGCCGGTCGCGGCCAGCTCCAGCAAGGTCCGGGCCGTGACCCGCCTGCCCAGCCGGGTCGCTTCGCGCCCCGCCGCGAGCCACAGCTCGGCGGCGGCCGTGGTCCAGCCGTGCGCCGCGCACGCGTGGCCCGCCCGCTTCGCCGCGGCCAGCGAATACCGCGACACCTGCCCCGCCCGCAGCCGCGCCTGGCACTCGGTGGCGACCGCGAGCGCGGCCCACGAACGCCGCCGCTGCGAGCGGAACAACCTGGCGGCGCGCCGCGCCGGACCGATCGCCGCCTCCGGAGCACCCGCGCGCAGCGCGCATCCGGCGAGCGTCAACCAGGTGTCGCCGAGCCGTGCCTCCCTGCCGAGCCGCCGCAACCGATCCGCCGCCCGGTGCAGTTCGCCCCTGGCCTGCTCGTGCAGCCCGGCCTCCGCCAGTGCTTCGGCCCGGTCGATGCGGACCTCCGGGTGCTCGTCCGGATCGACCCCCGCGGCCCGCGCCTCGTCGAACAACCGCAACGCACGCGGCAAGTCCCCGGCCCGCAGCGCCACGCAACCCCGGTTGTGCCTGCACAGCGCGGCACGGCCGTCCCGGCCGTCGGCACCGAACAGCTGCTCCGCCACCGCGAGGTCGGACTCCGCCGCGTCCAGGCCGTTGCGGTACAGGTGCGCCAAGCCCCGCGCGACGTAGGCGTTCGCGGCCCACTGGTGGTCGCGGTGTTCGAGCAACCGCGGTAACGCCGCGGAGAGCGCCACCTCCGCCTCCGCCAAGAGGTCCTGGTGGCACAGCAGCACTCCGCGCAGGCACTCGGCCCGGACCGCGTCCAACCCGGTGAGCTGCTCCGACGCCTCCGCCAACTGCCGCCACGCGGTGTCCGGGTCGCCCCGGTTCAGCTCGATCCACGCCGAGGTCAGCAGCACCTGCGCGGCCCGCTCCCCGAGCCGCGCGCACCGCGCCGCCGACAACGCGAGGCGCACGTGCTGCCGCGCCTCCGCGGACCGGCCCCGCTCCACGGCCGCCAGCGCGCAGATGTGCCGCGCCAACACCCGCAGTTCCCGATCCCCGGCGTGCGCGAGCCAGTGCTCCGCGGCCCGAACCGCGCCGTCCGGGTCGGCGCCCACCTGCTCCCGCCACCGCACCGCGGCCGCGATCGGATCCGAGACCGGCGCCAGCACCACCCCGGCGCTCAACAGACCAGCCAATCCGCCACGGCGGGCGTCGAGCCCACCTGCCGGAACACCACGCCCAGCGGACCCGCCGGAACGTCGGTCGCGCGGAACGCGCCGAACTCGTCGAGCTCCGCGACGCACTCGCCACCGGGATGCCGCAGCAGCACGTCCCCTTCCGGCCGCCCCTGCCCGGCGCGGCTGATCACCATGCCGGACGCCCGGAACAACCCCTGCACCATCGGCACCAGGTCCAGCTCCACGATCCGGCCCGGCATCAGGAACGTCAGCACTCGCGGCTCGGGATCACCCGGCCCGGACGCGGACGACCGCACCGGAGCGGGAGCGTCGGCGGAGTCGCCGACCAGCTCCAGCGCCGCCGCGTCGGCCCGACCGCGCGCCAGCCCCGCCGCCGCGTACGCCGCGGTGCGCACCTGCCCGGGTGGTGGATCGCAGAGCTGGAACAGGTCGCGCAGCACGCGCAGCTCGGCAGGCATCCGCGGGCTCATCCCGCTGCCTCCTCGACGCACCCGCCGGTGGCCAGGCGCTCCCGCAACGCGGCGAGGCAGCGGCCCTTCTTCGGGCCGATGCTGCCCCTCGGCATGCCGAGCGCCTGGCTCACCTGCGCGTAGCTGGCGTCCGGGGCCACCGCCACCACCCGCAGCAACTGCTGGCAGCGCCGGGACATCCCGGCGAACGCCTGCCACATCCGGGACACCGCGACCGAACGCAACGCGCTCACCTCCGGGCCGTCGGCGTGATCGGGAATGTCGAACATGCCGGTGTCCCAATCGACCGGCGACTCCCGGTGCCGGGCCTTCGACAACCGCACCGCCTCCCGCCGCGCGGTCGTGGCCAACCAGCCCGGCAACGCCCGTGGATCGCGCAGGTTGCCCAAGTTCTCCGCCAGCGACAGCCAGGTCACCTGGCACACGTCCTCCGCGTCGGCCGCCGTCGGCGAATACGCCCTCGCAGCGGCCCACACCACCGCGGTGTTGCGGTCCACCAGCTCCCGCCAGGCCGCCGCCTCACCGGTCGCGGCGCGTTCCAGCAGATCCGGCGCACCGCCCGGCTCCGAGTTCTCGTGCACGGCGTGCATCTCGCCCCCTCCCCTCATGATCGGGTCACGAGTAAGAGGCGCGAGGACCCCGAACAGATTCATCGCGGGCCGATTAACCCCCGAACGGGTAACGCCGAACGGCGGCGCGCACCGCCTCCCGCACATCGCGACCGTCCCGGAAGGCCGCGGCCACCCCCGCCGCGACCTGCGGCGCTGCGAACGACGTCCCGCTCCAGCGCGCGAATCCGTACCGCCGGGTGCCACCGGTTCCCGGCAGCAGCCGGACGTGGCTGCTCACCACGTCCACACCCGGCGCGCACGCGTCGACCCAGCCGCCCGAGTTCGAGAACCCGGCGAGCGCGCCGTCCGATCCCGTCGCCGCGACACCCACCACCTCCGGCAACGCCGCGGGCCAGAACGGGCGCGACGAACCGTGGTTGCCGGCGGCGGCCACCACCGCGGTGCCGCCGAAGCACTTGAGCTCGGCGCGCAGCGCGGGCGGGCACCGATCGCTCGCGGTGTGGCATCCGGCGGTCAGCAGCACCACGTCGATCCGCTCGCCTCGCGCGCCGGATTCCCGCCGCAGCGCCCGCAATCCGGCGACGACGGTCAGATCATCGGTGAACCCCAGCGAGGACAGCACCCGGCGCGGCCGGATCGTGACGCCCGGAGCGTGCCGCAGCAGCACGCCCGAGACGAAGGTGCCGTGCCCCGCCTGCCGGTCCTGATCGTTGTCGTCGTCCGCGTCGAGCACTTCCGGCACCGCTTCGAACCAGTCCCGGTCCGCGAACCACGGATGCGGATCGCACCCCGTGTCGAGGACCGCGACGGTGACGTCCCACCGCTGCCGGACGGGCTCCGCCACGGGTGCCGCCGGACCCGGATCGGCACCGGTCCCGAACATCACCGGAGTGCCGAACATCGTCGTCGAACCGACGTGCACGTGGTTGGCGCTGACCTCCGGCACCTCACCCGCGATGTCGAGGCAGCGGTCCCGTTCGGAGGTCCGCAGCCGGACACGCGCCAGCTGCAGGTCGTCGTCGTGCTCGACGCGGTCCACCCAGCGCCGGAACCGGGACAGCGCCGGGTCCAGCGATCCGCGCGGGGCGATGAGCTCACCCCGGCGGACCAGGCATTCCCCCGGACCGCCGGGATCGTGCACCAGCAGGTCGTGCCCGTAGCGGGCCCAGTGCGCACCGAGCTCCGCGAGCGTCACGCTGGTCCCCACCGTTGGATCCACAGGAGACACTGTGCGATCAGTCACTATGATCGTCCACTTGGGGCATGCTGTCGGGTGAAATCCGACGGCACACCAGTGGCACCGAGCCAGGGAGATTCGCCGCAACCGGTGGTATGACACCGCCTATCCGGGTGGTTGATACCGAGAAGGGCTGCCACCCATCCTATGGCGGAGGGACCATTGATCCCTCGTGCTCGGCGCGATCCGACCGACAGGCGGTGGTGAGGGTGACCGGTAGCTGCGCGCAGCGCAGACACTGGTCGCTCGTGCGCGCGTGGACCGCGCGGAGCCTCGCCGTCGCCGGGATCACCGGCGGCGCTTGGCTGCTGGGAGCCGGTCTCGCCACGGCGGCGCCGAGCGCACCGCAGGTGCACCTCTCGACGGTCCCCGCGGTCGCCGTCACGGCACCCGCCGTCGAAGCGGAACCGGAATCCGACGGCGGCGACGAGACCCGGCCCGGTTCCGCCGCGGAGCCCGGCAGCGCTTCGGTCACCGCCGCGGAGACGAACACCGCCCACGACGAACCGACCGCCGCGAACGAAGTCGCCGAACTCGTCGGCGGCATCGCTTCCGACGTCCACTCCCGGCTCGGCCCGGTCGGCGACCCCGAGGTCACCGACCCCGTCGAGTCCTCGCTCACCGAACCCGACGCCGACCCACCGCGCCCCGCGGAACGACACCCGGGCACCGACGCTCCGCGGCGTTCCGATCACGACGGTGGAGCTCCTCGGCCGACCGCACCGCGGCTCTCCGACCCCGCACTCCCGCCGGCTCCCGCAGCGGGACCGATCGCAGTGGAATCCGAGCACCTCGCCGACGGCACCGGAACCGACCACGCCAGCCGAGACCGCGGCTCACCGGCACCCCACGCGCACGGCGACCGCGGGCACCCGACCACGTCGACCCCGCAGCCGGTGCCGCCTGCCTGCCCACCGACCGCACCCGTCGCCACCGCGACCGCCGCACCCACCGGCCCGGGCCACGGCCTGCGCTGGACGCACGCCATCCTGCCGACGCAGCCCTGCCTGCCCGGCCCCGTGCGGGCCGCGGGCGGCCACGTCGAAACGGTCGCGCTGCGCGGCATCGCGCTGATCGAGCCGTCCGCCTCACCTGACTGATCCGAACGGATCGCACCGGCCCGCGGGCTCGCGTGCGAACACGCCCACCGCAGTCTCCGGTCCAGCCGACTGCGCCCGGCAGGACCGGTATCGGGGGCGACTCTCGGCATGCGTGCACAGGAACCTTGACCTGTCCTGATCACCGTCCGAGCGCCCCGGTCCCGGTGTCGCGCTGCCCCTGCGGCGCCGGGACCACACCCGAGGTCGCCTTCCGGCACGACGAGGGGCCGTGCCGGAAGGCGGTCCGGGGTCAGCTGATCGCCATGTCCCACGGGCACGGGTCGGGCGCACCGTCGAACCCGGCCGCCGCCAGCGCCAACCGGCGCACCGCCTCGCGCTGCTGCTCCACCGGCAGCGTGTACGGGAGCCGCAGGTACCGCTCCATCGTTCCCCGCACCGCGAACCGGGATCCCGGCACCAGCCGCAGCCCGTGCTGCTCGGCGGCGACCGCGAGCCTGCTGCTCACCGGGACGCCCAGGTCGCACCACAGCGCCAGGCCGCCGTCGGGCACCCGGAACGTCCAGGTGGGCAACTGCTCGGCGAGCTCCGCGATCAACGCCTCCCGCAGCTCGGCCACGTGCGCTCGCCGCCGCCGCAGCACCGGCTCGGGGTCGGCCAGCAGCTCGGCGAGCAACAACTGCTCCAGGACGGGACTGCCCAGGTCCACCGCGGCCCGGTCCAGCAGCAACCGCTGCACCAGGTCCTCCGAGGCCCGGACCCAGCCGAGCCGCAGCCCGCCCCAGAAGGACTTCCCCGCGGACCCGATCGTGATCACCCGGTCCTCACCGAACGCCGCCACCGGTGGCGGCGGAGTCCCGCCGGTGAGGTCCAGGTCGATCAGGGTCTCGTCGACGACCGCCGTGGTGCGGGTGCGGCGCAGCACCGCGACCAGCCGTTCCCGGTCCTGCGCGGTCATCCGGATGCCGGTGGGGTTCTGGAAGTCCGGGATCAGGTAGGCCAGCTTCGGCATCGCCTGCTGCAACGTCGCCGCCATCAGGTCGAGGTCCCACCCCTGCGCCAGCATCGGCACCGCGACCGCATCGGCCCCCACGCCGCGAATGGCCTGCAGCGGGTTCGGATAGGTCGGGTGCTCGACCAGCACCCGCTCACCTGGGGACACGAGCGCGCGCAGCACCAGCGCGAACCCGTGCTGAGCGCCGTTGGTGACGAGGATCTGCTGCGGCGAGGTGGGCAGCCCGCGTCGCGTGTGGCTCTCCGCGATGCGTTCGCGCAGTTCGGGAAGGCCGAACGCCTGGTAGCCGTGGCCACAGAGGTGCTCAGGGAACCGGCAGCGCGCCCGGTCCAGTGCTTCGGTGAGCTCCGGCGGCGCGGGCAGCGTGGCCTGCGCGAGGTTGATCAGATCCGGGGTCGCGGGCTGCCAGCCGCCGGGATCGGTGTTCGCCCGGTCCCCCGGCAGCCGCACCCACGAACCGGAGCCCTGCCTGCTCGCGGCGAACCCCTCCTCCCGCAGCAGGTCGAGCGCCCGCACGACGAGGGTGCGGCTCACGCCGATCGCCTCGGCGAACTCGCGTTCCGCGGGCAGCCGGGTCCCGGGCGGGAGCCTGCCGTCGAGCACCAGCCGCCGCACCGCCTGGTGCAGCCCGGTGGACGTGGCCCGGCCGGAGTTCCAGGTGCCGAGCAACTCCGCAATGCCACGGGCGCCGATTCGTCCTACTACGCGAGACATGAGTCCAATAGTTTCAGATTGGCACTCGAAAACAAGGCCAATCAGTCGGTACTACGGACACATGGCTGCAACACCACCCAAGGTGGATCTTTCCTCGGTACCCGTCACCGTCCGCCCGACCACCCGCCTGGCCCAGTTGTTCGCCGGCCTGGCGCTGTACGGCACGAGCATGGCGTTGATGGTCCGCGCGGAGATCGGCCTGTCGCCGTGGGACGTGCTCCACGACGGCCTCACCCATCGCTTGGACTGGAGCTTCGGCGCGATCACCGCGCTCACCAGCGTCATCGTGCTCGCCCTCTGGGTGCCGCTGCGGCAACGACCGGGCATCGGAACGGTGGCGAACGTCGTGGTCATCGCGCTGTCGGTGGACGTGGTGCTCGGGTTGGTGCCACCGGCGCAGTGGCTCCCGTGGCAGCTGACGCTGATCGTGTCCGGGGTCGTGCTCAACGGGCTGGCCACCGCGATCTACGTCGGCGCCCGCCTCGGCCCGGGACCGAGGGACGGCCTCATGACCGGCCTGCACGCGCGGACCGGCTGGTCGGTGCGGCTGGTGCGGACCGGGATCGAGATCGGCGTGCTGGCGGTCGGCTGGGGACTCGGCGGCAGCGTGGGCCTCGGAACCGTGCTGTACGCGACGTCGATCGGAGCGATCACCCAGCTGTTCCTGCCCTTCGTGACCGTGCGCGGCACCCGATAATCGGGGCATGGCGAATGTCGAGGTGGCCGAACGGGCGGGAGATCGGCTGACCCCACCGGACTCGGCGGCGAAGCCGAGCGAAGACGTGGTGCTGGTACTGCCGAACGCGGTGGCGGTGCTCGACGGCGCGACCTCCCTGCACCCCGGAACGCGCAGCGGCGGCTGGTACGCGGCCAGGCTCGCGGAGGCGCTGGAGCCCCGGCTGGCGGAGCCGGGAGCCGACCTGGCCGACGTGCTCGCGAACGCCATCGCCGAGCTGGTGGCGGCCTTCGACCTGCGCCCCGGAGCATCCCCGTCCAGCACGGCCTCCCTGCTGCGCTGGGACGACGAGCACGTGGACGCCCTGGTGCTCGCCGACAGCCCGATCGTGCTGAGCACCACCGAGGGGCTCCGGCCGGTGCTCGACGAACAGCTGGCGTCGCTGCGCTCCCGCCCCGGTACCGGATACCGCGACCGGCTCCGCTCCGGCGCGGGATTCGGCACCGGGCACCGGGACGCGCTGGGCACGTCGATGGACCGCACCTCGCGCTGGCGCAACGTCGACGGAGGCTTCTGGGTGGCCGAGGCCGTCCCGGAGGCCGCAGCGCACGCGGCCCGCCTCCGGCTGGCCCGACGCGATGTCACGGCGGCCATGGTGATGACCGACGGCGTGTCCTGCGGCGTGCAGGACTACGGGATCTACCCGGACTGGGCGGCGATGCTGGACGTGGCACTGCGGGACGGACCGGAGGTCGTGCTCGACCAGGTCAGGGCCGCGGAGCTGTCGGATCCGGACGGGGTTCGCTGGCCTCGACCGAAGCGCCACGACGATCAGGCGCTGGCGTTGGTGCGATCGGCCGACACGTGAGTGGCCAGGTCGGACCCGGCTCACCCCGATCCCGCGAAAAAAGATCTCTGCAGCTAGAGACAATCCGCATCCCGCCCAAGTAACCTGAGAAGTGTCCACCTGACCCCCAGGGGTGGACTTCACGCCCCCGCACTCCCGGTGACCCCCAGGCCGGTTGAGCGCGGGGGCGTCCTACGTTCGGGTGTAATTTGTTTTCCTACGCAACCGAGTTCCGCTTCACTCGTTTGAGTGGGCAAGGGAACCTGCCGCCGCCGCCCGCGGTCGAACCCGATGGCCGTACTCACGACTCCGCACTATGGGGAGGGATCGCCCGTGGACCTGCACACCCGGATCGAACTGTTCGGTGGGCCCGAAGACGGGCGGGAGATCACCCTGCCCACCGGCGCCGCGGGCGGACCGCTGTCCCCGCTACCCGTGCCGCGCGACGGCGAGGAACCCATGGCCGCGTACGTCAAGGACCACCAGCGCCCGCACGGCGTGTGGATCTACAAGTACACGCTGACCCCCTCGCTGCAGCAGTCCCCCGTGCAGTGACCCCCGCCTGACCCGGATCCGCGGCACGCACCGGGCCCGACGCCGAGCAGCCCTCGTCATCCGACGAGGGCTGCGTTCATCGCGCGAACGACACCATCAGCTGACAAACGCCCCCCGCCCCGCGATCCGGTGGGGCTTGCTTGTGCCAGCTCGGCTGCCTACACCCCGCCTTCTAGCGGAGCACCCACGCCGCCCCCGCCTAACCAGCAGTGGCAGCACCACGAAGTCCCGACCCTGGGTACCGAAGCGACGTTGCAACCAAAGTAGGGCGTGCACGCTACGAAGGAATGCAGCGGCACCTGCGATCTGCGGATTCACCAGTTGTGGCCGCGCCCTTATCTTGGTCATGCCAGACCTGGTGACTCGGCACACTCGAAGAAATACTGAGGGGATCATACAAATGAAAAGCATGTTCCGGGATGCACCCATCGGTGCCATGACCGTGGCCGTTGACGTTCAGACCAACAAGCATTCCCATCACCTGAAAACCGACGGGTCGACATTTGTTCGGACCCCTCAACAGAGGAACCACATGCGTGCATGGGTCTCGCGTCTCGCGGTCACAGCGAGTGCGATTCTCGGCTTGGCAGGCGTCGCCCTGGCCGCACCCGCTGGGGCGGCGCCCTTGTCCAGCACCTCCGCCTCATCGACGATGAGCGGATGGGAGTACGCCGGCTTCTACGACACGAAGAGCCAGTGCCAGGGCGGCGGCGAAATCTACCTGAATCACGGCTACTCGGACTACCGCTGCACGTACCAGCTTTCGAACGGGCAGTTCCTCCTCGAAATCCTGGACTGACAAAGCAGCAGCGGAGGATCACCGAGATCGGCCGCGTTCTGGAGTCTGTCAGTTGATAGCTGCGAGGCAATGTCCTACGCCGTTCGTTCTTCACGCAACCGCAAGCAGGCGAGCTGGTTCACGAGGACTCCATGGCGAAGCGCCAAAGGCATTGCTGATCGGCAAGCTGACCGCATAAGCAACACCAGCTCCAAGCGCCTGGATCAGGGACGCCCCTTAGCGTCCCTGCGTGATCCCCGGCCACCGGCCTCCCGTTTCGGTCCCAGCCGCCGAGCACCAGCCACATACCCGGTGCTCGGCGGCCAGCACGCGGTAGGTCAAGCAGCCCCGCGGGAGCGGGACACTTCGAAGACCCTCGGCTGACCGGAAGGCCACTTGCAGAAGGTCTCGCACGGTGGTGAGTCGTCCACTCCGGACGCTGACGGTGACTGCACAACGCTCGTCACACCGCGGCGACCACGCTCCTGGCGCTGGGCGCCTGGACCGGACGTCCATGGGTCTCATGGGATCGGCCGACCCCGATGATGAAGAAGCGCGACATGCACGTCACCGACGAGATCCGGCGGGACGTGGCCTCACAGCTCACCGGCTTGTGCTGTGGCCGAGACTGAGACGTCCAACTGAGACCAAGAAGCCCCACCGGAACCCGGTGGGGCTTGCTTGTGCCAGCTCAAGAGCGGTGGCCAGGGGCGGGGTCGAACCGCCGACCTTCCGCTTTTCAGGCGGACGCTCGTACCAACTGAGCTACCTGGCCATGGCGGCCGGCTCTCAGCCGAACGCTCTGGCGACCCAGACGGGACTTGAACCCGCGACCTCCGCCGTGACAGGGCGGCGCGCTAACCAACTGCGCCACTGGGCCATGTTCTGTTGTTGCGTACCCCCAACGGGATTCGAACCCGCGCTACCGCCTTGAAAGGGCGGCGTCCTAGGCCGCTAGACGATGGGGGCTTGGCCGATTCGACACCGACCCGGCCTTACCTCCAACCGGCTTTTCCCTTTCGGGGCGCCCCGTTGGCAGTGATGAAAGCTTACGACACGCCTCAAGGGGCCTCGCACCGGGGGGTGCTTAAGCGGCGCGGGCCCGCTCCACGCTCGCTCCTGCGAGCGCGACCACGGACGAGTGTAGCCACCTGACCAGCTTTTTTCACTCGGTCGGCACCTCGGTCCGGCGGGGCGCGACGGAGCGGAGCGGCGACGGAAACAGGGGCGCAGGCTCGCCCGGGAGGACTTCGGGGCGAAAAACGATCTTTGTGACGGCGGTCTCAGCTTGGGCGCGGGGCGGCGGCGGGGACCGAGGGGTTGTTTCGTAACCAGTCGGCGGTGGCGATGCCGCCGAGGATGAGCCGCCAGATCTCGCCGGTCTGCTGGGCCGCGCCGATCGCGCGGCTCGCGCTGAGCACGCGGACGCCGACGAGCGTGGCGTAGAGGACACGAGTGGCGGCCACGGGATCGACTTCGGGGCGCAGCAGGCCGTTCTCCGCGGAGCTCCGCAGCAGCCCGGTGAGCAGTTGCTCCCAGCGGGCGACGGTGTCCTGGTCCCGCATCGCGAGCCGGGCGCCGGCGCGGACGACCACGTCGTGCTCCAGGATCCGGACCACTTCGTCGACGAGTTCGACGGCGGTGGACAGCGGATCGAGGCCCCGGGACGTCCAGCGCTGCCAGATCTTGGCCCACACCTGGGCCTGGAAGCGCACGAGCGCGGCCGCGACGGCGTCCTTGGACGGGAAGTGGAAGTAGAACGCGCCCTTCGTGACACCGCTTCGGCGGAGGATCGCGCTCAGCGGCGTGGCGTCGAAGCCGACGCGGTCGAACTCCTCGGCAGCAGCGATGACGATGGCACGGCGGGTGACTTGCGCCCGACGCTGCTGGGGCATGGCACGGCTCCGGCGGCTGGAGTGTCGGCCATGCTCAGCGCGAGATCTCGGCGTAACTAGATCCGGTGACACGGCCCACGAAAGGATGATCAACTACGCCACGCGAAGTTACCCCGCCGCCCCTGCACGTGCCCATCCGCCGTTCCCGTGTCCCGTCGGTGATCTTGCTGGAACCGACCGGTGACCTGGAGGGAACGCAAAAGAAACCGCACGGTATGTTTTCACCGAGCCCGCCGCTGGGCTCGACGTCTTCCCGCGAGGCGAGCCACCGGGGGGTGCCCGCCCTCGCGGGAAGACAGCCCTGCTTCGACGGCACCCGGCCCTGACCGCGGCGCCGCCGCCGGCTCGCCGTCCGGACACCGGTACGCCGGTGCCCAGCGATGTCGCCGCCGATCACCGGGCCGCCGCCCGCCCGCACCGGACACCGCTCCAGCCGCTCCGGACCAGTGCCGACCCGGATGCGGTGATCGGCTCCGATCACGGCCGGGCGGCTCACTGCGTGACCGGCGGCTCGCCGTCCTCGTCCGGGACCAGTCCGAGCATGTCCAGCAGCAGCCGGCAGTCCTCGGCGTCCTCCGAACTGCGCGCCACCGCGACCCGCGCCCGGTGCACCTGCTCGTCGGTGATCCCGGAGGGCTCGCCGCTGCGCGGCGCAGGCACCACCGAGGCTGATCGGCTAGCGGTTTCTTCCTGCTGCGACAAGAACTTCCGTACGTCCAGCGACCCGTACATGGTGCCTCCCCGGCTCGGGTTTCGGCCGCAGGTTATCCACAGCTTGTACACAGCCGCAGCCCCCCACAGAGTGATTCGCTTGAGACGCTGCGTAATCGTTCGGGCTGATTCGATCCACTTCGGACCGGCCGACCGTCCAAGCCGAACCTGATGTCTCGTCCACTCTGGAAAGCCGCCGTCGTCGATCGCCCGGTCCTGCCGGGAGGACCGGCCGGTGAGCGCGGATCATCGCAGCTCGTGAGGCCACGGCCCGAGCTCCGGCGATCACGCGTGGAGAGCGCCCGTCGCGTCGCGCGGGGCTAGGGGCGGGGTGCCGCGGACGTGCCGGTGGAGCTCTCGGGCACGGGCTCCTCCCGCCCCAGCGCGGGTGGGGATTGCTCTTTCCGGGTGGATCGAGCAGGTGGGCGTGATCGCGGAGGGCGGCGGCCCGCTCGCCCTCGTCCAACGGTGGCCGGATGCTCACCTTCGAGTGAAGCTCGCTGACGTTTGGGCGATTCAGGTGACAACGGGTAGCAACGTTTCCCGGCTGTCCCTCCCAAAAATGGGAAAGCCATGCCACAATCGTGAAGCTGATCCACCCCCGGTCAGCGACTGTGGAGATCCCCTCCGACCCCCGCGCTCCTCCCCCTGGCGTGGGGGTCCTCCGCTGTCCGGGGTACCTCGTTCCCGGGTCCCGGGCACCGATCAGCCGCTCGGCCTCGCCGCGCTGTCCGGGTAGCCCAGCGGAGTGCGGTCGCCTTCCCAGCCCCAGCGCCGTTCGGTGCTGGTCGCGGTGTCGTAGGCGTCGCGCCGCATCGGGTAGGCGACGCGGACGAGCTCGCCCCAGTCCGCGTCCTGCGGTCGCCGCTGGGCCCCCAGCAGCCGCGTCGCGACGGTGCCTTCGACGCCGACCTCGCGGATTCCGGCGAAGCTGCCGCCGATCTCCCGCACGAACGGGGCCTGCCCGGCGAAACCGAGGTCGTCGGGCGGCGTCAGCAGCGTCGTCGGCGCCTGCGCGAGACCGCCCGCGACCCGCGGTGACCTGCGCTCGCACGGGAAGTCCCACACCATCGCCCAGTCCACGTAGACAGCGCCCCCGAGCGAAGCCCGCAACGGCGCCACGTCCCGCAGCCGCGGCCCGGTGGTGGCGAGCCAGCCGCCGTCGTCGGTGGTGGCGTCGGCGGCGAGGACGCGCACGGTGTTCGCGCCCGCGGGCACCTCGGCGGCGCCGAGGAGCACCTCCCGCCACTCGGGACGGTCCTGCGGCGCGTCCTCGACGACGCGGTCGCTGGGGTAGGTGCGGCGTTCGTCGTCGTCCTTCCAGGAGTCGTCGAGCACCCGCTGCCCGATCGGCCGCGAGTCCCGGCCGAACTCCAGCACGAGCCGGTTGCCGTCGCCGGTGCGCCCGGCCACCGACAGCGCGAGCTCCTGATCCGCCCGCGGCGGCGGCAGCGCGAACCAGCGGCTGGTGAGCTCGCCCGTCGCGGCACCGCCGCCGTCGAGGCTGCCCCACAGGTAGGTGGCGCTGCCGGTGCCCGGCGGGGCGGGCGGCGCCTGGAACTTCGGGAATCCGCCGCGTTCGACGAAGCCGCGGGACCGGTCGCCGCCGCCCGCGACGGGCCGCAGCGGTCCGCCGGGAGCATCGCGGGTGGTCACGATCCGGTCGGCGATGCCGCAGTCGCCGCCGGTCAGGTGCCCGATGTTCTGCGCGCCGACCGAGTAGCCGCCGAGCTGCCGGAACGGGGCGACGACGAACGACACCAGCAGCACCGCCACACCGAGCACGACGGCCGTCACGCCCAGCACCGCGGGCATCCGGCCGAGCACCGCCCGCCAGCGCCGCCTGCCGAACAGCAGCACGACCCCGGTGAGCGCGATCCACGACAGCGGGCCGTCGAACGGCGCGAACGGGGCCTGCGCGCGCGGCACCCCGAAGTCCGAGTGCAGGAACCACTCGTTGCGACCCGCGAACGCCACGCTGATCCCCACCACGAGCAGCACGGTCCCGACCAGGCCGACGAGCTCGTCGCGTGCCGCCACCAGCAGCACCACCGACACCGTCAGCGCGAGCGCGCCGAGACCGGCGAGCGCGCCGAAGTAGTGCGTCCACTTCGACGGGGTCAGCCACAACATCCCCAGTCCCAGCGCGAACGCCACCGGCGCCACGTGCGCGGCGCGCAGGCCGGGCAGCGCCCGGCTCCCGCGCGCGAGCAGCAGCACCGAGCAGGCCAGCAGCGGCAACGTGATCAGCACCGGCAACCGGCGGCCGAGGCCGCCCTGCTCGTCGTCGAAGCCGAGCAGGTACTCGTAGCGGCGGATCTCCTCGAACCACGGCACGTTCGGCCCGTAGAACCGATGCAGCTCGGTGGCTCGGCTGACGCCGTACCAGGACTGGTCGGCGAACATCGCCACCAGCCCGACCGCCCCGACGCAGGCCAGCAGCGCGATCGCTCCGCACGGCGAGCCCCCGGCGCGCAGCGTCCGCCAGATCCGCGGGGCCAGCAGGAGCAGCGGGGCGGCCGCGGTGACGCCGACCGGGTTGACCGCGACGGTGAGCCCCGCCGCCAGCGCGCCGCAGCCGAGCAGCAGCAACCGGCCCTCCCGCCGGGTGCCGCGCAGCACGCAGGTCAGCACGACGGTGGCGCCGAACGCGACGAACGGCTCGGGGCGCACTCCGAGGTCGAACGGCAGCCACCAGAGCAGCAGCGCACCGGCGAGCAGCGCGCGCACCCGGCCGAGGCGGGCGTGGCCGGGCAGCAGCACGGGCAGCGCGCCGCGGCTCAGCAGCAGCCAGGTGAGGAACCCCGCCAGCAGGCTCGGCAACCGCAGCACCAGCGGGTTCGCGTGCAGCGAGATCAGCGGCTCGACGAGGAAGAGCACCGCGGTGAACGGGGATTCGGCCGCGTTCTCCCAGCGGTAGTAGTTCGTGAACGCGCCGGAGTGCAGCGCGTTGCGCACGATGCCCTCGGTGAAGCCGTCGTCGGGGGTGCGGGGGCCGAGGACCGCCCAGATCAGCAGGGTGACGAGCACGCCGAGGTCCAGCGGCCAGGAGCCGATCCGCCGACGTCCGGTGGCTCCGGCCGGCGCGTGCTGATCGGGGTCCGCGCCTCCGTCGGGGAGGGGCTCGTCGGCCGGCCGGTCCCCGCGCCCGCGGCGCCGGTCGGCGCGGGCGAGCAAGGTGAGCGCGGCCGCCGCGAGGGCGAGCTGCGCGCCGATCAGCGCGATCTTCGCGCCGGTGGGCGAGTTCTCGAACCAGGTGCTGGTGCGGGCGTGCACCGCCAAGCCTCGGGCCTGCTCGGCGGGGAGGTCCGTGGTGAACGCGAAGACCTCCCGCACCCGGTCACCGGGCAGCACCGCGGTGTCCGCGCCGATCCGCACCGTGCTCCCGGCGCCGGTGGCGTCGAGCCGCACCGCGCAGTCACCGGCGGGGATCGGTCCGCGGTGCACCTGCCTGCCACCGATCTGCACCAGCAGATCACCGTCCGCGGCGACCACCGCGAAGCCCGTGGACGGCGCGCCGGGACGGGTGCTCGCGACCAACGTCGTCGGCCCCGGTTCCCGTTGCCCTGCGCGCACGACCGGGCACGGCACGTCGACGTGCGTCTCGGCGGGGGCGTAGGGCACGAAAAAAGCCGTGGTCGATTCCGGGGCGGCTCCCGCTTGCGGCCACGTCACGGTGGTCTGGTCGGCGAGCACCGGAGCGAACGGCAGCAGCAGCGCGGCGAGCACGCCGAGAACGCCGATCACCAGCGACGATCGCGAACGAAGCGGACGCGGCGCGGAACTCGCGCGCAGGAGCGAGGGCGGCTGGTTCACCCGTGGAGACTCCCATTCCGGCCACCCGCGGGGGCGCGGTACGTCCGACACGCCGCCATGAATGCGGACACAGCACTCCATGTTTCGCAACAAAACCGTTATCGTGTGCGCGTGGCTCTAGGACGAATCAAGACCGGACGCCGGCAGCAGGATCAGCGGGGCAAGTCCGCCAACCAGCAGCAGGCCAACGAGCCGGATCACGAACTCGACTCGTACCTCGCGGCCCTGGCCCCGAAGGACGACCTCGAAACCACCGGCACCGGCCGCGGTTTCGGCGGGGCGGAGGTCCACCAGCTGCGGTTGCCGCTGATGGCCAACGAGCAGCTCAAGGAGCTCGCCGCCCGGCAAGGCACCTCCCCCGGTGCGCTGGCTCGGGACTGGGTGATGCAGCACCTGTCGCAGGCCGCCGAACCGGAACCGGCACTGCCGGAACCGCCGCGCGGCCCGGTGCAGCAGCACGGACAGCTCGACGGCACGCCCGCGTGGCCGCAGCAGGAAGCGGGTTACGGGCAGCAGCCCGGCTACGACCCGTACGCCTACGCCTACGGCGGCGAAACCGACGCCGAGATCACGGTCCCGCGCGAACGCATCCGCTGATCCCCTGCCGCGCGCCGCGGCGTGCGGCCGACCCCCCGACCAACCCCCGACATCGACCACAACCCCGAAAACCCCGGCTCTGCCGGCAGAGGCGCCCCCCGACCGCCTCTGCCGGCAGTTTTCTTTCTGGGGCTTAGCCGGTCGTTCTGCTTGGGTGGTCCAGTGGCGGAACCTCAGTCGGTCTCTCGCTGCGGGATCTTTTTCCCAAGTGGCTCCGCCACGAGGGAAAAAGCTGTCCTCGCGAGAGACCGACTGAGAACCCGCGGGTGAGCGGCTTCTTGACGTGGGCTATGCGCTGACGCGCATACAGGCACGGCCTTCGGCCGCAAGGCGGGGTTGCTTCGCCGCGCCCGAGACGCTGGGGGTTAGAGGCCTAGTTCTCGGGCGATCAGCATTCGTTGGACTTCGCTGGTTCCTTCGCCGATCTCCAGGATCTTGGCGTCGCGGTAGAAGCGGCCCACGGGGGTTTCGTTCATGAAGCCGTAGCCGCCGAAGATCTGGGTGGCGTCGCGGGCGTTGTCCATCGCGGCATCGGACGAGGTGAGCTTCGCCAGCGCGGCCTGCTTGCGGAACGGTTCGCCGCGCAGCATCCGGGACGCGGCGTCGTAGTAGGCGAGCCGCGCGTTGTGCGCGCGCAGCTCCATGTCGGCGATCTTGAACTGGATCGCCTGGTACTCGCCGATGTGGTGGCCGAACGCTTCGCGTTCGCCCGCGTAGCGCAGGCACTCGTCCACGCAGCCCTGCGCGAGCCCCGTGCCGAGCGCGGCGATGGCGATGCGGCCCTCGCTGAGGATCGACAGGAACTGCGCGTAGCCCCGGCCGCGTTCGCCGAGCAGGTTCGCGGCGGGCACCCGGCAGTCGTCGAAGGCCAGCTCGTGGGTGTCGGAGGCGTTCCAGCCGACCTTGGAGTACTTGGGCGCGACGGTGAACCCGGGCGTGCCGGAGGGCACGATGATCGTGGAGATCTCCTTGCCGCCGTCGGGTTTGGTGCCGGTCACGGCGGTGACGGTGACGAACGCGGTGATGTCCGTTCCGGAGTTCGTGATGAACGCCTTGGAACCGTTGATGACCCACTCGTCGCCGTCGAGCACCGCGGTGGTGCGGGTGGCTCCGGCGTCGGAACCGCCGCCCGGTTCGGTGAGTCCGAACGCGCCGAGGACCTCCGCGCCGCACAACCGGGGCAGCCACTCCCGCTGCTGCTCTGCGGTGCCGAAGCGGTAGATCGGCATGGTGCCGAGGGACACGCCCGCTTCGAGCGTGATCGCCACCGACGAGTCGATCCGCGCGAGTTCCTCCAGCGCCAGGCACAGCGTGAAGTAGTCGCCGCCCATGCCGCCGTGCTCCTCGCCGACGGGCAGCCCGAACAGGCCCATCGACCCCATGGTCCGCACCAGCGGGTACGGGAACTCCTCGCGCTCGTAGTAGCCGCCGATGACGGGAGCGATCTCCTTGCGCGCGAAGGTCCGCACCGAGTCGCGCAGCGCTTCGTGATCTTCGCCGAGCCGGTGGTCGATCATGTCAGTGCTCCTCGGGGTGGGAAGGGTGTGCGGTGAGCACGGCGAGCGCTTCGTCGAGCGCCACCGGTGTTCCGGGGCGGGCGGTGACCGAGGTGACGGTCCCGTCCAGCGGGGCGGTGACGGTGTGCTCCATCTTCATCGCCTCCACCACGAACAACGTCTGTCCTCTTCGGACTTCCTGGCCCGCGCTGATCTCGACCGACAGCACGGTGCCCGGCATCGGGCTGGTGATCGCGCCGCCCGATCCGGCGCCGCGCTCGGCTCGTTCGGCGAGCAGCCGGTGTTCGGTGACGGCCCAGGTGCGGCCGTCCGCGGCGAGCCAGGTGGTGTCGCCCTCGCGCGCCCGGCGGTAGCGGCGGACGCGGGAGCGGTAGGTGACGGTGAGCCGGTCGCCGTGCAGCACCGCGCTCGCCGGGCCCGCCTCGCCGTCCAGCGAGACCTCCGCGTCGGCCGCGCGACCGCGCACCCGGACCTCGGCGTCGGCGTAGCGCCACGTGCTCCAGGCGGGTTCGCCGAGCCGCCAGCCGCCGGGCACCTGCCACGGGTCGGCGACGGCGTCGTCGGGTTCGGCGGCGGCGAGGTCGGCGAGCGCCGCGGCGACCAGCACCTCCGGGTGCACCGACTCGGCGGTGAGCTCCGCCAGGTTCCGCTCGACGAGCCCGGTGTCGAGTTCGCCCGCGCGCACCTCGGGGTGACCGAGCAGCGCGCGCAGGAACGCGACGTTCGTGGTCACGCCCAGCACCGCGGTCTCGGCAAGCGCGGCGTCGAGCCTGCGCAGCGCCGCGCCGCGATCGGGCCCCCAGGTGATGACCTTGGCCAGCATCGGGTCGTAGTCCGAACCGACGACGGTGCCCGCCGCGATGCCGGAATCGACCCGCGCACCGGTGGGTTCGTGCACCGCCAGCACCCGCCCGCCGCTGGGCAGGAAACCGCGGGCGGGGTCTTCGGCGTAGACGCGGGCCTCCGCGGCGTGGCCCTCCAGCGACAGGTCCTGCTGCGCGAACGGCAGCCGCTCGCCAGCGGCGATCCGGACCTGCCACTCGACGAGGTCGAAGCCGCGCCGGCCGCCGACGGTGGTGACGAGCTCGGTCACCGGGT
This sequence comes from Saccharopolyspora gloriosae, assembly GCF_014203325.1. Lineage (NCBI taxonomy): Bacteria > Bacillati > Actinomycetota > Actinomycetes > Pseudonocardiales > Pseudonocardiaceae > Saccharopolyspora > Saccharopolyspora gloriosae. The sequence goes on along the minus strand of NZ_JACHIV010000001.1, from coordinate 6,797,036 downwards.
GCTCCACCTGCAGCCGGGTGTTCATCTCCATGAAGAAGAAGTCCTCCGGCCGGTCGGCGGAGACGATGAACTCCACGGTGCCCGCCCCGACGTAGCCGACCGAGCGCGCGACGGAGACCGCGGCGGTCCCGATGCGCTGCCGGGTCTGCTCGTCGAGCAGCGGCGACGGCGCCTCTTCGATGATCTTCTGGTGGCGCCGCTGCAGGCTGCACTCGCGTTCGCCGAGGTGCACCACGCCGCCGTGCGCGTCGGCGAGGACCTGCACCTCGATGTGCCGGGGACGGGCGACGAAGCGCTCCACGAACAACGTGTCGTCGCCGAAGGCCGCGCCCGCTTCCCGCCGGGCCGAAGCGATCTGCTCGGGCAGCTTCGCGGGGTCCGAGACGAGCCGCATGCCCTTGCCGCCGCCACCGGCGGACGGCTTCAGCAGCACCGGGAACCCCACGTCGTGCGCGGCGTCGACCAGGTCGGCGTCGGTCATGCCCGGGTCGCTGCGGCCGGGCACGACGGGCACGCCCGCTTCGGTGACGGTGGCCTTGGCGCGGATCTTGTCGCCCATCGCCTCGATCGCCGCGGCCGGTGGCCCGATGAACAGGAGCCCGGCTTCGGCGCAGGCCCGCGCGAACTCGGTGTTCTCGGACAGGAATCCGTAGCCCGGGTGCACGGCCTGCGCACCGGACCGCACCGCCGCGTCGACGACCCGCCGCACGGACAGGTAGCTCTGCGCCGCACTGCTCGGTCCGATGTGGACGGAGGTGTCGGCTTCGGCGACGTGCCGAGCGTCGCGATCGGCGTCGCTGTGCACCGCGATGGCCCGAATGCCCAGCGCACGCAGGGTGCGGATCACCCGGACCGCGATCTCCCCGCGGTTGGCCACCAGCACCGCGTCGATCCGGCCACCCTCAGCCGGCACCGCCTCGCTCGCCACCGCACTCACCTCATTCCGTTGCCGCGCACGAACAATCCCGTTCACCGAACACCTCGCACCGAGGACCAGCTTCGCGATCTCTTGATCTATGTCTTGTCAGCGGCGGAGCCGCTGAGCAGCGACCACGCACGCAGATCGACCACCCGCGGGTTCTCAGCGGTTTCCTCGCGAGGACGGCTTTTTCCCTCGTGGCGGAGCCACTCGGGAAAAAGATCCCGCAGCGAGGAAACCGCTGAGGTTCCGCCACCCGACCCGCTACGAAGACCATCCTGACGACTCACATCCGGAAGACGCCGTAGCCGACCGGGTCCAGTGGCGCGTTCGCCGCGACCGACAGCGCCAGCCCCAGCACGGACCTGGTCTGCTTCGGGTCGATGACGCCGTCGTCCCACAACCGCGCCGTCGAGTAGTACGGGTGCCCCTGCTGCTCGTACTGCTCGCGGATGGGGTTCTTGAACTCGTCCTCGGCCTCGTCGGACCAGTGCTCGCCGCGCGCGTCGAACTGGTCGCGGCGCACGGTGGCCAGCACCGACGCGGCCTGCTCGCCGCCCATCACGGAGACCCGCGCGTTGGGCCACATCCACAGGAACCGCGGCGAGTACGCCCGTCCGCACATCGAGTAGTTGCCCGCGCCGAAGGAGCCGCCGATGACCACGGTGAACTTCGGCACCCGCGCGCAGGCCACGGCGGTGACCATCTTCGCGCCGTGCTTGGCGATGCCGCCCGCCTCGTACTCCTGGCCGACCATGAACCCGGAGATGTTCTGCAGGAACACCAGCGGGATCGAGCGCTTGTCGCAGAGCTCGATGAAGTGCGCGCCCTTGAGCGCGGACTCGCCGAACAGGATGCCGTTGTTGGCGACGATGCCCACGGGATGTCCGTGCAGCCGGGCGAAGCCGGTGACGAGCGTGGTGCCGTAGTCGCGCTTGAACTCCTGGAACCGGCTGCCGTCGACGATGCGGGCGATGACCTCGTGCACGTCGTAGGGGGTGCGGCTGTCGGTGGGCACGACGGCGTAGAGGTCGTCCGGCAACACGGCGGGCTCTTCCGGCGCGACGACCTCCCACGGCCGCGGCGCGCGCGGACCGAGGGTGCTGACGATGGAGCGCACGATGCGCAGCGCGTCCGCGTCGTCCTCCGCTAGGTGGTCGGTGACGCCGGAGGTCCGCGAGTGCAGGTCGCCGCCGCCGAGCTCTTCGGCGGTGACCTCGGCACCGGTCGCGGCCTTCACCAGCGGCGGGCCGCCGAGGAAGATCGTGCCCTGCTCGCGCACGATCACCGCTTCGTCGCTCATCGCGGGCACGTAGGCGCCGCCGGCGGTGCAGGAGCCGAGCACGGCGGCGATCTGCGGGATGCCGCGCGCGGACATGGTGGCCTGGTTGTAGAAGATCCGCCCGAAGTGCTCGCGGTCCGGGAACACCTCGTCCTGCCTGGGCAGGAACGCGCCGCCGGAGTCCACCAGGTACAGGCAGGGCAGGTTGTTGTGCAGCGCGACCTCTTGGGCGCGCAGGTGCTTCTTGACCGTCATCGGGTAGTAGGTGCCGCCCTTGACGGTGGCGTCGTTGGCGACGATCACGCATTCGCGCCCGGAGACGCGGCCGATGCCGGTGATGATCCCGGCCGACGGCGCGTCGCCGTCGTAGAGCTCGTGCGCGGCCAGCGGGGACAGCTCCAGGAACGGCGAGCCCCGGTCCAGCACCGCGTCCACCCGGTCGCGGGGCAGCAGCTTGCCGCGTTCGACGTGGCGCAGGCGGGACTTCTCCGGTCCGCCGAGCCTGGCCGTCGCGAGCCGGGCGTTGAGGTCGTCGACCAGGGCCGCGTGTTCGGCGGCGAACCGGGCGGGCCGTTCGGCCTCCGCATCGATCGTGCTGGTCAGGACGGGCGCATCCACCGACGTTCCTCCCGCTCAGGCTGGATCCGGTCAAGTTAGTCATCGTTAACCGCCGCCCAGATGTTAACGATGACTAACCTCGGCGTCTAGTATCGGCGCCGATGAGCGAGCCGGCCACCTCCCGACCGAGCCGCCGCGAGCAGATCCTCGACGCTGCGGCGGAGCTGTTCGCGCGCTACGGGTTCCACGGCGTCGGCATCGACGACATCGGCCGGGCCGTCGGCATCTCCGGGCCCGCGCTGTACCGGCACTTCCGCGGCAAGGACGCGATGCTCGCCGAGATGCTCACCGGCATCAGCGACCGGCTGCTCGACGCGGGGCGCAGCCGGGCCAGCTCCACCGCCGAACCGCTGCGCACGCTGGACGAACTGGTGCGCAGGCACGTCGAGTTCGCCCTCACCAACCCGGCGCTGATCAGCGTGCACCTGCGCGACCTGGACAGCCTCGCCGCGAACGAGCGGCACCGGGTCCGGGAAGCCCAGCGCGGCTACGTGGAGGTGTGGGTGGAGGTGCTGCGCCTGGCGCGGCCCGAGCTCGACCAGCCCACCGCGCGCGCCACCGTGCACGCGGTGCTCGGCCTGATCAACTCGACGCCCTACAGCGCGCACCTCGACACCGCGGCCATGACCGCCCTGCTGCACCGCATGGCCATGTCCGCACTGACGGGCTGACGTTCTCGAAGTGGCGGCGAGGTGGCGACCGTTTGTCTTTGATCTTCGTCTTGTCAGCGGCGAAGCCGCTGAGCAGTGACCAGCTTGAGCAAAACGACCACCGGCGGGTTCTCAGCGGCCTTCTCGCGAGGACAGCGATTTCGCTGTGTAGGGAGCTACATGAGAAATCGATCCCGCAGCGAGAAGGCCGCTGAGGTTCCGCCACCCGACCCGCTACTCAAGCCAAGACCAACGGCAAGCGGTCAGAGCGGTTCGCCGTCGATCTCGGTGGTGAGGTCATCGCTTAGGAAGCAGAGCCGGTCGGCGATGGCGAGCGCGCCGTCGAAGGGTTCCGGGTACGACCACGCCGCGTCCGGCAGGCGCCGCTCGCCCACCCGCAGCGACGCGTACGAGGCGGTGCCCTTGTACGGGCAGACGGTGTGCGTCGCGCTCGGTTCCAGCAGCTCGGTGCGCACGTCCTCGCGCGGCAGGTAGTAGCGGTTCGGCAGTCCCGTTTCGGACAGCAGCTTCGCGCGCCTGCTCTCAGCGACCACCACGTCCCCGGCCAGCACCCGCACGTGCCTGCCGGTGCTGCGGACGTCGAACCGGTGGTACGGGTCGCGGATGTGGCCGAAGACCTCTTCGTCCTCGTCGAACCAGGCGTCCATCGAGCCCCAGTAGAGGGCGACGAGGCCCTCCAGCCACGGCGCGGACTCCGTAGGCCGCGGGTAGTGCCAGACCGCGTTCTCCGCGATCCGGTCGCCCGCCCGCACCGAGTGGTACGCCGCGTCGCCCTTGAACGGGCAGTGCGTGCTGTGCGAGGTCGGCTGCAGCAGGTCCGTCCGCACGTCCTCGGTGGGCACGTAGAGCTGCGGCAGCAGGTTGCTCTCGTGCAGCAGCCGCGCGCGGTCGCTGTCGAGCACCACCTCACCGCCGAACAGCGCCCGGACCCGGCGCGGGAAGTCGTGCAGGAACAACCGGTGCGGGGGTCCGTCGATCCGGTAGTTGACCGCCTCCGGCGGGCGAGTCGTGAGCGGTCCGCCGCCCAGGGTCAGTGCCATCTGGATCCCTCCGAGTCCTGCCGCCGCACCCGGTGGCGCGACGGCTCGGTACGAGCCGAGCAGACCGAGCGCTCCGGCTCAAGGACCGGTCGTCCCGAGTTCGCCCGCGGACCGGATTGCCGACCCTCCGGACCGGGTCAAGACTGACGGACGAGACCGCGTTCGCGCAGCTCAGCAGCGACCCGACCGATCAGCGGAGCCCACGCCCAGAGGAGCACGCATGGCCACCGTGCACGAACGGCCGTCCCCGGTCCCGACCCGCGCGCACAGCGGCGAGCGCCCGGCGAAGGGGTCCCGGTTCCTCGGGATGCTGCGCACCACCGACCCGAAGGAGATCGGCAAGCTCTACCTGGCGACGGCGTTCGGCTTCTTCATCGTCGGCGGGGCGATGGCGCTGCTCATCCGCGGCGAACTGGCCCAGCCGGGGCTCCAGTTCCTGTCCCAGGAGCAGTACAACCAGCTGTTCACGATGCACGGCACGATCATGCTGCTGCTGTTCGCGACGCCGATCGTGTTCGGCTTCGCGAACATCATCCTGCCGCTGCAGATCGGCGCTCCCGACGTGGCGTTCCCACGGCTCAACGCGTTCTCGTACTGGTTGTTCCTGTTCGGCGGGCTGACCGTGGTGAGCGGGCTGGTGATGCCGGGCGGCGCCGCGGACTTCGGCTGGACCGCGTACGCGCCGCTGTCGCGCTCGATCTACAGCGGCGGCTTCGGCGGCGACCTGTGGATCACGGGGCTGCTGGTCAGCGGGTTGGGCACCATCCTCGGCGGGGTCAACATGATCACGACGACGGTGTGCATGCGCGCTCCGGGCATGACGATGTGGCGGATGCCGATCTTCACCTGGAACATCCTGGTGACCAGCGTCCTGATCCTGATGGCGTTCCCGATCCTGACCGCGGCGCTGTTCGGCCTGCTGGCGGACCGGCACCTCGGGGCGCACGTGTTCGACCCGGCCACCGGCGGGGCGATCGCCTACCAGCACCTGTTCTGGTTCTTCGGGCATCCGGAGGTCTACATCGTGGCGCTGCCGTTCTTCGGCATCGTCACCGAGATCTTCCCCGTGTTCAGCCGCAAACCCCTGTTCGGCTACACCGGCCTGGTGTACGCGACGCTGCTCATCGGGATGCTGTCGGTGGTGGTGTGGGCGCACCACATGTTCGCGACGGGCGCGGTGCTGCTGCCGTTCTTCTCGTTCACGACGTTCCTGATCGCGGTGCCGACGGGCGTGAAGTTCTTCAACTGGATCGGCACGATGTGGCGCGGGCAGCTCACGTTCGAGACGCCCATGCTGTTCTCCGTCGGGTTCCTGGCGACGTTCCTGCTGGGCGGGCTCACGGGCGTGCTGCTGGCCGCGCCGCCGCTGGACTTCCACGTGCACGACACGTACTTCGTGGTGGCGCACTTCCACTACGTGCTGTTCGGGACGATCGTGTTCGCGGTGTTCGCCGGGATGTACTTCTGGTTCCCGAAGATGACCGGCCGGATGATGGACGAACGCCTCGGCAAGATCCACTTCTGGCTCACGTTCATCGGTTTCCACACGACGTTCCTGGTGCAGCACTGGCTGGGCGGGGCCGGGATGCCGCGGCGCTACGCGGACTACCTGTCCACGGACGGCTTCACCGGCATGAACGTCGCTTCGACCGTGGGCGCGTTCATCCTGGGCGCTTCGATGCTGCCGTTCCTGTGGAACGTGTTCGCCAGCCACCGGTTCGGGACGAAGGCCGACGTGGACGATCCGTGGGGGCACGGGAACTCGCTGGAGTGGGCGACGTCCTGCCCGCCGCCGCGGCACAACTTCACGGAGCTGCCGCGCATCCGGTCGGTGCGGCCCGCGTTCGAGCTGCACTACCCGCACATGCGGCGCCGGATGGAGGTGGAGGCGCACGTGGTCGGACGGCATTCCGCTTCCGAAGGGGCGGAATCCCGCGAACGCGGATGATCTCCGGGAAACGATTCCCGCGCGTGCGCGGCGCATTCGAAGATCAACTCGCTGCTTCCCTGGATCGACCATTTCCCGCGATCGGATTCAGATAGTCCACAAAGGACAACCGAGCGAATTGGGCATACTGCACAACGTGGCACGCCCGGCGGACTGACCTCGCACAAATCGTTTCAAACAGGGGTCGGAACCGTAACGGCCGCTCCACTGTGGCCGATGCCTCCCATGGCGCGTTCGCACTGAACCGAACGAGTGGAAACCGGCCCGCGCGGCAGTGGTCCGCTTCATAGTCCCGCTGGGAACACCATCGGCGGGCACTAGTGTTGAACGTGCCCGGGGAGCCGCCAGCGACAGCCGGTCTTCCTGAGAGAGCTCCGAGCACCGACGACCGCCACAGCAGCGGGGATCACGCGCGCCCTCAGCCGGAAGGCGGGTTCGGGGCACTGACCCGGTCCGGCACTTTCGCATTCAGGAGACCTCCTTGCCCATTGCCCTGTTGGCACTGGCCATCGCAGCTTTCGGCATTGGAACCACCGAGTTCGTCATGATGGGGCTGCTGCCCGAAGTGGCCTCGAACCTGCACGTGTCGCTGTCCGACGCCAGCGGCTACATCTCGCTGTACGCGCTGGGCGTCGTCGTCGGCGCGCCGCTGCTCACCGCGGGCGGCATGCGCGTCCGGCGCAAGACGATGCTGATCAGCATGATGGCCCTGTTCGTCGTCGGGAACCTGGCCTCCGCGTTCGCCCCCACCCACGAGACGCTGCTGGCCGCCCGGTTCATCGCCGGACTGCCGCACGGCACCTTCTTCGGCGTCGGCGCGGTCGTCGCCGCCGGGCTGGTCGCGCGGGACAAGCGCGCCCAGGCCATCTCGATGATGTTCATCGGCCTCACCGTCGCCAACATCGTCGGCGTCCCGCTGGGCACCCTGCTCGGGCAGTCCTTCGGATGGCGCTTCACCTTCGGCGTGGTCGCGGCCATCGGCGTGATCGCCCTGATCGCCGTCGCCGCCCTGGTGCCGCAGCAGCCCAAGCCGACCGACGTGAGCCTGCGCGGCGAGCTCGTCGCCTTCAAGCGCCCGCAGGTGTGGCTCGCGTTCGCCGTCGTCGTGTTCGGCTTCGCCGCCACGTTCTCCTTCTACAGCTACATCAAGCCGCTGCTCACCGACGTCACCGGCTTCACGCCCACGATGGCCACGGCGCTGCTGGCGCTGTTCGGCCTGGGCATGACCGCCGGGACCGTCATCGGCGGGCGGCTCGCGGACCGGGCACCGATGCGGACGCTGTACGTCTTCCTCTCGCTGCTGGCCGTGTCGCTGCTGGCCTTCCTGGTCACCTCGCAGAGCATGGTGCTGACCGCGATCAACGTGTTCGTAGTCGGGCTGGCGGGCTTCGCCGCGATCCCCAGCATCCAGGCGCGGATTCTGGACGAGGCCAAGGAAGCCCCCGCGCTGGGCTCGGCGAGCATCCAGTCCACGTTCAACATCGCCAACTCGCTCGGCGCCTACCTCGGCGGCCTGGTCATCGCGGGCGGGTTCGGCTTGACCGCGCCCAGCTGGGTCGGCGCGATCCTCGCCGTGGTCGGACTCGGCTTCGCGCTGCTGTCCGGCTGGCTGGACCGGACGCCGCGCTCCGGCGAGGTCGTCGCCTCGCACCGCTGCGAGACCGAGCAGGCGGAGGCGGCCGCCCCCGCGCACTGAGAACCCTCGGACTGCACGGGGCCGGTCACTCACCGCGGTGACCGGCCCCGTGCACGTCTGCGCTGCTCCCGGTGGCGGGACGAAGGTCCTGAACCTCGACCGGCGCCGTGCGCGGGAACGTCCGGGCACTGGTTCGCCGGATAGCTTCGGGTCGGGGTGCGTGCTGTGATGGAGGACGCCTCGAACCGGGAATCCGCGGCCGGGCGGGCGGGTTGCACCGAGTGGTGATCCGCGGGCGAGGTCGCGGGTGCCCCGGCAACGTTCGACCCATTGGGAGGAACGAGTAGATGACCCAGGTTCCGAACCTCACGCTCAACAGCGGAGCGTCGATCCCGCAGCTCGGCTTCGGCGTCTTCCAGGTGCCGCCGGAAGAAGTGATCGAGCCGGTGGCCACGGCGATCGAGGCCGGGTACCGCAGCATCGACACCGCTGCTGCCTACGGCAACGAGGAAGGCGTCGGCAAGGCGATCGCCGAATCGGGTGTGCGGCGTGAGGACCTGTTCGTCACCACCAAGCTGTGGAACGACCAGCAGGGCTACGACAGCACCCTGAAGGCGTTCGACGACAGCATCGGCAAGCTCGGCTTGGACTACGTCGACCTGTACTTGATCCACTGGCCCGCCGCCGGGCAGGACAAGTACGTCGACACGTGGAAGGCGTTCGAGAAGCTGCGCGCCGACGGCCGCGCGAAGTCCATCGGCGTCTCGAACTTCCAGATCCCGCACCTGCGCCGGTTGTTCGAGGAGACCGACGTGGTGCCCGCCCTGAACCAGATCGAGCTGCACCCGAACCTCCAGCAGGGCGACCTGCGCGCGTTCCACCGCGAGCACGGCATCCTCACCGAGGCGTGGAGTCCGATCGGCCAGGGCAAGGGCCTGCTGGAGGACCCGACGCTGGGTTCGCTGGCGGAGAAGTACGGCAAGAGCCCCGCGCAGATCGTGCTGCGCTGGCACATCCAGCTCGGCAACGTGGTGATCCCGAAGTCGGCGACGCCGTCGCGCATCCGGCAGAACATCCAGGTGTTCGACTTCGAGCTCGCCGACGACGACCTCGCGGTCATCGCGGGCCTGGACACCGGAACCCGCGTCGGCCCGGACCCGGACGTCCTCGGCGCCTGATCCCGCATCGGCCCGAAAGCCCGCTCGACGAGGTGTCGGGCGGGCTTTCGCACGTCCGGAGGCGGGTCCGCCGCCGCTCAGCGGGCGACGATCAGGCGGGAACGGGCCGCAGGACGGTGCTGCCGGAGCGCAGCGAGGCGACCTGGCTGCGGGTGGCGATCCACTTCGGGAGCCTGCCGACGCGCTGCAGCGGGGTGCTGCGCTGCGCGGAGGTGAACGCGGCGGTGCGCGAGACCTTGAGCACCCGGGAGCGCCGCTCCTGCTCGTAGGCCCGCAGCGCCTCTTCCGGCGCCCCCGTGACGTCGGCGAGCCGGTGCGAGAGCAGCCAGGCGTCCTCCAGCGTCTGGTTCGCGGCCTGCGCCACCGCGGGCGGCATCGCGTGCACCGCGTCGCCGAGCAGCGTGCTGCGTGCCCCGCCCCAGACGCGGGGCACGACGTGGCGGATGTGCGGGAAGAAACCGAGGTCGTCCGGCCCCACTTCGGCGAGCAGCGGGCGCACCGGGTCCGCCCAGCCGGCGAACATGCGGCGCAGGTCCCGCAGCGACATCGGGGTGTCGCCTTCCCGCCACGGCAGGTCGAACCACCAGTGCAGCAGCCCGTTGCCGGCGGGGATGAACCCGCAGTGCGCCACGCGGCCGGCGATGTTCACGGTCTGGTGCCCGTGCGCCACGGGCAGGTCGCTGCGGGTGAGGCCTTGCCAGCTGGCCCAGCCGGTCAGCCGCGCGGGGCTGCCGCCGAGCACTTCGCGGCGCACCGCGGACCGCTGCCCGTCTGCGCCGATCAGCACGTCGCCTTCGGCGCTGGTGCCGTCGGCGAAGTCCACGATGACCCGGTCGGAGGTCTCGGTGACGGCGATGCAGCGGCGGCCGAAGTGCAGCACGTGCGCGGGCAGCGCCGCCGCGATCTTGCCGGTGAGCAGGCGGCGCGGGGTTTCGATGGTGGGCGAGCCGAGGCGTTCGGTGACGTCGGCCAGGTCTGCTTCCCACAGCAGCCGACCGGTGTCGGTGATGGACTTCAAGGAGTGCAGCGGGCGCCCGACGTCTTCGAGGGTGACGCCGAGCTGGCCGAGCGCGGCGGTTCCGTTGCTCCACACGGTCACCGCAGCGCCGCCGTCGCGCAGCGCGTCCGCGTGTTCGAAGACCGCAACGTCGTGACCGGCGTCGATGAGACCTTTGGCCACCGCGAGGCCACCGATCCCGGCTCCGATGACGAGAACGCGCATCGTATCCATCCGTCCTGCGAAGCTGGCTGGCTCGCCGATTTTACCCAAGCGTCCGGCGGATCCGAGTTGTCGCTCCTCACATACAGTGATGAACATCTCTCGAATGGAGTAATGCGCGAGGGTAATCCACTGGGCGACAGCGGGGTGCGGTCACCCGCTCCGCGGGGAAGTAGGTTGCCGGGGCATGAGTCCTCGCGTAGCCCCACCGTTCCGCGCCGACCACGTCGGCAGCCTCCTCCGCCCCCCGCACCTGCTGGCGGCCCGCGACGAGTTCACCGCCGGACGCATCGATGCCGCCGAGCTGGAGCGGATCGAGGACGAGGCGATCACCGACGTCGTGGCCATGCAGGAGGAGATCGGTCTCTCCAGCGCCACCGACGGCGAATTCCGCCGCGCCTCCTGGCACATGGACTTCCTGTACCAGTTGCGCGGCATCAACCGGGTCGAGGACTCCTCGCTGACCGTGCGGTTCCACAACGCCGACGGGGACGTCGAGTTCGCCACCCCCGAGATGCGGATCGACGCGAAGCTCGGCCTCGATCACACGATCTTCGAGAGCGCGTTCAAGGCGCTCGCCGACCGCGCCCGGACCGCGACGCCGAAGCTGACCATCCCGTCGCCGGGCATGGTGCTCTACCGCGGGGGCCGCGCCTCGATCGACCCGGAGGTGTACCCGGACCTCGCCGAGTTCCGCGCCGACCTCGCCGCCGCCTACCGCGCCGAGGTGCACGCGCTGGCCGGGCTGGGCTGCCACTACCTGCAGCTCGACGACACCGGCCTCGCCTACTTGAACGACCCGAGGCAGCGCGAGCAGCTCGCCGCGCGCGGCGACGACGCCGAGCACGAGCACCTGCGCACCATCGAGCTGATCAACGCCTCGATCCGGGACCGGCCCGCGTCGATGGCCGTGACCACGCACCTGTGCCGGGGGAACTACCGCTCGTCGTGGGTGGCCGAGGGCGGCTACGACTTCGTCGCCGAAGCCCTGTTCAACGAGCTCGACGTGGACGGATTCTTCCTGGAGTTCGACGACGCCCGCTCCGGCGGGTTCGCGCCGCTGCGCTTCCTGCCGAAGGGCAAGCACGTCGTGCTCGGACTGGTCACCACCAAGAGCGGCGAGCTGGAGTCCGTCGACGACCTCAAGCGGCGCGTCGAGGAGGCGTCCCGCTACGTCGACCCGGACCAGCTGTGCCTGTCGCCGCAGTGCGGCTTCGCCTCCACCCAGGAGGGCAACGCCCTGAGCTACGAGCAGGAAGTGGCGAAGCTGAGCCTGGTCGTGCGCGCGGCGGAGGAGATCTGGGGGTGAAGCCGGGGCGCCCGGCTCGTGGCTCGCCGGAACCGACGAGCGGGAGGCGGGAGCGGGGAGGTTCCGCCGCCGGCCGCCGCGGCGGGCCGGCGTTCGGAGGTCAGGCGGCCGCTTCCTCCAGGAAGCGACCCGCTACCAGGCCTGGCTCCTCGCTGCCGTCGAACCGGACCCACAGCACTGGGCCGTCGAAGACCTCGGGAAGCCCCGATGCCGTCTCCACCACCGTGCCGACCTGATCGCGGAACCGGCCGAACGAGGCACGCACCCGCGTGCCAGGCTCCAGCGGACTCGATGACTGCTCCATGAGGGAGGACGTTACGTGTCGTGGTGGCGGAACGGAAAACCGCGTCCGAGTGACGTGCACGTGAATACCGTGACCTGCGGTATCGACCTCTCTCACCGGCCCGGATCACGCGAATCGAGCTTGTTCAGGTGATCGACGTCACCATAACCGCAGGTAGAAGCGTTGCGAATGGGAAGGGGCGCGGGTGCGCGCAATCCGGCGATCAGGCGAATTCGAGCTGGAGATCAAGCGGTCCCGGTTCCTCTGCGCGCTGTCCCGAGCCGAGTCGGAGGAGCAGGCGCGGGAGTTCATCGCGCAGCGGCGCAAGCTGCACCACGACGCGCGGCACCACTGCTCGGCCTACGTGCTGGGCGCGGACGGCCGGACCCAGCGCTCCAGCGACGACGGCGAGCCGGGCGGCACGGCCGGGGTGCCGATGCTGGAAGTGCTGCGGCACAACGAGATCACGCACGTGGTCGCCGTGGTGTCGCGGTACTTCGGCGGCACGCTGCTCGGCGCGGGCGGCCTGGTGCGCGCCTACGGCGGGGCCGTCTCGGCGGCGCTGGAGCACGTGGCGCTCGCCGAGCTGCGCCCGATGCGGCTGATGTCGACCGCCGTGGACTACCTGGTGGCGGGCAAGCTGGAGAACGACCTGCGGTCGCAGGGATTCCTGGTGTCCGATGTGGACTACTCGGAGCACGTCAGGTTCGTGGTCCAGGTCCCGGAGCCGGAGCTCGACGCCTTCGACGTGTGGCTCGCCGAAGCCACCGGCGGCGCGGCGGAGGCCGTGCGCGGTGAGCTCGTCCACGCGGAGGTCCCGCTCTGACGCGCGGACGGCCTCACATGACCGCGAGGTAGCCGACGGCGCCCGCCGCGACGCCGATGACGGCGCCGACCGCCACCTGCGCGGGAGTGTGGTCGCCGAGCCGGACCCGCGACCAGCCCACCGCCGCCGTCAGCACCCACAGCAGCAGCAACCACGGCGAGAACACCACGGCCAGGATCGCCGTCGCGCCCGCCGCCACGGCCGCGTGCACCGAGACCTTCCACCACACCGTGATCAGGCCGACGACCAGCAGCGCCGACAGCATCGCCACGTCCAGCGCCACCATCAGCCGCGGCGCGCCCGCGAGCACCAGCACGGCCAGGCCGAGCGAGCTGAGCACGATCAGCAGCACGAACGGCACCAGCCTGCCCTCCCGATCGCGCACGTGGTGGCCGTCCCACCAGCCCAGCCGGGAACCGGCGACGATCCCCGCCATCGGCAGCACGCTGCTGGTGAACGCGACGAACACGCCCCACCCGAGCGCGGGTCCCGGCGAGTGCGTGGCGCGCCAGGCCACGGCGATCGGCAGCAGCAGGACGATCACCGCGGGGGAGAACACCTCGGTGAGCACCCGCGCGAGGACGTCACCGGGCCGCCGCGCTTCGCCTTCGAGCCCGGTGCTCTCGCCCGGCCCCACATCGATGTCGGCCATCCGCCCTCCCCGTTCCCGCCCGAACCCCCATGATCACCCACGAACCGGCGCGGCGAGGGGGACGCGCGCGGAAACGATCGATCACGGCACGGCGCGCAGCCGCGGCCCGGGTCGGAGGGCATCGAGCTTCGCGGCCGACGCCGACCCCGGTTCGGCGGTCAGCAGCACCACCCGGTGGTCGTGGCCGGGCACGCGCAGTTCCTGGATCTCCAGCTCGACCAGGCCGAGCCGGGGGTGCCGGAGGCGCTTGGGCACGGCCTCGCCGACGCCCAGCTCCTGGTCCCGCCAGTGCGCGGCGAACTCCGGGCTGTGCGCGGCGAAGTCCCGCACCAGCTCGCCGAGCCGCCGGTCCGCGGGGTAGCGCGCGGACGCCTGCCGCAGCTCGGAGGCAGCCTGCCGGGTGAAGCCGTCCCCGGACGGTTCGCAGCGCAGCGGCCCGCCGCGCATCGCCAGCCGCAGGATGTTGCGCTCCGGCGCGGGCAGCGCGGCGAAGTCCACCAGCAGCGCGGCGGCCGCCGGGTTCCACGCGAGCACGTCGTGGCGCGCGTTGAGCACGTAGGCGGGCACCGTCCCCAGCCGGTCCAGCAACCGCAGCACGGCAGGCGGCGGCTCCTCCGGCGGACCGGAGTGCGCCGGGGCGTGCTCGGCGAGCGTGGCCAGGTGCTCCCGTTCGGTCGCGGACAGGCCCAGCGCGACGACCAGCGCATCCAGCACCTGCGGTGAGGGGTGCGGGCCGCGGGCCTGCTCCAGCCGCTCGTAGTAGTTCACCGACACCCCGGCCAGCACCGCGACCTCCTCGCGCCGCAGACCGGGGGTGCGCCTGCGCGGGCCCGCGGGCAGGCCGGCCGCCGCGGGCGTGCGCGCTTCGCGCCTGGTGCGCAGGAAGTCGCCGAGGTCCCGTTTGCTCACCGAGCCAGCCTGGCACGGACTCCGGCCGCCATCCACGGACCGCCGGTCCGGGGCTGAACCGGACGTTCCCGCGCCGCGCCGCAGCGCCGAACGTGGACCTCGACACCGACGCGGAGGAGCGACCCGTGACGACCCCGACCACACCGGCCGACGTGATCGACCGGTTCACCGCACTGCTGCTGGCCAAGGACATGGCCGGCGCGATCGAGCTGTTCGCGCCGGACATCGTGTTCGAAGCGCCGTTCGCCGCCGGCACGCCCGCCCGCGTCGACGGGCGCGACGGGATGCGCGAATACCTCGACGGCTACCCGGACCGCGTGGACATCACCGGTTTCCCCGCCTACGAGCTGCACGAGACGACCGATCCCGAGAAGGTGATCGCCGAGTTCACCGCGCACGGCCGCACCGTGCGCACCGGCGAGCCGTACGTCATGCACTACATCGCGGTGCTGACGGTGCGGGACGGGCTGATCACCCACTACCGGGACTACTGGAGCCCGGTGCTGGCGGCGCAGGCCGCCGGGGAACTGCCCGCGCTGATCGAATCGCTGGAGGCGCGGGCATGACGGTGCTGCTGATCGGCGGAACCGGCAAGACCGGCCGCCCGCTGTCCCGGCTGCTGCCGGCGGCCAGGGTCGCCTCCCGCAACCCCGGCCCCGGCCGGGTCCGGTTCGACTGGAACGACCCCACCACCTTCCGGCCGGCGCTCGCGGGCGTCCGCGCCGCATACCTGGTGCCGCCGCTGGCCGAGCTCGAACCGATGCGGCTCGTGGCGCCGTTCCTGGCGGAGGCGACCGCCGCCGGGGTGCGCCGGGTGGTGCTGCTGGGTTCGCTCATCGTGCTGCCCGGCGCGCCGGGCGTGGACGAGCTCGTGCGGGAGGTTCGCCGGATGCCGGAGTCGGCGGTGCTGCGTCCGTCGGGCTTCATGCAGAACGTGCTCGGCGGCCATCCGCTGGGCGATGGGCTGCGCGAGCACGACGAGCTCGTCAGCGCGGCGGGCGACGGCAGGCTCGGCTGGATCGACGCCGATGACATCGCCGCGGTCGCCGCCCGGTTGCTCACCGGCCCCGCTCCGGAGGGCGAGCACCTGCTCACCGGACCGGAGTCGCTGTCGTACCCGGAGGTCGCCGAGGTGCTCAGCGAGGTCACCGGTCGCCGGATCCGGCATCGCGCGGTGAGCGTCGCCGAGCGCACCGAAATATTCCGCGCGACGGGGATGCCGGATGCGTTCGCGGCGGCGTTGGGAGCGGTAGACGCCGGTATTCGCGACGGCGCGGAGGACTGCACCACCACGACAGCGGCGGAGATCCTGGGACGGCCGCCGCGCTCGTTCCGCGAATTCGCCCGCGCCCATCTGGCGGAGTTGGCATAACCCGATCAACGGACGGCGGTCACCGGCGGTGGCCGCCGTCCGGATCGCCTTTCGAAGGAGTTTCAGGCGAGCGGATCTGCCTCGAATGCTCCACGATCCGCACAATCGTTAGTCCGAACGAGTGAGTTGCTACCGGAATGGCCCGATCCGGCGACCGGATTAGTGAAGATCTCCGCTGAATCGAATAACCCGCGAGGGGGACCCGATGTTTCCACCGCCGCTCGCCGGGTGTGATCACCCGGTCAGCGGTGACTGGTTTCGCCCGGCCGGTTCCAGAATGAACGGCGACCGGCTACTGCGGGCGCACCGCGATTCGGCTGAATTCGAGTTCGGCCGAACGCCACCTCGCGCTTCGGGAGGAGAGGAGCGGTCATCACTGATCCACCTCAGGCGCAGTGGCCGGAGTTCAGCTTGCTCGCCCGGCTGCGCCGCGAAACCCAGCGGACGTTGCTCGACCTCGGCCCCGAAGTGATCTTCGAAGCGGGCCACACGATTCTGCGCCAGGGCGACGACAGTTCGCACGTGGTGCTGCTGCTCAGCGGCTCGGCGAAGGTGCAGGCGCTGTCGGAATCGGGCGGCCCGACGCTGCTCGGCATCCGCTTCGGCGGTGACCTGGTGGGCGAGATGGCCGCGCTGGAGCGGCGAGCCCGGTCGGCCACGGTCACCGCGGGGGCGCACACCAGGGCGCGGCTGATCAAATCGAGCGATTTCCGCCGCTTCCTGAGCGAGCACGCGGACGCGGCGGTCGCGATGGTCCTCATGGTCAACGCCCGGTTGCGCTGGGCGAACCGCCGCCGGATCGACAACGCGAACCTCTCGGCGACCAAGCGGGTGCCGCGCGTGCTGCTGGAGGTCGTGGACACCTACGGCGAGCAGGACTCCGACGGCAACTGGCGGATCGGGCCCCCGCTCAACCACGAGGAGCTGGCGACGCTGGCCGGGGTCCGGCTGCGCACGGTGGAGAAGGCGCTGCGCGACCTGCACGAACAGGACGTGCTGCAGCGCGGTTACCGCAGCATCATCGTGACGGATTTACCGCGGCTCCGAGAAATCTCAGATTATTCCGACTAAACCCGCAACCGTGCGTTTTCCTCTCGCCGATCCCACGGCATTGTCGTCCGCAGCGAACACTCGCATCCAGCACCAGAAGGACCGGGCAATGCCTTCCGACCATCGCGTTCCGACGACCGCGCGACGCGCCGAGAGGACCGCCGCGGTGGACGCCGCAGGACTGCGCACCGCGCTGATTCCGCGGCGGGGAGCTCGGCGCTTCGGGCGCATCCGGATGTTCGACGAGTTCCGCGGATATCCGGCAATACCATCCATCTCGGAAACGGCGGAGTATTCCGGCACCGACCGCTCCTCCGCCCGCCACCGCACCTGACGGGATCCGACCGAAGACGTCACCGCGCGACGGGGCCGCGGTGACCCGCGCGTTGCCCGAGTCGCATCGGGGTCGACTCGGGCAACGCGCCCTCCCGGATACGAACATGTGAATAGGATCACACGACCACTTCTTCGTTGAGCGCGCAAGAGTTGAACTCCCTGATCTGTGCGACGAAGCTCAGAAGAGGTGGTGGGTTCAATGGCGAACCTGACTCGTGACCGCTCCGCGCGAACCGCTCGGAGAAGACGACGACTCGGTGTCGTGCTGGCCGCCGCGGCGGTGAGCGCGACCTTCCCGGCGAGCGCGGCGGCCGACGACGCGCTCCCGGTGATCAACTCAGGTGCGGCGGCCTTCGCCCACGCAGCGGCCCACCCCGACACGGCCCCAGCGGGCGCCAACGACGACTCCTGCACGCCCTCGCCGGAACACCCGCGGCCCGTGGTCCTGGTGCACGGAACCGTCGAGAACATGACCTTCAACTGGTATTCGCTGTCGCCGCGCCTGGTCAACGAGGGCTACTGCGTGTTCGCGTTCAACTACGGCCAGGACAGCGGGCTCGGCGTCGGAGCTCCCGGCACCTTCCCCGCGGGCGGCACCGCCGCGATCCCCGACTCCGCCGTCGAACTCGCCGAGTTCGTCGACGAGGTCCGCGACACCACCGGCAGCGAGAAGGTCGACATCGTGGGGCACTCCCAAGGCGGCATGCTGCCCCGCTACTACCTCGGCGAACTCGGCGGCGCGGACGCGGTCGAGCACCTCGTGGGCCTGTCCCCGTCCAACCACGGCACCGACGTGCTCGGGCTCTCGAAGCTGCCCGGAGTTCCCGAACTGCTGCAGGCGGGCCTGGGCGACTCGGTGCGCGACCAGCTGGCGGACTCCGAGTTCATGGCCGAGCTCAACGCAGGCGACGACACCGTGCCCGGCGTCGACTACACCGTCATCCAGACCAAGTACGACGAAGTCGTCACCCCGCACACCTCGGCCTTCCTGGACGGCCCGCAGGTGACCAACGTCCTGCTGCAGGACGGCTGCGAGATCAACCTCACCGACCACATCGGCATCGCGTTCGACCGCCGCGCCGAGCAGTACGTGCTCAACGCCCTCGACCCGGACAACGCCGTCGAACCCCCGTGCGTCCCCAGCCCGCCCTTCAACGGCGCGAGCACGGAAGCCCGCTGAGGCACGACGTGCCGAGGGCCCGGCCTGGACCTCGGCACGTCAGCCGCCGGTGGCGATCAGGGCTATGAAGAACAGGCAGACGATGATGTTGACCAGCCAGCTGTGGGTGTTCATCCAATCTCGCAGCTTCGGCATCGCCGTCACCGCGCGCCGGTGGAACAGGAGGTAGAGCAGCAGCGGGAGGGCCGCGATCAACGCGGTGGCCGCGATGAACGGGATCGCGCCGGCCAGGCCGGCGCCGTGGTGCTGGAGGTTCACGCCGACCGTCAGCATGATCACGAGGTCGGACGGCATCGCCAGCACCACCAGCAGCCCCGTCTTGAGCGCGGTGCCCGGACCGGCCGCGAGCAAGGTGCCCAGCCACTTCGGCGGCTCGGCCGTCCTGCGCCGCAGGTAGTTGCGCAGCGCCGCCAGCGCCAGCAGGGCCATCAGCGCGATCTGGATGCCTTCGCCCAGCGCGCCCGCCGCGTGCGATTCGCCGTCGACCGGGATCGCGCCGCCCAGCAACGCCGCCAGCCCGCGGGCCACGAGCACGCCGAACGTCGTCGCCACCAGCACGCCGAGCACGAACGCCACCGAGACCCGCACCGGGCGCGCGGTCGTCACGAACACGATCGCCGACATGATCTGCGGCCCGGCCAGCATCGTGATGGCCAACGGCAGGATCTGCAGGCCCACGACTCACCTCCGCCCCCGGACGGGCACCGCACGGTGACCACGGTGCCCCCGCCGGGAAGCGCCGTCCCAGGGGCCAAAGCCCCGCACCGGCTCAGAGGTCCTTGCAGAATGATCTTTCGGTCGTCGTCTTGTCAGCGGCGGAGCCGCTGAGCAGTGACCGGCTTGAGCACAACGACCACCGGCGGGTTCTCAGCGGCTTCCTCATGAGGACAACGATTTCGCCGTGTAGGGGCGCCTACATCAGAAATCGATCCCGGAGCGAGCAAGCCGCTGAGGTTCCGCTGCAGGTCACTCCGAACGGACTCCTCAAGCGAAGACGTCGGCGACGTAGCGGGCGTGGTCGCGCTCCATCTCGATCATCCACTGCTCGGCCTGCTCCGCGGTGGCGCCGGTGGCCTCCTCGTAGATGCGGGCGCAGGTCCGGTGCACGGCCGGAGCCATCCGCTGCCCGTCGCCGCACACGAACACCGTCGCCCCGCGCTCGACCAGGTCGATCACGTCGGCGCGGTCGGCCCAGAGCCGGTCCTGCACGTAGCGGACGCCGTCGACCGGTTCCGCGGAGTACGCGGGCCGCACGTCGACCACGCCGTCCGCCGCCCACGCGGCGAGCTCCTCGCGGTACAGGTGGTCGGATTCCGGTCCGTGGCAACCGAAGAACAGCAGCGCGGGCGCCGGAGTCACGCCCTGCTCCCGCGCGGCGAGCGCGCGGTCCTGCAGGAAACCGCGGAACGGGGCGATGCCGCTGCCCGCGCAGGCCAGCACCAGCGGCGTCTCCAGCGACTCCGGCGGGTGGAACGCCACGTTCGACGGCCGCACCGTCACCGCGACCTTCGTGCCCGGCCGGGCCTGCGCGAGGTGGTTCGACGCGGCGCCCTCGTAGGTCCCGCTGCCGGAGCGCGCGGGCTCGTTGAGCACGGCCACGGTGAGCGTGGCGTGCGCCGGGTTCCACCGGGGCGAGCTGGAGATGGAGTACTGCCGCGGCGTCAACGGGCTCAGCAGCCGCAGGAATCCGCCGAAGGTGAGCGCGCAGGACGGGAAGCGCTCCAGCAGGTCGAGCAGGGTCACCCGCGGCCGCAGGACCTGCTCGGCGTGCGCGTCGGCGTCCCGGCTCAGCGCGTGCAGCGCGCGCACGTCCGGCGGGCAGGCGGCGGCGTCGGCGAGCAGCTCGATCTGCCTGCGCGTCGCGGGCTGGGCGAGTTCGACGTAGCTGCCGAGCAGTTCTCCGGCGGCGACGTGGGATCCGGTCGGCAGGAAGGTCCGCTCGCCGCGCAGCACCACCTGGTCGTCGTGGGCGAGGCCGAACCGGCTCAGCGCCCGCGCCACCACGGCGGGCGGGTTGAGCGGCAGCACCGCGAGGTAGTCCCCGGCGCGGTAGCGCACGCCTTCCGGCAGCGCGATCTCCAGGTGCCGCTTGGACCCGGCGGCGAGGTCGGTGAGCTCCCGGTTCTCGACGACGGTGCCCCACTGCAGGTCGTTGGCCCGCACGATCGGGTCGCGGGTGGTTCCGGCGAACTCCACCGACAGCTGCCCGGCGGTCTCCGGGGCGGTGTCGGCCAACCCGAACTCGGCGGCGACCGGGCCCCAGAATCCGGAGTACCAGTCGTCGAACTGCCCGAAGAAGTCGCCGCGCGCGTCGGCCCGGCCGCGCTCCACGAGCCGTTTCGCCCCGGCCCGCGCGAGCTGTTCGTCCACTTCGGACGGAACTGCTTGGTAGGTGCGGGCCCAGTCGGTGTTGCCGCAGCCGAACACCACGTACCGCACCCCGTCCAGCGCCCCGTCGGGCTGTTCCCGCAGCCAGCGCACGAACTCCCGCGCGTTGTCCGGCGGCTGCCCCTCGTAGGAAGCGGTGACGATGACGACGACCCCGTCGCCCGCGAGGTCGCCGACGGCGTCGTCGAGCGGTTCGAGGCTGCCCGTGCAGCCGCGCGCGGTGGCGTCGTTGGCGATGCGCTGCGCGAACGCCTGCGCGGTGCCCGCGTTCGAGCCGTAGAGCACCCGCACCGGCACGCCGTTCGGCTCGGCCCGCACGGCGGCGGGAGTGGCCCGCTCGGCGGGTTCCGCGGAGCTGATCCGCACGTCGCGCCGACGGGCGTGCAGGTACAGGCCCTCCGGTTTGATCGTCAACGTCTGCTTGATCTTGAGCTGGTAGTCCGGGTCGGCCGCGGAGATGTCGAAGCGCTGCAGCAGCATCGCGAGGAACAACGTGGCCTCCTGCAACGCGAATCCGCGCCCGATGCAGGAGCGCTGCCCGTTGCCGAACGGCTTCCACGCGTTCGGCGGCAGCATTTCCGCGCGCTCGAAGGAGAACCGCTCCGGGTCGAAGGTCTCCGCGTCCGCGCCCCACACCGCCGGGTCCCGGTGCAGGCCGGGCGCCACGACCAGCAGCGTGTCGTCCCGGTCCAGCTCGTAGCGCCCGCCGAGCACGGTGCCGTCGGCGCGCGGGGTGACGGCGAACGCGGGCGCCGTCGGCCACAGCCGCAGCGACTCCTTGAAGATCTGGTCGAGGTAGCCGAGCCCGCTCAGGTGCTCGAACCGCGGCGCCTCGGTGCCCAGCACCCGGTCCACTTCGGCCTGCGCCTTCGCCAGCACGTCCGGGTTCCGCAGCAGTTCGTGCAAGGTGAACGTGAGCAGCCCGCTGGTGGTCTCGTGCCCGGCGATGAGGAAGGTGACCAGCTGGTAGCGCACGTTCTCATCGGGCAGCCGCGCCCCGGTCTTCGGGTCGGTCGCGGTGAGCATCGTGTCCAGGATGTCGTGCCGCCCCTCGGGCAGTGGGTGCTCCCGGCGGTCGGCGATGAGCTGGTCGGCGACCCGGTGCATCAGCTCCTTGTCCGCCGCGTACTGCTTGCGGGTGCCGCGCATCAGGAGTTCCTGCCCCGGCAGCCGACCGGCGCGCGCACCGGACTCGACCAGCGCCCGCACCATCGACTCGACGAACGGGTTCATCCGCTCCGCGTAGAAGCTGTTGAAGCGGTGGCTGAACGAGCACAGCGCGATCGTGTCCAGGGTGAGCCGCGTCGTGTCGTCGGCGACGTCGATGCGGTGCTCCGGCCCGCGCCGCTCCCACATCAGCAGCAGCTGCTCGGCGATGTCGGCCATGCCGTCGAACATGTCGCGCAACGACGCCGGCCCGAACGCGGGCATCAGGATCCGGTGCGCCGCCTGCCAATTCGGCTCGTCGGTCCACGCGGTGAACAGCCCGTCGCCGGCGAAGTCCCGGACGTTGCGCAGCGGCGCGTTGAGCTCCTTGTCGAACCGCTCCTCGTCGCAGAGCTCGTCGACCAGTTCCTGCGACTGCACGACGACCAGCTTCCGGTTCAGCAGCTGCAACCGGAAGATCGGACCGTACTGCTCGGCCAGCTCCACGAAGCGGAAGACGCCCTTGTCCGCGTCGAGCTCCGGGAGGTTGCCGACGATCGGCTTCGGCTTCGGTTGCGGGATCGCCACAAGTTCCTGGGGCGTGGTCATCTCAACCCTCCAGTGGGGATCGGGTTCGCCGGAACCCGCTGCTTCGACTCCGTCGCGCTCTCGGCGGCGACGGTTCAGCCGCCCGTCAACGGGCGGGCGCGGACCCCGGCCAACGCCGTGTCCACCATCGTTTCCGCGTAGGTTTCCCAGGACCCGAACGGGCAATGCTCGAAGGTGACGACGACGGTGGCGGCACCGTGCACCGCGGTCCACAGCACCGTGCTCGTCGCGAGCACGTCACCGCTGAGAGCTCCCCGCGCGACGCATTCCGCCACGTGCTCGGACAGCAGCGCGAACGCCGGGTTCACCGCGTCCGGGCATTCCGGCCGATCGGTGACGGGCCTGTCCCCCAGGAACAGCGCCCGGTAGTGCACCGGGTCCTCGTGGGCGTAGCGCACGAACTCCACCAGCAGCTCGCGCACCCCGTCCACGCCGCCGCGCTCGACCGCCCCTTCGAGGCGGCGCGCGATCACCTCGAAGCCCTGGCGCCCGAGTTCGCGCAGCAGCGCCTGCTTGTCGGCGAAGTACGAGTACAGCGACATCGGCGCGTACCCGAGCCGGGAGGCGAGCTTGCGCATCGTCAACCCCGGCAGGCCCTCCTCGCGGATCAGCCGCTCGGCCTCGTCCAGGATGCCCTGCCGCACCTCACCCCGAACCCGCTCCCGCACCACCCTCGACGCCACACCCCACCCCTTCCTGGTCGACCGCGAACTGCGAAAACGTACATGTACGCCCCACTGTACATGTACGGGCGGAGTCGCGAGGATCTTCGATTCCGCTCCGGCCTGCGCGAAGCCGCACCACCGAAGCGCGCGAAGTGGAAGTCGCGGACGACACCCGAAAGTCGGCCGATCCTCGTGACCTGCGCGCGAAACGCGCTCACCACCGGCAACACGGCGACGAACGGCACGACCGTCGAGCAGAAGATCTACGACCTCGGCACCGAGTGGTCGAACACCGACCTCTCCGACGACGACTGCGGACGGCAGGCTCGCTCGTGATCTACGGCCCCCACCCGGCCCAGCGGTTCGCGCACGTCCCGCAAGGCACCGTCACCGCCATCCGCAGGTGGTCCACCCTGCTCTGGACCATCGCCGTCCTGATGAGCGTCGCGTGCGGCGCCCTGGTCGTGCCGCTCGGATACGCGCTCCCCACGTCCTACAACCCCGTCACGGTCGTGGTCGTAGGCGCCGGGGTGATCGCCGACTTCTTCGCGTTGCTGTCGGCGATCGTGCTCGTCAGCGGACGGCCCTACGTGTCGAGCGGGTACTTGAACACCACTCAAGCACGGCAAGCCCGCCGGGTCATGCTCGTGATGGCCGGGGGGACGATCTTCTCCGGTGGTGTCTCGATATGGCTCATGACCAAGATGATCGCCACGTCGAGCGGATTCGCCCCTCGACCCGAGGTGCACTACACACCGGCCATCCTCGGATACCTGGTGCTGCCGGCCCTGCCGATCGCGCTGACCATCGGCAACGTCGTGGCAGGACGATGGCTGTTCCGGCCATCGCCGTCCCTGCTGCGCAAGCACTCGTCGTGAGGCGCTGATCACCGACCAGCCGTCCGCGCCGACCACACGGTCCCGACGGATCAGCGGAAGCGCGGAACCGGACACTCGGTCGACGGCAACCGCAGTCTCAACACCCGCCAAGTGGCCGACCTGCTCGGGCGCTCCCGGGTGTCGATGACCTACTTCGGGCGAGGCCAGCAGTCCCGCGCGAGCGCCGACGCGCTGGCGTTCGTGGACTCCGACGGGCAATCCGACGAAGTTGGCAACCAATTGGCAACCGGGCTCAGCAACGAGATGCCCAGTGCTCTGACCAGGCGGGATGGTGGGGCGCCTGGGGATCGAACCCAGAACCCACGGATTACCAATCGGCGCTTGTCGACGTCTGACGCTGTCAGTCGACGTTCCCCGCTACCAGGCAGGGTTGCAAACGCACATGCGCACTAAACGCGGCCTTCTCGGGTCCTTTGTCGTTGTTTTGTACGGGTAAGGTGTGGGACTCAGGTCATCTATGGAGCTACCAGCTCCCCTGCCTGCTGCTGAATCCTGCCTCCGGAGGGCGTTCCAGACTGTCGTCTACCTGCGGCGCGGCTGGCCCTTCGTGCGGCAACCAGTCACGATGCCCCGTCGCCTTCGTCATCTGTGGGCCTCAAGTGGCCCCAGACAGCATCTCCGGCGGGACGTTGTCACGCACATTCGTGAGCCCCTGGGAGTGCCTGGACTCCTCGCGGGCGAACCCCGGTGCCGGTTGAGTCATGCTGGCGGCCGATGGCCTGGCTGCCGTGGTGTCGGTCGAAGTCGAACCTGCGATACCGGCTTTAGGAGCAGTCGGCTGTCGTTGTTCGCTAGTGCTCATCAACGTTGCCCAGGAACTGGGTTCTTCGCAAAAGAAAATCGACGCTATTCATGGCCACTTGAGGGTGTTTGTCACTGATTTGTGAGGGAAAAGTGGGGCTTGCGCGAGGTGATCACTTAAGGCGGACGAATGCTGATCAGCAACAAGGCGAGAGCACTGAGGGGGTTAGCAGCAGGCCGGGCACTCCTGGTCCTGCCCTGGTGCAGGCCAGGTTTTGTCAGAGGGGGCCGTTAGATTCGAACCTAAGTTCGTAGGCAAGCTGGATGGCTCGCTCAACTTGCAAGATCGCGTCGTCCAGTGGCTCATGCTCCCAGACCCGGACGACCTGCCAACCGCTGCTGCGCAGTGCCGCGTTCACTCTCTGGTCACGATCAACGTTCCGCTGGAGCTTCGGAGTCCAGTACCACTCATTCGTCGTCGGCTGCCGACCGTGTTGCGGACAGGCGTGCCAGAAGCAGCCGTCAACGAATACAGCGACCTTGCGGGCTGTGAACACGATGTCCGGTCTGACCCGGATGCCTTCCTCGAGCCGCAGCAAGAGGTCTTTGCGATACCGGTAGCCGAGCCCATGCAAGGCTTTGCGTAGGACCATTTCCGGCTTGGTGTTCACCCGCCGGTTCGCCTGCATGTTGCGAGAGCGCCCGGCGTTCAGAGGGGCGGGATACAGGCCTGCGTCGTGGGCTCGCTGCCGAGCCTCGCTGCGGTCGCTACCAGACACGAAGACACCAACCGTAGGGCGGTGACGGGTACCAGCACATGCACGGGGCAAGATACTCCTGACAGGTGTCCGTGGCCGTGCCGAGCCCCTGAGAGGAGTATTGATGTCGGCTTTCGACGTCGTTGAGATTTGTGCCGGTGCGGGCGGCCAGGCTCTCGGCCTGGAAAAAGCAGGCTTTGAACATGCACTTGCGGTTGAGTTGGACAGTAACGCCTGCAACACGCTGCGTGAGAACCGGCCGAGCTGGAAGGTCGCAGAAGGAGACGTAGCAGACATTGAGGTGTGGGACCCCGCTGGATCCAAGGGAGTCTCCCTGCTCGCCGGAGGAGTCCCCTGCCCGCCGTTCACGATCGCGGGCAAACAGCTTGGCTCTACGGACGAGCGCGACCTCTTCGCCTGGGCAGTTGAACAGATGGAGGTCGTCATGCCTCGAGCGCTCCTGCTGGAGAACGTCCGCGGCCTGAGCATGCCCCGTTTTGCCGGCTACCGTCAGCACATCCTCGACCGCCTGACAGAGCTCGGCTACGTCGCCGAATGGAAGCTTCTCCAGGCCTCTGATTTTGGAGTGCCGCAACTTCGGCCTCGTTTCGTCCTCGTCGCGCTTCGCCCAGACGATGCCGCCTACTTTGCATGGCCTGAGCCGCAGGGTGATCCGGGCACCGTGGGCCAGGCTCTGGAGGGCTTGATGGGGACGCATGGCTGGGAGGGCACCGCCAAGTGGGTGCAGCAAGCCAACAAGATCGCTCCCACGATCGTCGGGGGGTCGAAGAAGCACGGAGGCGCCGACCTCGGCCCTACCCGGGCCAAGCGGGCTTGGGCAGAGATGGGCGTCGACGCTCTCGGTATCGCAAACGACGCGCCACACCCCGGGGATAAGTTCGAGGTCGGGCCTAAGATCACCACGGATATGGCCGCTCGCCTGCAGGGATGGCTCCCGTCTCTGGGATTTGACATTGATGAATGGAAAATACCAGCTCGAAAAACGAGCAAGTACCGGCAAATTGCTAATGCCTTCCCGCCGCCAGTCGCCGCCGCGGTCGGGGCAGCGATCATCCGTGCCTTCAGGCACGAAGGCAGCCCAGTCGAGCGGACACCCCTTGAGCACGACCCCATTTATAAAGTGCTCAAATCTGCCAATGATTTTATGACCCAGGGGCAGATAATCCAGGCTGTAGGCGCATCGATCGACGCCTCCGAAATCGAGCGCCGCATCAGCCTTCTCAGTCACGATTTCGACGTAGAAGTCCGCAACGGGGAGGCCGCCACGGCGTATCGTCTTGGACAGTTCCGAGCCTTTACTGGCCAGGACGACCATGCCCGTCATGAACTCTTCCTGAAGCATCGAGCTCGCATTAGCTAGCAAACTAGGAAGCCCGTCGGCCTGCACGGTTTTGAGGATAATCCGTAGCAGGCCGACGGATCAGTCCACTAATCCCGAGGCTTATATTTCTTGTTCGAAGGGTCGCGCCTGGCAACCTCGGCCCGAATGGATCCTTCCGGCCATGGCTCCCAGTGTGAAACCCGGTAAGAGGTGTTTACTCTTCCCGAAATAGGATCCTTCATTCTCTTGCTCTCGATTATCCAGCCTAAAAATCGCAGTTCCCGTAGCCGCTTCTGCCAATCCTCTTGGTACTGCTGCATTGAGGCCACCACGCCAATTAGGCTGGATGGGGCCCACTCTCCACGAAAAGCCTTGAGTAGTTCACCGATTCGTCCGTGCGGTTCAGGATGCATAGACGCTTCTCGGATCTCATTAGCATAGTCGTCGTAAGTCACATAAAACGACTTTTTTCCGGCATTGCATTCGTCGCATAGAGGCTGAAGATTATCGATTTCGTCGTTTCCGCCCCATTCTCGGGGTACTTTGTGGTCAACCTCAAGACGTATACCGTGTTCGAGGGGCCTCCGCCCGCACTGGGCACACCGCTGTGGGGAGAGAACTTCCGCGCGAACACGGCTACTGACGGACTTCCGGGAACCGGCCTTCTTTACAGCCGACCAGCCTGTAAGTACATAGCGATGCTCGCGTCCGTACCGCACTGCCGGTACATCGAAGTGATCCCGCAAGTCACGGACACGACGGTCAGTCTGGGAGTGCGCTTCTCCTGTCTGTTCCGCGGCATATGCTCGGATCTCAAGCATCGTTGGTGGGTCGGATCGCCGCTCGTACAGATAACGGTAGAGCATCCGGTGTGCTTCTGTCGGAAGGATGTCGAGGTCAGGGGAGCCCGGCTCGGGCAATGCTCTATCTGTCACGATCACATGCTGGCCGGCTGGACGATCTTGTTCCCCCACTTCGGCTGAATCGACCGAAGCTGGAGGAGCGGTGTTGATCACTACGGTAGGCCAGCACACCCTCAGGGTCATTGACTCGGCAATGATTTCCTGGCGCGTGCTCGTCTAATGCGGTAGACGACGTCGGGGTTCCTGGCAGTGCTGCAAAAGATGCATCCACGCACCACCTTCCGTACTGGCAGCGTGCTATGATCTTTCACGACGTGATACTGCGTCGCGGCTGGCTGAATCCGGGCGCCGACCCGTGAGGACGTAGCAAGTACCCGTAGTAGCTGTATAAGCAGCTAGAGGTCACGCAAACGCCGCGATAGGCAGTCTAAGCCGTTCGAGCAGATGCGGGCATGATCCGCTGAAAGTTCGAGGCGTGAGCTGGTCGGCGTTAGCTCCCGCGCGAAGTGTTCGCGGGAGAGAGTCTCCTGCGGTTTCTAAACTGAAGGAGTAAACCTTGGCCAGTGACAATAAGCTTCCGGCCGAAGTTGAAGGCGAAGAAACCAGGATGCCGCGCCCGCTTCGGCGCTTGCCTTCCCTGCCTGATCCGGAGCTCATCAGATCTTTGCGTGCGGCGGCCAAGAAGAAGCTCGGAATGGGCGATCGTGCAGCAGGTGCTATGTCCACCCTGTTTGTACATCCAGATCAGATACTGCCTCAGCTAGAGAACACACGCCGGATGAGGATTCCGGGTGGAGACCTCCTGTACATTGAGGGCCTGGTTTGGACGCCACGTCTAATGGCCGACTTCAACAATCCGCGCAACGCTGCTGACTACACCTATCCTGTGGCTGGAAGAACGGTCGAAGAGGGCGACAATATATTCAACACTGCAGTTGAAGCGCAGGCCGCTGAACTTACCTTAACCGTGCCGGGGCGGGATCAGCTTGCCATTGCACTTAACCGGGCGATGGAGAAGACACGCGCCAAGAACAAGCCGTACCCGAAGATCGGGGAACAAGGCATCATGGATGCCCCGTTCGGCGTGATGTCAGTGATCAAATTTGACGATGGTAGCGCTGACCTCGCTGTACCGCACGTGCGGGAAGGTTCGACCCGAGTCAGCTGGGCTCAACAGGAACTCGAGTGTATGCCGGAGGACACGCTCTTTCGGACGCCCTCGAGTGCTAAGCCGATGAAAGACTTCCTCGATGAGATCAACGCGATCGTTGAGCAGCCCGCCAAGGAGATCACGAGTGCTAACCGTGCGCGAGTGCGTTGTGCCACTACGAACTTTATCTTAATCGTCGGATTTGAGCCAGATGAGCCGGGAAGCGTCGATCTCGAAGAAGCGATTAAGGTCAAGGTTGCTCAGGAACACCTGAACGTTAAGGTGGACTGGGCTGAGAATGCCCAGAACGCGGTACTTGCGGATGACTGCCTTAAGGCAGCCTTCCGAGGACGACTTCTGCATAATGAAAACGAATATTCGTGGCTGGCGGGTGGAATTTTCCACAAGGAAGCTGTTGACCGTGGTTTGGCCGAATACCTGGATGACAGGTTCGCGCGACTATTGTGGCTGTTTACGACGAAGGATCCCGCGGTGCATGACGTGATCCGGCAACCGATCGCATTCGTGCTCCGTAGGGAGAAAAAGGGCCGTGTGCAGGTCCGGCAGACTACAAAACTCCCCTTTGCTATCGAGCTAGCGGCTCGTGAGTTCAGGGGTACTTTACGGTATCCAGATACTGCCATGGAGCGCATCATCAAGGTGATGACTAACGGTGGTCCAATCGCAATGAAGGCTCCGTGGCGTTCGACGGGGCGTAGTCTTTCTGCTTTGGTAAAGGCTGCTCAGCATGAGGTCGAAGGCGGAGAAATCGGAGCAGCTTCCACGGAGTTGGCGGTCCGAGCCCTGTACTACGTCGCTGTGCACGATGTGTTGAGGGTTCCGCGTAACGACCTTGGCTCTAGGTCGGATCGGCGCAAGGTCGCTGACGTGCTTGAGGCGATGACACGGACTCCGGCTGGCATCCGTCAGCTCGAGAACATTATTAAGGATGGCCGAGATGGCTCCTGCCCTGTCTTGCGGGACGCCAGCGGAGAGCCCGTCCGAAACGGCGAAGGTAAGCCCGTCTCGTTGACGGACAAGCAGCTTCGCTATGAACTGTTTCCGCGGGATGGTCGCGGGCAGACGGATGACACCAGCGATCCGTTCATGGAAGCTCAACGAGTTGTCTCCAAGGCGTTGCACGCGCTTCAGGATGGCCTCATGGATTTGGAAGCCGTCCTGGACGAAGAGGGCGTCAGCGTGATCCAACAGCAGGGCCTTCCGCGGGTGACAGCGAAAAAGTGGCGAGAGATTATCAGCGAGGCTGGTAAAAAGCTCGAAGATTGGTTCACCATCGGGGTCGAGTACGGTGCTTCAGTTACCGATCCTCCGCCCGTACTGATAGAAGAGACTGTATCTGAAGATAGTGACGAATCTGGTGTTGAACGGCGTTAAAAGTGAGGGCGGAGCAGATAGGATGGCTCGTCGAATTGAATTTTCTGCAGATTGCCGGGCTGGGATTGTTGGCGATTGACACTGATTGGCAAACCCTCACATTATCGACGGCAATAGCAAAAGAAAGTGGCCATTGATGATGGGCTCCATGTGTCATTTGACGTTGTTTTACGCGGTAAAGTGTTGATTGATCTTGAATCCCTCGGTTCGCTACCCTTGGGCGTGTCTCGCACATGGCCGGGGGTTTTGCCTTTCTGCAAGGAAGGAGCTTCCTGTCCTCACCCCGTCGACCTGGCGTCAGCCCAATCAGGACGTGTCATGGGGGCAACCTGCGACGCCGACCGGACCTGCGATGCCAGGCTTGCCCCCATGACGCGGCCTGATAGCCCTTGGGGAGGTCGATGGGGTGAGGACAGGAACCAGCCACGACCGAACCGCAGCCCGCGCGCCCTGCCCCCTCACCCTGTGGGCCTGCCCGTCCGGCGAGGACATTCCTTCTTCTCTGCGGCCCCTCCGTGGTTTCCGGCCGCCTGCTTTCCTTCCGCGCCCGGACACCGGACGCCGGGACCGGCGCCAGCCGCACGCCCGGCGTCCGGCTTGGCCGGGCGCACCAGACAGCAGGCAGGCGGCCCCGGAGGGGCCGCCCTTGAAGGAGAGAAGAAACTCTGAACACGGGTGCTGCGAAGCACAGGCTCCCGTTCGAAGATCGAGTGACGCCCCCTGGCGCGACCACCTGATGCCGCGCCAGGGCACCGGTCTACCGTCGCGCGTGCACCACTGCGATCCAGACGAGCACAATCAACGTTCCGCACAGCCAGACCTGCGTTCGAACATCTGCCTGCGCCTGGGTGATGGCAACGCACGTCACCAAGCCACACATCACGATCGCGAGCGCGATGATCTTGTTTACATCCATCCGCGTCGCGAACAGACGGTCCAAAGCCGCCTTAAACATGCCGAACATGAAGCCTTCCCTTACGACTGGGAAGCTCCGACTTGGTCCACATATACTCTGGCCTGCAACAACACCCCTGCTTCGAGGCCCGTGCAACGTTTGAAACCTTTGCTGTATAGTTGGACCTGTCAGTCTCCGTTGCCGCGGAGACTGACAGTAGGAGCTTCGACTCTGAAAAAGTGTTCTCGGCACACGCTCATCAGATGTTGAGCGTGTGCCGAGTTTTCGTGCTTGCGAGTGACACTCTAGCGCATGCTGGTGACGGTCTGTCATCGGGGTGACGTTCAGTTGATCTTATTCATCTTGCCTGCAAGAACGCCTCGCACCGGATCGGTGCGAGGCGTTCAGCGTTGTGGGTCAGTCCCCGTGGACCCGAGCGTTGTAGTTCGTGTGGCCGTTCAGGTCCAAGCTTTTCTCAGGGGACAGCGTCGGGGTGACGCCGAGGCTGGACAGGAGCTTGCGGGCTGCCTGGATGCGTTCGGCCTCGCGGTCCTCGGCCGGGTGGGGCGTCACGCCGCGCTCCTGGAGGAGTTCGGCGACGTCGTTGACGAGCTTGGCGGCTGGGTAGGTGTCCCATGGTTCGGTCATGACTGGCTCCCGGGGGTCCATGTTTCGCCGGTGATGCGTTCGTACAGGTTGGTGTAGCGCTGCCGGGTGGCCTCGACGATGTCCGCCGGAACCTCCGGGCCGGGCGGGGTGCGGTCCCACTCCAGCGTGCTGGACCAGTCGCGGACGAACTGCTTGTCGAAGGCGAACTGGGGGCCGCCGGGCTTCCACTGGTCGGCGGGCCAGAACCGGGAGGAGTCCGACGTCAGCACCTCGTCTCCGAGCGTCAGAGTGCCGTCCGCGTCGCGGCCGAACTCGAACTTCGTGTCGGCGATGATGATGCCCTTCTGCTCCGCACGCGCCGCGCCCCGCTGGTAGATCTCGATCGTGAGATCGCGGAGCCGTTCGGCGGTCTCGCGGCCGGCCTGGTTCACCACGTCGTCGAAGGTGATGAACTCGTCGTGGCCGGTGTCGGAGATCTTCGTGGTCGGCGTGAAGATCGGCTCGGGCAGCTTGCTGCCCTCGACCAGACCGGCGGGCAACGGGACGCCGGAGACGGTTCCGTACTTCTGGTACTCGCGGAGGCCGAGCCCGGCCAGGTAGCCGCGAGCGATGCACTCGACCTGGATCATCTCCAGCGGCTTGCAGCGCAGCGCGTTCCGGCCGAACTCCGCGGGGACGTCGGTGGTGGAGATGACGTGGTTCGGGACGACGTCGCCGAGTTCGCGGAACCACCAGGCGGAGAGCTGGGTCAGCAGAGCGCCCTTGTCGGGGATCGCCGTGGGCAGCGTCACGTCATAGACAGAGACCCGGTCGGACGCGACCAAGATGATGTCGCCGTCCAGTTCGTAAAGGTCCCTGACCTTACCGGCGTGAATGTGCTTCATTGAATTCCTCGACTGCTCTCATCGCGGGCACCTCGGCGGCTCTGACCTGCGCATCCTACTACACGGGCTTGTCGCCATCGTGCGCGCTGATGGGCTACCCGAATTAAGAGCGAGGGATACTTCAGAAGCAGAAAGAAGAATTAGAGAAATCAGAGTTCTTGCAAACCTTCGAGCACCGCGCGTAGCAGCTCCGGAGTCGGCTCCGCCCACTCTCCGCCCAGTGCGGCCGGACGCTGCGGTTCTCGGAGCGGAACCGGCTCGGCAAGGTCGCTACTGAGATCGCCGGTCCAAACCGTCATGTAGCCGATGATGCGTTTGCTCTGGCTGTGCCTGCCCATGACGTGCCGCCTCCGGTCAATCGTGCGGCTCTTCGACGACATGAGGAACCTCCGCCCGCTCTCGCATCATCTTCGCCAGGTCGTCCAAGGTCGTCGCCAACTCGGCGTACTCAGTCTTCCCACATCGCCCCTGGTTGATGTGGTCGGCAGCGTCATCGAGCAACCACTGAGCCTTCCGCAAGATGACGGCTACGGGCTTCTCATCAGGAGCACGAACCGGCATCGGATCGTCTGCCGGACTTTCGATGGCGGCCGTGAACGCTAGGAGACACTGCACGCAGGGCGCGCACGGTGTCGCTTGACCGGCTTCGGGGCACTCCCCCGGCTTTGCAGTGATCTCGACCAGGTGGCCGGGGAATTCACGCCTGCACCATGAAGTCCAGGCGGCGGACTCCTCCGCCTCACCGAATGCGCAGTGCACAACCCGGTGGGACTGCGACACGATTCCCGCACGATACTGAAAATAGGTCGTATCCAAGACAAACTCCCCCCGGCGGCACCATTACTGGTGTCGCTGGCTAGCTGATTCGATTGTTCAGCGGATTGGTTCGACTACTATTCGCCGTCTTCGATGCTGTACTCGTAGAAAATCCAGTGATCCGGCTGTGCCGTCGACTCGCCGTACTCGATCACCGCGCCGTTGCCGTCGATGAACCTGTTCCGGCTCAGCAGGACCGGGGAACCCTCCGGAACCCCGAGTTCTCCCGCGTCGTCGGCGGAAGCGGTGCCTGCGGCGTGCTCGACGTAGGTCGCGACGATCCCCCGGCCGGTCTGCTCCTCGACGTACTGCGTCGTGCCCTGGACGATGCGGCCGGTCGTCAGCAGCAACGGGGCCAGGGCCGCGAGATCACCCGCGAACCACGAAACCGATGTGGAGATCGGGCTGTGGTCCTCGCGGTAGGTAGTCCGCTGACGGCGGATGGCCGGCGCGCCTTCCTCGATCCCCAATGCATCAGCGGCCCGCTTCGTGGCCGAGACGAGTTGCGCTGACCGGATCTTGGCGTAGTGACCGGGCGGGTAGATCTTGCCGGTTCGGTTGATCGAGACGGTCCGGTCACGCGCGGACTGATGCGCCTGCCCCTCGGTGTGCACGACGGTGCCGACACCCTTGACGCCTCGCACCAGCCCGCTCGTCCGGAGCGTGCTCAGAGCCTTCGTCGCCGTAGCCAGGCTGACGTCCCACTCCCGCGCGATCTGGCGAGCCGACGGGATCATGTCGCCGTCCTTCAGCTCACCGCTGGTGATGCGGTCCCGGATGTGCCGGACCACCTGAAGGTAAGGCGGCTCGGCGCGGTCGATCGTCGGCACTTCAGCTCCTAGCTAGAGGATCGCGGTGTTCTAGGACAGCACCCTACTCGCGGCATCTTCCCTGGTACAAGCCCTATTGATGCTGTACCAGAACACCAGTTGACGGTGTACTAGAACACCTGTATGTTGATTGATGTCAGGCAGTCGAAAGCCCCGAAGACGGGGCTTGGAGGTCAAAGTGCGGAACATCCCGGTGAACTTGCAGGGCTACAAGTTGATGGTGACGGAGTCTCCGGCGTTGAAGATGCGGGAGAACGACAACGGCGTCGAAGAGGTGGTCACGGACCGGTCTGGGGTTCAGCACTTCGTGGTGTCGCTGTTCGCGAAGAAGCGCCCGCAGGAAGGCCAGTTCGCGGAGAAGGGCGAGGAGATCAAGGTGACCCTCACCGCAGACCCCGGTGACGGGTTCGAAGAGGGCACGTACGTGCAGTTGATCGATGCGACGGTGTCGCCGTGGCAGACCGAGCGCAACGGCCGCTACGCCTCCGGGCTCGCCTACCGCGCGGCAGGACTGACCCCGCAGATCTGATCTCCGCCCGTACGGGCGTGACGGTCCTTATCTAAAGCAATTCCTCAAGCCGTTTTCGTGGGCTGCTTGTTCTTTGACGAATTCCATAGTGGGCCGATCTATGCCTTTTTCCGGCACGAAATGTGTGTGCCGGTAGGGCTTTGTTGGTCCCCGAGTCTGCTGGTGTTGCTGGTGGCTCGGGGGTCTTCATGGCCTTGTCCATGCTGAGAGGACCAGATGATGCGGGTTCGTTCTGATCGGGATTTCTGGTTTCACGGTTCCGGCTGCGTGGGTGGCCGGCGGCATCTCGTCGACGACGGCGAGTGAGAAGGAAAGGGGTGGTTCTTCGTGGCTATTGAGCAGGCTCTCAAGCGGGTGGGGCCGGCGTCGGCGGCGGTGACACGTCTGGAGGTGTTGGCGCGGTTCGTGGATGAGCTGGACCAGGACTTGGGCCGGGTGGCGTTCCTGGAAGACGACATCGTCGACGCCCGCCGGTTCGCCGATATCGAGGACCAGGCGCAGCAGGCGCAGGTGGCGTTGACCCGGTTGCGGGATGCGTTGGCTGCACACGGCGGGGCCGTGGTGGCGAAGGGATACAAGTGATGACACGGGGCGAGAGCGTGTACGGGACGGTGCGGCGGATCGATTCCTCGATGGCCGCGATGAACCGAGTCCTGCGCAAATTCGGAACACCGAAAGAAGTCGCATCCGAACTGAAGGCGGTGAAAACCGCGGTCGGTGAGGTCATCGCACAGTTGGAGATGGCCGAACGGCGCAGCTAGACCAGCAGAACAGAACACATCGGCACCAGGGTGCCGGATTCCACATCGGAGTCCGGCACCCCATTTTCTTTTCCGGGGAGCACACATGACGGACACACGGGTAGCGGTGGGAACGACTCCGGCACGGGCTGCGGGGAAGTGGGTGGCACGGCATCCGCGTTCGATGACGAGCACGGTCGTGCTGGGTGCGTCGGTGGTGTGGCTGGGTTACCTGGTGGTGCTCAGTGCCGCCGGTATCGCGGTGGTGGCCGGTGCGTCCTGGTGCTTGTTGGATCGTCCGACGTTCGACCGGTTCGCGGGCCGGTTGTTGCGGGCGTGGTGGAGACGGTGGGCGGTCTACCAGCGCCAGTGGTTCGACCTCGCGTATCGAGCCGGGCTCGTCGTGACCGATCACCGGGGCCGTTCGTGGGCGCCGAAGGTGTTGCGGGTGTCGTCTTCGTGGTGCTGGGACCACGTGCGCATTCGGATGGTCAAGACCCAGGAACCCGGCGACTTCGAAGCCGTACTCGAACGCCTCGCCAACGCCTACCGGGCACGCCGTGCCACGGTGCGCACGCTGAAGCCGGGTGTGATCAGCCTGGATTTCCAGCGTCGCGAGCCGTTCGATGAGATGCCCGTCCCGCTGCCTGCGTTGCCGGAGTCGGTGGAGTCGGTGGATCTGGCCCGCCTGGTGATCGGGCGGACCGAGTACGGCCGAGACTTCGCCCTCGACCTCCTACGGGGTCTGCACATCCTGTTGGCCGGGGCCACCGGTTCGGGGAAGGGCTCCTGGTTGTGGGGCTTGATCCGGCAGCTTGCGCCGTTGATTCGGGCGGGGTCGGTGCGGTTGTGGGTGATCGACCCGAAGGGCGGGATGGAGTTCGGGGCGGGGCGGGAGATGTTCCACCGCTTCGCCGACAGCGACGAAACCGGCCTGGAACTCATGCGCGAGTACGTCACGACCTTGGACGCCCGGAAGGAAGACCTCGGCCGCCAAGGCGTGCGCACGGCTACGGCGTCGGCTGAGACGCCGATGGATGTGCTGATCGTGGACGAGCTGGCCGCGATGACCCAGTACTGCACCCGCGACATTGCCCGGGAGTTCGAACCACTGCTGGGCAAGGCCCTGACCCAGTACCGGGCCGTGCTCGGTCGGGTTGTGGGGGCGGTGCAGGAGCCGCACAAGGACAACGTGCCGATGCGGGGCCTGTTCCCCACCAAGATCGCCCTGCGACTCGATGAGGCCTCGTACGTCGACATGACCTTGGGCGAAGGCGTCCGTGACCGCGGGGCTCTGGCGGATCAGATTCCGGAGATCATGCCCGGCGTCGGCTACGTCAAACACGACGGCCGCCGCGAACCCCTCCGCGTGCGGGCCGCATTCACCAGCGACGACGACATCGCCGCCCTCGTCGCCTACTGCGTCGGCGCCAGCGTCACCCCGATCCGGCGTACTGAGCAGCCCGCGACACCGCCGCGCCCTCGACGTAGTGCCATCGCGGAGATCACCGAAGCCGACATCGAACAGATCGACTCCTTCGACGGCGACGACGAAGACCACGACGCCGCCTAGCCGGAAGTTCCTTTTCCCTTGCTGTGATTGGAGATTCGCCATGTTCCACGTGCATTTGACCCTCGGCTCGTTAGCCGCGCTCGCCCTGACCGGGCTGCTGGCCGTGGGCCTGGTGGCCCTCGTCTGGGCGCTGGCCGGTCCGGCTGCCGGGCTCCTGGTGCTGCTCGTGCTCGCGCTGATCGTGCAGGGCGTCAAAGCCCTGATCACCACCACAACCGAGGAATAGGAAAGGGGGCGGGTATGTGGCCGTTCCGCAAGAACTCTGATCGGGGGTCGGGGCGGACTCGGCGGGTGGAGCGGCTGGGCGAACGCATCGCCGAGTCCAAACGACTCCGCCCCCTGTCACTCGACCCCGACCTGATCGCCGTCGCGATGGAACGCACCCGGCGCCGGACCGTGGCCGGGCTGTGGTTCTTCCTCGCCCTCGGGCTCTCGTTCACCACCACCGGAGTCCAAGCCTTCCTCGCTGGTGACGCGGGTACGGGTGATCCGGTGTGGTGGGCGGCCTGGACGGTGGAACCGATGTTCGCGGGGCTGCTGATCCTGCTGCTCAACTTCGAAGCCGTGATCCTCGCCCACGGGGTCGAGCCCGGTCACCACTGGTGGACACGGATCAAACGGGTCCTACTCGGCACGACGCTGTTCATGAACGTGATCCCGCAACTCGACCCGGCCCGGTTCCAGCTCGGGTCGCTGGCGGTGCACCTGATCATTCCGGTGGTCGTCTACGGCCTGGCCGAGGTGATCCCGGTGATTCAGGCCCGGTCACGGCAAGTCGTGATGCAGGGCTACGCCGACGCAGCAGAGCATGACTCACCTGCGGAAACCAAGAAAGTAGTCCCGCAGCCGGCCCCGGCTCCGGCCACGCCGGAAGCACCCACGCCGACGCCTCCGGCAGTTCCGGCTGAGCCGGTGAAACGGGGTCCGCGTCTGCCCGCGCACGTCGTCGACGCGCTCAAGCGCGCCCGCGACCAAGCGGCCGAAGACGGCCGGGGTTTCGCGCCGGCGGACGTGCAACAGGTGGTGAAGGTCCCGGACGCGATGGCCACCGCCATCCATGCCGACCTCATCACCACCTGACCGGAAACCGTTGGCACAACTGAATAAGCACAACCCCCCGAAGGCGGAGCACTGCCACCGAACGACACCGGTGGTGCTCCGCCTTCGTCATGTTCGAAAGGGACTCACCTGATGGTGCGTACTGACCGGGCGGTCGTGGACCGCTACCAACGACGACTCCAGTCCACCGATTACGGCCGCTGGCGTGAGCAGGTCGAAGCCACCGGCGGATGCACCCACCCCGTCCGCATGACCGGCGCCTGGACCGTCACCGACAACAACACCAGCCAGGTCCTCGCCCACAAAGGCGGGCACGTGATGGTGCCGTGCGGGAACCGCCGCGAGAGCGTCTGTGCCGCCTGCTCCGACCGGTACGCCGCCGACGCCTTCCACCTCCTCCGCGCGGGCCTGTCCGGCGGAACCAAAGGCGTCCCCGAGCACGTCACCGAGCGGCCTCGGGTGTTCCTCACCTTGACCGCTCCGTCGTTCGGGCCGGTCCGCGATGACGGGCAGCCGAGGTTTCCGACTCGGTACGACTACACGGGGCATGTCCTGTTCAACGCGCACGCCGGGCAGCTCTGGCACCGGTTCGTCATCGCACTACGCCGCCACCTCGCGAAGGCGGCCGGAATCCGGGTCCGGGACTTCGCCGACCACGCCCGGCTCTCCTACGCCAAAGTCGCCGAATACCAGCGACGCGGCGCCATCCACTTCCACGCCGTGATCCGCCTCGACGGACCCGGCGGCGCCTCGGACCAGGCACCAGCTTGGGCGACTCCGGATCTGCTGGCCGATGCCATTCATTCGGCGCACGCGCAGGTTCAGATCACGACACCGGAGATCGACGGTCAGGTGCGTGAACTTGCGTGGGGCAGGCAGATCGACGTCCGCACGATCAAACCCGCCAACGCCCCGGACTTCGAAGACGGCGACGGCGAGATCACCGACGACCGCCTCTCCTCCTACGTCGCCAAGTACGCCACCAAGGGCACCGGGAAGTCCGAGGCGGCCGACCGGCCGATCCGCTCCGACGCGCACATCGAACAGTTGCGGATCAACGAGCACTACAAGCAGCTCATGCGCACCGCCTGGGCACTCGGCGACCGCCCGGAGCTGGATCACCTCAACCTGCGGCGCTGGTGCCACATGCTCGCCTTCCGCGGCCACTTCCTCAGCAAGTCCAAGGCGTTCTCCACGACGTTCAAGCAGATCCGCGGCGATCGCCAACGCTTCCGGCTTGAAGCCGCGCTGGACGAACTCGGCGTCACCGAAGACACCGTGACCGTGGTCAACCACTGGGACATGACCTCAGTCGGACACCGCACCCCAGAGGAACGCGACATCGCCGAAGGCATCGCCCAACGACGACGCGACACCCGCAAACACCACCACACCACCGAACGAAAGGACTGAACAGCCATGCAGAAGCTCTGGGGACCGCAGGACGTCGCCGACTACTTCGGCGTCCCGGTCGGCACCGTCTACCAATGGCGCACCCGAGGCACAGGCCCCACCGGCAAGCGGGTCGGCAAGCACGTCCGCTACAGGCCCGAAGACGTCGAAGCCTGGTTCGACGCACAGCCAGAGGGGGTGATCTGATGCCACGTCCTCCCCTGCCCATCGGATCTCACGGAAAGATCCGGACGTACGAAACCGGTGCGGGCTGGCGTGCCATGACCAAGTACCGGGACTTCGACGGTGTGACCCGTCCTGTGGAGCGTTCCGGGAAGACGAAGGCGGCGGCTGAGCGGGAACTCAAGCAGGCGCTGACCAGTCGGACCACCTCACAGGGTGGCTCGATCAGCCCCAACACCAAGTTCCGGGACGTCGCCGAGCAATGGTTCGTGTCCATCCTGGCCGCCGTCGACCACGGGACCCGCTCACCTACGACGGCGGACGTCTACCGCAGTCACCTTGACCGCCACGTGCTTCCCGCGCTCGCGGAACTCCGCGTTCGGGAGGTGACGGTGCCGCGCGTCGACGCCTTCTTGGTCACGCTTCGCCAGAACACGGGCACGGCTACCGCGAAGACCGCTCGAACGATCGTCTCCAACGTGTTGGGCCTGGCCGTCCGGCATGGCGCTTTGGGCGCCAACCCCACCCGCGAGACGACACGCATCGAGGGTGGCCGGCGGAAGACTCCGCGTGCGCTGACCTTGGAGGAACGTCAGCTTTGGCTGGCGCAGCTCGAAGCGGATGAGGTCGCTTCTCGGAAGGACCTGCCGGATCTTTCCCGCTTCATGCTCGCCACCGGCGTCCGCATCGGTGAGGCGCTGGCCGCGTGCTGGCCCGATCTCGACCTGACGGCCGGAACGGTCGCGGTGAACTTCACCGTGGCCCGGCGGAAGGGGAAGGGGCTCATCCGCAAGTCCACCAAAACCAGCGCGGGGGAACGGACGCTGCCGCTGCCCTCGTGGGCCGTCGACATGCTCCGGCGACGCTACTACCTCGCTGAGGACAAAGACGGGCCGATCTTCCCGGACAGCATCGGCGGACTCCGCGACCCGTCGAACACTCTTCGCGATCTCCGCAACGCTCGCGGCAGCGAAGGATTCGCCTGGGTGACTTCGCACGTGTTCCGGAAGACTGCGGCGACCATCCTGGACGAAGCGGGGTTGACGCCACGGCTCGTGGCCGACCAGCTCGGCCACTCCCGGCCGTCGCTCACACAGGACGTCTACATGGCTCGGAAGACGGTCAGCCGGGACGCTGCGACCGCGCTCGAAGCCGCCTTCGCTAAAGAGTCAAACTAGTTTCGTGTGGGTTCTGTGTGGATGCGATCTTGATCCGAGAACCGAACGACGCTCTGACCAGGCGGGATGGTGGGGCGCCTGGGGATCGAACCCAGAACCCACGGATTAAAAGTCCGTTGCTCTGCCAGTTGAGCTAACGCCCCGCAGGGGCAGCCTACAAGGGCGTGGTCATCTCGTGTGACGGTGGGCCGAAGTCGGTGAGCGCGGTGTTCGCAGGGCAGCGGCACCGCGCTGAGGGGCGCGATGATCGACTGCGCGGGGCGCGAACCGGGAATGCGAGGGCGACTTCGGCGTCAGGGACAATGGTCCGCGTGACCGTGCTCGATTCGATGGTGCCGACCGCTGAACACCCGCCTCGGGATGGGCTGCGGATCGGGCCGTACGCCGTGGATCCGCCGGTGGTGCTCGCTCCGATGGCCGGGATCACGAACGTGGCGTTCCGCAGGTTGTGCCGGGAGTACGGCGCGGGGCTCTACGTCTGCGAGATGATCACGAGCCGGGCGCTGGTGGAGCGGCATCCGCAGACCATGCAGATGATCACGTTCGACGCCGATGAGCGGCCGCGTTCGATGCAGCTCTACGGCGTCGACCCGGTGACCATGGGGCAGGCCGTGCGGATGATCGTGGACGAGGACCTCGCCGATCACGTCGACATGAACTTCGGCTGCCCCGTCCCGAAGGTCACCCGCAAGGGCGGGGGCTCCGCGCTGCCGTACAAGCGGCGGCTGTTCGAGGACATCGTCACCGCCGCCGTGCGGGCCGCCGAACCCGCGGGCGTCCCGGTGACCGTGAAGTTCCGCATCGGCATCGACGACGACCACCTCACCTACCTCGACGCGGGGCGGATCGCCGAGCAGGCCGGTGCCTCGGCCGTGGCGCTGCACGCGCGCACCGCCGCGCAGCGCTACTCCGGCACCGCCGACTGGTCCACGATCACCCGGCTCAAGGAGACCGTTCGCGGCATCCCGGTGCTGGGCAACGGCGACATCTTCAGCGCCGACGACGCGCTGCGGATGATGGCCGAGACCGGTTGCGACGGCGTCGTCGTCGGGCGGGGCTGCCTCGGGCGGCCCTGGCTGTTCCGCGACCTGCAGGCCGCGTTCGCGGGGCGGGAGGTCCCGCCCGGACCGGACCTCGGCGAGGTCCGGCGGGTGCTGCGCAGGCACGGCGAGCTGCTCAGCGAGCACATGGGCGAGCAGAAGGGCGTGCGGGACCTGCGCAAGCACATGGCGCAGTACCTGCGCGGCTTCCCCATCGGATCCGACCTGCGGAAGCGGTTCGGGCTCGTGTCCAGCCTCGCCGAACTCGACGACCTGCTGGCTGGGCTCGACCCGGACGTGCCGTTCCCCGAGGACGCCGAAGGTCCGCGCGGGCGGCAGGGCTCCGCTGGGAAAG
Organism: Saccharopolyspora gloriosae; assembly: GCF_014203325.1. NCBI lineage: Bacteria > Bacillati > Actinomycetota > Actinomycetes > Pseudonocardiales > Pseudonocardiaceae > Saccharopolyspora > Saccharopolyspora gloriosae. The sequence goes on along the minus strand of NZ_JACHIV010000001.1, from coordinate 6,754,569 downwards.
TCGTGCTGCCGGAAGGCTGGCTCGACGACCCCGAGGACAGGTGCGTCCCGTCGGGCGCCGAGATCGATCACAGCGGCGGCTGACCGGACGATGCGGACCGCACTCCTGTGCCTCGCGGCGTGCGCGCTCGCGGGGTGCTCCGGCACGCCCGACGGACCTCCGCGGGAGCAGCAGGTCCGCGAGTACTTCGCCGCGAACAACGCCACCGCCCGGCACGGACCGCAAGCCCAGCAGGACTTCTTCGGCCGGACCCAGCACCCCGACTACGCGGACCGGACCTGCGAACTCGACGGGCTCACCGTGGAACTCGACCCGGCGCTGAGCACGCTGCGGCCCGACCCGGCCTACGCGCCGGACGAGACCGGGCCGCCGCGCGGCGAAGTGTGGGTGATCGGCGTGGAAGTAACGGTCCGCCAGGAGGGCACGATCACCGGCAGGCAGATCGGATCGCAGCACCTCGTGCTCCTCGACGGCCGAGTGCACGGATTCGCGCCCTGCCCCAACGGCAGCGGCTCATGACACGAGCGGAGAGCGGCGCTTTGCCCAGCAGTGATGTGGAACACAGCGTGATCGGTTCGTCCGTGCGGGTGGGGACACGTCGATTCGCTTCCACCCGATCTCCCGGCCCGGTACACACCAAGACAGTCCGGCTACGTGAGACGCACTCACCAATTCGGAGCAAGGACAGGTAAGCCGGATGAGCGAATTCCGCAGTACGCGCGTCCCGGCGCCTCAAGCGACCCGCCGGAGCCGACGACACCACGGACGGGAGGTGACAGCGATGACCGGATTGCGCGACGGTGTCGCCGGACCCGAACCTCTGCGCGAGGACGTCGCTCGTTCGTTGTGCCCCGCGCCGGCGCCACCGCCGGACCTCGGGCCCCGACGCACGCGCCACGAGCTCGCCAACGAGGGCGGCATGGTGGAGCTGCACGAGTCGATCGCGGCGCTGCTCGCCTCCCGGGGCCAGTGGCGGCAGGCCTACCACCACCTGCGCTCCGCGCTGGACCTGCTCTCCACCCAGGACACCCCGCGCGTTCCGGAACAGCTGCGGCACGAGGTGAACCGGCTCCGGCGCGAACACGCCGAAGCCCGCGAGCAGAGCCTGCGCGACAGCCTCACCGCCAGCTACAACCGGCGGTACCTCGACGAACGCCTCGCCGACCTGCTCGCCGTGGACAGCGCTGGCGGGCTCGCCGTCGGGCTCGTCGACCTCGACTGGTTCAAGCAGGTCAACGACACCTACGGGCACCTGCTCGGCGACCGCGTGCTGCAACGCGTCGTCGACCTGCTGCAGGAGGCGCTGCCGTCCGGCTCGTTCTGCGCCCGCTACGGCGGTGAGGAGTTCGTGCTCGTGCTGCCCACCATCGACGCCGCCCGCGCCGTCGCGGTGTGCGAAGCGGCCCGGATCCGCATCGAACGGTTCCCTTGGTCACAACTCGCTCCGGGACTGCGCGTCACCGTGAGCATCGGGATGGCGCACGAACCCGACACCGGCCAGCAGACCTCGCCCGCCGCCACCGCCGAGCAGCAGCTCATCGGCGCGGACGCGCTGCTGTACGCGGCGAAGCAGTCCGGGCGCAACGCGGTCGCCTACCGCTCCGCCAGCGAGGTGCACATCGCCGGGCTCGCCGCGGAGCGCCGGACCGGGGCCAGATTGCTCGGCTACTGAGAGCGATCATCTGGGAACCGGTCGTACCTACATTGGGTGTCTACGCCGGTCAGGTGGCGTAACACAGTTGGCCGATACGGCGCACAATCTCAGTGAATCGTGCACTGATTGTGAAGAAATTGTCGCCCACTATCGTCAGTTCGGGCGATCAGCCGTACTATCTCGGGAGCGTTCAGCGATAGGACTTCGGGGAGTCGACCGCTGACGCCCATACCGAACGACGACACCATCGACTTCGACGGTGGGGAGGGAACACGGGTGCCGCAGGACCCCCGGCATGGCCAGCACGGGCACCACAGTCCCCACCAAGACGGGGGCCCGGACGAGGACAACGCCCCCGACCAGCAGTCCGGGCGCCGCCGCCGCGCATTAGGTGACGACGGCACCGGCGGTACGCGGGTGTTCGACCTGCTCTCCAAGCACGGCAAGGCGCCCGGCGCGGGCACCGGCTCGCACCGCCGAGCCGCCGAACCCGAAGCCCCGAGCGGCGGCGGGCGCCGCGCTCGACCCGAACCCCCGCAGTCCTCCCCGCAGCAGCCGCAGCCCCCGGCGCAGCAACCCCCGGCAGGTCCGCAGGGCGGTGCCGAGGCTCCCGGTTCGCACGCACCGCAGGCGTCGGCGCAGGCGCCGTCGCGCGGACGCCCCACCCGCAGCGGCCCGCCCGCCGAACGCCGATCCGACTGGACCCCGCCGGAGTCGGCCTCCCGCCCCCCGACCGGGCGCACCCGGCCCGCCGCCCCGACCCGCCCTCCGGGCGAGGGCAGGCACTCCGAGCCGCGCGGCGCCCAGCAGCCCGCGCCGCCGAACCGGCAGGCGCCGCAACGCCCCCAGCAGCCGCCCGCAGCTCCGCAGGGCCCGGCGCAGCCGCCCGCGCCGCAAGATCGGCAGGCGCAGGAGTGGTCGGCGCCGGCTCGGCCGCCGCAGGGACCCGCGCAGCAAGGCCCCGCCGGGCCGCAGAGCCGGGCGGCCGCGCCGCAGGCACCCGCCGCGCCGCAAGAACCTCGGACCGGTGGCCGCCGGGCCGCCGAGCCGCCGGCGGACCAGGGCGAGTCCCGCCCGCCCGGCCGGCCCGGTCATCCGCAGACCGGCAGGCAGCCCGCTCCCGGGCGCCAGCCGCGTCCTCCGCAGGAGCCGCAGCAGCGCCGCCGCCCGTCCCCGCCGCAGGCCGCCGCGGGCGCGCTGGGAGCCGCTCAGGACGCCGAGGCCACCCACATCACGCAGGCGCTCTCCGGGGAACCCGCGGCGGAGCCCGAGGCTCCGCGCAGGCGCCGGGAGGCACCGGCCGGCGACGGCGAACGCCCGGCCCAGGGCCGGCCCGGCCGTCCGGGACGGCCGGGGCCCGCGCGTCCGGCTTCGGCCCCGTCCGAGGACCCCGAGGCGACCGCGGTGGTCCCCGCCGTGCCTGCCGAACCGGAGCCCGCCGCGGACGAAGGCACCAAGGTCACCCGCACCCCGGCCAAGCCCGGACGCCCCGACAAGGCGGCCCGTCCCGACAAGGCCTCGCGTCCCGACAAGGCCGCGGACGAGACGGCCGTCGTCGCACCGGTCAGCGGTGCCGACGCCGACGAGGACGACGCGAGCGGCGACAGCGACGAGATCCGCCAGATCGACGCGACGCTGGCCCGGTTCTCCGCGGTGCACGACCAGATCGCCGTGGAGGAGGACGCGCGGCGCAAGAAGTACTCGTGGCTGTTCGGCATGCGCAAGGAACCCGAGCTGGGCCGCGACATGCCGTTCGACTTCGTCGAGGGCCGCGAGGCGGGCGCCTCCCGGATGGACTGGAAGAAGGAGCAGCGCAAGCGCCGCACCATCCGCATCCTCAAGGCGCTCGCGGTGGCCGCCGCGCTGACGATCTTCGTGGCGACCGGGATCGGCTGGAGCGCGAAGGCGTGGGTGGACGCGAAGTTCAAGGACATCGCGGCGCTCGACCCGAACTCCTCGTCCATCAAGGACATCTCGAAGCAGTCCGGTGACCGCAACTTCCTGCTGCTGGGTTCCGACACCCGCGCGGGCTCGACCGCCGCGGACGGCGTCGGCGACACCACCGACGAGCCCGGCGCGCGCGCCGACTCGACGATGATCGCGCACATCCCGGCGGACCGGAGCCGCGTGCTCGTCGTCTCCTTCCCGCGCGACCTGCAGGTCGACATCCCGAGCTGCGAGCGCTGGAACCCCGACACCGGCGAGTACACCGGCGAGCAGGTCCCGGCGCGGCCGGCGACGAAGCTGAACGAGGCGTACGCGGTCGGCGGGCCGAAGTGCACCACCAAGGTCGTGCAGCAGCTCTCCGGCCTGTCGGTGACGAATTTCCTCGGCATCGACTTCACGGGCTTCAAGTCCATGGTCGACGCGATGCACGGCGTGGACATCTGCTCGGAGATCCCGATCGTGGACCGCAAGCTCGGCGTGGTGCTGCCGAACGCGGGCCCGCAGACCCTCACCGGCACGCAGGCGCTGAACTACGTGCGCGCCCGCTACGTGGAGGGCGACCCGACCTCGGACTACGGGCGGATGCAGCGCCAGCAGCTGTTCCTGTCCTCGTTGCTGCGCAAGGCGATGTCGGGGCAGGTCCTGATGGACCCGAACAAGCTCGGCGGTTTCGTCGACGCGGTCGCGGCGAACACGTTCGGCGAGAACGTCGGCACCGACCAGCTGCTCGAACTGGGCCGCTCCATGCAGGGCATGGACGCGGGCAAGATCACCTTCATCACGGTCCCGACCACCGGTTACGCCAACGACGAGGGGATGGAGGAGCTGGACCAGGCCGACGCGGCCGGGCTCTTCCGCGCCATCATCGAGGACGGCCCGGTGGCGCAGCAGCAACCGGCCGCCGCGGGGCCCGCGGGCGGTGCGGGACCCGCATCGACCGCTCCGGCCGCGTTCGGCGCCGGTGCGGCCACGGCGAAGCCCTCCGACGTGCCGGTGCGCGTCGTCAACGCCTCCGGCGCGGACGGCCTGGCCGGTCGCACCGCGGATCAGCTCGGCAAGGCCGGGTACGTGGTCTCCGGCTCGGAGACGTTGGCGCAGCAGGGTTCGCGGACGGTCGTGCGGCACAGCGCGGCGAACGCGGCGGCGGCTCGGCTGCTGGCGTCCTCGGTACCGGGCGCGACGACCGAGCAGGACCCGGCGGCGGGCGACGAGCTGCGCCTGGAGCTGGGCACCGGCTTCACCGGGCCGGTCCAGGCGCCCGGCGGGGCGCAGCCGGAGATGCCGAGCGATCTCTCGACGGTGAACGCGGGAACCGACATGTGCGGCTGAGCCGACATCCGGCGGTGTCCGATTTGCTCCATTTCCGCCTTGTCGCGGTACGGGCGCCTCTGATCGGATGGTGAGCCCTGCGATACCACTCGAACGGGCACATCATGGTCCGTTCACCGCTGATTCACCATCGTGCGTCTTGTCCGATTCTTCCCGGAAGTAAGGTGACCGGCATGCGTGAGGTCTACCAGGAACAGCTCGGCGATCTCGCCGAGGAGCTCGCCTCGATGTCGACCATGGTCGGAACGGCGATGGAACGTGCCACGAAGGCGCTGCTGGAGGCCGATCTGACTCTGGCCGAGCAGGTCATCGAGGAGGACGTGCACGTCGACGAGGCCCGTGCACGTGCCGAGGAGCAGGCGTTCGGCCTGCTGGCCCTGCAGGCGCCCGTCGCGGGCGACCTGCGCACCGTCATCTCCACCATCCACGCGGCCGAGGACTTGGAGCGCATGGGCGACCTGGCGCTGCACGTCGCGAAGGCGGCCCGCCGCAGGCACCCGCAGCCCGTGCTCCCCGAACCGGTGCAGGAGTACTTCGCCGAGATGGGCCGCGTCGCCGTGGACCTGTGCGGCCGCGCCGCCGCGGTGATCCGCTCCCGGGACATCGAGGCCGCCCGCGACCTGGAGGCCGCCGACGACGCCGTGGACGACCTGCACCGGCACCTGTTCACCGTGATGATGCGGCCCGACTGGTCGCACGGGGTGGCCGCCGCCGTCGACGTGACCCTGCTCGGCCGGTTCTACGAGCGGTTCGCCGACCACGCGGTCGCCGTCGGCCGCCGGGTCGTGTTCACCGTGACGGGCAGCATGCCCACGAGTTGACCTGATCGAGCGATGACGCCCGCCGGGATCTCCCGGCGGGCGTCGTCGTTTTCCGGGGGTGTTCGGGCAGGTCAGCGGCCGGTTGCGGCGAGTGGCCGAGTGATCGCGGAACCGAAATGATCAGACCCGATACGGCAACCGGTGTATTAATACTCGGTCTCACCAGTCGATGACCCGAATGCCGTGTGCGATCGTCGTGGACGTGACCAGCAGCGATGAGGCGCGCCCTGACACCGTCCGTTCGGAGGTCGAGGGTGCATAACAGTCCGACCGTGCACCGCCGGCGCCTCGGCGGTGAACTGCGCAAGCTCCGGGAGAAGGCGGGCCGCACGCACCGCGAGGTGGCCGCCCACCTGGACTGCTCCCAGGGCAAGATCAGCCAGATCGAACTGGGCCGGGTGCCGGTGCGCACCTCCGACGTGCGGTTGATGGCCGAGTTCTACGGCATCGGCGGCGACCGGATCACCGATCTGATCGAACTCGCCCAGGGCTCCAAGGAGCGCGGTTGGTGGCAGCAGTACCCGACGACCGCGCAGCGCCCCGGCTTCGAGACGCACCTCGGGCTGGAGACCGCCGCGAAGGCGGTGAGCTGCTTCGGCGCCGACCCCATCCCGGAGCTGCTGCACACCGCGGAGTACGGCGCGGCCCTGTTCGACACCGAACTGCACGTGCCCGGTGAGTCCGACCGCCAGGAACGGCTCACCGTCACCACGACCCGCCAGCAGCGGCTGCTGGGCAACGAGCCGCTGGAGCTGTGGGCGGTGCTCGACGAGGCGGCGCTGCGCCGATCGGTCGGCGGGCCGGTGGTGATGCGCCAGCAACTGGAGCACCTGGTGCTGATGGGGTACCGCCGCAACGTGACGATCCAGGTGCTGCCGTTCGGGCACGGCGGACATCCGCTGATGGGCGAGCGGATCTCGGTGTTCTCCTTCCCGGACGACGCCGACCCGCAGGTGGTGCACGTGGGCGACGCCGCCGGTTCGCGCTTCCTGGACAAGCCGGCCGACACCGGCGACTACCTGACGGCCTTCGAGCGGGTCTGCGGCGTCGCCCTGCCGCCGAAGGACTCCAGCGCCTTCATCTCGGCGGTGGCCGACGACTGGAAGGCCTGACCGGGGTTCACATGTCGCGCGCCGCGTCCCTGATCGCGGCGCGGATGCGCGGGTAGGTGCCGCAGCGGCAGATGTTGCGGATGTCGTCGAGGTCGGCCTCGGTGACCTCGCGGTCCTCGGCGGCGACTCGCCGCAGCAGCGCCACGGCGGTCATGATCTGGCCGGGCTGGCAGTAGCCGCACTGCGCGACGTCGTTGTCGAGCCACGCCCGCTGCACCGGGTGCAGCTCGGCGTCCACCGCGGCCGGGAGTCCTTCGATGGTGGTGACCTCGTCGGTGGCGTCCAGGTCCGCAAATCGAGGATCGACCTCGACGGTCGTGTCGCGTCGGGGAAGGGGGGCGGTTCGTGCCGGGGGACGCCGTTCGGGGGTTTCGCGATCGAGCCGGGGAGAACGTGCTCAGCCGGGCCGGTTCGTCGTCGGGATCTCGATCTTCGTTTCCTCGCCCTTGGTGAGGTAGAAGAGGATGTACTGCCGAGCGGCCTCGTCGATGGTCCAGGCGACCTCCGGCACCGCGGGCAGCGGAACGAGGTTCTCCCGGAACTTCACCAGCAGCGGCCAGGCCTCCTTGATCAGCGGATCCCACACCGGTTCCCGGGGAATGGCGTCCCAGGCCGCGACCTCGTCACCGACCAGGTACCGGGCGAGCGCGTTGCACAGCGGCCTGGTCACGCCCAGCGGCGGGCTGGTCTGCTCGGCGAGCTGCCCCAGCAGGACGTCGGTGAGCTCCACGCCTTCGGGCGTGGGCCCCATGTTCCGGCCGAGGATCAGGTCGGACTGGCGGTAGGCGGCGGCCCAGGTCGCGGGGATGTACTCCTCGCGGATGCCGAGCAGGTAGGCGGTCACCTGCCACAGGTGCAGGTACGCGTCGGACTCCGCCCGCGTGATCGGCACTTCCCAGTCGAGCATCCGGCGCATCGCGAAGGTCGGCAGCGTGTGCCAGGTGACCAGCATGTCCTCCTGGCTGATCGGGATCCGCTGCCCGCCGCTGGTCTGCGCCCAGCCCGGCGAGCTCTGCAGCAGGTGCCGCACGGCCGAGTGCACCAGCCGGGTCTTGACCGACTCGACCACCACGGACCCGTCGGGCCGGTAGGCGTTCGGATCGCCGACGGCGAAGCCGAGGATGCTCGTCTTCGCGACCCGGTCCTCCATGTCGGCGCCGCCTTTGGAGTAGTAGACGGCGCGGGCCTCCTTCGGGATGGCGGTGCTCAACATGCCGCCGCCGACCCCGTTGAGCAGGTTGAGGTAGAGGCCCCTGGACTTGTTGAACTCGGCCGCGAGCTCCAGCTTCCGCTGGTCCGCCCAGTCCGGGAGGCGGCGTGCTCGCGTCATGAACGCCCGCAGGTCCTAGTTCCGGCGGTACTTCGACCGCTTCCGCACCGACATCCGCGGTGCCGAGACGGTCGCGGACCGGGTGGTGCTCGGCTTCGCGAGCGCGCTGCGCGCCATCCGGCGCAACCCGCTGATCGGCGGGCTCATGGAGGTCGAGCCGGAGGTCGTGCTGCCCTCGATGATCAACGACGGCGGGCGGACCTTGGCCACCGTGCGGCGGTTCCTGGCCGGGCAGCTGCGCCGGGAGCAGGGCGCCGGGCACGTCTCCGGCGAGGTGGACGTGGAGCTCGTGGCCGAGCTGATGGTCCGCGTCTCCGCGTCGTTCCTGGTCATCCCCAGCGAGCTCGTCGACCTCGACGACGACGAGCAGGTCCGCGCGGTCGCCGAGCGCTTCCTCGTCCCGATGCTGGAACCCGCCCTCCAACGACGGGGCGCCCGCGACTTCGGGTGAAGTCGCGGGCGCCCCGGGTGGTGCGCGGCCGGATCAGCCGAAGCGGCCCGAGATGTAGTCCTCGGTGGCCTTCTGGCTGGGGTTGGAGAAGATGCGGCCGGTCTCGTCGATCTCGACGAGCTGACCGGGCTCGCCCACGGCGCGCAGGTTGAAGAACGCGGTCTGGTCGCTGACGCGCGCCGCCTGCTGCATGTTGTGGGTGACGATGACGATCGTGTACTCCTGCTTCAGCGTCGAGATCAGGTCCTCGATCGCCAGCGTGGAGATCGGGTCCAGCGCCGAGCACGGCTCGTCCATCAGCAGCACGTCCGGCTGCACCGCGATGGCGCGCGCGATGCAGAGCCGCTGCTGCTGACCGCCGGAGAGGCCGCCGCCGGGCTTGCCCAGCCGGTCCTTGACCTCTTCCCACAGGTTCGCGCCGCGCAGCGCCCGCTCCGCGACCTCGTCGAGGCGCTTCTTGTTCTTCTCCCCGGCGAGCTTCAGACCCGCCACCACGTTGTCCCGGATGGACATCGTGGGGAACGGGTTCGGCCGCTGGAACACCATGCCGATGGTGCGGCGGACCTGCACCGGGTCGACGTGGGCGCCGTAGATGTCCTCGCCGTCGATGAGCACCTTGCCCTCGACGCGAGCACCGGCGATGACCTCGTGCATCCGGTTCAGCGAGCGCAGCACGGTCGACTTGCCGCAGCCCGAGGGGCCGATGAACGCGGTGACGCTGCGAGCCGGAACCTGCAGGGTCACGTCCTGCACGGCGTGGAACTTGCCGTAGTACAGGTTCAGGTCCTTGATATCGAGGCGCTTGGCCATGAAAACCGCCCTACTTGGTCTTGACGGCGAACAGCCTCGACAGCAGCGACGCAGCGAGGTTGATCAGCATGATGACGAGAACGAGGGTGAGCGCGGCGCCCCAGACGCGGTAGTCGCCGGCCTCGGTGCCGGTGCTGCGCTCGGTGTAGATGACCAGCGGCAGCGAAGCCAGGCCGCCGTCGAAGAGGTTGAAGCTGATGGCCTTCGCGTAGCCCACCAGGATCAGCAGCGGCGCGGTCTCGCCGAGCACCCGCGCCAAGCCGAGCATGACACCGGTCAGGATGCCGGACAGCGCGGTGGGGAGCACGATCTTGACGATCGTCTTCCACTTCGGCACCCCCAGCGCGTAGGAGGCTTCGCGCAGTTCGTCCGGGACGATCAGCAGCATCGTCTCGGTGACCCGCACGACCACCGGCACCATCAGCAGCACCAGCGACAGCGCCACCGCGAAACCGCTGCGGTTGAAGCCGAACGTCGTGATCCACAGCGCGTAGATGAACAGCCCGGCCACGATCGAGGGCAGGCCGCTGAGGATGTCCACGGTGAACGTGGCGACCTTCGCGAAGCGCGAGTCCTGCCCGTACTCGATCAGGTAGACGCCGACGAGCACGCCCAGCGGCACCGAGATGATCGCGCACACGAGGCCTTCGAGCAGCGTCCCCATCAGCGCGTGGTAGATGCCGCCGTTGTAGTCGTTGGCGGTCAGCCCGTTGAACGAGTGGCTCCACCAGTCCGGCCGCAGCAGCGGCGCGAGGCCCTTCTGCAGCAGCGTGAACAGCACCCACAGCAGCGGGATCACGGCGATCAGGAACGCGGCCCCGAACAGCGCGGTCGCCGCGCCGTTCTTCAGCTTCCGCCCGAACCCGAGGGGCTGGAACGCCGGTGTCGCGGCGGGCCGTTCCACGTCAGCGGTGTCCGTTCTCATGCTTTCCCCTTACCGCTGGCGCTCTCGATCCACCGGGCGATCGCGTTCACCGCGAAGGTGAGCACGAACAGCACCAGACCGGCCGAGATGTAGGCGCCCACCTGCATGTCGTTGACGAACTCCGCGGAACCGAGGGCGATCTTCGAGGCGAAGGTGGCGCCGGCGTCGAAGACGCTGAAGTTCGGACCGATGTTCACGCCGCTGAGGATGATCGTCAGCGCGACGGTCTCGCCCAGGGCTCGGCCGAGCCCGAGCATCGAACCGCCGATGAAACCGTTGCGGCCGAACGGCCACACCGTGGTGCGCACGACCTCCCACCGGGTCGCGCCGAGCGCCTGGGCGCCTTCGATGTGCGCGGTGGGTGTGCGCTGGAAGACCTCGCGGGTGACGCCGGTGATGGTCGGCAGGATCATCACGGCCAGCACGATCCCGGCGGTGAAGATGTTCGCGCCGCTGTTGGCGGGCACGTTGCCGTCGGCGAAGATCGGCACCCAGCCCAGGTTGGTGTTCAGCCAGGTCGCGACCGGGTTCAGCACCGGCGCCAGCGCCACCACGCCCCACAGGCCGTAGACCACCGACGGCACCGCGGCCAGCAGGTCGACGATGTAGGCGAACGGCCGGGCCAGCGAGCGCGGCGCGTACTGGGTGAGGAACAGCGCGATGCCGCAGGAGACCGGCATCGCGATCACCAGCGCCACCAGCGAGCTCGCCACGGTGACCCAGGCCAGGTCGGTGATGCCGAACTTCAGGTTGTTCGGGTCGCTGGTGTCCCAGACCCGGCTGAACAGGAAGCTCACCTGGTTGGCCTGCAGCGACGGGAAGGCCCGCAGCAGGAGGAAGATGCCGACCGCCGCGATCAGCGCGACGATGAAGATCCCGGAGCCGGTGGCCAGGGACTGGAATACGCGATCACCCGCGCGGACTACCTTCTTCGGTTCGTCCGCGGCGGGTGCTTCGGGAGCGGAAATGGGGGCCTCCGGTCCGGAGCTGGACGCCGGAACGCCCCGACGGGCGCCGGTGTCGTCACCGGTGCCCGCGGGGCGTTGATCGGCTCGGGTCGAGTCGGTCACTGCGGTTCGCAGCCTCTCACTTCGGGACGTGCGCCGAGGTTCAGCATCAGGAGATGGCGTTGACCGCGGTCAGCACCTTGTCCTTGAACTCCTGCGGGAGCGGCACGTACCCGGCTTCTTCGAGTTCGGTGGGGTTGGCGTTCGCGGCGACGGTCAGCGCGGCCTTGACGCCCTTGGCGGTCTCCGGCTCGTAGCCCTTCGAGCACACGATCTCGTAGGTGTTGAGCACGATCGGGTAGACGCCGGGGGCCTTGTTGCCGTAGATCGAGTCGAGGTCGACGCGCAGGTCGTTGCCCTCGCCCTCGATCTTGGCCTCGTTGATGGCCTTGCCGACGTTGGCGGTGGTCAGCTCCACCGGGCCCGCACCGCTGTCGATCTTGGCGATGCCGAGGCCGAGGTTCTTCGGGAAGGACCACTCGATGTAGCTGATGCCGCCGGGCGTGGCCTGGACGGCCTGGGAGACCTGGTCGCTGCCTTCCTTGCCCTGGCCGACGCCGGGGCCACCGCGGAACTGCTTGCCCTCACCGGTCCACGCGCCGTTGGTGGAGGTCTTCAGGTACTTCTGGAAGTTGTCCGAGGTGCCGGACTCGTCGGAGCGGTAGAACGGCACGATGTCGAGGTCCGGCAGCTGCTTGCCGGGGTTGAGCGCCGCGATCGCCGGGTCGTTCCAGTTCTTGACCTGGCCCTGGTAGATCTTGCCGATCAGCTCGGGGTTCAGCGTCAGGTCGCTCACGCCCGGGATGTTGTACGAGATCGCGATCGGCCCGAAGACCATCGGGAGGTTCCAGGCGGGGTTGCCCTGGCAGCGCTCCGCGGCCTTCGCGACCTCGCCGTCCTCCTCGTCCAGCGGCGAGTCGGATCCGCCGAAGTCGATCTGGCCGGCGTTGAAGGCGGACACGCCCTTGCCGGAACCGGACTTGGTGTAGCGCAGCTCCTGGCCCTCGCACTTGGAGCTGTAGTCGCGGGCGAACACGTCCATGGCGTTCTTCTGCGCGGAGGAGCCCTCGGAGGAGACGGGCTGGGTGCCGCATTCCACGTTCAGGTTCGACAGGGCGGGGTTGACGTCCTCCGCCTTGACGTTCTGGTCGCTACCGCAGGCCGACAGCACGAGCGTGCCCGCCGCGAGGAAGCCCAGCGCGGCACTGTGGCGCTTGATCTTCACTTCTGTTCCTCCATGATCAGGGAAACACCGTGGACGCGGCACGCTGCCGCTCGCCTCCGAACGCTAAGCAGCGGGAGTGGACTGGCGCCATGCAGCAAGTGAACGAGAAGTGAACATGGCACGCTTAGTAAGCAGCGCCACGTTCCAACGGGTGACACGCAATCTTCCCGTGACTTCGCCGTTCGCAATCAGTGATCCAGCTGCCCGGCTCGGGCTCAGCGACCGAACTGCACGTCGACGTCCGTCCGCTCGAAGCCCAACCGCTGGTAGACCTTGACGGCGGGCGCGTTATCGCCCTCCACGTAGAGCAGCACCCAGGAACAGCCGAGCTGGCGCAAATACCGCAAACCGGCCACCGTCAACGACTTCCCCAAGCCATTACCCTGCGTGTCCGGGTCGACTCCGACGACGTAGACCTCGCCCTCGCCGCCGGGATGCACCTTCGTCCAGTGGAAGCCGAGCAACCGGTCCCGCGAGTCCACTGCGAGCAAGAACCCGGCCGCGTCGAACCAGTCCTCGCCCTCCTTCTCCCGCAGGTCCGCCTCGCTCATCGCGCCCTGCTCCGGGTGCCACTGGAACGCACGGTGATTGACCCGCACCACCTCGGCCTCGTCCGCGCCGGGCCGGAACGCGCGGATCGTCACCGACTCCGGCAGCGACACCTCCGGCAGCTCCGCGTCGGCGAGCCGCACCCCCATCCGCCACAGCTCGCGCGGCCGGGCGAAGCCGAACCGGGCCGCCAACCGCAGCGCACCCGGGTGCTCCCCGTGCGACCACACCCGCAACCGGCCGGTGTCGTCCTCGGGGGCCTGCGCGAGGTCGGCGCGTTCCAGCAGCGCCTCGACGAGCCGGGCGCCGACGCCGCGGCGCCGGTGCTCGGGGTGCACGGCGAGCTCCGCCACCAGCGGCTCGCCCGGTTCGCCGCCGACGTCGAGGTGGGCGTAGCCGAGCAGCGCGTCCGCGGCGTCGCGCACCACGAAGTGCTCCGACCGCACGTCCGCCTGCACCGGTTCGATCTGCTGCGCCACATCGCGGTGCGCGCGCAACCGCAAGATCACGTGCTCCCCGGCGGGAGCGACCCCGTCGGCCTGCTCCGCCGCGCCGAGCAGCGCCATCACCTCGGCCACCTCGGCCTTGTCCAGTCCGTTTCGCCACGTCAGCTGCACGGCCCCGACGTTACCCACCGACCGCCCCGCCGCGACACGTGATGAAGTCGGCCGGTGCACGGCACAACGCCCCCTCGCCGCGAGGGCGAAGGGGCGTCGCACGAGCGGCGGCGAACTCGCCCGCCGACCGTCCGGGCGGGTCAGGCGTGCGAGGCGATGATCGCTTCGGCTTCGGCGACGGCCGTCGCGTCGGCGTCCACCGGGGTCTTCGGCTGCGCCTGGCCGGGGCGGGCGGGGCGGACGAACTTGTAGCCCACGTTGCGCACGGTGCCGATCATCGAGTCGTACTCGGCGCCGAGCTTCGCGCGCAGCCGTCGCACGTGCACGTCGACGGTGCGGGTGCCGCCGAAGAAGTCGTAGCCCCACACCTCCTGGAGCAGCTGCGCGCGGGTGAACACCCGGCCCGCGTGCTGCGCCAGGTACTTCAGCAGCTCGAACTCCTTGTAGGTGAGCTCCAGCGCCCGGCCCTTGAGCCGCGCCGTGTAGGTCGCCTCCTCGATGACCAGGTCGCCGACCGACAGCGAACCGTCCGCGGTGGCGTTCTCACTGGTGCGGCGCGTGGTCAGCAGCCGCATCCGCGCGTCGACCTCGGCGGGGCCGCTGGTCGGCAGCAGGATGTCGTCCACGCCCCACTCGGCGCTGATCGTGACGAGGCCGCCCTCGTTCACGATCGCGATCACCGGGGCGTCGCCGGAGGCGAGCACGCGGCACAGGTCCCGCGCCCCCGCCAGATCGGTGCGGGCGTCGACCAGCACCACGTCGTGGGTGCCCGCGGAGAGGATGGCGCCGGGGTCGGGCGGCAGGACGCGCACGCGGTGCGGCAGCAGGGCCAGTGCCGGCAGTGCGGCTTCGCCGTTCTGATCGCTGGTCAACAGCAGCAGTTCGGAACTCATGCGGGGGCCTCCCGTCCCAGGGCCAACACCGAAGCGGCTGGCTCGCGAAGGCCGTTCAGCCAGCGTGCTGGGCCGGACGACCCGGCTTCGTTGCCTGTGGATGCCAAGCACAATAACCCTGATGAGTGCGAAAACCCCAGGTGAAACCGACGGCGTCACATTTGTGAATGGGCCGCGAAGCCACGTTACGGCCACGTTTCGGCCGCGCCCGATCACGCTGACCGCGGCCGACGGAGTCCGGCTCCGCGGCCTCTACCACCGCTGCCCGCGCGGCTCTGACCTGGCGTTCGCCGTCGGGCACGGATTCACCAACCACATCCGGAAACCCGCGGTGCGCCGAGTGCTGCGGCGACTCGCCGAGCACGGGTCGGTGCTCGCCGTCGACTTCCGCGGCCACGGCCGCTCCGCCGGGGTCACCTCCGTCGGGCCGACGGAGGTCCAGGACATCACGGCCGCGTTGACCCGGTTGCGCGAACTGGGGCACCGGCGCGTGGTGACCCTCGGGTTCTCGCTCGGCGGCTCGGTGGTGCTGCGCCACGCGGCGCTGGCCGCACCGGCCGAGCGCCCGGACGCGATGATCTCGGTGAGCGGCCCGGCGCGCTGGTGGGTGCGGGACACCCCGGCGATGCGCCGGGTGCACTGGCTGCTGGAGCAGCCGCACGGCCGGTGGACCGCACGGCTGCTGGGAGTGCGGCTCGGCGGCGAGTGGCCCGAGGTCCCCGCCTCCCCGATCGAACTGGCGCCGCGGCTCGCCCCGACCCCGACGCTGCTGGTGCACGGCACCGACGACCACTACTTCCCGGTGGCCGACGCGGAGGCGCTGCACGCCGCCGCGGGCGGTGAGCTGTGGCTGGAACCGGGCATGCGGCACGCGGAGAGCGCCACCGGCGGCGCCCTCGTCGACCGGATGGCGGCCTGGGCGCGCACCGCGGTCGGCCCGCCACCGCGAGCAGCGGCGCGCTGAGCTCCGCGAACCACCTGTTGCCGAGCACACCTGTCGGTCGCGGGCGGTCAAGTGCGAAGGTGAACCGGATCAACCCCGCACGATCCACTCCGCCCCGAATCCGAGACCCCGACAGAACGGACCGCTCGCGGTGAAGAAGCTCGTCGTCACCCTCGTCATCGTCCTCGGCCTGCTGGTGGTCGCCGACTACGGCGCGGCGTCGGTCGCCGAGTACCAGGTGTCGCAGAAGGTCCGCGAACAGCTGAAGCTCGACGAGGACCCGTCCGTGCGGGTGCACGGCTTCCCGTTCCTCACCCAGGCCGTCGCCGGGGACTACCAGGACGTGGAGCTCGCCGCGAAGGCCGTGCGGGTCGGGGAGCTCAGCGAGCTCGGCGTCGAGGCGAACCTGCACCACGCCCGGGTCGCGCTCGGCGACGTGATCGCCGGCAAGGCCGACGAGATCCAGGTCGACGAGCTGGTCGGCCGGGTGAAGCTCAAGGCCTCCGACGTGGGCCGCTACATCGGCATCACGGACCTGACGATCAACCCGGCACCGAAGGACGCCCTCGACGAACCGGCCGACGGAAACGACGGATCGGGCAGCACCACCGGGACCGGCGCGAGCGACCCGAGCCGGGCCACGGTCGCGCTCGACGGCTCCCTCGACATCGCGGGCAACAACGTGCGGGTGAAGGTCATCGGGGTGCTGTCGCTGCTCAACGGCCAGATCACCATCGAGCCGAAGAAGCTCGACATCGCCGACCAGGCGCTGTCGGACATCCCGCTGGGCGACGTGTTCGAGAAGTCGATCCTGCAGCAGTTCACCACCACCATCGACCCCGGCGTGCTGCCGTTCTCCGTCACGCCCACCGCGGTTCGGGTGGAGCGGGGCGCGCTGGTCATGGAGGGCACCGCGCAGGACGTCACGATCGGCTCCGGCGGGGTGACCACCGGATGACCGGCTGGGTCGTGCTGCTCGCCGTCGTCGCGGCGACGCTCGTGTTCGGGGCGGTCTGGCGCGCCCGCGAGGGCCGGGTGCGCCCGGCGGCGACGACCACCCCGCTCGGGGCGGGCGAACCCGCGACCGGATCCGGGAAGACCGCGGCGCCCGCGGGCGTTGCACCGGACGTGCCCGATCAACTCCCCGACGGCCTGCGCGCCCGGCTCGGCGACCTCGACGGAACCGGGGTGACGCTGCTGCAGCTGTCCACCACGTTCTGCGCGCCCTGCAGGCACACCCGCATCCTGCTGGCCGACCTGGCGCAGCGCACCGAGGGCATGCGCCACGTCGAGGTCGACCTCACCGATCACCCGGAGTGGTCCACGCCGCTGCGCGTGCACCGCACGCCCACGACGCTCGCACTGGACGGCTCCGGCACCGAGCTGTTCCGCGTCGGCGGGGTGCCCCGCCGCGACGAGCTCACGGCCGCGCTGCGACCGCACCTGCCATGAGCGCCACCGCGGCTATCCGAATGCTGGGAAACCCGGCAGGGCGAATCGCGAGCACCAGCACCGCGACCGCCGGGGAAATCCCCCGCAGCCCCGGTGAGCTGCTGTTTCACCGCGCCGACGCGGCGAACCGGAGTACGCGATGCGTCTCACCCAGTGAACGTTCTTCCCGCCGATCGGTCGAAACGGGTAGCCTCCGAGCCGTGCATGTACTGCTGACCCGACGGCGCGCGGTGGACTTCTGCCGCGTGGGCAGCAGCCTGTGTCCCAGGCACTGAACGGGCGGTAGGACGGATGCCCGTGGCGCTCGCAAGGAATTCCTCCTGCGCAGAAGCCCGCATCCAGCGCCGCCGGACGGACCGGCCGATCAGCCGGTCCACGAGATCCGGTCCACCCTGTCGGTACCGCTACGGAGGATGCTCATGCCCGCCACCCTGGACCCGCGTGGAGTCCGCTTCACCGCCGCCATCACCAGCGTGATCCTGGCCATCGGCCTGGTCACCGGGAGTTGGCGCGTGCTCGCGGTGCAAACGGTGCTGTTCGCGTTATGCGCTTTCGTCGGCATGGGTCTCAACCCGTGGGGAGCGGTGTTCCGCTCCGCCGTGGCGCCGAAGCTGCCGCCGATCCCGGAATCCGAGCGGGAAGCCCCGGCGCCGGTGCGCTTCTCGCAGGGGGTCGGCTTCGTGTTCACGGTGGTCGCCACCGCCGGATACGCCCTGGAATGGACCACGTTGGGCATGGTCGCCAACGCGTTCGCCCTGGTGGCGGCGTTGCTGAACGCGGCCTTCGGCTACTGCCTCGGCTGCCAGCTGTACCTGGTGCTGCGCCGGGTCGTCCCGGCGAAGCAGGCCCACACCGGGTGAGTCCACAACACACGTGCAAGCAACGAGAACAAGAAGGAGTCGCTCGATGAGCCGTGCAGAGGTCCTGGTCTCCACCGATTGGGCCGAACAGAACCTGAACACCGACAAGGTCGTGTTCGCCGAGGTGGACGAGGACACGACCGCCTACGACGGTGGCCACATCCCCGGCGCCATCAAGCTGGACTGGCGCAACGACCTGCAGGATCACGTGCGCCGCGACTTCGTCAGCCGGGCCGGCTTCGAGAAGCTGCTCTCGGCCAAGGGCATCGCCAACGACGACACGGTGATCCTCTACGGCGGCAACAACAACTGGTTCGCCGCCTACGCCTACTGGTACTTCAAGCTCTACGGCCACCAGGACGTGAAGCTGCTCGACGGCGGGCGCAAGAAGTGGGAGCTCGACGGCCGCAAGCTCGTCAAGGACGAGCCGAACCGCGCGGGCACCAGCTACCAGGCGCAGGAGCCCGACACCTCGATCCGCGCGTTCCGCGACGAGGTCGTCGACGCCATCGGCGCGCAGAACCTGGTCGACGTGCGCTCGCCCGACGAGTTCGCGGGCAAGCTGGTCGCGCCGGCGCACCTGCCGCAGGAGTCGGCGCAGCGCGCCGGGCACATCCCGCAGGCCGTGAACGTGCCGTGGAGCAAGACCGCCAACGAGGACGGCACCTTCAAGTCCGACGACGACCTCAAGAAGATCTACGCCGAGGCCGGCCTGGACGACTCGAAGGACACCATCGCCTACTGCCGCATCGGGGAGCGCTCGTCGCACAGCTGGTTCGTGCTGCGTGAGCTGCTCGGGCACGCCAACGTCAAGAACTACGACGGTTCCTGGACCGAGTACGGCTCGCTGGTGGGCGTGCCGGTCGAGAACCCGAGCCAACAGGGAGCGTGAGCATGAGCCTGGACGGATGCGGTGCGCCGCAGCAGACTTCGACCGCCGTCGCCGAGGACACCGACCAGATCGTCGTGACCGGCAAGGTGCACTCCGGTTCCACGCCGGTCGGCGGCGCGTTCGTGCGGCTGCTGGACGCCACCGGTGAGTTCACCGCCGAGGTCGTGTCCTCCCCGGAGGGCGACTTCCGGTTCTACGCCGCGCCCGGATCGTGGACGGTGCGCGCGCTGCACCGCGACGGCAAGGGCCAGTCGGACGTGTCCGCCTCCGGACCGGGCGTCCACCCCGTGGACATCGCTGTCGCCTGATTCTCGCGGGGGATCTGCGCGGGTGTCCGGGTAGCGGAACCTCAGGTGTCTTCTCGCTGCGGGATCTTTTTCCCAAGTGGCTCCGCCACGAGGGAAAAAGCTGTCCTCGCGAGAAGACACCTGAGAACCCGCCGGTGGTCCGGCTGCGTGCGTGGTCGCTGCTCAGCGGCTTCGCCGCTGACAAGACACGGATCAAGGACTGCGCGGACTTCAGTCAGAAGGGCCGGTACCCCTCGGGTACCGGCCCTTCTGCTGTTCGGGTCAGGTGCGGCGGGAGCGGAGCATGGCGAAGGCCCGTTCGTCGCGGTCGGCGCGGGCGGGTTCGGAGCCCTCCTCGCAGCCGACGGTGACGAACTCGACGACCTCCCAGCCGGTGCGCTCGAACAACCGCTTCAGCCCGGTCTCGGAGAAGATCCAGAAGTTGGTGGCGTCGTTGTTCGCCTCCACCGGGTCCAGCAGGTAGGCGACCGGCTGGTCGCGCAACGGCGTGCCGTCCGGCGCCTGCCGCGCGACGCGGGTGGACAGGAAGCACAGCTCCGCCCGCTGGGCGAGCGCCTCCAGGACGTAGAACGGGTTCTTCAAGTGGTAGAGCAGCCCGAGGAAGAACACCGCCCCGTACCGCTCGGCGGGCAGCGCGAACTGCGAGTCCAGGTCGATCTCGTGCACCCGCACCGAGGAGGACAGCTCCTCCACCAGCCGCCGCGCGGCGCGCAGCCCGTTGAAGTTCGTCGGCGGGTTGTCGACCACGTCGACCTGGCAGCCCAGTTCGTGCTCCAGGAAGAAGCCGAAGTCCCCGTCAGCGGCGCCGATGTCGGCGATCCGGCTCCCGGCGAGGGTGTCGAACACCGACCGGTTCGGACCGGACAGCAACCGGTCCAGGTGGAAGATGTTCGCCATCGTGTCGTACGGGTACCAGTCGAACTCGGCGGGCGCGAGCTTCTCCTTGCGCGCGAGCAGATCCTCCCGGAACGCCAGCGCGTGCTCGCGCAGCGTGTCGAAATCGGTCATGCGGCCCGGTTCCCCCCTGCTCTGGCGATCTGTGCTCCGGAATCATGCCCGACGCCACACTCCACGGGGCGCTCGCGGTGGTTATCCTTTGCGCGTGGAACTCATACCTTTCCTGCACTACGGCCTCGTCTCGCTGCTCGTCATCGCCACGATCATGGTCCTGTGGTTCGCCGGGTACGTGCTGTTCCGGCTGTACAACGACTGACCCGCGAGGCTTGCCGCACCGGTGTCGCGGGTAATCTGCGAACGATGACCACGACGTCCAACCAGCCGGAGCCCGGTAGCGGCGACGCGGCCGTGCAGGCCGCCGCCGAGCGTGCCGAGGTCACCCGCGAGCGCAACGTTCCGTCCTTCGACGACCTGCCCGGTGTCGGCGACACCGCGAACCTCCGCGAAGGCCCCGACCTGCACAGCGCCTGCCTGATGCTGCTGCCGCTGGTCGGCGTGTGGCGCGGCGAGGGCGAGGCGGCGCACCCGTCGCAGGACGAGAGCTACCGCTTCCTGCAGCAGGTCACCTTCGCCCACGACGGGCGCCCGTTCCTGTACTACGAGAGCAGGGCGTGGCGGCTCGACGGCGAGGGCGGCTCGGTGGTGGCCCCCGCGTTCCGCGAGGTCGGCTGGTGGCGACCGCAGCCCGACGACACGATCGAACTCCTGTTGGTGCACAGCACCGGCATCTCCGAGATGTTCTTCGGGCAGCAGCGGAACAAGACGACGTGGCAGCTTGCCACGGACGCGGTGATCCGCACTCCCACCGCCGAGGACGCGACGGCCGCGAGCCGGCTCTACGGCGTGGTCGACGGGTCGCTGGCCTACGTGGAGGAACGCGCCACTTCGGAGCACGAACTGCAGCCCCGGCTGTCCGCGAAGCTCGAACGCGTCGTCGGCTGACGACCGGCCCCGCGACCTCCCCGAGGTCGCGGGGCCGCTCTCGTCAGTAGAGGGATTCGTAGAGGCCGGTGAGCTCCCGGTGCAGCTCCGGGTCCGCCTTGATCGGTGTGCCGTCGAGGGTGTGCACCGGGGTGACCAACCGGACGCTGGAGGTCATCCACACCCCGTCGGCGGTGCGCAGCTCAGCCTGGTCGAAGGGCTCGACCTTCGTCTCCCAACCGGCCTTCTCCGCGGCCCGGAACAGGGCGCCCTGCGTGGTGCCGGGCAGGATGCCGGTGCTCGGCGGGGGCGTGATCAGCGTCTTGCCGCGGGCCAGCACCACCGCCGACGTGGGGCCTTCCAGCACCGATCCGTCGGTGGCCGTGAAGATCACCTCGTCGGCGCCGCGGCGTTCCGCTTCCCGCAGCGCGGCCATGTTCACCGCGTACGACAGGGTCTTCGCCGACAGCAGCAGCCACGGCGCGCGCTCCTTGAGGTCCGGCGCGAACCCGCGGTCGAGCGTCACCGCGACCAGGCCGTCGCGGCGCTTGCGCAGCGTGTCCGGCCCGACCGGGGAGCCCATGGCGAACCCGGTGGGCGTGCCGTCGCCGCCGTCGACGCCCCGGCTGCACACGAGCTTGAGGGCCATCTCGCGGTCGGTCTCCCACGGCCACGCGTCGATCACGGCCTGCGCGGCGCGCTCCCACACGGCGCGCGGCGGGGTGGGGATGTCCAGCAGCGCGCCGGAGCGCTCCAGCCGGTCCAGGTGCGGCCCCATCTCGCGGGCGTCCCGCGCCACCACCAAGATCGTTTCGAAGATGCCGTCGCCACGGGTGACCGACAGGTCGTCGGCCCGCATCAACGGCGCTTCGGGGTCGGCCAACGTCCCGTCCAGCAGAGCCAATACGCGCATACCCGCAGCCTAACCGCCTGTTTTTCATCTTGGCTTGAGCAGTGGGTCGGGTGACGGAACCTCAGCGGCTTCCTCGCTGCGGGATCGATTTCTCATGCATGTCCGCACCGCGTGCCGCGCGGTGCGGGCTCCTCGCGGAGGCGGAGCGAGCGGGCTGATCCCGCGAAGCGGCAAGGCATACGATCGGAGGGGTACGTCAGGTTCGTCGAGCACGGGAGCCGGCAGTGGGTGAGACGGGATCGCTGCGCACCACGCTGCACCGGCACGGCATGCGGGTCACCCCGCAGCGGCGGCTGGTGCTCGATGCCGTGCGGGAGCTCGGCCACGCCACACCGGATCAAGTCCACCGCCGGGTGCGCAGCACCGCGCGCACCGTGAACATCACCACCATCTACCGTGCGCTGGACGCGCTCGAGGACATCGGGCTGGTGCGCCACACCCACCTCGGGCACGGCGCCCCGACGTACTCGGCGGATGAGCACGAGCACGTGCACCTGGTCTGCCACCGGTGCGGGGAGATCGACGAGGTGCCGTGCGATCTGCTGGACGACCTCGCGGAGCTGCTGCGGCGGCGAAGCGGGTTCGAACTGGACGCCACGCATCTGGCGTTGTCGGGAACGTGCCGCGGCTGCCGCGGCACCGATGACGCCGACCACCTGGAGCGCGCGGTCGAGGAGACACGATGAACTCACCCCTGCTGGAGCTGCCCGGAGCCGTCGCGGCCCCGGAGGAGGCCTCGCTGGACACCTCGCTTGACGTGGGTGTGGCGTGGCACTTCGGCGACCCGTTCGCCGAGCAGCGCTCGGCGACGCGATCCGCGGTGGTGGTCGACCGGTCGAACCGCGCGATCATCG
Source organism: Saccharopolyspora gloriosae (assembly GCF_014203325.1). Taxonomy (NCBI): domain Bacteria; kingdom Bacillati; phylum Actinomycetota; class Actinomycetes; order Pseudonocardiales; family Pseudonocardiaceae; genus Saccharopolyspora; species Saccharopolyspora gloriosae. The sequence continues at coordinate 6,731,799 of NZ_JACHIV010000001.1, read as the reverse complement.
CGGTTCCCGGCGAGGAGCGGCTGAGCTGGCTGCACCTGGTGCTCTCGCAGCACCTCACGGAACTGCCCGAGGGCCAGGGCACCGAGGCGCTGGTGCTCGACAGCCAGGGCCACATCGACTGCCACGCGATGGTCGCCCACCACGACGGCGTGGTGTACCTGGACACCGAGGCGGCGGCGCGAGCTTCCAGCGCGCTGCCCTCGATGGGGGTGGACGGCAAGCAGTCGCTGCTGGAGTACCTGGAGGCCATGCGCTTCTGGTCGAAGGTCGAACCGCGCGACGCCTCCGGCGAGTTCGCGCTGCTGAGCGTGCTCGGCCCGGACGCGGTGGACCTGCTCGGCAAGGCGGGCGTGAGCTCGGTGCCGACGGCCCCGTACGAGGTGGTGGGCCTGCCCGGCGGCGGCTTCGCGCGCGCCGTGCCGTTCCGCGGGCTGTACACGGTGGACCTGGTGGTGCCGCGGGATTCGCTGGTCGACTGGTGGACGCGGTTGACCGACGCGGGCGTGCGCCCGGCGGGCACGATGGCCTACGAGGCGCTGCGCGTGGAGGCGCTGCGCCCGCGGGTCGGCGTCGACACCGACGAGCGGGCGATCCCGCACGAGATGGGCTGGATCCACACCGCCGCGCACGTCGCGAAGGGCTGCTACCGGGGCCAGGAGACGGTGGCCAAGGTGCACAACGTGGGCAAGCCGCCGCGGCGCATGGTGCTGCTGCACCTGGACGGTTCGGTGGAGATCCGCCCGGAGACCGGTGATCCGGTGTGGCACGGCGAGCGCAAGGTCGGCCGGGTCGGCTCGGTGGTGCTGCACCACGAGCTGGGCCCGGTGGTGCTGGCGCTGCTGAAGCGGACCGCGCCGGTGGACGTGGAGCTCGTCGCGGGCGACGCCGAGCAGGACCGGGCCGTCGCGGCGGCCGTCGACCCGGATTCGGTGCCGCCGGACACCGGGGAGCCGCCGGGCCGGATCGCCGCGCAAGGTCTCCGCGGGCGCTGAGGCGTTCGCCCGTCGCGCACGGCCGGATTCCCGTGCACAGCGGGCGATCGTGACCACCCTGGGTGATGTCGGCCGCGCCGATCACCCGTCCGATGGTCATTTGACGGATCGGAACAACTACGCGGCCCCGTGGGTGTGCCAAGATCACCCCCATGACAGGGTCGCCGGAACCGACCGGCACGGTGCTCGCCGTCGCCGCCGCTCAGCCTGGTGACGGCACGTCCACATCGGTCGCAGAGCTCGTGCGGTCCGCCGCCGGATGCGCGCGGGTCGGCGCGTCCGTCGTCGATCTGCCGCCCGTTGCGGGAGTACCGCTCGGTGATCTGGTCACGACCGTGCGGGAGCAGACGGGTCTGCTCGTGCGGGTCACGGCCTCCGAGACCACGCCGCTGCCGGAGCTGGTGGCCTGCGGCGCGAACGCGCTGAGCTGCCCGCTCGACGCGTCACCGGAGTTCGTGCGGGACCTGCGCGCGGGTGCGCGCGAACGCGGGACGGCCGTGCACTTCCTGGCCCGCTGCGCGGCCGATCTGGCCGTGCTGCGCGAGATTCCGGACCCGGCGCACGTGATCCTCGCGTTCACCGGCGAAGCCCGGTTCTCGACCGGAGCGGAACTCCCGGGCTCGGACGACGACCGAGGATCACCCGGCTCCCGAGCCGGCGAGGTGGGTGCGCCCAACGCCGTGACCGAATTTGCATCCGCAATGGAGCTGCTGCCGCGGGGAACCGGATGCACCGCCGCCGGAGTCGGACCCGCGGGACTGCCGGTGCTGCTCGCGGCGCTCGCCGCGGGGGCGCACGTCCGGATCGGACGCGCCGACACCCCCGACTACGCGCCGGGGACACCGGCCCGGGACGACGCGCAACTGGTCGCCAGGGCCGCCGGCGTCGCGAAGATCGCGCAGCGCGCGCCGCTGCCCCCGGACCAGGCGGCCCTGGCACTCGGGATCAAGACGTGATGCGGGAGCGCTTGCAGGACATGCACACTGGACGCACCAGCCGCGCCGGCCGTGACGATGCCGCCAGGGCATCGAGTGCCGGTGGGCACGATCGACGGAGGATGGGCACGTGATCGAAGTCCGCCCCGGTGGGCGCCGCCGGATCGACCGGGTCCTGGACCCGGATTACGCCGACGGGATCGAAGAGCTCGGACTGGGCGAGGTCCGCGGCCTTCGCGACGAAGCCGCTCAGGAGGAAACGGACCTCTCGTACCTGCGCCGGATGCTGCACGCGCGGATCGACATCGTGCGCGCCGAGCAGCGCAGGCGCTCCGAGAACGGCTCCGCCTCGGTCGTGGAGCAGCTGGTGAACATCCTCTCCGACAACGCCGTCGGCCCGGCCACGGGTTCCGGGCGCTACCAGACCACCGAGCCGTCGCGGGCCGAGGCGCACCGCAGGCACGTGGAAGCGCTGGTCTCGGACGTGGACCTGTCGAACGTGTTGTCGTTGTCCGACGCCAAGTTGAACACCGCGCTCGCGGCCTACACCGCGGAGGAGGACTCGGTCTCGCAGCGCCGCCGCGAGGTGCAGGCGGTGGTGGACCTGTTCAACGCCGAGATCGCCCGCCGCTACCGGGAAGGCGCCGCGTCGGTGGACGACCTGCTGGCGGCGGAGCGGGACCGTCCGTGAACGCTCCCGCTCCGCTCGTCGAGCTGGTGCGCGGTGGACTGCGCGAAGGCGTGCACTTCGGTTCGGCGGTGCTGCTGAACGCCGACGGCTCGGTGCTGCGCTCCGTCGGGGACGTGACCGCTCCGATGTTCCCGCGTTCCACGGTGAAACCCGCGCAGGCGCTCGCGATGCTGCGCGCGGGCCTGGAACTGCCCGACGACGCCGACCTGGCGCTGGGCGCCGCCTCGCACAACGGGGAGCCCGGCCACATCGAGCGGGCGGCGGCGATCCTCGCGCGCCACGGACTCGACGAGGACGCGCTGCGCTGCCCGCCGGACCAGCCGATGCACGAGCCGACGCGGGAGCGGTGGCTCTCGGACGGCACCGGCAAGCGCAGGCTCGCGATGAACTGCTCGGGCAAGCACGCGGCGATGCTGGCCACGTGCGCGCAGCTCGGCTGGCCCGTCGAGGACTACTTGGACCCGGAGCACCCGTTGCAGCTGGGCGCCAGGGAGACGATCTCCGAGCTCGCCGGTGAACCGATCGAAACGGCCACTGTGGACGGTTGTGGGGCGCCGCTGTTCGCGATCCCGCTGATCGGGCTGGCGCGGCTGTTCCGCGGCATGGTCACCGCGGGCGGCGCGGCCGGGCGGGTCGCGGACGCCATGCGGGCCCATCCGTGGCTGGTCGCCGGTACCGACCGGGACGACACCGAACTGATGACCGCCGTGCCCGGCGTGCTCTCGAAGATCGGCGCGGAGGGCGTGCTCGCGCTCGCGCTGCCGGACGGCCGGGCCGCGGCGGTGAAGATCAGCGACGGCGCCTCCCGCGCCAGGGGGCCGGTGGCGGTGGAGGTGCTGCGCGCCTTCGGAGTCGACATCACCGGCGGGCGCGTGCGGGACCTCGCCGAGCAACCGCTGCTCGGCGGCGACCGGCAGGTCGGCGTCCTGCGCGTGATCCCCGGCGCGCTCGACGCCTGAGCTCGGCGGCGGCGAACCCGCTGCCGCCCGGAGGCTTGTTGCCGGTCGCGCCCCGCCGTAGGCTCAGATCCCGGAATTTCCGTCCCACTAGCCGGGAGTCCGGATGGCGCACGGAGACGTGTACACGCACGGTCACCAGGAGAGCGTGCTGCGCTCGCACCGGTGGCGGACCGCGGAGAACTCCGCCGGCTACCTGCTCGGCGACCTGCTGCCGGGCACGAACGTGCTCGACGTCGGGTGCGGGCCCGGCACGATCACCCGCGACTTCGCCGACCGCGTCGCCCCCGGCCACGTAACCGCCGTCGACAACGCAGCGGGCATCGTCGAGCAGGCCGCGGCGGACGCCCCCGCGAACACGACGTTCCAGGTCGCCGACGTCTGCGCGCTGCCGTTCGCGGACGGGTCGTTCGACGTGGTGCACGCCCACCAGGTGCTGCAGCACCTCACCGACCCCGTCGCCGCGCTGCGCGAGATGCGGCGGGTGTGCCGGCCCGGCGGGATCGTCGCCGCCAGGGACGCCGACTACGCCGCGATGACCTGGTACCCGGAGCTGCCCGCGCTCACCGACTGGCTCGACCTCTACCACCGCGTGGCGCGCGGCAACGACGCCGAACCGGACGCCGGGCGGCGGCTGCTCGGCTGGGCGCGCGACGCCGGGTTCGACGGCTTCGGCGACGTCGACGCCACCGCCACGGCCTGGTGCTTCGCCACGCCCGCCGAACGCGAGTGGTGGGGCGGGCTGTGGGCGGACCGCGTGCTGGACTCCGCCTTCGCCGAGCAGGCACTGGACCGGGGCCTGGCCACCCGCGCGGAACTGGAGCGCTTGAGCGGTGCCTGGCGCGAGTGGACGCACTCCGACTCGGCCTGGTTCGCGGTCCTCAACGGCGAGATCCGCTGCCGCCGGTGAAGCGCCCGCTGTGAGCTCGCGGACCGGAGCTCAGTTGTACCGCTCGTGGGCGGCGAACTCGGACCAGAAGTCGCGCAGCGCCTCGTAGCGCTCGCCGACCTCGACGGTGTCGCCGGACTCCATCGCGTCGATGATCGCGTGCACGTCCTCGGCCGAGGTGTCGGCGTCGAGGTCGCTGCGGCTCATCATCTGCACCAGGCCGCCGTAGTCGAGCTCGACCGCGGAGTGCGGGTGGAACCGCTCCAGCCAGCGCCCGGTCTCCCGGAGGATCTTGGTGGGCCCGCCGTCGCCGATGGAGTCCCGCGCGACCGAGTGCGCCCGCGCCACCCGGCGCCGCGCGTCGGCCATCGCGACCCGCCAGCAGACCCGCCGCTTGCCGTCCTCGTCCTCGGTCACCCGTTCCGCCGGGTCGACGAGCACGAACCACGGCAGCGGCACCGTCCAGGTCGACGACAGCACGTGCACCGCGTTCTCCGCGAGCTCGCTGACGACCGCGCTGGCCTGGTTCTTCGCCTTCTGCACCGGCAGCGACACCACCGCCGCGCGCAGCGGCACCTCCGCCGCGCCGAGGAACCCGACGAGGGCCGCCGCGGACCGGCCGCGCAGGTCGAGCGGGCACACCAGCGGGCCGGGGCCGACAGTGGCCGCGGGACCGCTGGGCACGGACTCGGGGTCGAGGGTGAGGACGTCGCCGGACTGCTCGGCGGTGCCGTCGGCGCCGTCGCCGGGCAGCAGCTTCGGCGGCGCCGTCACCTGGGTGCGCAGCCACTGGTCCTGCTCCCTGGTCGCCGCGACCGTCGGCTCCAGCGCGCCCTGCTCCAGGGTGGCGGCGAGCCGCTCGCGCAGCGGGGAATCGATCGACGACAGGGGTTCGTAAACCCTCAGGTAGGCGACGAACGGTTCTGGCACGCGAGTATCGTGCCATGCGCCCCGATGGTGTCTTCGGCTGCCCGCGTTCCACGGCGAGCCACGACACGATGATCGCCGACCGCCGATTCGCGATCTAGGGGGAAGGTCACGCGCGACACGGAGACTCTCCACGAGACCACGTCGCGTAGAACCGCATCGGCACGGTACGGTAGTTACAGGAAAAGTTGTCGAGATCATGCGGGGCCGCCGTTCCCCTGGCCGCCCCGCACACCCTGCGCGAGGGGGTCGAGCCATGGGGCGCGGCCGGGCTAAGGCCAAGCAGACGAAGGTGGCCCGCGAGCTGAAGTACAGCTCGCCCACCATGGACGTCGATGCATTGCAGCGGGAGCTGTCCACGGAACCGCCTGGCGAATGGTCCGAGGAGGACCGCGACGACACATACGACGACGGGTACGACGACTACCGGCGTTGACGGCACGTGCGCACCGGGTGGACGCTTGTTCGTCCACTCGGTGCTCTGTGTCGCCGGTAGCCGTCGTAGCGTTCCCGATGTCGTTGCCGTGGGCGAGAACTACGAGCTGGGTCCTGTCGAGACCGCCCGGCCGGTGCGCATCATTGATGCACATCGACCGGGCGGAACAGGCCGTGTGTCGGGCATCAGCGAGTGATGTCGGCGGCCGGAACGGGCGCGTGATCGCCGTGCGCGCCCGGTGAACCGAAAATCAGTGCGCCGGTCACCCCGGCGCACTTTTTTCGTGCCCGGGGCCGAGGGGAACAAGTAGAGGGCCGGTGTGCGGGCCGCCTCTCGGCGGGTGGCGCTGCAGGGCTCCAGCCGAACGGTATTCCCTGCAGGCTCGTGATGGAGCCCGGGGGCACGCGCACACCGACCAACCCGTACAACGGACGGGCCCTGCCCGGAATTCCCGGCGGCTCGGATTTCTTCGCCCCGGCCGCTCGGCAGCGGTCAGTGCCGCCCGTGCACCACGGCGTGGCCCTTGCCGCGGGCGATGAGCCACTTGTTCACCGGCACCGTCAGCACGAACGCGACGGCCAGCGAGAACGCCAGCGAGCCCCAGAACAGCGCGCTGCCCACGCCCGCGTCCATCGCGCCCGGGACCACGACCATCACCGCGTTGTCCACGACCTCCATCACGAAGATGGACACCGTGTCGGCGGCGAGCGCGACGCGGAACGCGGCGGCGAGGCCCACCCCGGTGCGCAGCACTCCGCGCATCGTCAGCGCGTAGCCGAAGGCGAACGCGAGGACCACGGACAGGACCACGGTGCCCGCGTTGTGCAGGCCCAGCGAGGTACCGATGATCATGCCGAGGACTTCGCCGATCGCGCAGCCCGTCAGGCAGTGCAGCGTCGCCGATACCGCCACGGCCCACGAAGCGGCGCCCGGACCGTGCTCGCGGTGGTCGGTCATGACGGCTCTCCTCCGGCTCGCGGTCCGCCTCCGCCGACCACAACACCCACCGGGCGCGGCCGCATTCCGCGGACGCGAACAGGGCCGCGACCAACCGGTCGCGGCCCTGTCGTCGATCAGGAGCTCAGAACCTCGGGTGGTTGCCGCGCACGACCACGCGCTGGTCCTCGGCGGCGTCCTCCACGGTCGGCTGCTTCGCGACCTCACCCAGCACCCATGCGGGCACGTGCCGCGCGGTGAGCACCGCCAGCGCCCGGTCCACGTCCTCGGCGGTGACGACGGCGACCATGCCGACGCCCATGTTGAAGGTGCGCTCCATCTCCTCGGTCTCGACCCGGCCGCGCTGCGCGATGAGGCGGAACACCGGGTCCGGGGTCCAGGTGCCGCGGTCCAGCACCGCGGTCAGGCCCGCCGGGACGACCCGCGCCAGGTTCGCGGCGAGGCCACCACCGGTGACGTGCGCGAACGTCCGGACCTCGGTCTCGGCGGCCAGCGCCAGGCAGTCCTTCGCGTAGATCCGCGTCGGCTCCAGCAGCTGCTCGCCGAGGGTGCGGCCGAACTCCTCCACGTGCCCCGTCAGCGGCATCCGGGCCAGTTCCAGCAGCACGTGCCGGGCCAGCGAGTAGCCGTTGGAGTGCAGGCCGGAGGAACCCATGCCGATCACCACGTCGCCGGGCCGGACCTTGTCCGGGCCGAGCATCGCGGAGGCCTCGACGACGCCGACACCGGTCGCGGAGATGTCGTACTCGCCGGGCGCCATCATGCCGGGGTGTTCGGCGGTCTCCCCGCCCAGCAGCGCGCAACCGGCCTGCACGCAGCCTTCGGCGACGCCCTTGACCAGGTCCGCGATCCGCTCCGGGACGACCTTGCCGACGGCGATGTAGTCCTGCAGGAACAGCGGCTCCGCCCCGGAGACCACGAGGTCGTCGACGACCATCGCGACCAGGTCGATGCCGACGGTGTCGTGCTTGTCGAGCGCCTGGGCCACGGCGAGCTTGGTGCCCACGCCGTCGGTGGAGGAGGCCAGCACCGGCTCGGTCCACCGGTCCAGCTTCAACTGGAACAGGCCGGCGAAGCCGCCGAGCGAACCCAGCACTTCCGGCCTGCTCGCCCGCTTCGCCCAGGGCAGCATCTGCTGCACGGCCTCATCGCCGGCTTCGATGCTCACCCCCGCGTTCGCGTAGGTGGCCTTCTCCGCTTCGGCGGCTTTCGCCCCTGCGAGCAGGTCTTCGGACACGACTGACTCCACATCTGATGTGCGTTTGCTGTTGGCGGGCTCGCGGGAGCCCAGGTCGTGGCGGGCCTCCCGGCCCGCGCGGGCGATGTGGGGCATCCCACAACGACCACCGCCCCTTGCCTACCACAGGCGTACCCGCCGAATCCCGCTCCGGCCGGTGCGGATTCCCCGTCCCTCCCGGTGGGAGCGGGCCGGACGGCGGCACCACGCTACGCGGGCACGAGCGGCCGGGATCGGCCGCCGCCGCGTGCGATCAGGGCCTGCGCAGCGCGTCGGCGCCGCCGTAACCGCTGGGCAGCACGGGCTCCGCGGGCCCGGCGACACCCTTCTCCGCGGTGTCCGGCACGCCTTCGAGCAGGTACTTGCCGAGCTGTGCCTCCTCGGGCAGCGGGATCGGGTAGTGGCCGTCGAAGCAGGCGGCGCACAACCGGGTGCGCGGCTGCTCCGTGGCCGAGATCAGCCCGTCCAGCGATACGTAGCCGAGCGAGTCGGCCCCGATGGAGCGGCGGATGCCGTCGGTGTCGGTGCCGTTGGCGATCAGCTCCGCGCGGGAGGCGAAGTCGATGCCGTAGAAGCAGGGCCACTTCACCGGCGGCGACGCGATCCGCACGTGCACCTCGATGGCGCCGGCCTCGCGGAGCATCCGCACCAGGGCGCGCTGCGTGTTGCCGCGCACGATCGAGTCGTCGACGACGACGAGCCGCTTGCCGCGGATGACCTCGCGCAGCGGGTTGAGCTTGAGCCGGATGCCGAGCTGGCGGATGGTCTGCGACGGCTGGATGAAGGTGCGCCCCACGTAGGAGTTCTTCACCAGCCCGTTGCCGTAGTCGATGCCGGAGCCCTGCGCGTAGCCGATCGCGGCGGGCGTGCCGGATTCCGGCACCGGGATGACCAGGTCGGCCTCCACCGGGTGCTCGCGGGCCAGCTTGCGCCCGATCTCCACGCGCGTGCTGTTGACGGAACGACCGGAGATCGTGGTGTCCGGGCGGGCCAGGTAGACGTACTCGAAGATGCAGCCCTTCGGCTTCGGGTGTGCGAAATGCTGCGAGCGCAGGCCGTCCTCGTCGATCGCGAGCAGCTCGCCCGGCTCGACCTCGCGGACGAAGGACGCGCCGACGATGTCCAGCGCGGCCGTTTCGCTGGCCACGACCCAGCCGCGTTCCAGGCGGCCCAGCACCAGCGGGCGGACGCCCTGCGGGTCGCGGGCCGCGTACAGCGTGGTCTCGTCGGAGAACACCATCGAGAAGGCGCCCTGGACGGTGGGGAACAGCTCCATCGCGGCCTGTTCGATGCCCTTGTCCGCGGCGTGCGCGGCCAGCAGCGCGCACACCAGGTCGGAGTCGGTGGTGGCGCGGTCGCACGCGGAGGCGGGCGAGGAGCTGTTCGCGGACACGGTGTCGACGCCTTCGGCGACGACCCGCTCCATGAGCTCGGCGGTGTTCACCAGGTTGCCGTTGTGGCCCAGCGCGAGGCCGCGGCCGGAGACCGTGGTGCGGAACGTGGGCTGGGCGTTCTCCCAGCTCGCGCCGCCGGTCGTGGAGTAGCGGTTGTGGCCGACGGCGACGTGGCCGCGCAGCGAGGCGAGCACCTGCTCGTCGAACACCTGGCTGACCAGGCCGAGGTCCTTGTAGACCAGGACCTGCGAGCCGTCGCCGACGGCGATGCCCGCGGCTTCTTGGCCGCGGTGCTGGAGCGCGAACAGGCCGTAGAAGGAGAGCTTGGCGACTTCCTCGCCAGGCGCCCACACGCCGAAGACACCGCACTCCTCGTGCGGCACGTCCTGCTCGAACGGATCGGTGGGAAGCGTCGAGTCGGACGCACTGGGGGCACTGCCGTCTGGCCGGTCGAAGACCACCGAGAACTCCCTGGAGGACGGAGTCGGGCTTACGCCTCAGTGTAAACGGGACCCGAAGCCCCGATGACCGGCCGCCTCCGCAAGCCCGCCGGACGCCCCCGGCTCACCAGGAGTTTCGCCGGCACCGCGGCGGCGGTGTGAACCCGGTCATCGGGGTTCCGGTCGCGCTGCGCGCACGGTCGAGCACGCGGGCGTGCGCTCAGTGGGCGGTCTTGAGCAGGATCACCAGCAGGCCGATGCCCATCAGCACCAGCACCAACGCGGCGCGCTTCCACCACGGCAGGCGGGTGCGGCGGACCGCGAGCACGGCGAACAGGCCCATCGTGGCGACCAGGAACCAGATGCTGATCCACCCGGCGACGCCGACCGGGATCAGGCCCAGCGCGGCGGCGACGAGCAGCACCACCGGCAGCACGGCGGCCTGCAGGATCTGCCCGGAGGAGCGCAGCATCTCGACGGGGTGCGCCCGCTCCGGCACGATCTCGCGGACCGCCAGGTGCGCGACGTACTCGGAGAGCAGGCTCGCCGCCCACAGCCCGCCGGTAGCCACCACGACGTCGAGCACGGCGGCCCACGGTTCCAGGTGCTCGCCCGGGTGCCGGACGAGCACGAGCAGCGTGCTCAGGCAGGCGATGCTGCCGTAGACGCGTTCGCGCAGCACCGAGGCGATGTGCTCGGGCCTGCGCGACGCGGGGTCGGAGCGGGAGATCATGCGGACGTTTCTAGCCGCAGCGGCGGCCCGGCGCGGAATCGGGGGCGCGGCCGTCCCCGCTCGTCAGGCGGTGGTGCGGACCAGCGGGAGCCAGCGGGTGAGGTCGGCGCGGGAGCCGGAGGCGCTGACCGCGCCCTCCTCGACGGCTTCGGCGAAGTCCGCTCGGCCGGTGGCCAGCAGCAGCCAGGTGCGCGGATCGGTCTCGATCACGTTCGGCGGGGTGCCGCGGGTGTGCTCCGGTCCGGCGACGCACTGCACGGCGGCGAACGGCGGCACCCGCACTTCGACGGTCCGCCCCGGTGCGAGGTCTTCCAGCGTGCGCAGGCTCAACCGGACCGCCGCGGCGAGCTCGGCGCGGCGCGGGCGCTCCAACCGCTCGTCCGCCAGCCACGGCCCGACCACCTCGATCGCACCGCGCAACTCCTGCGGATCCACCCGCCGACGCGAAGGCATGCCCCCACCTTAAGACGCACCCGGCAACGCTCTTCCCCAGCGGGGAACGATCGGTTGATCTTGTCAGCGGCGAAGCCGCTGAGCAGCGACCACCAAAGCAACCGGCACCGCCGCGGGTTCTCAGCGTTCTTCTCGCGAGGACGGCTTTTTCCCTCGTGGCGGAGCCACTCGGGAAAAAGATCCCGCAGCGAGAAGAACGCTGAGGTTCCGCCACCCGACCACCAACGCAGAACGACCAGCGACGCAGCCTCAGAGCCAGCCGAGTTTGACTGCTTGCATTCCTGCTTGGAAGCGGGTTTCGACGCCGAGGCGGGCGATGAGTTCCCGGACGCGGCGGTGCGCGGTGCGGGCGCTGAAGCCCATCAGCCTGCCGATGGTGTCGTCGGTCGCGCCGGAGGCCAGCAGCGACAGGATCCAGCGTTCCTCCTCGGAGGGCTGGTCTTCGCCGCTGAGCCGTTCCTGCTCGCAGGTGAACGGCGCGGCGAAGCGCCACATGTCCTCGAAGATGCGCATCACCGCGACGAGCATGGCGGAGCTGCGGATCACGACCGCGCTCTCCACCGTCTGGTCGGTGGCGGTCAGCGGCAGCAGCGCCACCTCGTTGTCGACCAGGATCATCTTCGTCGGCGCCACGTGGATCACCCGCGCCTGCTCGCCGAGCGCCACCAGCCGGGAGGTCAGCTCCAGCTGCGGTGGCCGCGCGAGCGCCGAGCGGTCGTAGAGCACCTGGTAGTTGACGCCTTCGGCGAGCTTGCGGGATTCCAGCGAATCCAACGATCCGGTGGCGGCGTACGGCGGTTTCGCGACGCCCTGCACGAGTTCCGTGGCGCTGCGCTGCAGTTCGTAGGCGGCCCAGCCGACTCGGCGGGCGCCGTGCACGACCTGCAGCACACCGCCCGCGCTGCCCGCTTGGGCCTTGGCGGCTCGCGCCACGGAGACGACGGCCTCCCGCGCTTCCACCTGGGATCGGACGGCTCGTTCGGTGTCCGTCGTTCCGGCCCGGCCCTGGCCGGGCACGGCCCGCTCGGACGAGGTCGGCTGTGCGCGCTCAGGCGCCTCGGTGTATCCGGATAACACGGCACACCCTTTCGTGACGTGCCTTCACAGGCTCAGTCGGACCTTGATCGATCTTGGTCTGGACCAGTTCCGCGACAGGCAGCGATCGGCCCCCTCGAACGGGAACGTAACCATCTTGAGACCGTCGCGGGAACCCACTTTTGCAGTAGGACACCGTTCAACCTTTGTAGAGCACCATTCGGCGGCGCCCCGAATTCGGCCGAATGCCCCAGCGAACACCGGATCCGCGCCGGGCCCCGCCCCGAATCAACGAGGCGGGACCCGGCGCGGTCACGTACTCCGGATCACAGCTCGCCGGTCTGGAGCAGATCGGCGATCGTGTCCGCGGGCGCGTCCGCGATCACGCCCGTCGCGGCACCGCCCTGCAGCCCGCTGATCACGTCCGCCGGCGCGGCGTCCGGAGTCGCCTCCAGGAACAGCGCGCCGACGCCCGCCACGTGCGGGCTGGCCATCGAGGTACCGCTCATCGTGGCCGTCCCGCCGCCGGGCGCGAGCGAGACGATGTCCACACCGGGCGCGTAGCCCTCCACCGTCGCACCGAAGTTCGTGAAGTACGCCGAACCGTCGTTCTCGTCGGAGGCCGCCGTGGTGAACACGCCCTCCGCGCTGGCCGGGGACACGTTCTCGGCGTCCTGCGACTCGTTGCCCGCCGCGACCGCGAGGAACACGCCCTGGTCGACCAGGCCGGTGGCGGCCTCGTCCAGCGCGGGGTCCTTGCTGCCGCCCAGCGACATGTTCGCCACCGATGGACCGTCGGCGTCCTGGGCGACCCAGTCCAGACCGGCGATGATGTCGGCCGTGGTGCCGCTGCCGTTGTCGTCGAGGACCTTCACCCCGACCAGCTCCGCTTCCGTCGCCACGCCGTAGGTCGCGGAACCGATGGTGCCCGCCACGTGCGTGCCGTGGCCGTGCCCGTCGCTGCCGTCGCCGCCGGTGGCGTCGAACCCGATCGAGGCCCGGCCGCCGAAGTCCGGGTGATCGGGCGCGATGCCGGTGTCGACGATGTAGGCCGTCACGCCCGCACCCGTGCCGTTGGGGGCGTAGGTGTCGTCGAGCGGCAAGGCCGGCTGGTCGATCCGGTCCAGGCCCCAGGAGCCCACGGCGGTGGGCTGCTGCGGCTGCTCGACCTGGATTTGGAAGTTCTGCGACACGCCTTCCACGTCGTGGCTGGCGCGCACCGCCTGGAGCTGCTCGGGGCTCAGCGTCGCCGAGAACCCGTTCAGGCTGTGCTCGTAGAGGTGTTCGGTGCGCACGCCCAGGTCCGCGGCGACCGCGGCGGCGTTCTCACCGTCCTTCAGGTTGACGATGTAGGAGTCGGCGTTGCCGTCGGCGGAGAGCACCCCGGCTTCCGGGTGCAGGGTCAACGGTGCGAGCGCCGGCGCCGCGAAAGCGGGGGCACCGGCGAACACGAGCGCGGCCGCGGTGATTCCGGCGCCCGCGAACCTGCTTCGGGAGAGCACTTTTCTCATGGTCCCTCTTCCTTCAGCGCCATCCGGGTGGGGCCGGACGGCGATCTGATGGTGCAATCCGAACGTAAACCATGAAAACAAGCGAAAAGGACCACTTGGCGATTTGTCGCCAACCTCTTGTGTCGTCGATGTAACGGCATTCCACGGATTTGTCGAGAATACCGAAAAATGTGGATCTACCTGCGGTTACGGTACTCCTGGAGTCGACCACGCAACGCGCTCGCGCTTTCCGGCAGTGTTCGCCCAGATGCCCGCGGCCACCTCGGCGAGCTGATGAGGACGCGCACTCTCAGCTCTCGGAATTGTTCGAGAAATGCCGCTTTCGTCACTCCGATGGCGGCATGAACGGGCGATGGGGAAACGGTGCCGCAATCCTGGCTCCGGTCTCGCTCGGCCATTCGTGAAGCGCACGGAAAAGGTCACCGAACGGTCTCGGGCCCGGTGCGGGTTCCCAGTCGGTGGACGCGTCGATTTCGCGATCAGGTGGCCGCGACCCAGCGCCGCAGCTTCAGCCGCACCGCCTCGACGTACTCCGGCGGCAGCTCGCCCTGCTCGGCGGGCTCGGCGGGCTCGGCCGGCGCGTCCTCCTGCCGGACCGGCTCGGGTTCGGCGGGAGTCACGCCGTACTCGATGCCGTAGTAGAGGTACAGCGCGTGCTCCTGCTCCAGCATCAGGTCGCCGTCGTCGAGCCGGACGTGCGGTGCCTGGCGCACCGTCTCCTTGAGCACCGAGACGGTCAGCGTGTCCCCGTCGAAGGCGGCGCCGTCCAGCGGCACGAAGCTCTCGTTGGTGCCGAACAGGCCGGTCTGCACGGTGATCCACGCGGGTTGCTCGGTGGCCTCGTCGAGGAAGAGCTGCCCGACGATCCCGATCCGATGTCCCGCCGGATCGAAGACCTCGCACCCGAACAGGTGCAGTGCTTCCCGCTGACCGATCATGCCCGATCGCCTCCCCGAACTCGCCGCTCGCCCAGTCTGCCCCGGCCGCCGCCGCACCGGCACCTCGGAAAGGTGTATCCGTGACCGGAAGCATCGGTCCCGACCCGCTTCCGGAACCCGTTGCGGCGACGGCGATTCCGGGCGCGCGCCGCGCGGGCCACCCGAGTGTCCGACCGGAATGGACGGACCCGCCGCCCGCGCCACCCGGCACCGGCCGGTAGAACTGGCACGCTCACGGGTACACCTCGCACGGACGAGGCGGGCGGATCGTTCGAAGATCGCGCCGTCGGCACCCGCGAGCTCCGCAACTCCCAGTCGAAGGACGCCAGCACCATGTCAGAGCAACCCGACCGCCCCGGACCGCCGCCGATCACCGACGAGATGCGGGAGCAGGCCAGGCAGACTCCGAACAGCTGGCTCTACATCGTCGACCCCGGCTACCAGGAATCCGGGGACGACGTGCCGCCGGAAGGCGTCGTCGGCGCCTACCACATCGACGCCGACGGCGAGATCGATCCGGAGTTCCAGTACAACGACGAGTACGAGCCCTCGGACCTCACGTTCGCGCTGCCGGAACCGGTCAACGAGCTGGAGCGGGTGCTGCACCGCATCGCCACCGGCGAGGCCCCGGACACCGAGCTCGCCCCGGCGGTGCTGGCCGCCGAGGTGCTGGTCTACGACCCGGAGAACGGCGAGGGCGAGCCCGCCGTGTACGTCGCGGAACTCGACGACGGCAGCCAGCTGGTGCCCGCGTGCACCTCGGTGGAGCGGGTGCCGGAGAGCTGGCCCGGTTCGCGCCGGGTCCCGGGCGGCGAACTCCCGGAGCTGCTGGGCGGCTTGGACCTGGGCCTCAACCTGGACGACGCGGTCCGCGCCGTCATCCCGCACCACGTCCTCAACGACGCCTCCTCGCCGAACTGACGGTGCCCTCGTTCTCGATCCGGGGTACCTGAACCTCGGCGACCGGTGATCGGCGAGCGCAAGCTGATCACCGCTCAGCGGCTCGCCGGCAAGACGACGACCGGACCCGGCGCACTCCGGGTCGCGTCCGCCCCGCTCGGTTCCCGGGCGGGGCGGTTTCGCGCGCGCGGCGGGTCGGAGGTGGCAGGGGGCGGGTCGCGGTGCCTAGCCTCGGCGGGGTGAGCGATCAATCCGCCGGGCCGCCCGGCGACATCGAGAACTACGCGCTGCTCTCGGACCTGCGGACCGCCGCGCTCGTCGGCCTCGACGGCTCGGTGGATTGGCTGTGCCTGCCGCGGTTCGACTCGCCGTCCTGCTTCAGCCGCCTGCTCGGCGACGACCGCAACGGCCACTGGCAGATCGCCCCCGCCGAACCGGTGCGCGAGGTGCACCGCCGCTACCGGGACAACTCGCTGGTGGTGGAGACGTACTTCGAGACCGACGGCGGCGTGTTCAGGCTGGTCGACAGCATGCCGCCGCACGAGAAGAACCAGCACGACCCGCCGTGCCTGGTGCGCATGGTGGAGGGCGTCTCCGGCGAGGTCGACGTCCGGATGCGCTGGGTCGTGCGGTTCGCCTACGGCGATGCGGTGCCGTGGATGCGCCACGTGCGCCAGAGCGAACCGGAGCTCGACGAGTACATCCTCGCGATCGCGGGCCCGCACACCGTGGTGCTGCGCGGAGATCTGCTGCCGCAGCGGGTTCCGGAGCGGCGCGCCCACGAGCTGGTGTTCACGTTGCGCGAGGGGCAGCGCCGGTCCTGGGTGATGCAGTGGTCCAGCGACCACGAGGAGATCCCGCCGCGGATGGATCCGGTGCAGGAGACCCAGGACAGCGAGGACTTCTGGCGCGACTGGACCGACAAGATCAACTACACCGGCCCGCACGCGAAATCGGTGTACCGATCGCTGGCCACGCTCAAGGCGCTCACCTACGCCCCGACCGGTGGCATCGTCGCCGCGCCCACCACGTCGCTGCCGGAGGCGTTCGGCGGCAACCGCAACTGGGACTACCGCTACTGCTGGCTGCGGGACGCGACGCTGGTGCTGCTGGCGCTGGACAACTTCGGGTGCTCCGCGGAGGCCGCGGCGTGGCGGCGCTGGCTGGTGCGCGCCGTCGCGGGCGACCCGGCGGACGTGCAGATCATGTACGGCGTCGACGGTGAGCGGCACCTGCTGGAGTGGGAGCTCGACTGGCTCGACGGCTACCAGGGCGCGCAGCCGGTGCGCGTCGGCAACGGCGCCTACCGCCAGCAGCAGCTCGACGTGTACGGCGAAGTGATGGACGCGCTGCACCTGGCCCGGGAACGCGGGCTCGCGGAGAACGCCGACACGTGGGCGTTGCAGCGCGGCATGCTCAAGCACCTGGAGACGATCTGGCAGCAGCCGGACAAGGGCCTGTGGGAGGTGCGCGGACCGGACCGGCACTTCACCCACTCGCGGGTGATGGTGTGGGTCGCGTTCGACCGCGCCGTGCGGGCCGCCGAGGAGGACGGGCTGCCGGGGCCCGTTCAGCGGTGGCGGGAGCTGCGGGACGCGGTGCACGCCGAAGTGCTGGAGAAGGGCTGGAACCAGGAGCTGGGCGCGTTCACCCAGTACTACGGCGGCACCACCGTGGACGCGGCGACGCTGCTGATCCCGTCGGTGGGCTTCCTGCCCGGCGACGACGAGCGGGTGCGCAGCACGATCCGGGTCGTGGAGCGGGAACTGCGCCACGGCGTGCTGGTGGACCGCTACACGACCGGCGACGACACCAACGAGGTCGACGGGCTCACCGGGCGCGAGGGCTCGTTCCTGGCCTGCTCGTTCTGGCTGGTGGACGCGCTGGCGCTGAGCGGGCGGCGGGACGAGGCGGTGTCGATGTTCGACGAGCTCATCGAGCTCGCCAACGACGTCGGCCTGTTCGCCGAGGAGTACGACGTCCACTCCGGACGGTTCACCGGCAACTTCCCGCAGGCCTTCAGCCACTTGGCGCTGGTCAACTCGTCCGCCGTGCTCTACGGCGGGCACACTCGGGACGAGTCCAGCAGGCGCAACGGGAGGGATCCGCGGTGAAGGCGGCGACGGTGGTGCCCGGCAAGCCGGAACTGGCGGCGGTCTCCGAACTGCCGGAGCCGACTCCCGGACCGGGCGAACTGCTGGTGGAGGGCCTGCTGGTGGGGGCGTGCGCGACGGATCACGACGTGACGCACGCGTCGCACGGCGTGCTGCCGCCCGGCCAGGACCGGATGGTGCTGTTCCACGAATCGCTCGGCCGCGTGCGGTACGCGCCGGCCATCAGCGGTTTCGGCGAGGGCGACCTGGTCGTGGGCGTGGTGCGCCGCCCCGACCCGCGGCCGTGCCCGGCGTGCGCGGCGGGGCAGTGGGACTTCTGCCTCAACGGCGAGTTCACCGAGTGCGGCATCAAGGAGCTGGACGGTTTCGGCGCGCAGCGCTGGACGATCGAGCCCCGGTTCGCGATCAAGGTCCCGGCCCGGCTGGGCGATCTCGGCGTGCTCACCGAACCGGCGTCGGTGGTGACGAAGGCGTGGGAGCAGGCCGAGCTGATCGGCCGCCGCGCCTACTACGCGCCGCGGCACGCGCTGGTCACCGGCGCGGGCGCGATCGGGCTGCTGGGCGCGTTGCTCGGGGTGCAGCGCGGGCTGGACGTGCACGTCCTGGACCAGGTGACCGACGGGCCGAAGCCGGACCTGGTGCGGCGCCTGGGCGCGACGTACCACACCTCGCTGGACGACCTGGGCTGCGAACCGGACGTGGTGATCGAGGCGACGGGCGCCGGCGAGGTGGTCTTCGACGTGCTGCGCCGCACCGCCCGCAACGCGATCACGGTGCTCACCGGCATCGCCGGGCACGACCGGACGCTGCCGGTGCCCGCCGGGGCGATCAACGACGAGCTGGTGCTGGACAACGACGTGGTGGTGGGCAGCGTCAACGCGAACCTGCGCCACTACCAGCAGGCGGTGCGTTCCCTAGCGGACGCGGATCCGGCGTGGCTGGGCGATCTGATCAGCCGCCGCGTCCCGCTGGACTCGTGGACCGAGGTGCTCACCCGGGCCGACGACGACGTGAAACCCGTGGTGGACCTGCAGGCCTGAGACGCGACGAGCCCGCGCCGGCGATCGGCGCGGGCTCGCGGTGTCCGCGGTGGATCAGAACGCGACGACGCCCTGCGGGGACGGCTGCAGGGTGCCGATCTGCATGCTCTTGACCGCCATCTCCACCGGGCCGTTGCCGCCGTTGAGGTCGGAGACCTCGGCGTTGACCTCGCCGTTCATGTCCGACGGGGTCGCGGTGAAGCCGGAGGCGACCTGGGCGTCCGGGTCGGACTTCTCGGCGCGCTCGATCTTCGCACCGGCGAAGGCGCTCTTGCCGGGCTCCAGGGTCAGGTCCGCGTCCGGGCCGGGCAGGTTGACGTTCTCGGTCGGCACGTCGATCGCCTCGCCCGCCATGTTGGTCGGGGTGAGGTTCACCCAGCCGCCGAGCTCGCAGGACTTGTCCGAGGTGTTCTCCAGCTGGATCAGGAACCTGCTGTCGGCACCCGCGTCGGAGGGCTGCGCCTGCATGGTGACCTTGAAGTCCGCCGCCGAGCAGTTCGAGGCGGAGATGTCGTCGTGCGTGCCGCTGGCGTGGTCGTCGGACGGGGCGAGGTCGGACCCCATGCCCTCCGTGGCGGGTGCGGTGTCGGAGCCCATGCCCTCCTGGCCCACCGCGGAGTTCGTCGCCGCCTGGCCGCCGCAGCCGGCGAGCAGCAGCGCGCCCCCGACCAATGCCGCCGCCGTGGTCGCCGTACGAGTCCGCTTCAACATCACTTCAGCCTTCCCTCGGGTGCGCGCCGGTGTCCCCCGCGCTTCTCTACCCGTAGGACGTCCGCCTGCGCGGCGAGTTGCGCGACCGGTCGAAAATTTCGGATCGCTCGCCGAATCACCTGGATCCGCACAGGTGAACGGACAGTTCGGACCGAAGTGGACGGTGGCGGTCCGTCAGCCGACGTGGTCGGCGATGAAGGCGCGGATGCGCTCCGGCGAGCAGGGGCGGGCGAAGAAGTAGCCCTGCCCGGTCTCGCACCCGATCTCCGCCATCCGGCGGGCCTGGGCGTGGGTCTCGACGCCTTCGGCGGTGACGGTCAGCCCGAGCGTGTGCGCGAGGTCGACGAGGGTGCCGACGATGCGGGCGTCGACCGGGTCGGCCTTCTCCGGGTCGCGCAGCCCGTGCATGAACGACCCGGCGATCTTCAGCTCGTGCACCGGCAGGTGCCGCAGGTAGGCGAGGTTCGAGTAGCCGGTCCCGAAGTCGTCGATGGCGATGCGCACGCCCATCTTCGTGAGCGCCCACAGGGTTTCGATGGGCTCGTCGGCCGTGCCCATCACGGCGCTCTCGGTGAGTTCGAGCTGCAACCTGGACGGGTCGAGGTCCGTTTCGCGCAGGATCGTCTCGACGTCGGCGACGAGGTTCGGGTCGCGCGATTGGCGGACCGCGAGGTTGACGCTGACGAACGGGGCGGCGTCGCCGAACTCGTCCTGCCACTGCTTGGCCTGCCTGCACGCCTGGCGCAGCACCCAGCGGCCGAGCGGAACGATCAGCCCGGTCTCCTCGGCCAGCGAGATGAACCGGTCCGGTCCGAGCCTGCCGAGGTCCGGGTGCCACCAGCGGGCGAGGGCTTCGACGCCGACGACGCCGAACTCGCGCAGGCCCACCAGCGGCTGGTACTCGACGAAGAACTCCTCGCGTTCCAGCGCGGCGGGCATGGTGGCCGACAGCCGGTACTGCGCGACCTCGGTGGCGTTGCGGTCCGGGTCGAACAGCGCCCAGCGGCCCTTGCCCTCGGCTTTGGCCCAGTACAGCGTCACGTCGGCGTCGCGCATGAGTTCCGCGGCGCTCTGGCCGTGCACCTCGCGTTCGACGATGCCGATGCTGGCGGAGACCGACAGCTCGTGACCGCCGATGCGGATGGGCTCGATGAGCGTGTCGAGGATTTCGTCGGCGATCTCGATGGCCTGCTCGGTGCTGGGCGAGTCCTCGATCAGGATGACGAACTCGTCGCCGCCCATCCGCGCCACCAGCCGGTCCTCGCCGTGCACGGACAGCGCGAGCCGCTCGGACACGGCCACGAGCAGGTCGTCACCGACGTGGTGGCCGAGGCTGTCATTGATGACCTTGAACCCGTCGAGGTCCATGTAGCACAGCGCGACCCGGTCGCCCTGCTGCCGCGAACGCATCGCGGAGGTGAGGCGTTCCATGAACAGCGCCCGGTTCGGCAGCCCGGTCAGCGGGTCGTGCATGGCCTGGTGGCGCAGCCGGTCCTGCAGCAGCTTGCGCTCGGTGACGTCTTCGACCATGGCGACCTGGTACAGCGGCATGCCGTCCTCGCCGCGCACCAGGGAGACGATGACCTCGGTCCAGGCTCGTCCGCCGTCGGGGCGGGTGAACTGCTTCTCGACGCGGTACTGGTCGCGTTCGCCGCGCACGAGTTCCTCGTAGAGCCGCCAGAAGCCCTCGGAGTCCGCGGGGTGCAACCAGTCGTGCATGGTCATCCGCCGGAGCTCGTCGGTGGGGCGCCCGAGGATGCGCCGCAGCGAGGAGTTCACCTCCAGCACCTGCCCGGCCATGTCCGCGATGCAGATGCCGATGGCGGCTTCGGCGAAGATCGCCCGGAACCGCGCTTCGCTGGTGCGCAGGGCCTGTTCGACGGCGTCGCGGGCGTCGAGCACGGCCTGCCGGATGGCTTCCTGCTCGTCGAGGGTGCGCTTGCGGGCGGCCTGCACGAACCCGGTGCACACGGAGCCCTGCAGCGCGGCGATGCGCCGCCGCCAGCCGGGGCCTTCGTCGAGGTGCAGGACGTCGAGGAATTCGTCGCCGATGAGGTCGATGGTGCGGGCCAGCGAGTCGGCGCTGGTGAAGTGCACGGCGACGAGGTCGTCGCCGACGTCGTGGCCGGGTGCCGGGTCGAACGGGTCGGACAGCAGCGCTTCCACCAGCCGGTCGGTGTAGCCGAGCAGCCTGCCTTCGACTTCCGCGCTGGTCATGGGGACGTAGCTGGTGCCCATCAAGGCCTGGGCCCAGACCGCTGCGAATCGCCTGCGGTCGGTTCTGCTCACCGCCGGCTCCGTCTCCTGAGCGCTGGGAACCGGTGTGGTCCACCCCGTCATGCCCGTGGCGCCCCTCCACTCGATTCGTCCTCGGCTCGCCCTCTGGCCCCTGCCCTGGTCCGGCCTGCCCTGGTGGATCGGGTCGTTCGGAGCATACGACCGGTGTCGCTGAGAGGTCGAACCCGTACTTCCGCCCACCCAGGGTAGCCATTCGTGTCGAACCGGCAGGCCAGTAGCCCCTGCGCTGGGACGGCCGTCGCGCCCGATTCACCCGACGGTCGAGTGCGGGAAGTCCAAAACATGCGGATTCCCCTCACCGCGGCTGAGATGTCGCTCGACGTGGTCGTGCGGTCCGGATTGCGCCATTCCGGTTAATTGCCTACTTCTGCGCTGCCGGGAACGGGACGAGCTCGCCAGAATTTTCGAGCCGGGGACCGTTCCGGCTCCGACTCCCCCGAGAGGCCCCTTCGATGACGCATTCGAGTGGACGCGCTCGCACGCGCGGGCTCATCTGCCTACTCTCGATCACCTGGGCGTGCACGCTGTTGACGTTCCCCGCGCACGCAGGCACATCCCCTCTCCGAATGGAGCAAGCGATGAGCTCCGAGGTGAACGACCCGAATCCGGACACCGACCACGCGATGGGCTCGCAGATCCGCAAGCACGAGGGCGGCGGCGAACCCCGCACCGCGCCCGAGAAGTCGCCGCTGGCCACCGTCGAGGGCATCGACGTCAGCGGGCACCAGGGCAACGTCGACTGGCCCGCCCACTGGAACCAGGGCAAGCGGTTCACCTTCGTCAAGGCGACCGAGGGCACCACCTACCGGAACCCGTACTTCGCGCAGCAGTACAACGGTTCCTACGACGTCGGCATGATCCGCGGCGCGTACCACTTCGCGCTGCCGGACGTCTCCAGCGGAGCGGCGCAGGCGAACTTCTTCGTGGACCACGGCGGCGGCTGGTCCCCGGACGGCAAGACGCTGCCGGGCGCGCTGGACATGGAGTACAACCCGTACGGCGACACCTGCTACGGGCATTCGCCGGGCTCCATGACCGGGTGGATCAAGGACTTCAGCGACACGTACTTCCACCGCACCGGCCGCTACCCGGTGATCTACACCAGCACCAACTGGTGGAACCAGTGCGCGAACGGCGACTTCAGCTCGACGAGTCCGCTGTGGATCGCGCGGTACTCGAGCAGCGTGGGGCCGCTGCCCTACAACTGGGGTTTCCACACGTTCTGGCAGTACAGCTCGACGCCGATCGACCAGAACGCGTTCAACGGCGGCTACGAGCAGCTGCAGGCCATCGCCCGCGGCTGACCGCTCGCCCCGACGCGCCCCATCCGTCCCGCTCGTGCCGGGACGGATGGGGCGTTCGTCGTGCGGGGGCCGAGTCGCCGGATCCGCACCGCCGACGGGCATCGAGCTGCGATGATCACTCGCATGGGTGAGGTCGACGCTCGTTCCGGGGCGCCGGCGCGGCGGGAGCGCCGCGCGGGGCTGGTGCTGACCATCTCGCTGGCCGTGGTGGTGCTGGCGGCGACGAGCACCGGGCTGCTGCTGTTCGACCAGCGCAGCACCGGCGCGGACGCGCTGCGCACCGGCGGGCTCGCCGCCGGGTCCGTCGTCGCGCTCTACGCGCTGTGGCTCAACGACCGGCGCCGCCGCGTCGAGGAGCGCCGCCAGGAATTGGACCAGCGGCGCCAAGAGCTCGACCAGGAGCGCTACGACCTGGAGCGCAGGCGCCAGGAGCTGGAGGACCGGCGCACCGATCACGACCGGGACCGCGCCGACGACGAGCGCTTCGCCAGGGCGGTGGAACTGCTCGGGCACGAGGCGGATCAGGTTCGGGTGGGCGCGATGCACGCGCTCGCGGGCCTGGCGCGCAGCCGCCCGTACTACACGCAGACCGTGCTGGACGTGCTGTGCTCCTACCTGCGCCGCCCGTTCGACCATCCGAAGTGGACGCTGCCGGAGCTGCTGCCCGCGGGCGAGCCGCCGTCGATCGCTCCCGAGCTGGAGCGGGAGCGGCACGCGCGGCAGACCGCGCAGCGCCTGATCATCGAGCTGCTGCCGACGCGGGACGACCCGAATCCGCCGATCTACGACCTCGATCTGACCCGCGCCTGGCTGGAGCGGTTCAACTTGGCGGACCGCGTGGTGGGCCGGATCGCGGCCTACCGCTGCCGGTTCCGGCACACCACGAACTTCAGCAGCGCGGTGTTCCACGGCAGCGTGCACTTCCGGGATTCGGTGTTCCTGGGCCGGATCAGGGCGACCGGCGCGGAGTTCCACCGCACCGTGGAGCTGCGCGGGATCCGGACGCTGGAGCCGTGCGACTTCGACCGCGCGTGGTTCGCGCGGAACGCGGACCTCAAGCGGATGAGCTGCGCGAGCTCGTGGTTCGCGCGGGACGTCGAGTTCGGCGGCGAGCTGGACCTGCGTTCGGCGCGGCTGGACGGCGGCATCCAGCTGCGGCTGCGCGCCCCGGCGCCCAAGGCGCTGCTGGACGATCTGCTGGTCGCCGACGGTTCCACCCTCCCCGCGGAGTGGGATTCCGCCGCAGCGCGCCAGGTACAGCCCCATGCGTAGGTACGGGCTGGCCGCGACGATCGCGCTCGCGGCGCTGGCGCTGTTCGGCGTGAGCGCGGCGCTGCCGGTGTTCGACGGCCGGGTCAACGGCGCCGACGCGCTGCGCACCGGCGGTCTGGCGGCGGGTTCGGTGGTGGCGCTCTACGCGCTGTGGCTCAACGACCGGCGCCGCCGCGTCGAGGAACGGCGCCAGGAGCTGGAGGGCGACCGCACCGAGCTCGACCGGGAGCGCATCGCCGACGAGCGCTTCGCCCGCGCCGTGGAACTGCTCGGCCACGAGGCGGATCAGGTGCGGGTGGGCGCGCTGCACGCCTTGGCGGGGCTGGCCCGCAGCTCGCCCGGCCACACCCAGACGGTGCTCGACGTGCTGTGCTCCTACCTGCGGCGGCCGTTCGCGCATCCGCGCTACGACGGCGGTGAGTGGGAGCGCGACGAGCGCAACGCGGCGGACCGCGAGCTCCAGGTGCGGCTGACGGCGCAGCGGCTCGTCACCGACCTGCTCCCGGAGGCGGCGCCGGACGCTCCCGCCTACGACCTGGACTTCACGAACGCGACGCTGGAGTACTTCGACCTCTCCGGCCGCCGGATCGGGACGCTGGTGGCGCGCTACGCGCGGCTGTTCCACGACAACAACCTGAGCCGGTGCGAGGTGCTGGGCCCGGTGTGGATGACCGCTGCCTCCACCCACGCGGGCGGCCGGTTTCGCTGCCGGGACGCGGTGTTCCGCGGCAGGGCCCAGTTCGCCGGGGTCGAGTTCGGCGGACCGGTGGTGTTCGACCGCTCGGTCTTCCACGGCGTGGCGAACTTCCGGGGTGCGGCGCTGCATTCGCAGGTGAGCTTCGCGGGCTGCCGCTTCGAGGGCGTGGCGAAGTTCGCCGAGGTCACCTGCGCCGACGCCGACCTGGACGCGCTGCTGGGCGAAGCCGCCGTCGTGTCCGAACGGGAGTAGCCGCGCTGAGCTTGGCGGTTCCGGGCTCTGCCACCATGGGAAGCGGAACAGCGCTCCGGCGGCGCTGGGAGGGAGCGGCGCGGTGGACGAGGGCACGATGCGGCCGAAGCGGGCGGACGCGCGGCGCAACGAGCGGACGCTGCTCGACGCCGCCGCCGCGGTCTTCGTCGCCTCCGGTGTGGACGCCCCGGTGCGCGACGTCGCGGCGGCGGCGGGTGTCGGCGTGGGCACGATCTACCGCCACTTCCCGACGCGCGCGGACCTGATCATCGCCGTGTACCGGCACCAGGTCGATGCCTGCGCGGAAGCGGGCCCGGAACTGCTGGCGAGCAGCGCGACCCCGTACGAGGCGCTGCGGCGGTGGATCGAGAAGTTCGTGGACTTCCTGGTCACCAAGCACGGGCTGGCGCACGCGATGCGCTCCGACAACGCGGGTTTCGACGCGCTGCACGCGTACTTCCTGGATCGGCTGGTGCCGGTGTGCGCCGAGCTGATCGCCGCCGCCGAGGCAGCCGGGGAGGTCCGCTCCGACGTGCGGGCTCTGGAGCTCATGCGCGGCGTCGGGAACCTCTGCATCGGCGCGGGCACCGATCCGCGCTACGACGCGCGCCACGTGGTGGGCCTGCTCGTCGACGGGCTCCGCCGGATCTGAACACCGGCGCGCGAGCATCTCACCAGGTCAGCGCATTGTGCGCATTGTTCGCGGCGCGGGCGGGTCATTGGCCCGCGGCCAAGGATCGACCGCGCCCAATGTTGGCTGGAAGCGCGGCTGCCGCGGTGCCTAGCGTCGTCGTCGAGCGGTGCTCCGGGGGTGGAGCGCCGTTGATGACACGGCCGGTAGGGATCGGCCCGAACTGGGAGGACATCTCATGCGCTCGAAGGCTTTCCGCCTCGTCACCGGAACCACCGCGGCCACCGCCGCCTGCATGGCGCTGCTCGTCGCGCCCGCCTCGGCCGCTCCGGACGTGACCACCAAGGCCGACCACAGCTACTCGGTGACGTGCAAGGGCGGCAAGGCGAACCTGTCCTGGTCGACCGGCACCATCAACACCCGCGTGTACTTCAACAACCACTGCTCGACGACGGCGAAGGTCTCGGTGCAGCTGGCCGACGCGGAGAACACCTGGCTGGAGTGCCTGTCGATGCCGGCAGGCAAGAAGAGCAGCAAGGAGTTCAACCACGGCCTCAGCGGCTCCATCCAGAAGATGATCAAGGGCTGCTGATCCGCTTGAAAGCCCCGTTCGCCCGAGCGGATCGGGCGAACGGGGCTTTCACCTCGCGCAGGGGCGCGTCACTCGGCGGCGCTCTGGCTGATGGGGGTGGCGATCAGCACGTCGCCCTTGATGGGCTCACCGGCGGGCCAGGCGGCGACCTCGTGCGCGGCCGGGCCGTCCGGGATGCCGGGGAGGTTGAACTCGACGGTGGTGGGCACGGCCGGGTTGGCCGGGGCGTCGACCTTCTGCGCGATCCGGGAGATCCCGAACAGGCTCCCGTCCACGTTCACGGGCTCGTTCGGGCCGTGGTCAACCTGCACCTCGACGCCCTTGATCTTGTCCGCGCCGTCGAAGAAGGCGAAGTCGGCGGAGCCGCCTTCCAGCTTGCAGTTGGTCTCGGGGGTCGCGGCGGTGTACTTGACCAGGAACGCCTCGTACTCGCCCGGGTCGGCGAGGTCCCTGGTCACCTCGATGTTCACGTCGTCGCTGGTGCACAGGGTGTCGCTGGGGTTGGCCAGCGCGGAACCGGCGGTCAGGCCGGACAGGCCGAGCGCGACGCCCGCGACGGCGGTGGCGGCGAGGGTGCGGGTGAGCTTCATGGTCTGCCTCCTGGCTCGATCGGACTTCTTGACCCACAAGACGTCCGCGCGCCGCGCAGGATGCTCGGCTATGCGATGAACCACAGCGGCGCAACGTCGGCCGCTCAGCGACGTCGTACCCGCGCACACCGGCGCGCGGGGGGCACGTCGGCGTGGGAGCGGGGGCGCACCGGGTGTGGGCGGCGCGCCCCCGCTCGGCCTCCCGCGCGCGTTCCGCCGGGTCGGGGTACCGACGTCGCGGCAGCGGGAGGCCGTTCCGCGCTCCCCAACACCTTGCGATCATGGCGTACCACGTTTGTAATACAGTGGTGAGGTGTTCCGGGGAGTCAAAGACAGCGACTGGTCAGCGGACCACATCGCACGTCACGGGGTTACGCTCCGCGAAGTACGAGAAGCGATCCTGGAGCGCCCTCACGCCGCGCGAACCGGACGCGAGGGCACTCGTCACCTGTACGGGCGCACGTACGCAGGCCGATACCTGTTCGTGGTCGCTACTCAAGACACGGCCGACCCGAGCCTTGCTTTCATCATCACCGCTAGGGACATGGACGCCAAGGAAAAGAAGATTTTCCAGCGTGAGGCGCGATAACAGCACCCCGCCCTTCGTAACCCAACCGGAGGGGTTGACCATAATGAATGACACCAACAACAACGCCGATCACTTCACCGAGAGTGGCGAGAGGATTCCATTCCCGCTCGAAAAGCTGGAACGTCTCGCTGCTTTCTATGACGATCATGATACTAGCGACGAGATGGAGCAAGGTCTTGAGTGGGAAGATCCAAGGCCTATGGTATCCACATCTTTGCGACTCCCTCGAGAACTAAAGGAGTCCCTCCAGGAGATCGCCAAGAAGAACGGCGACAGATACACTTCCCTCGTGCGAAAAATACTTGAGTCAGCAGTAGAGAATCCAAACTCCACGACCAAGACGAGCACATCGAACGACGTCGAAAAGCGCCTGACCTCCCTCGAGAAGAAGCTAGACATCATAATTGAAGGCATGGACCATTCAGGCTCGTTTCAGACGGCCCGGGTAAATGATCTATCTCGCGAACTGCGACAAGTACCGCATAGCACGCGAAGCGCCAACCCACTACTGTCGAGCGCCGGCCGCGCAGATCCCGACTTCCACGAGCGCATTCGCGAGGCCGCAGATTCCATGGCGATCACTGGAGCACTAGATAACTTCCCACTAAGCCGCCGCGACGAAAGAATGTGCAACGCGGGCGACAACTCCACGATTAGCGACACCGAAGAGTCAAGGGAGGATTCGTCGCATAGCAGGTGTTGACGCAGGTTCTACACCCTTGCCCGAACAAGTCAGCGCCTGGCACCGGCCGCCGCCCGATCGGCGGCGGCGTCGTACGAGCGCGGAGAAATCTGGCAGGACGCAGAATCCATCGGACAGAAGTTGCAACGAACACGGGAAGCCGAACATATCAACCCAACGGCTTTCGATACCCCACCGAGCGAGCGACGGAAAACGGCCCGTTCTCCCGCCGGTGCGGTGAGAACGGGCCGTTTCCGTTGGTGCGTCAGCCGAACAGGGCCGGGAGGGTGCCCTCCCAGGCCGCGCGGAGCTCCGTCAGCGGGATGTCGGCGATGTCCTGGATGTCCAGGCTCGACGAACCCGCGTCGGCCACGCCGACCTTCGCGCAGGGCAGCTCCCGCGCCGCGCACATCTCGGTGAACCGCAGCTCCTCGCTGCGCGGCACCGCCACCAGCACGCGCCCCGAGGACTCCGAGAACAGCGCCACGAACGGGTCCGCGCCCTCGGGCAGGATCACGCGGGCACCGCACTCACCGATCAGCGCGGTCTCCACCAGCGCCTGCGCCAGCCCGCCCTCGGACAGGTCGTGCGCGGCGGAGATCATGCCGTCGCGGGAACCGGCGAGCAGCACGTCCGCGAGCAGCTTCTCCCGCGCCAGGTCGACCTTCGGCGGGGTGCCGCCGAGGTGGCCGTGCGCGACGCGCGCCCACTCCGAGCCGCCGAACTCCTCGCGGGTGTCCCCGAGCAGCAGCAGCGTCTCGCCCTCCTCGCCCCCGATGCCGGTGGGGATGCGACGGGTCACGTCGTCGATCGTGCCCAGCACGCCCACCACCGGAGTCGGCAGGATCGGCTGGCTGCCGGTCTGGTTGTAGAAGCTGACGTTGCCGCCCGTCACCGGGATGCCCAGCTCCACGCACGCGTCGGCGAGACCGCGCACCGCCTGCTGGAACTGCCACATCACGCCCGGGTCCTCCGGCGAACCGAAGTTCAGGCAGTTCGTCACCGCCATCGGGGTCGCGCCGGTCACCGCGACGTTGCGGTACGCCTCCGCCAGCGCCAGCTGCGCGCCCGCGTACGGGTCCAGCCGCGTGTAGCGGGCGTTGCAGTCCGTGGCGATGGCGACGCCGCGGCCCGTCTCCTCGTCGATGCGCAGCACACCGCCGTCCGACGGCTGCGCGAGCACCGTGTTGCCCCGCACGTACCTGTCGTACTGGTCGGTGACCCACTCGCGGGAGCACAGGTTCGGCGAGGCCGCCATCTTCAGCACCGTGTCCCGCAGCTCGTCTGCGGTGGACGGGCGGGCGAGGGTGTTCGCGTTGTCCGCGGCGATCAGGTCCTGCTCACCGGGGCGCTGCACCGGGCGCTCGTAGACCGGGCCCTCGTGGGCGACGGTGCGCGGCGGCACGTCCACGACGAGCTCGTCGTGCCAGTAGATCTCCAGGTTGTCCCCGTCGGTGACCTCGCCGATCACCGTGGCCAGGGCGTCCCACTTCTCGCAGACCTTCATGAAGGCGTCCACGTCCTCCGGACGCACGACGGCGCACATGCGCTCCTGCGACTCGCTGGAGAGCACCTCCGCCGGGTTCATGCCCTCCGCGCGCAGCGGCACCAGGTCCAGGTCGACGCGCATGCCGCCGTCACCGGCCGACGCCAGCTCGGAGGTCGCGCAGGACAGGCCCGCGCCGCCCAAGTCCTGGATGCCCACGACCAGGCCCGAGTGGTACAGCTCCAGGCAGCACTCGATGAGGACCTTCTCGGTGAACGGGTCGCCGACCTGCACGCTCGGGAGCTTCTTGCGACCAGTCCCGCCTTCGGCGTCGTCGAAGGTCTCCGAAGCCAGCACGGACACGCCGCCGATGCCGTCGAGACCGGTGCGCGCACCGAACAGGATGATCTTGTTGCCCGTGCCGCTGGCGTGCGCCAGGTGCAGGTCCTCGGTCTTCATCACGCCGACGCACATGGCGTTGACCAGCGGATTGCCCGCGTAGGACTCGTCGAAGACGACCTCGCCGCCGATGTTCGGCAGGCCCAGGCAGTTGCCGTAGCCGCCGACGCCCGCGACCACGCCGGGCAGCACCCGGCGGGTGTCCGGGGCGTCCGCCGGGCCGAAGCGCAGCGGGTCCGCCACCGCGACCGGCCGAGCGCCCATCGCCATGATGTCGCGGACGATGCCGCCGACGCCCGTGGCCGCGCCCTGGTAGGGCTCCACGTACGACGGGTGGTTGTGCGATTCCAGCTTGAACGTGACGGCCCAGCCGTCACCGATGTCGACCACACCGGCGTTCTCGCCGATGCCCGCCAGCATCTTCTCCCGCATCTCCGGCGTCGTGGTCTCGCCGAAGTACTTCAGGTGCACCTTCGAGGACTTGTACGAGCAGTGCTCGCTCCACATCACCGAGTACATCGCCAGTTCGGCGTCGGTGGGGCGGCGGCCCAGGATCTCGCGGATGCGCTGGTACTCGTCGTCCTTCAAGCCGAGTTCGCGGTACGGCTGGTCGAGCTCCGGGGAGGACTTCGCGATGCCCACGGTGTCCAGTTCCGGGCGCTCGGCGACCGGGTCGCTCTCCGGCCCGTCGGCGACGGCGCTCACCGCCGCCGCGGTCGCGTCTTCGGGGTTGTTGCTCACGCTGCCACCAGTACGTCGAGAACGGACAGGAACATGCCGAGGCCGTCGTCGGTGGGCCCGGTCAGCGGGTCGATGGCGTGCTCGGGGTGCGGCATGAGGCCCGCGACCCGGCCTCGGGCGTCGGTGATGCCCGCGATCCCGCGCAGCGACCCGTTCGGGTCGTCCCCGGCGTAGCGGAACAGCACGCGGCCTTCGCCTTCGAGCTCGTCGAGCACGGCCGCGTCGGCCATGTAGGCGCCCTCACCGGACTTCAGCGGCACCAGCAGCTCGGCGCCCGCGTCGTAGCGGGACGTCCACGCGGAGGTGTTGTTCTCCACCTTCAGCCACTGGTCGCGGCACACGAAGTGCAGCGCCGAGTTGCGGGTCAGCGCACCCGGCAGCAGGCCTGCCTCGCAGAGGATCTGGAAGCCGTTGCAGATGCCGAGCACCGGCATGCCCTGCCCGGCGGCGCGCACCACCTCGCCCATCACCGGGGCGAACTTCGCGATGGCGCCGCAGCGCAGGTAGTCCCCGTAGGAGAACCCGCCGGGCACGATCACCGCGTCCACGCCGCGCAGGTCCGCGTCGGCGTGCCACAGCGGGACCGCTTCGGCACCGGCCCGGCGCGCGGCACGCTGGGCGTCCACGTCATCGAGCGTGCCGGGGAAGGTGATGACACCGATCTTCGCGCTCATGCCGGTACCGCCTCTCCGCGAGTCGCAGTGGTGGTTGCGCCCGGCCGGACCTCGCGTGTCGCGGTTTCTCGTGGCCGGCTTGCGTCACGTTCCCCTGAGGCGCGGTTGCGCAGGGCTGAAGTGGGCCCGAAATCGCTCATGCTTCCACCCTGCGGACGGCGAAGTCCTCGATCACGGGGTTGGCGAGCAGCGTTTCGGCGATCTGGGCGAGCGTGGCGTCGTCGACGTCGTCGGCGACCTCCAGCTCGAACCGCTTCCCCTGGCGGACTTCGGAGATGCCCGCGAAACCGAGCCGGGGCAGCGCGGTGGCCACCGCCTGACCCTGCGGATCGAGGATCTCCTGCTTGGGCATGACGTCGACGACGACTCGGGCCACGGGCGATGCTCCCGGATTCGTGCAGATCCAGCTGCTCCGTGCAGAGCAGCGATGGATGTCCAGCAGTACCTGCAAAGGGTAACTGAGCTGCGGGTTCGCCCTCGCAGACAGGTGCACCGGAAGCGCCGTGCGCCACACCCCGGACCGCGCAGGCGCGTGGTCAGGCGGGCGCGCGGGTGCCGCGCGCCCGCGCCTGACCCGATCGGGCGATGCGCGGATAAATGGGGTCCAGCATTTTGAGTAGCGCTACTCAGCCGAATTCAGCACGATTATCCGGAACGCTTTTCGGCGCTGTGTCCTCGCACACTTCTCCCCGATTTCGCGGAACATTCACCGGGGTTCGCACGTCTTACACGTAGCAGCCGAAAACACCGCCGCCACGATCCACGGCCACCGCACCCGACGAACCACGGACGGCGGACCGAGACGCCGACGCCCGACCACTCACCAGGCACGAACCACCAGCTCCCGGCCTCGCGCTCGAACAGGCCGGGCAGATCCGCCACCGCAGGCGCGCGACCTCCCCCTTCCGCGCGACGCGGGGCGGCGGGGATTCCGCCCACCCCCCGGCGGAATCTCCGGAACGCTTCTCGTTGCGCCGCACTCCCCCCAGCAGCGGCGCAACGAGAAGCCCCCGACCACCATTTTTCCGCTCCCAGCGATACGTGTATCCCCGGTCTCACCCGAATGGCAGTCTCGAATCATGAAAATGCTGATTCTGGGCGGCACGCTATTCCTCTCCCGCGAAGTGGCGGCGACGGCCGTGCACCGCGGCCACGACGTGACCTGCGCCGCGCGCGGCACCAGCGGAACGGTCCCGGCCGGTGCCGCGCTGGTCCCCGTCGACCGGGACGATCCCGGCGGGCTGCGCGAACTCGCCGGGGAACGCTTCGACTCGGTCGTCGACGTCGCCACCATGTCGCTGCCCTGGGTGGCGCGGGCGCTGGCGGCGTTCGGCGCGGGCACCGCGCACTGGACCTTCGTGTCCTCCATCAACGTCTACACGGACACCGAGACGCCCGGCCGGAGCACGGACGCCGACCTGCTGGCACCGCTGGAAGTGGTCGAGCCCGGCACCGACCCGGTCACCGCTTACGGCGGGACCAAGGTGGCCTGCGAGGACGCGGTGCGCGCCGCCCTCGGCGATCGGGCGTTCCTCGTGCGCCCCGGGCTGATCACCGGGCCCGGCGACGTCAAGGACCGCTTCGGGTACTGGGTGAACCGGATCAGCCGCGGCGGTCGCATCCCGGTACCGCCGCGCGAGCAGCCGATCCAGCACATCGACGTGCGCGACCTCGCCGACTGGATCGTGCTGGCCGCCGAAACCGGCCTGACCGGCACCTTCGACGGCATCGCGCCCGTCACCGACCTCGGCTCCCTGCTCGACGGGATCGCCGCGGCCGTCGCGCCGCCCGGCACCGATTTCGTGCCGGTCGACGCCGCGGCGCTGGACGCGGCGGGCGTCGCGCGCTGGGCCGGGCCGGACTCCTTCCCGCTGTGGGCCCCGGCGACGCACCACGGCTTCGTCAGCCGCGACGCCGCGCCCTCGCTCGCCGCCGGGCTGCGGATCAGACCGCTCGGCGACACCGCCCGCGCGGCGCTGGAAACCGAACGCGCGCTGGGGTTCGACCGGCCGCGCGAAGCCGGGCTCAGCACGGCGACCGAGGCCGCGCTGCTGCGAAGACGAGGCGCGGGCAACGCCCCCCCCCCCCCCCCCCCCCCCCCGCTGACGGGCCCCGACCACCTGTCTTTGATCTTGCCCTTCCAGGTGAGCGCGGTCGTCGGTCGTTGTCCTGTCAGCGGCGAAGCCGCTGAGCAGCGACCACCAGAGCAGGCCGACCACCGGCGGGTTCTCAGCGTTCTTCTCGCGAGGACAGCTTTTTCCCTCGTGGCGGAGCCACTCGGGAAAAAGATCCCGCAGCGAGAAGAACGCTGAGGTTCCGCCACCCGACCCACTACTCAAGCCGAGACCAAAGACAGGGCTCTGAGACGCTGGGGGCCGGACCTGATGCAGCCTAGAGAGGCGAGCCGATGCAGATCACTCACTTCGGACACGCGTGCGTGCTGGTGGACACCGGCCGAGCCCGCCTGCTGATCGACCCCGGCGCCTTCTCCCAGGGGTTCGAGGACGTGCGGGACCTGGACGCCGTGCTCATCACGCACCAGCACTTCGACCACTACGACGCCGACCGGCTGCCCGGCCTGCTCGACGACAACCCGGACGCGCGGCTCATCACCGACCCGTCCACGGTGGGGATCCTCGCCGAGAAGGGCTTCCAGCCGGAGACCGCGCGCCCCGGTGACGCGTTCGAGCTGGGCGGCTCCGCCGTGAACGTCGTCGGCGGGCAGCACGCCGTGATCCACCCCGACATCCCGGTCATCGACAACATCGGCCTGCTCGTCGATCACGGCGGCTTCTACCACCCCGGCGACTCGTTCCACGTGCCCGAGCAGCGGATCGACGTGCTGGGCCTGCCGACCGGGGCGCCGTGGCTGAAGCTCTCGGAGGCCGTGGACTTCCTGCGCGCCGTGAGCCCTCGCGTCGCGGTGCCGATCCACGAAGCGGTGCTGGCCTCGCCCGCCATGCACTACGGGATGTTCGAGCAGCTCGGGCCGCAGGGCACCGACGTCGCGGTGCTGGACCGCGCGGCGGCGACCTCGCTGTGAGCCCCAGGTGAACGGACCGTCCGGCCGGACGGTCCGTTCCGGCGCTCGGGGTCAGTCGTCGTGGGGGCCGTCGTCGAAGCGGTCGTCGCGGTGGTCGTCGAACCGGTCGTCGTCGAAGTGGTCGTCGAGGCGGTCGTCCCGGTCGTCCCGGTGGTCATCGCGGTCGTCGAACCGGTCGTCCAGGTAGTCGTCGCGGTCATCGCGATCGTCGTCCCGGTCGTCGCGGTGGTCGTCCCGGTCATCCCGGTCGTCGAGGTGGTCGTCGCGGTCGTCGTCGAAGCGGTCGTCGTCCGGCAGCGGCGCTCCGGGGAGACCGGCGGGCACGTCGTCGCGGTCGTCCGCGTCGTCCTCACCCGGCCCGTCGTCCCGGTCGTCGCGTTCCCAGCGGTCGTCGTCCCACGGCCCGTCGTCGTCCCAGCCGACCGCCGATGCCGGAGCGGGCTCCCGCGGCCCCTCGGCGCCGCCCAGCGCGACGCCCGCGCCGCCGATGCCCAGCACGCCGATGATCGCCGCGGTGGTCAGCACTGCCCTGCTCGGCTTCCTGATCCTCATGGTCCTGCCTCTTCCGTCTCGCTCTCCCTGACGAGAAGAAGCTTCGCGGGCCGGCATGAGGTTTCCCTGAGCACAAGGTGAAAGCCCTTTCACCACGCGGATCGAGGGGTCAGCTCGACAGCGGATCCAGGTTCGGCAGCCGCCCGCCCATCCCGGGCGCCCGGCGCTGCCGGGGTACGACGGCGCCGGCGAAGGACTCGTACGTCGCGGGCTCCGCGCCGTGGTGCAGCGCAAGATCGATCGAATCCAGCACGGCCCGCCGCGGTCCGGGACGAGCGAGGTCCGCCGAGTCCACCGCGAGCCGCACCATCCGCCCGCGCCGCGCCGCGCGCCCCACGCCCAGCACCAGCGCCCGGCACCACCAGTGCTCGACGCGCGCGCCCGGCCCCAACGCGTGCACCCGAGCCCGGTGCACCCGGCCGGTGGCCAGCTCGTGCACCGCCAGCGCGTCCGCGCACACCTGGAAATCACGTCCGCGCAGCGCCGTCACGGTGCCCGGCGAGGACAACCAGCGCGGCGGCACGAACAGCTCGGTGCGCAGGCCCAACCGGTCCAGCGCGGCCGTCGCGGCGTGCAGCCGCAGCCCCGCCTCGTGCGCCGGGAGCGCCGCGAACTCGGCGCCGCGCACCGCCGCCGCCGGACCCGACGACGCCACCCTGGGCAACATGCGCTGCCCCGAAGGGGCGTGGTCGAAGCCGTGCAGCGCCAGCGCATCCCCGCGACGCTGCCGGGCCCGCACCCAGCTCACGGCGGGCCGGTCGGGTCCGGGCGGCGCGGAACCGCTCGGGCGCGGCGCGACCAGCAACGTCAACGGCGTGCGCCGCTGGTCCAGCTCGGCGGCGAACTCGGCGCAGTGCTCCAGGGACCGATCTCCGATCCCGGACAACGAGACGACCATCGGGATGCCCACGGCACATCATTGGGCCCGCCCCGGATGTCGACGCCCTGACCAGCAGGTAACCGAAAAGCACAGTCCGAACGAATGCTCGCGGACCGGGCCTGCTGAGCGGGTCGGGTGGCGGAACCTCAGTGGCTTCCTCGCTGCGGGATCTTTTTCCCAAGTGGCTCCGCCACGAGGAAAAAAGCTGTCCTCGCGAGGAAGCCACTGAGAACCCGCGGCGGTGCCGGTTGCTCTGGTGGTCGCTGCTCAGCGGCTTCGCCGCTGACAGGACAACGACCAACGGCAACGGACGCCGGTCTCCTGCGTTGGGGTCAGGCTGGGGACGGCCAGTCGGCGAGGTCGCGGCCGGAGATCCACTCGTAGGCCTCGACGTAGCGGGCTCGGGTGGCGGCGACGACGTCCTCCGGCAGCGGCGGCGGGGGCGCGTCCGACGCGCGGTCCCACCCGGATTCCGGCGACGTCAGCCAGTTCCGCACGTACTGCTTGTCGAACGACGGCTGCACCCGGCCCGGCTCGTGGCCGTCGGCGGGCCAGAACCGCGAGGAATCCGGGGTGAGCACCTCATCGCCCAGCACCAGGCCGTCCGCGCCGAGGCCGAACTCGAACTTGGTGTCGGCGAGGATCACGCCGCGGCTCTCCGCGTGCTCCGCGGCCCGCGCGTACACCCGCAAGGTCAGTTCCCGCAGCTGCTCGGCGCGCTCCCGGCCGACCTGGGCGGCGACGGCGTCGAAGCTGACGTTCTCGTCGTGCGCGCCCAGCTCCGCCTTCGTCGCCGGGGTGAAGATCGGCTCCGGCAGCTTCGAGGCCTCCGTCAGACCGCCCGGCAGCTCGACGCCGCACACCGCGCCCGTGGCGCGGTAGTCGACCAGGCCGGACCCGGTGAGGTAGCCGCGCGCGACGCACTCCACCGGCAGCATCTCCAGCCTGCGCACCAGCAGCGCGCGACCGCGCACCTCGGCGGGGATCCGCGGGTCGTCGGCGGACACCACGTGATTCGGCACCACGTCGGCGAGCAGGTCGAACCAGAACACGCTCATCGCCGTGAGCACCCGGCCCTTGTCGGGGATCGGCGTGTCCAGCACGTGGTCGTAGGCCGAAATGCGGTCCGACGCCACCATCAGCAGGTGCTCGTCGTCCACGGCGTGCAGCTGGCGAACCTTGCCCGCGGCGATCTGCGGGTAATCGGAGAGTGCGACCACGCCCCGATTCTCTCCCACCACCCCTGACCGGCAACGACCGGGCGCACCCACCGCCGCTTTCACGGCTCGTTCGTCTCGGGTGTCCGGGTAGCGGAACCTCAGCGGTTTCCCCGCTGCGGGATCATTTTTCCAAGTGGCTCCGCCACGAGGAAAAATGCTGCCCTCGCGAGGAAACCGCTGAGAACCCGCCAGTGGTCGGTTTGCGGACGTGGGCTATGCGCTTCGCGCGTACAGGCACGGCCTACGGCCGCAAAGCAGGTCTCACCGTCGGGACGGCTTCGGTCGTCCCGACTGCGAGAACGTCAGAGAATCGGCGAAGGAGCGTACTTCGCGGCTTCGGGGTACCGAGCCACGACGTCATCCACAGCCGCGACGACGGCGTGGACCTGATCAGCGGCCGCACCCGTGAACGACAGGCGGTCGGCGAGCAGTTCCTCCAGGGCCGCCTCGTCCAGGGGCAGCCGGTCGTCGGCGGCGAGCCGGGCCAGCAGGTCGTTGCGCTCGACGCCCTGCTCGCGCATGGCCAGCGCCACCGCGACGGCGTTCTCCTTGATCGCCTCGTGCGCCGTCTCGCGGCCCACGCCGGCGCGCACGGCCGCCATCAGCACCTTCGTCGTCGCCAGGAACGGCAGGTAGCGGTCCAGCTCGCGGGCGACCACGGCCGGGTAGGCGCCGAACTCGTCGAGCACCGTCAGGAACGTCTCCAGCAGCCCGTCGAACGCGAAGAACGCGTCCGGCAGCGCGATGCGGCGCACCACCGAGCAGGACACGTCGCCCTCGTTCCACTGGTCCCCGGCCAGCTCGCCGCCCATCGACACGTACCCGCGCAGCACCACGGACAGGCCGTTGACGCGCTCGCAGGAACGGGTGTTCATCTTGTGCGGCATCGCGCTCGAACCGACCTGGCCGGGCTGGAAGCCCTCGGTGACCAGTTCGTGGCCCGCCATCAGCCGGATCGTCTTCGCCACCGAGGACGGCGCCGCCGCCAGCTGCGACAGCGCGGTCAGCACCTCGAAGTCCAGCGACCGCGGGTACACCTGCCCGACGCTGGTGAGGACCTTCCCGAACCCGAGGTGCTCGGCGACGCGGTCTTCCAGCTCGGCGAGCTTCCCGGCGTCACCGAGCAGGTCCAGCATGTCCTGCGAGGTGCCGACCGGGCCCTTCACACCGCGCAGCGGGTAGCGCGCCAGCAGCTCCTCGACCCGGCCGAACGCGACGAGCAGCTCGTCGGCGGCCGTCGCGAAGCGCTTGCCCAGCGTCGTGGCCTGCGCCGCGACGTTGTGCGAACGGCCCGCCACGACGAGCTCGCCGTGCTCGGCCGCCAAGCGCGCGAGCCGGGCCAGCACGGCGACCACGCGGTCGCGCACGTGCTCCAGGCTGCGGCGGACCTGCAGCTGCTCGACGTTCTCGGTGAGGTCCCGGGAGGTCATGCCCTTGTGCACGTGCTCGTGACCGGCGAGGGCGTTGAACTCCTCGATGCGGGCCTTCACGTCGTGCCGGGTCTGGCGCTCGCGCTCGGCGATCGAGTCCAGGTCGACCTGGTCGATCACGCGCTCGTAGTCGGCGACCGCGCCGTCCGGCACGTCGACGCCGAGGTCGGCCTGGGCGCGCAGCACCGCCAGCCACAGCTGGCGTTCCAGCACGACCTTGTGCTGCGGGGACCACAGCTCGACCAGCTCCGGCGAGGCGTAGCGGTGGGCGAGCACGTTCGGGAGGTGGGGCTTGACCGTCACGGCTGGCCAGGATACTTCCCGGTCCCGGAGCTCCGGTGCTCGCGCCTCCTCCGCTGCCGGTTCGCGGATGTGAGGTGCGCGGAAAAGCGGTCGCCTCCGGCGTCGGGTGCGGGCTAGTTTCGGGGCGCCATGACTCCCGACGCGCGCGGCCCGGTCCGCTTCCTGTGGTCGCTGCTGCGCGACCGGCCCGGACTGCTCGTGCTCGCGCCGCTGACCGGATCGGCGTGGCTGCTGTCGACCGCGGTGCTGCCGCTGGTCATCGGCCGGGCGCTGGACGCGGGCATCGCGGGCCGGGACGGTTCGGCGCTGCTCGGGTGGGTGCTGGTGGTGCTGGGGCTCGGACTCGTCCAGGCGCTGGGCGCGGCGGCGCTCGGGTGGACGGCGCACACGCTGTGGCTGCACGGCGCGGGCAGCGCGGAACGCGCGGTGCTGCACCACGTGGCGGGGCTCGGCGGCACGCTCACCCGGCGGGTCCGCACCGGTGAGGTCGTGGCCGTCGGCTCCTCCGACATCTACCAGGTGGGCAAGGCGTTCGAAGTGCTCGCCAGGCTCACCGGCGCCGTCGTCGCCTTCCTGGTCGCCGCCGCCGCGCTGATCACGATCTCCCCGCTGATGGGCGCGGTCGCGCTGATCGGGGTGCCGCTGGCGACGCTGGGCATCGGCCCGCTGCTGCGCCCGCTGCGCCGGCGCGAAGAGGCCCAGCGCGAGAACCTGACCGGCCTCAGCACGCTGGCCGCGGACATCGTCTCCGGCCTGCGCATCCTGCGCGGCGTCGGCGGCGAAGCCCGGTTCCACGCCCGGTTCGTCGCCGCGAGCCGCGAGGTGCGCGACGCGGGAATCGCCGCCGGGCGGATCACCGCGTGGCTGGCGGGCGCCGAGATCCTGCTGCCCGGACTGGTGACGGTGCTCGTCACCTGGCTGGGCGCGCGGATGGCGCTGAGCGGGACGATCAGCGTCGGCGAACTCGTCGCGTTCTACGGCGTGTCCAGCTTCCTGGTGATCCCGGTGCGCACGGCCACCGAGGCGGCGAGCACCTTCGCCGCCGCCGTGGTCGCGGCGAACCGGGCGTGCGGGCTGCTTCGGCTGCGCCCGGAACCCGCCGACCCGCCGGAGCCGCGCGCGCTGCCCCTCGGGCCGCTCGCCCTGGTCGACGAGCGCACCGGCGCCCGCGCCGAAGCGGGCGCGCTCACCGCCATCGACGCGGGCGGGGACGGGGAGGCGCTGGCGGAACGGCTCGCCCGGCACACCGCCGACGGCCGGGTGCACGCCGGGGACGTCCCGCTCGACGAGGTCGCGATCGGCGCGCTGCGGGAGCGGATCGTGCTGGCGCACAACCAGGACCTGCTGTTCGCCGGGCCGGTCCGCGCCGGGCTCGACCTGGGGTCCGCGGTGCTGGTCGAGACCGCGCTGCACGCCGCCGACGCCGAGGACGTGCTCGACGCGCTGCCCGCCGACGGCGCCCTCACCGAGCAGGCCCGCTCGCTGTCCGGCGGGCAGCGCCAGCGGCTGCTGCTGGCGCGCGCGTTGTGCAGCGACGCCGACGTGCTCGTGCTCGACGAACCGACCTCCGCCGTCGACGCGCACACCGAGGCGCGGATCGTGCGCCGAGTCCGGGACCTGCGCAAAGGTCGCACCACGATCGTGCTCACCCAGAGCCCGCTGTGGCACGCGACGGCCGACCGCGCGCTGCGCGTGACAGGAGGTGCGCGGTGAGCCTGCCGCTGGCCGACCGGACCGAGGTGCTGCGCTGGCTGCGGCGCACCGGGGCCGCGCACCGCCGCGAGTTCACCCTGGTGATGCTGCTGTTCGGGCTGACCACGGTGGTCGGGCTGATCGGCCCGCAACTGCTCGGGCGGCTCGTCGACTCCGTGTCCGCGGGCACCGCGGCCTGGCGGGTGGACGCGCTCGCGGGCGGTTTCCTCGCGGTGCTGGTGGTGCACGCGCTGCTGGCCCGCGCCGCCCGGCTGCGCGCCGCCGTGTTCGGCGAGTCCGTGCTCGCCGAAGTGCGCGAGGACGTCGTGGCCCGCGCGCTGCGGCTGCCGCTGGGCACCGTGGAGGACGCGGGCACCGGCGACCTGCTCAGCCGCTCCACCGCCGACGTGGACCGGCTCGACTTCACCGTCCGCGAAGCGGCGCCGGAGCTGACGGCGGCGGTGCTCACCATCGCGCTCACCGTCGTCGCGATGCTGCTCACCTCGCCGCTGCTCGCCTGCGGGATGCTCGTCGCGGTGCCGCTGCTGGTGGCCGTGAGCCGGTGGTACTTCCCGCGCGCCGCGACGACGATCAGCCGGATGCTGCGGGACTGGGCCGGGGTGCAGTCCAGCATCCACGAGACGGTGCGCGGCGCCCGCACCATCGACTCGCTGCGGCTCACCGAGCGGCGCCGCGCGCACAACGACGAGGTCCTGGAGCGGGCCATCGACGGCGAGCGGCGGCACCGCACGCTGCTGTCGGTGTTCCTGCCGACGCTGGAACTTGCCTACGTGCTGCCGATCGCGGCGATCCTGCTGATCGGCGGCTGGAGCTACCAGGCGGGCTGGGCGGAGCTCGGCACGGTGACCACGGTCGTGCTGTACGCGGCGACGCTGTCGGCGCCGCTGGCGGAGCTGTTCGCGTGGCTGGAGGAGATGCAGCTGGGCCACGCCGCGCTGACCCGCATCCTCGGCGTGCCGGACTCACCGCCCGACCGCGCCCCGCAGGACCCGGCTCCGCGCGGAGCCGGGCACGACCTGGTGCTGCGCGACGTGCGGTTCTCCTACCGCGCGGGCCGCGAGGTCCTGCACGGCATCGACCTGCGGGTGCCCGCCGGGGAGCGGCTGGTGATCGTCGGGCCGTCCGGGGCGGGCAAGTCCACGATCGGGCGGCTCATCGCCGGGGTCAGCGTCCCCGACTCCGGTTCGGTGGCGTTCGGCGACGTGGAGATCACGGCGATGCCCACCGCCCGCACCCGGCGGGAGGTCGTGCTGCTCACCCAGGAGCACCACGTGTTCACCGCGAGCCTGCGGGACAACCTGTCGCTGCCGGAGGCGCGGGAGTGGCGCGACGCGGAACTGCTCGACGCGCTGGGCACGGTCGGCGCCGCGGACTGGGCGGCCCGGCTGCCGGACGGGCTGGACACCATCATCGGATCCGGCGGCCACCCGGTGCCCGCGGCCGTGGCGCAGCAGCTCGCGCTGGCACGGGTGGTGCTGGCCGACCCGCACACGCTGGTGCTCGACGAGGCGACCTCCCTGCTCGACGGGGACAGCTCGCGGGAGCTGGAACGATCGCTGTCGACGCTGCTGGCGGGCCGCACGGTGATCGCCATCGCGCACCGGCTGCACACCGCGCGCACCGCCGACCGGGTCGCGGTCGTCGACGGCGGGCGCGTCGTGGAACTCGGCGCGCACCGGGACCTGCTGGCCGCCGACGGGTCCTACGCGGCGCTGCACCGCGCCGCTTTCGGGGAGTAGCCCCGGGTCTCGGTCGTCGCTGAGCAGTGACCGGGCACGGCTTCCCGGATTCGACGTGCCGGGGGCGCGGCCCGGGAAAGCGCGGCCGCACCGAAAGGGTCGGGGGGTGCCGCCACCCGGCCAGCTGCGCGGATCGTGCCGTGAGGACTCATTAGGATCAGCGGTCATGACAGCGGCGACCCCGAAGGGCGAGCGCCGCCGCCAGGCCCTGGTCGAGGCGGCGGTGGAGTTGCTCTCCGAAGGCGGCCTCGAAGCGGTGCGCCACCGGGCCGTGGCGGAGCGGGCCGGGCTGCCCCTCGCCTCGACGACCTACTACTTCACCTCGCTCGACGACCTCGTCGCGGCGGCGGTGGAGCACGAGGGCCGGGCCGAGCTCGCCACCGGCCGCGCCCGGCTCGACGAGCTCGCCGACGAGCTGCGCACGGTGGACGTGGTGACCGACCTGCTGCTGGACCTGCTGCTCGGGCACGAGTCCCGGGAAGGCGGGACGAAGCCGGTGCTGCTGCGCTACGAACGGCTCGTGGGCTCGCCGCGGCGGCCGTACCTGGCGCCGCTGATGCGGGAGCTCAGCGGTGAGCTGCACGAACTGCTCTCCGAGATCCTCGCCCGCAGCGGCATGCCCGTCGACGGGGAACGCCTGCTGGAGCTGATCGCGCTCGTGGACGGCGCCGTGGTGAACGCCCTCATCGAGAGCGACCCGGACCCCCGCGCCGCGGCCCGCCGCATGCTCCGCCGCAAACTCGCCTGATCCCCCGGGGTCCGCGATTTCGCGAGAGATTGAACGCGCCTGGCGTGTCGGACACCCCTTGTGGACGACTGTTCGGGCTGGTCATCCGGGGTGCCGCTGCGTGCGGGCGGGGTGTTCGCCCCGTTCGGGTGGTTCAAGTTCTCGCGAAATCGCGGGAGTCGTCCACACCGTGACGGGTGGGAGCGCCTAGAAGCGGGGCGCCAAGGTGTCGGCGATCTCCTGGATCCGGTCGGCGTAGGGGGCGTGCTCCGCGCCCTTCGGCTCGCTGAGCACGGTCAACGTCCGGCCGCTGCGCGTCGGCACCTCCACCACGGCGGTGTTCGGCGCCCGCCCGGCCGCCGCGGCGGGCTTCGCGCCCGTCGGGCTGACCAGCACCGCGACCTTGCCCGACGCCTGGCCTTCCCGGATCA
The DNA here is from genome assembly GCF_014203325.1 of Saccharopolyspora gloriosae. NCBI lineage: Bacteria > Bacillati > Actinomycetota > Actinomycetes > Pseudonocardiales > Pseudonocardiaceae > Saccharopolyspora > Saccharopolyspora gloriosae. The sequence continues at coordinate 6,688,265 of NZ_JACHIV010000001.1, read as the reverse complement.
CCACGGCGGCGGTCTTCGCCCCGATCGGACAGGACCCGTCGGCGCCGGTCGGCCGGGTGCCCCTGGCCTCGGGGAGCCGCTCCGACAGCGCGCTCGCCAGCTCCGAGTCCGGCGGGCCGCACTCGCCGCCCCCGACCGGGTCGCCCAGCGAGATGGGCCCGGACTTGGGCGTGGCGGGCGCGGATTTCGGATCGGCCGGTGCCTGCGGCAACGCCATCGGGGACTGCGTCGGCGTCGCGGGAGCCTGCGCCACCGGAGCGGACTCGCCGAACAGGCCGGTGCCCACACCGACCCCGCCGACCAGCACGGCCGCGGCGACCAGCGAGCCGCCGGCGAGCGCCGTGCGGCGGCGCGCCGTGACCCGGCGCGATCCGCGCAGCACGTCCTGCTCGTCGAACGACGCCTCGGGAGCGCCGCGCGCCGCGTTCTGGAACAACTGCTCCAGCTCTGTCTCGTTCACTTGCCGCACCTCCTCACGACGTCGATCGAAGATCGTCGAGTTGGCCGCCGAGGGCTTCCCGCAGCGCCTCCAGCCCACGGGCCGACTGGCTCTTCACGGTGCCCTCGCTGCACTTCATGACCTCGGCGACCCCGGCGACGTCGAGCCCCTCCAGGAATCGCAGCACCAGGACGGCCCGCTGCTTCGGTGGAACCTCGCGCAGACCGGCGACCAGCGTCTGGCGGGTCGCGATGCCGTCGTCGACCGCACCCGACTCCGCGGGCCGGTCCGGCAGCACGTCGGTGAACCGCTCCCGCCGCCACGGACGCCGGGACTCGTCGATCACCGCTCGGCTGAGCGTTCGCCGCACGTACGCGTCGAGCGCCCCCTTGTCCCGCACCTTGCGCCAGTGGCGGTGCAAGGCGATGAACGCGGTCTGGGCGAGATCGTCAGCGCGGTGCCAGTCACCGCACATCATGTACGCCATCCGACGAACCGCCTCCCGCCGAGCCGCGAAATACTCCGCGAACTCCTGCTCCTCGCGCTGGTCCACGCGGACTCTCCGCTCGTCCGTGCTTGCACTCCTGGGACGGTGCTACCGGCCCCTACGGTTGCATGCCACCCGGCCCCGATCTCGGACACCGCGGACCGGCGGCACGCGTGAGGAACCTTAGAGCCTGCGCCCGATCCGCTCCGCCTCGGTGCGCACCGGTGGAGCGCCGCGCTCGACGCCCACCCGCGGCGATCGGCCGTTCAGGGGATGAGCGAACGCGCGGTGTCCGAGAACGAACAGGCGAGGAACGCGTCCGGGCGAACCGGTATCCCCCAACCAGTTGCCTCGCCCCCCCGCCGATGTGGTGTGATCGGTTCGTGACCAAAACGGCATCCACAGATCTGCGTTCCGACACGGTCACGCGTCCCGACAAGAAGATGGCGGCGGCGATGGCCGAAGCCGAGGTCGGCGACGACGTGCTGGACCACGACCCCACGATGCGCGCGCTGGAGGAAAAAGCAGCCCAGCTGCTGGGCACGGCCGCGGCGCTGTGGGTGCCCAGCGGCACGATGGGCAACCTGATCGCCCTCTCCATCCACCTCCGCAGAGGAGACCGGTTCCTCGCGCCGCGCGGCGCGCACGTGCTGCACCACGAACTCGGCTCCGCCGCGTGGCTCGCCGGCGGCATGCCGGAACCGCTCGACTGGAACGCCGGACCGGGACGCCCCACCGCCGACGCGGTCCGTGCGCACGCAAGCGGTGACCGGCGCTACGACGCGCTGCACACCACGCTGCTGTGCCTGGAGAACACCCACAACGCCGCGGGCGGCGCCGTCATCCCGCCGCACGAGCACGCCCAGCTCGCCGCGGCGGCCCGCGACCGCGGGCTGCGCGTGCACCTCGACGGCGCCCGGATCTGGAACGCCGCGACCGCCCTGGAACTGCCGCCCGCCGCGCTCACCGTCGGCGTCGACACCGTGCAGGCGTGCCTGAGCAAAGGGCTCGGCGCCCCCGTGGGCTCCGTCGTGGCGGGCACCAGCGACTTCGTCGCCGAAGCCCGCCGGATGCGCAAGATGCTCGGCGGCGGAGTCCGCCAAGGCGGAGTGCTCGCCGCGGCCGGACTGGTGGCGCTCGACCGGGTCCCCGCGCTGGCGACCGACCACCGGCACGCGAAGCTGCTCGCCGACGGCCTCACCGAACTCGGCTGGGACATCACGGAACCGCAGACGAACATCGTGCTCGCCGCCGTGCCGGACGTGCGGCTCACCCTGGACTGGCTGCAGGAGATCGGAGTGCTCGCGGTGCCGATGGACGGCAACGTCCGGTTCGTGACGCACCGGGACGTGACCGAACGCGACATCAAGGGCGTGCTCCGCCGCATCTCCCACAGCACAGACCGTCCCGCCGGGATTCCTCAGGCTGGGTGAGCTGGGCTCTTTCTGCTCGGGTGGTCCTGTGGCGGAACCTCAGCCGGTCTCTCGCTGCGGGATCTTTTTCCCAAGTGGCTCCGCCACGAGGGAAAAAGCTGTCCTCGCGAGAGACCGACTGAGAACCCGCAGGTGGTCGGCTTTTCGGCGTGGGCTATTCGCTGCGCGAATACAGGCACGGCTTCGCCGCAAGGCAGGCGTGCTTCGCCGCCCAGAGCACGGCTACGCCGCAACGCACGGCCTTCGGCCGCAAAGCAGGCTTGCTTCGCCGCCCCACTCACGGCTTCGCCGCTGGGGCGGAGGCTCGGGTTATTGCGCTTCGAGGCGGCGGCGGCGGTGGGCGGCCATGCGGACGGGGGCGTTGATCTCGCCGCGGCCTCGGTAGCCGTTGGTGCGCTGGACGATCTCGAAGAAGACTCGGGAACCGGGCACGGCTACTGAGAAGTGCAGGTATTCGCCGTCGCCGTCGCGGTCGTAGAGGACCGAGTGCTCGCGCAGCGCGGCCAGCAGGTCCGGCGCGAGCCGCAACCGGGCGTCCAGGTCGTCGTAGTAGTTGTCCGGGATCGCCACGACCGCCGCGCCCCGCTCCCGCATCGCGCGCGCGCTGGCGAAGACGTCGTCGCTGCTCAACGCCACGCACTGCGGATGCCGCACGCCCGGCGCCCACGGGCCGCGGCGCAGCACCGCCGAATCGAGGGCGATGCGCACCGTCTCGTCCCGGTCCAGCACCATCCGGCTGCGCACCAGGCCGAACGGGGCGGCGAACTCCACCGGCGGCGCCGGGCGCAGTCCCAGCACCGAGCGGTAGAACAGGATCGCCTCGTCGAAGTGGTCGAACGGCTGGGTCAGCGCCACGTGGTCGATGCCGGTGACGCCCGCCGCCGGCGCTTCCGGCTCGGACGCCCCGAAATCACCCAGCCAGCCCGCGTCGCGGTCCGCGTCGGTGCGGCAGAACAGCAGCGCGGTGCCGTCCGGCGCGGCGACCGAAGACAGATCGGCCTCGTCGGGACGAGCGGACCGGGGCAGCACCGGCGCGAGCAGCCCTTCCGCGCGCCGCGTCGAAGCGGGCGGGTCCGCGCTGTGCACCCCGATCGCCGCCAGCGCACCGCCGCCGCGGTGTTCGGGCTGGTCGGGGGCGGTGTTCACCAGGATTCGCGCGGCGCCCTGCTGCCACAGGCGCACCGGCTTCGACCGGTGCCACCCCGCGGACCGGAACCCGAGCGCGGCGAGCGTCGAGTTCAACCGCTCACCCGAGGACTCGTCCGCACCGAGCTCCACGAACGCCGGACCGGACAGCTCCGGTGGCGCGGGCAGCGCGGGAGCGGGCGCGGCCACCGACTCCTCCAGGGCGAGCAGCGAACGCATCGCGTCGACCGCCGCCGGGCCCGGATCGGCCTGGCGGAAGACGTCGTTGAAGACCTCCAGCGACAGCGGGCCCGCGTACCCGGCGGCGAGCACGGTGCCGACGAACTCCGCCAGGTCGAACTCGCCCTGCCCGGGGAACAGGCGGTGGTGCCTGCTCCACTGCAGCAGGTCCATGTTCAGCCGGGGCGCGTCGGCGAGCTGCAGGAAGAACAGCCTCTCCGCCGGGATGGTGCGGATCGTGGTGAGGTCACCGCCGCGGGACAGGATGTGGAAGCTGTCCAGGCACACACCCAGCGCCGGGTGGTCGGCGCGGCGCACGATGCGCCAGGCGTGCTCGTAGGTGTTCACGAACCTGCCCCAGGCCAGCGCTTCGTAGCAGACCCGGATGCCGCGCCCGGCCGCCAGCTCGGCGAGTTCGCGCAGCTGCTCGGCGGCCAGGTCGTCGTCGTCCACGGAGTCCGGGGACACCGAGGAGCACACCAGCACCGTGTCCGCGCCGAGCCGCGCCATCAGGTCGAACTTGTGCTCGGCGCGGCGCAGGTTCGCCCGCAGCACGTCGCCAGGGACCGCTTCGAAGTCCCGGAACGGCTGGTACAGGTCGATGGACAGGCCGAGTTCCGCGCAGCGCTCGCGGACCCGCTCCGGCGACGCGGCGGAGGCGATCAGGTCGTTCTCGAAGATCTCCACCCCGGCGAACCCGGCGGCGGACGCGGCGGTGAGCTTGTCCTCCAGCGAGCCGGACAGGCAGACCGTGGCGATGGAGCGGGCGCGTTCAGCGGGCGGCGTGGACACGGGGGCCTCCGGGGTCGGTCACGAGGGTCTCGAAGTGGCGCAGCATCCGGTCCGCGTCCGGTTCGCGCCCGGTGAACAGGCGGAACGCGTCCGCCGCCTGGAACACCGCCATGCCACCACCGTCGAGCACCCGGCAGCCGCGGGCGCGGGCGGTGCGCACGAGTTCGGTCTCCAGCGGCCGGTACACGACATCGGCCACCCACAGCTCCGGGCGCAGCGCTTCGGCCGGCACCGGCAGTCCGGGGTGCGCGGCCATGCCCACCGGCGTGGCGTGCACCAGCCCGTCGGCTGCGGCGAGCGCGGCGGCGGGCCCGGCGTCGAGACCGCCGGCCACGGCCCGCTCCGCGCCGAAGCGACCGCGCAGCGACGCGGCCAGGTCCTCCGCCCGCGCCGCGTCCAGGTCGAGCACGTGCACCGCGCCGGCGCCGAGGGTGAGCAGTCCGTGGGCGACGGCGGCTCCCGCTCCGCCCGCGCCGAGCAGCACCACCCGGTCCAGCGGCACGTCCGGCAGGCCCCGGCTGAGGCTGCGGGCGAACCCGGACCAGTCGGTGTTGTGCCCGACGGCCCCGCTCGCGGTGAACACGACGGTGTTCACCGCGCCCAGCGCCGCCGCGTCCGCGGACAGCTCGTCGAGGTGCTCGATGACCAGCTGCTTCGCCGGGTGGGTGATGTTGAGCCCGGTGAACCCGGTGAGCCGGGCCGCGCGGAGCAGGTCGCCGACAGCGGTGGCGGGCAGGCCCAGCTCGTCCAGGTCGAGCCGCCGGTACAGGCAGCGCAGGCCCAGTTCGGCGGCTTCCCGCTCGTGCAAGGCCGGACTCAGCGAAGGGCCGATGCCCGCGCCGATCAGTCCGGTGAGGACCCCGTTGCCGACGTCGCCGATGACGGCCACCCCCTGCACCCGAACCGGGCGGACGAATGAACGAACTAGCTAGTACACACTAGCCCGGCGTGGAACCCCGGCCAAGGACCGCGCATTAGGGTGGGCGGAACCGAACCCGATCGAACCGGCGCTGACCGGCGAGTTCCGCTCGCGAGCCGGCACCGAGACCGAGCAGGAGTCCCCGTGGTGGCACCGCCGTCCGACGCCGCAGCGCCCGAACCGAACGGCGCCGAGCGGCCCGCGGACGAACCTCGGCAGCGCGACGCCGAGCGGACGCGGGCGGAACTGCTCGACGTGGCCCTCGCGGAGTTCGCCGACAAGGGCTACGCCGGGGCCCGCGTCGACGAGATCGCGGCCCGGACCAGCACCACCAAGCGGATGATCTACTACTACTTCGGCGGCAAGGAGCAGCTCTACATCGCCGCGCTGGAACGCGCCTACGCCGCGATCCGCGGCATCGAGCAGCGGCTCGACGTGGCGCACCTGGACCCGGTGCAGGCGATCCGGCGGGTGGCGGAATCGACCTTCGACCACCACGAATCGCATCCGGCGTTCATCCGGCTGGTGTCGATCGAGAACATCGACCACGGCAGGCACCTGGCCAAGTCCGCCGAGCTGCCCGGCCTCGGCACGCCCGCGCTGGAGGTGCTCACCGGCATCCTGGAGCGCGGCCGGGAGGCGGGCCTGTTCCGCGCGGACGTGGACGCGCTGGACGTGCACATGGCGATCAGCTCGTTCTGCTTCTTCCGGACGGCGAACCGGCACACCTTCCAGGCGATCTTCGACCGCGACATGCTCGCTCCGGATCGCCGCGAGCACTACCGCCGCATGATCGGCGACCTGGTCCTGAGCTACCTGGGCGCGCGCACGTGATCTAGCCGGGCGGCGGCGGAACGCCCCTGGCGCTCGGCGGGAGCGGAACCTTGACAGGCGTGGGCCGCCACCGCAGAGTTGCGGACTAACCAGGTGGTACATAACCGCTTCTCGCTGTTCCTGAGCAACGGAGCAAGGACGTCAGGAGCCTCTCGGTGACCGAGACCCGCACACCCGCAACGACGCCGGGCGAACACCGCAAAGCCGCGTGGGCGGCCTGGATCGGCAGCGCGCTCGAGTACTACGACTTCTTCATCTACGGCACGGCCGCCGCGCTGGTCTTCAACAAGATCTTCTTCCCGGCGTCCTCGCCCGCCACCGGCACGCTGCTCGCGCTGGCCTCCTTCGGCGTCGGCTACCTGGCACGCCCCATCGGCGCCTTCGTGCTCGGCCACGTCGGCGACCGGTTCGGGCGCAAGCAGGTGCTGGTGCTCACGGTGCTGCTGATGGGCGTCGCGACCGTCGGCGTCGGCTGCCTGCCGACCTACGAGCAGATCGGGGTGGCCGCGCCCATCACCCTCGTCGTGCTGCGCCTGCTGCAAGGGTTCTCCGCCGCGGGCGAGCAGTCCGGCGCCAGCTCCATGACGCTCGAACACGCGCCCGAGCACCGGCGCGGGTACTTCACCAGCTTCACGCTCAGCGGCACCCAGGCCGGGCAGATCCTCGCCACCGCGATCTTCCTGCCGATCGCCGCGCTGCCGCAGGAGCAGCTGCTCAGCTGGGGCTGGCGGGTGCCGTTCTGGCTCAGCGGCATCGTCGTCATCGTCGCCCTCGTCATCCGCCGCACCCTCGACGAGACCCCGGTGTTCCGGCAGGAGGTCGACAAGGCCGACAAGGAGCTGCCCATGGCCGTGCTGTTCCGCGACCACTGGGCGAGCGTGCTGCGCGTCGTCGTGGCCTCCACCGTCGCCGCCGTGAGCACGATCTTCACCGTGCACGCGCTGAGCTACGCGGTGAACACCATCGGCCTGGAACGCAGCCCCATGCTGTGGGTCGGGGTGCTGGCGAACGTGGTGGCGCTGGCCGCGATCCCGCTGTGCGCGCTGCTGTCCGACCGGATCGGGCGCAAGCCGGTGTTCATCGGTGGCACCGCGGCCAGCGCGGTGCTCATGTTCTGCTACCTGTGGTCGATCTCCACCGGGCAGTACTCGCTGATCTTCCTGACCGGAATCCTGCTGTTCGGCGTCGCCTACAGCGCACCGAACGGCGTCTGGCCGTCGTTCTACGCCGAGATGTTCCCGCCGAAGGTGCGGCTGTCCGGCATGGCCGTCGGCACCCAGATCGGCTTCGCCATCGCCGGTTTCTCCCCCAGCATCGCCGAAGCCATCGGCCCCGGGCGCGACGGCTGGATCGCGGTGTCCGCGTTCGTCGCAGTGCTCTGCGCGTGCAACATCATCGCCGTCGCGACCGGGCGGGAGACCCACCGGGTGCCCACCGCCGAGCTGGGCGGCGCGGCGCGGCCCGCGGTCGCGCGGAGCTGAGCGCGGTGGGGCCGGCGCGCGCCGGCCCCACCGGACTCACTTGGAGCCGAGCTTCTTCTTCTGGTCGCCGGCGTAGCCGATGGCGGCGGTGGCCACGAACAGCACGCCCCCGATCACGGCGAGCCAGAACAAGCCCTTGATCACGAAGCCCGCGACGCTGACCACGAGCCACAGCAGCAGCAAGCCGCCGATCACTTTCCACACCATGCCGACCACCCCGATCAGGAGAACTCACTCCAGCTTGCCAGACCACGAGCCCCGCGAACCCCGATCCGCCGAGCACATCAGGGCCATCTCAGGGCCCGACCAGGGTGACCACACCGGCCCGCGGCTCCAACGGAGTGAACGGACCGTTCGACCAACGAGATTGGACGAACGGTCCGCTCACTCCGACCAAGCCCACCTCCAGCAGGCCAAGCGCGCCGATGCGGAACGAGTGAACGGACCGTTCGACCAACCGGATTGGGCAAGCGGTCCGTTCACTCGATGAGTTCGCCGCGCCACGAGCGCGACTTCGCCGGGCAGGACGGGGTGAACGGACCGTTCGACCAAGGAGATGGGACAAGCGGTCCGTTCACTCGGGTCAGGTGCCGTGCGGGACTCGAAGCGCTGTGCGGAGACGGGTGAACGGACCGTTGGTCCAACGGGATTGGACGAGCGGTCCGTTCACTCGGCGTGGGTCAGGTGAGCCAGGAGGCCAGGCGGGCGACGGATTCGGCGATGTCCTCGGTGGCTCCGGCGAAGGACATGCGCACGAACCGGTCGCCGCGCTCCGGGTCGAAGTCCGCGCCGGGCACCACCGCGACCCCGGTCTCCTCCAGCAGCCGGTGGCACCACAACGCGGAATCGTCGGTCAGGTCCCCGATGTCGGCGTAGGCGTAGAACGCGCCGTCGGCGGGCGCGACCCGCTTGATGCCGAGCTCCGCGAGGCCGGAGAGCAGCAGTTCCCGGTTCGTCTCGTACCTGCGGACGTGCTCGGCCGCCTCGGCGTACGCGTCCGCGCCGAACGCGGCGATCGCGCCGTACTGCGACAGCGCGGGCGGGCACAGGGTGAAGTTGCCGGTCAGCGAATCCACCGCGCGCCGCAACCGCGGCGGCACCAGCATCCAGCCGAGCCGCCACCCGGTCATGCACCAGAACTTCGAGAAGGAGTTCACCACGATCGCCTCGGTGGAGAACTCCCGCGCCGAGCGCAGCGGCTCGCCGTAGCCGATGCCGTGGTAGATCTCGTCGCTGATCAGCTGCACGCCGCGCTCGTCGCACCAGCCCGCGAGTTCCGCCAGCTCGTCCCCGGTGAGCACCGTGCCGGTCGGGTTCGCCGGACTGGCCACGATCAGGCCCTGCACCGGCTCGTCGAGCTCCTCCAGCATCGCCACGGTCGGCTGGAAGCGGGTGGACTCGTCGCAGGGCAGCTCCACGACCTCGCAGCCCAGCGCGCGCAGGATGTTGCGGTAGGCCGGATAACCGGGCCGGGCCAGCGCCACCCGATCGCCCGCGTCGAACGCGCTCAGGAACGCCAGCAGGAACCCGCCGGAAGCGCCGGTGGTCATGACGACCTCGTCGCGCTCGACGGCCGGGCCGCCGTCGCGGTGGTAATGCGATGCGACCGCGTCGCGCAGCTCGGGGAGGCCGAGCTGCTCGGTGTAGCCGAGGGAGTGCCGCTGCAGCGCCTCGGCCGCCGCTTCCCGCACCGCCCGCGGGGCGGGCGAGGACGGCTGACCCGCCGCGAGCGACACCACATCTCCGCGGCTGCGCTGCCGCGCCGCCGCGGCCGTCAGCACCTCCATGACCTGGAACGGCGGAACGTTCGCGCGCTGAGCGGCGGCAAGGGAATCTGACCTGACCATGCCCGCCAGCGTGCCAGACGAACCACCCCGGCTTAAGACGTCCGGCCAGCGCGAAGACCGCGAAGGGCAAGCAAGGCGAAGCCTGCCTTGCGGCGAAGCCGTGCCGTGGGCGGCGAAGCCGTGCCGTGCGGCCGAAGGCCGTGCCTTGGGATGCGAAGCCAAGCCTGCCTTGCGGCGTAGCCGTGCCTGTATGTGCGAAGCACATAGCCCACGTCGAAAAGGTGACAACCCGCGGGTTCTCAGCGTCCTTCTCGCGAGGACGGCTTTTTCCCTCGTGGCGGAGCCACTCGGGAAAAAGATCCCGCAGCGAGAAGGACGCTGAGGTTCCGCCACCCGACCACCAAAGCAAAAAGAGCCGATCAATACCCCTGGTAACCGCCGCCGTCGGACATTGCTTTGAGCCCGGGGTGGCCTTCGAAGCCGCCGTAGCGGTCGAAGGTGTAGCGGACCCCGGCGATGATGTTGTCCACCGGGTCGTAGATGTCGTCGTGGCCCGGCAGCTTGTGCGCTTCGAAGGTCGGGTCGATGCACTGCATCAGGCCCTTCGACGGGGTGCCCTTGGCGGCGTTGGAGTCCCAGTCGTTGATGGCGTGCGGGTCGCCGCCGGACTCCTTCTCGATGATCGTCCAGATCTCGTCGATGTTGTCCTCGGTGACGGGGATGCCGTTCTCCTGCAGGATCTTGATCGCTTCGCGGATCCACTGGTCCACGTCGCCCGGCGGCGGGCCGCTGCTCGGCGGGCCACCGCTGGAGCCGAGGCCGCCGGAGGAACCGCTGGATCCGCTCGCCCCTTCCGACCCGCTGGAACTCCCGCTGGAACTCCCGCCTGGACCGCCGGATCCGCTCGACGACCCCGAGTTCCCGGTGGACCCTCCGGTCGAGTCGCCGGGCCCGCCTTGACCGGGTCCTCCCGGCGGGGTCGTACCCGGTGCCGCGTTCGACGGCGCGGTGTTCGCGGGCCCTTCCGGGTCCTGGAACTTCCACTCGGTGCTGCGCCCCTGCGCCGGGGTGAAGCCCTGCTCACCGGCCTTCGGGATCTTCGTGAACACCTCGTTCATGCCACCGGCGGCGTCGTTGAGCGAGGTCAGCGCGGCGTTCAGCCCGTCGTCGGCTTCGGCGACCTTGGTGGTGGCCTCCTGCGCGTGGGCGTCCATCGCGCGCCGGATCGCGTCGTCTCGCACCTGCGCCGCGAGCTGGTGCGCGGGCGGATCGTTCGGGTGCGCCAGCACCGCCTGCTGGTAGGTGTTCTCGGCGTTGCGCGCGTCGGCCAGCGCCCGCTCGCCGATGGCGTTCACCGCGTCCTTCGCGGTCCGCACCGCGTCCGCGGCCTGGTCCAGCGCGTCCGCCGAGCTCTCCAAGGTCTGCTTCGCCGCGTCGAAACCGCCGCGCACCTGCCCCATGTAGCCGACGAAGGCGTCCGCCGAGGCCCCTTGCCAGGCGCCGTCGAGGCCGGTGACGGCGCTCTGCACCTGGCCGTCGGCGTCCCCGGTCGATCCGCTCGCGGTGCGCCAGCGCCGACCGATCTCGCGGATCGCGTCGGGCTTGCTGTTCTCGACCTTGCGCAGCTGCTCGGCGAGCGCGGCACCACCGGGCTTGCCGGCGACTTCCCCTGAGATCCCCATGTCGTCCCCAGTCCAGGCGGTGGTCAGATCCGCAACGAATCGGCGTTGGTGCGCTCGATCTCCTCGACGCTGGTGCGCACCGCGTCCAGCGCCCCGCTCACGCCGCGCAGCAGCTGCTCGGCGCCGTCGAACTGCGCCTTGGCGACGCCGTCCAGGTTCGTGATCGCCGAGGCCAGCCCGGCGGCGGCGTCCAGCTCACCGAAGATCGCGGCGTCGACGTGCTGGTTCTCGAACCCGTCGCCGATGGCACCGACCGGGCCCGCCTTGCCCTCCAGCGCGGAGCGGCAGGTCTCCAGCGCCCCCATGTTGTAACCGGCGTCCGCCACGACCACTCCTCGCTGGGTTCACGGTCCGGAGCAGAACGTCCGGCGCGCCCCACCCGCGCCGTTCCGGCCGGATCCATGATTACCAGGGCGACTGCGCCGACCGGCGGTGTTTTCCGGGAAAAGCAGCCGAATGCCACCGGCGCGCACGCGAAGAACCGCACGCGGCGAGGGCGCGCGTGCGGTTCGTCCGGTTCGACTCGTCAGGCGGGCGGTGCGATCTCGCCGCGGGAGGCGCGCAGCGCGATGTCCACGCGGTGGTGCGAACCGGGCAGCCGCACACCAGCGACGCGGCGGTACACCTCGTCGCGCGCGGCGGTGAGGTCCTCGCCGGTGGCGACGACCGACAGCACCCGGCCGCCCGCCGACAGCACCGCGCCGTCGTCGCGGCGCCGGGTTCCGGAGTGCAGCACGCCGGTCGCGTCGCCCCCGGTGATCACGTCGTCGACCCGCGGGCGGCCCGGGTAGCCCTCGGCGGCCACGACGACCGTGACCGCGGCACCCGGTTCCCACTCCAGCGCGGGAGCGGCGGCGAGCTCGCCGTGCGCGACTGCGTTGAGCAGCCCGGCCAGCGGCGTGTGCAGCAACGACAGCACGGCCTGCGTCTCCGGGTCGCCGAACCGGCAGTTGAACTCGATCACCTGCGGGCCCGCCGAGGTCAACGCCAGGCCCGCGTAGAGCAGCCCGGAGAACGGGGTGCCGCGCTCGGCCAGCTCGTCCACGACCGGCTGCACCACGGTGCGCACCACGGTGTCGGTGAAGCCCTCCGGCGCCCACGGCAGCGGCGCGTAGGCACCCATGCCGCCGGTGTTGGGGCCCGCGTCGTCGTCGCCGACGCGCTTGAAGTCCTGCGCGGGCAGCAGCGGCACCACCGTGCTCCCGTCGACCAGGCAGAACAGCGAGGCCTCCGGGCCGTCCAGGAACGACTCCAGCAGCACCGGGTGGCCGTCGTCGAGCAGCGTCAGCGCGTGCGCGCGAGCCGCGTCGAAATCACCGGTGACCAGCACGCCCTTGCCGCCGGCGAGCCCATCGTCCTTGACCACCCAGGTGGGGCCGAACCGGGCCAGCGCCGCGTCCAGCTTCGCCGGGTTGTCCACCGTCTCGCTGTGCGCGGTGGGCACGCCCGCGGCGACCATGACGTCCTTCGCGAACGCCTTGGAGCCCTCGATGCGGGCGGCTTCCTTCGACGGGCCGAAGCAGGCGATCCCGGCGGCGCGCACGGCGTCGGCGGCGCCCGCGACCAGCGGGGTCTCCGGGCCGAACACGACCAGGTCCGCTTTCCACGTCGTGGCGAGCTCGGTCACCGACGCGGGGTCGGCGACGTTCACCGCGTAGGGCTCGGCGAGCGCGGCGGTACCCGCGTTGCCGGGAGCGCAGGCCAGGGCGGTCACCGATGGGTCCTTCGACAGCGCGAGCACGATCGCGTGCTCCCTGCCACCTGCCCCGATCACGAGGATTCGCACGCCCGGAAGCGTAGAGCGTCCCGCCGCCGCCCGGCGGCGGCCCCCCGCAACGGTGTGGCGAACCGGACAGCCGATTCCGCCGATCGGCCCCGACCAGCCAGAACCGGGCGCGGTACGCCTGGCGCCCACGACGAGTTCACCCGATGGTCGCGTGGTCTTGCCGACGACGTCGCTCGCCCCGGCGAGGGTCGAGCCGGGCGCGCGGCCCCTCCCGCGCACGAACCACCACTGGAGGACAGATGCTGATCCGGACGCGCTTGGCGGCGCTCGCCGTGTCCACGGTCGCCGCGCTGAGCAGCCTCGCGCAGCTCCCGGCCGCCGCGGCCCCGTCCGCTCCCGCCGAGGCGGACCGCGTCGAGGTGTTCGGGCACCGCGGCGCCTCCGGCTACCGGCCGGAGCACACGCTGGCCTCCTACGAGCTGGCGGCGCGGATGGGCGCCGACTACATCGAGCCCGACCTGGTCTCCACCCGCGACGGCGTGCTCGTGTCGCGGCACGAGAACGAGATCAGCGGCACCACCGACGTCGCCGAGCGCCCCGAGTTCGCCGACCGCAGGACCACCAAGGTCATCGACGGTGTCGAGCTGACCGGCTGGTTCACCGAGGACTTCACCCTCGCCGAGCTCAAGGCGCTGCGGGCGGTCGAACGCATCCCCGAGCTGCGCCCGAACAACACGATCTACGACGGCCGGTTCCAGGTGCCCACCTTCCAGGAGGTCGTCGACCTCGCGGACCGCCTGTCGCGGGAGCTGCACCGCGAGATCGGTGTCGCGCCGGAGACCAAGCACCCCAGCCACTTCCGGCGCATCGGCCTGCCGCTGGAGCCGAAGGTCGCGCGGGCGCTCGACGACAACGGGCTCAACCGCCCGAACGCGAAGGTCGTGGTGCAGTCCTTCGAGGTGGCGAACCTGCGGGAGCTGGACCGCTCGGTGCGGGTGCGGCTGGTGCAGCTGATCAGCGGCAGCGGCGCGCCGCAGGACTTCATCGAGGCCGGCGACCCGCGCACCTACGCGGACCTGGTGACCCCGGAGGGCCTGCGGGAGATCGCGGGCTACGCCGACGTCATCGGGCCGGACACGAAGGTGCTGCTGCCGGTCGACGAGAGCGGCCACCTCACCGGCCCCACGCGGGTCGCCGCCGACGCGCACGCCGCCGGGCTGGAGGTCGTGCCGTACACGGTTCGCGCGGAGAACGAGTTCCTGCCCGAGGACTTCCGCTCCTCCGACGTGCCCGCCGAGTTCGGCGACGTCTTCGGCTACTTCGACGCGCTGTTCGCCCAGGGCATCGACGGGATCTTCAGCGACCACCCGGACATCGCCGTCCGGTCCCGCGACGAGCACGCGGGCTGAAACGAGGCGCGCGCCTCCTCCGCGACAGGTGGAGGAGGCGCTGCCTACGGGCGCCGTCTCCGGAAGAGCTCGTTGGCGGCGGGGGAGAACAGCAGCGCCAGGGCTCCGAGCACCGCGCAGAGGTGGAACGCGCGCAAGGAGGCGAAGGTCCAGGCCGACGCGCCCGTCCCGTCGACCCACGCCGCCGCGACGGGCGCCCCGTGCGCCATCTCCAGCAGCGGGCCGCCGACCATGCTCAGCGTGCCGATCCCGCCGATCAGCACCGCCACCGCCCAGCGGGTCCCCGGCTCACCTCGGCGCAGGCGCAGCACCAGCAGGAGCAGCGCCGCGTACACGACCGCGCGAACCCCCAGCTGGCCCGCGATCCCGTCCGCGGGCAGCTCCCCGGCGACGGCGCGCAGCACCTGCAGCACCGTCTCCGCCACGCCCGTCGCCACCGCGCACACCCACAGCCCGATCGAGCCGCGCACCACCGCCGGCACCGCCGGCACCTCGACCACCGCCACGCTCGCCATCGCCGCCCCCGTCCGATCCGTTCACGGTCGTCTCGGACGGTAGGAGCGCGGATCGCCCGGTCCCATCGGGTTTCGCCCCGATTCCGGGCTCGGGGTCAGGACGCCGGGCTGGGGTCCGGGACTCGGGGTGCGGCGGCGGGAGCGCCCTGCTCGGCGAGCAGGCCGCGGCGGGCCAGCACCGGGCGCACGCCCTCGCCGAACCAGTACGCCTCCTCCAGGTGCGGGTACCCGGAGAACACGAACTCCTCGACGCCCACGTCGTGGTACTCGGACATGAGGTCGGCGACCTCCTCGTGGCTGCCGACGAAGGCGGTTCCGGCGCCGCCGCGCAGCAGCCCGACGCCGGACCACAGGCCGGGGTGCACTTCGAGTGCGCGCGCGTCGGAGTGCAGGACGCCGCCGTGCAGTTCCGCCATCCGGCGCTGCGCGGTGGATTCGGTGACCGCGAACTTCGCCTGCGAGGCCGCGACGTCCGCCGGATCCATCTGGTCCAGGAAGCGCTGCGCCGTGGCCCACGCCTCGGCGGAGGTGTCGCGGGTGATGGTGTGCGCCCGCAGCCCGAACCGCAGGGTGCGGCCTTCGGCGGCGGCGAGCTCGCGCAGCCGGGCGATCCGCTCCCCGACCTGCGCGGGCGGTTCGCCCCAGGTCAGGTGCACGTCGGCTCGTCGCGCCGCCACGGGCAGCGCCGCGGGCGAGGAACCGCCGAAGTACAGCGGCGGCTGCGGGTTCGGCACGTCGTAGGCGGTGGCGCCGCGCAGCCGGTAGTGCTCGCCGTCGAAGTCGGCGGGGGCACCGGACCAGATGGCGCGCATCGCGGCGAGGAATTCGTCGGTGCGCTCGTAGCGCTTGTCGTGGTCGAGCCAGTCGCCGTAGCGGCGCTGCTCGGTGGACTCACCGCCGGTGACGATGTTGAGCAGCAACCTGCCGCCGGAGACCTGCTGGTAGGTGGTGGCCATCTGCGCGGCCAGCGTCGGCGTCAGCGAACCGGGCCGGAACGCCACCAGGAACTTGATGCGCTTGGTGCGCCCCAGCAGCGCGGCCGTGGTCACCCACGCGTCCTGGCACCAGCTGCCGGTGGGCGTGAGCATCCCGGTGAACCCGAGGTGCTCGACGGCCTGCGCGACCTGCGCCAGGTAGTCGATGTCGGGTTCGCGCGGGGTCTGCGCCCCCACGGCCGTCACGTGCGGGCGGTCCACGATGGACCGGCCGTCGCCGTGCGTGGGCAGGAACCAGTGCACCGTGATGCTCATGCGGAGCCCTCCGAACTCGTGCTGCGCGGGGTGGAACCCGTCGTTGATCTCGGCCTGAGCAGGGGTCTCGCGGAGCCTCGGCCGGACCTGCTCGGGCCGCTCACCTGGACCGGCGAGATCAAGGGCGGGAGGTCAGCGGACGGCGGCGAGCCGCTGCTCGAACCGGGTGTCGACGTACTCGGCGAAGTCGAACGCGCGCGGGATCTCCTTCGCCTGCACGAACGCGTCCGCCAACTCCTGCGAGGAGCGGATCACCGAATCGTCCAGCGGGATCGGCAGGTTCGGCCCGGCGTCGGTGGCTCGGCGCGTCACTTCGAGGGGCAGGCCGGTGTCCTCGGCCCACGCCTTCGCCCGCTCGGGCCGGTGCGCGTCGGAGAAGATCTGCGCCTGCGCCACCCGCACCACGTAGTCGGCGAGCGCGGTGTTCTTCGCCGCGTCGGACAGGGCCGCGTCGCTGGCGACCTGGAAGTCGAGCCCGTTGGAGATCCCGGTGCCGTCGACGAGCACCTCGGCGCCCGTCTCCAGCTGCACCTGCGCGAAGTACGGGTCCCAGATCGCCCAGGCGTCCACCTCGCCGCCGTTGAACGCGCCCAGCGCGTCCGCGGGCTGCAGGATCACCAGCTCCACGTCGTCCGGGGTGAGCCCGGCCTGGCGCAGGTTCAGCAGGACCTGGCCGTGCGCGGAGCTGCCGCGCGCCAGGGCGATCTTCTTGCCCCGCAGGTCCTCCACCCGCCGCAGCGGGGAGCCCTTCGGCACGATCAGCGCGTCGCTGGTCACGTTGCCCTTCGACGCGGACACCACCTTCACGTTGCGCTTGGCCGCCGCCGCGAACAGCGGGGGCGTGTTGCCGACGCCGCCGATGTCGATGGCCCCGGCCGAGGCGGCCTCCAGCAGCGGCGGGCCGGAGGTGAACGTGGACCACTCGATCGCGTAAGGCGCCCGGTCCAGCCCGGCGGAGCGCAGCAGGGACTGCGAGTTGCCCTTCTGGTCGCCGACGCGCAGCCGCACCCGGCGCAGCTCGGCGTCCCCGACCGGCGGCGGCACGGGCGCGGAGGCCGCGTCCGGGCTCCGGCCGCAGGCGCCGAGCAGCCCGGCGGCCGTGGTGGACAGGGCGAGGGCGGCGAGGAAATCCCGACGGTGCAAGGTCGTGTCGCTTTCGCTGAGCAGGCGGCCCTCGACCGGCCCGTCGACGCGGGACGATCGGAGGGAGAGCGATGAGGTGCGTCAGCGAAGACGACAGACCGCGCTGGCCTGCCGCCGGAGATCGACGTGCAGGCGCCCGGTCAGCACGGTGCGCACGGCCATGCCTGGAGATTCGCACCCGCCCGAACTCTCCGTCAACGCCTGGGAAACCTCATCCCACCAGGTGATACCCGGCGCGAAAACCCGGGTGGCGAAGGAAAAAACGCCCCACCCGCCCGGCGTGGGCGCGTGAGGCGTTCTCCGGGATCGCGGCTCAGCAGGTGCCGAGCGCGTCCTTGAGGGCCGTCTTCTCCGCTTCGGTGACCGTGAGCTCGTACTTGTGCTTCGAGCCGACCCACATCGAGGCGTAGGTGCAGTGGTAGCCCGCTTCCGGCGGCATCCACTGGTCCGGGGTCTGGTCGCTCTTCTCCTGGTTCACGTTGTCGGTGACCGCGATGAGCTGCGGACCTTCGAGGTCGTTGGCGAACGCCTCGCGCTGCTCGTTCGTCCACTCCGACGCGCCGGAACGCCAGGCGGCGGCCAGCGGCACCACGTGATCGATGTCCACATCGGACGGCTGCGTCCAGGAACCGCCGTCGTACGGGCTGTTCCAGGTGCCCGACGTCGGGTAGCAGTCCGAGCCGACCTCGACGTTCTCCCCGTCGCGCTTGAGCACGGCCTCGCGGGTGCTGCACCCGTCGGACCCTTCGCTCCAGTGCGGGAACTTGTCGCGGTCGTAGCCGTCGGAGGAGCCCTCGGGCGCGACCGTCAGCTCGTCCAGCTGGGTCTGCGCGGTGGCGCCGTCGGGGATGCCGGGCGGTTCGGCACCGGCGGGCAGGGCCAGGCCGAGCGACAGTGCGCCGGCCAGGGGCAGAGCGGTCAGGGCTGCGCGAAGCGAACGTTTCGGCGTCATGGGGTCCTCCGCTGTGGCTGATCTCGCCGATGTCGATCCTGACCCTCATCGAGCGAAGTGGCCATGACAATGCCCCGAAGTGACTAGGCGGTGACCTGTCGTGAAAGCGCCACGTCCCGGCCCCCTTATCTGGTGAATCTGTGTGTGCGCAGGGCTTTTCGCCGCTTTCGCGACGTCGTCACGGCCGCACGAGCAGCAGGTCCTCGGTGTGGCGGTACCAGGCCCATGTGCCCACCGGCCTGGGATGCGCCACCCCGTCGCGCAGCACCGTCGCCTCCCGGAAACCGGCCTGCACGGCGCGCCCCCTGGTCACCTCGCGGCGAGCGCGCAGCAGGCCGCGGCGCACCGTCGTCACGCGCAGGCCGTCGGCGGCCGGATCGAGGTTCGCCGACATCGGATCGGCGGTGGGCTCCGGCAGCGGCGCCGCGTCCGGATCGGGGCTGATCTCCAAGCTCCGCGCCGCCCCCTGCAGCACCCGGTGGTCGTCGCAGTACACCTGCCCGGTGATCGGTTCGACGCGCCCGGAGGCGATCAGCAAGCCACCCGAGTCGTCCCGCACCAGCGCGGCGGGCCGAGCGGCGCCCTCGAACGCGAGCCGCCGCGCCTCGGCCCCCACCGGCAGCCCCCACAGCCGCGTCGCGGGCGACTCCGCCACCGGGACGTAACCCACCGCCAAGTCGGCGATGCGGTTCTTGCGCAGCAACCGCAGCACCACCGCGGCGAGATCGGCATCGGTACCCTCGACCACGACTCGCCCGGGGCCGTCGGGCAAGAGCGCATCGACCTCGGCCTTCCCGGGAGCGGGAGAGACGAAGTGCCACGCTGCGTCACCGCACGCACGCGTGGTGTCATCGTTGTTTGTGCAGCACAGTGCAGTGGTACTCACGTTTCGCTCCTGGTTTACCCTGATCGACCGGCATCAGTGTCGCGTCGAAGCGGGAAGTCGCTCGCGCGGACCCACAGTCCAGGTTGGAGTTTCACATGCCGGCGATCGTGCTGATCGGAGCCCAGTGGGGCGACGAGGGCAAGGGCAAGGCGACCGACCTGCTCGGTGAGCAGGCGCAGTGGGTCGTGCGCTACCAGGGCGGCAACAACGCGGGTCACACCGTGGTGCTGCCCGACGGGCAGGACTTCGCGCTGCACCTCATCCCGTCCGGGATCCTCACGCCCGGCGTGACGAACGTGATCGGCAACGGCGTCGTCGTCGACCCGGGCGTGCTGCTCGACGAGCTCGCCGGCCTGGAGGAGCGCGGGGTGGACACCTCGCGGCTGCTGCTGTCCGCGGACGCGCACATGATCATGCCGTACCACGTGGCCATCGACCGCGTCACCGAGCGCTACCTGGGCAAGAAGCAGATCGGCACCACCGGCCGCGGCATCGGCCCCGCCTACCAGGACAAGGTCGCCCGCGTCGGCGTCCGCGTCCAGGACCTGCTCGACGAGAAGATCCTGCGGCAGAAGGTCGAAGCCGCGCTGGAGTTCAAGAACCAGCTGCTGGTCAAGGTCTACAACCGCCGCGCGCTCGACGCCGACGAGGTCGTCGACACCGTGCTGGAGCAGTCCGAGCGCTTCGCCGGGCGCATCGCCGACACGAAGCTGCTGGTCAACGAGGCGCTGGAGCGCGGCGAGACGGTGCTGCTGGAAGGCTCGCAGGGCACGCTGCTCGACGTCGACCACGGCACCTACCCGTTCGTGACCTCGTCGAACCCGACCTCCGGCGGCGCGTGCGCGGGCTCCGGCATCGGGCCCACCCGGATCAACGCCGTGATCGGCATCCTGAAGTCGTACACCACCCGCGTCGGTGCGGGCCCGTTCCCGACGGAGCTCACCGACGACGCCGGCGAGAACCTCCGCAAGCAGGGCGGCGAGTTCGGCGTCACCACCGGGCGCTCGCGGCGCACCGGCTGGTTCGACGCGGTGATCGCGCGCTACGCGACGCGCGTCAACGGCATCACCGACTACTTCCTGACGAAGCTCGACGTGCTCTCCGGGCTGGAGACCATCCCCGTGTGCGTCGCCTACGACGTCGACGGGCAGCGCGTCACCGAGATGCCGATGACGCAGACCGGCGTGCACCACGCCGTGCCCGTGTACGAAGAGATGCCCGGCTGGTTCGAAGACCTCAGCGGCGCGCGCAGCTTCGAAGACCTGCCGACCAACGCGCAGAACTACGTGCTGCGCCTGGAAGAACTGGCCGGTGCCCGCATCTCCGCGATCGGCGTCGGCCCCGGACGCGACCAGACGATCGTCCGCCACACGATGGCGTGAGGGTCCTTTCGGGCGTGAACGGGCGTTGCTCGCTGCGCTGCCTCATCAGCGAGCAACGCCCGCGAAGGGCGCAGCCACCTCGCGGCGAAGCCGTGCAGTGAGACGGGCGAAGCCACGCCTGCCTTGCGGCCGAAGGCCGTGCCTGTATTCGCGCAGCGAATAGCCCACGTCACAAAGCCGACCACCCGCGGGTTCTCAGCGGCTTCCTCGCGAGGACGGCTTTTCCCTCGTGGCGGAGCCACTCGGGAAAAAGATCCCGCAGCGAGGAAGCCACTGAGGTTCCGCCACCCGGACACCTCTGACGAGCGACCGGCTCGGGTCGTCAGCTGTGGTCGCCTTCGCGGCGGGGGTGTAGTGGGGGGAGGGTGGCGATGGCTTCGGTTCGGGTGAGGCCGCTCGCTTGGAGCAGATCCACTGCGATGGAGCGGACCTGGAGGACCACGACCTGCATCGAGAAGTCGCCTTCGCCGAGCAGTTCCACCGAGGAGCGGCGGGCCACCGAACGGGCCGCCTCCCGCGCCTGCAGCGGCTCGGTGCCGCTGGCCAGCTCGTCTCGCAGCAGCACCACCGAACCGGCCAGCTCCTCCAGCAGCCCCGGCAGCGGACGCGGCACCGGCTCGTCGTCGCGCAGCGCGGCCATCGCGCGCCGCGCCAGCACGCGCGTGTTGCGCAGCGCCCGGTCGATCGGCGTGGCCGCCGACTCGTAGCGCTCCAGGTCGCCGCGTCGCCGCCAGCGGATCGGGGCGAACTTCGCGATCTCGCCGCCCGCCTCCAGCGCGGTCCGGAACTCGTCGACGAGCTTCTGGCTCTTGCGCGCCGCCGCCAGCGTGTCGGAGGCGACGTCGACGTCGCGCCGCGACACCGCCCACGCCACCCCGCGCAGGCCCTCGGTGAGCGCGCCCAGCACCAACCGGCCGTTGCGGTGCGCCACGGCCAGCGGATTCGCGGGCAGCAGCGCGGCCACCGCGAAACCGACCAGGCCGCCCACGGCCGCGTCGATCATCCGCGTCCAGCCGCCGACCGTCGCGGGCGGCAGCAGCGTGGCCACCAGCACCGACGAGGACGCCGCCTGCAGCACGATGATCGCGCCGCTGTCGGCGAGCACCGCCGTGCTCATGGCGAGCGCGACGACCAGCGCGATCTGCCACGGCCCGGTGCCGATCATCGAGATCAGCACGTCGCCGACGCCGATGCCGATGCTGACGCCCACGACCAGCTCCAGGGACCGCCGCATCCGCTGCCCCAGCGACACGCCCAGCGACACCACCGCGGCGATCGGCGCGAAGAACGGCGCCGGATGCCCCACCAGGTGCTTCGCCACGGCCCACGCCAAACCCGCCGCCACGGCGCACTGCACGATCGGCACGCCCGACCGGAACAACCGCCGCAACCGCCGACTCAACTCCTGCCGCACCCGCTGCACGCGCCCATTCTGCGCCACGCCGATCGCCCAGGCGATCACCCAGGTCACCCCGGCGTCCGCGCGCTACTCCAAGGCCTCGACCGTCTGCGCGTCGTGCGGTCCGCTGATCCGCACCGCCGGGACGCCGAGGTACCGGGTGAGGCCGGGGACGATCGCGGGCAGATCACCTCGGTCACCGGTGAAATCGTGCTGCACAGCGTGTGCTTCCCCGACCAGCGCGACGTACCGGCCCGGATCTCTCGTCTGGTCCTCCCGGACCCGTTCGGTCGCGAAGGCGTTCATCAGAGCCGCCCGCTCGTGCAGGGACTTGTCGCCCGCGCCCTTGCGCGCCGCGGTCGTCGAGTCGATCGCGTGGATGCGCATTCCGCCCATTCGCTTGACGGCATCCAGGAGATTCCGCAATCCGTCGTGGTTCCAGCGCGACTTGTACTTGAGGACGAACGCTTCGAGCTGGGACGGCATCTTCTGGGCCGAGCTCCGCAGGTACTCGTCCACCCATTCCTGGATTTCACCGGCACGGATGGATTCCAGGTAGATCACCCGCACACCGGAGTCCCTGAGCCCGTCCAAATGATCGACGAGCATCTTCCAGGCTGCGTACTCGGAGTGCTTCTCCCCGATGATGAATCCACCTGACGAGTCGCCCAGCAAGGCGTGCAGCGCGACGAGGGGCGACGCGTTGTTCATCCCGCTGATCGGATTGGCCGGAGCCGGATCGTCGGCGTGCCGACGAGCTGCGGAAGCGGCCCGCGCGCCGAGCTGCCGTCGCCGTTCATCGTGGTCTTCCCAGTAACCGGAGGTAGTAGTGGATTTCCGCCCGTGGCTCTCCAGCGTCTCGCCGAAAACGTCCGACAACTTCTTAGCTTGCCGCTTGAGCACGAACTCCAGCACCGGGTAGATGTCCGACAGCAGCTGAGGGTCGTAGGCCACCAGCACGGTCTGGGTGGCCTCATCGATTTTGATCTTCGGGTCCTTGTCGATGCGCTTCAGCTCGGGTTTGACTTCGGCCAGGAAATCTCGCCAGTCGCGGTCAGCGCCGTCCTGCCCACCCGAGGGCGCTGCCGCCGTCGGGGGGCTTCTCCGCACTCCGCAGCAGTACAGCTGGAACCACGTGGCCGGTCGGGGAGCTTGCTGCCGGACCGGCGGTTCGACCGGCTGCCGGGCCGATGGGTAGGCGACCTCCACCGAGTTCGGCTGCGCCGCGCCCGTCGGCCGGCTCGGGCCCGCCAGGTCGGTCAATTCCACGTCGTCGGCCAGCGTCCGCGACACCACGGCGTTGCCCACCGTGCGCTGGAGCGCCAGCACTCGCGCGATCCGCGGTGACACGTCCGTCGATGTCCGGTCGTCGACGGACCGTCCGGCCCGCTGTGCGGCGTCGGCTCGTGACTCGACGATCCGCATCCCGCCTCCTGCTCACCCGCCTCCCTGCAGCGTCGCTGAGACGGCCTGGTGGTGGCAGGGCAACGGGGACCGAACGCGGGGCAACACGCTTGCACCAACGGGCAGCGGGAGGGCCCGGCGGACCGGGCCCTCCCGGAGCGTCACGCGACTCCGGTGGCCTCCACCGAGGCGGGGTCGCTGTCGAGCAGGAGCTGGCGGCAGCGGTCGAACTCCTCGGTCTCGCCGATCGCGCCCGCGGCCTTGGCCAGCACGGCGACGGCGCGCAGCACGCCCTGGTTGGGGCGGTGCCGCCACGGCACCGGGCCGAAGCCCTTCCAGCCGGACTTGCGCAGCGCGTCCAGGCCGCGGTGGTAGCCGGTGCGCGCGTAGGCGTAGGCGGCGATGTACTCCTCGCGCTCCAGCGCGACCTCGCCGAGCTGCGCCCAAGCGGCGCTGAACGCGGGGAACTCCGCGGCGACCTTCGCCGGGTCGGTTCCGGCGTCGAGCGCGGCCTGCGCCGTGGTGTTCTCCGGCAGCAGCGTTTCCGGTGGCTCCAGCAGGTTCGTCATGGCGCCATCCTGTCATCCGACGCGCGAACGCCACCCCGGTGCTCGGTCCGGGGTGGCGTTCGAAGTGCGGTGCGGTGTCAGCCGGCCAGCATGCGGCCCGCGGACTTCAGCGTCTCGCAACCGTGGGCGACGCGGGCGGCCATGGCCTGCTCCGCCGCCTTCAGGTAGCTGCGCGGGTCGTAGACCTTCTTGTTGCCGACCTCGCCGTCGACCTTGAGCACGCCGTCGTAGTTCTTGAACATGTGCTCGGCGATGGGCCGGGTGAAGGCGTACTGGGTGTCGGTGTCGATGTTCATCTTCACCACGCCGTAGGAGACCGCCTCGTGGATCTCCTCCAGCAGCGAGCCGGAACCACCGTGGAAGACCAGGTCGAACGGCTTGGACCCGGCGGGCAGGCCCAGCTTCTGGGAGGCGACCTCCTGGCCCTGCTTGAGGATCTCGGGGCGCAGCTTGACGTTGCCGGGCTTGTACACGCCGTGCACGTTGCCGAAGGTCGCGGCCAGCAGGTAGCGGCCCTTCTCGCCGGCGCCGAGCGCGTCCACGGTGTGCTCGTAGTCGCCCGCGGCGGTGTAGAGCTTGTCGTTGATGTCGTTGGCGACGCCGTCCTCCTCGCCGCCGACGACGCCGACCTCCAGCTCCAGGATGATCTTCGCCTTGGCCGCGGTGTCGAGCAGCTCGGAGGCGATCTGCAGGTTCTCGTGCAGCTCGATGGCCGAGCCGTCCCACATGTGCGACTGGAACAGCGGGTTCTCGCCGCGGTCGACCCGCTCCTGGCTGATCTGGATCAGCGGCCGGACGTAGCCGTCCAGCTTGTCCTTGGGGCAGTGGTCGGTGTGCAGCGCGATGTTCACCGGGTACTTGGCGGCCACGACGTGCGCGTACTCCGCGAGCGCGGTGGCCCCGGTGACCATGTCCTTGACCTTCGTACCGGAGGCGAACTCGGCGCCACCGGTCGAGACCTGGATGATGCCGTCGCTCTCGGCCTCGGCGAAGCCACGCAGCGCCGCGTTGAGCGTCTCCGACGAGGTCACGTTGATGGCCGGATAGGCGAACTCGCTTGACTTCGCCTGGTCCAGCATCTCCGCGTAGACCTCGGGGGTAGCGATGGGCATCGGTCGTCCTCCTCGGGATGGAGTCGTTCTTGGCAGCGGGGAGCCGCGCCGAATCCTACGAGGGCGCGCGAGGTCCGCGCGGGCCTGTGGAGGTCAGCGCTACCCGTTCGCGTCATAGGGAAAACCACTGGATCGGTGCGGATCTGCACCGCTGTCGCAATCCTCACACCTTCGGGGGTGCGGGGTCGCCTGAACAGGCTAGTGGATCATGAAACCCAGGAGCCGGTGATCGCGTTCCACTCACGGACGGTGGTCGAGGCGATCACGCCCTCCTGGAGGTACGGATCTTCGTCGAGCAGCCGCTGCACCGCCGCCGCGTCCGCCGCTTCGTACACGAGCTGCGCGCCCAAGCCGTCCTCGTACGGACCCCCGGCCAGCAGGATCCCCTGCTGCGCCAGCGACTTGGCGTAGACGCGGTGGTCGGGCCGCACGGCCAACCGGCGCTCCTCGTCGTCGCCGTAGACCATTTCGACCACGAACTTCGCCATTTCGGACCTCCCTGATCACGAGCCTGTTCCGGACGCTACCCGGCCGAGGGACAGCCGCCGGGCGAAGCCGGTACTTTCAGATCATGTTCGGGGATTCCTCATCGGGGGTCGAACGCAGCGTCGAGCAGACACTGGGCCACCTCCGTGCGATCGACACCGCGTCCACCGCCACCGACCAACCGCTCACCCTCGAAGACCTGTACCGCCAGCAGCGGATGCGCATGGTCCGGCTGGCGATCCTGCTGGTCGACGAACCGGCGACCGCCGAGGACGTGGTGCAGGAGGCGTTCACCGGCCTCTACCGCAACTGGTCCGGCCTGCGCGACGCGAAGGCCGCCATCGGCTACCTGCGCACCGCCGTGGTCAACGGCAGCCGCTCGGTGCTGCGGCGCCGCAAGACGGCCCGCGAGTACCAGCCGCCGCACCAGGCCGACGCGCGTTCCGCGGAGTCGCTGGCGATGCTCACCGCGGAGCACCAGGCGGTGGTGGCGGCGCTCGGCGAGCTCCCGCCGCGGCAGCGCGAGGTGCTGGTGCTGCGTTACTACGGCAACCTCACCGAAGCGGAGATCTCCGAGGCCACCGGCGTCTCGAAGGGAACCGTGAAGTCCACCGCGAGCCGCGGCCTGGAAGCCCTGCAGAAGGTCATGCGCTCGCACTGAGCGCGCAGCCGGGCCTCGCGCGGCCGCCTGGCGGGGTCAACGACGACCACCCGCCAGTGATCATCCCGACGCGGGTCCGCTGATCAGGTGAGCGCGCTGCGGACCGCGACGACCGGGGACGGCGCCGCACCCTCGGCGCGAGACGGTCTCCTCGGCGCGGGCGCGCCCCCGGCGGCCGTTCGGGCCACGCCAAGATCACCCGATCCACGTCGGGTTTTCACCCTCCTGCCGCAGGGCAGCGCACGGCACCCCACGAGTCGACGGCACGCCGGCGAAGACCACACCATGCTGGTGTAGACCATTAACGGGTCGGTGCCGGAAGATGGCAGCGCCGACCACCGCAGCCACCGCCGCCCGACGCGGCCTCGCCCGCGGCCTCGGCGACACCGCGGCGCGGGCGACAACGAAAGTGGGGACAGCCAGTGAACGCGCACGACACCGGGGCCCGCACCCTCACCGCGAGCCGCATCGTCACCCCGGACGGCGTGCTGGAGAACGGCTGGATCCGGCTGTCCGGCCCCGTCATCGACGAGCTCGGCACCGGGCCCGCGCCCGCCGGGGCCACCGACCTCGGCGACGGCTGGCTGGTGCCCGGTTTCGTCGACATCCACTGTCACGGCGGAGGCGGCGGCTCGTTCACCGGGCTCGAAGCCGAGCAGACCCGCGCCGCGCTGGCCGCGCACCGCTCGCACGGCACCACCACCACGCTCGCCAGCCTCGTCACCGCGCCGCTCGCCGACCTGGCCAAGCAGGTCGGCGCGCTGCACGAACTGGTCGTCGACGGCCTGCTCGACGGCATCCACCTGGAAGGCCCCTTCCTGTCCGCGGCGCGCTGCGGCGCGCACGACCCGGCGCTGCTGCGGGAACCCGACGAGCAGGCCGTGCGCACCCTGCTCAAGGCGGGCAAGGGCTCGATCCGGATGGTGACGCTGGCACCGGAGCTCGACGGCGCGATCCCCGCCGTGCGCACCCTCGCCGAGCAGGGCGTGATCGCCGCGATCGGGCACACCGACGCCGTCCGCGAGCAGGTGCTGCCCGCCGTCGACGCCGGGGCGACGGTCGCCACCCACCTGTTCAACGGGATGCGCCCCCTGCACCACCGCGAACCCGGACCGGTCGGCACCCTGCTCGACGACGAGCGCATCACGGTGGAGCTGATCTGCGACCTGGTGCACCTGCACCCGGCCGTGGTGGGCTTCGCCGCGCGGCACGCGGGCGCGGGCCGGACCGTGCTGATCACCGACGCGATCAGCGCCACCGGCGCCGGGGACGGGACCTACGAGCTGGGCAAGCTCCCGGTGACCGTGGTCGACGGGGAACCGCGGCTGGCCGACGGCTCGCTCGCGGGCAGCACGCTCACCATGGACGCCGCGTTCCGCAACCTCGTGCACGGCGGCGGGCTGCCGGTGACGGCGGCCGTGCACGCCGCCTCGACCCGGCCCGCCGAGCTGCTCGGCGCCGCCGACCGGGTCGGCTCGCTGCGACCGGGCCTGGCCGCGGACCTCGTGCTGCTCGACGACGACCTGGACCTGCGGCGCGTCATGAAATCGGGCGTCTGGGACTCGACCGGTCGCTGACGCCGCGGCGAAGACGCGCGCCACCCGCCCCGCTGCACGAGCCCTCCGGTCAGGACGTCCTACGCTGGCGGGCATGGAGAGTTCGCGGGACACCCCGGAGAATCTGCTGTCGGCCGCGCTGCGCGCGCAGGCGGTCGGCGGGCAGCCCGGGAACGCCGTTCCCGCACCGCCGCCGCCACCGCCGCCGGTCGGACCGCCCGAACGGCGCCGGCTCCCGGTGGGCGCGGTGCTGCTGTTCGCCGTGCTGCTCGGCGTCGCCGCCGGTGGCATCAGCGGACTGCTCACCGTCGTGTGATCCGCGGCCGCGCCGCCCGACGAGTCCGACGTCACCAGAACCCGTCCGGCGCGGCGACTTGCCACGCTCCGAGCGGTCGGGGTCGGGCTGGCGGTTCGCGCTCAACGGGCACCGGTACCGTTGGCGAGCGTGACGACCGAACTCCCCGCGATGCTCAACGCCGCTGGAACGTCCACGCTCGCCCTGCTGCCGTCCTGGCTGGATCCGGAGAACATCGTCAGCTCGCTCGGCCCGTTCGCGCTGATCGGTGTCTGCCTGATCATCTTCGCGGAGTGCGGCCTGCTCATCGGGTTCTTCCTGCCCGGTGACTCGCTGCTGTTCGTGACGGGCCTGTTCGTGGCGACCGGTGCGATCTCCACGCCGATCTGGCTGACCTGCCTGCTGCTGTCCGTGTGCGCGTTCGTCGGCAACGTGACCGGGTACTGGATCGGCCGGAAGGTCGGGCCCGCCCTGTTCAACAAGCCCGACTCGAAGCTGTTCAAGGCCGAACACGTCGACAAGACCCACGAGTTCTTCGAGCGCTACGGCGCCCGCGCGATCATCCTCGCCCGGTTCGTGCCGATCGTGCGCACGTTCATCACCGCCGTCGCAGGCATCGGGCAGATGGACCAGCGGAAGTTCTTCAGCTACTCCGCCATCGGCGCCGTGGCCTGGGCCGCGGGCATGACGGTGCTGGGCTACTTCCTCGGCAACATCCCGATCATCAAGGAGAACCTCGAGGCGATGGCGATCCTGATCGTCTTCATCTCGATCCTCCCGATCATCGTCGAGTACGTGCGCGGACGCCGGACCAAGGCGAAGGACGCCGCCTGAACCACTGGCACCCGAGCCCGGCCGGACGCGGACGACCCGCGCCGGCCGGGCTTTTTCACGCCCTCACCAGGCGCGGGACGGGTCCGCGTGCTGCGCGATCCAGGCGTGCATGGCGATGCCCGCCGCCACGCCCGCGTTGATCGAACGGGTCGACCCGAACTGCGCGATGGACACCACCGCGTCCGCGGTGTCCCGCGAATCCGAGTGCAGCCCCGGCCCCTCCTGGCCGAACAGCAGCACGCAGCGCTCCGGCAGCGCGGTGCGCTCGATGGGCGTCGCGCCCGGCGTGTTGTCCACCGCGACGATCGCCAGCCCCTGCTCGGCGGCGAACTCGCGCAACGAGACCAGGTCCGGGTGGTGGTGCACGTGCTGGTACCGGTCGGTGACCATCGCGCCGCGCCGGTTCCAGCGGCGCCGGCCCACGATGTGCACGGCGCGGGCCGCGAACGCGTTCGCGGTGCGCACCACCGTGCCGATGTTGTGGTCGTGCTGGAAGTTCTCGATGGCCACGTGGAAGTCGTGGCGCCGGGTGTCGAGGTCGGCGACCACCGCGTCCCGGTGCCAGTACCGGTAGTGGTCCACGACGTTGCGCCGGTCGCCCTCGGCCAGCAGCTCCGGGTCGTAACGCTCGTCGTCCGGCCACGGCCCCTGCCACGGCCCCACGCCGACGCCCGTCCCCCACTCGGTGGGGCCGGGGACGTCCGTCTCCTGGTTCATCGCCCGGACAGCTCCCCCCACGGCACGCCGCCGTGCACGTCGACCAGCAGGTCCAGCACCGGCAACACCGTCTCCGGCTTCGCCGAACCGCTGCGGAACGCGACGACGTGCCCCGGCGCGAACTCCAGCACCACGTCCTTCATGCGGTCATCGGTGAGCAGGGCGCGCGCCAGGCCCGGCGGTACCGCGCGGCGCGCGAACTCCGCGTCCGGCGAGGTCAGCAGGTACGCGCGGTCGAACTCCGGGTCACCCGAAGCGACCCGCAAGTCCTGGCCGAGCGCGCCGAACGCGCCCGAACGCGCCACCCGGAGCTCCGGGCCCGGAACCGGGCGCGGCAGCACCACGGCGAACCCGAAGGTGAACACCCGCTGCCCGAGCCCCGGCGGACGCCGGTACTGCACCGCCTCGAACGCCTGGCCGCGGTGCTGCCCCGCCAAGTGGAAGTAGTCGTGCAGGCCGCGGGAACTCGCGAACTCCCGCAGCACCCGCACCTGCCGCCACAGCTCGTCGCCCGGAACCTGCCGCCAGCCCTGCCCGGACCGCAGCAGCCGCTGGAAGTTCCCGACGGAGCGCTTGCGCCCCAGCACGGCGAGCAGCACACCGCCCACCAGGATCAGGACGATCAGGACGAACGCGAGCGGGACGATTGCTTCCACGAGGTACGACCGTTCTCCAACGGGGTCAGCTCAAGCCGAGATCGGCCAGGTTCAGCAGCGAACGGTAGCTCAACCCGGCGGCCTCGATGGCCTCCTTCGCACCGGTTCCCCGGTCCACCACCGTCACCACGCCGACGACCTCGGCGTTCTCCTCGCGCAACGCCTCCACCGCCGTGAGCACGCTGCCACCGGTGGTGGAGGTGTCCTCCACGGCGAGCACCTTGCGGCCCGCGACCCCCGGGCCCTCGATGCGGCGCTGCATGCCGTGGGACTTCGCGTTCTTGCGCACCACGAAGCAATCCAGCGGGCGGCCGGGCGCGTGCATCATCGCGGTCGCGACCGGGTCCGCGCCCAAGGTGAGGCCGCCGACGGCGTTGTGCTCCCAGTCCGCGGTGAGCTCCCGCAGCAGGCCGCCGATGAGCGGCGCCGCCGCGTGGTGCAACGTCGCCCGGCGCAGGTCGACGTAGTAGTCCGCCTCCTTGCCGGAGGACAACGTCACCTTGCCGTGCACCACGGCGAGTTCCGTCACTAGCCGGGCAAGCTCAACACGTCGAAGCTGGTCAATCACGGTTTTGGATCCTACTGGGGGGTGGGGCTCGTTCTGGCGGGGTGGTCGGGTGGCGGAACCTCAGCGTTCTTCTCGCTGCGGGATCTTTTTCCCGAGTGGCTCCGCCACGAGGGAAAAAGCTGTCCTCGCGAGAAGAACGCTGAGAACCCGCGGGTCGTCACCTTTTCGACGTGGGCTATGTGCTTCGCACATACAGGCACGGCTACGCCGCAAGGCACGGCCTTCGGCCGCGAGGCGGGGGCCGTGCTGGTTCGGGTCAGGTTCGGCCGGGGACTGCTCGGGTCACCACTGCTCGTTGGAGGCGGTGGGGGATGAGGCGGCCCACGGTGACCAGGGCCTTGTACTGGGGGCTGGGGATCGAGACGGAGCGGCCTCGGCGCAGGTCGGAGAGGCCCTCGTGCACGACGTCGTCGGCTCGCAGCCAGAACGCCTTCGGGAGGCGGCCCATGGACAGCCCGGCGCGCTCGTGGAACTCGGTGCGGGTGAAGCCGGGGCACAACGCCATGACGCGCACCCCGCTGCCGGTCAGCGCCGCGGACAGGCCCTCGGAGAACGTCGTCACCCAGGACTTCGTGGCGGCGTAGGTCGAACCGGCCACCGAGAAGAAACCGGCGACGCTGGACACGTTGACCACGTCACCGCCGCCGCGCGCCCGCATCCCCGGCACCACCGCGTGCGTCAGCCGCAGCACGGCGGCCACGTTCAGGTCGAGCTGCTTGCCCAGGGTGGCCCGCTCGGTGTCCCAGAACGCCCCGGAAGTGCCGAAACCAGCGTTGTTGACCAGCAGGTCCACCGGCCGCCGCTCGTCGGCCAGGCGCCGCTCCACCTCGGCGAGCTGCGCTTCGTCGGCGAGATCCGCCACGAGCACCTCGACGGTGACGCCGTGGCGGGCGCGCAGCGCCTCGGCCAGCGCCTCCAACCTCGTGGCGTCGCGGGCGACGAGCACCAGGTCATGCCCCTCGGCCGCGAGCCTGCGGGCGAAGGCGTTGCCGATTCCGGCGGTGGGGCCGGTGACGAGTGCGGTAGGCATGGTTCGCACCGTATCGCCTCGCCGACCGGCTCCCGTCAGGACTGGTTCTCGGAGTGCTCGGCCCGCTCGACGCGGATCGTCTCGTTGGTGTCCGCCGGGGAGGTCGCGCCGGTCGCTCCCTTGAGCTGCCGGGTGGGTTCGGCGTCCGCGGCGGGCTCCGGCTCGTCCAAGGACTCGTTCGGGTCGGTTTCGAACGGGTCGATGATGTCGGCGAGCTCGCCCAACGAGCGCAGCAGGCGCTCCAGGCGGGCCGGGTCCGCGCCGTCGGGTTCGATGGCGGCCAGCACCCAGTCCTGCTCCAGCCACACCACGGTCACGTCGGGCCCGACCTCTTCGGCCGCCTCCACGAGCGACGGCGTGACCAGCGGACGGGCGGCGGCGACCTCGGTGACGAAGGCGTACCGCGAACCGACCGGACCGAGCAGGTCCAGCCCGGAGTCCTGCGGCACCGGCACGTCCGGCTGCCAGAGTTCGAGGATGGTGCTGACGCTGCGGCGGCAGCGCACGCCGGCGAGCACGGTGGCGACCTTGTTGTTCACGGTGAGGTCGAGGACGTAGACCTGGCGGCGGCCGTCGGCGGTGAACGTGGAGCCCGCGACGACGTCGGTGGCGGTGCTGCCGCTGTGCTGCGCGAGCGCGCCGCGTTCCCAGCGCGTCGGCAGCACTTGATCGATCTCGGCGAACTGCCAGCCGCGCAGCGCCGCCCAGCGACGTCGCTCCCGGTTGTTCGGGGCGCGTCGTGTGCGGTCGGCGATCAGCAGCGCGACGCCCGCGGCGATCGCGAGGACGGCGACGAGGAACCAGACCCAGGCAGGGATACCCACACCGCGCAGGGTAGTCCCGTCGTCATCTCCCGCGAAGATCGCCGGGGTCTCCCGCCGCGAATTGCGCCATCCGTGCGAGGTGCGCAGCACGGATGCTCGGGGACGGTGCCGCTCCGGATTCGAGCGAGCCGCACCGGCCCGTTCCGCGAACCCGTTCCGCGCAGCGGCCGGGGTGAACGAGGAGGACGGCGGAGAGGTTCGCGAGCCGGCGCGAACGGGGTGCGGCGACGAGGGCCGGGAACGAAGAAGGACGGGAGCGGCGAACCGTTCCCGTCCTTGTCTCCTTCTCTTATCGACCGGCTGATCCGGTCTCTGTAGCGGCCGATCGGGTGAACGTCAGACAGAAATCCGCCGGCGTCACCGGCCGGTGCACGCGCCCGGCGGACCGGGCCTCGACGCGTCCCGGTGCAGCGCCGGCGCGCGGGAGCGGCGTCCGGATGTCCGACCGTTCTCGCCGGGCCGCGGGATCAGGCGGTGCCGGGCCTGCGCATCGCGTGCACCTCGGCCCAGTCCGGCGCCGCGCCGGGCAGCTCGGCGCGGTCCCCGGCGCGCAGGCCTTCGACGACCAGCGCCAGGTAGCGGGCGCGCAGGTCCGCTCGCCTCGGCTCCGCGATCGGCAGCGCGGGGTTGAGGTGCTTGAACAGCAGCACCACGTCGGCTGCGGCGAAGTCGGCGCGCAGCTCACCGGCCTCGTGCGCGGCGCGGACCAGCGCCTCGACGGACTCGGTCATCTCCCGGCGGATCTCGGCGTACTCCGCGGAGTGCGACCGGCCGGGTTCGTCCGGCGGGAGGACCGTGCCGACGCCGCTGCCCTCGGCCAGGCAGCGGAACAGGAACCGGGTGAAGGCCCGCCACGGATCGGATTCCTCGGCGGCGGCCGAGCGGGCCTCCGCGACGATCCGGCGCAGGCAGCTGATCCGCACCTGCTCGGCCAGTTCGGTCTTGCTCGGCCAGCGGCGGTAGATGCTGGCCACGCCCACGCCGGCGCGCTGCGCGACCTCCGAGATCGGCGCGCCGAAGCCCTGCTCGGTGAACACCTCGCGGGCGGCCGCGATGACCCGGTCGGCGTAACCGGTCGCTCGCTGGGCTGTGGTCATGGACACAGCGTACGCCGGAGCGGAATGTTCCGTTCCGCTCGACGGTTGGCCCCGAGCGGAACCACCCGCCCGCGCTCCGAGGAGGGGCATGACCGCGCCCGAGCTCGCCGTCGACCGCCCCGCCCGCGCCCCGCGGGCGCTGCTCACCCCGCAACGCGCGTTCTGGTTCGTCGGCGCGCTGCTGGCACTGTTCCTGATGGCCTCCACCGCGCCCTCGCCGATGTACGCGATCTACCAGCAGCGCTGGCACTTCTCGGCGACGGTGCTGACCGAGGTGTTCGGCGCCTACATGATCGGCATCCTGATCGCGCTGGTGCTGTTCGGCGCCCTGTCCGACCGGGTCGGCAGGCGTCCCGTGCTGCTCGGCTCGCTGGCGCTGGAGATCGTGTCGCTGCTCGTGCTGGCCTTCGCGCCGGACGTGGGATGGTTGTTCCTCGGCCGGTTCCTGCAGGGCGTCGCCACCGGGGCCGCGACCGGCGCGATGAGCGGATCGCTACTGGACTTCCAGCCGGCCGGCACCAGCCGCGGCGCCACCATCAACGGGGTCGCCGCGGGCCTCGGCATGGCGATCGGCTCCGGGATCGCCGGGGCGCTGGTGCAGTTCGCGCCCGCGCCCACGGAACTGGCCTACCTGCTGCTCGTCCTCGCTTTCCTGGTCGCGCTGCCGCTGGTGTGGCTGATGCCGGAGCCGGTGCGGACCGGTCCGATCGCGCTGCGCCGCGCGTTGCGACCGCAGCGGCCGGGCGTGCCCGCCGGGCGCGGCAAGGCGTTCGCGCTGCTGGCGACGACGATGCTGTCCGCCTGGACCATCGGCGGGATGTTCATGTCGCTGGGGCCGTCGGTGGCCAAGAGCCTGGTCGTCGGCTCGCCCTACCTGATCGGCGGGTTGGCCGTCGTCGCCGTGACCGGGGTCGGGGCGGTCGCGCAGCTCACCGCGTCCGGGTGGCTCGGGCAGCGCGCGGTGCGGGTGGCCGCCCCGGCGCTGATCATCGGACTGGCCGCGGTGGCCGGGGCGGTGCTGTCCGGGAGCGCGGTCGCGTTCTTCGCCGGGTCCGCGGTCGTCGGCGTCGGCTGGGGCCTGATGTTCATGGGCGGGTTCCGGCTGCTCACGGGCCTGGCCGATCCGCGGAACCGGGCCGCGACCGCGTCGATGATCTACATCGTGGCGTACCTGTCGGCGACGGTGCCCAGCGTGAGCCTCGGCGTGCTGACCACCTACACCGGGCTCGTCACCTCGACGCTCGTGTTCGCCGCCCTCGCCGCGCTCTTCGCCGCGATCGCCTGGGCGAGCACCTACGTGCGGCACTGAACGTGACGGGGCGGTGGCGCAGCGTCCGGCTGCGCCACCGCCCGCCGGTCAGGCCGGGCCGACCGTGAGGGCCGAGTTGTCGTCGGCCACGTCGACCAGCACCTTGTCGCCGTCGCGGACCTCGCCCGCCAGCAGCTGCTTCGCCAGCTGGTCACCGATCGCCGACTGCACCAGCCGCCGCAGCGGCCGGGCGCCGAAGACCGGGTCGAAACCGTTGAGCGCCAACCAGTCCCGCGCCGCGGGCCGCACGTCCAAGGTCAGCCGCCGCTCGCTCAACCGCTGCGCCAGCCGCTCCACCTGGATGTCCACGATGGACGTCAGCTCCTCGGTGTTGAGCGAGTGGAACACCACCATGTCGTCGAGCCGGTTCAGGAACTCCGGCTTGAACTGGCGGCGCACCACCGAGAGCACCGCGTCGTCGCGCTCCTGCTCGGACAGGTTCGGGTCGGCGATGGCCTGCGACCCGAGGTTCGAGGTGAGCACCAGGATCGTGTTCCGGAAGTCCACCGTGCGGCCCTGGCCGTCGGTGAGCCTGCCGTCGTCGAGCGCCTGCAGCAGCACGTCGAACACGTCGGGGTGCGCCTTCTCCACCTCGTCGAACAGCACCACCGAGTACGGCCTGCGCCGCACCGACTCGGTGAGCTGCCCGCCCTGGTCGTAGCCGACGTAGCCGGGCGGGGCGCCGACCAGGCGGGCCACCGAGTGCTTCTCGGAGTACTCGCTCATGTCGATGCGGATCATCGCCCGCTCGTCGTCGAACAGGAACCCGGCGAGCGCCTTCGCCAGTTCCGTCTTGCCGACGCCGGTGGGCCCGAGGAACAGGAACGAGCCGGTGGGCCGGTCCGGGTCGGCGACGCCGGCGCGGGTGCGGCGCACCGCGTCGGACACGGCGCGCACCGCCTCGGCCTGGCCGACGACGCGCCGCTCCAGCTCGTCCTCCATGCGCAGCAGCTTCGCCGTCTCGCCTTCGAGCAGCCGACCGGCGGGGATGCCGGTCCAGGAGCTGACCACGTCGGCGACGTCGTCGGGCGTGACCTCCTCCTGCAGCATCGCCTTGCGCTCGCTCTGCGCTTCGGTGGCGGCGGCGAGCTCCTTCTCCAGCGCGGGGATGCGGCCGTAGCGCAGCTCGGCGGCCTTGCCGAGGTCGCCGTCGCGCTCGGCCCGGTCGGACTCGCCGCGCAGCTGCTCCAGCTGCGTCTTGAGGTCGCGGACCTTGTCGATGGACTCCTTCTCGCCCTGCCAGCGGGCGGTGAGCCCGGAGAGCTGCTCGCGCCGGTCGGCGAGTTCGCCGCGCAGGGTGGCGAGCCGGTCGACGGAGGCGGCGTCGGACTCCTTGGCCAGCGCCATCTCCTCGATCTCCAGGCGGCGCACCGCGCGCTCCACCTCGTCGATCTCCACCGGTCGCGAGTCGATCTCCATGCGCAGCCGGGACGCGGCCTCGTCGACGAGGTCGATGGCCTTGTCCGGCAGGAACCGCGCCGTGATGTAGCGGTCCGAGAGCGTCGCGGCCGCCACCAGCGCGCCGTCGGTGATGCGCACGCCGTGGTGCACCTCGTAGCGCTCCTTGAGCCCGCGCAGGATGGCCACGGCGTCCTGCGGGGTGGGCTCGCCGACCATGACCTGCTGGAAGCGGCGTTCCAGCGCGGCGTCGGTCTCGATGTGCTCGCGGTACTCGTCGAGCGTGGTCGCTCCGACCATGCGGAGTTCGCCGCGCGCCAGCATCGGCTTGATCATGTTCCCCGCGTCCATGGCGCCCTCGCCGGTGGCACCGGCGCCGACGATGGTGTGCAGCTCGTCGATGAACGTGACGACCTCACCGGCGGAGTCGGTGATCTCCTTGAGCACGGCCTTGAGCCGCTCCTCGAACTCGCCGCGGTACTTCGCGCCCGCGATCATCGAGCCGAGGTCGAGCGCGACGACGCGCTTGCCGCGCAGGGATTCCGGCACGTCGCCGGCGATGATGCGCTGCGCGAGGCCTTCGACGATGGCCGTCTTGCCGACGCCGGGTTCACCGATGAGCACCGGGTTGTTCTTGGTCCGCCGGGACAGCACCTGCACGACGCGGCGGATCTCGGAGTCGCGGCCGATCACCGGGTCCAGGTCGCCGTTGCGGGCGCGGTCGGTGAGGTCCTGGCCGTACTTCTCCAGGGCTTTGAAGGTGCCCTCCGGGTCCGGGCTGGAGACCCGCGCGGAGCCGCGCACCTCGGTGAACGCCTCGCGCAGCGCGTCCGGGGTGGCGCCGTGCCTGCGCAGCAGGTCGCCGACCTGCCCGCCTTCGGCGGCGAGCCCCACCAGCAGGTGCTCGGCGGAGACGTAGTCGTCGCCCATCTCGGTCGCGAGGTGCTGGGCGTGGGTCACCGCCTTGAGCGCGTCCCGGGACAGCTGCGGCGCGGAGACCGTGGAGCCGGAGGCGGCGGGCAGCGCGTTGATCAGCCCTTCCACCTCGCGGCGGACCTCCGCGGGGTCGGCCTCGACCGCGCGGAGCAGGGGTGCGGCGATGCCGTCGCCCTGCGCGAGCAGGGCACCGAGCAGCCGGGCCGGACCGACGTCCGGGTTTCCGGCCACCGTGGCGGCCTGCGCCGCCGAGGAGATCGCCTGCTGGGTCTTGGTCGTCGGGTTGAAAGCGTCCATTCCTCCACCTCGCCAGGGCATCGCTCGCGAGACACCATGCTCGCGCCGAACCTCCGTCGTGCACACCCGCCACAAGCCCCGGCTCGACGAGATCGAGGACTCCGGCAGGAAAGTTGAGCCTACTTCGCTCAAGCTTACATCCTTTTCGCGCCGTGAGCGGCACTTCGGCCGCGCGCCTCGATGCGCTCGCCCGTTCGGTCGAACTTCGATCACTCTCAGTCTCAAATCAGGTGTCAATTGGCGAGTGAATCCCCTAAAAGCATTGAGCCTTGAATGTCCGATTGCCTAACTTTCCGCCATGCCACCCGCATTCGGCTCGTCGTTCACGAGCCCACCCGCGCACACCGACGTGCTCGCCGCTGAAAGCGGCCCCCTCTCCACCCTCGAGGACACGATCAACACCGTCTTCGAACCGATCTCCGACGGGTTCTCGAACCTCGTGTTCGGCGAGCTCACGCTGTTCGGCGTCACGTTCCCGTGGATCGTGGCCTGGCTCGCGATCGCCGCGGCCGTGTTCACCGTCGCCTTCGGCTTCATCCAGTTCCGCTCGCTCGGGCTGTCGGTCGCGCTGCTGCGCGGCAAGTACTCGCGCGACGACGACCCCGGCGAGATCACGCACTTCCAAGCGCTGTCCTCGGCGGTGTCGGCCACCGTCGGGCTGGGCAACATCGCGGGCGTGGGTGTGGCGGTCACCGTCGGCGGCGCCGGCGCCACCTTCTGGATGATCGTGTGCGGCCTGCTCGGCATGTGCACGAAGTTCGTGGAGTGCACCCTCGGCGTGAAGTACCGGGAGATCCACGAGGACGGCACCGTCTCCGGCGGACCGATGCACTACCTGCCCAAGGGCCTGGCCGAGCGGTTCCCCGGCGGCCTAGGCGCCCGCCTCGGCAAGGTGCTCGCGGTGATCACCGCGATCATGATCCTGTTCTTCGGGATCGCCGGCGGCAACATGTTCCAGGCGAACCAGACCTTCGCGCAGCTGCGCAACGTCACCGGCGGCGACGAGGGCTGGCTCGCCAGCGACGGCGCGGCCCTGGTGTTCGGCGTCGTGCTCGCCACGCTGATCGGCGTGGTCATCATCGGCGGCATCAAGTCCATCGGCGCCGTCACCAGCAAGCTCGTGCCCGCGATGGCGATCATCTACGTGAGCGCCTGCCTGGTCGTGATCGGCGTCAACATCACCTCGGTCCCGGCCGCGTTCGGCGAGATCATCAGCGGCGCCTTCACCCCCGCCGCCGGGCTCGGCGGCGCGATCGGCGTGCTCATCATCGGCTTCCAGCGCGCCGCGTTCTCCAACGAGGCCGGACTGGGCTCGTCGTCGATCGCGCACTCCGCGGTCAAGACCCGCCACCCGGTCACCGAGGGCTTCGTCGCGCTGCTGGAGCCGTTCGTCGACACCGTGATCGTCTGCACCATGACGGCGCTGACCATCGTCATCGCGAAGACGGAGTTCTGGACCAGCGCGCAGCAGGACGTCCTCAACGGCGGTGAGGCCCCGGACGGCGTCATCGTCACCTCCGACGCGTTCGCCACCGTGCTGCCGTGGTTCCCGTACGTGCTGACGCTGGCCGTGGCGCTGTTCGCGATCTCCACGATCATCACCTGGGGCTACTACGGCCAGCGCGCCTGGCTGTTCCTGTTCGGCAAGAGCAAGGCGAAGGAGATCACCTACAACGTGATCTTCTGCATCAGCACCGTGATCGGCTCGGTGCTGACGCTGACCAGCGTGCTGAACTTCGCCGACGCGGTGCTGTTCGCGCTGGCCCTGTTCAACATCATCGGCCTGTACCTGCTGCTGCCGGTGGTGAAGCGGGAGCTCAAGAGCTTCCGCGAGAAGCTGCGCACCGGCGAGGTCGCCCCGGTCGAGCGGGAGGAAGCGGAGAAGATCGGCTGACGTCCGCCGCCCGACGACACGAGGGGCCGTCCGCCGTGGTGGCGGACGGCCCCTCTCGTGGTGGGTGGTGCGTCAGTCCTGCTGGACGGCCTGGATGTCGATGTCGACCCGCAGCGTCGTGCCGATCGCGGCGATGCCGGTGCGCAGCGCCTGGTTGAACGTCATCGCGAAGTCCTCCCGCCGCAACTCGGTGGTCGCCGAGGCGGAGGCGCGGGAACCGCCCCACGGGTCCGGGCCGACGCCCGCGTAGTGCGTGTCCAGCACCACCGGCTTGGTCACGCCGCACAGCGTGAGGTCCCCGGTGAGCTCCCAGCGCTCGCCGCCGGCGGGCCGCAGCCCGGTGCCGGTGAAGGTGATCTCCGGATACCGCTCGACGTCGAGGAAGTCCGCGTGGCGCAGGTGCGCGTCGCGCTGCGCGTTGGCGGTGTCGACGCTGGCCGCGTCGATCCGCACCGACACGCCCGTCGTCTCGATCGGGTCGCCGATCGACACGTCGCCGCTGAACTCGGTGAACCGCCCGTGGATGCTGGTGATGCCGAGGTGGCGGGCGCTGACCCGGATCGACGAGTGCACCGGGTCGATCTCCCACCGCCCCGGCGCGGGCGGTTCGGTGCCCCCGGCCCGGCGCAGTTCGAGCACGCCGAGCGCGGCGTCCTGCCCGCCGCGCACCAGCGCGGTGCGGGCGACGGGTTCGTAGCCGAGCGTGGAGACGATCGCGGTGTAGGAGCCGGGCGCGATCCCGGTGGCGACGGCCACGCCGTCCTCCCCGCTCTGCGCCCGCGCCGCCTGCGCGCCGCCGCCGTCGATGAGCGTCAGCGCCGCTCCCGGCACCGGCCAGCCGTCCCCGGTGCGCACGGTCGCCGTCACGGCGCCCACGTCGCTGTTGCCGTCCTGGACCGCGGTCATGCTCAGTACCCCAACTCGACGTCGTGCGTGGTGCGCTGCCCGTCGAGCCGCAGCGGCGTCGCGACCGGCGGGTAGCCGGTGGCGATGACCGTGTAGTCGCCGTCGGGCAGGTCGGTGAACGCGTAGGTGCCGTCGGCGTCGGTCGTGACCGCCGTGACGACCTCGCCGCTCGCGTCGAGCAGCGTGACCCGCGCGTCCGGCACCGGGTGGCCGAGGTTCGCCGAGCGCACGACGCCGGTCAGCGCCGCACCGGTCCGCAGCGCCACGTCGAGCGCGGTGGATTCGCCGTCGGCGACGACCACGGGGGTCGCGACGGGGCGGAACCCTTCGGCGGTCGCGGTCAGCGCGTAGGAGCCGCCGACGAGGTCGGTGAACGCGTACCGCCCGTCCTCACCGGTGGCGTTGGAGCCCACGACCTCACCGCGCAGGTCGGTGAGCACCACGGTGGCGCCGCCGATCTCGCGGTCCCCGCAGCGCACGACGCCCGCGACTCCGCCGGAGCCGAACATCCGCACGTCGTGGCGCACCGGCCGGTCGCCGACCACCACCATCGAGGCGGTCGGCTGGTAGGTGCCCGCCGCGGCGATGAGCACGTAGGTGCCGCCGCGGGCGAGGTCGAGCCGGTAGCCGCCGTCGTGGTCGGTGCGGGCTCGTTCGACCTGCCTGCCGAGCGAGTCGGTGAGCGTCAGCACCACCCCGGCGACGGGATTGCCCGAGGAGTCCTGCGCCGAGCCGTGCACGAACAGTCCGCTGCCGTCGGCGCCGCCGTCGGCGAGGTCGCCGGCCAGGTGGCGTCCCGCGGAGCCGTGGCCGTTCGACGCGGGCGTCGTTGACCAGGGGCGGGAGTGGTTGCCCACAGAGTTGTCCACAGGCTCGCCGAAGTGTGGGGCGCCCGCGTGCGGCACCCCCGCAAGCTGCGCGGAACCACTCTGGCGAGTGAGCGTCGCGGTCTGCTGCCCGACCGAGTTGTCCACAGGAAGCGGTTGGTTGTCCACAGTTTCGGCCAGCACTTCGTCCTGGGATTCGATGGTCCTGCGCAGCGGGACCTCCTTGATGAACACCACGGCCAGCAAGGTGATCACCGAGATGCAGGCGGAGACGAAGAAGATGTCCCCGATGGCGTCGCCGTAGGCGGCGCGCACGACCTCCTGCATCGGGCCGGGCAGCGCGCCGACGTCCAGCGAACCGCTGCCCCCGCCCGTCCCGGTGGGCACGCCCATCTTGGCGAGGCCCTCGTTGACGTAGTCGGTGACCCGCGCGGCCAGCACCGCGCCGAGCACGGACACGCCCGCCGAGCCGCCCAACGTGCGGAAGAACGTGACGACCGAGGTCACCGAACCGACGTTCTTGCCGGTGGTGACGTTCTGCACGGTCAGCACCAGGTTCTGCATCAGCGAACCGACGCCGATGCCCATCATCGCCAGGTACACGCCGACGAGCACCAGGTTCGTCGTGTGGTCCATGGTCGCGAGCAGACCCATGCCCGCCACCAGCACGATGGAGCCGAAGATCAGGAACGGCTTCACCTTGCCGCTGCCGCGGGAGATGATCTGCCCGGAGATGGTGGAGGACAGGAACAGCCCCAGCACCATCGGCAGCGTCATCAGCCCGGCGTGGGTCGGGCTGAAGCTGCGGGCGATCTGGAAGTACTGCCCGAGGAACACCGACCCGCCGAACATGGCGGTGCCGACCGCGATGGTGCCGATGGTCGCCAGCGTCACCGTGGGGTTGCGGAACATGCTCAGCGGCACGATCGGTTCGGGGAACTTCGACTCGATGATCACCGCGATGATCAGCGCGAGCACCCCGCCGCCGACGTAGGCCGCGGTCTCCGGCGAGGCCCAGGGGAACTGCTTGCCCGCCAGCGAGACCCACACCAGCAGCAGGCTCACCCCGCCGACCAGGAACAGCGCGCCGAACCAGTCGATGCGCACCGGCCGCTTGATCACCGGGAGCTTCAGCGTGCGGCCGAGCACGATGAACGCGATCACCGCGATCGGCACGGTCACCCAGAAGCACCAGCGCCAGCCGAGCCAGGAGGTGTCCACGATGAGCCCGCCGACCAGCGGACCGCTGACGGTGGCCACCGCGAAGGTCGCGCCGATGTAGCCGCTGTAGCGACCGCGCTCACGCGGCGAGACCATGGCGGCGATCACGACCTGGATCAGCGCCTGCAACCCGCCCATGCCGATGCCCTGCACGGCGCGGAACCCGATGAGCTGCGGCATCGTCTGCGCGAAGCCGCCCAGCACCGAGCCGACGGTGAACACGGTGATCGCGATCTGGTACAGCATCTTCTTGCTGAACAGGTCGGAGAGCTTGCCCCAGATCGGGGTGGAGGCCGTGGAGGTCAGCAGCATCGCCGTGACCACCCAGGTGTACTGGCTCTGGCTGCCGCCGAGGTCGGCGAGGATGCGCGGCAGCGCGTTGGACACGATGGTCGAGCTCAGGATGGCGACCAGCAGCGCCAGCATGAGCCCGGACATGGCCTCCAGGATCTGGCGATGCGTCATCGGCGAGTCGGAGGCGACCTGGTGGCGACCGCCGTCCTGTCCTGCGTCGGAGCGGCCGAGCGAGCGGCCGGTCGATGCTGAGCTCGCCGGCGCGGCTTCGCCGATCGTCGAGCGGGTCATCGAATTCCTTTCTGCGACGACGCAGCGGAGCGTCGGTCATCGGCGGGCACCGGCCGGGCGACGGCCAGGTGCGAAGTGTCGGCGTGCGGCGCCTGGTGCTCGGGCAGCACCGCGCGACGGATGTCGGCGGCGGCGACGTCGAGCAGTTCGGCCAGGTCGCGCACTTTCGTCTCGTCCCAGTCGCGCAGCGCGTCGCTGAGCCACTCGGCACGGTGTTGTTCGATGCGGGCCAGCGCCTGCTCGCCTTCCTCGGTGGCGCGCAGCAGTGAGACCCGGCGGTCCTGGGGGTCGGCGCGACGGCTGATCAGCCCGGCTTGTTCGAGCTGGGAGACCTGCCTGCTGACCACGGAGGCGTCCACGACGCGGTGCGCCGCGAGGTCGGAGGCTCGTGACTCCCCGCAGTGCACGAGCTCGCCGAGCAGTCCGGTCGCCGCGTAGGGCAGATCGGTCTGGGCGTGTTGGTTGAGGGTCTGCACCGCGACCTGCTTGAGGCCCATCAGCGCACGGAGGGGCCGCAGCAGTTCGCTGCACGTCTCCGGTGTCGGTCCCACGAGCCACTCCTTTAGTTGCTGCACGCAACTATAATTATGTTAGTTGCAGAAGGCAACTTACTGGGGAGTGGCACGCGCCACCGCGGCCGGCAGGGAGAACCAGGCGCCCGCCGCTCGCGCACGGGCCGACAGAACGGTGTGGCGCGGACCGCCCCGAAGGCACCCGGCCGCGGCGGAATCGACGTCGCCGCGCTCAGAACATCCGGTTGAGCTGGGCCAGCAGGCGGGAGAGGTCTTGGAGGTCCGTGGTGGACCAGTGCGCGAACTCGCCGTGCATGTGCTTGCGCCGCTGCTTGCGGACCTGGGCCAGCCGCGAACGCCCGGACGCGGACAGCTGGATGCGCCGGGCCCGGCCGTCGTCCGGGTCCGGCACGCGTTCCAGCAGGTCCAGCTCCACGAGCGTCGCGATCTGCCTGCTCACCGTCGACTTGTCCAGGCCGGTGCGGTCGGCGACGTCCATGCCGCGCAGCGAGCCCGCGTCGTCGACCATCAGCAGCAGGCTGTAGGAGGCCGGGTCGAGGTCGGGGTGCACCTGCGAGGCCACCGTCATCGAGAAGTTGCGGGCGCGCCGGAACATCATCACCAGTTCGCGTTCGACCGCTTCGGCCGCGCCTCGCCGTTCCCGGTCCTGCGTCCTGCCGGAGCTCGTGGCCGGACCGTCCGCCGGCGCCTCGATCCGCTCGATCACGGCACTCTCCGCCCGCCGTCGGTGCATGTGGCGCGATGCTTCCCGCGCCCCACCAGTGTCCCTAGGGCTCGGTGCCCCGTTCCCCAGGGGTGGGCCTCCCGGCGCGGAGCACTCGCCGCGGGGTCACTTCGAGACGAAGTAGTGCCCGGCTTTGCGCTGCGGGTCGTCCGTGCCCCAGCTGCGCTTGCGCAGCACCGGGACCATCCGCGGGATGTGCTTGCGGCAGTGGATGTAGGCCTCTTCGACCTCGACGACCACCCAGCGCTCGGGAGTCCGGCCGCGGTCGAACTCCACGGGCAGGTCGGGGTGCAGTTCGCGCAGCTCGGCGTCTTCGACGATCCGCGCGGCGCCGTTGACGTGCAGTCCGATCAGGTCCTCGGCGAAGTCGACCATGAGGATGCCGATGTGCGGGTTCTCGCTGATGTTGCCGAGGCTCGCGAGCACGCCGTTGCCGCGGTACTCGGGGTAGGCGAGGTGGCGGTCGTCGAGGACCTCGATGAAGCCGGGCGGTCCGGCGCGGAGGCTGGAGTCGCACTCCCCGTGCCCGTCGGCGGTGGCCACGAACGCCATCTCCATGCGGCCGATGAACTCGCGCATCCGGTCGTTGAGGTGGTC
Source organism: Saccharopolyspora gloriosae (assembly GCF_014203325.1). Classification (NCBI taxonomy): domain Bacteria; kingdom Bacillati; phylum Actinomycetota; class Actinomycetes; order Pseudonocardiales; family Pseudonocardiaceae; genus Saccharopolyspora; species Saccharopolyspora gloriosae. The sequence continues at coordinate 6,643,348 of NZ_JACHIV010000001.1, read as the reverse complement.
GAGGACCTGGTCATCGTAGAAGCGCCGGGCCCGCTTCTCGGTCCCGTAGGCGTTCTGCAGCAGGTGCTCGCCCGCGGATCCGGGCAGGTCGGCCGCGTCCCGCTCATCGGCGTCCGGGCCGGGGTGGCTCGGCTCGCGCCGGAACGCTTCGTCCGCGCCGGCTCCGGCGGAGTCCGCAGCGGCATAGGCGGTGTCAGTTTCGGGGCGCACGCGCACACAGTGTCATGCGCACCGTGAGATCCACACCATCAGATGCAGGTTTCCCCGCTACATATCCAGGATGATCGACCGGGAGTAGTCGAAACGCCCGCAAAAGTGGCATCAATAGTGTGAAAGCACGACGAGGCGTTATGGTCCTGCACGTCGGGGGACATCAAATGCCAGCAGCAGTGTGCACCTGACCGGATGCCACCCGACTTCGTGGAGACCACGACCGAACCATGTCAGCGAACGCCGTACTGAGCCCAGGGCCCCGCCCGAACCGGCCGACGCCGGAACGCGCGAGCCAGATGGTCCACTTGATCCGGGAAAGCTGGGCGGGTGTCGAGGCGCGCTCCGACGAGGTGGCCCGGTTCTTCTACGCGATGCTGTTCAGCATCGCGCCGAACACCCGCGAGCTGTTCGCCGCCAACATGGAATCCCAGCGCGACCGGCTGATGCGGGCGCTGGTGCACATCATCCAGATGATCGACCGCCCCGACGACCTGCTGCCCTTCCTGCACCAGCTCGGCCGGGACCACCGCAAGTTCGGCGTGGTCTCGGCGCACTACGAGGCGGTGGGCACCGCGCTGCTCGCGGCGATCAAGAAGCACTCCGGCACGCACTGGACCCAGCAGGTCGAACGGGCCTGGGCCGAGGCGTACACCGTGCTGGCCACCGCGATGATCAGCGCGGCCAACGAGGACAACGGGCCCGCCTGGTACGACGGCGAGGTCATCGGCCACACCCGGCTGACCCGCGACCTGGCGGTGATCCGGGTGCAGACCGACTACCCGGTGCCTTACCACCCCGGGCAGTACGTCAGCGTCGAAGTGCCTCAGCGCCCGCGGCTGTGGCGCTACCTGACCCCCGCGAACCAGCCGGGCGACGACGGCGTCCTGGAGTTCCACGTCCGCACTGTGGACGGCGGCTGGGTCAGCCGCGCGCTGGTCGGGCACGCCCAGCGCGGCGACCGGTGGCGCATCGGCTCACCGATGGGGCAGTTGCACGTGGACCGCGAGAACGAGCGGGACGTGCTGATGATCGCCGGGGGCACCGGGCTCGCGCCGATGCGGTCGATCGTCGAGGACTTGGCGCAGTACGGCGAGAACCCGCAGGTCCGGCTGTACTACGGGGGCCGCACCCGCGAGGACCTCTACGACCTGGCGAACCTGCAGCGGGTGGCGATGACCAATCCGTGGTTCACGGTGACCCCGGTGCTGGAGGACGACCAGGCCGCCACCGGCGCCGAGCAGGGCACGCTCGCCGAAGCGGTGGCCCGCCACGACTGGTCCCGGCACGAGGTGCTCATCAGCGGCTCGCCCGCGATGGTCCGGGCCACGGTCTCGAAACTGCTGGTCACGGGGGTTCCGCTGGACCAGATCCACTACGACCCGTTCGCGCTGGACTGACGAGCGCCCCGCCGTCGCTCGGGCGAGCACGGCGGGGCGCTGTTCGTCAGCGGCGGCGGGAGTCCGGCTTCCAGACGACCAGGGCCGTTTCCTGGTGCACCGGCACCAGGTCCCGGCGGTACGAGGCGTGGACCCGGGCCGCGGTCTGCTCGACCGACGCGTAGGCGGCGGTGAGTTCGTCCATCAGGCCCTGCACCTTGTCGCGCAGCGCGTCGACCTCGTTCTCCAGCTCGATGATGCGCTTGATCCCGGCGAGGTTGACGCCTTCCTCCTGGGACAGCCGTTGCACTTCGCGCAGCAGCGCGATGTCCCGCGCCGAGTAGCGCCGCCCGCCCGCCGGGGTGCGGCCCGGTGAGACCAGGCCGAGCCGGTCGTAGCTGCGCAGCGTCTGGGCGTGCAACCCGGAGAGCTCCGCGGCCACGGAGATCACGAACACCGGTGAGTCCTCGTTGGCCCCTGGTGGGAAACCGATCGTCACGTTCAGCCGAGCGCTGCGTGGACCGTCACCCATGCCTACCTCCCGAGCAGCTCGTCCCACTCCGCACGCGGATCGTGCTCCGCCGTGGCCTCCGCGTAGGACCGCAGCGCCTCGGCCGCCGAATCGTCCAAAGTGGACGGAACGACGACCTGCAGGGTGACCAGCAGGTCACCGCTGCCGGTCTTCCGGCCCACGCCCTTGCCACGCACCCGCAGCGTCCGCCCGCTTGCGGTACCGGGCTGCACCTTCAGCGAGACCTTCCCGTCGAGGGTCGGCACGGTCAAAGTAGTGCCCAGCGCCAGCTCGGGGAAGGTCACCGGAACGGTCACCGTGAGATCATCACCGGATCGTCCGAACACCCGGTGCGCGTTGACGTGCACGACCACAAAAAGGTCGCCGCCCGCCGCGCCGTTGCGCCCCGGCTCGCCCTGACCGGCCAGCCTGATGCGCTGCCCGTCGTTGACGCCGGCCGGGATGCGCACGGTCAACGTGCGGGACCGGGTGGCGACGCCCTCGCCCCGGCAGTCCGGGCACGGGTCGTCGATGATCTGCCCCTTGCCGCGGCAGTCCGGGCAGGGCTCGCTGAACGCGAACGCCCCCTGGTTGCGGGTCACCAGACCCGCGCCGGAGCAGGTGCTGCAGGTGCGCGGCCGGGTACCGGCCTTCGCTCCCGAGCCGTGGCAGGTCAGGCAGGTGGCCGGGCTGGACAGCCGCAGCGGCACCGTCGCGCCGCGCACCGCCTCGGCGAAGTCGATGCGGACCTCGGTCTCGACGTCCGCGCCGCGCTGCGGCCTGCTCGCGGTGGACCCGCCACCGCGGCGGCCCGCGCCGCCACCGCCGAACAACCCGCCGAACAGGTCGCCGAGCCCGCCCGCGCCCGCTCCGGCGCCACCGGGCCGAGGCCCGCCGCCGCCGAACAGGTCACCCAGGTCGAACCCGCCCGCGCCACCGGCGCCGGCTCCGGAGCCGAAGCCCCCGAACCCGCCTTGACCGCCGCCGAAGCCGCTGCCGAACAGGCGGCGCGCCTCGTCGTACTGCTTGCGCTTCTCCGGGTCGGACAGCACCCCGTACGCCTCGGAGACGGCTTTGAACTTCGATTCGGCCTTGCTGTTGCCGGGGTTGGCGTCGGGGTGGTTCTCCCGCGCCAGCTTCCGGTAGGCCTTCTTGATCTCGTCGGTCGTCGCGTCGGACGAAACGCCCAGCTCGCCGTAGAAGTCCTTGTCGAGCCATTCCCTGGCACTCACCGGGCGCCCCTCCTCTCACTTCGCTGCCGTCCCGCACCGGCGTGCGGTGCGGGTGCGGACCCGACCCCGCCCGGCCATGACCGGGCGAGGCCACGCGGAACGCGACCTCCCGTGCTGGTGACGTCGCGTTCCGCCGAGCGGGGTCGTGGTCTCACTGTGCCGCGTCCTCGCCGGTCTCGGCACCGCTCTCCGGCGGTGCCGCGGCTTCGGGTTCGTGGTCGGTGACCGCGACCATCGCCGGCCGCAGCACCCGGTCGCCGAACCGGTAGCCGCGACGCATGACGGTCGTGACGGTCGGCCCCGAGACCTCCGGAGAGGTCGTGTGCTGGACCGCCTCGTGCACCGACGGGTCGAACTCGTCGCCTTCCCGGCCGAACGACTCCAAGCCCGCGTTGGTCAGCGAACCCGTCAGCTTGTCGGCCACCGACTTGAACGCGCCGGTGAGGTCGCCGTGCGACTCGGCGCGCTCCAGGTCGTCGAGCACGGTGAGCAGGTCACCGGCGACCGACGCCTTGGCGGCGCTGACCACCGACTCCCGATCGCGCTCGACGCGCCTGCGGTAGTTGGCGTACTCGGCCGTGACCCGCTTGAGGTCCTCGGTGAGTTCGTCGACCTGCTTGCGCAGGCCCGAATCCGCACCGTCGGCGTCGGCTTCCTCCGGCGCGCCCTCGACGGACGTGCCTTCGGCGACCTTGGCCAGTTCCTCGTCCAGCGTGCCGGACATGCTCTCTGCCACCTGCCCCTGCTCGGTGGCGGCCCGGGGTTCACCGGTCTGCGGATCGATCCGCCTGCGGTCCCGGACCACCACCGGCTCCTGCTCGCCGTCCTGCGGCGACTGCTGCCGGTCGGAGTTGCCTGAGCTCTCGGAGGTCACTTCTTCTTCTTTTCGTCCTCGTCGTCCACGATCTCGGCGTCGACCACGTCGTCGGCTCCACCGCTGGTGGCACCGGCTCCGGCGGTCGCGCCCGCGTCACCGGCGGCACCCGCGGCACCGGCGGCGCCCGCGGCCTCCGCACCGGCGTCGGCGTAGAGGGCCTGGCCCAGCGCCTGCGACTCGGTGGCGAGCTTCTCCACCGCGGCCTTGATGGCGGCGACGTCCTCGCCCTTGAGCGATTCCTTGACCTCGTCGACGGCCGACTTGACCTTGGTCTTGGTCTCCTCGGGCAGCTGCTCGTCGTTGTCGGTCAGGACCTTCTCGGTCTGGTAGACGAGCGTCTCGGCCTGGTTGCGGGACTCGGCCTCTTCGCGGCGCTGCTTGTCCTCGTCAGCGTGGGCCTCCGCGTCGGAGACCATCCGGTCGATGTCCTCCTTCGGCAGCGCGGAGCCGCCGGTGATGGTCATCGACTGCTCCTTGCCGGTGCCGAGGTCCTTCGCGTTGACGTGCACGATGCCGTTGGCGTCGATGTCGAAGGACACCTCGATCTGCGGCACCCCGCGCGGCGACGGCGGCAGGCCGGTCAGCTCGAACATGCCGAGCTTCTTGTTGTGCGCCGCGATCTCGCGCTCGCCCTGGAAGACCTGGATCTGCACGGACGGCTGGTTGTCGTCGGCCGTCGTGAAGGTCTCGGAGCGCTTCGTCGGGATCGTGGTGTTGCGCTCGATCAGCTTGGTCATGATGCCGCCCTTGGTCTCGATGCCCAGGGACAGCGGGGTGACGTCCAGCAGCAGGACGTCCTTGACCTCACCGCGCAGCACACCGGCCTGCAGGGCGGCGCCGACGGCGACGACCTCGTCCGGGTTCACGCCCTTGTTCGGCTCGCGGCCGTCGGTGAGCTCCTTGACCAGGTCCGTCACGGCGGGCATCCGGGTGGAACCACCGACGAGCACGACGTGGTCGACGTCGGCGATCTTCACGCCCGCGTCGCGCACCACGGCCTCGAACGGCTTGCGGGTGCGCTCCAGCAGGTCGGAGGTGATCCGCTGGAACTCCGCACGGGACAGCGTCTCGTCGAGGAACATCGGGTTCTTCTCGGAGTCCACCGTGATGTACGGCAGGTTGATGTTGGCCGTGGAGGAGCTGGAGAGCTCGATCTTGGCCTTCTCCGCGGCTTCCTTGATCCGCTGCAAGGCCATCTTGTCCTTGGTCAGATCGATGCCGTTGGAGTTCTTGAACTTGTCGACCAGCCAGTCGACGATGCGCTCGTCCCAGTCGTCACCACCGAGGTGGTTGTCGCCGCTGGTGGCGCGGACCTCGACGACGCCTTCGCCGATCTCCAGCAGCGACACGTCGAACGTGCCGCCACCGAGGTCGAAGACCAGGATCGTCTGTTCCTTCTCGCCCTTGTCCAGGCCGTAGGCCAGCGCGGCGGCCGTCGGCTCGTTGACGATGCGCAGCACGTTGAGCCCGGCGATCTGGCCGGCCTCCTTGGTGGCCTGCCGCTGGGCGTCCTCGAAGTAGGCCGGGACGGTGATCACGGCGTCGGTGACGTCGTCGCCCAGGTAGGCCTCGGCGTCGCGCTTGAGCTTCATCAGCACTCGCGCGCTGATCTCCTGCGGCGTGTACGCCTTGTCGTCGATGGACGTCTTCCAGTCGGTGCCCATGTGGCGCTTGACCGACCGGATGGTGCGGTCGACGTTCGTCACCGCCTGGTTCTTCGCCGGCTGCCCGGTGAGGATCTCGCCGTTCTTCGCGAAGGCGACGATGGACGGCGTCGTCCGCGAGCCCTCGGAGTTGGCGATGACCGTCGATTCACCGCCTTCGAGGACGGAAACGACGGAGTTGGTCGTCCCCAGGTCGATACCGACCGCTCGCGACATGGATGGTTCCTCCTGCTCCTTGCTCATGCGCCCAGGACCCGATAGTCCGTTGAGCCTTGCCGACTCAAGTTTTACCGGCACCCATCGGCAGCCGTCAAACCGGGTTGAGCGCGAGTCGCTCAATGTTTCTGCCTGGACAACGGCTGAGCTGCACGGGAAGTTCCCGAGAAGCGGGATCGATCGATCGGACGCGCACGGCGCGACCGCCGAGCGCCCCGAACGGAAACGGACGAAACCGGCAGGCTCAGTGGCCGACCTCGATGGAGCCGGTGCCGGTGCTCAGCTCCAGCAGCCGCGGCGAGTTCGGATCGGTGTCCACGTCGACGTCGCGCGACCCGGTCCCGGTGTCGGCGGTGACCCGGTACGCCTCGTCCGGCACGTCCAGCTCGATACCACCGGTCCCGGTGCTCGCCCGCACGACGCGGGGCCCGGTCAGCTCCAGGTCGATCGCCCCGCTGTCGGCGCCCACCACGATGCTGCCACCGGCCAGGCGCTCGCCGTCGATCCCGCCGCTGCCGGTCGTCACGTCCACGTCGCCGTCGAGGTCGCGCAGCTCGATCCCGCCGGAGGAACCGCGCACCCGCACCGGCCCGCTCACCTCCGAGATCGCCACCGACCCCGCGGCGGTCTCGACGTCCACCGACTCCATCCCGGCGACCTCGAGCGATCCCGCGTCACCGGCGCCCGTCACGGGCACCGGAGCGGGCAGCACGACCTCGTAGTCGATCGAGCAGCCGGAACCGCAGCCGGGCAGCACGAGCGCGCCGTCCTCGACCCGGTGGCTGCGGTCGTCGTCGCCGCCCAACCAGTTGCGCGCCCGTTCCCGCACCTCGGCCCGAGCGCCGGGTTCGTGCCGGATGCGCACCTCGCCGCTCGACTCGGCGAGCCGCACCTCGGTGATGCCGGGCAGCGCGGTGACGACCTCCCGGCCACCCTGATCGCCCCAGCCCCAGCTCACGGCCGTGCCCGCCACCAGCAGGCAGGCCGCACCGGCCACCGCGAGACCCGTCCGCACCATGCTCGTTCCCCCTAGTTGGACTGCGCCTCCGCACGGTAGCGGCCGCGATCACCGTCCGGCACCGAGATGGCCGCGATCCTGGTCAGCCCGTGACCTCGCCGACCTCCCGCAGGTACGACAGGGGCTGCAGCAGGAAGTGCAGCGCGGGCTCGAAGTCCGCCGCGACCGGGGGCTCGTCGGCGATGAGGGCCTGCATCAGCAGTCCGTCGATCGCGGCGAACAACGCCTTGACCACGCCCGCGTCGGCGCCGCGCCCCTCGTTGATCTCGCCCGTCGCGACCTCGATCCACCGGCGCGCGGCGGGGCGCAGCGCGGGCCTGCGGGCGGCGAGCAGGTACAGCTCGTACTCCGCGATGGTGCGGCCGCGCCGTTCGTTGATCATGATCGCCAGGTTCTCGGCGATGGTGCGCGCCCACGCCCGCCCGTCCTCCGGGGTGTCCTCGCGCATCCGGGCGACGTCCGCGATGAGCAGCTCCACGCTCTCCAGCAGCGTCGCCACCAGCAGGTCGTCGATCCCGGCGAAGTAGTAGGCGATCGACGCGGGCGGCACCTCGGCCTCCCGGGCTATCGCGCGGTGGCTGACCCCGGCCACCCCGTCGCGCTCCACGACGCGGGCGGTGGCGTCGAGGATGGCGCGGCGGCGCCGCTCACCCTTCGCGAGGCGCCCGTCGGCGGGTTCCGCGGTCAATGCGCACCGCCCATTTCGAGCGTCACGACACCGCCGATGATCAGCGCGAGGCCGCCGAGCTGCACGGCGGTGATGCTCTCGCCGAGGAACGCCGCACCGATGAGCGCGATGAGCGCGACGCCCGCGCCGGACCAGATCGCGTAGACGACGCCGACCGGCAGGCCCATCTTGAGCACGATCCCGAGCGCGGCGAACGCGGCGCCGTAGCCGAGCACGACCAGCACCGACGGCAGCGGCTTGCTGAACCCTTCGGAGAGCTTCAGCGACACGGTGCCCACCACTTCGGAGCAGATGGCCAACACCAGCATCAGGTACGCCACCTGAACCTCCTCGCGAGAAACCTGAACGTGTGTCCTAGTTGTTGTCCCAGGATACGTGAGTTCCACGCGCTTGCGGCAAGACCGTTCAGCGTCCGAGCTCACCCCGTCCGGAGCCCTCCAGGCCGTCGGGGTCCTCGTCCTCATCGGCGTCGTCGGAGTCGCCGAACAGCGCCTGGGAGGCGAGCACCACGCCCCAGATCCCCATCGGGAAGATCGGGAAGAAGAAGATCGGCGCGCCGGTCGCCAACGAGATCACCAGCCAGATCCCGACCAGCAGGAACGAGACCTGGGCCCATTCCCGCCACTGCTTCTCCATCCCGCGCCAGCGGGACCGCTCGGCAGGAGCCCGCTCGGGCTCGACCACCGGAGCGGGCGCGACGGCAGGCAGGTCGGCGGTCAGCGGCACCAGATCGGCCTGCGTGACGGCCCCGTAGGCGTCCCGGACCCGCTCGTCGTACTCGGCGAGCCCGAGCCGGCCTTCGTCGAACGCCGCCCGCAGCAGCTCGGCCACCCGCTCGCGGTCGGCGTCGGAAGCCCGCACCACCGGGCGCTCGGCGTCATCCATCTCTTCCCCCTGTGCTCGATGAGGTCGCGACCGGCCTGCCGCCGACTCCACGAGAGAACTCCGAGAATACGCGGAGAACCCGCCTCCGGAGGGCTCGTCGATCAACCCTCAACCGAGCCCGAACACGCCGAGGTAGTACTTCACCCCGCGGCTCGCGAGCACGAACCCGACGATCCCGAGCAGCCAGAGCCACGTGTCGTCCTTCTTCTCCGCCCGCTTGTCCAGCCACCGCCGCATCCGCGGGCGCAGCGCACCTTCGAACCTCCCGAAACCGACCATGAGCAGCAGCGGCGGCAGCACGAAGATCGCGACGTAGCTCGCCAGCAGCGGCAGCGCGACCAGCGCGTCCGAGGTGAAACCGCGCAGGATGCCCAGCGCCCCGAGGTAGGGCAACGCGGTGCTGAACTCGGCGATCGTGATGGTCACGCCGACCCCGAAGACCACGCCCAGCGGCAGGTGCTCGGGAATCTTCGGCAGCCGCGGTCCGCGCTTGGCCGATTCCGGCGGGAACAGCGCGTAGAGCAGCATCGCCGAACCGCCGAGCGCGGCCAGCGCGTACCCGACTCGTTCGGCGACCGCGGAGTCGGCGATGCGCAGGAATCCGTCCAGCCCGAAGTAGATCAACACCCCGAGCAGGAGGTAAGTGGTGAAAATCGCACCGACGTAGGTCAGCACCCGAGTCCGGAATGGACCGCCCCGCAGCAGCAGGAACAAGGTGACCGCCAACGCGGACGGGTTGAGCGCGTCCAGCAGGGACAACCCGTAGAACCCCAGTAATGACGACATGCCCGCCCCCAGGCTCGGAACCAGAAACCTGGGCGATCGTACAACAGAAAGTGGGGCGAGTGGCCAACTAGTTTTTCCGGTAGCCGTTGCGCAGAATCACCCCCTGTTCCCACCACGGCGTAGCCCCGCTGGTTACCGGCTAGTAATAAGGCGTACGCTCCTCAAACGGACAACCCCCGAACATGGAGGCCGCGAGCATGGGTGCTCTGCAGCTGGTCCTGGGCCTGATCTGCCTGGCCGTCACGGCCGTCGCGGTGGTCATGGTCACCAAGACCGTGCGGCGGATGATCTCGTCCATCCGTCTCGGACAACCCGACCCGACCAGGCGTGGCCCCTTCGGGGCGCGGTTCGGGAACATGCTCAAGGAGGTCCTGGGCCACACCAAGATGCTCAAGTGGGGCCACGTCGGCGTGGCCCACTGGTTCGTCATGGTCGGCTTCGGCGGCCTGAGCCTGAGCGTGCTGGAGGCCTACTTCGAGGTCTTCGTCCCCACCTTCGAAACCCCGGTCCTGAGCTGGTTCGGCCCGTGGAACCTGATCGTCGAACTGCTCGGCATCACCACGGTGCTCGGCGGCTTCTGGCTGATCGCCGTGCGCCAGCTCAACCACCCGCGCCGCGCGGGCCGCGTCTCGCGGTTCCAGGGCTCCAACTTCGGCCAGGCGTACTTCGTCGAGGCCGTCGTGGTCCTCGAAGGCTTCGGCATCATGGGCCTGCGCGCGTTCAAGCAGGCGTCCGACCTGTTCGAGGCGCCGCTGTGGTCCTCCCCGCTGACCTACGCGCTCGGCAGCGTCCTGCCTTCGAGCACCGCCGCGATCTCCCTGTTCGCCGGGTTCAAGATCCTGTCCGCGATGATCTGGGTCATCGTCATCGCCTCGAACATCACGATGGGCGTGGCGTGGCACCGGTTCACCGCGTTCTTCAACATCTACTTCAAGCGCGAGGTCGGCGACGGCCGCGCGCTGGGCGCGCTGCAGCCGATGATGTCCGGCGGCAAGGAGCTCGACTTCGAAGAAGCCGACCCCGACACCGACGTGTTCGGCGTCGGCAAGGTCGAGGACTTCAAGTGGAAGGGCTGGCTGGACTTCACGACCTGCACCGAGTGCGGTCGCTGCCAGTCCCAGTGCCCCGCGTGGAACACCGCGAAGCCGCTGTCGCCGAAGCTGCTGGTCACGTCGCTGCGCGACCACGCCTACGCCAAGGCCCCGTACCTGCTCGCCGGTGGCAGCAAGGACATGGCCGGCGACGAGGTCGGCATCACCGGTGACGGCGCCGAGGAGAAGCTGGCGGGCATCAACGCCCTCGCGCTGGCCGAGGCCGAGCGCCCGCTGGTCGGCGGCCCCGAGGAAATGGGCGTCATCGACCCCGAGGTCCTCTGGGGCTGCACCAACTGCGGCGCCTGCGTCGAGCAGTGCCCGGTGGACATCGAGCACGTCGACCACATCGTCGACATGCGCCGCTACCAGGTGCTGATCGAGTCGAACTTCCCCACCGAGCTCGGCGGGATGTTCAAGAACCTGGAGAACAAGGGCAACCCGTGGGGCCAGAACGCCAAGGACCGGCTGGCCTGGACCGAGGAGCTGGACTTCGAGGTCCCCGTCTTCGACGGTGAGCTCGACGAGGACACCGAGTACGTGTTCTGGGTCGGCTGCGCCGGTGCCTTCGAGGACCGCGCGAAGAAGACCACTCGCGCCGTGTCCGAGCTGCTGCACATGGCGGGCGTGAAGTACACGGTGCTCGGCGGCGAGGAGACCTGCACCGGCGACCCGGCGCGCCGCGCGGGCAACGAGTTCCTGTTCCAGATGCTCGCCCAGCAGAACGTCGAGACGCTGAACTCGGTCTTCGAGGGCCGCGAGCCCGGCAAGCGCAAGATCGTCGCGACCTGCGCGCACTGCTTCAACAGCCTCGCCAACGAGTACTCGCAGCTCGGCGGGAACTTCGAGGTCGTGCACCACACGCAGCTGCTGAACAAGCTGGTCCGCGAGAAGCGCCTCACCCCGGTCGCCCCGGTCGCCGAGGACGTGACCTACCACGACCCCTGCTTCCTGGGCAGGCACAACAAGGTCTACACGCCGCCGCGCGACCTGGTCGGCGCCTCCGGTGCGAACTTCCGCGAGATGCCGCGCCACGGCGACCGCTCCATGTGCTGCGGCGCCGGCGGCGCCCGCATGTGGATGGAGGAGAAGACCGGCAAGCGCATCAACGTGGAGCGCGTCGACGAGGCGCTGGGCACCGCGCCCCAGAAGATCGCGACGGGTTGCCCGTTCTGCCGCGTGATGCTCAACGACGGCCTCACCGCCCGCCAGAACGAAGGCGCGGCGTCGGAGGACGTCGAGGTCCTCGACGTGGCGCAGCTGCTGCTGTCGTCGGTGAAGCGCGGCGGCGACGGCGCATCCGCCCCGGTCGCCGAACCCGCCACCGACGGCGAAGCCGCGACCGACGGCAAGCCCGAGACCGGCGGCGAGGCCGAGGCGAACGGCAAGGCCGACGTCGGCACCGACGCCGAACCGACCGGCACCCCGCTCCCGGACCAGGACAAGCCCGAGAGCTGACGCACTCACGCGAAGAAGGGGCAGGCCCGCGACGGGCCTGCCCCTTCTTCTTGTTCAACCACCGATCGACTTCACATCGCCTGCAACGCGGCCACGGACTCGACCAGTCCGTCGCCGCCCAACCTCCCGAGCACATCGCCCACGGTCCGAGGTGGATTGGTGCACGAGTCGGCCATCCGTTGGAGCGCCGCGTAGACCGCAGCGTGGTCGAGGTGCACCTGGTCGAGCACGAACGCGTCGGGGTGCTTCGCCTCGATGTTCCAGTTCGCCAGTGCGCTGCGGGGGAAGTCCTTCAAGTTCCGGGTCACGATCACCTGCGCGCGCTTTGATCGCCGCGGCCAGTACGTGCCGGTCGTCGGGGTCGGGCAGGGAAACCGCTTCGATCAACGGCTCGTGACCTGTGACCAGGCAGTCCCGGACGGCTCGGAGCATCAGCTCGCGCGTGCGCTCGAGCTTGCGCGAATCGAGTTCCGGACGATTGCGCCGCAGGTTGCGGAACGTCTCGTCCAAGATCTGATCGGTCCACTTGGCCTGCACCAATCCTGCCTGAGCCAGCCTGATCAGCAGGTCGCGCAGTGCGCTCGGGTACAGCACGTTGGCGTCGTAGACGACGATGAACGCCACTGTCAGTCGAGTCCCATCTCCTGGGTGAGCTCGGTCAGCTCGTCGGCGGCCGAACGCCGGTTCTGATCATCCCGGCGCAAGTAGGCCAACACCGATTCGGCGCGGACCCGGCGATGCGTCCCGACCTTCCGGTGTTCGATCTCCCCCGCCTCCAGCAGTCCGACGAGGAAGGGACGCGAGACGTTGAGCATGTCCGCCGCCTGCTGCGTCGTGAGCTCGGCGTGGGAAGGCACGACGGAGACGCCGGTCCCGGCGGCCATGTGGGCCAGCACGCGAGCGAGGAGCTCGACCGCGCCGCGGGGCACGATCAGCGCCTCGCCACCGTCGTCGTCCACGACGAGCGGGATTCGACGCTGGTCGCGATGTCTACCGAGGTAGCCCTTGATCCGTTGCAGCGCTTCGTCCGCGGCCGCCGCGTCGGCGCCGTCGGGCTGGATCGGGTCTAGCGCGAGCGGAGCCATGTCGATTTCCTCCTGGACGACGACCTGGTCGGACATTCGAAGTATCCGCAACAATCGAAATAATCGCAACAAGCTCGCCAGAACGCGAAGAAGGGGCAGGCCCGCGATGGGCCTGCCCCTTCTTCTTGTTCAACCACCGAGCCCCGGTGAGGTGGCGGGGCTCGGCGGTCGGTCCCGCGCGGTGACCTGGGTCAGCCGGCGATCTTCCCGGCGACGAAGTCGCTCACCGGCATGCCCTTGTGGTGACCGGCCTTGCTGTTGCCGTTGCCCACACCGTTGCCGTTGACGCCGCTCTGGTGCACGCCGACGTTGGTGCCGTCCTGGTTGTTCGTGACGTACCCGTCGGCGAGCGCCGCGGGGGCGGCGAGGGCGCTCAGGCCGAGCATGATCCCGGCGGTGGCTGCGGTCTTCGCGAACTTCGAGAGCTGCATGAGTACCTCTCCGTCGTCCAGTCGGTTCGGCGTCGCGCTGTGTCGATCGCCGGGATCAGTCCTACGGGGTGAAGGTCGACTCAGCGCGCTCCAGCGGCCACTGCCACCCGACCCGGTGGCCCAAATCGCGAGAACGGGGTCACTTCTGCGGCGCCGAGCACGAGCCGTAACCAGCACAGACCACGCGTTCGGGTGCTTGATTCGAAAACACTTGCGAACGAGGTGCCCGGGTCGGCAGCGTGGAGGCATGACCCGCTCCGGAAGCAAAGGAACGATGACCACGGATGCCGCGCTGCCTCGTGAACGGGCGGAATTCGACCCGCTGATCGACCTGTACGGCGTGTGGACCCCGGAGCTCGCCGACCGGTACCTGCCGATCCACGGGATGCCGCCGGTCAAGTACGAGTGCCTGAACGGCAAGCTGCTCGTGAGTCCGCACTTGGGCGCCGCGAACTCCCACCCGGCCTGCACGATCGTCGCACGTCTGCGCCCACCTGCTCGTGACCGAGGCGGAGGCGCTTACACCACGCTGAACATCCGGCTCGCACCCGACAGCTGGATGCAGCCGGACTTCGCGGTGCTCCGCGAACCGGCGGGAGATCAAGTCTGGATTCCCGCGCATCAGGTGCTGTTGGCCGGCGAGTGCGGACCGCCCTCGACCCGCCGGGCCGACCGGATCGACAAGCCCGCGCGCTGCGCGGAAGCGGGCGTCGAGTTCTTCATGCGCGCCGAAATCTCCTACGCGCAACCGCATGCCCAGGTCTCGCTGCTTCGCCTGAAGGACACGGGGTACGAGGTCCACGTCGAAGCGTCGGCCGGGGCGCGGTTCGAAACCGAGATCCCGTTCCCGATCTCCTTCGACCCCGCCGAACTGCTGGAGGAGTGATGCCGTGAGGTCAGCGCGGTAAGCGCTGGAGGAACGCGCGCCACGTTCCGGGGGTGAAGGCGAGCGCGGGGCCGTCCGGTTCCTTCGAGTCCCGCACCGCAACCGCAGGCCCGGCGAACGCGACTTCGACGCAGTTGTTTCCAGACCCGCCGCCGCTGCGGCTGCTCTTTCGCCAAGTTGCCAGGCCGCAGGCTACCTCGATGCAATTGCCGTTGTTCCCGCCGCCACTACGGCTAGCCTTCTTCCAGGTCACGGCCGATAGATCAACCGAGTACATTGCTCCTCGCTCAGGTTCAGCAATCACAGCTCACGGGCAATCCGTCCAATCAACTCGACCGTGGCGCCAGCTGTCAACGCGTCGGCTCTCAGCTGCTCGAACACCAGCCTGGCTCGGCGCACTTCACTGTTCTTCTCAACGTGAATCGAGCCCGCAGGATGGGCGATGTACAGCATCTCGTCGTCGGCCGGGTCAGGGAATTCCAACAACGTGAACGCACCGTCGAGCCCGATGTGCGGTCCGGCAGAGGCAGCGAGCACGCGAAGATCGATCGTGTCCAAGCTGATCACCTCAAGCACGTGCGTCAGCTGTGAGCGCATCACATTCGGCTCGACCATGGGTCTGCGGAGTGCCACCTCATCAACTACGGCGGTCAACCGGAGCGGCTGCTCAGAGTCGAAGAGCTGCTGCTGCCGAATCGACCGGACCACTACCTGGTCATCGAGCTCGCGCTGAGACCGACGTAGCCGGTCGGCCGCGAAGATCGCTCGCATGTAGTCCTCGGTTTGGAGCAGGCCCGGGATGTACATCAGGGAGAGTTCGCGGACCCAGGAGGCTTCGGTCTCCAAGTCGACATAGCCACGATCCTCCACTCCGTACGCCCGCCACCAGCCTCTCTGCTTTGCTGCGCGGGCGAGGTCGAGGACGTCGGGGTCGTAGCTGTCGTAGAGGTCCATCATCGAGCGGACCTCGTGCACGGTGGCCGCGGTTTCGCCGGTTTCCTTGCGGCTCAACGCGCTCTTCGACATGTCCAGCTCGCTCGCGGCCCGGTCCTGGGTCATCCCGGCCTGTTCGCGCAGCCGCTTGATGGTGCGCGCGAGCCGGCGCCTGCGGAACGTGGGACTGGTGCGGGCCACCGGACCTCCCGGACTGGCTTCGATGCCGCCACCATGATCGCAGCGGGAATCCGGTAGCGGGAATCCCGATTCCGGTGATCCCCACCTGCGCAGCGGAGCCACGTGAGTCCCGTGTGGACAGTGAACTTCGAGCTGTCCGCAGATCGGGAGGAACACCAGCATGGAACGCGCGAAGTTGTTCGGCCTGGCCGAAATCGACCCCGACACCGACGAGCCCGACCCCGAGCAGATCCGCCTCTGGGGCATGGAACTGCCGGAGGGCCACGCGGTCGTCTACTGGCGAGCCAGCGGCAGGAGCCAGGTCGCCACCTTCGCCTCCGCGAGCCGAGCCGCCCAGCGCTTCGGCCCCCTCTACGACCTCGCCCTCGTCTACCCCTGAGTCCACCCCGCGTTGGCGGGTGAACGGACCGTTCGCCCAATCTCATTGGACGAACGGGCCGTTCACTCGACCCGACCGGCACCGTTGCGGCGGCGGACCGTGGAGAGCGGTTCGGGTGAACGGACCGTTCGCCCAATCACGTTGGACGAACGGGCCGTTCACTCGAAAACCGGAACCCCGTGCGGTCAGCGGGGCAGGGAGGCGAAGAACTCGCGGACGTCGGCCGTGAACAGGTCCGGGACTTCGGCGGCGGGGAAGGTGCCGCCGCGGTCGTGCTCGGTCCAGCGGACGATGTTGTTGAGGCGTTCCGCGAACGGGCGCACGGGGGCGAGCACGTCCTTCGGGAACACCGCGACGCCGTGCGGGACCCGGCCGATTTCCAGCCCGGCCAGCGCACCTTCGGCTTCGGCGTGCTCGGCGGTGTCGGGAGTCTCCACGAAGGACCGCGCCGAGGAGTGCGCCGTGCCGGTCAGCCAGTACAGCATCACCGTGGTCAGGATCCGGTCGACGCCGAGCGCCTCGTCCGGCGACTCGACGCAGTCCGTCCACTCCCGCAGCGCACCGACGATCCACGCCAGCTGCCCGACCGGGGAGTCCGCCAGCGCGAACGCCAGCGACCGCGGCTTGGTGGACTGGATGAGCTTGTAGCCGTAGAGCTCGTTCATGTAGCGCTCCCACGACGCCATCCGCGCGTGGTCC
The DNA here is from genome assembly GCF_014203325.1 of Saccharopolyspora gloriosae. Lineage (NCBI taxonomy): Bacteria > Bacillati > Actinomycetota > Actinomycetes > Pseudonocardiales > Pseudonocardiaceae > Saccharopolyspora > Saccharopolyspora gloriosae. The sequence goes on along the minus strand of NZ_JACHIV010000001.1, from coordinate 6,626,719 downwards.
ACCTCCGTGAGCTCCTCCATTTCGCCGGGAGCGCCGGTGGGGAACGTGATCAGCCCGTTGGTGTGCACGCCCACGACTCGTTCCGGGGCGCGGAGCGCGACTTCGCGGGAGATCCAGGTGCCCCAGTCGCCGCCCTGCACGCCGTAGCGCTCGTAGCCGAGGCGGCTCATCAGCTCGATCCACGCGCGCGCGATCCGCTCGGAGCCCCAGCCGGATTCCGCCGTGGGGCCGGAGAATCCGTAGCCCGGCGGCGACGGGATGACCAGGTGGAACGCCTGAGCGCCTGCGGCTCCGTGCCCACGCGGGTCGGTCAGCGGGCCGATCACGTCGAGGTATTCGGCGATCGAACTCGGCCAGCCGTGCGTGAGCAGCAGCGGCAGCGCGTCCGGTTCGGGCGAGCGGACGTGCAGGAGGTGCACCCGCTGGCCGTCGATCTCGCTGGTGAACTGCGGATGCTCGTTGAGCCGCGCCTCCTGCTCCCGCCAGTCGTAGCGGTGCCGCCAGTGCTCGACCAGGCCGTGCAGGTACTCGACGGGCGGTCCGTGCTCCCAGCCGCTGTCCGCGACCTCGTCCGGCCAGCGCGTGCGCGCCAGCCGTTGCGCCAGGTCGTCCAACTGCTGCTGGGGGACCTCGATCCGGAACGACTCCACCGCGCACCTCTCCCGCACCCAGTTACGTACTTTGTACGGTACACACTACGCGGACGGGCGGGTGCGGACGTGCGAAGGCGCCCCGGGCGAACAGCCCGGGGCGCCTTCGAGGGGAGGAGCGGTCAGCTGCCCATTTCCTCCAGGGAACGACCGTTGGTCTCCTTGAGGTAGCGCAGCACGAACACCAGCGAGATCACCGCGAACAGCGCGTACATGAAGTACGTCGCGGGCAGGTTCCAGTCCCGCATGCTCGGGAAGCTCACCGTGACCAGCCAGTTCGCCACCCAGTTCGTCATGGTGCCCACGGCCAGCGCGGCGGCGCGGATGCGCGGCGGGAACATCTCGCCGAGCAGCACCCACATCACCACGCCCCAGGACGAGGCGAAGAACAGCACGAACGCGCTCGCGGAGATCAGCGCGACGACGCCCCAGCCCGGGGGCAGCACCGCGTCCTCACCGACGACCTGCGCGAAGCTGAACGCCCAGCCGGTGACCGCGAGCGACACCGCCATGCCGATGGAACCGATGACCAGCAGCGGCTTGCGGCCGATCTTGTCGACCAGCGCGATCGCGATGAACGTACCGACGATGTTCACGATCGAGGTGAACAGGCTCAGCAGCAGGGAGTCGCTCTCCTGGATGCCGACGGACTGCCACAGCGACGACGAGTAGTAGAAGATCACGTTGATGCCGACGAACTGCTGCAGCGCGGCGATCGCCATGCCGACCCACACGATCGGCAGCACGCCGAACTTGCCCCGCAGGTCGGAGAGCTTCGGCTTGCGCTCGCCGAGCGCCGCGCGGATCTCGTCGATCTTCGAGTCGGGGTCGCCGGCCTCGATCTTCGCGAGCACCGAGCGGGCCTTGTCGACCTGGCCGGCGGCCACGAGGTAGCGCGGGGACTCCGGGATCAGCGACGACACGACCAGGTAGACCACGGCGGGCACCGCGGCCACGCCGAGCATCCACTGCCAGGCCTGCAGCGGCCCGAGCAGGTTCGAGGCGCTACCGCCCGCGGCGGCGGCCAGGCCGTAGTTGACCAGCTGGGACAACGCGATGCCCAGCACGATCGCGAGCTGCTGCAGCGAAGTCAGCCTGCCTCGATAGGCCGCGGGCGCGACCTCGGCGATGTAGGCGGGGGCGATCACCGAGGCGATGCCGATGGCGATGCCACCGACGATCCGCCAGATCGCCAGGTCCCAGATCGCGAACGGGACGGCGGAGGCGATGGCGCTGATGACGAACAGCACCGCCGCGATCTGCATGACCTTGATCCGGCCGATCCGGTCGGCCAGCCCACCGGCGATGGCCGCGCCGACCGCGGACCCCAGCAGGGCCGACGAGACGACGAGCCCGGTCAGGGCCGACCCGACGTTGAAGTGGGCCTGAATGGCATCGACACCGCCGTTGATCACGGACGTGTCGTAGCCGAAGAGGAAGCCGCCGAGCGCCGCCGCGCTCGCGATCATCACAACGTGCCCCAAGTGCCCGGTCGTGGCACCGTCGGCGCGCGACTGCGTAGTCGACATCGAGTTCTCCTGTGCCCGCTCGCCGGTGAGCCACCTTGCACACCTGGGGAGAGCGCCGGGCTCTGGGGACTTTAGGGTCTGAACCACCACTTTTCTTCCACGATTCAGGGTGAGCATGCTCACCGTGGCGACTGAATCGTTCACGTGGTAATTAGGTGCGTGCGCAACGTGTGCACCCAACGGGCTCACCAGCGCCGATATTCAGACCTGAGACCGATCGGGCGAGGGATCTTCAGCCGAACGGCGCAGCGGCTCCTGCACCGGACGGGCATGCGCGAACGGCCGACCCGATCGATCCGACCGGACGAGCGGGCCGACCACCCCGAACGCCCTCGCGCGGGCGTTGCCGAAATGAGAGCCCGCCGAGATCAGTCGCGTCGGGTCTCGACGCGCTGGAAGTTGAGGTGGGCGCGCGACGGCGTCGGCCCGCGCTGGCCCTGGTACCGGGAACCCGCGTGCGTCGTGCCGTACGGGTGCTCGGCGGGGCTCGACAACCGGAACAGGCAGAGCTGCCCGATCTTCATCCCCGGCCACAGCGTGATCGGCAGATTGGCCACATTGGACAGTTCGAGCGTGATGTGCCCGAAGAAGCCGGGATCGATGAACCCGGCGGTGGAGTGCGTGAGCAGCCCGAGCCGCCCCAGCGAGGACTTGCCCTCCAGCCGCCCGGCCAGATCGTCCGGCAACCGCACCGACTCGTAGGTCGACCCGAGGACGAATTCGCCCGGGTGCAGCACGAACGGATCGTCACCGGTCACCTCGACCGGCGAGGTGAGTTCGTCCTGCTGCTGCGAAGGATCGATGTGGGTGTACTTCGAGTTGTCGAAGACCCGGAAGAACCGGTCCAGCCGCACGTCGATGCTGGACGGCTGGATCATGGCGACGTCGAACGGATCGAGTTCGAGTCGGCCCTCGTCCAGCTCTTTGCGCAGGTCCCGGTCACTCAGCAGCACGCGCACAGCGTATCCGCCGCACCCTCAGCGATCTTCGTCGCCCGCCGTGTTAGAGTTGGCGGCGCCGGAAACGGCACTGCGGATGTAGTTCAATGGTAGAACATCAGCTTCCCAAGCTGAATACGCGGGTTCGATTCCCGTCATCCGCTCAACACACGAAGGCCCAGGTCAGAGCGTTGATCCGCTCCACCTGGGCCTTCGTCGTTCCACGGTGAAATTGCGGCGTCCGCGGTTCGGCGAGGAGCCCTACGATCACGAGGTGCGAGTAGACCTGGTCACGATCGTCGTGGACGACTACGACCGCGCCATCGAGTTCTTCGTGCGCACCGTGGGTTTCGAGCTGGTCGAGGACTCGCCGTCGCGCACGAACGACGGCAGGCCGAAGCGGCGGGTCGTGGTGCGACCGCCCGGCGGCGGAACCGGAATCCTGCTCGCGCGGGCCGACGGCGCGCGCCAGGACGCCGTGGTCGGCGATCAGGTCGCGGGCCGGGTGGGCTTCTTCTTGCGGGTCGACGACTTCGACGCCACCTACGAACGCCTGGTCGCCGCGGGAGTGGAGTTCGCGAGCGCACCGCGCGCGGAACCGTACGGGCGGGTCGCGGTGTTCTCGGACGTCGCCGGGAACCGGTGGGACCTGCTCGGCCCGGCCTGAGGCCTGCCGCACCGAACGGCACCCTCCAGGAATCGTGGAAACCGTTGCGCGCCAAGGGGACGCGCGTTCACCCGCGGGGGCGGACGTGGGTGTCGAGGTTGGCGAGGATCAGGTTCCAGGGGATCTTCTGCTCCAGGCCGCTGCGCGGTTCGTGCGGTTGCCACAGGTCGTCGCCGGTGAGCAGGTGCACGCCCGCGTCCTGCAAGGTCGAGGTGTGCGACTTCCACGCCGGGTGGCGGTGGTGCGCGGCGTTGACGGTGGGGAAGACGACGACCGGTGCGGTGCCCGCCCCGATCGCTTCGACCACGGTCGTCATCGCCTGGCTGTCGCCCAGGCCGAGCGCCAGCTTGCTGACGGTGTTGGCCGTCGCCGGGCACACCAGGAAGCAGTCGATCGGCGGGTGCGGGCTCGGTTCGGAGGGCATCCGCGGCTCGATCCGGCAGGGCAGTCCGGTGACCTGGGTGATCCGGTCGACCTCGCCCGAGGCCGCCAGCCATGCCCCGGCGGTCGGGGTGAGCGTGACCGCGACCCGCCAGCCGCGAGCCATCGCCGGTTCGATCAACCCGGTGCGGATGTGCTCCACTCCGCCCGCCGCCGATCCGATCAGGGCCAGGGTGCGCGTCGCGTCGATCATTCGACAATCATGACCGAATCGGCGGCCGTTGCGGGCCGGAGCCGAGCGCTCAGCGGCGGAAGATGAGCAGGCGCTGGGTGAGGAAGTTGAACGAGGTGCCGATGCCCTGCGACACCACCCAGGCGATCGTGACCTGCCACGGCGACGTCGGCAGCGAGTGCCGGACCAGCGAATAGATCGTCAGGATGAGCACGAAGGTCGCGGCGTACACGGCGGCCACCGCGACCGCCTCCTTCGCGTCCCGGCGGGAGACGAAGGTCCAGCGGCGGTTGAGCAGGTAGGCGGTGGTGCTGCCGAGCACGAAGCTCAGCGCGCGGGCCGGTTCCTGCCACACCCCGAAGGTGACCATGACCAGCAGGCTTCCGTAGTCCGCGGTGGCGCTGACCACGCCCACGAGGCCGAACCGCAGGAGCTGCCCGAGGAGCCCGTCCGGCCTCGAACGCGTGCGCTGCTCCGCTGTTCCCGCTGGCAACACGCCCCCACCTGACCGGTTCCTCCCTTTCCACGCTACCCGATCGGCCGAGCGCGATCACCGGTCCGACCGCTGCCCGCGGAGGGATCGGGTCCGGGCTCGCGGGCGTCGGCCGAGGCCGGGGAGCTCCGCCGCGCCACCGCGAGCCGCGAACCCGATCGGGCCGGGATCACGCGTGCGCGGCGCCCGCCGGGGGCGGCACGGCGCTCCCGGCGGGTTCCGGGCGCGACGCCACCGCGCGGGCCGCGGTGATCCCGCCGTAGACGATCAGCCAGATGCCGAGCAGGTACGTCAGCGTCACCAGGCCCAAGCCCGGGTACGCCAGCAGCACCACGCCGGCGACGATGCCGAGCAGCCCGGCCGCCATCGCCCACCCCCGCGAGGTCACGTGCGTCCTGGTCACCGCGTGGAAGGTCTCCAGCACCCCGTTCACCGTCCAGAACAACCCCAGCACCAGCGGGAAAGCCACGGCCGACTGCACCGGGTACCGCAGCACGACCACGCCGGCGAGGATTCCCAGCACCGCCAGCATGATCTGCACCGCCGTGCCCTTCTCCTCGGACGCGAGCGCGCTGCCGAACCAGAACACCCCGCCCACGAGCAGCTGCACGCCCAGCAGCACGGCGATCACCAGGATCGTCGCGCCCGGCCAGGTCAGCACCGCGATGCCCGCGATCACCGACAGCACGCCGAACGCCAGCAACCAGCCCCAGGAACGCCCCATCCGACCCAGCGATTCGTGGACCGCGCTGGATTCCTCCGTCGACCACGCCATGACGACTCCCCGAACTCGCCCTGATCCGTCAAGGCAACGGTGCGCCGCGGAGTCGTGCGCCCCCAGGGCACAAGGTCCTCCCGCCGACTAGCACTCGGCGAACGCGGCGTCAACGGACCGGCGGCACTGTGCCGGGCGCGGACGCGGGTGTGCGCTGCCTGCACCCTGCCGGGCACTGCGATGAGGAGGTGGGTGCGATGCCGGTGCTGCTGCGCACCCTCACCAGCGGAGAGACGAGCCTCGAAGACGGCGAGCTCGACGCACTCCGCGCCGGATTCCGGGGACCGCTCATCGGCCCCGGCGACGACCTGTACGAGCAGGCCTGCGTCGTGCAGAACGGGATGTTCCACCGGCGGCCCGCGCTCATCGCCCGGTGTTCCGGCACCGCCGACGTCGTCGACGCCGTGCGGCTCGCCCGGGACCACGACCTGCTGATCGCCGTGCGCGGCGGCGGGCACAGCGTCGCCGGGCACAGCATCCACGACGGCGCGCTGCTGATCGACCTGTCCGCCATGCGCGGCGTCGACGTGGACCCGCAACGCCGGGTCGCGCGCGTGCAAGGCGGCGCCACCTGGGGCGACGTGGACCGCGAGACGCAGCTGTTCGGGTTGGCGGTGCCCGGCGGGATCGTGTCCAGCACCGGAGTCGGCGGCCTCACCCTAGGCGGCGGCATCGGCTGGCTGCACCGCGCGCACGGGCTGGCCTGCGACAACCTCCGGTCCGCTGAGGTCGTCACCGCCGACGGGAAAGTGCGCCGGGCCGGGCCGGAGGACCCGGAGCTGCTGTGGGCGTTGCGCGGCGCGGGCGGGAACTTCGGCGTCGTCACCGCATTCGAGTTCGACGCGCACCCGTTGGGGCCGACCGTGGCCAACGGCACCGCGATATACCCGGCGGCCGACGCCGGGCAAGTGCTGCGCGCCTGGCGGGATTGGGCGAGCGGGCTGCCCGACGAGATCACCACCCGCGCCGTGCTCTGGACGCTGCCGGCGTCCCCCGCACTGCCCGCCGAACTGCACGACCAGGACGTGCTCATCATCGGTGCCGTGCACGCCGGGCACGTCGAGGACGGGATGACCGCGCTCGAACCGATGCGCCGGTTCGGCACTCCGCTCGCGGACCTCAGCGGGCCCGCTCCCTACACCGCGGTGCAGCAGGCCTTCGACCCGTTCTTCCCGAAAGGCGGGCTGCTCAGCTACTGGAAGTCGCTGTACTTCCGCGAACTCGACGACGCCGTGCTCGACCTGCTGGTGCGACGCGGCCGGGAACGGCCGCACCCGGTGACGATGCTGCACGTCCCGCTGCTCGGCGGCGCCGCCGGACGGGTTCCCGCCGCGGACACCGCGTTCGGCGACCGGAACGCGGACTACCTGCTCAGCGTCGACGCCAACTGGACCGACGCCGACGACACCGCGCGCGCCGTGCGCTGGGTGCGGGACGTGTTGGCGGAGGCCGAGTCGATGCCCGGAGCGGCCGGGACGTACCTGAACTTCAGCGGTGAGGCGGTGCTCGACCCCGGCGCTCGGGCGTCGGCCTACGGCGACAACCTGGAGCGCCTCGGGCGCGCGAAGGCGCGGTACGACCCGCACAACCGCTTCCGGCTCAACAACAACATCCCGCCGCAGGGCTGAGGATCGGTCAGATCGGGGGCTGCGGGTCGTACTCGATGCCGCGCCGGACCTCCCGCGCCCGGGACGTTCCCGCGAACCGGGCGACGAGGTGCAGCGCCATGTCGATTCCCGCCGAGACGCCGGCCGAGGTGATCACGTCGCCGTCGTCGACGAAGCGGTCCTCGCCGCGCACCTCGACGGTCGGGTCCAATTCGGCGAGCAGTTCCAGCGAACGCCAGTGCGTGGTGGCGGGCCGCCCGTCGAGCAGGCCGGCGGCGGCGTACACCAGCGATCCGGTGCACACGCTGGTCATCAGCGGCACCGCCGCGCGCTGCTCGCGCACCCAGGCGAGGTGGCGCTCGTCGGTGAGCATCGGCCGGGTGCCCTGGCCGCCGGGGTGCAGCAGCACCTCGAACTCGGGGGCGTCGGCGAAGGAGTGCCCGGCGGAGACGGTGAGGCCCTTGGCGCACTCGACCGGCCCGCCGTCGCGGGACACCGTCGAGACCGCGTAGCCGTCGTCGGGGAAGCCGCGGGTCCAGAAGGACAGCACCTCCCACGGGCCGATCGCGTCGAGCTCCTCGACCCCGGGGAACAGCAGGATGCCGATGTGCCTGGTCATGCGCCCTCGATCCTCGCCGGTGCCGCGATCAGCCGCGGATGTGCTGGGACGCCGTGCGGGCCGCGGCCTGGACGGCGCGGCGGTCCACCCGGGTCGGTTCGCGGTCGTGCAGCACCTCGGTGCCCGCCACCCACACGTCGCGCACGCTGCGCGAACCCGCCGCCCACACCAGGTTCGACAGCAGCTGCTCGTCGGGGGTGTCGAGGCCCGTCGCGAACGCCGGGTTGTCCACGTCCAGGTGCACGATGTCGGCCCACCGGCCCGGTTCCAGCGCGCCGATGTCGTCGCGGCCCAGCGCCGCGGCCCCGCCGCGGGTCGCCGCGAGCAGCGCACTGCGCGCGCTCAGCGCCGTCGCGTCCCCCGTGGACAGACGGGCGAGCATGCCCGCAAGCTGCACCTCTTCCCACAGGTCCAGGTCGTCGTTGCTGGACGGCCCGTCGGTGCCCAGGCCGACGGGGATGCCCGCGGCGAGCATGTCGACGAGCCGCGCGGTGCCGGAGGCGAGCTTCGCGTTGGAACCGGGGCAGTGCGCGATTCCGGTGCCCTTGCGGGCGAACAGCGCGATGTCGGCGTCAGACAGGTGCACGCAGTGCGCGGCGAGCACCCGGCCGTCCAGCATCCCCACCTCGTCGAGCAGCGCCGGGACCGAACCGAACTTCTCCCGCTGCTCCCGGTCCTCGTCGGCGGCCTCGGCCACGTGCACCTGCACCAGCGCGCCGCGCCGCTGCGCGGACTCACCGATGAACCGCAGCGCCTCCGGCGGCAGCGTGTACGCGGAATGCGCGCCGTAGCCCAGTTCCACGCGTTCCGCCGGGCCGAAGCGGGTGCCGTCGGCGTCGATCCACTTGCTGATGTCGTCGACCATGCCCTGCCACGAACCCATGCCCTCCAGGTCCGGAGTGGAGATCACGGCCGGGGCCAGCACCACTCGGGAGCCGACGGCCAGCACCGCCTCGACCACCGACTCGCCGGAGAAGTACATCTCGGCGCTCGTGGTGACCCCGGCGCGCAGCATCTCCACGGCGCCGAGCTCCATGCCCGCGCGGATGTCGCCGGGCCGCAGCCGCGCCTCCGCGGGCCAGATCACTTCGCGCAGCCAGCGCAGCAGCGGCAGGTCACCGCCCATGCCGCGCAGCAGCGTCATCGGGCTGTGGGCGTGCGCGTTGATCAGGCCGGGCAGCAGGATGCCGCCGCAGTCGCGGACCTCGGTCTCCTGCGCGCGCGGCGGCGCGCCCTCGCGGGGCCCGCAGTAGCTCACCCGCCCCTGCTCGTCCACGTCCACCACGGCGTCGCGGATCACCGACCCGGTGGCGTCGCAGGGAACGGCGATGGGGGCGTGCAGGCGCAGAGCGGTCGACATGAACGCATTCTGCCGCAGCCCTCCACACCCCCGGAACCGCGCACAGGCCCACGCCTCGCCCCTGATCTTGCAGCGCCAACCGACCGCCACCACCGACCATCGTCCTGTCAGCGGCGAAGCCGCTGAGCAGTGACCACGCACGCAACCGGCACCGCCGCGGGTTCTCAGTCGTCTTCTCGCGAGGACAGCTTTTTCCCTCGTGGCGGAGCCACTAGGGAAAAAGATCCCGCAGCGAGAAGACGACTGAGGTTCCGCCACCCGTCCCCTACGCAGGCCAAGAGCGGAGACAAGCAGTTCACTCCTCCATGAGGCCGCTTCGCCATGCCCAGGACGCCGTTTCGACGCGGTTGCGGGCGCCGATCTTCGTCTGGGCCGCGGCCAAGTGGGTCTTCACCGTGGACAACGACATGAACAGCTCCGCGCCGATCTCGACGTTGGTGAGCCCGCGCGCCGTCGCCCGGACCACGTCGAGCTCCCGCTCGGTGAGCGCGTCCCGCAGCGGTTCCACGGTGCGGCGCGGCCGTTCCGGCGGCTTCGCGAAGTGCTTCAGCAGCCGCACCGTGATCTGCGGCGACACCAGGGCGTCCCCGCGCGACGCGGCGTGGATCGCCTCGATCAGCAGCGCCGGACCGGCGTCCTTGAGCAGGAATCCGCTGGCGCCGTTCGCCAGCGCCGACGCCACGTAGTCGTCGAGGTCGAAGGTGGTCACCACGACGACCTTGATCGGGTCGGCGACGTCCGGGCCCGCGAGCTGCTTGGTCGCCTCCAAGCCGTCCAGGCCGGGCATCCGGATGTCCATCAGGCACACGTCGGGGCGCAGCTCCTTGGCGCGGCTCACCGCGTCCAGCCCGTTCGCGACGTCGGCGACGACTTCGATGGAGTCCTGCGAGTCCAGGATCATCCGGAAACCGGCCCGCACCATCTCCTGATCGTCCGCGATCAGCACCCGGATCATCGGTACATCCTCCTCGTCGTGCCCCACGCGCGCACTCACCCGGCCGCGCGTTCGGCCAGCGGCAGCCACGCTTCGACCCGCCAGCCGGTGCCCTCGCCGGGGCCCGCGCTGAACCGGCCGCCGAGCAACTCGATGCGCTCGCGCATGCCGACGAGACCGTATCCTCCGGAGCCGCCGACCGGTGCGGTGCGCCTGCCGGAACCGTTGTCGGTGATGCGGACGTGCAGGTGTTCCTGCGGGGACCGCACCGACACGAGGATCTCGGTGGCGTCCGGGGCGTGCTTGCCCGCGTTCGTCAGCGACTCCTGCACGAGCCGCAGCGCGGAGCGCGCCACCTCCTGGGGCACCTCGCGGCCGATGTCGAGCAGCAGCCGCACCTTCGGCCCCGCGCCTTCCGCCAAGGACGTGAGGTCGGCGGCCAGGTCGGTGGTGGCCTGCTCGGTGGCGCCGCTGGTTCCGGCGGGTTCCGCGCCGCGCATGCTCGCCACGAGCCTGCGCATCGCGACCAGCGCCTCCGTGCCGCTGTTGGCGATGCGCTCCATGGCTTCGGCGGCGGCCTCCGGTTTCTGCGCGGCGACCATCTGCGCGGCCTGCGCCTGCACCACGATCCCGGTGACGTGGTGGGCGACGACGTCGTGCAGCTCCCGCGCCAACGCCAGCCGCTCCGCCTGCTGGGCCTGCTCCACCGCCGTCTCCACCGTCCGGGTCCGCTCGCCGTCGCGGGTGCGGAAGTACACCCCCGACCCGACCGACAACGCCAGCAGCAACCCGCCGAGCGCGAGGGTTCGGAACGTGGTGCTGAACTCCAGCGGGCTCTCGGCCGCCCCGTCCAGGACCACGGCGATCAGCGCGGCACCGACCAGTGCGGACCCGCCGATCCACGCCTTCCGGTATGCGGCGTGCCGAACCAGGTACGCCATCAGCAGCATCCCGGCCGCCGTGGCCGTGATCGGCAGCGGCGGCAGGATCGCCGAGGACATCTCGCGCGCGCCGAGCAGCACGTTCACGACGCCCATGCAGGCCAGCGCACTGGCGCCCAGCAGCGCGGTCTCCAGCGGACGCAGCGGCGCGAGCACCGCCAGTACCGCCAGCACGACCGCCCCCAGCAGCATGGCTATCGCGTAGGGACGGTCCTCCAGGTAGGCGTTGCCTTCCAGGAACACCAGCACCGTCAGCCCCGCGATCATCGGCCATTGCCTGCTGAACAGCTCCAGCAGCGGGGCCCGCACGACCGTCGGCTGCCAACCGCGCAGGTAAGTCCCGGTGCCCATGGCCAGCAACAGCTGCAACATTCCGAACGCGAGGGTCCGGGTGTCCGGTATCGAGGAGCGCACGACCAGCGACACCAAAGCGGCCAGCGCCAGCGCACCGGTGATCGGCAGTGCCTTCAACGGCGGCAGCCTCCGGTGCGCGAACAGCACCAGCAGCACGGCCGCCGCGTTCTCGGTGGGAAGGATCGGGCCGTGCCCCAATGGATCCACCACGCGGAACAGCCCCGAAGACAGCACCAGCACCGCCGCCGCCGCCAGCCCGCACAACGCGGGATGCGAACGGCCCCGCACCGCCAACAACGCGAGCAGCGCCGCTCCCGGTAGGGCGATCAGTTCGGGGCCGCCGCGCTGCACGGCGAACGCGATGTCCACGCAGCAGAGCAGCGTCATCAGCGTGGCGAGGACCCATCGCGCCCGCACGAGACGACTGAGTCGCTGCGCCAACGAGGGGGGCGTCGGGCTGGAGCTCACGCCGCGACCCTAATGCCCGGCGACCGCCGAACGGCTTGGCCGAACGGCTCGAAAGGCTTGGCCGATCGGTCGACGAGGGATGTCCCTCCGCCCGACGCACCGGACCGCTCGCTCGCGAGAAGGTTTCTGCACACCCCAAGGCGATCCGGTGCGAACCGGCAGGTGAGAGGAGCGGACAGTGCCCACTGCATCGACGGCACCACTGCTGGAGGCGCGGAACCTGACCGCGCTGCCGCAGCTGTTCGGAGTGGACTTCACCGTCGAGCCCGGCGCGGTCGCCGCGCTCGACGGCCCGTCCCCGCAGGCCCGGACGGCGCTGCTGCAGGCGCTCGCCGGCCTGCGCCGCCCCGACGAGGGGGCGGTGCTGCTCGACGGGGTGCGCCTGGACCGGCTCACCGACCACGAGCTGAGCGAGGTGCGGCGGCGCGACTTCGGGTTCGTGTTCGGCGACGGGATGCTCGTCCCCGAGCTCAACGCCCAGGAGAACTGCGCGCTGCCGCAGATGCTGGCGGGCACCGACCGCGCCGCGGCGATGGCGCTCGCGCTGAGCGTGCTGCGGGACTTCGGCCTCGACGGGATGCGGGAGCGCTTCCCGGGACAGCTCTCCACCGCTCAGGTGCAGCGGCTGACCGTCGCCCGCGCCATGGCGCACCGCCCGAAAGTGATCTTCGCGGACGACCCGGCCCTCACCGAGTCCACCGTCGGCGAACTCGTCGACACCGCCCGCGCCGCGGGGATCGCGGTGGTGCTGGCGATGGCGGAGCCGTCGCTCACCGTCCAGGCGCAGCGCCCGACCTGGTCCACCGTCCGAGCGCAGCGTCCCCGCACCGCGCGCGGCCCCCGGGCGGGACGCGCCGTCCGGCTCAGCGAAGGCGTCCTGGACCTGCCGGTCGCCGCCTGAGCACCGCGGGGAGGTTCACACCCGCTCGAAGATCAGGTCGTGGATGACCCGGCCTTCGTCGTGGGCGCGGTTCTCGAACTTCGTGACGGGCCGCCACTCCGGCCGGGGAGCCCAGCCGCCCGGCTCGTCGGCGTACCGGTTGCGCAGCTCCGGCACGCCCGAGCACACCTCGAGCATCTGCTCGGCGTAGCTCTCCCAGTCGGTGGCCAGGTGCACGAACCCGCCCGGCGCGAGCCGGGACGCGATCAGCTCCACCGTCTCCGCCTGCACCAGCCGCCGCTTGTGGTGGCGCTTCTTCGGCCACGGGTCCGGGAAGAAGATCCGCACGCCCGACAGCGAGCCCGGCTCGAAGTGCTCCCGCAGCAGCACCACCGCGTCACCGCGCAGCAGCCGCAGGTTCGCCAGCTCCAGGTGTTCGGCGCGCAGCAGCAGCTGCGCCAGGCCCGGCTTGTAGACCTCGACGGCCAAGTGGTCGACCTCGGGTGCGGCGGCGGCCAGTTGCGCCGTCGTCTCGCCCATGCCGGGGCCGATCTCCAGGACGACGGGCGCGGTCCGGCCGAACCAGGCGTCCGTGTCCAGCCGCCCCGGGGGCAGCGCGTCGACGGAGTCGCCCATCGCGGACCAGTGCCGATCCCACGCCCGCTGCTGTCCGACGGTCATCCGAGCGCCGCGCTGGACGTAGCTCACGATCGAGCGGCGATGCTGGACCTGCTGGTCAGAAGTGCTCACAGGGGACCAGTATCGCAAACCCGTCCGGCGGCGCGGCTACCAGGATTCGACGACCGGCAACGCGGCGAGCAAGCCGTCCGGACCGCTCAGCGGCAACGGCTGCGACGGCCCGTCGGTGTAGGCCGCGACCACCTGGATCCAGCCAGGGTGCCGGTCGGTGAGCGCTACCGTGGTGGGGGCGTGCCGGGTTCCGCGTTCGGAGGGCCCGTACTCCCAGTACCCGGTCTCGCCGACGCCCGCCCAGGGCACGAAGAACCAGCCGCCGCGACCGGCCAGCAGCCGGTGCACGTCGTCTTCGAGGGCGAAGCCCTCGTCGCGGGAGGCGAGCTCGCCGCGGTCCAGCGCGCGCAGCCACCACGGCGCGGGCAGCCTGCTCGCGGGTCCGTGCAACTTCCGGTAGAGCTCGAGCACCTTCTGCTCGGGAGCGGTGTGGATCCAGCTGCGGCGCATCGAGGCGGGCGCGGCGGCTTCGGCGACGGTCGGGTGCGCTTCGGTGGCCAGTGACCACTCCAGCCGCGGCACGGCCACCAGTTGGACGTCGGTCTGGGAACGCCGGTTCAGCAGCGGGTTGCGCCGCTCCGGCGAGCACTCGGTCGAATGGACCATGACCCACCTATCTGCTGTTGGGAACTCACGCGAACCGCTGTGGCGGTCGTCGTGGCGCATGCACCTCAGCGGCGTTGGTGTGGAAACACGCGTCCTGCCTATGCATTACCACAGTGCATCGATCATGTGAAGTTCTCCACCCTAGCCGCGAATCATCACATATCGGACTCGTTCGGGTGGCCAAGTCGACAGCGCGGGCGCGAGGAGGTGAAGTGGAGGTGTGGTGGAAAGCACAGTGCAGCGAGTCGAACTGGACGGCGGCGTCGCCGTCGGCGTCGACGGATCACCGTCTTCGCTGCGCGCGCTGGAGGTCGCGGCGCACGAGGCGGGCCTGCGCAGCGGGGCGCTGCACGTGGTCCGGGCGTGGAGCATGCGCACCGCCCCGCGCCCCGCGGACTGCCCGCCCGGCGCGGTGCCGAGCATGGACGCCTACCAGCAGTCGGTGGACGAGTCGACGGAGAAGATCGTCCAGGAGCACTTGGGCGACCCCCCGCCCGTCCCGATCCAGCGCCACATCGTGCACTCCCCGTCCCCCCAGGCCCTGCTCTCAGCTTCCCGAGGCGCGGACCTCCTGGTGGTCGGCCACCGAGGCAGAGGCGGCTTCGCCGGCCTCCTCCTAGGCTCAGTAGCCGAACAATGCGTCCGCCACGCAGCCTGCCCAGTCCTAGTAGTACGCCCCACCATCTGACCGCCCAGAGGCGGCAAACCCAGACCTGCCTTGCGGCGAAGCCGTGCCTTGGGCTGGCGGAGCCAAGCCTGCCTTGCGGCCGAAGGCCGTGCCTGTATGTGCGAAGCACATAGCCCACGTCGAGAAGTCCTCACCGGCGGGTTCTCAGTCGGTCTCTCGCGAGGACAGCTTTTTCCCTCGTGGCGGAGCCACTTGGGAAAAAGATCCCGCAGCGAGAGACCGACTGAGGTTCCGCTACCCGGACACCAAAGCAAAACGAGCCGTGAAAACAACCAGAAAAGCACAGGGCCCGGGCCATCCCCCGAATGACAGCCCGGGCCCTCCCCCGTCCCGACCGCCGGCGCCCCCGAGCGCTAATGCAGTCGGTCGATTCTGTTGTGCCGTCCGGTCGCCGCGCTCACTGGCGCGGTGACCGTGCCGGAGGTGTCGAGCCAGGCTCGGCACCTTGGTCTCGGATCCGCCGCGATCCGTCCACTTCGTCCGGCGGGCGGCGGAGAGGTTTCGGCCTGCGCGGAATCCGGGTGGAACTGTGATCACGGCTCGATCTTGCCGAGATCCTATCTGCTGGCGTGATCAGCCTCTCCAGCGGGAGGGGTAACGGCGCGACGGTTCGCGCCGTCACCCTCCGCGCATGATCAGGCGTCTCGCCGGTGCACCACGACGGCTGCGGTGGCGAGCACCGCGAACGCCACGGCGGCGAAGTAGGCCAGCGATCCCCACGGACCGAGCGGCGGGTCGCCGCCCATGAGGTCGGATTGCAGGAAGCGGGCCCCGACGGTGAACGGCATCCACTCCTGCAGGTCCGGGCCGATGTTGGGGACCAGCAGGATGAGCTGTTCCACCAGCAGCGACCAGATGATCAGCAGGGTCACCGCGCCGGCGGTCTGGCGCAGCAGGGCGCCGACGCCGACGGCGAGCACGGCGGCCAGCGCGAACAGCGGTCCGATGCCGACGAGCTGCCGCCATTCGGTCGCGGTGCTGACGGCGAGTTCCGGTCCGGGCGCGAGGAGTTGGGCCACGCCCCAGGAGCCGAACGCGGCGAGCTCGCCGAGGACGAACGCGAGGGCGGCGACGACGCCCGCTTTCGCCAGCAGCACCGCCGTCCGGTTCGGCGCCGCTTGGAAGGTGGCCCGGATGGTGCCGAAGCGGTATTCGGTGGTGACGGCCAGCGCCGCGAGCACCAGCACGACCATCAGCCCGAACTGGTAGCCGGACAGCGCCTGGCTCAGGGACATGCCGCCGTCGACGGCCCAGCCCATCATCGCGGCGAAGCCGATGGTGAGCGCGAGCGCGGTGGCCGAGCACCACCAGGGCGAGCGGGTGGAGAACAGCTTGATGCGTTCCACGGCGAGCAGCGTCATCGGGCGTCCTCCCCGGCGGTGGCGAGCACGCCGCCGAAATCGGTCTGGTACTCCACGGCTTGGCTGGTGAGCTGCATGAACGCTTCTTCCAGCGAGCCTTGCTGCGGGCTGAGTTCGTGCAGCACGAGCTGGTGGGCGGCGGCGAGCTCACCGATCTGGTCGGTGTCCGCGCCGGTGACGACGATGGTGTCGGGCTTCGCCGCGTCGAACGGGAGCACGGTGCGCCCGTCGTCGACGAGCAGTTCGCGCAGCCGGGCGGCGTGCGGCGAGCGGACCTTCAGCGAGCCGGTGCCCGCGCCCGCGACGAACTCCTCGGTGCTGCACTGGGCGATCAGTTCGCCTTTGCCGACGACGACGAGGTTTTCGGCGGTCAAGGCCATTTCGGACAGCAGGTGGCTGGAGACGAACACGGTGCGGCCTTCGTCGGCGAGCTGCCGCATGAACCGGCGGATCCAGTGGATGCCTTCCGGGTCGAGCCCGTTGACGGGTTCGTCGAACAGCAGGATCTTCGGGTCGCCGAGCAGCGCGGCGGCGATGCCGAGGCGCTGCGACATGCCCAGCGAGAAGCCGCCGGCGCGGCGCTTGGCCACGGCGGTGAGCCCGACCATTTCGAGCACTTCGTCGACGCGGCTCACCGGGATGCGGTTGGACCGCGCGAGCCAGCGCAGGTGCGCGTGCGCGGAGCGGTTCGGGTGCACCCACTTGGCGTCGATCAGCGCTCCGACGGTGCGCAGCGGTTCGGTGAGCTCGCGGTAGTCCTTGCCGTCGACGCGGACGGTTCCGGCGGTGGGCCGGTCCAAGCCGAGGATCATGCGCATCGTGGTGGACTTGCCCGCGCCGTTGGGCCCGAGGAATCCGGTCACGGTGCCGGGTTGGACGGTGAACGACAGGTCGTTGACCGCGACCGTCGATCCGTAGCGTTTGGTGAGGCCGACAGCCTCGATCATGGTGTCTCCCGTGTGCGGCGGGCCCTCGGCGTGGTCCGAGCGACGAGGAGAACTCTGCCGCACCGGCCGGGCCGGACGCCTCGGCCTTCCGGCCATGGCGGGTACACCTATCGGCCAAGTTCGCGCGGGTTCGGCTCATCCCCGCGGTCGAGGTGCCGCACGCTCGGTGTTCAGCGCGTCACGGGAACCAGCGGGCGAGGGCGGGAACCACGCCGTCCTCGGCGACGGGACCCGTCACTTCGGCGGCGGCGAGGCGCACTTCGGCGGGGGCCTGGCCCATGGCGACGCCGTGCGCCGCCCAGCGCAGCATCTGCACGTCGTTGGTGCCGTCGCCCGCGGCGAAGGTGTCCTCGGCGGCCACGCCGAGTTCGGTGCGCAACTTCTCCAGCGCGGAGCCCTTGGTCACCCCGGCGGGCACCAGGGTCACCCACGGCTCGTAGTGGTCGATGGTGACGGTGCAGCCGGGCAGGTCCACTCCCGCGAGCGCGGCGGTGACCTCTGCGGGTTCGTGGCCTTCCCAGTTCGCGATGAGCCGCGGTACCGGCTCCGCGAACAGCTCGTCCAGGTCGGCGAGCCGCTGCGGCCCGTGCAGCTGGTATTCGCGGAAGGGGCTGGTGACGAGGCTGCCGGTGCCGATCTGCTCGGCCGCGTAGCTCGCTCCGGGCAGCAGCGCGGTGAGCCGCGCGTGCACCGGAGCGGGGTCGAAGGTCTCGACGGCGAGGGCGTCGCCGGTGGTGGCGTCGAGGGTGACCGCACCGTTCGAGCACAGGGCGACTCCGCTGGTCAGCCCGAGCTCGTCGAGCACCGGCAGCGTGCCGAGCATGCTGCGCCCGGTGGCGATCACCACGTGCGCGCCGGCGGCCGCGACCCGGCGGACCGCCGCGCGCACCGGCGCCGAGATGGTCTGCGGATCGGGGTCGAGCAGCGTTCCGTCCACGTCGAGCGCGACGAGCCTGGGTTTCCATCCGGGAGCTGGCACGCCGCCCAGGCTAACCGCCCACCAGCGCGAACGTCCCGCCCCGACACCGTCACCGAGCGCCGGGCCGGACCAGCCCGGTCTCGTAGGCGAGGATCACGGCCTGCACCCGGTCCCGGACTCCCAGCTTGGCCAGCACCCGGCCGATGTGGGTTTTGACGGTGGCTTCGGAGACGTGCAGCCGCGCGGCCAGCTCCTGGTTGTTGAGCCCCCTGCCGACCAGCGCCAGCACTTCCCGTTCCCGTTCGGTGAGCACGTCCAGCACCGCCCGGTCCCGGCTGCCGCCGTCCGCGGTGTCCAGGAACCGTTCGAGCAGCCGCCGGGTGACGCTCGGCGCGACGACGGCGTCGCCGCCTGCGACGGAGCGCACCGCGGTCACCAGGCTCTCCGGTGGGATGTCCTTGAGCAGGAATCCGCTGGCACCGCCGCGCAACGCGGCGAGCGCGTACTCGTCGAGGTCGAAGGTGGTCAGCACCAGCACTCGCGCGTCGCAGCCCGCGATGATCCGCCGGGTGGCTTCGATGCCGTCGAGCACCGGCATCCGCACGTCCATCAGCACCACGTCCGGTTCGACCTGCTCGGCGAGCTGCACGGCTCGTGCGCCGTCGCCCGCCTCGCCGACGACCTCGATGTCGGGGTGCGCGTCGAGCACCATGCGGAACCCCATGCGCATCAGTTCCTGGTCGTCGACGAGCAGCACTCGAATCATGATCCGCAAGCCTAGGTCCGCTTCTCCCGCGCTGGAACCGTTTTCGGGCGGTCGGAGCGCGACGGCGGTCCGCTACTCCGCTGCCCCGGGCGTCGCTCCAGGTGGCGGAGTCGGCGCGGTTCCGCCGTGGCGGAGGCCGACGTGCCACAGGTCCCGCCACAGCCGATCCCACGGCCGCTTCGGCTGCGCCACCGCCCACACCGGAGTCCCCTGGTACCGCGAAGGCACCGGCAAGTCCACTGTGTCCACTCGTCGCACGGACCCGAAGTGCCGGGCGAGGAATTCGCGGTCGGCGCCCACGTAGATCGCTCGGGCGGTGTCGTCGGCCGGCCTGCCGAACTCCCAGAAGCCGCGGCTGGCGCTGTGCACCTCGGTGCGGCCGTAGTGGTGCACGGCGCTCGCCACCCAGTAGTCCTCGGTGATCACGGGTGCCCGCTCCCGCCGGGCGTGGTCCTCGACGACCGCGGTGAGCTCCGGCCAGCCGGTGCTGCCGGTGCCGACCAAGTCGAACCGCGGGATGAGCGCGACGGGCAGCACCGGCAACGTGGCCAGGACCGCGACCAGCGCGGAGATCCCGTACAGCCGCGCGGACGGCCACCTCGCCCGCAGTCCGGTAGCGCCCGCGGCGAACAGCAAGCCGTAGAAACCGGCCAAGTAGTACGGCCGCGCCTGCGCCAGCAGCACCAGGCCAGTCACGATCAGGACGGTCCAGCCGAGGAACCGGTACGGCCGCAGCTCCGGTGCGCGCAGCAACCGCCACAGCCCCAGGCACAGCAGCACGCCGCCGGGAACGCCGGCGCAGAGCACCACCGCGGGCAGCGCCAGCGGCCCGAACGAGCTCTCGGCGGCGACGGCCTCGCCCATGGTGAGCTGCGGCCAGCCGCGCTCGGCCTGCCACCACAGCGTGGGCGCCGCGAGCGCCAGCACCCCGGCCGCACCGGCCCACAGCGCCGGACGGCGCAGCAGCGACCGCGGGCCGAGGCACAGCAGCACGACCACCAGCACCGCCCACAGCACCGGGATCAGCAGCTTCACCTGCACGGCCAGCGCGGTGCAGGCGGTGGCGAGCAGCAGCGCGCGATCCCGCCGGACGCCCTGCTCGCGCAGCCGAACCCAGCGCACCAGCTGCCACAGCACGACGCTCCACAGCAGCGGGTCGAAGGAGACGGTCGCCAGCATGTGCCCGCCCGCCAAGGTCTGCCCCGACACGGCCCACGCTCCGCCGGCCAGCAGCTGCGCGCGGCGATCACCGCCGAATTCCCGAGCGAGCAGGGCCGTCACCACGACCCCGGCACCGGCGGCGAGAGCGGGCAGCAACCGCAGCGCGAACAGCGAACCGGGGGCCGCCGTGTCGGCGAGCAGCGCGATCAGCGGCACCAGCGGCGGCTGGTCGACGTAGCCCCAGTCCAGGTGGTCGCCGGCGGCCAGGAAGTACAGCTCGTCCGCGTAGTAGCCGTAGCGACCGCTGGTGATCAGCAGCACTGCGCTCACGGCCGCCGCGATCAGCAGCAGCGGGCGGGTCGCGAGCGCGGGCGGATCGACGCGGGCCGGCGGGGTCGCGCCCCGCGGGGCGCGGACCGAACGGACGTCGAGGGTGGTGGTCATGGGCACATCCCGGGGCCGGTCGGGTTCGGACCGGACCAGGCTGCGGCGCGGAACTCTGGACCCGCGTCCGTCCGGGCGGGGAAATCGGATCCGCCGCGCGTCCCGCCGCAGTAGGACGACGCCTCATCCCGCCGTCGCGGTCAGCCCTGATCGGCGCTCGGCACCGGCAGTTCCGCGCGCACCCGCCAGCCGCCCCCCGGGCGAGCACCCGCGGTCAAGGTTCCGCCGTAGAGCACGGCCCGCTCCCGCATCCCGCCCAGTCCGTTGCCGGTGGAGGGCAGGTCGCGCGGGCCGGGCGCTCCACCGTCGGCGACGTCGAGCACGACGGCTCCACCGCCGACGTCCACCCGCACCTCCGCCGCGCCACCACCGTGCTTGAGCACGTTCGTCAACGCTTCCTGCACGATCCGGTACACGGCGAGGCCGAGCCCGGTCGGCAGTTCCTCGACGTTCCCGGTCAGTTCGAACCGGATCGGCAGGTCCGGGCGCCGCACCCGCTCGACCAGTTCGCCCAGCGCCGCCGCATCGGGCTGCGGCGTCCACGCGCCGTCCTCGGCCGGATCGTGCAGCACGTCCAGCAGGCCGCGCAGCTCGCGCAACGCCGACCGCCCGGTGTCCGCGACGGTGCGCGTCGCGCGTCCGGCCAGTTCGGGGTCGGTGCGCAGGGCGTAGCTCGCGCCATCGGCCTGCGCGATCATCACGCTGAGCGAGTGCGCCAGCACGTCGTGGAGCTCGCGAGCGATGCGGTTGCGCTCTTCGGCGACTGCCAGCCGCGCCTGCCGGTCGCGTTCGGCCTCGGCGCGGCGCAACCGCTCCTCGACTTCCCGCAGGTGCGCCCGGCGCGCGGCGATGAACTCGCCGAACGCCCAGATCAGCGCGGTCAGCAGCAGGTAGCTCAGCATCGACCAGGAAGCGGCGGTGAGCGGCGCCGCGATCGGCAGCGGGACGACGGTGAGCAGCCCGGCCAGCACGATCAGGTTGAGCGCCGCGGTCAGCGCCACCGCGAGCCGGCGGTGCCCGGTGCTGATCAGCGTGTGCAGCACGAAGAACGCCGCGACCTGACCCGGCGTGAACACCGGGCCCGAACCCAGCAGCAGGTTCGTGAGGACCACCCCGGCGACGACGGTGACCGAAGCGAGCGCCGGTGCCCGGTGGCGCAGCGCGACGGGACCGCAGGCGAGCACTCCGCCGAACACCGCCGTCGGCCAGAACGGTCCGTGCATACCGGCCTCGGACATCAGGTGCGCGACGAGCAGCACCGTCGCGATGCACGCGTCCAGGGCGATTCGATGCTTCCGCGACCACGCGCTCCGGTTCCGCACCGCCCCGAGCGTAGGCGTCGGCCACCCCGGGTTCGTCCTCCTCGGAGACGGTCCGCGTCCTACCCGGGTCGTACGCGCGGCGGCCGTGACCGGGCGATCAGCCGGTGCGGGGGTGCGGTTCGGCGTCGAAGTGCTCGCTGGTCCGGGCGGCGATCTCCTCCTGCAGGGCCTTGTCGCGCTGCTTGGTGCGCAGCCGGGCGAGGATCCAGATCGTGATGCCGTGCGCGGCGGCCAGCACCAGCAGCAGCACGCCGGTGCGGGTGAGCACGGCGTAGAACGGGTCGGCACCGCCGATCGGGACGGTCGAGAGCAAGGTGACCACGCCGAGCGTCGTCAGGTGGAACAGCACGGTGACCAGTTGGTTCACCGAGTCGGCGACCTTCCCGTCCGGGTAGGCGGCTTCCAGGTAGGTGGTGCCGCTGCGGCGCAGCAGCCAACCGTCGACGAAGACGAGCACGATGCCGATGACCAGGAATGCGAGGGTGTGTCCGGTTCCCACGGGAATCACCAGTTCCGTCGTCGAGTGCGCTGTGCGCAAGTCCGTGCCCGCAACGGATTCCCGGGTTGATCGTTCCCCAAACGATGTTGCCCCGCCGATCCGCGGCGAAGCGCCGACGACCCGGCCGGAAGATCCGCCGCGCATGGCACGATGGCCGCGATCACAGCACGGGGTTGAGGAGGCAGGGGTGACATCGCCGGTCGAGCAGCACTGGGCGGGTCCGCTGTCGTCGTCGGTCGCCCGGTTGTGCACCGGGTTGCGGGCCCAGGTCTCGGACACGACGGCGGCCGGTTTCGACGAGGTGCTGCGGCGGTTGTCGGCGCCGCTGCAGGTCGCGGTGGCGGGACGCATCAAATCCGGCAAGTCCACCCTGGTGAACGCGCTGATCGGCAGGCGGGTCGCGCCGACCGACGTCGGCGAGTGCACCCGGCTGGTGACCCGCTTCCAGTACGGCACGGTCGATCGCGTCGAAGTGGTCTTCCACGACGGGACCAAGCAGGCCGTTCCGTTCGACGCCGACGGCGGCATCCCCGGTGAGCTGGGCGTGGAGCTGCACCGGGTGTCGCACCTGGAGGCCTACCTGACCAACGCCGTGCTGCGGGACCTCACGGTGATCGACACCCCCGGACTCGGCTCGCTCGACGCCGCCTCGGTGGCGCGGACCGAGCAGCTGCTCGGCGCCCGCGAGACGACCGGTGACGACCTGGACCCGGTGTCGCACGGCGCGGTCGCCGGGGCGGAGGCGGTGGTCTACGTGGTGACGCAGGCGGTGCGGGCCGACGACCAGCACGCCTTGGAGGCGTTCACCGCGGCCACCGCGAGCCGCGAGGCGGGGCCGGTGAACGCGATCGCGGTGCTGAACAAGGCCGACACCGTCGAACCGGACTCGGTCCCGGGTTCCGAGGGCGACGTGTGGCGGGCCGCCGCCGCGCTGGCCGGTGAGCAGGCCGCGCTGCTCGGGCCGCGGGTGGCGGAGGTGCTCCCGGTGATCGGGCTGCTGGCGGAGACCGCGGAGACCGGTGGCTTCACGTCCGCCGACGCCGACGTGCTGCGGGCGTTGGGGGAACTGGACGAGACGACGCGCCGGACGATGCTGATGTCGGCGGACCTGTTCACGAGCTGGGAATGCGAGATCCCCGAGCGGGACCGCGCGCGGCTGCTGGAGCGGCTGGACCTGTACGGGGTGCGGCGGGCGCTGGCGGAGCTCGACGCCGATCCGGCGATCACGGCGGGGGCGTTGCGCCGGGCGCTGCTGGACTGCTCCGGGCTGGCGGGAGTGCTGAGCAGGCTGGACGAGGTGTTCCGGGCCCGCGCCGACGGGATCAAGGCCGCCGCCGCGCTCGCCTCGGTGACGGCGCTGGCGCACGCGTCCGGTGACGCGGGCGAACGGCAGCGGGTGCACGACGCGATCGAGGTCCTGCTGACCCGGCCGGAGGCGCACCAGCTGCGGCTGCTGGAGGCGTTGACGCTGGTCGCCTCGGGTTCGGTGGTGCTGCCGGACGATCTCGTGGAGGAGGTGCTGCGCATCGGGGGCAGCACCGATCCGGGTGCGCGGCTGGGGTTGGCCGGGCGACCGCAGCACGAACTCGTCGAGTACGCGATGGAGCGGGCCGGGTGGTGGCGGTCGTACGCCTCGTTCGGTGCGACGCCGGCGCAGAGCCGCATCGCGTTCGTGGTGCACCGGGCGTACTTCTTGATCTGGCAGCAACTTCAGCCCGGACAGGTCCGGATACCCGGCTGAGCTTCAGCCACCGGCGAGCGGAGGGGACGCGGCGGTGCGGGACTGGCTTCGACGACGATCTTCACCCGGTCGTGGAACCGAGCGGGAGGCCCCGCCGTCCGATCCGAGCGCGGACGAACCCGCGGAGCCGGACGCCGAGTTGGGGGCTGACATGACCGCCGTGCACATCGACCCGCTCGACCAGGCACGTTCCGAACGCGCCGCGCTGATCAAGCTGTGCCTGTACGCGCTGGACCGGGCCCGCAGCAACGGCGTCGTCGAGCGGCTCGCCGAAGGGCTCGACGGCATCGGCGTGGCGCTGCTGCGCCCGGACGGGCAGCCGTTCGACCCGGCGCGGCACGAAGCCGGCGGCACCGCGCCCACCGATGATCCCGCCTTGGACGGGATCATCGCCGAGACCGAGGTGCTCGGGTTCGCCGACCGCGACCAGGTGCTGCGGGCGCCGATCGTCACCGTGTACCAGCTGCGCTCGGGAACATCCGGAACGAGCTGAACCACTGCCGCGGCGACGTCCGGTTCCGCTCCGGGCGCGGGGCGGCTTCACGGGGTTCGGCGAAGTCGGGCAGGACCGAGCTGAGCGACATCAGGAGCAGAACGGCGAACGCGAGGATCAAGCCGAGAGCCGTGCCGATGGTGGTGAGCATGGTGTGCCTCCTTGCCGGTGACTTCGCCGCTGTTCCGCGGCTGACATCAGAATCGCCGGTCAGCGGGGGTTCGCGGATCAGCCGACAGGCTCGACGCTCCTACTACCTCCGGCCAGTGCCCTGCGGCGGCACACCTGGCCGATCGGCCGATACGTCCGCCTTCGCTCTCGGCCTGACCGACGACGCCGCTCACCTGGGCAAGATCAACGACGGGCGGTGCGGAGCACGACCGGTGGAGCGCGCGGCTGCGGCGAACGGGGACGACCGCGCCGCACGATCAGGTGTTCGTCGACCGGCTCCCCGCCACGGCCCGTGCGGCAACCGGGGCATGAGCTCGTCGAGTCGGGTGGACCGGGCGCGGAACGGGCCGCCGGCCGGGACTCGGCGGGTACATTCACGCCCGCGCCGGATCCCATCGGTTCCAGCGGCGAGACCCGCGCCCGAGCGGCATCCGACCCAGCGACAGGAGCGTGCGCATGACTTCGGCCGGCCCGGCGACCGGGGTGCCCGTGGCGGCCACCGCCTTGCCCCAGCAGGTCAAGCAGACCAGGGACAGGCTGTTCGCGCTGCTGCGGGAAGCCGCCCCCTCCTCGGCGGACTGGGTGGACGAGGTGCGGCTCTCCCGTCCTCGGGTGCCGAGCGTGGTGGTGGTCGGCGAGACGAACCGGGGCAAGAGCTCCCTGGTGAACGCCCTGATCGACAGCCCCGGACTGTCCCCTGTGGACGCTTCGGTGGCGACGTCGACGTACCTGGAGTTCCGCCACGGCGAGCAGTGGCGCGGACTCGCCTGCTACCCGGCCGACGCCGACCCCGTCGAGTTCGCCGTCGACGCGCTGCCGTCCTGGGCCTCCGCGCGCGGAGTCCTGCCCGCGGACGCCTTACCTCCCCGGCACCTGCGCATCGAGGCGCCGCTGGACTCGCTCGCCGAACTGACCATCGTGGACACCCCCGGCGTGGGCGGGCTGGACTCCATCCACGGTGAGCTCGCCGCCGAAGCCGCCTCCGCCGCGACCGCGCTGCTGTTCGTCGCCGACGCCTCCGCCCCCTTCACCCGCGGCGAGCTGGACTTCCTGCACGGCGCGGCGGACCGGGTCGAGACCGTGGTGTTCGCCCTCGCCAAGACCGACCAGCACCGGGGCTGGCGGCAGGTGCTGGAGGAGAACCGCAGGCTGCTGGCCGAGCACGCGCCGCGGTTCGCCGACGTGCCGATCCACCCGGTCTCGGCGCGGATGCTGGAACTCGCGGCGCAGGCGCCGAACGAGCAGGCCGCCACGATGCTGCGGGAGCGCTCCGGGGTGACCGAGCTGCGCTCCGCGCTGGAACAGCTCGTCGGCGGCCGGGCCGCGATGCTCGGCGAGGCGAACACGATGCGCGCGCTGTCCACCGTGCTCGGCGAGCTCGCGGTGCGGCTCGCCGCGGAGCAGCGAGCGCTGACCGTGGGCGAGGCCGAAGCCGAATCGCTGCGCGCCCGCCGCGACGAGCTCGCCGCGTCCCGGCGCTCCTCCACCCGCGGCTGGCAGCTCAAGCTGCGCGGCGAGATCCAGCGCACCCGCGTCGAGGTCAGCCACGAGGTGACGCGGCAGATGCGGGAAGTGCAGAGCTGGTTCCGCCGCGCCATCGACACCGCCGAGCACGGCGCGCTCACCGCTCTGCCGCACCAGGTCGACACCGCGTTGCAGATGGTGTCCTCGCGGGTGTCGGCGCTGCTGTCGGCCCGGCTGGCGAAGGTGGCGGAGGTGTCGCTGGCGGAGCTGTTCTCCGCCGAAGAGCTCGACGTGATCCGCTCCCAGTTCGCCCGCGGCGCGCAGTCGCCCATCGCGCTGCGGCCACCGGACAAGCGCGCGCCGACGGCCGAGGACAAGCTGCTGGTGTTCATGGGCATCTCCGGCGGCCTCGGGGTGGGCCGGGCGGCGGCGATGCCGCTGGCCGGGATCGGCGTGGGCGTGCTGAACCCGGTGGTGCTGCCGGTGACGATCGTGCTCGGGCTGGGCGCGGGCTGGTGGATGGCGCGCACCCGCAAGCACGCCGCCGACAAGCAGCACCTCAAGCAGTGGCTCACCGAGGCCATCGCCGACGCGCGATCCGCGCTGGACCAGCTGGTGTCCGAGCAGCTCATCGAAGCCGAGCAGCAGCTGTCGCTGGCGCTGGACGACGCGCTGGGCAGGCGCATCGAGTCGATCGAGGCGGAACTGCGGGAGGTCGACAAGGCGCTGAAGATGGACGCCGCCGAACGCAGCCGCCGGCTGCACACCGCCGAGCAGCGCTTGGCTGAAGCCACCTCCGGCCGCGACCGCGCCGAACACCTCCTCGGCGCCATCCGCGGCCTCCGCGACCGCGCGGAATGACCACGGCTCTTCTCTCGTAGTGGTCAGGTGGCGGAACCTCAGCGTTCTTCTCGCTGCGGGATCTTTTTCCCAAGTGGCTCCGCCACGAGGGAAAAAGCTGTCCTCGCGAGAAGAACGCTGAGAACCCGCGGGTCGTCACCTTTTGGACGTGGGCTATGTGCTTCGCACATACAGGCACGGCCTACGGCCGCAAGGCAGGCGTGGCTTCGCCACCCAAGGCACGGCTTCGCCGCTGGTTAAAGGTCAGGGCAGCAGGATCAGCTTGCCGCCCGGGTGGCCGTCGATGGAGAGGCGGTGGGCTTCGGCGGCTTCGGCCAGGGGGAAGGTGCGGGCGATGGGGACTTCGAGCCGTCCCTCGGCCGCGAGCGGCACCAGCCGCTCCCACGCCGCGCTGCGGATCTCCGCGCCCGGATCGGCACCCGGACCGCCGCCGACCAGCTTGATCCCGTCGCCCGCGCGCTGGAACGCGGCGGCGCTGACCACCCGGTCCGGCGGCACGAGCGCCAGCGACGCGTCGATCGCCTCGTCGGTGCCCGAGGTGTCGATCACCCCGGAGATGCCCTCGGGCGCCGCCTCCCGCACCCGGTCGACCAGCCCCTCGCCGTAGCGCACCGGCGTGACGCCGTAGCCGCGCAGCGCCTCGGCGCGCTTCTCGCCCGCGGTGCCGACGACCCGCGCGCCCGAGGCCACGGCCAGCTGGGCGGCGAGCACTCCGACCGAGCCGGACGCCCCGTGGATCAGCAGCGTGGTGCCCTCGACGTCGCCGAGCAGCGTCAGCAGGTGCACGGCGGTCTCACCGGCGAGCAGCAGACCGGCCGCGGTCTCCCAGGACAGCCCGGCCGGTTTCGGCACCGCGTGGGTCGCGCGCACCGTCACCGAACTCGCGTACGCGCCGGGGGCCGGCTGGACCAGCACCTCGTCGCCCACCGAGATCGGGCCCGCCTTGCCGGTGGCGCCCTCGCCGACGGCGGTGACCACCCCGGCGAGTTCGTTGCCCACCGGCAGCGGCAACTTGTCCGGGTCCGAACCGAACGCGCCGCTGTAGAGCTTGTGGTCGATCGGGTTCACCCCGATCGCGCGGACGTCGACGGTGATCCGGCCCGCGGCGGGTTCGGGCACCTCGGTCTCGACGACGGACAGCACTTCCGGGCCACCGAACGCGGTGGCGACGACCTGTTCAGCCATGTCCGTGCGAACGCCCGGGGGCGCCGGGCTGATTCCCGGGTTCACCCGAGTAGGTACCGGAGGGGAACCGCGCGGCCCTACGCTGCGTCGTAACGCTGAGCCGCTGGAAGTGGGGTCGACACATGTACATCGAGGAGACCGGCGCGGGCGACGGCGACATCAAGGTCACCGTCGAGGGCGCGGAGTACACCGCCGAGGCGAACTACGACCTCGACGGCGACGGCGTGGACGACGCGGTCACGATCATGACCGACGACGGCTACGTCGCCTACGTCGACGAGGACGCCGACGGGCGCGCCGACATCATGCAGACGGTCGACGCCGAAGGCGCCGTCGTCGGCCAGGCCCGCTACGACGCGGCCAGCGGCGACTGGGTCGCCGAGCAGCCGCAGCAGCACCCCGTCGACGACGACCCGCGCGAGCAGGGCGGCGCGTCGATGGTGATCGACACCCCCGGCGGCGAGCAGCAGGTCGGCCCCGCCACCGAGGACACCGACAACGACGGCCGCGCGGACACCGCCGTGGTCACCACCGAGACGGGAACGATGCTGGTCACCGACGTGGACGGCGACGGCTCGGCGGACCAGCTGGTGGAGATCGGCAACACCGGCGAGGTCACCATCACCCACCACACCGGCGCCGGTCAGTGGACGGTCGTCGAGCAGGGGCGCCTCGACCAGCAGGGGCAGTACACCCCGGCTCCGCACCCGGTCGCGGGCGCGACCGACGACGCGACCTGGACGTTCGACGCCCCGGAGCCGCCGCAGCAGGACCCGCGTCCGCTGGGCGCTCAGGCCCCGCAGGACGTGTGCTCCGATTCGGACGCCGCCTGGA
This sequence comes from Saccharopolyspora gloriosae, assembly GCF_014203325.1. Classification (NCBI taxonomy): domain Bacteria; kingdom Bacillati; phylum Actinomycetota; class Actinomycetes; order Pseudonocardiales; family Pseudonocardiaceae; genus Saccharopolyspora; species Saccharopolyspora gloriosae. The sequence continues at coordinate 6,597,679 of NZ_JACHIV010000001.1, read as the reverse complement.
GCTGATCTCCCGCCCGAATTCGCCCGTTCCGGTGCGTTTCGGGCGCCTCCGCGTGCTCCGCGAACCCCTTCCGGTGACCCTCTCCGGAAGGCGAGCGGCCATTCGACGGACGCCGACGCGTCACCTCTCGTTCGCGGCACTGTCCGCTTCGCCGGAAATCCTTGGTCATCCAGGCTCAACAGCGGCCGAATTTTCGTCTAGACCTCTGCACCGGCTCGGTACTGAATCGATCCCCTTATCGTTCCTGTGAGAGAACCGACACAGCTGATCTCCATGGCGAGCGCCCGGCACCGTTAGCCTCGGTGCATCCCTTTCCATTCCGCCCGTTCTGCGGGTGGGGCGGAGCATTCTCTGAACACGCCGACGGCACCGCCGTCGGACAGGATTCCGGGCTGTGGCGCCCAGTCAGGAGACGCGAAGCGATGACCGCCTTGACCATCCCCGGTCTCGACCAGGCACCGACCCAGCACGCACGCCTGCTGTCGTGGGTGCGCGAGGTCGCCGAGCTGACCACCCCCGACCGGGTCGTGTGGTGTGACGGCTCCCAGCAGGAATGGACACGGCTGACCGACGAGCTGGTCGAAGCGGGCACCTTCACCCGGCTGGAGAAGAAGCCGAACTCGTTCTGGGCGGCTTCCGACCCGACCGACGTCGCGCGCGTCGAGGAGCGGACCTTCATCTGCTCCCAGGAGCGCAAGGACGCGGGCGTGACGAACAACTGGAAACAGCCCGACGAGATGAAAGCGATCATGACCGAGCTCTACCGGGGCTCGATGCGCGGTCGCACCATGTACGTCATCCCGTTCTGCATGGGCCCGCTGGAGGCCGAGCAGCCGAAGCTGGGCGTCGAGATCACCGACAGCGCCTACGTGGTCACGTCGATGCACATCATGACCCGGATGGGGTCGAAGGTCCTGGACAAGCTCGGCGAGGACGGCGAGTTCGTACCGGCGCTGCACTCCGTGGGCGCCCCGCTGGAGCCGGGTCAGCAGGACGTCCCGTGGCCCTGCAACGACACGAAGTACATCACCCACTTCCCCGAGGAGCGGATGATCTGGAGCTTCGGCTCCGGCTACGGCGGCAACGCGCTGCTGGGCAAGAAGTGCTACTCGCTGCGCATCGCCTCCGCCATGGGCCGCGACGAGGGCTGGCTCGCCGAGCACATGCTGATCCTCAAGCTCACCTCGCCGGAGAACAAGGTCCACTACGTGGCCGCCGCGTTCCCGTCGTCGTGCGGCAAGACGAACCTCGCGATGCTGCAGCCGACCATCCCGGGCTGGAAGGCCGAGACCCTCGGCGACGACATCGCCTGGATGCGCTTCGGCGAGGACGGCCGGCTGTACGCGGTGAACCCGGAGGCCGGTTTCTTCGGCGTCGCCCCCGGCACCGACGAGAACACCAACCCGAACGCGATGCGCACCATCGAGCAGGGCAACACGCTGTTCACCAACGTGGCCCTCACCGATGACAAGGACATCTGGTGGGAGGGCATGGGCGACGCGCCCGCGCACCTGACCGACTGGAAGCAGCGGGACTGGACGCCGGACTCCGACGAGAAGGCCGCGCACCCGAACTCGCGCTACTGCACGCCGATGTCGCAGTGCCCGATCCTGGCCGACGAGTGGGACGACCCGCAGGGCGTGCCGATCTCGGCGATCCTGTTCGGCGGTCGCCGCAAGACGACGGTTCCGCTGGTCAACGAGTCCTTCGACTGGCAGCACGGCGTCTTCATGGGCACCACGATGTCCTCGGAGACCACCGCCGCCGCCACCGGCCAGGTCGGCGTGGTGCGCCGCGACCCGATGGCGATGCTGCCGTTCATCGGCTACAACGTCGGCGACTACTTCCAGCACTGGGTGAACATGGGCAAGTCGGCGGACGCGTCGAAGCTGCCCCGGATCTTCTACGTGAACTGGTTCCGCCGCGACGAGTCCGGCAAGAAGATCGTGTGGCCGGGCTTCGGGGAGAACTCCCGCGTGCTCAAGTGGGTCGTCGAGCGCATCGAGGGCACCGCCGCCGCCGAGGACACCCCCATCGGCCGGGTTCCCTCTGCCGACCAGATCGACCTGTCCGGGCTGGACACCTCCCGCGAGGACGTCGACATCGCGCTGAACGTGGACGTCGACGAGTGGAAGGCCGAGATCCCGCTGATCGAGGAGTGGTTCGCCACCATCGGTGACGACCTGCCCAGCTCCATCCGGGACGAGTTCGACGCGCTCAAGCAGCGCCTCGGCGCCGCCTGACGCACCACCGCACCGAGCTAGGGCCGCCCGCGGAGATCTTCCGCGGGCGGCCCTTCTTCGTGCGCGGGCTCAGGCCGGGGGTTCCAGCAGCCGGTTCCGGGCCGCGGTGAGGTCCTCCGGGGCGAGGCCCGCGCCGAGCAGGTAGGCGTCGACGTCGAGCTCGGTGGCGGCCCGCAGCGCTTCCCCGGTGGAGCCGCCCATCTCGGCCAGCGCCCACTCGATGATCGGTTCCTGGTCGTCGGTGCCGAGCTTCGCCCACAGCGGGCGCAGCCCTTCGTGGCTGCGCAGGTGGTCGGCGAGGATCTCCGCCTGGCCCACCCCCGCGATGAGCAGCAACAGCAGCACGGCGATGCCGGTGCGGTCCCGGCCGGCGTGGCAGTGCACCAGCACGCCTCCTTCGGGCGCGCGAGCGAAGGCCCGCACGACCTCGACGGCGCGCTGCGGATGCCGGTCCAGGAACGGGCGGAAGTACAGCGGCGTGCCGTGCAGGCCCCGGCCCCAGTAGGCCCAGAACTCGGTGTCCTCCGTCGGGTCCATCCGGATGGTCGTCGTGGTGAGCTCCGGTGGGCGGGGCGCGAGGTCCGGATGCCCGTCCTCGCCGCCGGTGAGGTCGATGACGGTGCGGATGCCGTGGTCGCGCAGCTGCGCCCAGCCGGTCTCGGTCAGGTACTCCGGCGTCGCCGAGCGCACCAGCGCGCCACGCCTGATCACCCGCCCGTCCGCGGTGGTCGTGCCGCCGAGGTCGCGGGTGTTGAAGGCGCCGTCCCAGAACAGGTTTCGATTCGCGGTCATGTTCCCCCGGACGTCCAGCGGCGGGCCGCGGTTGGCGGCCGTTCGTGCGTTCCCCGCCGGTCCCCGAAAATTCGGCGACGGAATGGAACCGGACTGGCACTCTGTGCGTCTTACGGAAGTAGAGATCACGAGAGAGGAGGTGTGTCATGGCAGGTGCGGCGCTGTTGTTGCTGGCGTTGATCGCGATCGTGTTGGTTCTGCTCGCACCCGACCGACACGACGACGAAGAAGGAACGGTGACGATTCCCGCCCCCCGCGCGGAAGATCAGAACGATCTCCCGGTAGCGGCGAACGAAAAGGAAAACGCGTGATGGACGACGCTCCGGGGAACCTGGGGTCAGCGGGAGAACGAGCGGCGAGTGGAGATCATTCCCTCGCCGCTCGTTCCATTCCGCACCCGCACTCCGTCCTCGGACAACAGGTCCTCGGATAACAAGGTCCGCGAATCGCGCCGGATCATTTGATCGCACCGGTGAGCGTGAAAGCGCCACCGAGCGACCGCGACACCATCAGGTACAGCGCGATCACCGGTGCCGTGTAGAGGATCGAATACGCCGCGAGCTGCCCGTAGGCGATCAGGCCGCCCTGGCCGAAGAACGCGAACACCCCCACCGAGGCCGGTTGCTTCGCCGGGTCCAGCAGCAGCACGAACGGCACGAAGAAGTTGCCCCAGGCATTGATGAACGTGAAGATCCCGACCACGCTCACCCCGGGCACGATCAGCGGCAGCACCACCGAGCGCAGCGCCTGCAGCGCCGAGGCGCCGTCCACCCAGGCCGCCTCCTCCAAGCTGATCGGCACGCCGTCCATGAAGTTCTTCGTCATCCAGATCGCCACCGGCAGCGAGGTCGCGGCCAGGAACAACGTCGTGCCGAGCATCGAATCGACCAGGTCGAGCCGCACGAACATGCTGTAGACCGGCACCATCACGGCCGTGATGGGCAGTCCGGTCGCGAACAGCACGGTGTAGAGGAACGGCCGCCGGAACCGGAGCCGGTAGCGCGACAGCGGGTAGGCGCACAGCACCGCGGCCACCACCGACACCACCGCCGCGCCGCCGGAGAGCAGCAGACCGTTCCACAATGGACGGAGGCTCGTCTCCCAGCTGAGCACCTGCTCGAAGTTGTCCAGCGTGAACCGGCCCGGCACCGCCGCGGCCAGCGGCGCCTCCGCGTCGAACGACGCCGTGAGCAACCACAGCAGCGGCGCCGCGAACAGCAGCGCGATCACGCCCAGCAGCGCGCCGACCAGGCGCGACGACGACCGGCGGCTCATACCTCCTCCCGCAGCGTCCGGGCGTAGACCACGGCGAACAGCGCACCGACAGCCAGCAGCACCAGCGAGATCGTGGCGCCGTACCCGATCTCGTCCAGCTCGAACGCCTCGTCGTACATCAGCAGCGGCAGGGTCTGCGTCGCGTCGCCCGGCCCGCCCGCGGTGAGCACGTAGATCAAGGTGAACACCCCCAGCGTCTGCAAGGTCACCAGCATCAGGTTCGTGAGCACCGAACGGCGGATGATCGGCAGCGTGACGTGCCAGAACCGGCGCAGCGCGCCCGCGCCGTCGACCTCGGCGGCCTCCGCCAGCTCCGTGGGCACTTCGGACAGCGCCGCCTGGTACACCAGCATCGAGAAAGCGGTGCCGCGCCACACGTTGCCCAAGATCACCGCCAGCAGCGGTGCGCTGTAGAGCCAGTCCTGCTCGTTGAGGCCCACCGCGCCGAGCAGCGCGTTCAACGTGCCCTCCGGGTTGAGGAACGCGTAGAGCGCGAACGCCGCCACCAGCTCCGGCAGCACCCACGCGGACACCACCGCGATGCCGACGGTGTTGCGCAGCAGGCGGTTGCGGTGCCGGGTGAGCACCGCGATCAGCAGCCCCAGCCCGTTCTGCCCGATCACCGCCGAGCCGACCGTGAACACCACCGTGACCCACGCCGAATGCCACAGCGCCGGGTCGGCGAACAGGCGGCGGAAGTTCTCCAGCCCCACGAACTCCGGATCCGTCGCCGCCGCGCCGGTCAGCGCCGCGTTGGTGAACGAGACGTAACCGCTCCACAGGATCGGGCCCGCCACGAACAATCCGAGCAGCAGCACCGCGGGCGCCATCGGCAGCAACCAGCGCGACACCGCTGCGCCGCGCCTGCGCGCCGCCGGCCGGGCCACCGCGGCGGTCGTCATCAGCCGCCCCGGGTGTTGGCCGGTTCGACGATGCGCCGCACCTGCTGCGCCCACCGCTCGGACACCTCCGCCGGGTCGGCGCCGCCGACCACGTCCAGCACGGACTGCTGGATCTCCTCGGAGACCTTCGGGTATTCCGGCAGCGTGGGCCGGTAGTGGGTGTCGTCCAGCAGTCCCAACCAGAACCCGGCCAGCGGGTTCGCGGCGGTGATCCGCGGGTCGGCCGCCGAGTCCTCCCGCGAGGGCAGGTTTCCGGAGGACAGCGCGTACTCGGTGATGTTGTCCCGGTTCAGCGCCAGCTTCACGAACTCGAACGCGTCGTCCTGCTTCGTGCCCGACGCGCTCAACGCCAGCGTCCACCCGCCGGACATCGACACGGTGCCCCCGCCGTTCCGCGCGGGCATCGGTGCCGCCGACATCGTCGAGGGCCAGTCCTGCCAGCCCGACGCCTCCCACTGCCCGGCGGCGAAGCTGCCGTCGAGCCGCATCGCGACCTTGCCCTGCCTGGTGAGGTCGTCGCGCAGCTTCTTGTCGTACTGGGCGTCGGCGATCTGCGCCTTGCTCTGCGTGAGTCCTTCTTCGACGGCGGTGGACACGAACTCCAGCGCCTCGGTGAAGCCGCGGTTCGGCGCGATCCACTTGCCGTCGTGCAGGGTCCCCGTTTCGGTGCCGTAGAGCAGCATTTCGACGGTCTGCATGCTCACCGCTTCGCCTTCCGCCTTGCCCAGCGGCAGGTCCAGGCCGATCACGTCCGGGAACCGCCGCTCGACCTGGCGCGCGGCGTCCAGCACCGCGTCCCAGTCGCGCGGCTTCCAGTCGGCGGGCAGCCCGGCGCGGGTGAACAGGTCGCGGTTGAACCAGATCCCGCGGGTGTCGGTGTCCAGCGGCACCCCGTAGGTGCGGCCGTCGGTGGCGAGCCCGGCCTGCTTGGTGGTGTCGATGAACCGGTCCCAGTCCGGCCAGTCCGCCAGCCGCTCGTCCAGCGGGGCGAGGTAGCCGGCCGCCACGTCGGAGTTGATGGTGAAGCTGTCCTCGTAGAGCACGTCCGGCGCGGTCGATGGGGAGCGCATCCGCAGCTGCAGCTTCGACAGGTACTCGCCTTCGGGCGCCACCACCGGGTCGAGCGCGACCCGCTTGCCCGGATGCGCCTGCTCGTACTGCTGCTTCACCCGCTGCATCAAGGTGTCGACGTAAGTCGAATTGCCGTAGCGGTGGTACGTCACGTTGATCGTGTTCGGATCATCGGCCACTCCGCCGCCGCAGCCCGTCACGGCCAGCAGCGCGGCGGTCAGGACCACGGGTAATCGCCAGCGACGCATCGATCCTCCCGGTGAGGAACTCATCTCGGAACCGTCGCGGCCGCCCCGGCGGGGCCGGCCGATCTTCGAGGAGCTGCGCGATCCCCTGACCCACTCGGCGCTTGCGCCCACTGTGAGATCAGGATCACACTGCACCGTAATTCCATTCGATGAAGCAAGTCAACGACACGAGCGCCTCGGGGAGCCCCCGCATGAAGCAGGAGTTCTGGCAGGGCACCAACCTCCCCAGGGTGGGTGGGTTCAACCGCGCCGTCGTGCTCGACGCGATCCGCGCGAACGGCGGCGTCAGCCGCGTCGAACTGGCCCGCAGAACCGGGCTCACCGCGCAGACCATGTCGAACATCGTGCGGGCGCTGATGGCCGACGGCCTCGTCACCGAGGACGGGCACGCGCCCTCCACCGGCGGGAAGCGCCGGGTGATGCTGCGCGTCGTCCCGGACGCCTACCAATCGGTGGGGCTGCACCTGGACCCGGAGCGCATCACCGGCGTGCTGCTGGACCTCGACGGGCGGGTGCGGTTGCGCAGCACCCGGCGGGTCGCCGAGGGCGCCTCCCCGGAGGCCGTCGTCGGCGCGCTCACCCGCACCGTCCACCACCTGGTGCGGCGTTCCGAAGCGGGCGACGGGCGGGTGCTCGGCGTCGGGCTGGCCGTACCGGGGCCGCTGGACGACACCCACCGGCGGGTGTTCAGCCCGCCGAACCTGCCCGGCTGGACGGAGGTTCCGCTCGCCGACCTGGTGCAGGAGCGGGCCGGCCTGCCGGTGGTGATGGACAACGACGCGACGGCCGCGGCCATCGGGGAGCGCTGGGCCGGCGGGGTGGAGCGCGCGGGCTCGTTCGTCTACGTCTACCTCGGTTCCGGGGTGGGCGTCGGCGTGGTGCTCGGCGATCAGGTGTACCGGGGGATCAGCAACAACGCGGGCGAGGTCGGGCACCTGCCCACCGGCACCGGCAAGGAGTGCGCCTGCGGCAAGCGGGGCTGCCTGGAGGCGTACTGCTCGATGCGGGCCGTCGTCGGGGAGTGGGCCGCCGCGGGCGGGGACGGCGCGGACGCGGCCGTGTCCGACGTGTACCAGCGGATCTGCCGGGACGCCGCCCAGGGCGACACCGCCGCGGCGCGGCTGCTGCGGCAGGCGGCGAGCAGGCTCGGGCAGACGCTGGCGACGGTGGTCAGCGTGCTCGACGTGGACCGCGTGGTGTTGGGCGGTCCGGCGCTGCGGCACGCGGGCGAGATCATCCGGGAGCGGGTGCGCAAGGTGCTGCACGCCCAGGTGTGGGCGGCGGGGGTGCGTCCCGTCGAGGTGCATTCGGCGTTGATCGGCGAGGACGCCGGGGCGGTGGGGGCGGCTTCGCTGGTGCTGGACCACGCCTACTCGCCGCGGTTGGCGAACCTGCTCGGCGGCTGAGCGGACCCGGGCGGGATTCCCGAAATCTCCCGGCGCCGGTGGTGCGACGCGAGCGGCCCGTCCGCCATCACGGGACGAACGGGCCGCTCACCCTGACGCCGCCCTGGGCACCGGGGCGGGTCAGGTGCCGTCGCGACGCGGGGTCAGGCCGCGTCGTCGGCGGGCGTGCGGGCCGCACCCTCGCGCACGGATTCGGCGATGGCGCGGCCGAAGGCCGCCATGCCGCGGGCGTTGGGGTGCAGCGGTGCGGCCACCGAGGTCGGCAGCACGCCTTCGAGGTACTTGTCCTGCGGCGCGGCGCACACGTCGTGGCCTTCGCTGACCGCGCCGATGTCGACGAACTCCGCGCCGTGCGCCGCCGCGCGGTCCCGGAGCAGGTCGCTGAGCTCGTCCACGCTGGACTGGACGTAGTCCGCGTCGCGCGCCCAGATCGGTTCCTTCGGGTAGCAGCCGCCGGGGCGGATGTAGGTGCCGTAGCCCGCCACGACCACCTTCGCGTTCGGCGCCCGGTCGGTGATGCCGGTGAGCGCCGCGTCGAGATCGCCTTCGATGCCGGCGATCCTGCTCGACAGCTCGTCGCGGCCGTCCTGGGTGAACTCGTCGGCGCAGGACTTGCCGAACGGTTCGGGGAAGGCGTTGAGGCAGCTCACCGCGGCGCCCACCAGGTCGACGTCGTTGCCGCCGATGGTGACGGTGACCAGGTCGGTGGCGGCGCTTAGCGCGTCGAACTGCGGTGGCAGGAAACCGTGCTGGCGCCCGGTGAAGTCCTCGATCTCCGCGCCGGAGCAGGTCGCGTCGGTGAGCCGGGCGCCGAGCGCGTCGGCGGTGACGCGCGGGTAGTTCCGCGTCGAGCGCAGGCAGGCGAGGTTCGGGTCCGGGCCGGGGATCAGCGGCCCGGCCGCGGCGGAGTCGCCGAGCGCGACGTAGTCCAGCGGCTCCGCGGCGTCGGCGACCACCGGCGCCGCGCCGCACGCGACGACCACCGCGCACACCACGCCCCACCGCCGCACGAACATCCGGTGACCGTCCACAGAGGATTCACCAGGGCTCGGGGACCGCCGACGGCCGGAACGGGCAGAGCGGATCTCCACGGTGACCTCCGAATTTCGCGATCAGGCCACCTTGATTTAGCACACGCGGCGCAATTCCCCCTCCGCCATCCGCGCACAATCCCCCGACATCAACACTTCGAGTGACGGCCATTCAGCCCAACCACCCCAGAAGCGACCAAGGCCCGCCCCACCCCGAATCCGACCCCGCCACCCCAAAAAAGCCCCACCCAGCAACAAATCCGCACAGTGAACGACGTGCCTGGCATCAATCCGAGCAGTGGGCGGCAAGGCACGCCTGCCCAACGGCCGAAGACCGTGCCTCACGGCGAAGCCGTGCCTTGCGCGCGCGAAGCCGTGCCTTGGGCGGGCGAAGCCACGCCTGCGTTGCGGCCGAGGGCCGTGCTTCGCGGTGAAGCCGTGCTTTGGACGAGCGAAGCGAAGTCCGCCTTGCGGCGGAGCCGTGCCTGTATGTGCGAAGCACATAGCCCACGTCGAGAAGTCCTCACCCGCGGGTTCTCAGCGCCTTCCTCGCGAGGACGGCTTTTTCCCTCGTGGCGGAGCCACTAGGGAAAAAGATCCCGCAGCGAGGAAGGCACTGAGGTTCCGCCACCCGACCACCAAAGCAGAACGACCGGCTCACCGCTCCTCACGACGAAGAGCACGAGTAATGCCTGCTGCGACTGTTGTGGCCAGGACCCAGCCCACCGCGATGAGCACCACGGTGATCCACTGCGAGTGCCCGTCGGCCCGCCACATCACGTCGTGGCCGAGGTTGATGATCGGCACCAGCTGGTCCACGGTGTACAGGAACGGGTTCCAGACCGGGTGGTCCTCTTCGTTGATGGGTTGCAGCTCGTGCGCGCTGAACCACGCGGAGCCGCCCGCGGCGAACGCCAGCAGCCACAGCAGCGCCCGCAGCGGCCGGTACCCGTAGGCCACGGTGCTGCGCTGCAGCAGGCTCCACAGCCGCACCGGCGGGCGCAGCAGCAGCGGTGAGGCCCCGGCCAGCGCCTGGTAGCGGCGGCGTTGCTTCTCGATCAGCACCGTCACGGCGTGCTCTTCGTTGCCGCTGTTGCGGAACACGGTCGCGAGCTGGTCGTAAGGCCCCGGCTGGTAGCGCCCGGAGGTGGTGCGCAGCCACGCGAGCCGTTCCCGCACCCGGGCCGCGTCGGTGGGTTCGATGGGTCGGCTGAGGTTGTAGTAGGTGAAGTCCTCGACGTCGACGCCGCCGACGGCGTCCCAGGTCTTGGCGTTGTCCGCGAGGAGTTCGCACTGCGCCTGCCGCAGCACGACCCGTCCCTGCGGCGGTTCCGCGGGCAGCAGCGTCAGTTCTTGGGCGACCAGCCCGAACGCGTTGAACGCGTTCGTGGAGCTGCCGTCGCCGAGCACGCATCCCCAGAAGTTGGCCGCCCGCCCGATGACCGCGCGCCGCAGCTGCACTTCGCCTTCCGCGCGGAACGGGCGGATCCCTTCGGCGCACACGAGGTCGCGGCCGATGTTCGCCGCCCGCAGGTCCAGCGAGGACTTGTAGGCGCTGCGGTGGCGGTGCCACGCGGGTTTGAGCAGCTGCGCGGAGCGCAGGTCCACGTTGGCGCCGATGTCCGCGCCCTGCAGCTGCAACGTCCCGGAGATGTCGGCTTCGCGGCAGTCGAAGTTGCTGCCGACCTGGATCCGGTTGGCCTGCAACGTGTCCGTGCGCGGTCCGATCAGGCGGGCCCGGGTGAGCTGGAAGCTGCCGTGCACGTTGACGTCCACCATGCGCATCTGCCCGTGCAGCACCGTGTTCGCGGCTTCCAGGTTGCCGAGGATCTCGGTGCCGTCGAGGTGCAGGGCGCGCATCGGCTTCTCCACGGAGGCCGACGGGGAACGCGACCAGCTGAGGTCGATCTGCGCGCCCGCCATTCGCAGGTCGCCGCCGATCTTGCTGCTGACCAGGCGGATCGTGCCGCCGCTGCGGAATCCCTGGTCGAGCTGCACGTCGCCGCGCACTTCGCCGCGGTCCAGCAGCAGCGTGCTGATCGGGTCGTCGTGCTGGGATTCGCCCCGCTTCGGCGGGCTCACGCCCGGTTCCAGCACCGCGTCGCGCAGCCGCAGGTCGCCTTCGATGTGCGCGCTCGGCAGGTACAGCAGCCCGGCGACGCTGAACGGGCCGCCGCTGATCGGGTCGACGTCGCCGCGGAGGCTGCCGCCGATCTGGATCCCGTTGGCGTTGAGCGCCGTGCGGCCCCGGTTGCGCAGCGCTCCGCCGGAGAAGTTGAGGTTGCCGCCGATCTTCACCCCGGGGATCCGCACCTCGCCGGAGACCTTCAGGCGCAGGCCGAGCATCGCCCCGGCGATCTCCAGGCGGTCCGCGTAGATCGCGCGCCCGCCGGGGTTGCGCAGCTCGGAATCGTTGAGCAGCAGCGAACCGCCGAGCTGGGCGTCGGCGAGGTCGACGATGCCGCCGACGCTCGTGCAGTTGCGCAGCACCGTGTCGTGGCTGGTGCGCAGGTTCCGCCCGTTGAGCCCGGGGAAGCGGCAGTTCCACAGCACCAGCCCGGCGAGCGTGGCCTGGCGCAGGTCGGGCCGCATGTCGAAGCGGCAGCGCACGAATTCCAGCAGGTACGGCAGTTCCGCCGCCCGCAGGTCCAGCCGGCCGGTGATGACGGCGTCCTCGATGCGCACCACGGGCTGCTGCCCGCCGCGGCGCCAGAACGCGCGCCAGCCCTGCTCGTCGGGTGATTCGACGAGCTTGCGCGTCAGGTACTCGCCGCGGATCTCCCGGTCCGGGTCGAACATGTCAGCGTGCACGTCGAGCGGGACGACCGGCCCTTCCGGGCGGCGTCCCCACGCTCTGCCCTGGCCGAGCAGATCGTCGAGTCGCTGCTCGGCGGCGGTCGGCGCCCCGATGTTGTCCCACGGCCTGTTCGGCACGATCCTGCCCCCGACATCGATCCGGCGAACTCCACGCAGCGTAGTAGATCAACTACCACCGACAGCTCAGACGCGTGAACTCAGCTTGGGGTTGCGACGGGCTCACGTGACACCGCCGAGGGAGCGCACTCGAATGCGCGGGGCGCCGCGCGGAACCACCGAACGTCCGAACTGGACTACTCCACCGGAGTCCCCGCCGGACGGTTCGCGGGACGGGACGCCGAAATCACGACTACGCACCGCATCCGGCGCGCGGGGATCAGTCCTTCGGGCCGGTGTGCGTGGGGTCCAGGACGCGCGACAGGAACGTCCGGGTGCGCTCCTCCTTGGGGTCCCCGATCACCTCGGCGGGCGGGCCCTGCTCGACGACGACACCGCCGTCCATGAACAGCACGCGGTCGGCGACCTCCCGCGCGAACTGCATCTCGTGCGTGACCACGAGCATCGTCATGCCCTCGTCGGCCAGCCCGCGCATCACGCCGAGCACGTCGCCGACCAGTTCCGGGTCCAATGCGGACGTCGGCTCGTCGAACAGCATCACGTTCGGGTTCATCGACAGCGCCCGCGCGATCGCGACCCGCTGCTGCTGGCCACCGGAGAGCTGCGCGGGCATCGAGTCGGCCTTCTCCGCGAGCCCCACCCGGTCCAGGTTCTCCCGCGCGACGCGGTCGGCTTCGGCGCGGTCGCGGCGCAGCACCTTGCGCTGCGCCACGGTCAGGTTCTCCAGCACCGTCAGGTGCGAGAACAGGTTGAAGCCCTGGAACACCATGCCGATGTGCCTGCGCGCGGCGTCGAGGTCGGTGTCCGGGTCGGTCACCTCGACGCCGTCCACCGCGATCCGGCCCTTCGTGGGCTGCTCCAGCAGGTTCACGCAGCGCAGCAAGGTGGACTTGCCGGAACCGGACGGGCCGATCACGCACACCACTTCGCCGCGCCGCACGGTCAGGTCGATGCCGCGCAGCACCTCCAGCGAGCCGAACGACTTGTCCAGCCCGGAAATCTCGATCATCGCGCTCATCCGGCGTTCCTCACTGCGTCGGTCGTGGGTTTCGAGTGCTTCGCGCGCCCGGTCACTTGCTGCTGCGGCCTCCGCCGTAGCGGCGCTCCAGGCGGCTCGACAACCTCGACAACGGGATCGTGATGATCAGGTAGCAGAGCCCGGCGAGCAGGATCGGCGTCAGCGACTGGTACTGGTTCAACGCGCCGCGGCCGAACTTCGACAACTCGTACTGCGCGGTCGACAGCCCCAGCAGGTAGATCAGCGAGGAGTCCTTGGTGAGCAGGATCAGCTCGTTCGTCAGCGGCGGCAGGATGATCCGGAACGCCTGCGGCATCACGACCGTGACCATGGTGCGCGCCGAGGACATGCCCAGCGACCGGGCCGCCTCCACCTGCCCCTTCGGCACGGCCTGCACGCCGGCGCGGATCGTCTCGGCCATGTAGGCCGCGCCGACCAGGCCCAGGCTCAGCATCACCGTGGAGTAGATGTCGAAGACCAGCTGGAACGCGATCGGCACGCCGTAGCCGAGCGCGATGAACACCAGCAGCGCGGGCACGCCGCGGAAGAACTCGATGTAGATCGTGGCGATCCACCGGTACGGCGCCACCGAGGACAGCCGCATCAGCGCGAGCACCACGCCCAGCACCAGGCCGAAGGCGAACCCGAGCGCGGTGTAGACGATGGTGTTGAGCAGCGCCGAGGTGATGATGTCGGGGAACTGCGCCACGGCGACGTCGACGTCGAAGAACGCTTTCGCGATCTTGGGCCAGTCCGCGAACAGCGCCGCGAGCACGACCACCACCACGAGGACCGCGTACTGCACGCCGCGGATCACGCGGGTGCGCTGCCGCTTGCTCATCCGCGGCTTCGCGGGCGTTGCGGTGTCCGTTGTCGCCATTCCTCAACTCTCCCCGGCCAGGTGCTGCCGATTTCCTCAGAGCCTTGCAGGTGATCACGCGACCGCGCAGGGATTCGGCCGGGCTCAGGCCCGATCTCCCGCGCAGCGGCCGGGGCCGGGGCCTGCGCGGCGCCCGGCCCCGGCTCGGACCGTCACTTCGGGGCCTGGCCGAACCACTTCTGGTAGATCCGGTCGTACTCGCCGGACTCCTGCGCCTTGCGCAGCGACTCGTTGACCTTGGCGACGAGCTGGGCGTTGCCCTTCTGGACGCCGATGCCGTACGCCTCGCCGGTGCCGTACTCGGCGGTGACCTCGGTGTCCGGGTTCTTCTTCGCGAAGTCGAGCACCACGCCGTTGTCGTTGATGGCGGCGTCGACCTTCCCGGACTGCACGGCGCTCTGCATCAGCGCGACGTCCTCGAACTGGACGATCTCGTAGCCGTGCGCGGCCTTGTGCTCGGTCGCGTACTCCTCACCGGTGGTGCCCAGCTGCACGCCGAGCTTCTTGCCGCGCAGCTCGGCGAGGTCCTGGTACGGCGCCTTCTTGGTCACCAGCAGGGCCTGCTTCGCGTCGAAGTACGGGTCGGAGAAGTCCATGTTCTGCTTGCGCGTGTCGGTGATCGTCATCGCCGCGGCGGCCACGTCGCACTTGCGCGTGTTGAGCGCCTCGCCGGACTGGATGCCCTCGAACGGCGTGTCGAAGAGCTCCTGCTGCAGGCCGAGGTCGCGGGCCACCAGGTCGACGAGCTCCACGTCGAAGCCGACGGTCTTGCCGTTCTCGTCGAACTGGAACGGCGGGTACGGCAGGTGCGTGCAGGTGGTGAGCTTGCCGGGCTCCTTGAACTGCAGCTCGCCGTCGGCACCGACCGGCGCGATGGACTGCGCGCAGCCCGCCACGGTCAGCGCCAACGCGGGCAGCAGGGCGAGAGCTCTCCAGGTGGTCCGACGCGCCACGATGTCACTCCTAGTAGGTGAGAACGCGAGTGCTGAGATAGTGCCACCCGAATGGGCTCAAGTCCCGGCTCGCGATGTTGCGAAGCTGTCAAATTTGCTGAGGTCCCCAGCGGAACCCCCCGTTGAGCCCCGCGCCCCACCCGGCGAGATCGTGCGCGAACCACGTCCTCGACGTTCGATTCCCGCACGCCCAGGCCGCGCAGAGGCTCAGTTTCATGCGCTGGACGCCCCTGGTCAACAGCGAGTTCACCGCCGCCGAGCCGCTCGGGGTGTGGGAGATGTCATGCGCCGGATGCGGTTCTGCGCTGTTCGGCCCCGGCCGGTTGCGCCGCTCGGAGTCGCGACAGCGTGATCACGTTCCGTGCACTCGTGCCGCTGTCCGGGGGACCTCGAAGGTCGAGCGCGCAGAACCGCACCTTCGGCTGCTGCCCTCCGCGGGCCACCTTCGGCAGACTGCGCCGCCGAGGAGGAGATGCCGATGACCCACATCCGCTTACCCCGCCCGAAGCACCCCCGCACGACCACCGGAGCGCTCGCCGCCGCCGGGGCGCTGCTCGCCTGCGCCGGATTCGCCGCGCCCGCGGTCGCCGACACGACGGCCCGATCGTTCGACGTGCTGCAGCTGAACCTCTGCCACAGCGGTGCCGCCGACTGCTACACCGGCGACGACACCGCGGTGCGCTCCGGAATCGCCACCGTCCGGGAGCGCAGGCCCGACGTGGTCACGCTCAACGAGGTCTGCGCGCACGACATCACCACGATGACCCGCGAGACCGGCTACCACGCGGAGTTCGCCCCGGCCGGTCGCCGGGACGGCGGCCCGTACCAGTGCACCGACGGCCGCGGCGACTACGGCGTCGCGATCCTGGCCCACCCCGACCTGGGGGCCCCCAGCGGCGCCGTCACCGAGCGGACCTACACCGCCCAGGACGGCGGCGTGGAGCAGCGGGTCATGCTGTGCGCGCCGTTCTCCGCGGTCTCCGCGTGCACCACGCACCTGTCGGCGGACGCCCCGGACGTCGCCGGTGAGCAGTGCCGGGAACTCATGGGCGCCGCGACCCGGGCCGGACGCCCGGCGGTGGTCGGCGGCGACTTCAACCTCAGCCACGGCGGCACGCCGGACGTGCAGGACTGCGTGCCGGACGGCTGGTTCCGCAAGGGCGACGGCGGCGTGCAGCACGTGTTCGCCGCCGCCGACTTCCGGTTCGAGCGCACCGAGAACCTGCCCGTCGACGGCACGGACCACCCCGGTCTGCTCGTCGAGATGGCGCACTGATCCGGTCCCGGCCCGACCGGGGGCGGAGTACGACTTTCCGCTTACCCGGTCGTGGCCGGAAGGGTGCCGTCACGGGCCTCCGCCGCGTGATGGAGTGGCGGAGCAGTCGGGAACGCCACTCGAACCCCGAGCCCGGTGCCCCGGAACCAGCAGAGATCAGGGGTCCCCCCTGATCCGCAGCGGGAGTCGATCACCCACGATGGGGACGAACACCGCGAAACAGGAGGAATCAGAAGATGAACTTGTCCCGCCCGCAGCACGGCAAGCGGATCGCCGGGGTCTGCGCCGGCCTCGCCGACCGGTTCGGCATCGGCAGGGGCCTGATGCGGTTCCTGTTCATCCTGTCGTGCCTGCTCCCCGGCCCGCAGTTCGTGATCTACATCGTGCTGTGGATCATCATCCCGAAGTCCTGACCGCAGGGACCGCCTCGTGACCGGCACGAGGCGGTCCTACCGGTTCGTCAGCGCCGGGCGTGCGCGTCCAGCGCGTAGGCGATCGCCGTGGTGATCTTCGCGGCGAACTCCAGGTGCAGCGACTCGTCCGGGACGTGCGCGTTGCTGCCCGGCCCCAAGGCGCCGGTCACCACGAACTGCGCGTCCGGGTAGGCGCCCTGCAGCAGGCCCATCAGCGGGATCGACCCGCCCAGGCCCATCGTCGCCCAGCGCTCGCCGAACACGTCCTCGCTCACCGCGTCCAGCGCCGACTCCAGCCACGGCTCGGTGTCCGGCGCGTTCCAGCCCGCCGCGCCGTCCGACAGCGGGAACGTCACCTCCGCGCCGTAGGGCACGTCCGCCGACAGCGCCTCGCGCAGCGCCGCCAAAGCCACCTCCGGGTCGGTCGTCGGAGGGGTGCGCACGCTCAGCGCGACCGTCGTGGACGGGCGCAGCACGTTGCCCGCGTCCGGGAGCGACGGCAGGCCCTCCGCGCCGATCACCGACACCGTCGGGCGCCACGTGTTGTTCAGCGCCAGCTCGACCTCGTCCTCGGAGACCCAGCGCATGCCCTCCCGCGCGGGGATCGAGTCGCGGATCAGGCCGGGCACCGCCGCCACCGCGGCCCGCGCCTGCTCCACCCGGTTCGCCGGGATCTCCGCGTTGAGCTCCGGCAGCAGCACCTCGCCGGTCGCCGAGTCCTCGATGCGGTCCAGCAGGCTGCGCAGCACGCGGAACGAGCTGGGCACGATGCCGCTGGCGGTGCCGGAGTGCTGCCCGCCGTCGAGCACCCGCACCTGCACGCCCACCCGCACGTCCCCGCGCAGCGAGGTCGTCAGCCACAGCCGCTCGTAGTCGGCGGCCCCCGAGTCCAGGCACACCACCAGCGACACGGAACCCAGCCGGTCCGCGAGGTGTTCCAGGTAGGCGGACATGTCGGGGCTGCCCGACTCCTCGCCCGTCTCCAGCAGCAGCACGCAGCGCGCGTGCGCGCCGCCGTGCGCGCGGATCGACTCGATCGCCGTGATCGCCGCGTACGGCGCGTAGCCGTCGTCGACGCTGCCGCGGCCGTAGAGCCTGCCGTCGCGGACCACCGGCGTCCACGGGTCCAGGCCCTCCGACCAGCCGCCGACCGGCGGCTGCTTGTCGAGGTGGCCGTAGAGCAGCACCGTGTCCTGCTCGTCGGCGTCCGGCGCGGTCGCGGGAACGTCCACCAGCAGCACCGGCGTGCGCTCCGGCAACCGCACCACGTCGAGCTTCGCGCCGGGGATGCCGCGCGCGGTGATCCAGTCCCGCACGTGCTCGATGGCGGCGTCGAGCTGACCCGCCGCCACCCATCCCGCGTCGTAGGCCGGCGAGACCGCCGGGATCCGGACGAGTTCGGAGAGGCTGGGCAGGACGGAGTCCTGCCACGCCTGTTCAACGGCGGTGCGCACGGCGGAACGATCCATGCCGCGATCGTATGCCCGCCGCCGGACCGCGTTCCCGGCCGCTCGGCCCGATCAGTACCCGGCGGAGCCCGCCGCGGCGGCGCTGACCGCCACCGCCGTCACCGCGGACACCGCCGCCAGCGGGCGCAGCTCCGCCTCCCCGAGCCCGTCGCCCCGCCACACCGATTCGAGCACCGCCCGCTCGTCCGCGCCGCAGCCCAGCGACGGGCCGATCCCGGCGGCGTGCACCAGCGCGCACAGCGCGGCCAGCCTCCCGTCGACGGGCCGCCGCAGCCGCGCCGCGTCCCGCACCTCCTCGACCAGCGACTCCCGCACCCCTTCGGCGGGGACGTAGAGGTCGTCGGGGATGAAACCGAGCAGCTTGCGCCGCCGGTGCCGCAGCACGCCGTGCTCCGCCAGCAGGCCGCGGTGCTCGCGGAACCGGCCGAGGCGGCCCGGCAGCACCCCGGTCAGCTCCACCGGCCTGCCCTTCGGGCCTGCCTTGCGCACCAGCCGCCCCAAAAGCTCATCGGCCCACCCGATGCCGGTGGAGCGCGGGTCGAGCACCGTCAGCTTCGCGCTCACCGCCACCTCCACCCGGCCGCGCAGCGCCAGCTCGCCCAGCTCGGCCACCGCGGTGAGCAGGTCCACCTGCGCGCAGCGGTGCCCGCCGCCGGGCCGGTGCAGCAGCAGGACGAACTCGTCGGGCAGCGTGACCGGGGGCGGGCGGTCCTCGAGATCGCTCATGCGGGCCAGTGTGCCGCCCGCGCCACCGCGGAATGGCGTGTTCTCGCAACCACCGATCATCGGCCGCCCGCAGTATCGGTACCGCGATCTTCCCAAGAGCGTTAGTCGGAACCCCATTGCTTGGATGACCTGCGATTTTTGCCCGAGATTCCGAAGGTTACGGTGCAGTAGGGAACAAGATCCGCGGCGTTGCACGCGGGTTTCGTCCCTGTGGCAGGGCTCACTGAATCGGCGGTACGCGTGCCAGGATGGCGGGGAGCGATCCGAACCACTCCGGTCGAGCACTCGCATGGCCCCAACCCTGGCCGGCGCGGCCCCGACCGGAGCTGCCGGACCCAGTCGTCACAAGCGGCGGTCCGGCGCGACACGAGGAGATCCGCATGTCCCCGGAACACTGGACGCGACCGGCCCATCCAGCAGACGAGCCAGACAACGGCGTCACCTCCGGCCCCCCTGCCGCTACTGCAGCGAAACCCACACGGGAGCAGGTGATCGCCGGTTTGCGCGCGACAAGTGAAGGCGGAGCTGACCTCGTTCAGCTCCTCACCCCGGAAGGCGAACGGGTCACGCACCCGGACTTCGACATCGACCTCACCGCCGCGCAGCTGCGCGACCTGTACCGGGACATGGTGCTGGTCCGCCGCTTCGACCGGGAGGGCAACGCCCTGCAGCGGCAGGGCCAGCTCGGCATCTGGGTGCCGCTGCTCGGCCAGGAAGCCGCGCAGATCGGTGCCGGTCGTGCCCTGCGCTCCGGGGACATGGCGTTCCCCAGCTACCGCGAGCACGGCGTCGCCTGGTGCCGGGGACTGGATCCCACCGAACTGCTCGGCATCTTCCGCGGTACCGACCACGGCAGCTGGGACCCGCTGAGCACCGGTTTCCACCTGTACACGATCGTCATCGGCAACCAGGCGCTCAACGCCGCCGGGTACGCGATGGGCCAGAAGTTCGACGGCAAGGTCGGCGACGACGACGGCGAAGCGACCATGGTGTTCTTCGGCGACGGCGCCACCAGCCAGGGCGACGTGCACGAGGCGATGGTGTGGGGCTCCGTCTACGACGCGCCGCTCGTGCTGTTCTGCCAGAACAACCAGTGGGCCATCTCCGAGCCGCTGGAACGCCAGACCAGGGTGCCGCTGTACCAGCGCGCCGCGGGCTACGGCTTCCCCGGCATCCGCGTCGACGGCAACGACGTGCTCGCCAGCCTCGCCGTGTCGAAGTGGGCGCTCGACGAGTGCAGGCACGGCAACGGGCCGGTGCTGATCGAGGCGTTCACCTACCGGATGGACGCGCACACCACCACCGACGACCCCACCCGCTACCGGCTCTCCGACGAGCTGGAGGCGTGGAAGCTCAAGGACCCCATCGAACGCCTCCGCGTCCACCTGGTGCGCGAGCACGACGCCGACCAGGCGTTCTTCGACGAGGTGCAGGCCGAGTCCGACGAGCTCGCCGCCCGGTTCCGCGAGTTCTGCTTCAGCATGCCCGAGCCCGATCCGGGCCGGATCTTCTCCGAGGTCTACGCCGACCCCAGCCCCGCCGTCACGGCGCAGCGCGACGAACTGCTCGGCTACCTCGACGGCTTCGCCGAACAGCCCGCCGCCGCGCAGGGAGGTGTGCACTGATGGCCGCACCAGCGATGGAACGGACCGACGTCACCAACGGCAGCGCCCGCCCGGACGCGACGCGGACCGTGACGATGGCCAAGAGCCTCAACATGGGGCTGCGCTCCGCGCTCGAACAGGACCCGAAGGTCCTCGTCATGGGCGAGGACGTGGGCAAGCTCGGCGGCGTCTTCCGCGTCACCGACGGGCTGCAGAAGGACTTCGGCGAGCACCGCGTGCTGGACACGCCGCTGGCAGAGTCCGGCATCATCGGCACCGCCGTGGGCCTCGCCATCCGCGGCTACCGGCCGGTGTGCGAGATCCAGTTCGACGGGTTCATCTTCCCCGGCTACGACCAGATCGTCTCGCAGCTGGCGAAGCTGCACTTCCGCAGCCAGGGCAAGGTCAAGATGCCGGTCGTGGTGCGGGTGCCGTTCGGCGGCGGCATCGGCGCCGTCGAACACCACTCGGAATCCCCGGAGTCGCTGTTCGCGCACATCGGCGGGCTGAAGGTGGTGTCCTGCTCGAACCCGGTCGACGCCTACTGGATGCTGCGCCAGGCCATCGAGTGCGACGACCCGGTGCTGTTCTTCGAACCGAAGCGGCGCTACTACGAGAAGGCCGAGCTGAACACCGAGGCGCAGCCGCCGCCGCTGTTCGCTTCGCGCGTGCTGCGCAGGGGCACGGCGGCGACGATCGCGACCTACGGGCCGACGGTGCCGACCTGCCTGGCCGCGGCGAACGCCGCCGCCGAGGAGGGCACCGAGCTGGAGGTCATCGACCTGCGCAGCCTGTCCCCGCTGGACCTGGGCCCGGTGTTCGAGTCGGTGCGCCGCACCGGCCGGCTCGTGCTGGCCAGCGAAGCGCCGCCGGAGTCGTCGATCACCTCGGAGATCACCGCGCGGGTGCAGCAGGAGTGCTTCTACTCGCTGGAAGCACCGGTGCTGCGGGTGACGGGCTTCGACGTGCCGTACCCGCCGACGAAGCTGGAGAAGCACTTCCTGCCCGACCTGGATCGAGTGCTCGACGCCGTCGACCGCTCGCTGGCCTTCTGAGGGAGTCTCCGATGCCGCAACTCAAGCACTTCCCGTTGCCCGACGTCGGGGAAGGACTCACCGAAGCCGAGATCCTCAGCTGGAAGGTGAGCCCTGGCGACACGGTGGCGGTCAACCAGGTCTTCGTCGAGATCGAAACGGCGAAGGCCGCGGTGGAACTGCCGTGCGCCTACGCGGGCAAGGTCGTCGAGCTGCTCGCCGAGGCGGGGCAGACCGTGGAGGTCGGCACGCCGATCATCTCCATCGACCTCGACCCGGAGGGCACCGCGGTCGACGAGCCCGCTCCGGACCCGGCTCCCGCAGAGGCCGACACCAACGGGCAGACCGCGACGCTGGTCGGCTACGGGCCGCAGGCGACGAGTTCGAAGCGCCGCCCGCGCAAGGCCCCCGCGCCGGCCGCGGGGGCGGCGCAGCAGGCGTTGCAGGGCGCGATGGCCGGTTCGGCCGTCGCACCCGCCGTCCCGGCGCAGGCCGCGGCCCCGGCCGCTCCCGCTGCTCCGGCACCCGCTCCGGCTCCGGCGGCTCCCGCTCCGGCTCCCGCCGGGGGGTCGGCTCGCGGCTCCGTGCCGCTGGCCAAACCGCCGGTGCGCAAGCTCGCCAAGGACCTCGGCGTGGACCTGCGGGCCCTCGCCGGGTCCGGGGCGGGCGGGGTGATCACCCGCCAGGACGTCGAGACCGCGTCGGCACCGGTCACCCCCGCCGCGGCCGCTCCGGCGGGCGCGCGGGAGCGCCGGGTGCCGATCAAGGGCGTCCGCAAGGCCACCGCGCAGGCGATGGTGCAGAGCGCGTTCACCGCACCGCACGTCACGGAGTTCCTCACCGTCGACGTGACGCCGATGATGGACCTGCGGCAGCGGCTCAAGTCGCACCCGGAGTTCCAGGGCGTGAAGGTCACGCCGCTGGCGTTCGCCGCGAAGGCGCTGTGCCTGGCGGCGCGGCGCACTCCGGACGTGAACGCCACCTGGGACGAGCAGGCCGGGGAGATCGTCTACAAGGACTACGTGCACCTGGGCATCGCGGCGGCGACGCCGCGCGGTCTGGTGGTGCCCAAGGTCCGGGACGCCGACGGCATGTCGCTGCGCGAGCTGGCAGCGGCGCTGGAGGCGCTGACCGCCACCGCGCGGGAGGGGAAGACGACTCCCGCCGACATGGCGGGCGGCACGATCACGATCACCAACGTGGGCGTGTTCGGCGTCGACACCGGCACCCCGATCCTCAACCCCGGCGAGTCCGCGATCCTCGCGTTCGGCGCGATCCGCGACATGCCGTGGGTGGTGGACGGGCAGGTCGTCCCGCGCAAGGTGTGCCAGCTGGCGTTGAGCTTCGACCACCGCGTCGTCGACGGCCAGCAGGGTTCGCAGTTCCTGGCCGACGTCGGCGCGCTGCTGGCCGACCCGAGCCTGGCCATCACGTACTGATCCGCTGACGACGACGGCCGGGGTGAGCGCTGAGCGCGTTCACCCCGGCCGTCGTGCGCGGTACTGCTGTCGTCGTGCGCCGCCCCCAGCTCCGCACGCGGCTACCGGTCCCCGTTCCCGCAGGTCGGGGACGGGCGATCAGTCCTCCTTGCGGCGGCGGCCGCCTCCGCGGCCGCCCTTGCTCGCCTTGGCGGCCGTGTTCGCGCTCTGCCGGGCGGCGGGTGCGGCGGCGGCGCCGCTGCCGTCGGACTCGGCCGAACCGCCACCGAAGTCGAAGCTGTGCGAGTCGAACTCGTGCACGTCGATGTCCGGCAGACCGCCGAGCTCGTTGTTCAGCTCGCCGAAGATCGGCGTACCTGGATCGGGCTTGTTCACCGCTTCGCCCTCCCGTTTCGTTCTCGAAGCCGTGTTGCTGAGATCGAGCCGGCACCCGTGCGGCGCCGAGCTCGTGGCGCGATTCGGCTCTGACAGCCGACGGCCCGGTGGAGCCCACGCGCTCACCGTGCCGATCAAACGCGAACTAGACCGTTCGCCTCGCGCCGACCACCGATATTCATTCCTTCGGGTGAGTCCATGATGCCTCGCGCCACTCGCGAGGGTGCACACCCCTGGAGGTTTCCATCCCACATTCCAACATCGAGGCCGCTGCGGTCATTCCCCGAGTGGCGATCGCCACGCTCCGGCAACCTCGCGCGCCCGCTCCCGCGAACCCCTCGTCAGCGGGGATTCCGGGCCACCGCAAGAACTCGATGCCGTGTTCCGCATCACACCGAGTCAACGCGGAGGGGCTCCCGAACATCACTCGAACGTGTGGCCGTGACGGTCAACGGTCCCCGTCGGGGGGATCGCACGGCGACACCGGGGAGATGAGTTCCATGTTCCGCACCCAGCGCGCCAAGATCGCCGCCATCGCCGGATCCGCCCTGCTCGCCGCGGTCTCGTTCGCGGGCACCGCCCAGGCCATGCCGAGCGACCACCCGAACTACGACGAGTACTGCACGCCGGAGCAGGTCGACGTCACCATCGGCCCGCTCGACCACGCGATGATGCACGAGGGCGGCGACGTCCGGTTCACCGCGAAGCCCGGCGCGAGCTGCCTGCTCGGCGGCGCCCCCGGCCTCGAATTCCTGGACGTGCAGGGCAATTCCGCCCACATCCCCACCACGCGCCCGAGCGGCGGCGCCGAGGACGTCCGCATCGACGAGGACCACCCCGCCACCGCCGCGTTCAGCTACCCGGTGACCGACCCGAACACCGGCAACAGCATCCCCGGCGCGACCCCCGGCGGCGTCGAGATCTCGTTCCCCGGCCCGGTCGCCCCCTACGCCGTGACCCTCCCGTGGAACGGCGCGACGGTCCCCGGCCCGGTCACCATCACCAACATCAACCCGGCCCCGCAGCCCTGACCCGATCCGAGCCCCGGGCTTGATCAGAAGTCACCCGACTCATCGTTCGGGTCGCCTTCGGCAGCGGAAGCCCACATCGGCTCGCGATCGACCTAAGCTCCCGCCCAATTCGAGGTAGTCTCGTATCACCCCTAGGGTGAAGGGAGGAGCGCATGGTTGCGGCTTGTGTTCAAGGACGACGACCTGCGTCGCCTCTACGTGGATCACGACTTCCGCGCACCCCGGTTCGGCCCGGAACTCATCCGCGCGTTCCGCAAGAAGGTCGGACTGCTGGCGGCGGTGCCGACCGAGCTGGAACTGCGACGGCACAAGGCTTTGCGGCTCGAGAAGCTCAAGGGGGACCGGTCCGGTCAGCACTCGATCCGGCTGACGGATCAGTGGCGGCTCATCCTGCTCTTCGACACCGACGCTGACGGGAAGCTCGTCGTGGTCGTCGAAGTCGTGGACTACCACTGAGAGGAGGCGGCATGGAGATCATCGATGCGTCGCGGCCGGCCGAGGCGTTCCCGGTCGGCGAGTACCTGCGCGACGAGCTCGACGCGCGCGGGCTGACCGGCGCCGAGTTCGCCGAGATCCTGGGTCGCCCCCCACAGGTGGTGTCCCAGATCCTCAACAACCACAAGGAGATCACTCCGGAAACCGCCACCGAGATCGCCGCGGCGACCGACACCACACCGGAGACCTGGCTCGGCCTCCAGGACACCTACCGGCTGTGGAAGCTCCGGCGAGAGCCCCTCGCGGATCGGCTGAGCGAGGTCGCACGCCGCGCGAGGCTTCGCCGTATCGCCCCGTTGACGGAACTGCGCAAGCGAGGTTTCGCACCGGAGGGCGACGACATCGACGCCCAGGAGGACGCCGTGTGCGCCCTCCTCGGGATCAGCTCGCCGGAGGAGACGCCGACCTTCGCGGTCGCCGCGCGGCGCGTGGAAGAAGCGGAAGCCCTCTCACCCGCGCAACTGAGCTGGGTGGGCTGCGTTCGCGCGGTGGCGCGCGATCGGCCGGTCGAACCGTTCGCCCCGGACGGGCTGGCGGCGCTGGGCCGCCACCTGACGCGAACCGTGATCACACCGGCCGCGCTGTCGACGCTTCCCGCGCTGCTCGCCGAGGTCGGCGTTCGCCTGGTCCACGTCGATTCGTTCCGAGGCGGCAAGATGGACGGTGTCGCCTTCTGCGACGACCGGGGCCCGGTGATCGGCATCTCCGGACGCGGCGGCAGGTTCGACGGTGTCCTGTTCACCGTTCTGCACGAGATCGCGCACGTACACCTGGGGCACGTGACCAGCGGTTACACCATCGACGTGGACTTGGGCACCGCCGCCGACACCGAACAGGAGCGCGACGCGGATTCGGTCGCCGCCGACTGGGCGATCCCCGGGCGGTTCGCTACGACGGGCCGGATTTCGAAGGCCGCGGTCGAGGCGGAAGCAGCTCGGCTCGGAGTCCACCCGGCGGTGCTCGTGGGGAAATTGCAGCACGCGGGAGTGATCCCGTGGAGCCACTTCAACGCCGCGGTCCCGCGGGTCAAGAACGTGCTCGCCCGGTGGAACGACTGACCGGTCACGACGGCGGGAAGCCCCTGACGTCCACGACGTCAGGGGCTTTCGCACCGGAGACCGGCCTACCGGCTCATCGGATGTGGCGGCCGGAGATGTTGCGGGCGACGACGAGCTGCTGGATCTGCTCGGTGCCCTCGAAGATGTCGTAGATCTTCGCGTCGCGGTGCAGGCGCTCGACGGGGAACTCCCGCGTGTAGCCGTTGCCGCCGAGGATCTGGATGGCGCGCTCGGTCGCCCAGGTCGCGACCCGGCCGGCCTTGAGCTTCGACATCGAGCCCTCGCCCGCGGTGAACGGCACGTCGTTGCGGCCCATCCACGCCGCGCGCCACACCAGCAGCCGCGCCGCGTCGATCTCCATGCGCATGTCGGCGAGGGTGAAGGCGATCGACTGGTTGTCGATGATCGGCCTGCCGAAGGTCTCGCGCTCCTTTGCGTACTCCAGCGCGTGCTCGTAGGAGGCGCGCGCGATGCCGAGCGCCTGGGCGCCGACGGTGGGCCGCGACAGCTCGAAGGTCTTCATCGCGGCCTGGCCGCCGCCCTTCCCGCCGCCTTCGCGGGCGCGGGCGAGCTTCTCGTCCAGCTTGTCCTTGCCGCCGAGCAGGCAGCTGCCGGGCACCCGCACGTCGTCGAGGAACACGTCGGCGGTGTGCGAGGCGCGCAGCCCGTGCTTCTTGATCTTGCTGGGAGCTTCCAGGCCCTTGGTGCCGGGCGGGATGATGAACGCGGCCTGCCCGCGCGAACCGAGCGAGGAGTCGACGACGGCCTGCACGACGTGCACGTTGGCGATGCCGCCGTTGGTGGCCCAGGCCTTCTGGCCGTTGAGTACCCATTCGTCCTTGGCCTCGTCGTAGACGGCGCGGGTGCGCATCGCCGAGACGTCCGAGCCCGCGGCCGGCTCCGAGGAGCAGAACGCGCCGACCTTCGGGTCGTCCTCGTCGCCGTAGCACTGCGGCACCCACTCGGCCATCTGGTCCGGGGTGCCCGCGGCGAAGATGCCCGCGACGGCCAGCGTCGTGCCGAAGATCGCCATGCCGATGCCGCCGTCGCCCCAGAACAGCTCTTCGTTGGCGATGGGCAGCGACAGGCCCGTGTCGTCGGCCCAGAAGGTCGCGATGGTCTCGAAGCCGTAGAGGCCGACCTTGGCGGCCTCCTGGATGATCGGCCAGGGAGTCTCCTCCCGCTCGTCCCACTCCGCCGCGGCCGGGCGGATGACCTTCTCAGCGAATCCGTGCACCCAATCGCGCAGGTCGGTGTGTTCTTCGCTCAGTTCCAGGGAGAAGCTCATCAAAATCCTTCAGTTCGTGGCGGAGTGCGTGACGCGGTGGTGGAGGGTGCGCGACCTCGACCCTGGCGGTCGACGGGGCGGGCGCGGCGGCGATTCCGGTTGTCCCCTCCCGGCGGAGCAACGACCGCGGGCCGCCGCGGGTTCTCAGCCGTGGGGGCGGATCAGGCCTTGGGGATCTGGAAGAGCTTGGTGAGTCCCGCGGCGAATCCGACGTCGCCGGCGACCTTCAGCTTCCCGCTCATGAACTGCACCGGGGCCGAGGCGTTGCCGGAGACCAGCTTGAGGAATTCCACCGGAGTGATCATGATGGTGACGCGCGGGTCGTCGTGCTGCGGCTCCTTGTTCACCGTGCAGGTACCGCCGGAGAGCACGGATTCGTAGCGCACGGTGTCCTGCTCGTCGGTGCCGATGCGCCAGCGCACGACGGCCTCGGTGGAGCGGGCCTTGTCCGATTTGAAGTGCTCGCTCATCCGGCGGAAGACCTCGTCGAGCACCTGCACGCGCAGTTCGGGGCGGGCCATGACCGCTTCGACCTGCTTCGCGGACGCGCGGGAGATCAGCTTGGCGAACTGCTCGGGGCGCAGGGCGCTGAGGTCTGCGGTGCCATTGGAGGCCTGGGTCGATGCCGCTTCGAGCAGCGCGACGAACTCCTCCTCGCCGATCTTCTTGGGGTCCGCTTCGGCGAGCGCGCTGATCGGATCCGTCTGGGACATGTGACCTCCATTTACCTACTGGCCGGTAAGACTACGCGTCAGTAGGTTAGGCGGGCAAGGCATGCCGCTGATCGTTCTGCTCTAGCCTTTCCCGCAGATCCGAACCGGCCGAACGACGCTACGACACCCGATCGGCAGACCGGCCGACGAGCGCCCCGGCCAGGGAAACAGGAGGTGGGATGCAGTCCGACCCGGACGATCACGAGGAGAACCCGCGCCCCCGCAGCAGGCGGCTGCCGCGCTCGGTGCGGGAACGCCAGATCCTCGACGCGGCCGTCGAGGTCTACGCCGCCCGCGGCTTCCACCTCGCGTCGATGGACGAGATCTCCGAAGTCGCCGGCATCTCCAAGCCCATGATCTACGCCTACCTCGGCTCCAAGGAAGAGCTGTTCGTGGCGTGCATCCAACGCGAGGCCAACCGGCTCATCGAAGCCATCGGGACCGCCGTCGACCCCGAGGTGACGCCCGACGAGCAGCTGTGGCGCGGGCTGCGGGTGTTCTTCGACTACGTGCAGCGCAACCGCGCCAGCTGGACGCTGGTGCACCGGCAGGCCGCCGCCGGTGGCGAGCCGTTCGCCACCGAGTTCGGGCAGTGGCGGGAACGGGCGGTGGTCCTCATCGCGACGCTGCTGGCCCGCGCCACCGAGAACGCGGTCCGGCCGATGCAGGTCCAGCAGATGGAACCGTTCGCGGCGGCGCTCGTCGGCGCGGGCGAATCGCTGCTGGACTGGTGGATCGAACATCCCGAGCACACCGCGGACGGGCTGGCGATGCGCCTGATGAACCTCGCCTGGATGGGCTTCGGCGACCTCGTCGAAGGCCGTTCCTGGGCCCCGGCGAGCTCCGAAGCCCCGGCGAACGAGGACTGAGCTGGGCGGGAACGGCCGAGTCGCTTACCTGACCCCCGCGACTCGACCGCCCCCGCCCTCCCTCATCCAGGTCCGCTCCGCAGCGGACCTTTCCCCGCCTTCCCGCAGGTCAGTGCACCCGTCCCAACAGGTGCGGCTTGCCGGACCGGGAGTGCACGGCGAACGTGGCGCCGTCGCCCGGGTCCCCGATCGCGGTGAACTCCACCTTCGAAGGCAGCAGCAGCGGCTTCACGAAGTCGACGTCCACCGTGTACGACTCCGGCAGCCTTCCCTCCAGCGCGGCCAGCGCCCGCGCCTTCGTCCACATGCCGTGCGCGATGGCGCGCGGGAAGCCGAACGCCTTCGCCGTCAGCGCCCGCAGGTGGATCGGGTTGCGGTCCCCGGACACCGCCGCGTAGCGACGCCCCTGGTCGGCGGGCACCTGCCAGAACGCGGTGGGGGAGCCGGGCTCGATCTCCGCGACCCGGTCGGCGCGCGGCGCGGAATCGTCGGACCTGCCGCGGCGCAGGTAGGTGCTCGTCTCCCGCCACACCACCTCGTCCTCGACGCTGGTCTCGGTGATCACGTCGAGCTGCCTGCCCTTGGGGTGCGGGCGCAGGTTCGCCACCCGGACCCGCTGGGTGAGCACGTCGGTCACCAGCACCGGCCGGTGCACGGTGATGCTGTTGGCCACGTGCACCAGTCCGACCAGCGGGAACGGGAAGCCTGGATCCGTCATCAGCCGCACGGACAGCCCGAACGAGAGCACGTGCGGATAGGTCGCGGGCAGCACGTCGCGCAGCCCGAAGCCGCAGACCCGGTCGTACTCGGCGAGGTGCGCGTGGTCGATCGTGATGTCGCGCCGGACGTACTCGGTGGCGGGCAGCTCGCCGCCGCGCCGGATCGGACCGGTGACGGCGGCCTTCGCGTAGAGCGCGGAGAGGTTCGGCGCCGCGTCGACTTCGGTGCTCATCACGCCCCCAGCAGGCTCTGGCCGCAGACCCGCACGACGTTGCCGTTGACCCCGGAGGAGGCCGGGTTGGCGTACCAGGCGATGGTCTCGGCGACGTCGACCGGCCGGCCGCCCTGCGAGAGGCTGCTCATCCGGCGGCCCGCTTCGCGGATGAACAGCGGCACGGCCGCGGTCATCTTCGTCTCGATGAAGCCGGGCGCGACGGCGTTGATGGTGGCGCCGCGCCGGGCCGCGACCGGCGCCAGCGCCTGCACCAGGCCGATCACGCCCGCCTTGGAGGCCGCGTAGTTGGCCTGCCCCACGTTGCCCGCGATGCCGCTGATCGAGGCGACGCCGATGAGCCTGCCGCCGTCGCGCAGCGGCGAGCCGTCCGCGAGCAGCGCCTCGTTGATGCGCTCCTGCGCGGTGAGGTTCACCGCCAGCACCGAGTCCCAGCGCCCGTCGTCCATCCGCCCGAGCGTCTTGTCCCTGGTGATGCCCGCGTTGTGCACGACGACGTCGAGCCCGTCGTGGCGCTCGGCGAAGTGCTCGACGATGCGCTGCGGCGCGTCCTCCGCGGTGATGTCGAGCTGCAGCGCGGAGCCGCCGATGCGGTTGGCGACCTTCGTGAGGTCGTCGCCCTGCGCCGGGATGTCCAGGCAGACGACGTGCGCGCCGTCGCGGGCGAGGGTCTCCGCGATCGACTCGCCGATGCCCCGGGAGGCACCGGTGACCAGCGCGACCTTGTCCTTGAGCGGCTTCTCCCGGTCGACCTGCGGCGCCTCGGCGCGGCCGACCCGCACGACCTGGGCGGAGACGAACGCGGACTTCGCCGAGAGCAGGAAGCTCAGCGTCGAGTCGAGGGACTGCTCGGCGCCTTCGGAGGCGTACACGAGCTGAGCGGTGGCGCCGCGCTTGAGCTCCTTGCCGACGGTGCGCACGAAGCCTTCCAGCGCCCGCTGCGCGACGCGCTCGCGCGCGTCGGTGGTCTCCTCCGGCGGGGTGCCCAGCACGATCACCCGGCCGCAGGTGCCGACCTGGCGGATCACCGGCCCGAAGAAGGCGCGCAGCTGGTTGAGCTGGTCGCTGGAGGTGATGCCGGTGGCGTCGAAGACCAGCGCGGCGTAGCGGGCGTCCTCGGCGGATTCGGTGCGGACCTCGGCGTCGACGGCGCGCAACGTCGCCGCGATCGCGTCGCCGAGCCGCGAGCCGTCGGCGGCGCCGGTGAGCACCGGGCCGTTCACCACCGGGTCACCGGGCTGGTAGCGGCGCAGCGGCGTGGGGGTAGGCAGGCCGAGGCGCTGGGCGAGCGATCGACCGAATCCGGTCGAGGTGAACTGCTGGTACCGGTCGGACATGCGTGCTCCCGTGGAGGCGGGTGGTCGGGTGAACTTGGCAGGGCCCGCTCGCCGAAGCACGGCGGACGCGCGGGCAGCGGACTCGACGTCTAACCTACCCACGGGTAGGTTAGAGGGTCCGAGGGGTCGGCACCAGAGCCCCGGCACGATCGGCCCGCCCCGGCCGATCCGGCGCCCGGCCACCCCGGCGGAAAACCGACCGCCGCCGGCACCCGGCAGCGGTCACGGCCCGCCCGCAGTCACGACCACACGGACCACCGGTCCCGTCTCGAAGGAGTCCCGCATGCCCACCACTCGACGCGTCGCGATCGTCGGCGGCAACCGGATCCCCTTCACCCGATCCGGCGGCCCCTACACGCAGGCGTCCAACCAGGACATGCTCACCGCCGCGCTGGACGGGCTGATCGCCCGCTTCGGCCTCCAAGGCGAACTCGTCGGCGAGTTCGTCGCGGGCGCGGTCCTCAAGCACAGCCGCGACTTCAACCTGGCGCGGGAAACCGTGCTCGGCTCCGGCCTGGACCCGCGCACCCCCGCCCACGACGTGCAGATGGCCTGCGCGACCGGCCTCGAAGCCGTGACCTCCGTCGCGAACAAGATCGCGCTCGGACAGCTCGACTCGGGCATCGCCGGCGGCGTCGACAGCGCCAGCGACGCGCCGATCGCCGTCAACGACGACCTGCGCCGGGTGCTGCTCGCCGCCAACCACGCCAAGACCACCGGCGGCAAGGTCAAAGCGCTCACCGGCGTCCGGCCCCAGCACGTCGTGCCCGACATCCCGGAGAACTCCGAACCGCGCACCGGCCTGTCGATGGGCGAGCACGCCGCCCGCACCGCGCTGGACTGGCAGGTCGGCCGCGAAGACCAGGACGAACTCGCCGCCCGCAGCCACCAGCGCCTCGCCGCCGCCTACGACCGCGGCTTCTTCGACGACCTGATCACCCCGTTCCAAGGCCAGACGCGGGACCAGAACCTGCGCCCCGACAGCACCGCCGAAAAGCTCGCCAAGCTCAAGCCCGTGTTCGGCAAGGGCGACGGCGCGACGATGACGGCGGGCAACTCGACGCCGCTCAGCGACGGCGCCTCCACGGTGCTGCTGGCCAGCGAAGAATGGGCGAAAGCGCACAAGCTGCCCGTGCTCGCGTACCTCAGCGACATCGTGCCCGCCGCCGTCGACCACGTCAGCGGCGACGAAGGCCTGCTGATGGCACCGGCGTACGCGGTGCCGAAGCTGCTGGAGCGGGCCGGGATCGGACTCGGCGACTTCGACTTCTACGAGATCCACGAAGCGTTCGCCTCGCAGGTGCTGGCGACGCTGAAGTCCTGGCAGGACCCCGACTTCTGCAAGGACCGGCTCGGCCTCGACGCGCCGCTCGGCGAGATCGACCCGGCGAAGCTGAACGTCAACGGCTCCTCGCTGGCCGCCGGGCACCCGTTCGCCGCCACCGGCGGACGGATCGTGGCGACCCTGTCGAAACTGCTGTCCGAACGCGGTTCCGGTCGTGGGCTGATCTCCGTCTGCGCAGCAGGCGGGCAGGGGGTCACTGCGATCCTGGAGCGGTGATTCGAGCCGGTCGTTCTGCTTTGGGGGTTGGGTGGCGGAACCTCAGCCGGTCTCTCGCTGCGGGATCTTTTTCCCAAGTGGCTCCGCCACGAGGGAAAAAGCTGTCCTCGCGAGAGACCGGCTGAGAACCCGCGGATGGGCCACTTTTTTGACGTGGGCTATGTGCTTCGCACATACAGGCACGGCCTACGGCCGCCAGGCAGACTTCGCTCCGCTCGCCCAAGGCACGGCTTCGCCGCGAGGCACGGCCTTCGGCCGCGAGGCAGGCGTGGCTTCGCCCGCCCACTGCACGGCTTCGCCGCTAAGCACGGCTACGCCGCAAAAGCACGGCCTTCGGCCGAGAGGCAGGTGGGCTTCGCCGCCCAGCGCACGGCTTCGACGCTAGGCGGGTTTGCTTCGCTTGTCCGGTGCACGGCCTTCGGGTGGGGCGTGGGGGTGTCTTTGCGGCTTTGTCGGTGTTGGTGGTGCGAGGTCCCTCGGTGATCGGTGAACGGGTCGGTGGTTTTCGGGGCGCCAAGCCGTTCGTTGCGTTCGGGGTGGGGCGGGTCAGTCTTCGATGCAGGTGACCGGGACGTGGTGGACGAGGTTGTTGGCGAAGCCGCCTCGGTTCCAGGGCTCGTCCACGGGCTGCACGTGGCCTTCGGCGTCGGTCGCTCGGGCGGTGAGCAGGTGCTCGCCGGGCTCCGCCCGCCAGCTCACGCGCCAGCCGCGCCACGCCCAGCGCGGTCCCGCCGCGTCCAGGTCGGCGTCCGCCCAGGTGGTGCCGCCGTCGGTGCTGAACTCGACGCGGGTGATCGGGGCGTGGCCGGACCAGGCGCGGCCGGTGACCGTCAGCGGCCCCGGCCGGACCACCCGGTCGCGGGACATGAAGTCGGGGAAGCCCGGCGGCACGATCAGCGAACGCGGCTCGATGCGGGTGGCGGGCACGCCCGGATCGTCCGCCGACTGCTTGAGGCGGTACGCCACGGCGTTCTGGTATCCGGTGAACGGCTCGTCGACCAGCGAGATCTCCCGCAACCACTTCACGTGCGCCATGCCGTACCAGCCGGGCACCACCAGCCGCACCGGATGCCCGTGCTGCGGCGGCAGCGGTTGACCGTTCATCTCGTAGGCCAGCAGCACGTCGTCGCGCAGCGCCTCCGCCAGCGGCAGGCCGCGCCGGTAGTCCTGCTCCACACCGCGTTCCACGCCGTGATCGGCCCCGGTGAACACGACCTCGACCGCCGAGTCGCCCACGCCCACCGCGTCGAGCACGTGGCGCAGCGGCACCCCCGTCCACTCCGCGGTGCCGACGGCCTCCACCAGCCACGGCTGGCTCACCGGGCGCGGATGCATCCGGGCCCGGCCGTTGCCCGCGCACTCCATGGTCACCCGCACCGTGCGGGACGGCAGGGACCGCAGCTCGTCGAGCGCGAACTCCCGCGCGCCCGCCACCGAACCGGTCAGCGACAACCGCCAGCTCGCCGCGTCCAGCGCGGGCATGTCGTAGTGGGTGAGCAGGTAGTGCAGCCCGATCGGGGTGACGTCGTAGCGCAGCGCCTCCAGCGGGATCCCGTGGTTGCGCGCGGCCAGCGCCAACTCCGCCGTGCTGATGCCCTCGCCCGGCTCGGCGATCCGGGACGGCAGGCTCACGTCGCGCAGCTGTGCATCCATGTCCGCCAGCATGCTTGCGAGCGGGCCCGTCGGGAACTCCCGTCCACATCGCAGGCGCTCGGCCGAACGAGTGGAGTCCCGTGTTCCCCGGAAACCCGCCGAAATGACCGTATGCGCTGGTCAACAAGCCGAAACCGCCCGGGAGAACGGCGCCAACTCACCCACAGAGAGGTGACTTGAGTCACGATGAGGCCGCCGTGTAACAACGCGGGGGGTCCCGTCGATATGCATGGTGACCCCGCGGTGCTGTCGGACCCCCGACCTGGCAGCACCGCGGGGCCTTCCAATTTCCGGGGTCGATCACCGCCCGCGCACCGACATCAAGCGCCGCCCGCCCCGATTTGTTCCCGCTCTCCCCGCTCCGGTTCAGCACCCACCCCGTGCTGCGGCTGTCGGCGTTCCAGGATGTGGACGTGGGAACAGCGGATCGGGGCGGTGTTGTTCACTCCGCACGTGAGTACCGCGTCCCGCACCCGCGTCCGCGCACCCGAGTTCACCGGTCGCCAGTGGCTGAACACCGGCGGCAAGGAGATCCAGCTCGCGGACCTGCGCGGCAAGATCGTCCTGCTGGACTTCTGGACGTTCTGCTGCATCAACTGCCTGCACGTGATCGACGAGCTGCGCCCGCTGGAGGAGGAGTTCGCCGCGGAGCTGGTCACCGTCGGCGTGCACTCCCCGAAGTTCGAGCACGAGGCGGACCCGGACGCGCTGATCGCCGCCGTCGAGCGCTACTCCGTGCACCACCCGGTGCTCGACGACCCGGAACTGAGCACCTGGCAGAACTACGCCGTGAAGGCGTGGCCGACGCTGGCGGTGGTGGACCCCGAGGGCTACCTGGTGCACGTCGCCGCAGGTGAAGGCCACGTCGAGGCGTTGCGCGGCGTCCTGCGCGAGCTCGTCGCCGAGCACGACGCGAAGGGCACCCTGCACCGCGGTGGCGGGCCGTACGTGCCGCCGGAACCCGAGTCCACGACGCTGCGCTTCCCCGCGAAGGTGGCCGCCGGCCCCGGCACGATCCTGGTGTCGGACTCCGCGAACCACTCGCTGGTCGAGTTCGCCCAGGACGGCGAGACGGTGCTGCGGCGCATCGGCGGCGGCGCGCGGGGCAGCGCCGACGGCGGACCCGACGAGGCCTCGTTCGCCGAGCCCGCCGGGATCGCCGTGCTGCCCGACGAGGTCGCCGCGGACGTGGGCTACGACCTCGTCGTCGCCGACACGGTGAACCACCTGCTGCGCGGCGTGCGGCTCGCCGACGGCGAGGTGACGACCGTGGCGGGCACCGGCGCGCAGTGGCGCGACGGCACCGACGACGGACCCGCGCTGGAGACCCCGCTCACCAGCCCTTGGGACGTGGCCTGGTGGGAACCCGCGGGCGGGGTGGTCGTCGCGATGGCCGGCAACCACACCCTGGGCCTGTTCGACCCGCGCGGCGAGCGGGTGCGGCGGTTCGCGGGCACCACCGTCGAAGGCCTGCGCGACGGGGACGCCGCCGAGGCGTTCTTCGCCCAGCCCTCCGGGCTCGCCGCCGGCGGCGACCGGCTGTGGCTCGCGGACTCCGAGACCTCCGCGCTGCGCTGGGTGGAGCCCACCGAGGGCGGTTTCGCGGTCCGCACCGCCGTCGGCGCCGGATTGTTCGACTTCGGCCACGCCGACGGGCCCGCCGAGCGGGCGCTGCTGCAGCACCCGCTCGGAGTAGCGGTGTTGCCGGATGGCTCCATCGCCGTCTGCGACACCTACAACGGCGCCCTCCGACGTTACGATCCGGCATCGAACGAACTGGCCACGTTGGCCACGCGGCTGGCCGAGCCGTCCGGTGCGGCGGTGATCGACGGCGAGCTCGTCGTGGTGTCCTCCGCCGCGCACCGGCTGGAGCGGCCGGTGCCGCCCGGCGTCTCCGCGAAGCTCATCGAAGGCGCGTCGCAGCAGGTCACGCGCCCGGCAACCGAGATCGGCGGCGGCGAGCTGGAGCTCGCGGTCGTGTTCACGCCGCCTCCCGGCGGCAAGCTCGACGACCGCTACGGGCCGTCCACCCGGCTGGAGGTCACCGCCTCGCCGCCGGAACTGCTGGTCGAGGGCGCGGGCACCGGAACGGACCTGAGCAGGCGGCTCGTGCTCGCCGACGGCATCGAACACGGCGTGCTGCACGTCGTCGCGCAGGCCGCCAGCTGCACCGACGACCCCGCCGTCGAACACCCCACGTGCAACCTGACCAGGCAGGACTGGGGCGTACCGGTGCGGATCGCACCCGGCGGAGCGCACCGGCTGCCGCTCGTCATGGGCGGCATGGACACCGGCGCGTGAGCCGCCCCCTGCGCGGAAGGCCCGTCTAGGCGGGCACGTAAACTTTTCGGGTGACCGATGCCAAGCTCGAGATCCAGATGCTGCATGACCGCGTCATGGTGCGGGTCTCCGCGGAATCCGGAGAACGTCGCAGCAGCGGCGGCATCGTGATTCCGGCGACCGCCCAGATGGCCAAGCGGCTGCTCTGGGGCGAGGTCTTCGGGGTGGGCAGCCACGTGCGGGCCGTCAAGGTCGGCGACCAGGTGCTGTTCAACCCCGAGGAGCAGTTCGAGGTCGAAGTGCAGGGCCAGCCGTACCTGGTGATGCGCGAGCGGGATCTGCACGCCGTGGCCAGCGAACAGATCGAACAGGGCACCGGCCTCTACCTGTGATCCACCGCGAGGTGCGGTCGGCGCGACCACCCGGGCGCTGCCGAACCGTTGTCGGGGTGACGCGCACACGGCGTCCTTGACGGACCGTCCCGGCGCCTGTTCGCTGATGTGCCCCACCGCACGACCAGACCGATGAAGGGGAAGCGGTGCCGGAAAACTACGACGTCTCATCCGGGGACGATCCGAACCGGAAGCCGGCGGGCGACGACCCGACCGGTGAAGCGGACCGTTCCACCCGGTCCGGGGAGTCCGCCGCGGACGCGACGCGGCCGAGCACCCCGGCTTCCGCGCCCCAGGAATCCCCGGCGGAGCGGACCATGCAGATCTCGCCGGAGCAGCTCGCCGCGGGGGCGGACACCGCGCCGGAGGACCTCTCGGAGCGGCAGACGCGTCCGACGCTGACGCAGCAGTCGCCCGCCGCCGACGAGACGCAGCGCCTCGGGCAGGAGCCCCCAGAGGCCGACGCCGAGCGCACCCAGGCGATCCCGAAGGTGACCGAGCCGGACGCCGGCTACGCCTCGCCCACGGACTTCCTCGGCGCCCCCGGCTTCCCCGGTTCGGCCGCCGCCACCACCCGGGTCGAGCAGCCGCCCGCGGACCAGACGCCGACGACGCAGGCCGTCGCCGGTTCGTTCGCGCAGCTGCCGACCGAGCAGACCGGGTTCCCCGAGGGCGACGCGGAACGCACCCAGAACATCCCGAAGGTGCCCGCCGAGCCGTCGCCGTGGGCGAGCGGGTTCGCCGGTGGCATCGGCGGCGGCTTCGCCGAGGACCCGCCGGAACAGGCGAGCGCCCCGCGCGACCGTCGCGGGCTGATCCGCGGCGGCATCGCGGCCGGGGTCGCGGTCGGCTTGTTAAGCCTGCTCTACGTGGGCGACCTGATGTTCAGCAGCGGCACCGTGCCGCGCGGCACCACCGTCGCCGACGTGCAGGTCGGCGGGCTCACCGAGGCCGCCGCGCAGCGCAAGCTGCGCGACGAGCTCGGCCCGAACCTGCAGGAACCGGTGCAGTTGAAGGCGGGCGACGCGACGGCCACCATCTCGCCGGAGCAGTCCGGGCTGACGATGGACTGGCCGGCCACCATCGAGCAGGCCGGTGAGCAGCCGCTGAACCCGTTCACGCGGATCGCCTCGCTGTTCACCGACCGCGAGATCTACCCCGTCAGCCATGGCGACGAGCAGCAGGTCATGGCCGCGGTGGAGCAGGTCAAGCCGAAGCTGGAGCGGGCCGCCTCGGAAGGCACCATCAAGTTCGAGGGCACCACGCCGGTCGCGGTCGAGCCGGTCACCGGCCGTTCCGTGGACGTGAGCGTGGCCGCCGACCAGGTGATGGCGGACTGGGCGAAGGGCGGACCGGTGCAGGTCCCGTTCACCGAGCAGGCCGTGAACACCACCTCCGACGGCGTGCACCAGGCGTTGCGCAACGTGGCCCAGCCCGCGGTGTCCGGCCCGGTGAACGTCAAGGGCGAGGGCCACGACGCCGCGCTCGCACCCGAGACCATCGCCGCCGCGCTGCGGTTCGAACCGGACGGCAAGGGCGGGCTGCGCTCGCACCTCGACGCGCCGGTCCTCATCGGCGGTCTCGACCCGCAGCTCAGGGACACGATGAAGCCCGCGAAGGACGCCGAGATCGTTCTCGAAGGCGGCGGGCCCGTGGTGCGCCCGTCGCTGGACGGCCGCGGCGTGAACTGGGAGAAGAGCTTCGAGAAGCTCGACGACGTGGTCCGCAAGAAGCAGGACCGCACCCTGCAGGCGATCTACGAGCAGCAGCCGCCCGCGTTCAACACCGACCAGGCCAACGGGCTCGGCATCAAGGAAGTCATCAGCGAGTTCAAGACCGAGGGCTTCGAAACGGCCTCCGGCGTGAACATCAGGCGGACCGCCGAGCAGGTCAACGGCGCGGTCGTGAAGCCCGGCGAGACGTTCAGCCTCAACGGCCACACCGGGCCGCGCGGCACCGCCCAGGGCTACGTCGAGTCCGGGATCATCGAGGACGGCCGTCCCGCGAAGGCCGTCGGCGGCGGCATCTCGCAGTTCGCGACCACGCTGTACAACGCCTCGTACTTCGCCGGCGTCAAGGACGTGGAGCACAAGGAGCACAGCTACTACATCAGCCGCTACCCGGCGGGCCGGGAAGCGACGGTGTTCCAGAACCCCGACGGCAGCAGCGTCATCGACGTGAAGTTCAAGAACACGCTCGCCAGCGGTGTCATGATCACCACGGAGTGGACGCCGTCGTCGATCACGGTGAAGTTCTGGGGCACCAAGCAGTACGACGTGAGCTCGAAGACGGGTGAGCGCACCGCTCCGAAGCCGCCGCACGAGAAGGTCGTCCCGCCCGGCGAGCCGTGCAGCCCGAGCAAGGGCACCGGTGGGTTCACGGTCACCGACACCCGGACCTTGAAGGACGTCAAGAGCGGCAAGGTCACCACGGAGAGCCCGAGCAAGACGGTCTACAACCCGCAGCCGATCATCCACTGCGGACCTCCGCCCGGCCCCGCGCCGCGCTGACCGAAGCACCGAGAAGGCCCCTCCCGGAACCGGGAGGGGCCTTCTCACGTCCGCGGCACCGCCGCCGGAGACCGCGGGTTCGCCCGCGCGGCGGGCAGGTTCGGCCGTCGCCCCGCCGGTGGTGGAGCCGGGCGGCGACCCCGCCCGAACGCGAACGTGGGCGCCCACTCCCTCGGAGTGAGCGCCCACGTCGGGTCAGGCCGTACCGGTCCGGATCAGAACACCGACTCGTCCAGCTCCATGATCGCGTTGTCGGCGTTCTCCACGACCTTGCGGCGGGAGGACAGCTCCGGCAGCACGTTCTTCGCGAAGAAGCGCGCCACCGCGACCTTGCCCTGGTAGTAGGACTGGTCCTTGGCCGAGGCGCCCGCGTCCAGCGCGGCCAGCGCCACCTCGGCCTGGCGCAGCAGCAGCCAGCCGATGAGCAGGTCGCCCATGCTCATCAGGACCGTGACGGCGTGCTGGCCGACCTTGTAGATGTTGTTCACGTCCTCCTGCGCGGAGGTCAGGAAGCCGAACACGGCGCCGAGGGTGCCCTGCGCGTCCTCCAGCGCCTGCGCGACCAGCGCCCGCTCCTCCTTGAGCCGCTCGTCGGCGCCTTCGGCCTCCAGCGACTTCTGCACCTCGGCGGCGATGTGGCCGAGGGCCGCGCCGTTGTTGCGCACGATCTTGCGGAAGAAGAAGTCCTGCGCCTGGATCGCCGTGGTGCCCTCGTACAGGCTGTCGATCTTGGCGTCCCGGATGTACTGCTCGATCGGGTAGTCCTGCAGGTAGCCGGAGCCGCCGAGGGTCTGCAGCGACAGCGTCAGGTTCTCGTACGCCCGCTCCGATCCCACGCCCTTGACGATCGGCAGCAGCAGGTCGTTGACCTGCTCGGCCAGCGCGACGTCCTCGCCGGTGGCCTTGCCCTGGGCGATCTGGTCCTGGTACGTCGCGGTGTAGAGGTACACCGCGCGCAGGCCCTCCGCGTACGCCTTCTGCAGCAGCAGGATGCGGCGCACGTCGGGGTGGTTGGTGATCGTGACGCGCGGGGCGGTCTTGTCGGTGGCCCTGGTGAGGTCCGCGCCCTGCTGGCGCTCCTTGGCGTACTCCAGCGCGTTGAGGTAGCCGGTGGACAGCGTCGCGATGGCCTTGGTGCCGACCATCATCCGGGCGTACTCGATGACCTGGAACATCTGCGCGATGCCGTCGTGCACCTCGCCGAGCAGCCAGCCCTGCGCCGGGGTGCCGTGCTGGCCGAAGGTCAGCTCGCAGGTGGCGGAGGCGTTGAGGCCCATCTTGTGCTCGACGTTGGTGACGAAGGCGCCGTTGCGCTCGCCGGGGGCGCCGGTCTCCTCGTCGAAGTGGAACTTCGGCACCAGGAACAGGCTCAGGCCCTTGGTGCCGGGCTTGCTCTCCACGCCTTCGCCCTCGGGGCGGGCCAGCACCAGGTGCATGATGTTCTCGGTCATGTCCTGGTCGGCGGAGGTGATGAACCGCTTCACGCCGTCGAGGTGCCAGCTGCCGTCGGCCTGCTTGATGGCCTTGGTGCGCCCGGAGCCGACGTCGGAGCCCGCGTCCGGCTCGGTCAGCACCATCGTGGCGCCCCAGAGCCGCTCGATCATCAGGTCGGCCCAGCGCTTCTGCTGGTCGGTGCCGTTCTTGTGCATGATCCCGGCGAACTGGGGCCCGGCCATGTACATGTAGACGGCCGGGTTGGCGCCGAGGATCAGCTCGGAGGTGGCCCACTGCACGGTCGGCGGGATGCCGTAGCCGCCGAGCTCGTCGGAGAGCCCGAGCCGCCACCACTCCCCGTCCATGACCTGCTGGTAGGACTTCTTGAACGACTCGGGCAGCGTCACCGAGTGGGTCTTCGGGTCGAACTTCGCCGGGGTGCGGTCACCTTCCGCGAAGGACTCCGCGAGGGGCCCGGTGGCGAGGCTGTTGAGCTCGCTGAGCACACCGCGCACGGTGTCCTCGTCGGACTGCTCGAACGCCCCGGTGCCCAGCCGCTCTTGCACCTTGAACAACTCGAACAAGTTGAATTCGAGGTCGCGGACGTTGCTCTTGTAGTGGCCCATTTCGCAGGCTCCCTCTCCGAACTGATGATCCCGAGCCGGCCCCGCTCTCCGGACATGGCCTTACTCGTCGGTAACTCCAGCGTATTACTTAGCAGTAACTTCTGTCGAGCGGGTGGGCCCGAAACCACCTGAAACGCCGTGTGACATGCGCCGGACCGCCACGCGCACCGGCCCTGCGGGTCATCTCGCAACCGCACCGGTTTCACACGATCGAGTTGAGCCGCTGATCCCGACCTGCCCGCCAGGCGTCCGCGGCATCCAATGGGACTCGCCCACGCACCGGGTGCCGCACGCGCCCGGCGAGCTCGACTGCGGAGGTCGGCATGGACCGAACGAAAGCCCACTACGGCGTGGCCGCGGCCACGCTCGCCGTCGCGCTGCTCAGCGGCTGCTCCGGCGGCGGGAACCAAGGGCAAGGGGGCCAGGAAGGCCAAGTGCCCGCCCCGCCGCCGCCCGCCCAGGAGCAGCAGCAGGAACAGGCGCCGCCGCCTCCTCCGGGCCCCGACCCGGCCGCGGCGAAGGCCGCGCTGCAGCAGCAGATCGACCAGGCGCTGCAGCAGAGCCCGATCACCTTCCAGGCCGACAGCCCGGAGCTGACCGAGCAGGGCGAGCAGACCGCGACGAAGGCCGCGGAACTGGCCAAGAACGCGCCGCAGGAACTGAAGTTCACCGTCGAAGGCTTCGTCGCCAACACCGGCAGCCCGTCGCCGGAGGACCAGCAGCTCTCCCAGCAGCGGGCGCAGGCCGTCGCGGACAAGTTCGCGGAGGCGGGCGTGCCCGCCGAGCGGCTGGAGGTCGTCGGCAAGGGTCCCGCCGAAGGCGGGCAGGAGACCGATCGGCACGCGACGATCAGCGTGCAGTAGCGGCTCGCGGTGGCGAGAACGGGAGGGTGTCCGCGGACGCCCTCCCGTTCTCGCGTCCTGAGGCCGCTTTCGGACCGCGAGCTCAGGACCGGGGCGCGTACATGATCACGGCGACGCCGAGCAGGCAGAGGGCGGCGCCCG
This sequence comes from Saccharopolyspora gloriosae, assembly GCF_014203325.1. Classification (NCBI taxonomy): domain Bacteria; kingdom Bacillati; phylum Actinomycetota; class Actinomycetes; order Pseudonocardiales; family Pseudonocardiaceae; genus Saccharopolyspora; species Saccharopolyspora gloriosae. The sequence goes on along the minus strand of NZ_JACHIV010000001.1, from coordinate 6,555,387 downwards.
CCAGGTCCCAGCGGTCCGGGCGGAACCCGTCGAGCAGCATCGCCCAGCCGAGCGAGCCCGCGACGAAGACACCGCCGTACGCGGCGAGGATGCGTCCGAAGTTCGCGTCCGGCTGCAACGTGGCCACGAAGCCATAGGCGCCGAGCGCGAGCACTCCGGCGCCCATCCACAGCAGGCCCTTGTGCTCGCGCACTCCCTGCCAGACCAGCCAGGCCCCGCCGATCTCCGCCACGGCGGCCAGGGCGAACAGCACGATCGAACGCAGCACGGTCACGACGTCACGCTAGGTGCGGCGCCCCGCCCGGGCGTCGTCGGGTGCGGTTCAGGAAGGGCGGACGACGATCTCGGTGAGGTGCGCGTCGTCGGCGGCGCGCACGGCGGAGCAGACCGGCCCGGCGACCGACTCGGGACGCAGGTAGCGCTCCGGCTGGAACTCGCCGCCCTCGGAGTCGCGCACCTCTCGCTGCATGTCGGTGTTGATCCGGCCGGGGAAGACCGAGGTCACCCGCACGCCGTTGGCCGCTTCCTCGGCGCGCAGCACGTCGGCGAACGCGCGCAGCGCGAACTTGCTCGCCGCGTAGGAGCCCCAGTTCGGCTTCGCCTCCTTGCCCGCACCGGAGTTGATCAGCACCACGTGGCCGGAGTCGGCGCGCAAGGTCGGCAGCAGCAGCCGCGTCAGCTCGGTCACCGCGAACAGGTTCAGCTCGAAGGTGCGCCGCCACGAGTCCACGCCGGTGTCCGCGACCGCGCCGAGCTCGACGAGACCGGCGCTGTGCACCAGCACGTCCAGCCGGTCGATGTCGCGCACCGCCGCGGCCACCGCGTCGGCGTCGGTCAGTTCCACCGGCCACGGCCGGGCGCCGTCGATCTCCGCCGCCAACGCGCGCAGCGCCTCGCCGTCCCGGCCGCCGAGCAGCACGTCGTGGGTTTCGGAAAGGGCGCGGGCGACTGCGGCCCCGACGCCACGGGAAGCACCCGTGACCAGGGCGATCGGACGTTCAGACATGGTCTGAATCGTATCCGTCGCACGATGGCGCACGGTCGCCGGTCGTCCCACTCCGCTGGACGGTCTTGACCTCGCCCGGGTGGACGGCTAAGGCACTCCGGTGACCAGCATCGACGTCGCCGCGACCGCGTCCAGTGCGAGGCCGCGACCCGATCGGTGCCGTTGCTGTGCCTGCCGAACCTCGGCGTGCCCGCGATGCCGGTCGCGGTCGCGACTCGGTTCCGCCGACCGGCCGTCGCAGGCGAAGCGGCTCACCGAGCAGGAACGGGAGCGGCGGAGCACGAGCACCACTGGGCGCTCGCGCCGACGGGGCTGACGAGCGCAACGAGGGCCTCCCGGATTCGGAAGGCCCCCGCGCTCGCAGGTGAGATCAGCGTCGGCCGATCTCACCGCCGTCCTGCCGCCACACCACGGCCACCGACGGCCGCGGCTGCGAATCGCCGCCGTCCGGCCAGTGCGAGGTCGGGTGCTGGGCGTCCTCGGCGTCCTCGCCGGGGTGCTGCACGTTGACCGTGATCAGGTCGTCGAGCACCACGGGACCGCAGGTCTCTGCGCCCACCGGCACGGTGAGGAACTGCTTCACCTTGCCGCGCTCCGGACCGTCGACCGGCACCGCGAACAGGCCGTCGTTGGAGCCGAGCTCGTTGCCGTCGGTCGTGATCCACAGGTTGCCGAACCGGTCGAAGGTCACGTTGTCCGGGCAGGAGATCGGGCTGACCTGGGACTTGTCGAAACCGCCGAAGTAGGTGCCCGGATCGTTCGGGTCACCGCAGACCAGCAGCAGGTTCCAGCGGAACTCGGTGCCGGTGGTGTCGTCGTCGAACTCCAGGATGTGCCCGTGCTTGTTGCCGACGCGCGGGTTGGCCTCGTCCGGTGCCGCGTTGCCCTCGGAGCCGCGGTTGGAGTTGTTCGTCAGGGCGCAGTAGATGCGGCCGTTGACCGGGTTGGGCTCGATGTCCTCCGGGCGGTCCATCTTCGTCGCGCCCAGCTCGTCGGCGGCGAGCCGGGTGAACACGTAGACCTCGTCGGCGGTGAAGCCCGGCACGAAGGACTCGGTGCCGCTGGCCAGCTTCAGCCACTCGCCGGTGCCGTCGAAGTGCCCGTCCGCGGGCAGCTTCCCGGTGCCGTCGATCTCCTCGGGCGGGCTGTTGCCGCTGAACTTGGCGACGTAGAGGGTGCCGTCGTCGAGCAGCGCCGAGTTGTGCCGCCGCGCGTGCGCGCTCTTGCCGGGCTTGAAGCGCCCGTTCGAGACGTACTTGTAGATGTAGTCGAAGCGCTCGTCGTCACCGGAGTAGGCAACGACCCGGCCGTCGTCGGCGATCTTGATGGTCGCGCCCTCGTGCTTGAAGCGGCCCAGCGCGGTGTGCTTGATCGGCGTCGACTCGGGGTCGTTCGGGTCGATCTCCACGATCCAGCCGAAGCGGTGCGCCTCGTTCGGCTCCTGGGAGACGTCCCAGCGCTTGTCGAAGCGCTCCCACTTGCGGTCGGTCTCACCGGTGCCGACGGCGTAGCGCTCGTAGCGCTTCGCCGCGACCGGATCGGTGATCAGCTCGGAGTGCCCGAAGTACTGGTGGAAGTTCTCCTCGCCGGACAGGATCGTGCCCCACGGGGTGACGCCGCCCGCGCAGTTGTTCTGGGTGCCGAACACCTTGGTGCCGGTGGGGTCCGCCGAGGTCTTGAGGTGGTCGCTGCCCGCCGCGGGTCCGCGCACCTCGAACTCGGTGTTCAGGGTGATCCGCCGGTTGTACTCGCTGGGCTTCGGCACGAGCCCCTTGGCGCGGTCCTTCTCCACGTACACCACGGACAGGCCGTGCGCGGCCCACGAGATGCGGACCTGCTGCTCGGTGGGGTTGTCCTCGTCGTAGTTCGAGAACATGTGCGACTCGGTGGTGTACTCGTGGTTGACCACGAGCAGGCCCCGCCTGCCCTCGCCGTCCAGCGGGACGAGCCCGGCGAAGTCGTTGTTGTAGCCGAACTGCTTCTCCTGGGCCTCCGCGGTCTGGCCGTGGAAGTCGAACTCCGGCGCGCCCTCGACGAGCGGGTCGCCCCAGCGGATCACGATGCCCTGCTCGTAGCCCTCGGGGATCGTGACGCGGTCTTCCTTGTTCGGCGCGACCGGCGCGAAGTCGGTGCCCGGCACCACCGGTCCGCCCGCTGCCGCCGGTGGTGCGGCGGCCGCGGCGGTGCCGGACAGCGCGGCGGCGCCCCCGACGGCGAGCGCCAGCACGCCGCCCGCTTTGAGCGCGCCGCGGCGGTCGAGCACGCTCTCCACGATGTCGCCGAAGTAGCCGTTGTCCGAGGTGTTCGGCGCCTCGTGCGCGCAGGCGTTGCCGCAGCGGTACTTGCAGGTCGCCGAGGCGCGGCGCGCGGAGTGGTTCGACAGAAGTGGGAGCGGGACGACCCGCCCGCTGTCCGGTCGGGAAGGCAAACGGACCTCCAGATGTCAGTCAGGAACACCGTGACGCTATGCCGATCAGGCGAGAGTTCCTGGACAAGAAGGTGAACAGCACCCGAAATCATGACGCTAGGTCGCTCACGTTGCGCATGCAGCGGCGGTTTCGGTCGCTGGTTCGCGTGACTTGCTCACTCTGCGCCATCACCGGCACTCAGCATGATCCCGCCGAGCACCCGGTCCGCGACAGGAGTGAACGGACCGTTCGTCCAAGCGGATCGGACGAACGGACCGTTCACCCCGGTGCCGAAAAGTGAACGGACCGTTCGTCCAACGGGATTGGGCGAACGGTCCGTTCACCGGGGTTCGGGTCAGAACTCCTCGCCGACGGCGGCGGCCTCCACCGGGATGCGGTGCGGGTCCTCCCGCTTGCGCAGGTCCGCGACCAGCAGGCACGCCGAGATCACGCACAGCACCGCGGCCACCGCGAACGGGGCGTGCGGCGAACCGAACCAGTCCGCGACGTGCCCGACCAGGGTCGCCGCCACGGCCCCGCCGAACCAGCGGCAGAAGTTGTACCCGGCGCTGGCCACCGGGCGCGGCGCGTCGCTCACGCTCATCGCGGTCCCGGTGAACAAGGTGTTGAGCAGGCCGGAGGCGATACCGCTGAGGATCACCGCGACCACCACGACCGGCTTCGGCCCGATCGCCATCACCGCCAGCAGCACCGCGTAGAGCAGCACCGCGAGCACCGTGCCGCCCGCGTCGCCGAACCGGGCGGCGAGCTTCGGGGCGAGCGTCACGCCGGCGACCGCCACGCACAGGCCCCAGCCGAAGAACACCAGGCCGACGGCGATGGCGCCGAACTCCAGCACGAACGGCGCCCAGGCCAGCACCACGAAGAACGCCGCCGTGTAGAACGCCGAGCCGAGCGCCGTGCGCAGCAGGCCGCCGTGCTTGAGGGCGCGCAGCGGGTCGAGCAGCCGGACCTTCGGCCGCTTCGCCGGGTCCTTCTCGTCGGCGGGCAGGAAACCGGCCGAGAGCACCAGCGCGATGGCCATCAGCACCGCGGTGCCCGCGAACGGGCCGCGCCAGGAGATGTTGCCCAGCAGCGCGCCGAGCAGCGGGCCGGTGGACAGGCCGATGCCGAGCGCCGCCTCGTAGAGCAGGATCGCCGCCTGCTGCCCGCCGCTGGCCGCCCCGACGATCACCGACAGGGCGGTGGCGATGAAGAACGCGTTGCCCAGGCCCCACACCGCCCGCAGCGCCACGAGCTGCCCGATCGACGCGGCGAGCGCGCAGGCGACGGTGGCCAGCACGATCAGGACCAGGCCGGTCACCACGGTCCGCTTCGGGCCGAAGCGGGCGCTGAACGCGCCGGTGATGAGCATCGCGACGACCTGAACGCCCAGGTAGGACGAGAACAGCAAGGTCACCTGCTCGGGCCCGGCGTGCAGGGCTTCGGCGATGGACAGCAGGATCGGGTCGACCAGCCCGATGCCCATGAAGGCGATCACCGCGGCGAACGCCGTGATCCACACCGCCTTGGGCTGGCCCTTGAAGACGTCCAGCAGCCGGACGTCGTGCGTGCCGCTCATCGGCCGCCACTCCTCGGTTCTCGGAACGGGGTGAGCCGTTCCGCGCCGCGAACCTCGCAAGGGTGAACGCCCACCGATCTATTTCGTTCGCCATGCTAACTTTCTCGGGAGGCTCCGGCCAGCCACCATGAGCAGGCCCACAACCGACACGACTCCGATCGACGCAGCGCGGGCACGCGATCGGAGCAATTCGGCGCCGCGCCGCCCGGCAGGCGCGAACACCGCACCCGAACTCCTACGATCGGCGGCGTGCCACCCGCAGCCGTGCTCTTCGACCTCGACGGCGTCCTCGTCGACTCCGAACAACTCTGGGACCGCATCCGCCGCGACGTCGTCGCAGCGCACGGCGGCCGGTGGGCCGACGGCGCCACCGAAGCCATGCAGGGCATGAGCACCCCGGAGTGGGCCCGCTACCTCGTCGACGACCTCGGCACCCGGCTCACCGCCGACGACGCCGCCGACACCGTCATCACCGAGATGGCCCGCGTCTACGCCGACGACGCCCCCGTGCTGCCCGGCGCCGTGGCGACCGTGCGCGCCGTCGCCGCGAAGTTCCCCATCGCCATCGCCAGCTCCGCGCCGCCGCGCATCATCCGCGCCTTCCTCGACAGCACCGGGCTCGACGTCGGCGCCACCCTCTCCAGCGAACAGGTCGGCGCCGGCAAACCCGCCCCCGACGTGTACCTGGAAGCGGCGCGGCTGCTCGGCACCACCGCGCCCGAATGCGCCGCCGTCGAGGACTCCAGCAACGGCCTGCGCGCCGCCACCGCCTCCGGCGCCACCGTGTTCGCCGTGCCCAACCCGCACTTCCCACCGGCCGAGGACGCCCTCGCCGGCGCGCACCGCGTCCTCGGCGACATCGCCGAGCTCCCCGCCGCGCTCGACCGGCTGGGCTGAACGGAGCAACTCCGCCCGCCGCGCTTGACCTGGACCTGAGGGCACGGCCTTGAGTTCCTCCCCGGGGAGACCAACCCGGAGATGAGGGGCGGAGATGGATCTCAGAAGGAACGCGGGCCGGAGCGCGGCCACGCTGATCGCGGTGGGTCTGGCGGGCTCGCTGCTGGCGGCCCCGAGCATGGCCGAAGGGGCACCGCCCGGACCGGCCTGGGGCCCGTGCCCCGAGGACGTCGCGGCCGGGGCCCACCCGCTGCAGTGCGCCACGGTGCCGGTACCGGTGAACTACGCGGACCCCGACGGCCCGCAGATCGACCTCATGATCTCGCGGCTGGCCAGTGAACGGCCCGACCGGCGGCGCGGCGTGATGCTGCTCAACCAAGGCGGACCGGGCGGCTCCGGGCTGTCCTTCTCGGTCGACCTCGCCAACCAGGGGCTGCCCGCATCGGTCATGGAGGGCTACGACCTGATCGGGATGGACACCAGGGGAGCGGGGCACTCCGCGCCGGTGAGCTGCGGATTCACCGACGAGCAGGCCACGTACGGCAACATCCCGCCCTACGCGGTCGACGACGCGGCGGTCACCGAACGCGCCGAGGTCGCCCGCACCATCGCCGACCAGTGCGCCCAGCACGACCAGGACGGCGTGCTGCGCAGCCTCACCACCGCGAACATGGCCCGCGACCTGGACCGCGTCCGGGCCGCGCTCGGCGAGGAGAAGGCCAGCTACTACGGGGCGTCCTACGGCACCGCGCTCGGCGCCGCCTACGCCTCGATGTTCCCGGAACGCACCGACCGCGTCGTGCTCGACAGCAACATCGGCGACACCGTCCTGGACCGCGACGGGATGCGCCGCTACGCGCTCGGCACCGAGCAGACCTTCCCCGACTTCGCGGCGTGGCTCGCCGAACGCCACGGGTCCTACGGCCTGGGCAGCACGCCGGAAGAGGTGCGCCGGACCTACTTCGCGCTCGCCGAACGCCTCGACGAGAGCCCGATGGCCGGCGTCGACGGCGGCGTGTTCCGGCTGGCCACCTTCGGCGGGCTGTTCGGTGAACCCGCCTACGGCAGGACCGCGCAGCTCTGGCAGTCGCTGCACCGGTCCGACGAAGCGGCGGTGCGCCGCCAGCTCGCCGGCACCGCCCCCGTCGCGCCGTCGGCGGCCGACAACTCGCTGTCGGTGTTCCTCTCGGTGACCTGCAACGACGTTCAATGGCCCGAGGACGTCGAGACCTACCGGCGCGGCGTCGCCGAGGACCGCGAGAAGTACCCGCTGTACGGCGCCGCCACCGCCAACGTGCTGCCCTGCGCGTTCTGGTCGCACGAACCCGCCGAACCGCCGGTGCCCGTGCTCGCCGACGGGCCGGACAACGTGCTCATCCTGCAGAACCGCCGCGACCCGGTCACCCCGCACCGCGGCGCCGAACTGCTCCGCGAGAAGTTCGGCGACCGCGCCCGGCTGGTGAGCGCGGACGAATCCGGCCACGGCACCTACATGAACAGCGGCAACGCCTGCGCCGCGGCCATCACCACCGCGTTCCTGGTCGACGGAACCCGCCCCGACCAGGACGTCTCCTGCGCTGCGAGCTGATCGCGCCCAAGTGATCGCGCCCAAGTGATCGCGCCCAAGTGATCGCGGAGCCCGCCCGGCACACCCGCCGGGCGGGCTCCGCTACGCGGTGTTCAAGCGGTCCAGGCACCGCCGGGCGGCCCGCGAGACCTGCTCGTCCGGGTGCTCGGCCGCGACCACGCCCAGCACCAGATCGGCCCTGGCGTGCTCGGCGCGGACGAGCTCGTCGAGCACCGCCAGCTGATCCGGGGTCGACCGGGTCCGGAAGTCCGCGAGGAACGCGACCGCGTCCGTCTGCGCCGTCACCGCCATCGCGTCCAGCGCCACCACCAGCTCGTCACCGGGCAGCGGCGGCTCCTCCCGCTCGTCCGGCCGCACCCGCAGCCACATCCGGGCCGACGGACCGCACACCGGATCCGCGCGCAACCCGCGCACCACCGCGACGCCCTCGTCCCCGGTGTGCTCCAGCAACCACAACGCGCCCAACCGCAGCTCCGGATCGTCCACCCGGCGCAGCAGCTCCCCGAGCTCCGCCGCCGCGGCCGACCGGCCCCGCGCCGCGACCCAGCCCGACACGACCTCCTCAACCACGTCCGGCGGGCTGCCCGGCAACGCCAGCACCACCACCTCCGCGGGCAACGCCACCGCCTCCGGCACCGTCGGAGCGACGAAGCCGAACGCGCGCAGCGACCCGTGCGCCGCCCACACGCCCAGCGGCAGCAGCTCCACCACCGTGCGATCCGCTAAGCCCGGCGCGAACGCCTCGATCCGCGCCACCACCTCCGGCAGCTCGGTGCGGTAGCGACGCAGCACGCCCATCCGCTCCCACAGGTCGAGCACCCGCTCCACCACCCGCGCCACCGCGGGCCGCGCCTCGCCGCCGTCCTCGGCGAGCGCGTGCAGCACCAGGCTCACCACCTGCTCGAACGGCACCGCGTCGGGATGGGTGTAGAGGGCCGTGAGGACCGCCTGCACCAGCTCCGGGAACGCGTCCTCCCCGTCGAGCAGCCCGTCCAGCGCCGCCGACTCCCGGCCGACGACCTCGTCGAGCAGCACGAAGGACTGCCACAACCGCGTCCACAGCACCCCCGGCTCGGCCAGCAGCGCGGTGCCGATCGCCCCCGGCACCACCCGGCCGTCGATGATCCGCACGAGGTGCACGCGCTCCGCCCACGCCGCGCACAGCAGCGCGACCTCCGGGCCGCAGCCCAGCTCCGCGGCCAGCTCCACGCCCTCGCCGAGCAACCGGCCCGGACCCGCCCAGCCGTGCAGCGCCGCCATCGACCCCGCGATCGGCGACCGCGCCGCCTCCACCTCCGGCGTCGCCTCCACCGGCACGCGCATCGGCGGCAGCCAGTGCGCCGGGACCGGCAGCGGCTCCCGCTCGGCCCGCTCCTCGATCCCGCGCAGCAGCTCCCGGTCGACCGCGGCCTCGCCGTCCTCCACCTGCCGCACGAACCGCTCGAACGCGCCCTCCGCGCCGAGGTCGACGCCGTGCTCCCGCGCGCTCAACGCCCAGAACTTCTCCGGCCCCCACTCCGCGGGCTCGGCCATCGCCGCGAGGTAGGCGGGCACCGCCCGGTCGATCGCGGCGTGCAGCACCCGGACCGGATCACCGCCCGCCATCAGCAGCCCCTCGGCGTCGAGGAAGCCGACCCAGTCGTGCAGCAGTTCCGGCACCGCCGACCAGCGCGGCAGCACCAGGTGCCGGGGCACCACCTCGGTCAGGAACCGGGTCAGGTCCGCCGCGGTCCACCGCGCCAGCAGCCCGTCCCGCGCGCACTTGTCCCGCAGCAGCACGTCGACCAGGTCCGGGGCCTCGGGACGCGCGCCGAACCGGTCGGACAGCGCCGCGGCGGACGCGGCGAAGCGATCGCCGTCGCCGTGCAGGAAAACGGTGCGCATCTACTCCGCCCTTCGCCCGGAAGTCGATGCGGTCGAGGGTAGGGAGCCCGCGTTGATCACTCCGGCAGCGACCGCGTCGGCGTGTCGGACCGAGTCCCCCTGGCGCACACCTCACCGCGGTCGACGCAGGTCACAGTGGTGGCGCAAATCCGATTGTTCACCCGACCGGGCCGCACTAGCGTTCGCGGCATGCTGATCCGGGAGTTCGTCGAAGCCGACTGGGCCCAGGTGTGGCCGATCATCCGGGAGATCGCCCGCGCCCAGGACACGTTCTGCTACGACCCGGACCTCACTCCCGAGCAGGCCCGCGGGCTGTGGCTGGAAACCGCCCCCGGCCGCACCGTCGTCGCCGTCGACGACGACGGCCGCGTGCTGGGCACCGCGAAGAGCGGCCCGAACCGCCCCGGACCGGGCGCGCACATCTCCACCGCGAGCTTCATGGTCGCCGCCGACGCGCGCGGGCGGGGCGTCGGCGCCGCGCTCTGCGAGGACGCGCTGCGCTGGGCGCGCGACGAGGGTTACGCGGGAATGCAGTTCAACGCGGTCGTCGAGTCGAACCACTCCGCGATCAGGCTCTACGAACGCCTCGGCTTCACGATCATCGGCACCGTCCCCGGCGCCTTCGCCGACCCGGAGCTCGGCCGGATCGGACTGCACGTCATGCACTGCCCATTCTGACGCTCATCCGACGTAAGCCGCCAGGTGCTCGCCGGTGAGCGTGGAGCGGTCGGCGACCAGCTCGGCGGGCGTGCCCTCGAACACCACCCGGCCACCGTCGTGCCCCGCACCGGGACCGAGGTCGATGATCCGGTCCGCGTGCGCCATGACGGCCTGGTGGTGTTCGACGACGAGCACCGACTTGCCGGCGTCGACCAACCGGTCCAGCAGCCCGAGCAGCTGCTCCACGTCGGCGAGGTGCAGGCCGGTCGTCGGCTCGTCGAGGACGTACACGCCGCCCTCGTCGCCCAGGTGGGTCGCCAGCTTGAGCCGCTGCCGCTCGCCCCCGGACAACGTCGTCAGCGGCTGGCCCAGCCGGAGGTAGCCCAGCCCGACGTCGGCCAGCCGCGCGAGGATCTTGTGCGCGGCGGGCGTGCGCGCCTCCCCGGCGCCGAAGAACTCCTCGGCCTCCGACACCGGCATCGCCAGCACCTCGCTGATGTCCCGCCCACCGAGGTGGTGGTCCAGCACCGCGGCCTGGAACCGCTTGCCCTCGCACTCCTCGCAGGTCGTGGCCACGCCCGCCATCATCGCCAGGTCGGTGTAGACGACCCCGGCGCCGTTGCAGTTCGGGCAGGCGCCCTCGGAGTTCGCGCTGAACAGCCCCGGCTTCACCCCGTTGGCCTTCGCGAACGCCTTGCGGATCGGGTCGAGCAGCCCCGTGTACGTCGCCGGGTTGCTGCGCCGCGAACCGCGGATCGCGCCCTGGTCGATCGTCACCACCCCGTCGCGCCCCGACACCGAGCCCTGGATCAGCGAGCTCTTGCCGGACCCCGCCACCCCGGTGATCGCGCACAGCACCCCGAGCGGGATGTCGATGTCGACGCCGGTCAGGTTGTGCGCGGTGGCGCCGCGGACCGCCAGCACCCCGGTGGGTTCGCGCACCGAGCCCTTGAGCGCCGTCCGGTCGTCGAAGTGGCGGCCGGTGATCGTGCCGCCCGCGCGCAGCCCGTCGACGGAACCTTCGAAGCAGACGGTCCCGCCCGCCGTGCCCGCGCCCGGCCCGAGGTCGACGACGTGGTCGGCGATCGCGATCGTCTCCGGCTTGTGCTCGACGACGAGCACCGTGTTGCCCTTGTCCCGCAGCCGCAGCAGCAGCGCGTTCATCCGCTGCACGTCGTGCGGGTGCAGCCCGATCGTCGGCTCGTCGAAGACGTAGGTGACGTCGGTGAGCGAGGACCCGAGGTGGCGGATCATCTTGGTCCGCTGCGCCTCACCGCCCGACAGCGTGCCCGACGGCCGGTCCAGCGACAGGTACCCCAACCCGATCTCCACGAACGAGTCGAGCGTGTGCAGCAGCTTCTCCAGCAGCGGCGCCACCGACGGCTCGTCCAGGCCCCGCACCCATTCGGCGAGGTCGCTGATCTGCATCGCGCACGCGTCGGCGATGTTGATCCCGCCGATCTTCGACGACCGGGCCGCCGCGCTGAGCCGCGTGCCCGCGCACTCCGGGCAGTCGGTGAAGGTGATCGCCCGGTCCACGAAGGCGCGGATGTGCGGCTGCATCGCCTCGCGGTCCTTGGCCAGGAACGACTTCCGGATCCGCGGGATCAGGCCCTCGTAGGTCACGTTGACGTTGTCGACCTTGACCTTGGTCGCTTCCTTGTGGAGCAGGTCGTCGAGTTCCTTCTTCGTGTACTTCCGGATCGGCTTGTCCGGGTCGAGGAAGCCCGAGCCCATGAAGATCCGCCCGTACCAGCCGTCCATGCTGTAGCCGGGGACGGTGAGCGCCCCCTCGGCGAGGGACTTGTCCGCGTCGAACAGCTGCGAGTGGTCGAAGTCGGTGACCGCGCCCCGGCCTTCGCAGTGCGGGCACATGCCACCGGTGACGCTGAAGCTGCGCCGTTCCTTCACGGTCTGCCCGCCGCGCTCCACGGTGACCGCGCCCGCCCCGCTGATGGAGGCGACGTTGAAGGAGAAGGCCTGCGGTGAGCCGATGTGCGGCCGCCCGAGCCTGCTGAACAGGATGCGCAGCATCGCGCCGGTGTCGGTGGCGGTGCCGACCGTGGACCGCGGGTCGGACCCCATCCGCTCCTGGTCGACGATGATCGCGGTGGTGAGCCCTTCGAGGACGTCGACGTCGGGCCGCGCCAGCGTCGGCATGAAGCCCTGCACGAAGGCGCTGTAGGTCTCGTTGATCATCCGCTGCGAGTCGGCGGCGATGGTGCCGAACACCAGCGAGCTCTTGCCCGAGCCGGACACCCCGGTGAACACCGTGAGCCGCCGCTTCGGGATCTCGACGCTGACGTCCTGGAGGTTGTTCTCCCGAGCGCCCTGCACGCGGATCAGGTCGTGCGTGTCGGCGATGTGCGGCTCGGTGGTCGTGGTCGCCCTGCTCATCGCGTCTCCGTCCGTCGCGCGGGCCGCACCTGCGCCGGTCCTGCCCGGACGGGCGTAGAGCGTTGTCCCCTCGGTTCCCCCATGCATGGGCCCGCGCGGTCGCGTGCGTAAGCAGTCAGCACCGTCGGCGAGCCGCGGGCAGGCCTGTCCACAGTACAGTTCGCGGGCGCCATACCAGCGGCAACGAACGGTTCGAGGGCGCTGATCAGGCTCGCCTACCGCGAGCAGCCGCGCGCGGTCGCCGACCGGGTTGCGGGTTCTCGCCTTCGCCATCCGCCGGCACTGCGGTCTCTCAGCCTGGGATCGGGTCGCAGGGCCGTGTCATCGCCCTCAGGGGACGAGGTACCTGGTCGCGGACTCCCGGAACTGAGCGACCAGCGGGCTGCGGTCGCCGGCGCGGGTGGCGACGACCACCTGGCAGGGGGCGATTCCCTCGACCGGGACGGTGGTGAGGTCGTCCCGGAGGGCGCAGCGCCGGTCGTTGGCAGGCACGAGGGCGACTGCGCGTCCATCCGCGACGACTTCGAGCTTGTCCTCGAACGTGTCGACGAGCATCGGGCCGACCGGAGCCCTGCCATCACCCGGGCGGGGTTCCAGCCGCCAGAACCCGGTCCAGACCGCCGCCATTCCGGCACAGGCGACGAGGGGTTCGTCGGCGAAGTCCTCCGCGCGCACCGACTCCTTCCCGGCGAGGCGGTGGGACGCGGGCACGAGCAGTGACCTGGGTTCGTCGTAGAGCGTGGTCACGTCCAGGTCGTCGGCCGGGATCGGAAGCGGCGTGCGGGCGACCAGCACGTCGACTCGACGGTCGGCCAGGGCGCCGGTTTCGTCCCAGTCCAGGTGACGAGTGCGGACGTGGGCGTCGGGATGACGACGGCGCAGGTCCCGCACCGCGAGGGTGACGATGAGATCTTCCACGTATCCGACGGTGACCGTTCGCGGCGGCGCGGCGGCACGAGCGGTGTGCACCGCCCGCCGGGCGGAGTGCAGGAGTTCCTGTGCTCGGGGGAGGAAGGCCGCGCCGGCGGCGGTGAGACTGCTGCCCTGGGTGGTGCGCTCCAGCAGGCGCACCCCGAGAGCGTCCTCCAGCCGCTGGATCTGGCGGCTCAGCGAAGGTTGAGCGATGTGCAACGCCGCTGCCGCCCGGGCGAAGTTCAGGTGCTCGGCGATGACCGTGAAGTACCGAACCAACCGCAGGTCGAGGTCTGAGCCGAGATCGGGCGCCGCAGGGGGCGGATTTTCGGACACCCGGCAACCCTACGCGTGATAGCGATCCTGCATGACGGGGTGCGAAACGGGTCTTGGACGCCCGGCTCGAACGGCTGTTGACTCGGTGTCATCCAGCTGGGGGCCGCCCCTCCGGCACGAGAACATCGAGAACGAGGGATGTCCGACATGGTCAGGTATGAAGACCGACGCGTTGTGATCACAGGAGGCAGCAGCGGCATGGGTCTGGCCACCGCATCGCTGTTCGTCGACGAGGGGGCCCGCGTGCTGATCACCGGGCGCGACCAGACCGCCCTGGATGCCGCCCGCGAGAAGCTCGGCGAGAACGCGATCGCGGTCCGCGGCGACGCGTCGTCGTTGCCCGACATCGATGCCCTGGCTGACCGGGTGAAGGCCGAGTTCGGCACGGCCGACGCCCTGTTCGCCAACGCCGGTGTCAACGGTTTCGCCCCGTTCGAGGCGACGAGCGAAGAGCTCCTCGACGAGCTGCTGGCCATCAACGCCAAGGGCCCGTACTTCACGGTGCAGAAGCTCGCTCCGCTGCTCACCGAAGGCAGCGGCGTGGTGCTCACGACGTCGGTGGCGAATGTCCTGGGCATGCCGATGCTCAGCGCGTACGCGGCCAGCAAGGCGGCCCTGCGCTCGATGACCCGCAGCCTGGCTCGGGAACTGCTCCCGCAGAAGATCCGCGTGAACGCGGTCAGCCCCGGCCCGATCGACTCCGGAATCCTGGAGAAGACGATGCCTCGCGAATCGGCCGCGCGAACGAAGGCACAGATGGCTGCGGACAACCCCATGTTGCGCGTGGGTGCCCCCGCCGAGGTCGCCGAGGCGGTCGCGTTCCTCGCATTCGACGCCACCTACACGACCGGAGCCGAACTCGCCGTGGACGGCGGCGGCTCCCAGCTCTGACCCGCCCCTCCCCGAAGCCGGCCGGGGGAGCCGGGACACCTGAACACTCGAAGATCGCGTTCGGCGACCTGACGATCAACGACCCGTTCCCGGTCTTGATGGCCATCGTCCGACCGCTCGACCGACGACCGGCCGTCGCATTCGAGTCCTTCGGTACCCGTCCAGCCCGACCGGTGGACGGGGCTGCGCGGCACGCACGATCACGGAACGGCCGGCAGGATCCGGGCCGGTTCCTGCCGGCTCTCGTGAACAACCAGCCCGTCGAACCGAACAGGCGTCAAGTGACCGGGGAAAGCGCCAAGCCGGACGAGAACCCGCGCGGCTACTCCGGGGCCATGTCCACGAAGCGGCTGTAGTGCAGCTGGTGGGCGACGGTGATCGTGCTGGTCGGACCGGCCCGGTGCTTCGCCAGGATCAGGTCCGCCTCACCCATCCGCGGGTCGTCCCGCTCGAACGCGTCCGGCCGGTGGATCAGGATCACCATGTCCGCGTCCTGCTCCAGCGAACCGGATTCACGCAGGTCGGAGAGCTGGGGACGCTTGTCGTTGCGCTGCTCGGGACCACGGTTGAGCTGGGAGATCGCGACGACGGGGACTTCGAGCTCCTTCGCGAGCAGCTTCAGGTTTCGGGAGAACTCCGAGACCTCCTGCTGCCGCGATTCGACGCGCTTGCCCGAGGTCATCAGCTGCATGTAGTCGAGCACCACGAGCTGGATGTCGGCGCGCTGCTTGAGCCGCCGCGCCTTCGCGCGGATCTCCATCATGGTCAGGTTCGGCGAGTCGTCCACGTACAGCGGTGCTTCGCTGATCTCGCTCATCCGGCGGGCCAGCCGGGTCCAGTCGTCGTCGGTCATGCGGCCACCGCGCATGTCGCCGAGCCGGATGCGCGCCTCCGCGGAGAGCATGCGCATCACGATCTCGGTCTTGCCCATCTCCAGCGAGAAGATGACGCTGGCCATGCCGTGCTTGATCGACACCGTGCGGGCGAAGTCCAGGCCGAGCGTGGAGTTGTGCGTGGGCACCATGCCGCGACCGGCCAGGTACAGGTGGTCCGGGGCGTCGACCTCGACGCAGCGCACCGGCACGCTCGGCACTTCGCGGATGCCGACGACGGCGCGCAGCGGCAGCTCGTGGTCCTGCCGGGCCTTCTTGTGCTCGGTGTTCTTCGCGGGCAGCCGGAAGACCTCGTCGGCGCCGCTGTCGAAGACGAGCGCGACGCGGTCGAAATCGCCCTGCTCGGATTCGGCGATCCGCGCTCCGCAGGTGTAGCCGAGGCTGAGCACGAGTTCGCGGACCCGCACCGACAGCGGCTCGCTGATCTCCAGGCGCAGCGCGCCGTCGGCGCTGACCGAGCCGGCCGCGTCGAGCAGCCCGGCCAGCAGCGCCCGGCGCTGCTCCTCGCTGGCGCGCAGGTAGACCAGCGGCAGGTCGTGGTCGTCCCACGCGCCGAACCGGCCGAGCGCGGCGGGGATGTCGACGCCGAAGGCGGGTTTCGCGGCGTCGTCGGGGGCGGGGGAGGCGTCCGGCTCGCCGGCGCCGTCCGGGTCCGGCGGGAACTCGACGACGGCGCCGACGGGGGTGACCTGCGCGCCTTCCGATTCCGATGCGTGCGCGAGCCCGGCGAGCTCCAGCAGCTCCTGGTCGCCGTGCACCTCACCGGAGTCGTCGCCGGCCGCGAGCCACACGCCGAGCGCGTAGGGCGCCACCGGCAGCTCCTGCTGGGGCAGCCGGAAGCCGCCGTGCGCGGGCAGTTCCGGGCGGGCGCCGTCGGCCGCGAGGTCCGCGGTGGTCCGCACGCCGCCGTCGGCGAGCCGCCACTGGTGCTCGGCGTCGGCGATGATCACGCCGCCGTCGGAGAACTCGATCTCGTAGCACGGGCGGTCGGCGAGCACCTCCGTCGCGCGCAGCACCCGCACCGGGCGGCCCGCGGAACCGATGAGCTCGTCGCCGACGGCGACCTCGCCCATCGTGGTCCAGCCGCCGGGGGTGGGCAGCGGGGTGTCCAGCGCGAGCGCCTTGCCGACACCGGGGCGCGCCGCGACGATGATCATCTGGCCGGGGTGCAGCCCGTTGGTGACCTCGTCCAGATCCGTGAATCCGGTGGGGATGCCCTGGGACTCGCCGCCGCGCGAGGCGATGGCGTCGATCTCGTCCATCGTGGGCTGCAGCAGGTCTTCCAGCGCCGCGTAGTCCTCGCTGGTGCGCTTCTCCGTCACGTCGTAGATGGCGGACTGGGCCCGGTCGACGACCTCTTCGATCGCGGAGCCCTCGGCACCGTGGTAGCCGAGCTGCACGATGCGGGTGCCCGCTTCGACGAGGCGGCGCAGCACGGCCTTCTCGGCGACGATCTCCGCGTAGTAGCCGGCGTTGGCGGCGGTGGGCACGCTGGCGATCAGCGTGTGCATGTAGGGGGCGCCGCCGATGCGCTGCAGCTCCTGGCGGCGTTCGAGCTCGGCGGAGACGGTGATCGCGTCGGCGGGCTCACCGCGGCCGTAGAGGTCCAGGACGCAGTCGTAGATGGCCTGGTGCGCCGGGCGGTAGAAGTCGTTGGGCGTGAGCACTTCGACGACGTCGGCGATGGCGTCCTTGCTGAGCATCATGCCGCCGAGCACGGACTGCTCCGCCGCCAAGTCCTGCGGGGGTTGGCGTTCGAAGCCGTGATCCCCGTTCGACGCGGGTTGAGCGCCTCGTTCGTCTGCCAACGCCACCGGTACCCGTCACCTCCGACACCGTCGCCCGCCACCGCTGCGGGCGGCCTTACTGGTCGCGCGATCCATGGCCGACGCCGTCGACCGCGCTCGCCGACGGTGTGCGGCTGCGAGCCGCGCCACCTGATCACGAACCGTCACGCGCGGGCGCGTCGGCGAAGCTAGATCGCCCGCATGGACCAAGCAAACCGAGCTGTGGACAAGCATCGGGACAACCTGTGGATACCTGGGGACAGGTTGGAGATACCTGGGGACAACTCGGTGGAACCGATGGGGACAACCTGGGGACAACCGACCAAGATCATCCGAAAAGCGCAGGTCATCCCATGTGGACTACTTGTGGAAAAAACTGTTGAAAAACTCCCGGCGTGTCCCCGGGAAGTTGCCTGTTCGGCGTGTCGAGCTCGATGGCACACGAACCATTTCCGTGACCGTCAAGCCGACGATCAGGTGATCACCGTGGTCACGGCCGAAGCAGCCGGACACCGCGCGGCGGAACGGACTCGCGGGTCGATCGCCCGGCACCACGCGGAACGCTGATCCGGCCCGCCCCGGAAACCGGGGCGAACGGGATCAGCGACCGGAACCGGAAGTCCGGGCCAGCGCCCGGACTTCCGTCCACCGAATGCGTGCCAGGTCAGCTCGCGGCCGACACCTGGACGTTCACCGACGCCTTGACGTCGGGGTGCAGCCGGACTTCGACGCCGTGCTTGCCGAGGTCCTTGATGTGCCCGCGCAGGTCCACCGAACGCTTGTCCAGGTTCGGGCCACCGGCCTTGCGCACCGCGGCCACGACGTCGGCGGCGGTGATCGAGCCGAACAGCTTGCCCTGCTTGGAGACCTTCGCGGTCAGCGTGACCGCTCCGAGCTCCTGCAGCTGGGCCTTCAGCTCCTGCGCGTGCTCCAGGTTGCGAACCCGGCGCGCCTCCTGGGTGCGACGGATCGTCTCGACCTGCTTCTGCGCGCCCTTGGTGGCGACGATCGCCAGGCCACGCGGCAGCAGCAGGTTGCGTGCGTAGCCGTCCTTGACCTCGACGATGTCACCCGACTCGCCCAGGCCGGTCACGTCAGCAGTCAGAATGATCTTCACGACGTGTCTCCTTCTAGCGTCTCTCACGAGGCCGCGGGCATCCGGATCCGCGCGGCACGTGGCGGCGCGGAGCGGATGAGCGGTCTCGAATCAGCGGGCGGTCGAGGTGTAGGGCAGCAGCGCCATCTCGCGGGCGTTCTTCACCGCGATGGCGACGTCGCGCTGGTGCTGGCTGCAGTTGCCGGTCACCCGACGGGCACGGATCTTGCCGCGGTCGGAGATGTACTTCCGCAGCAGCGTCGTGTCCTTGTAGTCGATGCTCTGCGCCGCGCGGTCCTTGCAGAACACGCAGACCTTTTTCTTCGGCTTGCGCACAGGCGCCTTGGCCATGGTCTTCCTCCTGAAAAGCTAATACGAGTCGAGTGAGCGCGCGGGCGTCAGAACGGCGGTTCGTCGCTGAATCCGCCACCGGAAGAACCGGCGGGCGGAGCCGAACCCCACGGGTCGTCGGCGGGCGGCGCGGACGCACCGCCACCGCCGCCACCGAAACCACCGCCGCCGCCACCGCTGCGGCTGACCTTGTTCACCTTGGCGGTCGCGTACTTCAGGGCTGGCCCGATCTCGTCGACCTCGAGCTCGACGACGGTGCGCTTCTCGCCTTCCTTCGTGTCGAAGGAACGCTGGCGCAACCGGCCCTGCGCCACGACCCGCATGCCGCGGGTCAGCGTCTCGGCCACGTTCTCCGCGGCCTGACGCCAGATGTTGCAGCGCAGGAACAGCGCCTCGCCGTCCTTCCACTCGCCGGACTGGCGGTCGAAGGTGCGCGGGGTCGAGGCGATCGTGAAGTTCGCCACGGCCGCGCCGGAGGGCGTGAAGCGCAGTTCCGGGTCGGCGGTGAGGTTGCCGACCACCGTGATTACCGTTTCACCGGCCATCGCCTGGACTCCGTCCTTGACATGCGAGGTCTCTTGAAATGCGGGTCACCTGAGTACGGATCGCCTGCCTGCGAACCGGGAAGATCCGGTCGCGGTCGCTCAGGCCGAGGCCTCGGAGCGGTTGGCGTGCTTGGTCGCCTTCGCCGCCGCACGGGCGACGCGGGCCGCCTTGCGCGGTTCGGCGATGCGCCGCTGCACCTTGGTGCGCAGCACCGTCTCGTTCAGGTTCAGCTGGCGGTCCAGCTCCTTGACCGAGGCCGGCTCGCTGTTGAGGTCGACCACGACGTAGATGCCCTCGGCCTGCTTCTCGATCTCGAAGGCGAGGCGACGACGGCCCCACACATCGAGCTTCTCGATGCTGCCACCGTCGTTGCGGATGACCTTGAGGAAGTTTTCCAGGGACTGAGGCACAGTGCGCTCGTCCAGGCTCGGGTCGAGGATGACCATGAGCTCGTAATGACGCATGAAGACCACTCACCTCCTGTGGACTCACGGCCACGGACTTTCCGTGGCAGGAGGGTCGTTCACGAACTCGACAAGGCTAGCAACCTGGTCCGACGACCTGGAGAGCCGGGTGCCGAACGTCCGCCGGAACGAGCGGAAACGATGAATTCGACATTTCCGATCGCGAGGAGCGGAAATGTCGAATTCGATCTTCACGACGCATTCGGCGACCCGCGCGCGGATCGCCGCGCGGGATCAGGCGCGGCGCAGCACCCAGGTGCGCACCAGCGCGGCGGTCACGCCCGCCAACGAGATCGCGGCGATCAGCACCGGCAGCGCCACCCGGTTGCCCTGCCCCATCGGCAGCGCCTCCGCCTTGCCTGCGGCGCGGACCTCTTCCTGCGCGGCCAGCTCGGCCCGTTCCCTCTCCTGCGCCGCGGCCTGCTCGCGCAGGTCGCCGACGTTCGGCGTGAACCCGGGCACCGCGCCGAACTGGGCCTGCGCCCACGGCGGCAGCGCACCGGGCATGCCGGGAGCGCCGGAGGCGTAGCTCGGCGGCACGACGACGACCGGGGCGCCCGTCCCGTACCCGGGGCCGCTCGGCACGGCCGATCCCGGCGCGGTCGGCTGCACGCCCGGCTCGTTCGGCTGACCGCTGGACGGCGGCGCCGACGGCTCGGTGGGCTCGGGCTCCGGGGACGGGGGCGGCGGCGGGGGCTGCTCCTGCCCGGTGACCTTCGCGCCGAAGCAGCCGAGCGCGGCGAGGTTGCGGACGTGCTTGCTCACCTCGGCGCCGCGGCCCTGCAACGACGACAGGCCGTCGATCTGCGGGGTGAACGACTGGGCGAGGCTCTTGCCGCTGAACTTCTGGGTCTCCTCGGTGACCGTGCCCAGCGAGATCGCGCCGGTCCCGGCGAACTCCTGCTTCGCCTGGTCGGCGACGTCGAAGCCGAACGGGAACACCAGCAGCGTCGCCTGGTGCACCTTGTCGTCCAGCGTGGCGGGGGAGGCGAGGATGTTCTGGCCGAACTCGGTGCTGTCGGTCGTCCCGCCGCACTTCTCGACGACGACCGAACCGGCGGCGCTCGCGCTGCCGGCGCCGAGCAGGCTGCTCGCGGTGACCAGAGCGCCGACGGTGCCCGCCGCGAGCACCCGGCCGAGGCCGGACCGGCTCGCGCGGCTTCTGCGGATCAACGGGTTGACCTGGGACGACGGACCCCGATCAGGACGCATGCCTTCGTCACTCATGGTTCCTCCCCGCTTCACGACCCCGTGACACCCGTTCACTCTTCTAAGGAAAATAACGTGTGAACCATGGCAATGGTGACGGCCTGCACATGAAAACTTCGCAGAATCCGCATCTTGGGAAACCGGATCGATCGAGAAACCCGATCAGCCCGCCGAGCGCGGAGCCCGCGCCGCCGTGCCCCGCACCCGCCGGACGAGGAGGCCCCGCCCCGGCGGTTAAGCTGCGGGAATGCGCATTGGGGCTCACGTCCGGGACGACGATCCGATCACCGCGGCCGCGGAGCGGGGCGCGGAGGTCGTGCAGTTCTTCCTGTCCGACCCGCAGGGCTGGAAAGCCCCGAAACCGCACCCGCAGGCCGCCGAGCTGCGCGACAGCGACCTCGAGGTGTTCATCCACTCGCCGTACGTGATCAACGTGGCCTCGTTGAACAACCGGATCCGCATCCCCTCCCGCAAGTCCGTGGCGCAGCAGGCGAAGGCCGCCGCCGAGGTCGGCGCGCGAGGCCTGGTCGTGCACGGCGGGCACGTCACCAAGGACGACGACCCGGCCGAGGGCATCGCGAACTGGCGCAAGCTGTTCGAGCGCCAGGCCGACGAGGGCGGCTTCGCGGTCCCGGTGCTGATCGAGAACACCGCAGGCGGTGCCAACGCCATGGCCCGCCGCTTCGACATGCTCTCCCGCCTGTGGGACGCGGTCGGCGAGTTCGGCGCCGGGTTCTGCCTGGACACCTGCCACGCGCACGCCGCGGGGGAGGACCTGCCGGGCATCGCCGAGCGGGTGCGGTCGATCACCGGCCGCATCGACCTGGTGCACCTCAACGACTCGCGCGACGCGTTCGGTTCCTCCCGGGACCGGCACGCCAACATCGGCGCGGGCGAGATCGACCCGGACGTGCTGGTCGCGGTGTGCGACACGGCGGACGCGCCGGTCGTGGTGGAGACGCCGGGGGACGGCCAGGCCGACGACATCGGTTACCTCCGCGACAAGGTGCGCGGTTGATCGGGACCGGCCGCTAGGGTCGGCGGAACGCGACGCGCGGCTCCACTCGGCGCGGACGCATCGCGGACCGGACCCGGCGGGGAAGGACACCGATGCGCGAGCAGCTCCCGGCCGAACCGGCGGCCGACGGTCCCTGGAACGCCGGGCGGCGCCTCACCTTCGCGGCACTGGCGCTGTTATGCCTGATCACCGCGTTGACGCTGGCGGCGGGCTATGCGAACAAGGCTCGCTGCACCGGCCCCGAGTTCAACGAGTGGGGCCGGTCCGAACCGGCGTACCAGGAACGCGCCTACACCGAGGCCTGCTACTCCGACATCCAGAACCTGTGGGTCGGCCGGGACATCGACCGGCACGTCTTCCCGTACGTGCACGGCGGGATCGACGAGGACGGCTCGCTCTACGGCGGCGTCGTGGAGTACCCGGTGCTGTCCGGGTTGCTGATCTGGCTGGGCGCGGTGTTCGTGGACACCGACGCCGGGTTCCTCGCCGCGTCCGCGCTGATCATGGCTCCGTTCGGGCTGGCGGTGGCGTGGTGGCTGGGCCGGTTGAGCGGGTGGCGGGCGTTGCTGTGGGCGTTGAGCCCGCCGCTGGTGCTCTACGCGTTCCACAACTGGGACCTGCCGGTGGTGGCGTGCGCGGTCGCGGCGGTGCTCGTGGTGCACCGCGGCGGGACCTGCCCGCGGCGCCGGGCGGTGCAGGGCGCGGTGCTGCTCGGTGCCGGGTTCGCGTTCAAGATCTACCCGGGCCTGTTCGTGCTGCCGTTGGCGCTGTTCGTGCTCACCGGCGGCCGGGACGGGGCGGCGCTGCCCGCGGGCAAGCGGGTCGACGTGCGCGGTGCGCTCGCCGTCGTGGCGGCCGCGGCGGGAACGGCGGTGCTGGCGAACCTGCCGTTCGCGCTCGCCGGGTTCCGCGGCTGGTGGGCCTCGTTCCAGTTCCAGTCGGACCGCGACGTCGACCTGAGCACGAACTCCATCTGGTACTGGGGATCGCGCGGTTTCGCCGACGTCGACGGGTTCCAGGAGGCGATGAGCGTCGTCTCCCCGGTGGCGATGCTGTTGTCGTTCGCCGCCGCGTGCCTGGCAGGGCGGTGGGTGCAGCGGCGGACCGGGACCTACCCGTGGATCCAGGTATCGGCGGCGATGCTGTGCGGATTCCTGCTGCTGCACAAGGTGCACTCGCCGCAGTACACGTTGTGGCTGCTGCCGTTCTTCGTGCTGCTGCGGGTGCGCTGGGGCTGGATCGCCGCGTACCTGCTGGCCGATCTGGCGATGGGCATCAGCATCTTCCGGTGGCTGGGCGAGTCGAACGGGATCGGCGACGGGTTCACGGCGCAGGCCCTGATGATCGGGGTCTGGGGCCGGGCGGCGCTGCTGGTCGGCTTGTTCCCGGCGTTCCTGGGCGCGAGGTCCACCGTCGACGAGGACGAGCGCACCGCCGCGCCGATTGCGGATCAGCCGACGCGCTCCCCGTGCTGAGCGCGTGAGCCGACGGGTCCGCCGACGGTGCGCGCCCAGCCGCCGATGCGCTGCGCCGCGCCGCGCGGCCACGGCAGCGTGACCCGGTCCGGCGCGGCGTCGAGGAAGCCGCCCGACGGGTCGTCCACCGCCGCCCGGCCGCGCGAACCCGCGGGGTCCAGCGCGCGGCGCACCCGGTCGGTGGCCGGGTTCAGGATCTCGTGCACGACGAGCGCGCACAGCGCGATCACCACGAGGTCGCGGATCAGCACGGCGCCGAGGAACCAGCCCTCGGGCAGGCCCTTGTTGCCGGTGCCCAGGTAGTAGTACATCCGCGGCGCCCACACCGCGGCGTCGACGATCATCCAGGTCAGCACCCAGCGCCAGCGCGCCACGGCCAGCACCGCCAGCGGCACCAGCCACAGCGAGTACTGCGGGCTCCACACCTTGTTGGTGAGCAGGAACGCGGCCACGACCAGGAAGCACAGCTGCACCAGCCGGGGCCGCACCGGCGCGGCCAGCGCCAGCCAGCCGATCACGGCGCAGGCCAGCGCGAACAGCCCGAGCGACACCGCGTTGAGCACCACCGGCGTCTGCCCGGCGGCGAGCGGCCCGTCGAATCCGGCCCAGCCGGTGAAGTAGGACAGCGCGTTGTAGAGCGAGTCGGGGTCGGCGGCGCGCGAGGCGTTGAGCCGGTAGAACTCGCCCCAGCCGACGGGGTAGAGCAGCAGGATCGGCAGGTTCACGACGAGCCACGCGGCGACCGCGCCCGCGAGAGCGCGCCCGCCCGCGCGCATCCGCCCGGACCGCAGGCAGAGGACCAGCAGCGGGCCGAGGAACAGCAGCGGGTACAGCTTCGCCGCGCCGCCGAGGCCGATGAGCACCCCGGCGAGCCAGGGTCGTCGCCGGGACCACGCCAGCAGGCCGCCGACGGCGAACGCGGCGGCGAGCGTGTCGAAGTTGGTGAAGGCGTGCACGAACACGAGCGGGCTCAGCGCCACCAGCGCCGCGTCCCACACCCGGCGGCCCGCCAGTCCCATGACCGCCCACACGGCGACGAGCCAGGCCCCGGTGAGCCAGAAGGCGGTGACGTTGAAGTACAGGACGGTGATCATCGCCGCGGGCAGCAGGCCCATCCCCGCCAGCGTCGCCCAGCCGTCGGTGATCTTCGCGTTGAGCCACTGGAAGACGCCGGTGACCACCGGATATTCCATGTACTGCTTGTCCTGCGGCGCCGCTCCGGGGCTCTGCGTCCACGGCGTCTTGTACGGGAACACCCCGTCCGGGGCCAGGTCGCCCATGCCGAAGCGGGGGATGATGTCGGAGTAGCACATCGCCGTGTACTGGCGGTTCGCCCGCCAGTCCAGCTGGGTGCCCTGCGAGGTGTCGTAGGTCTGCAGGCACGGCGCCTTGAACAGCCACGCCGCGGCGAGGGTGATCATCGCCAGCAGCAGCAGCACGCGCAGCGGGGTCCAGAACCACTGCCTGCCGACCTGCGCGTGCCGTCCGAGGGGGCCGCCGAGGGGGCGGGACAACGCCGCCGCGAGGGGCTCGGTCCAGGTCGGTGCGACCCGGTCGGCCGCGTCCAGCGAGTCGCCGTCCACTGCCGCGCTCACCTTGTCGGGCTCCTCGGGCTCGGTGACGGCGTGCTCGGGCTTGGTGGACACGCCCGGATGCTACGGCGTTCGAGTGGTTCCCCCACGCCCGCACCGGGTGGCTCCGCGAGCCACCCGGTGCGGGCCGGGATCATTCTCCGTCGCGGCCGCGGGTCGGGGCCACGCCGTTCGCGCCGCCCGGACCGTCGTTGCCGGGACCGTCCTCGTCGTTGCCGCTGCCGGGCGGGCAACCGAGCCAACCGCAGTCGCCGGACGGGTCGGAGCTCTCCGACTCGCTCTCCGAGGTCTCGCTCTCGCTGCTGGTCGGCGGCTGCGTGGACGTCTCCGGCGGTGCCGAGGTCGGCGGCGGGGGCGGCGGCGCGCTCGTCGTCGTCGGCGTCGGCGGCAGCTTCTGCTCGAACTGGCCGATCGGGGACGGCTTCGGGAACTGCTCCACCGGGAGGTTCTGGTGGTAGCTGTTCATGAACTCCTGCCAGATGTCACCTGGCAGGCCGCTGCCGTAGATGATCTTGCCGCTGGCTTCTTCCACCGGAATCGGCTTGCCGTCCTGGTCGGCGAGCATGCCGACCGCCGCGGACAGCTGCGGCGTGGTGCCGATCATCCAGGCGTTCTGGTTCTTCTCGGTGTCGAAGTACTGGTGCGTACCGGTCTTCGCCGCCACCGGCCGGTCCTTGTTCAGCGACAGCTTGGCCCGGTCGGCGACACCGAGCATCGACTCGATGACGTTCGCCGCGAGGTTCTTGCTCTCGGAGGCGCTGTCCGCGAACGCGGGCTTGGAGGGTTCCGGAGCGAACTCCTCGGTCTTGACCGCGTTCTGGATCTTCTGCACGAACTGCGGGTGCACCTGCTTGCCCTCGTTCGCGAACGTGGCGTAGGCAGCGGCCATGTCGACGGTCCGCACCGGGTAGGCGCCCAGCGCGATGCCGGCGTCGACACCGCCCTCGGGGTTCTGCAGCGTGGGCTCGCCGTTGTACTCGGCCGGGATGCCCGCCTGGATCGCGGCCTCCCGCACCGACGGCGTCCCGAACTTCTCCGCCATGCGCACGAAGACGGTGTTCACCGACTTGTCCATGGCCTCGCGGACACCGCAGTACTTCGGGTTGTCGCACACCGAACCGGGAGCGTTGCCGAACGTGGTGCCCAGGATCTCCTGGTGGTCGCTGCCGTCGTAGTACTCGCCGATGCCGTAGTCCTTCTCCAGACCGGCCATCACCACGAACGGCTTGAACGACGAACCCGGCGGCTGCGGCGAGTCGGCGTAGTCGAAGTACACCTCGTTGCCACCGCCGTAGTAGGCGCGGACGCCACCGGTCTTCGGGTCGACCGCGACCAGCGAGGTGCGCAGGTTCTGCGGCTGGCCGTTGAGCACCTTGGTGACCGCGTCCTCCGCGCTCTTCTGCGCGGCCGGGTCGATGGTCGTGGTGATCGTGTAGCCGCCGAGGGTCAGCGCCTGCTCGTCGTAGCCTTCCCGCTCCAGCTCAGCGAGGACCTGCTTGCGGATGTGCAGCTGGGAGGCGTTGCCGTCGGGCTTGCTCTTCCACGCGTCGCGCTCCCGGGTCTCCGGCAGCGCCATGCCCGCGCGGACGTCCTGGGTGACGAAGTTGTTCTTCAACATCTGGTCGGCGACGTAGGTCCAGCGCCACTGGCCCTGCTCCTGGTCGACCCTCGGGTCGTTGTCGGTGGGGCGCTGCACCATGCCGGCGAGCACCGCGGCCTCGCTCGGGTTCAGGTCCTTCGGCAGCTTGCCGAAGTACGCCTCCGCCGCGGCGTGGATGCCGTTGGCACCGCGGCCGTAGTAGGCGGTGTTCATGTACGCCTTGAGGATGTCGTCCTTCGACTGCTGGTTGGTCACCTTGTAGGCGACGACGACTTCCTTGACCTTACGAGTGATCGAGTACTCGTCCGCGTCGAGCGCCAGCTTCACGTACTGCTGGGTCAGCGTGGAACCACCACCGGCGCCACCGGCGATCTGGTTGTAGACGGCGACCATGATGCCGCGGATCGAGAAGCCGGGGTTGGTGTAGAAGGTGGCGTCCTCGGCCGCGACCGTCGCGTCCCGCATCGGCTTCGAGACCTCGGCGTCGAGGTCCCGGATCATCGTCATCGAACCGCCCTCGGGCTCCACCCGGGTGAGCTCCTGGCCGTTCGAGTAGTTGATCGTGATCGTCTGCTCGGTCTTGCTGGCGATCTCCTCGGGGTTCGGCACCGGCCACATGGCGTAGCCGTAGGCGAAGGTGCCGATGCCGATCAGCAGCATCGCCGCCGCGGCGACGTAGCAGCTGCGGCGGATGCGACGCCAGATCACCTTGCGCTTGGCCTTGCGGGCGCTCAACTCGTCGTCCGGGTCGAGCAGCTCGTCGTCGGGGCCGTACCCGTCATCGCCATGCCCGCCGTCCCCGTACCGGCCGTCGTCGTAGCCGTCGTCGTAGTCGTCGTACCGGCCACCCTCGGAGTACGGGTCGGACGAGTAGTAGTCGTAGGAGCTCTGCGTGGCCTCGTGGGTCAGCAGCTGTGGTTCGCGCGGGGCGTCGTTGCCGGAGGCACCGCTGCCCGCGCCCATGCCCGCGGCACCGGCGGCACCGGCTCCGGCGGCACCCGCGGCTCCACCGGCGGCACCGCCACCTGCGGCAGCGGCGGCTCCGCCGAGCGCGGCGGCACCGGCCACCCCACCCACGACGCCACCGGCCGCGGCGGCTCCACGACCACGGCCGCGGCCCTGGTCCTTGCCGTCGCCGGGGGTCTGCGGAATGTTCTCGGTGGGCCGCTCACCGGGAGGCACGGCGGCCTGCGAGGGCCTGCCGGGCGGCGGCGGGACCTGCCGGGTGCTCTGCTGACCGGGCGGGGGCACCTGCCGCGTCGGCTGCTGGCCGGGGCGCTGCGGCTCGAACTGCTGGGTGCTCTGCTGATCCGGCGACGCGGGCTGCTGCGGCGAACCGGGCTGCTGAGCGGCACCGGACTGCTGAGAGCCGGGCTGTCCCTGCTGCCCGGCACCGGCCTGGCGCTGCGCGCGCTGGTCGGGTGCGGGCGGCGGCTGCTTCGTGAACGAGGTGGGCAGGTCGAGCTTGCGACCGCTCTCCCCGGAGTCCGCGGCGGCGCGCTTGCCGGTGGGCGCGTCGTCCTCGTCGTCGAACGACGGGGTCCAGGCGCCGGTCTGCTCGCTCGGAGCCTCGGCGTCCTTGCCCGATCCGCGCGGCGGCGCGCTCTCGCCGGGCCACTGCGGCTGGTCGCCGCCCTGGCGGGGCCGTCCGGGCGGAGGCTGCTGGCGCGTGCCCTCACCCGGCCGCTGCTGGGCGCCGCCCTGACCTTGGCCGGGCGGTGGGCCCGCGGGCCGCTGCCCGGCGCCGCGCCCCGGCGGGGGGTTCTGCGGCGCGCCGGGCGGCGGCCCCTGCGGGCGCTGCTGCTGCCCACCGGGTCGCTGACCGCCGGGCGGCGCGGGGTTCTGGTTCTGCGGTCCGGGCGGCCGAGCGCCCGGCGGCGTGCCGCCCGAAGGCGGCGGCCCCTGCGAGCGCGGAGCCTGCTGCCGGGACGTGGGGGGCGTGGCCCGGTCGTCGGGGGAACCGGGGTTGCGACCTTCGGGCTGCCGGGAGTGGCGGCCACGAGCTGGGTCGTCACGCTCGTCGTTCACGAGTTGGCCTCCAGGACAGGCGTCGTGCGACGCCAGGTGATGCATTCACGTCGGGGTAACCCCGCATCCTGCGGGGCGGTGCTTCTTGCGGTCACGGCCGGTTCACTCGGCCGCAGTCTTGCGCCGTGGGCGGCGATTGTTCAAGTCGCCGTTTCCGAGGACGTATGACTGCACCAGGTGGTTCCAACTGCATGTGCGGCAAACCTCGACGACATGCACGGTGAACTCAGCGAACAGGCCCGCCAACCGTTCCAGCTCGTCAGGACCTCGGGCGGAGCCCGACGCGTGCTTGAGCTCGTCGCCGAAGATCCACGAGACCAGCGTGAGGGGTTCCTTGCGGCAGACCGGGCAGGGGACCTCGCTGGGCTGACCGTGGTACTTCGCCGCCCGCAGCAGGTACGGATTGGCATCGCAGACCTCTGTCACCCCGACTCGACCAGCGTGGACCTGCGCGAGCAGCGACCTGCGCTGCAACGCGTAATCCACCACTTGCCGTTGGGTCCGCACGAGGAACAGGGTACGTGTCCGATGCCGGTGCTCCATGCGCCGTTAGGGGCAGGGCCTGCTTCCGTCGCGTGACCTGGGATGTCGTCAGCAGCGAGGTTGGTCTCGACCTGGGATGACCAGGGGAGGGCCGAAGATATACTCCTTTCTCGGGCAAGTACGGCTGGGACGGCTCGAGCGCGGGAGGTGCGGGTGCGCGAACTCGCCATGCCCGAGATCCCGCAGCACGCCCGGCCGACCGGGCCCGAACTGCGACGACGCCCTCCGGACGGCCGCGACCGCCGGGTGTCGCGCTGCAGGATGTTCTACCCGACACCCGCTCCGCGCCCGCACGCCGGGTTGATCTTGAAACTCGGCAGCGGCGCAGGTTTCGGGACCAATCGGACCGGTCCCGAGCCGCGCGGAGCTCGGCGCACCGCCCGCCGCTCGGCGAACGTGACCGATGGCACGGGACGGATCGGACGATTCCGGCCGATCCCGGCGAACAGCCCCCGATTTCCGGGAACAGCGCGCGCCGACCGGCGGTTGTCGCAGGGGAGACCGGTGCGCGCGCCGGTCACCGGAGGGCGGCGGGAGCCCGCGGTGACCACGCGGCACCGGTCAACGGCTTGCCGAGGGGAGAACGCCGACGTCGTCGCTCTCCCCTCACGACCCGCGCGCACGTCGGCGGTCTCCAAGCGCGGATGAGCGAGAAGAAGGACTACACATGATCAACAAGGAGGACCCTGCCATGAGCACAGACCGTCGCGAGGGCGCGGTTCGAGTGGCGATCGCCGGCGTGGGCAACTGCGCCGCATCCCTGGTGCAGGGCGTCCAGTACTACGCCGACGCCGACCCGGACGCCCGCGTGCCCGGCCTCATGCACGTCCGGTTCGGCGAGTACCACGTGCGCGACGTCCAGTTCGTGGCCGCGTTCGACGTGGACGCGAAGAAGGTCGGCAGGGACCTCTCCGAAGCCATCGTCGCCAGCGAGAACAACACCATCAAGATCGCCGACGTGCCGCCGCTGGGCGTGCCCGTGCAGCGCGGCCACACCCACGACGGCCTCGGCAAGTTCTACCGCGAGACGATCACCGAGTCCGACGAGTCCCCGGTCGACGTGGCGCAGGCGCTGCGCGACGCCGAGGTCGACGTGCTGGTGTCGTACCTGCCCGTGGGTTCCGACGAGGCGGGCAAGTTCTACGCGCAGGCCGCGCTCGACGCCGGAGTCGCGTTCGTCAACGCGCTGCCCGTGTTCATCGCCTCCGACCCGGAATGGGCCGCGAAGTTCACCGAGGCCGGCGTGCCGATCGTCGGCGACGACATCAAGTCCCAGGTCGGCGCCACCATCACGCACCGGGTGCTCGCGAAGCTGTTCGAAGACCGCGGCGTGCACGTGGACCGCACGATGCAGCTCAACGTCGGCGGCAACATGGACTTCCTCAACATGAAGGAACTGGAGCGGCTGGAGTCGAAGAAGAAGTCCAAGACCCAGTCGGTCACCTCGCAGGTCCAGCGCGACCTCGACAAGCGCAACGTGCACATCGGTCCGTCGGACTACGTGCCGTGGCTCGACGACCGCAAGTGGGCCTACATCCGGCTGGAGGGGCGCGCGTTCGGCGACGTGCCGCTGAACCTGGAGTACAAGCTGGAGGTGTGGGACTCGCCGAACTCGGCGGGGATCATCATCGACGCGCTGCGGGCGGCGAAGATCGCGAAGGACCGGGGGATCGGTGGCCCGATCCTGTCCGCTTCGTCGTACTTCATGAAGTCGCCGCCCGAGCAGTACTCCGACTCCGAAGCCTACGAAGCGGTTGAGTCTTTTATTCGCGGGGAGTGAGTTCCGGCGGTCGTTCTGCCCGGGTGTCCGGGTAGCGGAACCTCAGGTGGTCTCTCGCTGCGGGATCTTTTTCCCAAGTGGCTCCGCCACGAGGGAAAAAGCTGTCCTCGCGAGAGACCACCTGAGAACCCGCCGGTGAGGACTTTTCGACGTGGGCTATGCCCTGACGCGCGTACAGGCACGGCCTTCGGCCGCAAGGCAGGCTTCGCTTTGCTCGCCGGGTGCTAGTGCTGGAGTTGTTGTTCTGCTCTGGAGAGGACCGCGTGGGCCGTGGCGTTGCCGTTGGTGGTCACCCAGGAGACGCGGAGGTTGGGGCGGATCCGGGTGGAGCCGATGCGCATCGGCCAGCTCGCCATCCGGCGGGCCTGCTGGGCGATGGCCTCGCCGTTGCCGTGCGGGTGGTCGGCCACGAGCGCGAACTCGTCGCCGCCGTAGCGGGCGACGGTGTGCTCGTCGGACATGCCTTGGCGGAGCCGTCCCGCGAGGGTGCCGAGCAGTTCGTCGCCGCGGGCGAACCCGTGCTCGGTGTTGAACGCCGCGAGCCGGTGCACGTCGAGCAGGACCAGCGTGGTGAGCATGCCGCGGGTGCGAGCCCGCACCAGGGACTGCTCCAGGCGGTCCAGCAGCAGCGCGCGGCCGGGCAACCCGGTGAGCGGGTCGAGCAGGCCGCGGCTGTGCCCGACGTCGGTCTGCACTGCCTGCAGCAGGATCAGCACGCGGCGCTTCCCCTGCGCCCGCACCGCGTGGTAATCGGCCCAGAGCCGGGTCGGATGCCCACCCCGTTCGACGACCATCGGGGTGGACAGCGGTGAGCCGGCGCGCAGCACCTGCCCGGCCAGCTCGGACCAGTCCGGCATCGCCGCACCGGTGTCGTCGCGCACCTTCCAGCCGCTGGGACGCGCGCCGGTGAGCAGATCGGACTTCGTCAATTGCATGAGGTCCGCGGCGACGTCGTTGGTGGCGAGCACCTGGCCGCGCTCGTCCGTGAGCAGCACGCCCACGGTAAGCCCGGTGATCAGCTCGTCCCAGATCGGCGGCAGCTGGGACGGTGCGGTCACGTCGAGGACACTCATTCGGCCCCTCCTCCCCACCAAACGGAGCAGTCCACTGGACTCTCCTCTGCGGAGAGGTCCGAATTCAAGAGCATCACTACCACCCGTAATGGTGGTATTTACCGAGCGCGAATAACGCTGCGTCAGCAACTACCCGGGTCAACCAAAAAGGACCACCCGATGCGGGAAACGAGCCGTCCAGAAGACGGATGATCTTCGATTGCGGACCGCCCTGCGAGCCGTTCCGGTTCCGCCGGGCTCCGGTGCGATCACCGGCTGCCTCTACGCTGGTGCGGGCCGCTCGAGATCGGCGGCACCCCCGCATCGATGACCAGGACGGTGAACCCCCGTGGCCGTGAGCGGACCGGACGACGCGACGCGACGACCCTTCGGCGACCTGATACGAGCACTGGCCCACGAGCACCGCAGGCTGCTGATCGCGATCGGCGTCGCCGAGCTGCTCGCCGTGCTCATGGTCTCCACGATCAGCCCGCACGACCACATCGACGGCGAGGTCTACCGGTTGGGCGCCCGCGCCTGGTTGCAGGGCAAGGACATGTACGGCCCGCTGCCCGCGACGGAGTCGGGGCTGAAGCTGCCGTTCATCTACCCGCCGTTCGCCGCGATCCTGTTCAGCCCGCTCGGGCTGGTCCCGAAGATCCCGGCCGTCGTGATCATCATGCTGATCTCGCACGTCGCGCTGCTGACGACCTTGTACCTGGTGTTCAACGCGTCGACCTTCCTGCGCGGGCAGCGGGACCGCGTCGTGCTGTGGACCGCCGTGGTGCTGCCGCTGGCGACGCTGTCCGAGCCCGTCATGGAGACCCTCACCTACGCGCAGATCAACCTGGTGCTGATGGCGCTGGTCGCGGTGGACTGCCTGTGGCGCACCGAACCCGGCCGCAAGCTGCCGTACCCGCGCGGACTGCTGATCGGCATCGCGGCCGGGATCAAGCTGACCCCGGCCGCGTTCCTGCTGTTCTTCCTGCTGCGCAAGGACTTCAAGCCGATCGCGACGGCGATCGCGGGCTTCCTCGGCACGGTGCTGATCGGCATGGTGCTGGCCTTCGAGGGCACCCGGCGGTACTGGCTGCACGAGGTGATGGCCACCGGGAACGTGTCGTTCGGCCCCACCTTCACCGGCAACGCCTCGGTCTACGCCGGAAACCAGTCGGTGCGGTCGGTGCTGACCAAGCTGGGCGTCGGCAACGTGTCGATGGTGTTCGTGGTGGTGGCGCTGCTGGTGCTGGCGCTGGCGGTCGCGGCCATGGTGCACGCGCTGCGGCAGCGGGACCTGCCGATGGCGATGACCCTCAACGGGCTGCTGTCGCTGATGATCTCGCCGATCTCCTGGTCGCACCACTGGGTGTGGGCGATTCCCGGCCTGGTGCTGCTGGCGGGGGCCGCGGTGCGCCGCCAGGACTGGGGCCTGCTGATGATGTCCGGGCTGGCCGCGTCGTTCTTCACCCTCGGGCCGATGTGGAAGGTGCCGCAGGGCAAGGGCCGGGAACTGCGCTGGAACGTGCTGGAACACCTGGTGGGCAACGCCTACGTGTACTTCGGGCTGGCGCTGCTGGCCTACTACGCCTACGGCCTGTGGCGCTCGCACCGGCTCGCGAGCCGGACCCCCGAACCGGACGAGCCGCAGGTCTCCGCTCCCGCCTGATCGGGCCGAGAACCCCGCACGGCACGCGAAACGGCCGCCGGACCTGATGTGGTCCGGCGGCCGTTTCGGTGCGCTGGTGCGTCAGATGCGCTGGAACTCGACGGTGTCGTCGGAGGCGCGCTGCGCGCCGATGCCGGGGATCGGGACCGTGTGCCCCTGGGCCGCGCTGATCGAGGGCAGCTCGCCGAGGACCGGCAGTTCCACGCCCGCCGGTTCGGCGGCGGCCCGCGGCTCGGGCGGCAGCGGGTGGCTGAGGATCCGCCGGCTCTCGGGGGTGGCGGCGTCGAGCTCGTCGAGGACCTCCACGCGCACCGGCACGTCCTCCGGCGTGGTGCTGAACCGGGGGATCGCGGCGAGGAACGACACCGTGGGCCGGTCGTCGGCACGCGGGCCCACTTCGCCGAGCGCGTCGGTCAGCCGCCCGAGGGTCGGGCCGCTGAGCTGACCGCCACCGAACGCGGAGAGCTGGCCGAGGACGGGCAGCGGCGCGTGCAGGCCGGGGTCGGCGCCGTCGCGCGGCGCGGGCCCGTCGAGCACGAGCGGTTCGGCCAGCGCGGGCGGCACGTCGGGGAAGTCCTGGTGCTCACCGGGCACCTGCAGCGCCACGGTCTCCGCGCGGGCGGCCGGGACGTGCGGGGCGTCGGCGAGGGCGACGGCGAGCAGCGACGGCGGCACCTGGTGCAGCCGGGTGACCGGGCCGGGCAGCTCACCGGAGGTGAGGTCGACGTCCGCGGAGTCGAGCAGGCCGGTGCCGGTCGCGGCGGGTTCGGCCGCGTCGGACGTCGCGCGTCCCGCTTCGCCGTTGCCGAGGGCGCCGTGCCACAGGGCGACGATGCCGTCCTCGGGGTCGACCGTGGCCGGGTCCGCCAGCGGGGTGATCAGTTCGCCGGTCACCTCGGGCACCTGCGCCTCGGCGGGGTGTCCGTGGCCGTTGCGGATGATGCCGCCGATCGGACCGGCCCAGCTCAGCGAGCGGTGGAAGCCCTCGGACGGGGTGCGCATCGTGTGCCGCGACGTCTCGGTGTTGCCGAACCGCAGGCTGTGCCGCCCGTCGCTCGGCGCGGGGCGCGCGGTGGCCGGGTCGCCGACCCAGCCGGCGAGCTGCATGTCCGGGTGCCGCGGGGCGTGCCGGTCCAGGTCGCGCAGGACCGGGATCTCCTGGGTCATGTCGTGCTCGACGGCGGGCAGCAGGTCCCGCACCGGGTCGATCTTCCCGGTCAGGACCAGCGCCCGGTAGCGCCCGGCGTCCGCGTCGCGGTGCGCCGGGAACGCTCGTCCCAGGTGCGGCCGAGTGGCGTCGTCGGCGTCGAACGCGGGCAACACGGAATCTCCCCGTCCCGGATCTGCTGGCGACTGATCGTATCGGGTGCCCAGGCTGCCGTGGTTCCCGTTTCCGGAAGGCCGGGACGGGCCGGTGCCTTCGGCTGCGGCCATGGTCGTTCCCACGGCCAGCACACCACCGGTGACCAGCGCGGCACGAACGCCTCGCTTCGCCCAAGTCTGCATGCGGTCTCCTTCGGATATTTCCCCCGCGCGAGCGGGAAGAGCAATGGTTCGAGGCGCGCCGTCATCGGATGTCGACCAGGGGTCGCGGCGGCTCGGGGGCAACGTGCGGTCGTCTGCGGCGCACGCGCGCCGCACGCCGCGGATCAGTCGGGGGTGGCGCCGGGCGAGGCGGCGAAGGCGCTGCCGGGCGCGGCGATCGCGGTCCGGTCGAGCGAGCGGAGGGCCGCGAGGTGCGCGGCGGCGTCCGCCATCGGCCAGGTCAGCCCGACTCCGCCGGGGCCGCCGGAGCCGTCGCCCGCGTGCCCGGTGGATCCGCCCGGGGGCAGCGGCGGGGTGGCCGCTTTGCCCGGCGTCCACGGCCGGTCCTGGCGCGGCGCGGCGGGCGCGGCTGCGGAACCGCCGGTGTCGTCGGCGGTGAACGCGGCGGTCGTGGCGGCCGCGGGCGCGGCCGGGTGCGCGATCGCTCGCGCGGCAGGTGCTTCCTGCGGTGCGGGCGGGAGCTCGGCGGCGGGAGCGGCGTCGACGGGCACCTGGGGTGCGGTCGCGGGCGGCTCCGGGGCCGGTCGGTTCCACAGTGGACTCGTCAGCTGGTGCAGTCCGTGCGCCACCGGCCGGGTCAGCCCGCCCAGCGGCGGGCCGGGGCGTTCGCCGCCAGGTTCCGCGACGAGCGCGCCGCGCACCGGTTCCAGCAGCGAACCGGCGCCGTGCACCACGGTCGTCACGGGTTCGGCCTCGGCCACCCGGCCGACGAGGCGCTGCGGCGCGAGGGAGTCGAGCGAGAACCGGCCGGGGTCCGCGGACTCCGGACTCCCGGTGTCCACTTCGGACTGACCCGGCGCGCTCCCGGCCGCTCCGCCGTCGCCGGCGGAGCCGGTGCCGTCCGGAACTTCCTCGTCCTCGGCGGGCTCCGGCGCGGCAGCGCGGGTCAGCGGTTCGGTGATGTGGTGCACGACGGTGCCGACGGGGCGCTGGAGCGGCGACGAACCGGACGGTTCCGGCCGGTCCTCGGCAGCACGCTCACCCGCGGAGTCGTCCGCGGCGGCGAGCACCGGTCCGGGCAGGTCGAGCACCGCGGGGTCAGCTCCGGCGTGCCCGGCGAACCAGCCCGCCGACGTCCCCGCCGCGGCGGCTCCCGCCACGACCAGAGTTCGGGCGAGCAGCCGCCAACCGCGACCACCGCCTGCTCTCCGGAGGCTGTCCGACATCTGCTGGCCCGGCTCCACTTTCCGTCGCGGATGCATTCGGCGCGGAGATCGGCCGTTCGAACGGTGGAATTGAGCCGTTCGGCGGCTTGATCGACGTCCACTGCCGACGGGCACTCTGTCAGCAGCCGCGCCGCAGAGGTAGTGATCTCGCCGAACACTCCCGGATCGGGTGACAGGCGGCCGTCGCGCCGTGCCCACGAGATCGGCCCGACCTCACCTGAGCGTGCTCCGACGCGGTTACGGTGGCCTGGTGAGCAACCCGAAGATCACCGCGCCGGACGACGCCGCCACCCACGTACCGCTGGTCCTGCGGGTCACCGCAGCCGTGTGCTGGCGCCTGCTGGTGGTGCTCGGCATGTTGTACGTGCTCAGCGAGGCCGTCGGCAGGCTCAACGTAGTGGTCATCCCGGTGGCCATCGCACTGCTGCTGGCGGCGCTGCTGGCGCCCGCCGTGTCCTGGCTGGCGCGGCTGCGGGTGCCGAGGGCGATCTCGACCGCCGTGGTGCTCGTCGGCGGGCTGGCGCTGGTCGGCGGCGTGCTCACCTTCGTGATCAACGCGTTCGTCAACGGCTTCCCCGAACTGCAGCGGCAGATCCTGCGCAGCCTCGGGCAGATCCGGGGCTGGCTGCTGTCGGGGCCGCTGCACCTGCGCGAGGAGCAGATCGACCAGTACCTCGGGCAGGCCGCGAAGTGGCTGGAGGAGAACCAGGCCGCGCTGACCAGCGGGGCGCTGTCCACGGCCTCCACCTTCGGCAACTTCCTCACCGGCCTCGTGCTGGCGCTGTTCACCTTGATCTTCTTCCTGCACGACGGCCGCCGGGTGTGGCTGTTCATGCTCGGGCTGGTGCCGTCCCACGTGCGGGACCGGGTCGACACCGCCGGTGTGCGCGGGTTCGCCTCGCTGGTCGGCTACGTGCGGGCGACCACGCTGGTGGCCGTCGCGGACGCGGTGGGCATCGGGATCGGCCTGGCGATCATCGGCGTTCCGCTGGCGCTGCCGCTGGCGGCGCTGGTGTTCCTCGGCGGGTTCGTACCGATCGTCGGTGCGGTCGCCTCCGGTTCGGTCGCGGTGCTGATCGCGCTGGTCACGAACGGGCCGGTGGACGCGCTGCTGGTCGTGCTCGTGGTGCTGCTGGTGCAGCAGATCGAGGGCAACGTGCTGCAGCCGCTGCTGCTGGGCCGCGCGGTGCAGGTGCACGCGCTGGCGGTTGTGCTGGCGATCAGCGCGGGCGTGGTGCTCGCGGGCATCGTCGGTGCGCTGCTGGCGGTGCCGATGGTCGCGGTGCTGAACTCGGCGATCCGCTCGCTGGCCGCGGGGGAGGGGGCGCAGACCCCGGTCGATCCGAACGATCCGCACGAGGCGGAGCCACCGCGGGACTCCGGCGACGACTCCGGAGCCGAGGCGCCGGCGAAGTCGGGGGCGGACTCCGGCGAGGACTCCGGCCGGACCGATTCGGGTTCCGGTTCGACCGCGGTCGAATAACCCCCACATTCGAAACGAGTCCGGGTCGAAAAGGCGGATGCCCTCTCGACCCGGACTCGAACTGTTTCAACGACCGTGCATTCCACTCGTGAGAATGTCCGTTCGCCGAGAATCTCGAACTCAAGCGAACATGACCGCATTGCGCCCGGAGGCTTTCGCCGTCAGCAGCGCGGCATCCGCCGCCACCAGCAGGTCGGGCAATTCGTAGCCGAATCGCGTCGTGGTGGCCACGCCGATGCTCACCGTCAAGCCGCCGAGTTCGCGCGGCGCGCCCAAGGTGTCGTGGGTGGGCACGGACAGCGCCGCGGTCGACAGCCGCACCCGCTCCGCCACGGCGTGCGCCACTTCCAGGTAGGCGTTCGGGAGCAGCACGACGAACTCCTCGCCGCCGAACCTGCCCACCAGGTCCTCCTTGCGCACGCTGTCGCGCAGCATCACCCCGACCGCGGCCAGCACCGCGTCGCCCGCCAGGTGCCCCACCTCGTCGTTGACGCGCTTGAAGTGGTCGAGGTCCAGCAGCAGCACCACCGCGCCGCGCTGGCGCGAGCGGGCCCGCCGCAGCTCCACGCGGGCGACCCGGTCCCAGTGCAGCGCGTTCGCCAGTCCCGTCTTGCCGTCGCGCTGCGCCGACCGCCGCCAGTGCGGCAGCTGACCCGCCAGGTCCAGCAGCGCCAGCACCGGCCCGCCCAGCACGGCGACGGTCGGCTCGCGCAGCATCGCCATGCCCAGCACCCCGCCGAAGCTCGCGGCCACGATGCCCAGCAGCACGTCGATCGGTTCCCCGAACATGTCCCCGAACACGTCCTCGCGCGCGGCGGCGGGCTCGCGCAACCGCAGGCCGACGGCCACCACCAGCGCCCGCACCAGCAGCAGCGCGACGCCGCCGAGCAGCACCAGCAGCGGGTTCCACTCGGGGTCGTGCCAGCCGACGATGCCGCGGCCGGCGAACACCGCCAGCGTCGTCGCCGCCGTCACGAACAACCAGCGGTGCGGATCGGGCCGGGCCTCCAGCACGCCGTGCAGCGCGGGCCCCAGCAGCAGCAGGAACAGCAGTTTCGGCGGCAGGGCGAGGCCGCCCGCCGCCAGGTAGGCGATGTGCACCGTCCACGGGTCGCGCCGGATGCCGCTGCGCAGGTGGATGGACACGGAGGTGGCGACGATGACCGCGGCGGCGGTGCCGCCGAGCATCGCGAACCGGAACCACTCCTCGAGCGTGGGCGGCGAATTCAGCGACAGCACCAGGACGACCAGTCCGAAGGCCACGGCTTGGATGAGCAGCACGTAGACGAGTGCTGGTGCCCGGAGCCGCCACAAGGGCCACGGCGCCATGATTCCTCACGTCTCTTCCTCGCCTGGACGGGCGAGCGGGCCATGATCCGATGGCATTCGGAATGCGCGCGAATGGCGGTGTAGTACTTCAGCCAACTACCGGATCGGGTTACTTCTCCTGAGCCTGGCATAGCCTGATCTTGCCCGGAAACCCGGCTCTTGGCTCCATTCGTGTAATCCCTGTCGGTGACGACAAACACTGAGCGTGTTGATCGATGATCGGGCCACGGAACTCGATCGATACGGCAGGATGGTCGATCGGGAAGGAGCAACCGTGGCCATGCCGAAGTCCACGCCACCACAACGCCCTCGCGTCGCCGATGGACGCTCGCCGTTGTGGCGCGCGCACAACTTCTTCCGCTCCGTCGGGCTCGTTTACGCGATCGTGTGGTTCGGGATGCAGCTCCCGCACTACGCGCGACCGGCGCTGGCGGCCCTCGAACTCGTGATCATGATCGGCTGGACCGCGTTCACCGTGTGGCGGTTCCGGCACCGGGAGGGCCGGACGAACGCGCTGGTGCTCGCCGACCAGGTGCTGATCTCCGCGCTGTTCCTCGGCAACGAGCTGATCATGACCGAGGAGCAGATGAACGCGCTCATCCCCTCGGTGACGACCATGTGGCAGCCGTCGATGGTGACGCTGGCGGCGGTGCAGTGGGGCTGGCTCGGCGGTGGCGTGTCCGGTGCGGTCTCGGCGCTGATCAACTTCCTGATCCGGGACAGCGTCGAACCGCTGATGTTCCAGGACGCGGTGCTGCTCATCGGCTGCGGCCTGCTGTTCGGCCTGGCCGCCGACACCGCCCGCCGCTCCACCGAACGGCTCAGCCAGGCGTTGCGCGCCGAAGCGGCGACCGCCGAGCGGGAACGGCTCGCCCGCTCCATCCACGACAGCGTGCTGCAGGTGCTGGCCCGGGTGCGCAACCGCGGCGTCGAGATGGGCGGCGAGGCCGCCGAACTCGCCCGGCTCGCCGGGGAGCAGGAGATCGCGCTGCGGTCGCTGGTGGCGGCCGGGCCGCCGGACCACGATCCGGGCGGCGAGATCGACCTGGTCGCGCGCCTCCAGGTGCTGCGCACCGGCAAGGTCCAGGTGTCCGTCCCCGCCACCGAGGTCCGGTTGCCGGAGCAGGTCGGATCCGACGTGCTCTCGATCGTGCGGGAAGCGGTGGAGAACGTGGACCGGCACGCGGGACCGGATGC
Organism: Saccharopolyspora gloriosae; assembly: GCF_014203325.1. Lineage (NCBI taxonomy): Bacteria > Bacillati > Actinomycetota > Actinomycetes > Pseudonocardiales > Pseudonocardiaceae > Saccharopolyspora > Saccharopolyspora gloriosae. The sequence goes on along the minus strand of NZ_JACHIV010000001.1, from coordinate 6,515,006 downwards.
CCGCGCATGGGTCTTGCTCGAAGAGCTGCCGAACGAGATCGTGATCAGTGTCCGGGACGACGGACCGGGCATCGCCGAAGGCAGGCTGGACGAAGCGGCGGCGGAGGGGCGCATGGGCGTGGCCCAATCCATCCGCGGCCGGGTCGACCACCTCGGCGGCACCATCTCCCTGGACACCACGCCGGGAGAGGGCACCGAGTGGGAGATCCGGTTACCGCACCCGAACACGCCGCCCGGCCGGGCGGCGAGCGGGCGGACGAGAACGGCGGCGAAGCGGATGTTCACCCGGCGGACGGCACCGGCCGCCCAAGGCACCGCGGACCCGCAGCCCGACCCATCGCCGGGATCCGAACCGACGGCCCCGGAGGACCGGCGAGCCGACCCGGCACCGCGCGGAGGAGGAGAAGGATGACCGAGCCGCACGTGTCGGTGATGGTGGTCGACGACCACCCGATGTGGCGCGACGGGGTGTCGCGGGATCTCGCCGAACGCGGCTTCGAGATCCGCGCCACCAGCGGGGACGCGGTGTCCGCGCTGCGCATCGCGCGGACCGTGCGGCCCGACGTGGTGCTGATGGACCTCAACCTCGGCGACACCTCCGGGGTGGACGCCTCGCGGCAGATCACCCAGGAGATCCCCGGCACGCGGGTGCTGGTGCTGTCGGCCAGCGGCGAGCACAGCGACGTGCTGGAGGCGGTGAAGGCGGGCGCCTCCGGCTACCTGGTCAAGTCCGCATCGGTGGACGAGCTGGTGGACGCCGTGCGCCGCACCGCAGCCGGGGACGCCGTGTTCACCGCGGGCCTCGCCGGGCTGGTGCTGGGCGAGTACCGGCGGATGGCGATCTCACCGGGCGCGGAGTCGCAGGCGCCGCAGCTCACCGACCGGGAGACCGAGGTGCTGCGCCAGGTCGCGAAGGGCCTCACCGCACGGCAGATCGCGAACAAGCTGGTCATCTCGCACCGGACGGTGGAGAACCACGTGCAGTCCACGCTGCGCAAGCTGCAGCTGCACAACCGCGTCGAGCTGGCGCGCTACGCCATCGAGCACGGCCTGGACGCGGACGGCGAGGCCGCTCAGGACTGACCGGCGGTCCTTCCGCAAGATCCCGCCCGATTCACCCGACCCGGCGACCACGACGGTCGCCGGGTCTTGTCGTTCCCGGCCGAGCCCCGCGATTTCCCCTGCGCACCAGCACGTTTCACCGCAGGTGACCGAACGCGCCCTGCCGGTAGCCCACGCGAGTGCCGACCGCGCACCGTGACGGCCAGGTGACGGGCCGGTGACGCCGGGTCTGGCGTACTTCGCGGCAGCGGCGAACAACGCCGCCGTTCGAAAAGTTCGTCAACTCGATGAGGAGTACGACCGTGAGCGTTTTCGAGATCTCCGAGCTGGAAGTGTCCGCCGAGCTGCTGCCGAAGCGCGAGGCCCTGGGCGGCTTCAACTTCAACGAGTACTTCGCCGTGGTGGCCGCGGAGAACAACGCCACCGCCGTCGGCATCGGCGGGGACGCCGGCGCGACCGCCCACCAGGACATCGACCTCGACCAGGGCTGACCTGGTCAGTGACCACGGACTCCGTGGTCAGGGCCGTGGGGTGACCTCGGGGCCCCTGCCCCGAGGCACCTTTCCCGCGGCGTTGGCGCCGCGACCTGTTCTCACCATCTCTACTTCGTAGGAGCGCATCGTGAAGTTCGAGATCTCCGAGCTGCAAGTCTCCGCCGAGCTGCTGCCGAAGCGCGAAGCGCTGGGCGGCTTCAACGTCAACGAGTACTTCGGCCTGGTGGCCGCGCAGAACACCGCCACCGCCGTCGCCCTGGGCGGCGACGCCGGGGCCACCGCCAACCAGCACGTCGACCTCAGCCAGGACTGACCTGTCCTGACCGAGTTCCCGGCCGTGCGCCGTTGAAAACCAGTGGCGCGCGGCCGGACACCACTGAGGAGGATGAATGGACCGCTTGGAGCTGGCCGCGCAACCGGCCGAGCTGCTGCCCGCCCGGGAGGCCCTGGGCGGCCTCGTCAACGTCAACGTCAACGTGCCGGTGAACATCGCCGTCGCGACCGCCGTCGGCGGCGACGCACTCGCGCTGGCCAACCAGTACGGATACGGAAAGTAAAAGCGGATATCGGACGTGCCGGCCGGCCGGGGACGGGAACTCTTCCGTCCCCGGCCGGTTTTCCTGGAGGGGAACCATGTCAGAAGCGACCCAGGTAGGGCGGGCGGCACCCGCCGAGCCCGACCTTCCCACCGAGCCCGCCCTGCCCGTCGTGCCCGCGCAAGGCGCCGCACCCGAGCGGCCGGACGCGGACCGCACCGGCGCGGAGGTCGCGCCGGCGGCCACCACCGCCGGAGACCCCGCCCAGATCGCCGAGGTGGACGAGCGCTCCGTGCCGCAGCTCGCGGACGGCGTCTCGTTGTGCGGCCGGTACGAAGGCGCCGGGTACACCGATCCGCGGTTCCTCATCGCCCGCGCCGACGGGCAGATGATCCTGGTGTCCGAGCTCCTCCACCTGGTCGCCTCGCAGATCGACGGGCACCGGGACCTGCGCGAGATCGCCGAGCGGGTCACCGCGGCCTGCGGCTCGGAGATCTCCGCGGCCGGGGTGGGTTTCCTGATCGGCGACAAGCTGCACAAGCTGGGCGTGGCGGAGCTGGACGAACCGGTGGCGGAGGCGCCGAAGGCGGACCCGCTGATCTCGCTGGCGATGCGCGGCGTGCTGCTGCCCGCGGGCGTGGTGCGCGTGCTGGCCGCCGTGCTGGCCCCGCTGTTCCAGCCGGTCATCGTGGTCACCGTGCTGTGCGCGATGGTCGTGGCGGACGTGGCGCTGGTGGCCTCCGGTTCGCTGGACGCGGCGTTCCACGCGTCCGTGGGCGACCCGGCGCACGTGCTCGTGCTGATCCTGCTGATCGTCACGTCCACCCTGTTCCACGAGAGCGGGCACGCCGCCGGGTGCCACTACGGCGGCGGCAGGCCCGGCGCGATCGGCTTCGGCATCCTGCTGATCTTCCCGGCGTTCTACACCAACGTCACCGACGCCTACCGGCTCGACCGGGCCGGCCGGTTGCGCACCGACCTGGGCGGCCTGTACTTCAACGCGATCTACATCATCGGCATGGCCGGGTTGTTCTGGGCGACGGGTTTCGCACCGCTGGCGGTGTTCATCGTGCTCAGCCACATGCAGATGCTCCAGCAGCTGCTGCCGCTGATCCGGCTGGACGGCTACTACATCCTCGGCGACCTGGTGGGGGTGCCGAACCTGTTCGCGCACGTGCGGCCGTTCGTGCGCAAACTGCTCGGCAAGCAGCAGCCGGGGGAGCAGGTCGGCGCCGGTCTGCGCCCCCAGGTCCGGCTGCTGGTCACCTGCTGGGTGGCGATCGTGGTGCCGGTGCTGTTCCTGTCGTTGCTGACGCTGTTCGTGCGGATCCCCCGCTACTTGGGCACGGCGCTGGAACGCGGGCACGAGTTCTGGCTCTGGGGTCTCGACGGATTCGCGCAGGGCCACGTGCTCACCGGGGTGGTGGCCGTCCTGTCGCTGTTCGTGCTGCTGCTGCCGTGGATGGGCGGCATCGCGTTCGCCATCCGCATCGGGGGCAAGATCGGCCAGTGGTACCGCCGCAAGCACCCCCGGCACGTGCCGCGCCACCGCGCCCCGGTCACCCGCAACCGATTCGGCCTCCGCACCTCGTGACCTGCGGATCTGTCACGGTGCGTAGGCCTGTAACGGCACGCCGTCACGCCTGCGACGCCATCGGTGACGGGCCGCGCCTCGGGTGCGGCCGGTCTTTGCCGGACGAAGGGGGAACCATGAGCGAGGGACCTGCGCGCCCGATCCCGCTCCCACGGCCGCACGCCGGGGAGCGGTTGCGGCTGGCACTGCTCGGCGGGTGGTCGCTGCACTGCGACGGCGTCGGGGTGCCCGTCTCCAGCAACGGGCAGCGGCTGCTGGCGCTGCTGGCGCTGCGCGGGCGCACGCAGCGGGACCTCGTCGCCGGAACGCTGTGGCCGGCCAACGACGACCAGAGCGCGCTGGCGAACCTGCGGACCACGCTGTGGCGGGTGCGCAGGCGGGTGCCGGGAGCCATCGTCGGCAACGGCGCGGAGGTCGAACTGGGCGGCCAGCTCTCGGTGGACGTGCACGAGCTGACGTCCACGGGGGAGCGGCTGCTGCGGGAGGACCCGGTGGAGCCGATCGCGGACTGGGCCGCGATCGGGCACACCTTGGCCAAGCAGGACCCGCTGCTGCCGGGTTGGTACGAGGACTGGGTGCTGGCCGAGCGGGAACGGCTCCAGCAGCTCCAGGTGCACGCGCTGGAGATCGCCGCGGAGCGGCTGGTGCAGTCCAGCCAGCTGGCGACGGCGCTGGAGGTCGCGCAGGCGGCGACCGTCGTCGAACCGTTCCGCGAGACCGCGCACTGCGCGGTGGTGGAGGTGCTGCTCAAGCAGTCGAACCCGGCGCAGGCGCTGCGCCACTACCGGCGCTACGAGCAGCTGCTGGACCGGGAGCTGGGCATCGAACCGTCCCGGCGCCTGCGGGAGCTGGTGCGGCCGATGCTCGGCGACCACGTCCGGGCCTGACGCGGGTGCCTCGCGGCATCCGCGGACGACGGGCTCCGCTGGGGATGGAGCTCGCCGTCCGCCGCGTCCCGGTACTGCCCCGCCGGGACGCAGCCGGTGACCGGGGGTGAGGTGCTCGGCACCTCATCCCCGGTCGCGCGGGAGGCCCGGTCGGGCGGTCACCGCTCGGCGGCGCCTCACTGGAGGGTGGCGAAGGCGGATTCCCGGGCTCGCGCCGCGTTGGGGGCGTTCTTGGCCTCTTCCGCCGCCTTCTGGTAGTCGACGAGCGTGTGCGACGCCAGTGCCGAGCCGACGGCGGGAACGGCGGCGGCGGCCATCGACAGGCTGCTGACGCCCAGCCCGGCGAGCACTCCCGCCAGCAGCGGGTCCGAGGCCGCCTCGCCGCAGACGCCGACGGGCTTGCCGAGGCGGTGCCCGGCCTGCCCGATCAGCGCCACCAGCCGCAGCAGCGCGGGCTGCCACGGGTCGTTGAGCCCGGCCAGCGCGCCCGACATGCGGTCGGCGGCGAACACGTACTGCGCGAGGTCGTTGGTGCCGACGCTGACGAAGTCGACGGCGTCGAGCAGCTCGTCGGCGGTCAGCGCCGCCGCCGGGACCTCGATCATCGCGCCCGCCCGGCCGAGCCCGGCGGCGCGGACCCGGTCGGCGAACCACGCCGCCTCGTCCGCGGTGGCGACCATCGGGGCCATCACCGACACCGTCGCGCCGGAGTCCTGCTCGGCACCGGCGATGGCCTCCAGCTGCCGGTCGAGCACGCCGGGGCGTTCGAAGCACACCCGCAGCCCGCGCACCCCGAGCGCCGGGTTCGGTTCGGCGCCCATGTCCAGGAACGACAGCGGTTTGTCGGCACCCGCGTCGAGGGTGCGCACGACGACGGGGCGACCGGCGAACGGGGCGAGCACCTCGGTGTAGGCGGCGCGCTGGGTGCGCACGTCCGGTTCCTCGTCGGCGCCGAGGTAGCAGAACTCGGTGCGGAACAGGCCGACGCCCTGCGCCCCGGCGTCCACGGCCAGCCGCGCGTCCGAGGCGGAGCCGACGTTGGCGAGCACGGACACGGCGTGGCCGTCGGCGGTGCCGCCGGCGCCGTTCCAGTCGATCCGCACGTCGCGTTCGGCGGCCTGGGTGCGCACGGGCTCGCCGGAGGTCTCGACGCTGCCGGTGTCGCCGTCGACGAGGACGCCGACGACGGGTGCGGCGGCGAGGATGCCGCGCGCGGCGACGACGGCGGGGATGCCGAGCGCGCGCGCCAGGATCGCGGTGTGGCTGGTCGGCCCGCCTTCTTCGGTGACGAGCGCGAGCACCAGCCGCGGGTCGAGGTCCGCGGTGTCGGCGGGCGCGAGGTCGCGGGCGATCAGCACGCTCGGCCGGTCCAGGTCGGGGACGCCGGGCGGGGTCGCGCCGAGCAGCTCGGCGATCACCCGGTCCCGCACGTCGTGGATGTCGCGGACGCGTTCGGCGAGGTAGCCGCCCGCGTTGCGCAGCGCGTCGGCGAAGCCGTTCGCGGCCTCGTGGACCGCGCGCGGAGCGGGCAGCGCGTTGTTCGTGACGAGTTGCTCGGCTTGGGACAGCAGCGCCGGATCCAGCGCCATGGCGGCCGTGGTCTCCAGGACGGCCTTGGCCTCACCGCCGACGGCTCCCGCGCGCTCGAACAGCCGGTTCGCGACGGCTTCGGCGGCCGGGCGGATGCGGCGCGCCTCCGCTGCGGCGTCGGCGGGCGCGGGGGCCGCGGCCGGTTCGGGTAGGGGTTCGGCGACCCTGGCGACCGGGCCGGATGCTCGGCCGGAACTCACTCCGACACCAGTGAACAGCGACATGGTCTAGACCATACCCTTCTCTTGCGGCCTCTCCTCGATCGTAGGCACCGCTCATCCGATCGGCCTGGAAACGCACCGCCTGAACGGGCACGTCAGGTGAAATCGCGATCCGGTACGTACCCGTACGGACCAGCGATTCCACTAACCGATGAGTAACCGATGAGTAGCCATACGGATCCCGCCGGACCCCTTGGGCCGACAGAGTGTGCTCATGGCAACACAGCGCACAGCACGCACGATCGCAGGCCCCGCTTCCGACCTCGACAAGCTCGCCGATCCGATCGACCGGATCGCCGTGATGTTCGCGGAACTGGGCACTGAGCTCGGCGTGCTCGGGGAGCAGCTTCGCGGGCCGAACGCGGAGCGCGCAACAACCACTGGGGAAGACACGACGAACACCGAGGGTGACACCGTGATCACTGGGGAACGCAGCACCAGCAACGGCGGCCCCGCCGCCGCACCACCCGACCGACCAGCACCACCCGGCCCGGCGCCGGGGAGCAGACGGACGCGACCGGCCGTCCCGGACCGGATCCCGCTCCCGGAGGCGACGATCCGCACCGGATCGGCACCGATCCCCGGCGAGCCCGTCGACACCAGTTTCGCAGAACCGACGCAGACCCCGGCCGCGCAAGCGGCCGGGGCTGCCCCGTATTCGGGGCCCGTTCCCGCCCAGCAGGACCGCGCGCACCAGGACGGCGGTGCGGCGGTCGCGCCGCAGGCCGCGCACGCCCTGCCCGGCACCGCACCGCACCCGCGCGCGCCCGGCTCTGAACATCTCGCCGCGCAGCGCGCGTTCCCGCAGCACGCGGCGGCCGCGTACCCCGGGCCGCCGCCCGACGGCCTCCTGACCTGGCTGAACCGGCCCGTCGGCGGTGGCGAGCAGGCACCGCCGCCCGGCCCCGCGATGCCACCCGCGCCGCCGCTGTTCCCGCCGAAACCACCGATGCTGGACCGGCTCGCGAACTGGACGTCCCGGCAAGGCACCCGCGTGCTCGCCTGGTCCGGCGCCGCGATCACCCTGCTCGGGGTCGTGCTGCTGATGGTGATGGCGGTGCAGAACGGGTGGATCGGCCCGCTCGGACGGGTCGCCGGTGGTGCCGCGCTCGGCGCGGTGCTGCTCGGCAGCGCGTTCCGGGTCCGGCACCGCTCGGCCGTCGCCGGTGCCTTCGCGCTGGCCGCCACCGGAATCGCCGTGCTGTACCTGGACGTGCTCGCGGCGACCGCGCTCTACGGCTTCCTGCCCGCCCCGGCCGGGCTCGCGACCGCGCTGGTGCTGGGCGCGCTCGGGTTGTGGCTCGCCGACCGCTGGCGGTCGCAGGCGCTGGCGGTCGGCGTGGTGCTCGGCTGCGCGCTGTGCGCGCCGCTGCTGTTCGGCCCGGTGCTGCGCGAACCCGCCGCCACCGCGCTGCTGACCGCGTTCCTGGTCGTGCTGAAGATCGCCGCGACGCCGGTGCAGGTGCGCCGGTCCTGGCGCGGGCTCACCGCGGCCTCCGCCGTCCCGGCGATCATCGCCGCCCTCGTGGGCGACGGGCACGCGCTGGTCACGGGAGCGCCGTGGCCCGCGGCGTGCGCCGCGCTCGCGGTCACCGCCACCGGTCTCGCGCTCGCCGTGATCACCGCGCGCCGCCGTCCCCGCGACCCGCTCGCGATCGCGCTGCTGATCACCGCCGCGACCCCGACGCTGCTGGCCGCGCCGATGCTGGACCGCTTCGCCGCGCTGGGAGTCCTGGCGCTGGTCGCCGCGCTGTATTCCGCCGTCTGGTGCGCGGGCCGCGCGGGCGGCCTGCCCGCCGCGCTCGGCGTCGTGGCCGGGGGCGTCGGCGCGGCCACCGCCTTCCAGGCGACGCTGCTGGTGGCCGGTGGTTCGGGCCGTTCGCTGAGCCTGCTGGTGGAAGCGCTGCTGCTGGCGCTGCTCGCGCACCGGTTGCGCGGCCGGGGACTGCTGCTGGGCGCAGCGCTGTTCGGCGCGGCCGGGGTGCTGATCGCGCTGGTCTCGCCAGCGCCGCCGACGCTGTTCCTCGCGTTCGCCGCCGAGCCGTACGCGTCGGGCGGGATCTCGGCGATGCTCTCCGGGCTGGCGGCGTTCCTGCTGATCGGGGCGAGCACCACCGCCACCACCTGGTCCGCGATCGGGCTGGGCGTGCTGGCGCGCACCCCGCGGGCCGTGCTGCCCGCCGCGGCCGGCCTGCTCTACGGCGGGGGCGGTGCGGTCCTGACGCTGAGCCTGCTGGTCGCGCCGGACCGCACCGGTTTCCTCGCGGGCCACGCCCTGATCACCGTTTCCTGGATGGTGCTGGCGTTCCTGTCGCTGCTGCGCGGCATCCACTCGGTGCCCGCGCGCGTCGCCGGGTTCGTGCTGGTGGGGGTGGCGCTGGCGAAGCTGCTGGTGTTCGACCTGGCGGCGTTGTCCGGGCTGGTGCGGGTGCTGGTGTTCCTCGCGGCCGGGCTCATCCTGCTGGCCGGGGGCACGCGCTACGCGCGGTTGATCGCCGAGCGCGACGCGCGCGAGGCATGAGGACCGCTCGCCGACAGGTCGACCCGTCGATCTGTCGGCGAGCGCACATGTCGCCATGTCGACAAATCGCCGTATCGGGCCGAACTTCGCACTCCGGCCGAGCATTCGGTGCAGCGCGGACCGCCGAACACCAGCCGCTCCCACCCTTTCGGGCGTAGTTCTTGACCAAGTGGCATCCACCAGGCGTGCACGCGCGTCAAACTGGGTGAGTTGCTGCTCGCCGGTATCGCGCCACCGGCGATCGCAACCCCAGGCGCCGGCCGTGACGCCCCCCGTGCGGCCGGCCCTGGTCTACTTCACACCAGCCTCAACCTGCAGTCCAGGTGAGCAGCGCTCTTGATCATTCGTCTTGTCAGCGGCGAAGCCGCTGAGCAGCGACCACCATGCCCACCGGCACCGCCGCGGGTTCTCAGCGTTCTTCTCGCGAGGACAGCTTTTTCCCTCGTGGCGGAGCCACTCGGGAAAAAGATCCCGCAGCGAGAAGAACGCTGAGGTTCCGCGACCTGCCCCCTACGGCAGGCCGGGACCGGAAACCATCAGTCGGTCTGGCGCAGGCCCAAGGCGTTGAGGGCTCCGGATACGAGTCCGGGCTTGCTCTCCGGGAGCAGTTCGGGCGCGTGCTCGCGCACCGCGTCCAGCACCTGCGAGGCCGAGGGGTTCACCGCGGACCAGTCGCCCAGCACGACCGTCGGCACCGTCTCGTTGCCGTCGGCGATCGCGCGCACCGCGGCGGCCGCGCCCTGCTCCTGCCAGATGTCGATCTCCCGGAACTCCAGGTCCTGGCGCCGCAGTCCCGCGCGCAACGAGGTGCAGAACGGGCAACCCGGCCTGGTGTAGACGATCAGCTCCGCGCCGGTCCCGCCCTCGTCAGTCCGCTCACCGTCCGCGCTCATCGATCACACCTTCCTGTTCCGGGTGATCACCGCGGGTACACCGGTGATCCACTGCCCCTCGCTCGCGCCAACGCCGCGGCGGACCGGGTTATTCCGGTGCAGCGGGAAGGAGCCACTCCGGCGATCCGGCCGCTACGAACCGTTACGGTGCGTGCGACGTCGTCAATCCGCGCCACCCGTGCGGCGGCAGACTTGATGGAGCACACCCACCATGAGCCAGGGCACTCGGCGCGAACGCATCCGCGCGGCGACCGAAATGGAGATCCGCGAGCACGCTCGCGCCCTCCTCGTCACCAAGGGACGCGACGCCGTGACCCTGCGGGCGATCGCCCGCGAGCTCGGCATCACCGCCCCGGCGCTGTACCGCTACTACGACTCGCGGGAGGACCTGCTCCGCCAACTGGGCGACGACATCTGCACCGACCTCGTCACCGAGCTCACCGAACGGGTGCGCGGCGCGGATCCGGCCGACTTCCGCGGCAAGCTGAACTCGGTGTGCCACGGCTTCCGCCGCTGGGCGCTGGCGCACCCGAAGGAGTTCGCGCTGGTGTTCGCCACCCGCGCCGACGAGACCTCCGAGCCGGAGGGCGGGGCCGCGCACCCGGACGGCTCCGAGGACCGGTTCGCGAGCGTGTTCATGCGCATCATCGGCCCGCTGATGGTGGAGGCCACGAACCTGGTGAACCACGAGGCCGCGCCCGCGGGCCTGCACGGCGAGCTCGCGTCGAACCAGCAGGCGCTGGCGCACGCCTTCTCCGACGAGGGCATCGAGATGCCCGCGGAAGCCCTGGACACCACCGCGGTGTTCGTCCTGCTGCGCTGGTGGGTGCGGTTGTACGGGCACGTGGCGCTGGAGGTGTTCGGGCGCTTCCCGTTCACCCTGGTCGATTCGGACCTGCTCTACGAGTCGCTGCTCGACGAGCTGGCCAAGGAGATCGGCATCGCCTGAACCGGGATCGCCCGGCGAAGACGCCCGAGGCGAGTCGAGGTTGCCTCGGAGTCCGGGATCTCACTTCTTCCCGGCGGGGGACATCCCTCGGCACCGCAGCGCGTCCTAGTGATCACAGGCAGTTGCACCGATCACTGGGAGAGACCATGGCCATCTCGTCGAAGTTCCGCCGCGCCGCCACCGCCACCGCGCTCAGCGCCCTGGTCGGCGGGGGTGCGCTGCTCACCGCCGGCGCGGCCACCGCGGCGCCCGCCGGGCCCTATCCGTGGTGCGCTCCCGGTGATCTGAACGTGTCGGTGACCGAGGGCCACGCGCCGAACGACGGCCGGCTGTTCGCGATCACCTTCGAGGCGAAGCCGGGTGTGTCCTGCGACGTCGAGGGGGAGCCGTCGACCTTGACCTTCTTCAACGGCGACGAGGCGGTGGAGGGCATCAGCACGGTCATCCCGGAGCCGGGTTCGGAGCAGCGCTACACGATCGACGAGCAGCACCCCGGCGTCGCCTACTTGGCGACGCCCGCGGAGTCGGCCGACCCGAAGCCGGTCTCGTCGATCACGTTCGACCTGCCGCAGCGCGGCGGGATCAGCGTTGCCTGGCCGAGCAGCGAGATCGACGGCCCGGTGCGCATCGGGAACATCGGACCGCAGGTCAGCTGAGCCGGGGGAGCGGGGAGCGTGCGGCCAGGGCCCGCGAGAGGGAGCAGCGGTTCCCTGGCCGCACGTGTGACACCCCTTATTTTCCCGGCCCGACCGGGTCTTTCTCGATCCGGCGCGATTCGGCCGCATTCTTCGGGGCGATGCGGATTCCGCGCCGGATCAGTTCGTCTCGGAGTTTCAGCGGCCGAAGTCCTGGGTCCAGTACCAGCCGTCGGTCTGCACGCCGACTCCGATGCTCTTGAGCGAGCAGTCCAGGATGTTGCGCTTGTGCCCGGCGGATTTCATCCAGGCGTCCATGACCTGTTCGGCGCTGCTCTGCCCTGCGGCGATGTTCTCCGCACCGGGTGAGGAGTGGCCGGCGTTCTTGATCCGCTGGTCGAAGGTCACGCCCTCGGGCGTGGTGTGCGAGAAGTAGTCGCGGGCGGACATGTCATCGCTGTGCCCGTTCGCGGCGGTGGTCAGCCGCTCGTCGGAGGTGAGCGGTTCGCAGCCGGCTCCCGCTCGGGCCTCGTTCACGAGCTCGACCACGCGCTGCTGCTGCCCGTTGTCGGCCGCGAAGGCCTGCGCCGGGATCGCGACACCGGCTCCGAGCGCTACGGCCGCGAGCCCCGACGCGATTACGGAACGTTGCAAATTGGTCCATGCCATGGGGACGCAAACTACCCACGACGGGTGAGATAGTTCCGTTATATGTGCCTCACGACACAGATCAAGACACTATCCGTGCTCAAATTCCTGTCGATCTTTTAACCCACACGGGCGAACGGTTTTTGCGCTCTTCCGCGACGGCGCGGTCTCGAATCAAGCGGGAGCCGGCAGCGGATGCACCCTTTTCGGGGCGATCGAATTCCGCGTTCGACCGAGCGGATCAATCGACTTCGTCATTCACGAACGAGACGCGAAAGAAACCGGCCCGTTCGACCGAATGAATCAGGTCGAACGGGCCATTCCAGGGAGAAGATCAGGCGAGCGTCCTGTCGTGCGCGCGCTGGGCGTCCTGCCGGGCCGCCTCCGCCCCCGTCGCGATCGGAGCCGTGATCCACTGGCGCGGCAGCCCGAACGCCTCCACCAGCTCCACCGCGTGCGGCCGGAGCCCCTGGCACAGGCCGTTCACCGCCTCCGTCACCGCCTTCGCGCGACGCGGCGTGATCCGCTCGTGCTCCAGGAACCAGCCCCGGTCCTCCTCGATCGTGGCGAGCACGTACAGATCGCACACCCGGTCCAGCAGCTGCGCGGTCGGGCCGTCGGTGCAGCGCTCGATGCCCGCGACGAACGCCTCCAACACCACCCGGTCGATGTGCACCCGGGCCGCGCGCAGCACGTGGTCCTGGGCGTTGTTGAACACCTCGAAGGGGTCCGCGTCCTTGCCGGTGGCCCGCCGCAGCCTGCGGGCGACGCCGTCGAGGACGTGGCGCTCGCGGTCGTCGAACAGCTTGAGCTGCCAGCCGCGGTCGAACACCGCTTCCTCGTCGTCGCGCTGCGCGGCGTCGACCAGGCGCTGCACCAGCGACTTCGCCGCGGTGCGCTCGATGACCGCGCCGACGAACTGGTCGGCGACGAACCGCGCCACCTCCAGGGTGCCGAGCTCGCCGAACTGGTCCTTGTAGTCGGTCAGCAGCCCCTTCGCGACCAGCTGCAGCAGGACCGTGTTGTCGCCTTCGAAGGTGGTGAACACGTCGGTGTCGGCCTTCAGCTGCGGCAGCTGGTTCTCCGCCAGGTAGCCGGCACCGCCGCACGCCTCGCGGGCGGCCTGGATGGTGCTCGTCGCGTGCCAGGTGGTCAGCGCCTTGAGCCCGGCGGCCCGCGACTCCAGCTCCCGCTGCGCGCGCTCGTCCCCGGAACCCGACACCTCGTGCAGCGTCTGCACCAGCTGTTCCTGCGCGAAGTGCAGCGCGTAGGACTTCGCCAGCGCGGGCAGCAGCTTGCGCTGGTGGCCGAGGTAGTCGAGGACGACGGTCTCCTCGGCGGTGCCCGGGCGGTCGAACTGCCTGCGGGTCGTGCCGTAGCGCAGCGCGATCTCCAGGGCGAGCTTCGCGGCGCTGCCAGCGGTTCCCGCCACCGAGATCCGGCCGCGGATGAGCGTGCCGAGCATGGTGAAGAACCGCTTGCCGGTGCTCTCGATCGGGCTGCTGTAGGTGCCGTCGGCGGCCACGTCGCCGTAGCGGTTGAGCAGCGCCTCGCGCGGCACCCGCACCTGGTCGAAGGTGATGCGCCCGTTGTCGACGCCGTTGAGCCCGGCCTTGCGGCCGCAGTCGGACAGGTGCACGCCGGGCCGGGCGGAGCCGTCCTCGTTCCGGATCGGCACCATCAGCGCGTGCACGCCGTGGCGCTCGCCACCGGTGATGAGCTGGGCGAACACCACCGCCATCCGGCCGTCGCGGGCGGCGTTGCCGATGTACTCCTTGCGCGCCGACTCGTGCGGCGTGTGCACCACGAACTCCTCGGTCGCCGGGTCGTACTCGGCGGTGGTGCGCAGGTGCTGCACGTCGGAGCCGTGCCCGGTCTCGGTCATCGCGAAGCAGCCGGGCAGGTCCAGGCTCATGATCGAGGGCAGGTAGCGCTCGTGGTGGCGTTCGGTGCCCAGCGCCTGCACCGCGCCGCCGAACAGGCCCCACTGCACGCCGGCCTTGACCATCAGCGACAGGTTCCCGGCCAGCATCTCCAGCGAGACGACGGAGCCGCCGACGTCGCCCTGACCGCCTTGCGCGGCGGGGAAGCCGATCTCCGGAATCCCGCTCTTGACCAGCATGTGCAGCTGTTCGAGGGTCTGCGCGCGGTGCGAGTCGGTGTCCAGGTGGTCACCGGGTGGCAGTGCGGTTCCTTCGAGCGCCTCGCGCACCTTGGCGCGCACCCCGGCCCACCGCCCGTCGAGCAGGTTCGCCAATTCGTCCGCGTCGAACCGAGCGGGTGTCTTCGGGATGTCCATGCCAGCCTCCACAGGTCTGGTGCCGTCTCGATCGAGCCTAGTTACTCGCCAGTAGGTCAGCTATGTGACCTCTCTCGCCACCCTCCACGTCAGATCCACACCCCCGCAATTTCGCGCGGAACCGCCGGGAGTCGCCCCATCCGAGCCCAGCATCGACGCAGGTCGCAGGACCGAGGTGCGGGGCCATGCACGAGTCGTCCAGCCGACAAGTCGACATGGAGCCACGAGCGAAACGGCCCGCTCGCCGGAAGAACCGGGGAGCGGGCCGTGCGCGGCGGAACGGGAGGTCAGGCGACGACGTTGACCAGCCGGCCGGGAACGACGATGACCTTGCGCGGCTCCTTGCCCTCCAGCGCGGCCACCACCTTCTCGTCGGCCAGCGCCGCGGTGCGCACCTCGTCCTGCGACGCCGACGCGGGCACCACGACCCGCGACCGGACCTTGCCGTTGATCTGGATCGGGTACTCGGCCGTGTCCTCGACCAGGTACTCCTGCTGCGCGACCGGGAACGGGCCGTGGGCCAGGCCGCCCTCGTGGCCCAGCCGCGACCACAGCTCCTCCGCCAGGTGCGGGGTCAGCGGAGCGACCATCAGCACCAGCGGCTCCACGACCTGGCGCGGCGTGCCCGCGGCACCCGAGTACGCCTTGGTGACGCGGTTGTTCAGCTCGATCAGCTTCGCCACCGCGGTGTTGAAGCGCAGCGCGTCGAAGTCCTCGCGCACCCCGTCGATCGTCTTGTGCAGGGCGCGCAGCACCTCCTCGTCGGGCTGCTCGTCGGTGACGCGCGGCTCGCCGGTGCTCTCGTCGACGACGTTGCGCCACAACCGCTGCAGGAACCGGTGCGAGCCGACGACGTCCTTGGTCGCCCACGGCCGCGAGGTGTCCAGCGGGCCCATCGCCATCTCGTAGAGCCGCAGCGTGTCCGCGCCGTAGGCGTCGGCCATCTCGTCCGGGGAGACGGAGTTCTTCAGGCTCTTGCCCATCTTCCCGTACTCGCGGCGCACCTCCTCCGCACCGAAGAAGAACTTGCCGTCGCGCTCCTCGACCTCGTCCGCGGGCACGTACACGCCGCGGGAGTCGGTGTAGGCGAACGCCTGGATGTAGCCCTGGTTGTACAGCCGCCGGTACGGCTCCTCCGAGCTCAGGAAGCCCAGGTCGAACAGCACCTTGTGCCAGAAGCGGGAGTACAGCAGGTGCAGCACCGCGTGCTCCACGCCGCCGACGTACAGGTCCAGCCCACCCGGGTCGTCCGCGCCGTGCGACTGCGGCCGGGGCCCCATCCAGTAGCGCTCGTTGGCGGGGTCGACGAACTCGGAGTCGTTCACCGGGTCGATGTAGCGCAGCTGGTACCAGCAGGAACCGGCCCACTGCGGCATCACGTTGGTGTCGCGGCGGTAGTCCTTGAGCCCGTCGCCCAGGTCCAGCTCCACCTCGGCCCACTCGGTGGCCTTCGCCAGCGGCGGTTCGGGGCGGCTGTCGGCGTCCTCCGGGTCGAAGGTGCGCGGCGAGTAGTCCTCGACCTCCGGCAGCACCACCGGCAGCGAGCTCTCCGGCACGCCCAGCGGCTCGCCGTCCTCGCCGTAGACGATGGGGAACGGCTCGCCCCAGTAGCGCTGCCGGGCGAACAGCCAGTCGCGCAGCTTGTACTGCACCGTGCCGGTGCCGTGGCCGCGCTCGGCCAGCCAGTCGATGACGGTGCTCTTGGCCTCGTCCAGGCCCAGGTCGTTGAGGTCCAGCCCGGCTTCGGGGTTCGCGGAGTTGATCCGCGGCCCGTCGCCGGTGAACGCGCCGTCGACGTGGTCGTCGGTGGGCTGCACGGTGCGCACCACCGGCAGCTCGAAGGCCTGCGCGAAGTCCCAGTCGCGGGTGTCCTCGCCGGGCACCGCCATGATCGCGCCGGTGCCGTAGCCCATCAGCACGTAGTCGGCGACGAAGACCGGGATCCGGCTGCCGTTGACCGGGTTGGTGGCCCAGGCGCCGGTGAACACGCCGGTCTTGTCCTTGTTCTCCTGGCGGTCCATGTCGGACTTCATCGACGCGGTGCGCCGGTAGTCCGCGACCGCCCGCACCGGGGTCGACGCGCCGCCGGTCCACCCGTCGCGGGTGCCCTCGGGCCACTCGGCGGCGGTCAGCTCGTCCACCAGCGGGTGCTCCGGGGCCAGCACCAGGTAGGTCACGCCGAACAGGGTGTCCGGCCGGGTGGTGAACACCTCGACGCGCTCGGCGGACCCGTCCAGCTGGAACGTGACGTTCGCGCCCTGCGAGCGGCCGATCCAGTTCCGCTGCATGCTCTTGACCTTGTCCGGCCAGTCCAGCCGGTCCAGGTCGTCCACCAGGCGGTCGGAGTACGCGGTGATCCGCATCATCCACTGCTTCAGGTTCCGGCGGAACACCGGGAAGTTGCCACGCTCGGTCAGGCCGTCGGCGGTGACCTCCTCGTTCGCCACGACCGTGCCCAGGCCGGGCGCCCAGTTCACCGGCGCCTCCGACAGGTACGCCAGCCGGTAGGAGTCGATCAGCTCGCGCTGCTCGGTGCGGCCCAGCTCGCTCCACGCGCGGCCGTCCGGGGTGGCGCGCTCACCGTCGGCGAACTGCTTCTCCAGCTCGGCGATGGGCCGCGCCCGGCCCTTGCCGCCGTCGGCCTCGGTGTCGTACCAGGCGTGGAAGACCTGCAGGAAGATCCACTGCGTCCACTTGTAGAACTCGACGTCGGTGGTCGCGACCCGCCGGCGCTCGTCGTGGCCCAGGCCCAGCCTGCGGATCTGGCGCAGGTAGCGCTCGATGTTCTGCTCGGTGGTGGTGCGCGGGTGCGTGCCGGTCTGCACCGCGTACTGCTCCGCGGGCAGTCCGAAGGCGTCGAAGCCCATCGTGTGCAGCACGTTGCGGCCCAGCATCCGGTGGAAGCGGGCGTAGACGTCGGTGCCGATGAAGCCCAGCGGGTGCCCGACGTGCAGCCCCGAACCGGACGGGTACGGGAACATGTCCTGGATGAACAGCTTGTTCGCCGCATCCAGCTCGGAACCGGTGCTCAGCGGACCGGCCGGGTTCGGCGCGTGGAAGGTGCCGAGCTCTTCCCACCGCTGCTGCCAGCGCTGCTCGACCTGCGCCGCCGTCTCCGCG
Organism: Saccharopolyspora gloriosae; assembly: GCF_014203325.1. Lineage (NCBI taxonomy): Bacteria > Bacillati > Actinomycetota > Actinomycetes > Pseudonocardiales > Pseudonocardiaceae > Saccharopolyspora > Saccharopolyspora gloriosae. The sequence goes on along the minus strand of NZ_JACHIV010000001.1, from coordinate 6,497,557 downwards.
GTGTAGCGGAACCGGGGCGTCTCCTCACTCCCGTTCGCCGAGCTCCCCGTCGACGGATCTCCCGTCGGCTCGCTCGTCACGCCTGCTGCCTGGCCGCTCATCACCTGCGTTTCCTTCCCTGCTCACCGCGCGGATCGCACACCCCCAGTGTGCCGCCCACCCCCAACCGGTTTTCCGCGGCCCGCCCCTGACCGAGGCGGGGGCCGCCGGGCGGTCGGGAACACCGCGACCGGGCGCGGATCGACAGCGCGGGCGCGGCACTCCCTAACCTGATCACCACCAGCGGGATGCAGACGCAAAACGCCCCAGGTGGCGTGCGAACTGATCGCAGAGGCGAACCTGGGGCTTACGCCGCCACCGTAGCACGAATCCGGCGCGTCCCGATCACTCCACGACCCGGGGGACCTCGATGTCCGGCGACCAGCCCGCCTGGATCCACAGCACGCTGTCCGCGGCTCGCTTCCAGCGGTACCTGACCGCCGCGAACGGCGAGCACGCAGACGCCCTGCGGCTCTACCGGTGGAACCTGGACGTCTCGGCGGCCTTCTACGCGCCGCTGCACTGGCTGGAGATCGGCCTGCGCAACGGGGTGCACGAGCGGTTGCGGGAGCACTTCGGCAGCGGGCAGTGGTGGGAGCTCGTGCAGCTCACCGGCTACGGCAGGCGAGCGGTGACCAAGGAGCACGCCAAGCTGAAGCGGCAGAAGCAGGCCGGTTTCACCGCCGACGACGTGGTGGCGAAGTTGTCGCTGGGCTTCTGGGTGTCGCTGACGAGCAAGGGGCGCGGGTACGACCGGACGCTCTGGGTGCCCGCCCTGCACGGCGCGTTCCCCCGGTTCCGCGGCCCGCGGCGGGACCTGCACGAACGGCTGTCCGGCCTGCTGGAGCTGCGCAACCGCATCATGCACCACGAGCCGATCTTCCACCTGGACCTGCCAGCGCGGCGAGCGGAGATCTACCGGGTGCTGGACCACCTGTCGCCGACGCTGCCCGAGCAGGCCGGTCGCTACGACCGCGTCCCGATGCTGTGGGAGCAGCGCCCGCGCGACCTCTGCCCGCGGTGACCGCTCACCGCAGCGCCAGCACGATGAGCCGGGTCGTCTGGGTGGGGGAGAAGTTGTTGTCGCTGACCAGGGCGAGGGTGCGCTCACCGGTGGGCAGGCGCGGCCCCCACGTGAGGCCTTCGACGTTGTCGACGGTGCCGAGGTCGAACTGCGCCAGGTCCGCGAGCAGTCGTTTGTGCACCGGGCGGACCGGTGCGTCGCGCAACGAGGGCACGTCCTTGACGTCGTCCGAACCGCGCAGGTCCGCCTCGTAGATCCGGATGGAGTTGCCCGCGCCCTCGACGTAGGCCCGCTCCAGCACGAGGAGGCGGTCACCGGCGTCGAGCACGGCGGCGATCCCGTTGTCGCCGGGCTCGCCGCCGGACTCGGCGAACACCGGGTCGACCGGGTAGGCGTGCTGCGAGAGCACCCGCCCGCCGCGGTCCTGCACGGTGATCCGGCTGAGCGCGCCGTGCTCGGTCGTCGGCGGGTCGCCGTCCTGCAGCAGCGCGGACTCGACGGCGTGGACCACCAGCGAACCGCCGTCGGCGAACGCGAGGGACTCCAGCGACTCGTTGCGCCGCGGACCCGAGTCCGGGCGGTGGACCAGGTTCGGCGGCAACGGCAGCTCGGCCCGGAACGAGCCGTCCGGGGCCGCCGAGCGGATCGACGGGTCGATCGACCGCGGGTCCCGTTCGCCCTCGCTGGTCCACCACACGTCGTGCGACCACGGGTCGAAGCGGATCTCCTCGGGATCGACGGTGGTGCCGTCACCGGCGGAGATCGGCGGGTAGGTGGCGCCGTCGGGCCGCCGGAACGGGTGGGTCCCGGTGAGGGTCCACGCCCCGAGCCCGTCGGCCCGGACCTCGACGTCGGCGGTGTAGAAGCGCGCCGGGTCCTGCTCCGAGCGGTCGTCGCTGACGAACACCCACCGGCCGGTGCGCGGGTCGTGGTCCAGGCCGGAGAGGCCGCCGACGGCGGTGCCCTGGAACGTCGTCGCCCACGGCAGGGTCCGCTCGCCCAGCAGGCGCACCCCGTCCGGGGGCGCGGGCCTCGCGGGCGCGGCGCACGCCGCCGGTGCGGCCGCCATCGCGAGCACCGCGGCGGCCAGGGCGACGGGGAACCTGTTCGCGCTCATGTGACCCAGCGAACCTCAGCCAGGTAGCGAACAGATGTCGGAAAAGCGGCAGCCGTACCCTGTCCAGGTGATGGCTGTGCAGGTGATCTTGTGCGCGCTGCTCGTTGTGCTCGGAGCGGCGCTGGTGTTCATCGGGTGGCGCGGACTGCGAAGCCAGCTGCCGCCGAACCGCTACGTGGGAGTCCGCACGCCCGCGACGCTGCGCAGCGAGGAGGCGTTCGCGCTCGGCAACCGGGTGGGCGCGCCCGCGATGCTGGCCGGGGGCGCGGTGGCGATCCTCGCGGGCGTCTCCGAGCCGCTGCTGACCACCGTGACCAGCGCGGTCGTCGTCGCGGTGCTCGGCATCGCCGGCGCGTTCGCGCTGATGGTCGTCGGCGGCGTCCTCGGCAACAAGGCGGCCGAGGCGATCCCCGCACCGGCGACCGCCGGTTGCGGCGGCTGCCCCGGCGGCTGCTGCGGCTGACCCCCGACCACGACACGAACGCCCGCGACTTCCCGGTCGCGGGCGTTCTGCTGTTCCGGGGCTCGCGTCAGTTCAGCTTCACGTCGCCGGGGTGGGTGGCGAGGAAGGCCAGCGGGGTGCTCTGGCGGCGCAGCACGCGCCCCCACAGGTCCGCGCCGGGCGCGGCGATCACGTCGTCGGGCAGGGCGGGCACGATGATCCAGTCGCCGCGTTCGATCTCCCCGGCGAGCTGCTTGGCGTCCCAGCCGGCGTAGCCGGCGAAGAACCGCAGCCCGCGCGCCCTCGGCACCAGGTCGTCCGGATCGCCGTCGAGGTCGACGAGCCCGACCGGGCCGCGCACCCCGACCATGCCGCTGATCCGCTTGACGTCCTCCCCGGCGCGCAGCGCGGCCAGGCAGATCGCGGTCCGCTGCTCCACGGGTCCGCCGACGTAGAGCGATGGCGGCTCGCTGGCGTGCGGCGCCCACTGCGGCAGCACGTCGCTGACGGCGACCTCGCTGGGCCGGTTCAGGATGACGCCGAGAGTGCCCTCGCCCCGGTGGTGGATGATGTAGACCACCGTCCGGCGGAAGTTCATGTCGAGCAGCTGCGGAGCAGCCACCAGCAGCGTCCCCGGCTCCACCTCCGCGTCTGATTCCACCTCCGCATGATCGCAGAGCGGAGCCCCGCCTGGCGTGACCGTGCCGCGAACGCGGCGGATTTCCGCCCGGTGCAGCCGCACGTTCATGTCCAACGATTAGGAGCAGCGATTCGCGCGTACTCAGTTGTCCACCTGAGTATTAATAGAACGCGCTGATCAGCAAGAACGCTGAAATGAATCCGCGACTGCCACCGCTGCGCCGCCCGACGCGGCCGAGATACGCGATCCGGCGGAGTCGCGAACGCCACGCGGTGCCAACCGCGCCCGACCGTCGCCGCGCGGCCCGCGGATCAGGACTCGCCGGGGACCTCGATGCCCTGTTCGGCGGCCCAGCGGTACAGCTCCGCGACGGCCTCCTCGTGCTCCATCGGACCGCGATCCAGCCGGGCGTCCTTCAAGTGCTTCCACGCCCGGCCCACCTGCGGCCCCGGCGGCACCCCGAGCAGCCGCATGATCTCGTTGCCGTCCAGGTCCGGCCGCACCCGCGCCAAGTCCTCGTCCGCGGCGATCCGCGCGATCCGCTCCTCGAGGTCGTCGTAGGAGCGCTGCAGCGCGTTGGCCTTGCGCTTGTTCCGAGTCGTGCAGTCGGCCCGCACCAGCTTGTGCAACCGGGGCAGCAGCGGTCCCGCGTCGGTCACGTAGCGGCGCACCGCCGAATCCGTCCACTGGCCCTCGCCGTAACCGTGGAACCGCAGGTGCAGGTACACCAGGTCGCAGACCTGGCTGACGACCTCCTTCGAGTAGCGCAGCGCCCGCAGCCGCTTGCGGGCCATCTTGGCGCCGACCACCTCGTGGTGGTGGAAGCTCACCCCGCCGCCCGGCTCGAACCGCCGCGTGCCGGGCTTGCCGATGTCGTGCAGCAGCGCGGCCAGCCGCAGCACCAGGTCCGGCTCGCCGTCCGGGTCCGCCGCCTGCTCCAGGTCGATGGCCTGCTCCAGCACGACCAGCGAGTGCTCGTAGACGTCCTTGTGCTGGTGGTGCTCGTCGATCTCCAGCCGCATCGCCGAGACCTCGGGCAGCACGTGCTCGGCCAGCCCGGTCTCCACCAGCAGCTCCACACCCTTGCGGGGGAACTTCCCGCACAGCAGCTTCGAGAGCTCCGCCTGCACCCGCTCCGGGGTGATCCGGGCCAGCTCGTCGGCCATCTCCCGCATCGCCGCGAGCACGCGGTCGGCCGGTTCGAACCCGAGCTGCGCGGCGAACCGGGCGGCCCGCAGCATCCGCAGCGGATCGTCGGCGAACGACTCCTGCGGCGTCGCGGGCGTGTCCAACCGCCCGGCGGCCACGTCCTCCAGGCCGCCGTGCAGGTCGACGAACTCGCGCGCGCCCAGTTCGATGGCCATCGCGTTCACCGTGAAATCGCGGCGCAGCACGTCGCCCTCGATGGTGTCGCCGAACGCCACCTCCGGGTTGCGGGTCACGCCGTCGTAGCTGTCGGCGCGGAACGTGGTGATCTCCACGGTCGTCCCGCGCTTGTAGGCGCCGAGGGTGCCGAAGTCGATCCCGGTGTCCCAGATCGTCTCCGCCCACCCGTCGAGCAGCTCCCGCACCTGGTGCGGCCGGGCGGCGGTGGTGAAGTCGAGGTCGGTGCCCAGCCTGCCCAGCAGCGCGTCCCGGACGCTGCCGCCGACCAGGTACAGCCGGTGGCCCGCCGCGGCGAACCGCTCGGCGAGCTCCTCGGCCACCGGGGCGACCTTCACGAGCTCGACGACCGCGTTGCGCTGGGCCTCGCGTTCGCGGGCGCGCAGGTCGGCGTCGTCGGGGGCATCACGGGTCGAAGGGGCCACAGGGGGAGGATATCGGCTGCTCAGCCGAGGATCTCCGGGCCTCGGCCCGCAGCGGTTCGACCGCCGGTACCCGCTCTGATCGCATTACCATCGGCCGCATGCCTCCGTCGCCCGGCCGCTCCGGCGGCGCACAGCCGGGGCGCCGGAACCGGCGCCGGCGCCGGCGGCTGCAGACCGTGGACGAGACATCGGCCGGGGGGCTGGTGGTCGCCGACGCCGAACGGCTCGCTGCGATCATCGGTAGGTCCGACCGCAGGGGGCGACTGCTGTGGTCGTTGCCGAAGGGCCACATCGAGCCTGGTGAGACGCCGGAACAGACCGCGGTGCGCGAGGTCGCGGAAGAGACGGGGATCATCGGACGGGTGACGGTGGCGATCGGCACGATCGACTACTGGTTCGTCGCCGGTAACCGGCGCGTGCACAAGACGGTGCACCACTTCCTGCTGGACGCGGTCGGCGGAGAACTTTCGGACGAGGACGTGGAGGTCACCGAGGTGGCTTGGGTGCCGCTAGGTGAACTGGACGAAGTGCTGGCCTACGCCGACGAGCGGCGTCTGGTGCGGCACGCGCTGACGCTGCTCGGCGATGCGCTGCCGGGCACGGGCGAGGCGGAGACGGGGAGCCGGAAACCTCCCCGGAACACGGGAACGGAGCCGGGGTGAGGTGTCTGCTAGCCGCTGTGGTCGCGGTCCTGCTGGTCAGCGGGATTCCGATCACCGCGGCCCGCACGGCGAGCGCGCAGGGCGATTCGAGCACGACCCGACTCGAAGTGACCAAGGTCACCCCATCGGTGATCTCGGGTGCGCCGGGTGAAGTGACGATCAGCGGCCGGATCACGAACACGACCGGCGCCACGATCAACGGCATCGAGGCCCGCGTGCAGCGCGGCTACCCGACGCAGTCCGTCCCGGCCGCGCAGGACGCGCTGCGCGGCAACGCCGCCACTGTCAACGAGACCAGCTTCCGCCCAATGATCGACACCCTCGCTCCGGGGCAGCAGGCCCCGTTCGAGCTGCGGGTGCCCGTCAACGGCCCGGACTCGCTGGAGATCACCGAACCCGGCGTGTTCCCGCTGCTGGTCAACGTCAACGGCCAGCCCGGCGACGGGGGCCGCGCCCGCATCGGCGAGTCGCACTTCCTGCTGCCGGTGCTCGCGCCGCCCGGCGCTCCGCCCGCGAAACCCGCGGAGCCCGCGCCCGTCGCGATGCTGCTGCCGATCGTCGACTACCCGCGGATGCAGCAGGAGGGCACGCCCGGCCAGCGCGCCGTGCTCGCCGACGACGCGCTCGCGGGCTCGCTCACCCCCGGTGGGCGGCTCTACGACCTCGTGCAGTCCGTCGTGGACAACGCGGGCGGCGGATCCCCGCTGGGCAACGGCCTGTGCTTCGCCATCGACCCGGACCTGCTGGCCACCGTGCAGGCCATGAGCCGCGGCTACCTGGTGCGCCAGGCCGACGGCGGGCTGCGCGACGGCACCGGCTCGGCCTCGGCGCAGCTGTGGCTGAACAAGCTGCGCGAAGCCACCGAAGGCCGCTGCGTGCTGGCGCTGCCCTACGCCGACTCGGACGTGGCCGCGCTGGACCACGCCGACCTGCCCGACCTGATCAAGGGCTCGCTGGACGGCGCGGGCGTGGTGCAGCAGGTGCTGGGCGTCGAACCGCGGCGCAGCGTGCTGTGGCCCATCGAAGGCGCGTTGGACGAGTCCACCGCCCGCAAGCTCGCGGACTTCGGCATCGGCACGATGCTGATGGAGCCGTCCGCGATGTCCACCGATTCGCTGGCCCCGTCCCGGCTCTACGAGGACGGGCCGGTGGCGGTGCCCGTCGACCCGCTGCTGTCCGAGGCACTGGACCCGATGCACGGTTCCCCGCTGGAGACCACGGCGATGTCGCCCGACGGCAACGGTGCCGCCACCGTGCAGAACACCCTCGGCGCGCTCGCGTTCCGCGCGACCGCAGGAGCGCAGGGCGGCGCGACCTCGGTGCTGGCGCCGCCGCGGCGGTGGAACCTCAGCGGTGAGGACCTGCGCGCGCTGCTCGACGGGATGCGCGGGCTGGCCGACGCCGGCTACGTGCGGCCCGCCGGGCTGCCGGAGACCACCGGGCAGGCCGAGCAGAGCGAGTCCGCGCTGCCGGTGTCCCGGCTGGACTACCCGCAGGAGAACGCGGCGGAGGAGATCCCGCGGCCGGTGCTCGACCAGCTCGCGGAGCAGAACTACAAGGTCGGCGACCTCTACCGCTCCACCCAGAAGGACCCGGCCGCCGATCTCGACCCGGCCGCGCTGACCACGCCGCTGCGCAACGGGCTGCTGCGCGGCGCCTCCAGCGCCTGGCGCGACAACCCGGCCGCCGCGCGGCACTGGGTGCGGGTCGCCACCGACACCCTCAACGGCGTGCTCGCCCGCGTCCGGCTCGACGAGTTCGCCGGCAAGATCACGCTCACGGCGTCGAACGCGCCGATCCCGATGACCGTCACCAACGACCTGCCGGTGACCGTGTCGGTGCGGCTGCGCATCCCCGCGACCGCCGGGATCGAGACCCGCGACCTCGGCGTCATCCGGGTGCCTGCGCAGGGCCGCAGGCACTTCCGGCTGGAGACCGAGGTGCACCGCGCCGGGCAGTTCACCGTCGACATGGACGTGGTCACCGAGGCGGGCACCGAGCTGGGCCCGGCCAAGCGGATCCAGCTGCAGTCCTACACCTACGACCCGTTCACCGTCGGGTTCACCGCCATCGCCAGCGCGCTGCTGGTGATCCTGTCCGCGCGCCGCATCCTGCGCAGGTTGCGGGCGCGCCGCAGCAGGCTGGCCGCGGCGAGCGGCGGCCGGGCGGGCGAGTCCGCGGCGAGCTCCGCTCCGGCTCCGTCGGCGAGCGAAACGACCAACCCCCGGATGTTCCCCGTCTCTCCCGGCAGCACCACCGAAAGTGACCGCGGCCCGAGCTGACATCCTGGTCCGGCCACACGCGGGAGTGACGTCCCGCGCGTGGCCGCAGGCGGTGAGTGAAGGGCACAGGCAGTGAACCGAGACAGCGACGCGCAAGCACGGCGGGCGGGGCCGGCAGGTCCCGGCGCGGCAGGTCCCGGCGCGGGCGGCCCCATGCCCCCCGCCGACGACCGGACGCAGCAGATCCCGCGCGTCGAACCGGGCGGGCCGCCGCGCTCGCAACCGGCGCCGCGCGCCGCGCAGCCGGTGTCCGCCGAACGCGGGACCGTGCCGCACCGCGCCACGCCGCCGCCCGGCTGGCACGCCGCCGAGACGCAGCCCATCCCGGCCGTGCTGCCCGAACCCGGCCTCGACCAGGCTGCCGAGCAGGCCGAAGAGCAGACCCGGGTGCTGCGGCCCACCGGCGGCTCCGGCGGCGGCAAGTCCCTGCTGCGCGCCAGCGGCTCGATGGCCATCGCCACCCTCATCAGCCGCATCACCGGCTTCGGCTGGAAGATCCTGCTCGCGCTGATCATCGGCTTCGGCGTGGAGAACGACTCGTTCACCGTCGCCAACACGCTGCCGAACAGCATCTTCGAGCTGCTGCTCGGCGGGGTGCTGACCAGCGTCGTCGTCCCCGTGCTGGTCCGGGCCGCCAAGTCCGACGCCGACGGCGGCGAGGCATACGTGCAGCGGCTGCTGACCATCTCCACGGTGCTGCTGATCGTCGGCACCACGATCTCGGTGATCGCCGCGCCCGCCCTCACCTGGCTGTTCATCTCCGACGGGGACTCGTCGAACCCGGCGCTGGTCACCGCGTTCAGCTACCTGCTGATCCCGCAGATCTTCTTCTACGGGATCAGCGCGCTGGTCGGCGCGATCCTGCAGTCGAAGCAGATCTTCAGCCCGCCGGCCTGGGCGCCGGTGGTGAACAACCTCGTCGTGCTCGCCACGCTCGGCGTCTACGCCTCGCTGCCCGGCCGGATCTCCGTCGACCCGGTGCGCATGGACGACGCGCACCTGCTCACCCTCGGGATCGGGGTGACGCTCGGCGTCACCGTGCAGTCGCTGATCCAGATCCCGGCGCTGCGCCGGACCGGGTTCACGTTCCGCTGGCGCTGGGAATGGGACCCGCGGCTGTCCGAGTTCGGCGGCCTGACCCTGTGGATGGTCGGCTACGTCGCCGTCAGCCAGGTCGGTCTGATCGCGCTCACCAAGGTCGCCACGGCCGCCGACGCCGGCTCCTACTCGATCTACACGTACTCCTGGATGCTGCTGCAGCTGCCGTACGGCGTGATCGGGTTCTCGGTGATGACCGCCATCCTGCCCCGGATGAGCTCGGCCGCCGCCGACCACGACTACCCGCGGGTCGTGCAAGACCTGTCGCTGGGCAACCGGCTCTCCACCGTCGCGCTGATGCCGATCAGCGCCGTGATGACGGTGCTGGGCGTGCCGCTGGCGCTGGCGCTGTTCAGCCTCAAGGGCTCCGCGACGGACGCGAGCAGCGTCGGGCTGGCGATCGCCGTCTCGTCGTTCGGCGTGCTGCCGTACGCGATCACGATGATGCAGATGCGGACGTTCAACGCCCTCAAGGACGCCCGCACCCCGACCCTGATCATGGTCGTGATGACCGCGGCCAAGGTCGTCATGGCGCTGCTCACGCCGTTGGTGCTGTCGCCGCAGGACGTCGTCTACGGCCTGGCCTTCGTGAACTCCTTCAGCTTCGTCGTCGGCTGGCTCGTCGGCGAGGCGTGGTTGCGGCGGCGCCTGGGTCCGCTGGGCAGCGCGAAGTTCTTGGCGACGCTGGGCAAGACGCTGCTCGCGTCGGTGCTCGGCGGGCTCGCGGCCTGGGGCGCCACGACGGGCGTGGACGCGTTGATCCCCGGTCCCGCTGGCGCCGGAACGGGCTGGTTGCAGCTGCTGGCGGGCACGATCGTGGGCTTCGCGATCATCTTCGGATTGATGGCGTTGCTCCGGGTGCGGGAACTGGAGCCTGCGATCGGGCGGCTCACCGCTCTGCTGCGTCGTCGTTGACATTGGCGTCACGTACCCTCGGGGCGGAAGTCTTCTCCCGTGGGGAGGGGGTGTTCAGTGCCCCCCGGCTGGAGCGGGAGGAGCGGGAGAGGGAAGGTGAGCAGCAAACCGACCAGGCAAGCGATGCCGGAACGTGACGCGGGCGATTCGACGGCGGACGACGCCGAACAGCTGACCCCCGGCGCGGTACTCGACCACGGCCGATACCGCCTGCTGGAGAAGGTCGGCACCGATCCCCGGTGCGACGCGCAGCTGTGGCGGGCCAAGGACGGTGTGCTCGGACGCGATGTCGCGCTGACCATCCTGACCGGGGACCGCTCCCAATCGGATGCGGCGACGAGCGCGCGGCGCACGCTGGAACGCGCGATGCACGCCAGCACCTTCAACCACGTCGGCGTCGCGCGGGTGCTCGACGTCGTGACACCAGCACCAGGTGACCCGCAGGGCGTGCTCGGCGTCGTCATCGCCGAATGGACGCACGGCACCGACCTGATCGAGCTGATCGGGGACGGGCCGCTGCAGCCGGGCACCGCGGCGCGGCTGCTGCAACCGCTGGCCGCCGCTGTCGAAGCCGCGCACCACGCCGGGCTGGTGCTCGGCGCGGACCACCCGCAGCGGATCCGGGTGACGCCGGAAGGCGACATCCGGATGGCCTTCCCTGGGCCGCTGTCCACCGCGAGCTCCAGCGACGACGTGCGCGGGCTCGGTGCCGCGCTGTACCTGCTGCTGACCGGGCGCTGGGCGCTGGACTCCGCCCCCGAAGGCCTGGCGACCGCGCCGACCGGACCGGACGGCACCATCGTCGCGCCGCGCACGCTGCGCCCGACGGTGCCGCTGGAGCTGTCCACGGTCGCCCTGCGCGCCCTCGGCAGCCCCGACACGCACGGCACCACCGGCGGCGTCCGCACCGGTGCAGCGGTGCTGCGGGTGTTGGAGCAGCACGCCACGTTCGAGGCCTCGTCCTCGGCCGTGCAGTCCGGACCCGCGGGCGGCGCGACGCAGACCAACGAGGTCTGGAGCACCCAGGACCCCAAGCCGGACAAGGTCAAGCGCAAGAAGCTGGCGATCAGCGTCGGCGCCCTGGCGGTGGCCACGCTGCTCGTCGTCGGCTGGATCGTCGCCAACCTCATCGGCATGTTCGCGGGCAACCCGGAGGCCGAAGGCCCGTCGGTGACCTTGGGCGACGACAACGCGCAGCAGCCCGCACCGACCCCGGACCAGGCCGTCCCGGTCCAGGTCACCGGCGGGACCCCGTTCGTCAAGGAGCAGACCCCGGACAGCCCCGGCAAGATCGGCAACCTGTTCGACGGCGACCCGTCGACGTCCTGGGCGACCGACTCCTACAACGACCAGTTCGGCAACGGGTTCAAGTCGGGCACCGGCACGGTGCTCAGCTTCTCGGCGCCGACGACCGTCCGCGAAGTGGTCATCGACTCGCCCAGCGCGGGCACCGTGGTGGAGATCCGGGCGGCCGACGGCACCAGCCCGAACTTCGACTCCAGCCCGCTGCTCGGGCAGCAGACGCTGGCCGCGGGCAAGACGACGATCCCGATCGACGCGGCGCAGCCCACCCAGAACGTGATCGTGTGGCTGACGCAGATCTCGCCGTCGGGCGGCAAGTTCCAGACCCGGATCAACGAGATCAGCATCTCCGGCACGGCGGCCTGAGCAGCACGCCTCCGGTTCGCGCGGGACCGAACCCGGTCCTGGTCCCGCGCGGGCCGCGGCGCGGTGATCGTGGGCGACCTCACGATCAGTAGAGTGCTCAGACGTGTCTGCCCCCGTCAGATCGGACGCCGACCTCATAGCGGCGCACACCAGCGGTGACCCACACGCGTTCGCCGAGTTGTTCCGCCGGCACCGCGATCGGTTGTGGGCGGTCGCGTTGCGCACCATGCGCGATCACGAGGACGCTTCCGACGCGCTGCAGGATGCGATGATCTCCGCGTTCCGCAACGCCGGATCGTTCCGAGCGGAATCCCAGGTCACCACCTGGTTGCACCGAATCGTGGTGAACGCCTGCCTGGACCGGATCCGCAGGCGCCAGGCGAGACCGACGGTGCCCTTGCCCGATACCGGGCCGGCCGAGCCGGCCGTTCCGCGCGACGCGATCGAGGAGCAGGACACCCGGATGGCCGTGCAGGACGCGCTGGCCGCCCTCCCCGAGGAGCAGCGCGCGCCGATCGTGCTGGTCGACGTGGAGGGCTATTCGGTGTCCGACACCGCCGCCATCCTCGGCGTCGCCGAGGGCACCGTGAAGAGCCGCTGCGCCCGCGGCCGGGTGAAGCTGGCGAAACTTCTGGGACACCTGCGGAACCCGAGTGCGGATGCGAACGTCCCAGATGACGCCAACGCCAAGCGTCGACGGGAGGGACGATGAGCGGCGAACAACGGCGCCCCGAAACGCCGCAAGGCCCACCGTGGTCGCTGGATCTGGTGGCCGATCTGCACGCGGGAGTGCTCGATCAGGACGTGGCCGACGAGCTGCTGCCGCGCATCCAGGCCGACCCGGAGGCGAGCGAACTGCTCGCCGCGCTGGAAGCCACCAGCGCCGAACTGGCGGAGCTGCCGGCTCCGACCGTGCCCGACGACGTCGCGGCCAAGCTGGACGAAGCGCTCGAGGCGGAACTGCGTTCCTGGGCCATGGCACCCGAGGGCGAGAACCCGAACTCCGCCGGAACCGCGGGTCAGCCCGTCGAACCCGAACCCGCTCCGGTGCTCGACCTCGCCGCCGCTCGCCGGCGCAGGCGCAAGCGCGCGGGCTGGACGGCGGGCCTGCTCACCGCGGCCGCCGCGGTGACGGGAATCGTGGTGCTCGGCACCGGCGGAATCCTGCAGGGGGACACCGACAACGCCGCCGCGCCGCCGCCCCAGGACGGTCCGCCGCCGCTGGCGCTGCGCGGAGACGCCTTCCCGGCGGACCGGCTCGGCGAAGCGCTCGGCTCCGAGCAGTACGGCGCGCTCGCCGACCCCGAACAGCTGCTCGGCTGCCTGCAGGCCAACGGCGTGAGCAGCGGAAATCCGCTCGGCGCCCGCGAAGTCACGATCGACGGCGAACCGGCCAGGGCGCTGGTGCTGCAAGGCGGCGGGATCGGCCGGTTCCGCATCCTCGTCGTCGGCCAGGACTGCGGCCCGGACCGCCCCGCGACGATCTCCGACAGCACCCTGGGAGGCTGAGCGGGTCAGGCTCGTCACGCGCGGCGGAGCCGGGAACACACGCGCCTAGGATCGCGTTGACCCGAGTACGCTCGCGCGTTCAGCGCGGCGGGCGGCACGCGACAACGAAAGGGGCGCGGTGACCGACGACGTCCGCAACCTCATCATCGTGGGCTCCGGCCCCGCCGGTTACACCGCTGCGGTGTACGCCGCACGGGCCGAACTCCAGCCTTTGGTCTTCGAGGGAACGCAGTTCGGTGGTGCGTTGATGACCACCACCGACGTGGAGAACTACCCCGGTTTCCGGGACGGCATCATGGGCCCCGATCTCATGGAGCAGATGCGGGAGCAGGCGAAGCGGTTCGGAGGTGAGCTGCGCGCCGAGGACGTCGAGCACATCGACCTCGAAGGCGACGTGAAGAAGGTCACCGCCAACGGCGTCGAGTACCGCGCCAAGGCGATCGTCCTGGCGATGGGCGCGGCGGCCCGCTACCTGGGCATCCCCGGCGAGGAGAAGCTGCTCGGCCACGGCGTTTCGGCGTGCGCGACCTGCGACGGCTTCTTCTTCCGCGAGCAGCACATCGCCGTCATCGGCGGTGGCGACTCCGCGATGGAGGAGGCCACGTTCCTCACCAAGTTCGCGGACTCGGTGACGATCATCCACCGCCGCGACGAGTTCCGCGCCTCCAAGATCATGCTGGAGCGGGCCAAGGCCAACGAGAAGATCCGCTGGCGCACCAACGCCGCGGTCACCGAGGTGCTCGGCGACAACGCCGTCACCGGCCTGAAGCTGCACGACACCGTGACCGGTGAGGACTCGCAGCTCGACGTCACCGGCATGTTCGTCGCCATCGGCCACGACCCGCGCAGCGAACTCGTGCGCGACCAGGTCGAGGTCGACGACGAGGGCTACGTCGCCGTCCAGCAGCCCACCACGCACACCGGCATCCCCGGCGTGTTCGCCGCGGGCGACCTCGTCGACCACACCTACCGGCAGGCCATCACCGCCGCCGGTTCCGGCTGCTCGGCGGCGATGGACGCCGAGCGGTGGCTCGCCGAGCACGAGGTGAGCGAGTCCGCGCACGTCGCGGCCGAACACGTCGGCGGTGGCTACGCACCTGCGACCGAGACCGCCGCGGCGCGCTGAGCGCTGGACCGACCTGAATTCACACCGAGGGAGATGACATGGCCGAGAACACCGTGACCGTGGACGCCGGCTCGTTCAAGGACGACGTGCTGGGCAGCGACAAGCCCGTCCTGGTCGACTTCTGGGCGACCTGGTGCGGCCCGTGCAAGATGGTCGCGCCCGTCCTGGAGGAGATCGCCGACGAGAACCCGGGCATCACGATCGCCAAGCTGGACATCGACAAGAACCCGTCGGTCGCCCGCGACTACCAGGTGATGAGCGTCCCGACGCTGCTGCTGTTCTCCGGCGGCGAGCCGGTCAAGCAGATCGTCGGCGCCAAGCCGAAGGCCGCGCTGCTGGAAGACCTGAAGGACTACCTGTGATGCGGCGCTGACCGCCGCGCACCGAGCCGGAACCCCGCAGATCCCCGCCACCGCGCGGAGATGTGCGGGGTTTCGCCGTTCTCGGCGAAGCGTGGGAGGTCATCCCATGCGCGGGCGCCTGCGAGCGGCCCGCAGCGCCGCTGCATTGCAGGCAAGGCACAATGAGCCGGTGGGTTCCCGTCCGAACCCATCCACCCAGAAGTGGACATCGGGGGAGTACGACCGTCCTACGCGCCGGATCCACCACCGGCGCCTGAATCGAGCGAGGAGTGCATGCAGCTGCTCCACCGCGGTGACGTCGGTCCGGCCGTTGCCGAGATCAGGAACACCCTTGCTGCGCTGGGTCTCCTACCGGCCCCCCCAAACGGAACCGCCACCGGCCCCGCGAACTTCGACGCGGCGGTGGAACACGCGGTGCGCGTCTTCCAGCAGCGACGTGGCCTGATCACCGACGGCGTCGTCGGCCCCGCCACCTACCGCGCCCTGATCGACGCGCGCTGGCGCCTGGGCGACCGGTCCCTGGCCTACCTCGTGTCCAAGCCCATCAGCGGCGACGACGTGTTCGCGCTGCAGGAGCGGCTGCTGGAACTCGGCTTCGACGCGGGCAGGCCCGACGGCATCTTCGGGTGGCAGACCGAGCAGGCGCTGCGCAGCTTCCAGCGCGACTACGGGCTCGGCAACGACGGCATCTGCGGCCCGAACACGCTGCGCGCGCTCAAGCAGCTCGCCCCGAAGGTCCGCGGCGGTCGCCCCGTCTACCTGCGGGAGCAGGAGAAGGTCCGGCGCTCCGGTCCGCTGCTGCGCGGCAAGCGCATCGTGCTGGACCCCGGTCACGGCGGCACCGACCGCGGCGTGACCGTGGGCGGCGTCAACGAAGCCGACCTCGCCTGGGACCTGGTCCGCAGGCTCGAAGGCCGCATGGTCGCCACCGGGATGGAAGCGCTGATCACGCGCGGGCCGCACTCCTGCCCGCCGGAGGCCGACCGCGCCGGGTTCGCCAACGAAGCGGGTGCCGACCTGTTCCTGTCGCTGCACATGGACGCCAACTCGGCGCCCGCGGCGCAGGGCGTGTCGAGCTTCCACTTCGGCACCGGCAACGGCACCACCTCCACGGTGGGGGAGGCGCTGGCCGGCTTCCTGCAGCGCGAGATCGTCGCGCGCACGGGGATGCTCGACTGCCGCATCCACCCGAAGACGTGGGAGGTCCTGCGCCTCACCCGGATGCCCGCGGTGCGCACCGAGATCGGTTACCTCACCAACCCCGAGGACCGGCGGCGGCTGCTCGACCCCGCGTTCCGGGACATCATCGCCGAAGGCCTGCTGGTCGCCGTGAAACGGCTCTACCTGCTCGGCAAGGACGACCAGCCGACGGGCACCTTCACCTTCGACGACCTGCTGCGCCACGAACTCACCCGAGCCGAAGGCGCCTGAGGACGACGTCTGGCCCGCCTGCGCCGCACGGCGCGGGCTCCGGCGGGTTCACTTCCTGTCTTTGATCTTGCCTTTCCAGGTGAGCGGCGTCGTCGGTCGTTGTCCTGTGAGCGGCGACCAGCCAGAGCAAACCGACCACCGGCGGGTTCTCAGCGGCTTCCTCGCGAGGACAGCGATTTCGCCGTGTACGGCATACATGAGGAATCGATCCCGCAGCGAGGGAGCCGCTGAGGTTCCGCCGCCCGACCCGCTACTCAAGCCAAGATCAAACAAGGACGGTCAGCCGAGCGCGGGCTCGGCGGTCTTCACCGAGACCGTGCTCAGCAGCCGCTCCAGAGCCGCTTCGACGTCTTCCTTCCAGGAGATCGCCGTGCGCAGCTCCAGCCGCAAGCGCGGCCACTTCGGGTGCTGGCGGACGGTCTTGAACCCGACCTGCTGCAGGAATCCCGCCGGGACCAGGCAGCCCTCGTCGTCCTCGTGCAGATCGCCGAACGCCTCGATCGCGCGGACTCCGCGCTTGGTCAGATCCTTCGCCACGTTCTGCAGCAACACCCGGCCCAGCCCGCCGTGCTCGAACTCCGGGATCACCCGCAACGCGGTGAGCAGCACCGCGTCCGCGCTGACCGGGCCGGACGGGAACGCGGCGGCGCGCGGCACCGCGGCGGGCGGGGCGTACAGCGCATAGCCGGCAGGCACGTCGTCCACGTACAGCACGCGGCCGCAGGATCCCCAGTCCAGCAGCACGTTGGACACCCAGGCCTCTTTTTCGAGGCCGGTTTCGCCGAACTCCTCGGCCTGCTCCCGGATGTGCGGCGCGAGTTCCCAGAACACGCAGCGACGACACTTCGGTGGCAAGTGGTCGAGGTTGTCCAGCGTGACGCCTACGACGCGTCGCGACACCCTGACCTCCTGCGAATCCGCCAAGAACCCACGCATGGCAGGTGGGGCTCGTGGCCAGGATAAGCCGCCGCCTCCTGCCGCCGGAAGCTCCTCACCCTTCCCAGTGCCCCCCGAAATGGTGAGATGGGTTACCGTCAAGCCGGTTTGTGCGAGGCGCCCGTTACACAAGCGACCGCCGGACGCGATAGCACAGATAGACTCGCGCGACCGTCACCTCGTGGTAACAGGAGACGATCACTACAGCGCACACCCGATCCACCGGAGCGCGGAATGTCCGATCACGGCAGCAACCCGACCGATCAGCCGCAGCCGAGCCCCCAGCAGGAGGCAGCGGTCCAGCAGGCGGGAGCGGCGCGCAACCTCGACGCGCACCGCGACCGGTACGCCCAGCGCACCGCAGGCATGACCGCATCGGAGATCCGGGCGCTGTTCGCCGTGGCGAGTCGCCCCGAGGTCGTCTCGCTGGCCGGCGGCATGCCGAACCTGGCCGCGCTGCCGCTGGACTCGCTGGCCACCGAGGTCTCCCGGCTGATCTCCGTCGACGGGCAGGCCGCGCTGCAGTACGGCTCGGCGCACGGCGTTCCGGAACTGCGCGAGCAGATCTGCGAGATCATGGCCATGGAAGGCATCACCGGGCATCCCGACGACGTGATGGTCACCGTCGGCTCCCAGATGGCCCTGGACATGGTCACGCGGCTGTTCTGCGACCCGGGCGACGTCGTCCTCGCCGAAGGCCCCTCCTACGTCGGCGCGCTCGGCTCCTTCAACGCCTACCAGGCGAAGGTCGTGCACGTCGCGATGGACGACGACGGGTTGCAGCCGGAAGCGCTGCGGCACGCGATCTCCGAGGTCACCAGCCGCGGTGAGCGGATCAAGTTCCTCTACACCATCCCGAACTTCCACAACCCCGGCGGCGTCACGCTCGCCGTGCAGCGCCGCGCCGAGATCCTGGAGATCTGCCGCCACCACGACATCCTCGTGCTGGAGGACAACCCGTACGGGCTGCTGGGCTTCGACGGCCAGACCTACCCGGCGCTGCGCAGCCTGGACCCGGACAACGTGGTCTACCTCGGTTCGTTCTCCAAGACCTTCGCCTCCGGACTGCGCGTCGGCTGGGTCCTCGCCCCGCACGCGGTGCGCGAGAAGCTGGTGCTCGCCGCGGAGTCGGCGACGCTGTGCCCGCCCACGCTGAACCAGATGATCGTGTCCCGCTACCTGAGCACGCACGACTGGAAGGGCCAGATCAAGACCTTCCGCGAGCAGTACCGGGAACGCCGCGACGCGATGCTCAGCGCGCTGGAGCAGCACATGCCGGAAGGCTGCAGCTGGACCAAGCCCGACGGCGGGTTCTACGTGTGGTTCACCGCGCCGGAAGGCGTGGACACCAAGGCGATGTTGCCGCGGGCCGTGACCCAGCGGGTCGCCTACGCCTCGGGCACCGGCTTCTACGCGGACGCGCTGGGCTCGCGGCAGATGCGGCTGTCCTACTGCTATCCGACGCCGGAGCGCATCCGTGAGGGCGTCCGCAGGCTCGCCAACACGCTCACCGACGAGATGGAGCTGGTGCGGACCTTCGGCAGCGTGCCGCAGCGCTCGGTCTCCGGCCCCGAAGCTCCCTCTCCGGACACGGCGTAACCTCGTTCCTGCCGCACGATTCGATCGGTCCACTGCGCACCTGGTGCGCAGTGGACTCTTACTTTCAGGGGTGTTCGACCAATGTCCGATCGTTGGGTCGCCGTGCTGTCCGGTGGGTTGTCGCACGAGCGCGAGGTGTCGCTGCGCTCCGGACGTCGGCTGTCCACCGCGCTGCGCTCCGTCGGCATGACCGTGGGGGAGTGGGACGCCGATTCCCGGCTGGTCACGCGAATCCAGGACGAGCGGCCGGACGCCGTGATCATCGCGCTGCACGGCGGCGAAGGTGAGAACGGTGCCGTGCAGTCCGTGCTGGACATGCTCGGCGTTCCGTACGTCGGCACCGACCAGCGGGCGTGCCGCCGAGCTTGGGACAAGCCGACCGCGAAGGCCGAGCTCGCCCGTGCCGGCCTGAGCACCCCGGACTGGGTTGTGCTGCCGCACGCCACGTTCCGCGAGCTCGGCGCCCAAGCCGTGCTGGACGCGCTGGTCGGCAAGCTGGGTCTGCCGCTGATGCTCAAGCCGGATCAGGGCGGTTCGGCGCTGGGGGCGCGAGTGGTCCGAGAAGCCTCGGAGCTGCCCTCGGCGATGGTGGGCGCGCTGGCCTACGGCGACACCGTGCTCGTCGAGCAGTTCATCGAAGGCGTCGAGGTCGCTGTGAGCGTGGTGGACACCGCGGACGGCCCGGAGGCGCTTCCCGCGGTGCGCATCGAAGCGGCCGACGGCGTGTACGACTACACGGCCCGCTACACCGCCGGGCTCACCAGTTACGAGGCACCGGCCGACCTGGCGCCCGAAGTCGCGGCCCGCGCGGGGGAGCTGGCGGTCGCGGCGCACAAGCTGCTCGGGCTGCGTGACGTGTCCCGGACCGATGCGATCATCGACCAGCACGGGGTGCCGCACTTCCTGGAGGTGAACGTGTCGCCCGGCCTGACGGAGACGTCGTTGTTCCCGATGGCCGTGGAGGCTGCGGACCGCTCGCTCGGCGAGGTGTTCGCCGGTCTCGTCGAGAAGGCGATCACGCGCGGGAACTGATCCGCGCGCGGCGACCGGAACGACGGCGCCGCGTTTCACGTGAAACAACGCAACAGGGGAGTGGTCGCCGCCCGGGGTCGACCGGAGCCGCTCCGAAGCAAGCCGCCGATGTCTCGTTACATCGGCGGCTCTTCTTTGTTCGTTTCCACCGCCGAGCCGAACCCGGCTACCGGCGGGGCGCCGACGCGGAACGTCGTCGGCGTGATCGGCGAGCGACCCGCGGCGATTCGCGGCATCGAAGGCCCGTCGGGATCCGCGGTCGACCTACGTCGCAGATACCGACATATCACCCAAAATATTGATCGTCACCGTGACGAAAGGCCCCGGTGTCATCCTTCGCGGATCTCACGGAGCTTTTCGGCCTCTCCGGGCAACAACAACTCGGCGAGCCGCTCCAGGTCGTCCACCGACCCGAACTCCACGACGATCCGGCCCTTCCGCTTCCCCAGATCCACTTTGACCTTCGTGTCGAAGCGATCCGAGAGCTTCTCCGCCAACCCCTGGAGGCCGGGGGACTGCAGCTGCTTGCGCGGAGCCGGCTTCTCCTTCGCGGGGCCCTCACTCTTCTTGAGGGTCACCGCCTCCTCGGTCGCCCGCACCGACAGGCCCTCGGCGACGATCCGCGAGGCCAACTCCTCCTGGCCGCCCGAGTCGTCCAAGGCGAGCAGCGCGCGAGCATGTCCCGCCGAGAGCACCCCGGCGGCGACCCGCCGCTGCACCGGCATCGGCAACCGCAGCAGGCGGATCGTGTTCGTGATGACCGGACGGCTCCGGCCGATGCGCTCGGCCAGCTCGTCGTGTGTCACGTCGAACTCGTCCAGCAGCTGCTGGTACGCCGCCGCTTCCTCCAGCGGGTTCAGCTGCACGCGGTGGATGTTCTCCAGCAGCGCGTCCCGCAGCAGCGCGTCGTCCTGGGTCTCCCGGACGATCGCCGGAATGACCTCCAGGCCGGCGCGCTGCGAAGCGCGCCACCGCCGCTCACCCATGATGAGCTCGAACTGATCCGGCTCGACCTCACGCACCACGATCGGCTGCATCAGGCCGAACTCGCGGATCGAGTGCTCCAGCTCGGCCAGCGCCTCCTCGTCGAAGACCTGCCGCGGCTGCCGGGGGTTCGGCGTGATCGACGCGGTCACGATCTCCCGGTACGTCGCGCCCGCCACCGTTCCGCCGCTCGTTTCACGTGAAACCGGCTCCGGCGCGCTCGCACCATCCCCCGAGATGGGGGAGGAGGGTGGCGTGAAGCCGGACCCGCGGACGGTGACTCCGGTGGAAGAGCCGCCGTCTTCGGCAGGAGGTCCGCTCGGAATCAGCGCCGCGAGACCGCGCCCCAAACCACCCTTGCGTTCGGTCATGCCGTCTTCCTCTCCACACCCCGCTCGGCGATCTCCTTCGCCGCATCCAGGTAGCTCATCGAACCCCGCGAACCGGGATCGTAATTCAGCACCGTCTTCCCGAAGCCCGGCGCCTCGGAGATCTTCACGCTGCGCGGGATGACCGTCCGCAGCGTCAGCTCGCCGAAGTGGCCGCGGACCTCGTTGGTCACCTGATCCGCCAGCTTGGTGCGACCGTCGTACATCGTCAGCAGGATCGTCGAGACCCACAGCGCCGGGTTCAGGTGCGCCTGCACCAGCTCGATGTTGCGGAGCAGCTGCCCGAGACCTTCCAGCGCGTAGTACTCGCACTGGATCGGGATCAGCACCTCGTGCGCCGCGACCATCGCGTTCACCGTGAGCAGGCCGAGCGACGGCGGGCAGTCGATGAAGACGTAGTCGGGGGCGATCTGCTCGATCGCGTCGGACTTGAGCGCCTCCTTGAGACGCCCCTCCCGCGCGACCATCGACACCAGCTCGATCTCGGAGCCGGCCAGGTCGAGCGTCGCCGGGACGCAGTAGAGGTTCGGCGACTCGGTGCTCACGGCCGCCGCGTCCGCGATGCTGATCTCGCCGAGCAGCACCTCGTACACCGAGGGGACGCCGGACCGGTGGTCCACGCCGAGCGCGGTGCTCGCGTTCCCCTGCGGGTCCAGGTCGATCACGAGGACCTTCAGCCCCTGCACCGCCAATCCGGCCGCGAGGTTCACCGTGCTCGTCGTCTTGCCCACGCCGCCCTTCTGGTTGGCGACCGTGAGGATCCGCCGCCGGTCCGGTCGGGGCAGCTGCATCGTCTCGGGGTGCAGCACCCGGGTGGCCCGTTGAGCTTCTTCCATGATCGGAGTCCAGCCCACGCCATCCGCGGGGAATGCTTCATTCACCTGCTGAACGCGCTCTTCCGCTCCCGAAGGAAAACGCATGGAACCCATCACGCGCCCCTTCGTTTCACGTGAAACACGATCCGCTCCGTTCGACTCCGTCACCGTCCACGATCCTTCCTCGCTCTACGGCCGCCGTCACGACGCCGACCGGGCGCTTTCTGGGACACCCGCTCCACGACGACGACCGTCGTCGGTACATCGAGCACTTCATCGCCACACGACTTCACTTCACCGTGGCTGCCACCGGCCGCTTGAATCGCGGCCGCATCGCGTTCCAGTTCTTCCGCAGCGGTGGATCCCTTCAACGCGAGCAGCCGCCCGCCGGGACGCAGCAGGGGAAGGCACCACGCGGTGAGGCGCTCCATCGGTGCCACGGCCCGAGCGGTGACCACGTCCTGATCGGCGAGCCGATCACGCACCGGGCCTTCCTCGGCACGCCCACGCACCACCTCTACGGAGAGATCCAGTTCCTCGACGACTTCCCGCAGCCATGCCACTCGTCGAGCCATCGGCTCCAGCAGAACCAGCTCGATATCGGGGCGAGCGATCGCCAGCGGGATGCCCGGCAACCCTGCCCCTGAGCCTACGTCCACGACACGGCAATTCGGTGGCAGCAACTCCGCGAGTACCGCAGAGTTCAACAGATGGCGGTCCCACAGTCGGTCCAGTTCGCGTGGGCCGATCAGTCCGCGTCGCACACCTTGCTCGGCGAGCATCGCGGCGAACCGCTCCGCTCCCGGAAGACGATCGCCGAAGACCGCTTGAGCGGCCGCCGGAACCGGGATCGGATCACCTTCTGCTGCGATCACAGTCTTCCATCCTGTTCTCGTTGTTTCACGTGGAACGGGGCGCGTCCACCAAGTCGGTACGGAGTTGTTTCACGTGGAACGGGCTCAACGGGCGGCGCTCTGGTTTCACGTGAAACACGGGACCGGATCAAGGGGTCCGCGCGACGCCCTTCATCATCTCAGCCCGAAGTCGCTCTTGCTCTCGCACCTGGTTTCACGTGAAACGCGCCCGACAGGAGCTCCGCGGTTTCACGTGAAACGCAGTCCCGGGGGAGCGATGGCGCCGTTTCACGTGAAACCGGGACGCCCAGACGGCGCGGTCGGATGCGGGCACGACACGAGGCGGCGGGGGAGTGACGGGAGACGACTCGGCGACCGGAAGTGGTCGCCGGGCTCCACGAACAACGGGTTCGGTTCACACGCGAACGGGTCGCGGACAAGAAGACGCCCGGCCGGGAGATCCCGGCCGGGCGTCCTGATCGAGCACCCGCGTCGCCACGCGGGCAGTGGGTCAGCTGGACTTGTACACGACGACCTTGCGACTCGGCTCTTCGCCTTCGCTCTCGCTGTGCACGCCGTCCACCGCTGCGACCGCGTCGTGGATGATCTTCCGCTCGAAGGGGGTCATCGGACGCAACCGCGCCTCGTTGCCCGACTCCAGCACCTCTTCGGCCGTGGTGCGGCCGAGCGTGCTGAGCTCCTCGCGCCGACCCGCGCGCCACCCGGCGACGTCCAGCATGAGCCGGCTGCGCACCCCGGTGTCCTGCTGCACCGCGAGCCGGGTCAGCTCCTGCAGCGCCTCCAAGACCTGGCCGCGCGAGCCGACCAGCTTCTCCAGATCGCCGCCGCCCTCGATGCTCACGACCGCGCGGCCGGCCTCGACGTCGAGGTCGATGTCACCGTCGTAGTCCAGCAGGTCGAGCAGCCGCTCCAGGTAGTCACCGGCCACGTCGCCCTCTTGGACGAGCAGGGTCTCGGTATTGCTGCGCTCCTGGTCGGCGTTCGGCGTGGACTCCGCCGACTCCTCGACCTTGGTCGGTTCCTGCACGGTTTCAGACACTGGGCGTCTCCTCTCCAGGGGTACGCGACGTCGATCAGCGGGACTCGCCTGGCCGGTTGTCGCGGGAACGGTCTTCGAGCACCCCGGGGGCATCACCGGGCTGGTCTGTGGTGGCGGCCGGCGCAGGGGAGGCGTCCTCGGCTTCCTCGCCGCGGGCTGGCTCGCCCGGTTCCGCGGTCGTCCGCTCCGCGTCGCTCGCCGGAGCCGGAGCGGGAGCGGGAGCGATCTCCGGCGTCGGGGCCGCGGTGGTCGACGCCTCCGAGGCGGTCGTGGTGACCGCGGTCCCGTCGATCACGGTCGCCGCAGCCGCGGACTCGGCCTCTTCGCGGTCGATGCGGGTGTAGACGATCCGCTGCTGGGCCAAGGTCCAGAAGTTGTTGGCGAGCCAGTACAGCAGGATCGCCAGCGGCAGGAACGGGCCACCGATGATCGCGAACATCGGGAAGACCCACAGCACCATGCGGTTCATGATCTCGGTCTGCGGGTTCTGCGCCGCCTCAGCGGTCTGGCGCTGCACCGAGTGCCGCGAGGTGAAGTGGGTGGCGATCGCCGCCGCGATCATCAGCGGCACACCGACGATCAGCATCGACGTCCGGTCCGTGCCGAAGGCCGCGAGCACCTCGGGCGTCTGGCTGATCGTGTTCGACAGCTTCGCGCCGAACAGATCGGCGGACACGAAGGAGGCGACCTCCTCCTTGCCGAACACGAAGTTCGACTCCGCGCCGGGGCGGAACCCGTTGAGCACGTGGAACAGGCCGATGAAGACCGGCACCTGCACCAGCATCGGCAGGCAACCGGAGATCGGGTTGAACCCCTGCTCCTGCTGGAGCTTCTGCATCTCCTGCGCGAGCCGCTGCTTGTCGTGGCCGTACTTCTCCTGCAGGGAGCGGACCTGCGGGGCGAACTCCTGCATCTTCTTCATCGACCGCACCTGGTGCACGAACGGCTTGAACAGCAGCGCTCGCAAGGTGAAGACGAGGAACACCACCGACAGCGCCCAGGCGTACCCGCTGGCGGGGTCGAGGACGAAGCCGAAGATCTCGTGCCAGAACCAGAGGATCGCCGAGACCGGGTAGTAGATGAAGTCGAGCACTAGTCCTCCGCGGGGGGTCGGGGCGCTTCGCCCGGCTCGGCCGCCGAGCGCCCGGCGCGGTCCCGCCGAGGTGGGACGAAGTCGAGGCCGCCGGGGTGCCATGGGCCGCAGCGCAACAACCGCCGCGCAGTGAGCCAACTGCCGTAGAGCGCTCCGTGCACGGTCAGCGCTTCGACCGCGTAGGCGCTGCAGCTCGGGTAGAACCGGCAGGTCGGCGGGAGCAGCGGCGAGATGATCTTTCGGTACACGTGCACCGGCCCCAGCAGCAGCCAGGCGGCCGGGCTCGGCCGTGCTGGTCCGCCGTGGTCATGCGATTCCGACATCCGGGGCCTCCGCCGCTATCTGGAACTCGCCACCGGACCGCCGGGCTGCGCCACGCGCAGTTTGCGCAGCGCCGCGTCAAGATCCGATCCGAGATCACGGCTCGGTGCGTTCGCGGCTGGAGGGAGTGCCCGCACCACCACCAGTGTGCCAGCGGGCAGCAGTGGAAGGCGGTCACGCATCAGGTGCCGGAGCCGCCGGGTCACCCGATGCCGCAGCACCGCGTTGCCCACGGCTTTGCTCACGACAAAACCCACGCGGGCCGGTTCGCCGGTATCCCGAGTGGGTTCGATGTCCGAAGTCGGCCGCGAGTTCTCCGCGGACGACGCCGCTGGTTCCGCACCAGGACCGCCCGAGTCGGGCAGCGCGGCCTCGGTGGAGCGCCCCGGAGCAGGCTCCGGACGCGCCGCACGATCGGAGTCGTCCACCGCCGAATCCCGGCGATCTCGATCCGACCCGCTCGGCGCCGCGCCGACCTCAGGACGTGCGGAACCGGCCGCGGTGGCTCGGACCTCGGTCCGAGCCACCGCGTTCGGTGTCAGCAGGTGCACCACCAGCCGGGCACGACCCGCACGGCGGCCACGACGGACCGCCAGGCGAAACTCCTGGCTAGTGGTCAGCCGGGCGACCGCGGGCAGCACTGGCCGCTAATCAGGCGGTCAGCGAGCTGCGGCCCCTGCGGCGACGCGCGGACACGATGGCGCGACCGGCGCGGGTACGCATGCGAAGCCGGAACCCGTGCTTCCGGGAACGGCGACGGTTGTTCGGCTGGAAGGTGCGCTTGCCCTTGCTCACGGTGGATCTCCCCGTTACTTCAGGCCCGTTGGAACAGGCACGTGCTCGGCCCGATGGCTCGGTCAAGATGTCCCCGCCCGCCGTAGCGGCCATCGTGTCGAGCTCACCCCCGCTAACGAGGGGAGTCTGCACGCGGTGACACCGGGTGGTGCCCCGCGCACTGTGCTCGGAGATCTGGCGAAATCCAAGCGCGGCGACATTCCCGCTCGTGCGGCGGGGGACTGCACGAGGCTACGCCGCCTGCTCCGATACCCGGTCACCGGGGTGCTCGGCGAGGCTCCCGACGCCTGCGAACACCCGCCTTGTGAGGTGATCTCGGCCTTGTTAGGTTGTCCCTCCTGCGATGCGCGCCCGGCGGTGTGGGAGCTGTCGGCACCGAGCGTCACCTGGATCGCAGCCGCGGCGGGGCCCCAGGGGGGATGTCCGAGGTTCGCTGCCGTACCTTCATGCACAGTTGTGGATAACTCTGTGGATACCTGTCCCGGGCGTTCGCGGAGCCAGTTCATCATCACCCCGCGCCGGCAGCGCCGCACTGGCAACAGGTGTGGGAGTCACGGTGCGGGTCACGTGCCGGCGAGGGGAGCGCAGGGGTGTCCGACCACCAAACCGAGCTTGGTCGGGTCTGGGACGAGGTCGTGCTGGAGTTGTCCTCCGGCACGCTGTCGCCGCAACAACGCGCCTGGATGCGCGTGACCCGGCCGATCGGCCTGCTGGATGGTACGGCACTGCTGGCCGCTCCCAGTGACTTCGCGAAGGAAGCGATCGAGCGGGCGCTGCGCGACCCGATCACCGATGCGCTCTCGCGCCGGCTGGGCCGGGAGGTCTCGCTCGCGGTCAAGGTCGACACCGCGGTGCCCGCGCCGACCCGTCCGCTGGCCGCGCCGGAAGCACGCCCCGACACCCCGGCCCGCACCGGATCCGAGACCGCGGCCGAGCGGCCCGCCGGGTTCGGCATCGCCTACGACTCCTCGCCGTACATCGCCGGCGGCCCCACTGCCTACTCCGCGCAGTCCCGCCGGCCGGAGGCGTTCGGCAACTCCGCGCAGGGTTCGATCAGCGGTTCGCTTCCCGCGAAGCAGGTCGGTACGCCGTACGCCGCGGAACCGCAGTACGCGCCGGAGCCGAAGTACAGCCCGGAGCCGTCCTACTCGCCGGAGTCCCAATACCCCTCCGAGCCGAAGTACGGCCAGGAGTCCCAGTACTCGGCCGAGCCGCAGTACTCCACCGAAGGCCGGGCCGAGCCGGAGCGCTACGCCGAGCAGTGGCCGACGGCGCAGGACCCCGTCGCCGAGCAGGACGAGGACGAGGTGGAGGAGGAGTCCGCCGACCAGGAGGACTCCACACCGACCGAGGCGAACGTGTGGCCGACCTTCGGCCGCGGGCAGCACGCCGAGCAGCACCCGCCGGGCCAGCCGTTCACCGCGCCGAAGCACGCGCCGCCGACCTCGCAGACCCGGTTGAACGCGAAGTACACCTTCGACACCTTCGTCATCGGCGCCTCGAACCGGTTCGCCCACGCGGCGGCGGTCGCAGCGGCCGAAGCACCGGCTCGCGCCTACAACCCGCTGTTCATCTGGGGCGAGTCCGGGCTGGGCAAGACCCACCTGCTGCACGCCGTGGGGCACTACACCCAGCGGCTGTTCCCCGGGATGCGCGTGCGGTACGTGTCCACGGAGGAATTCACCAACGACTTCATCAACTCGCTGCGCGACGACCGGCAGGTGGCGTTCCAGCGCCGCTACCGCGACGTGGACGTGCTGCTGGTCGACGACATCCAGTTCTTGGAGGGCAAGGAAGGAACTCAGGAGGAGTTCTTCCACACCTTCAACACGCTGCACAATTCGAACAAGCAGATCGTGGTGTCCTCCGACCGGCCGCCGAAGGGGCTGCGCACGCTGGAGGACCGGCTGCGGACGCGGTTCGAGTGGGGCCTGATCACCGACATCCAGCCGCCCGAGCTGGAGACGCGCATCGCGATTCTGCGCAAGAAGGCCGCGCAGGACCGGATGGCCGCGCCCGCCGAGGTGCTGGAGTTCATCGCCGCCCGCATCGAGCGCAACATCCGCGAGCTGGAGGGGGCGCTGATCCGGGTCACGGCGTTCGCGTCGTTGAACCGGCAGCCGGTGGACGTGCAGCTCGCGGAGATCGTGCTGCGGGACCTGATCCCCGATTCGCAGACCCCGGAGATCACCGCGCCGACCATCATGGCCGTGACGGCGGAGTACTTCGCGGTCACCATCGACGACCTGTGCGGTCCGGGCAAGACGAAGGCGTTGGCGCAGGCGCGGCAGATCGCGATGTACCTGTGCCGGGAGCTGACCGATTCGTCGCTGCCGAAGATCGGTCAGAGCTTCGGCGGCCGAGACCACACGACGGTGATGCACGCGGACAAGAAGATCCGCAAGGAAATGGCCGAACGCCGCCGGGTCTACGACCAGGTGCAGGAGCTGACCTCCCGCATCAAGCAGCAGTCGCGCGGCTGAACCGTCGTCGCGCGGCCCCGCCCGGCGCGGTGCGCGGTCTTCGCGGCTGCGCTGTCGGCTGGTTCGAGTATCGCCCTTTCGCCACGTCATGCCTGCTCAGGAGCCTTTTCAGGCGGTGTCTGAGCGGATCAGCGGCCCTCCCGGAGGAACATTGAGCGGCACGTCTCAGTGATATCACTGAGTCGCTGCACGTCACTGCTTCAAGTCGCCGGGCGTCGGCCCGCCGACGTCCGCCCCGAACGGCGCTCGTAGCGCTCGGGCAGCGGTTCGGATGGCCGCGGCCGGCGTGCTGCCCGGCCGAGCCGCCGCGACCGATCCTCCCGGCCGGATCCGCCGAATCTTTCTGTCGGGGCCCCCGGTCGCGACCAGGCCGCCTCGGCAGAAAATTCGTCGCGTTCTCCCGCGGGCTCGCCTACCCCGGCGCCGAGGCGTTCGCTCGCGGCATCGCGCCGGGACCTCCCCACGCGAGCGCGGACGCCGCACCTTTCTGCCAAGCCTGCGAGGTCGCTCCACCCCGCTCCGGCAGAAAGATCCGACCGTCGACCGGGCCCGAACGACCGCTCGCCGGTCCCCGTGCGGCCACCGGCGGCCGGCGCGCGCCTGTGGAGAACCCGAAATCAGCACGCTTCGCGCACGACTGGACGCACAGCGCACGCGGCACGACGGATCGAGCGCCCGAACCTGAACGCGGGCCGTTCGCGGACGCCGACTTTTCTGCACAGGCGAAGTGGTCTTGCCCTCACCCCTCGCCAGAAAACCCTCGATGCGGCCGAGCTGTCCACAGCTCGGCTGTCCCCAGGTATGACCTGGAGTTTTCCCCAATCCATGCACACCCTGTGCACAACGATCCCCGACCTGCCCACAGGCGATCCCCCGGTTGGCCACAGGAAACCCACAGATCTGCCCACAACCCGATCGGTGGAGGTGCCCGAAACACCGGTTCATCCGCAGAGGCTGGGTACAACTGGGGGGTCAGCTGTGGATGGAGGTGTGGACAACATGGGCTCAATGTGGACAACCTCGGAGCGGTCACAAGTTGTCCACGACCCGTTCAGACCATCCACCGGTTACCCCCAGTCCCCATCCACAGCTGAACGGGTGCCGTGAGCTGCCAAAACAAGGGTTATCCCCACAACCCACAACCCTTACTACTACTGCTCTCTTTTCTTTTCTTTTGAATGAAGAAAAAAAGAAGAGAGAGGGGCGGTGGACAAGTGGACAACTTCGGCTCCGCGGCCCGAACCGACCGCTTCGAGAGCCAGGACCCGGATGCGGCGATCACGCCGAACGCTCTACGGTGGGACTCCCGCGATGGTCGTGGCGAAGCGGAGCCCCGAGCTCCCGGCCATCTCGTGGGACGAGTTCCGAAGCGCCTCGAACCAGGTGCCGCCCGTCTCAGGCGGCCCGCACCCGAGCGACGTCGCGGAACTCCGACCTCCGAAAGCCCCGCACGCAGCAACAGCACTCCCGGAGCTGGCCGCCCCCACGGCGCCAGCAGCGTTCTCCCCGGCAGCCGGCCTCGGCCGAAACCGAAAGGACATCGATGAAGATCCGCGTGGAACGTGACGGTCTTGCCGACGCCGTCGCCTGGGTCGCGCGCAGCCTGCCGTCGCGGCCGCCGGTCCCGGTGCTGGGCGGGGTGCTGCTGGACGCGAGCTCCGGCGAAGCGCTGACCATCTCCGGCTTCGACTACGAGGTGTCCGCCCAGGTCACGACCGAGGCCTCCATCGACTCCACCGGCAAGACGCTGGTCTCCGGGCGGTTGCTGGCCGACATCACCAAGTCGCTGCCGAACCGGCCCGTCGAGATCACCGTCGACGGTTCGCGCGTGACGATCACCTGCGGCAGTTCCCGGTTCAGCCTGCCGACGATGCCGGTCGAGGACTACCCGGAGCTGCCCGCGATGCCGGAGCGGGCCGGCGCGGTCCCCGGCGACCTGTTCTCCGCCGCCGTCGCCCAGGTCGCGGTCGCGGCCGGCCGGGACGACACGCTGCCGATGCTCACCGGCGTCCGCATGGAGATCAACGCCGACCGGCTCACCATGGTCGCCACCGACCGGTTCCGGCTGGCGATGCGGGAGTTCACCTGGGAGCCCGACGAGTCGATCAACGACACCGCGATCCTCGTCCCGGCCAAGACCCTGGCCGAGTCCGCCAAGACCCTCGGCGGTTCCGGCGCGAAGGTCGAGATCTCGCTGGCCTCCGGCGACGGCCTGCTCGGCCTGTCCGGCACGACCCGGCGCAACACGACCCGGCTGCTGGACGCGGAGTTCCCCAAGTACCGCCAGCTGCTGCCGTCCGAGACCGCCGCGACCGCGATCATCGACGTGGCCCCGCTCGTCGAAGCGATCAAGCGCGTGTCGCTGGTCGCCGAGCGCGGCACCCAGGTGCGGCTGGAGTTCTCCGACTCCGGCCTGCGCCTGACCGCCGGTGGCGACGACGAGGGCAGCGCCGAAGAGGAGCTCCCGGTGGAGCTCGCCGGTGAGCCGCTGACCATCGCGTTCAACCCGACGTACCTGCTCGACGGCCTGGGCGCGCTCAAGACCGACCGCGCCCAGATGCTGTTCACCACATCCAACCGCCCCGCGTTGCTCAAACCGGTCGGGGAGGATGGTGAGGTGGTCGAGGGCTACCTCTACCTGCTGATGCCGGTGCGCCTGCCGGGCTGAGGTGGTCCCGGCGCTCGCCGCGATCCGCGCGGGCGCCGATCACGTGCGACACCGGGTCGCGCCGGAACGGCAGGCTCGGGCAACAACCAGTCTCGAAGGGGAAGATCCGGTGCAACTGGGACTTGTGGGTCTCGGCCGAATGGGCTTCAACATGCGCGAGCGGCTGCGGGCCGCCGGGCACGAGGTCGTCGGCTACGACCGGAACCAAGAGGTCAGCGACGTGGCCTCGATCGCCGACCTGGCGAACGGGCTGACCGGCCCGCGCATCGTGTGGATCATGGTTCCGCACGGTGAACCCACCAAGCAGACCATCACCGCCCTCGCCGAGGTCCTCTCCGAAGGAGACCTGGTGATCGAGGGCGGCAACTCCAGGTTCACCGAGGACCAGGCGAACGCGGCCCTGCTCGCCGAGCACGGCGTGAAGTACGTCGACGTCGGCGTGTCCGGCGGGGTGTGGGGCGCGACGAACGGCTACGGGCTGATGGCCGGCGGCGACGCCGCGGACATCGAGCGCGCGCTGCCGATCTTCGACGCGCTGCGCCCGGAGGGTCCGCGCGAGGAGGGCTTCGCGCACGCGGGCCCCGTCGGCGCCGGGCACTACGCGAAGATGGTGCACAACGGCATCGAGTACGGCCTGATGCAGGCCTACGCCGAGGGCTTCGAGCTGCTGGCCGCCTCCGAGGTGGTCACCGACGTGCCGGCGACGATCAAGGCGTGGAGCCGCGGCACCGTCGTCCGCTCCTGGCTGCTGGACCTGCTGGTGCGCGCGGTGGACGAGGACCCGGAGCTGCAGAAGCTGCGCGGGTACGTCTCGGACTCCGGCGAGGGCCGCTGGACGGTGGAGGAGTCGGTGCGCAACGCCGTGCCGACCCCGGTGATGACCGCCGCGCTCTACGCGCGGTTCGCCTCCCGGCAGGACGACTCGCCCGCGATGAAGGCCGTCGCCGCGCTGCGCAACCAGTTCGGCGGGCACGCGGTGGAGACCAACGAGGGCTGAGTCGCCGAGTCGCCATGTCGACACGGTGACATGTCGGTGAGGTGATCCCGCGCGGGTCACCTCACCACGTGCCCGGCCGGGCCGCCCCCGGCTGCGGCCGGTTCCGCGCGCGTCCCGCTCGCGCGACCCGATCCGGTGGGAGCGCTTTGTACGTCCGACATCTGCAAGTGACCGACTTCCGCTCGTGGCCGCAGGCCGACCTGACCTTCGAACCCGGCGCGACCGTGCTGGTCGGCTCCAACGGCCAGGGCAAGACGAACCTGGTCGAGGCCTTGGGCTACGTCGCCACCCTCGGGTCGCACCGGGTGTCGAGCGATTCGCCACTGGTGCGCTACGGGGCGCAGCGGGCGTTCGTGCGGGCCTCGGTGATCAACGGCGGCCGGGAGCTGCTGGTCGACCTGGAGATCACGCCGGGCAAGGCGAACCGCGCGCGGATCAACCGCGGTGCGCCCGGCAAGCCCCGCGACGTGCTGGGCATCCTGCGGACGGTGCTGTTCGCGCCGGAGGACCTCGCGGTGGTGCGCGGTGATCCGGGGGAGCGGCGCCGGTTCCTGGACGAGCTGCTGGTGTCGAGGTCGCCGCGGTACGCGGGGGTGCGCTCCGACTACGAGCGGGTGCTGCGGCAGCGCAGCGCGCTGTTGAAGTCGGCGGGCGGCGCGCGGCGCGGTGGTCAGGCGCCGGACCTGCGGACCTTGGAGGTCTGGGACGGCCACCTCGCCAAGCACGGCGCGGACCTGCTGGCGGCGCGGCTCGACCTCGTCGCCGACATCGCACCGCACGTGACCAGCGCTTATGCCAGCGTCGCCGAGACGGGCACGGACAGCGCACCCGCCGGGCGGGTCGCGGACCTGCGGTACCGCAGCAGCCTCGGCGACTCGCTCCCGGAGGGCTACGGCGTGCCGATGGGGCCGCGGGCCGACCGGGCCGCGCTGGAGTCCGCGCTGCTCGTGGAGCTGGAGCGGGTGCGCGGTCAGGAGCTGGAGCGGGGCGTGTCCCTGGTCGGACCGCACCGCGACGAC
Source organism: Saccharopolyspora gloriosae (assembly GCF_014203325.1). Lineage (NCBI taxonomy): Bacteria > Bacillati > Actinomycetota > Actinomycetes > Pseudonocardiales > Pseudonocardiaceae > Saccharopolyspora > Saccharopolyspora gloriosae. The sequence continues at coordinate 6,464,389 of NZ_JACHIV010000001.1, read as the reverse complement.
CTGGACCTGGTGCTCGGGGAGCTGCCGGCGAAGGGCTACGCGAGCCACGGCGAATCGTGGTCGTTCGTGCTGGCGTTGCGGCTGGCTTCGTACCACCTGCTCGCCGAGGATGGCGCGGAGCCGGTCTTGATCCTCGACGACGTGTTCGCCGAGCTGGACCGGCGGCGGCGTTCGCGGCTGGCCGAGCTGGTCGCGGACGCCGAGCAGGTGCTGGTGACCGCCGCGGTGGGGGAGGACGTGCCCGCCGAGCTCGCCGGTACCCGCTTCGACGTTCGGGACGGGGAGGTCAGCCGTGTCGAGTGACGGGTCGGCAGGCCCTCGGCCAGGTGAAACACGCAGGGTGAGTGGGCCCTCCCCGAAGTTACCCACAACTGGGGATAAGGCTGTGGATGGTGTGGATAACTCGATGACATCGGGCGAGCACGCAGGGCGATCCACCGCTTCCGAGGACTCGGCGGCGGGCGCGACGCCCCTCGGATCCGACGGCGCTGAGCTGCACGGATCGGACCTGGCGCGGGCCGCGCTGCAGGCCGCCAAGGAGAAGTCGAAGGCCAAGCGCCGGACCAAGCGCAGCGTCATCGGGGCCGGTGGTTCCCGGCGGCGCCGCCGCTGGTCGGGGCCGGGAGCGGACGACCGCGACCCGCAGCCGCTGGGCAGGCTGGCCTCGCGGATCGCCGCGGACCACGGGTGGAACGACCGGCTCTCCGGCGGTCACGTCTTCGCCCGCTGGACGAGCCTGGTCGGTGGCGACATCGCCGAGCACACCAAACCGGTCGCGCTGTCCGACGGAGAACTGACCGTGCAGGCCGAGTCGACGGCCTGGGCGACCCAGCTGCGCCTGCTGCAGCGGCAGATCCTGCAGCGCATCGCCGACGGCGTCGGCAAAGGCGTGGTCCGCAAGATCAAGGTGCAGGGGCCGGCGGCACCCAGTTGGCGGCACGGGCCGCGGCACGTGCCGGGGCGCGGCCCGCGGGACACCTACGGCTGAGCCCGCGGGCTCGCGCGAGCCCGCGCAGGAGCCGCGCGGACGTGCTCACGGGTCTCGGATGGTATCCCGATCCGAGTTATCGGCTCTGTGAGGAATTCAGGGGTGTCCTTGCCGCACTCCTGTCAGGGAGACCCAGTAGAATCAATTGGGTGGGTGCGGCAGCTCGCGTCGCCGAACGCCCGGTCCCTACGTCCGCACCGTCGTTCGACCGCCGGTCGCGCGCGTGCGCCGGGCCGGACGACGAGCCGCGCCCGCTGTGGCCGGGCTCCCGTGCGCGGGTGCCGCAGGCGGCCGTAGGACGGCCGGGCCACCCGACACACTGCCGGTTCGAGGAGACACCGAGGCCCGTGGCATCAAAGAAGAACGAATACAGCGCGTCGTCGATCACCGTGCTGGAGGGCTTGGAAGCCGTCCGCAAGCGCCCCGGCATGTACATCGGTTCGACCGGTGAGCGCGGCTTGCACCACCTCGTGTGGGAGGTCGTGGACAACTCCGTCGATGAGGCGATGGCCGGGTACGCGACCACCGTCGAGGTGACGTTGCTGGCCGACGGCGGTGTGCGGGTCACCGATGACGGCCGCGGCATCCCGGTGGACATGCACCCCGTGGAGAAGAAGCCGACCTTGGAGGTCGTGCTGACCGTGCTGCACGCGGGCGGCAAGTTCGGCGGGGACTCCTACGCGGTCTCCGGTGGTCTGCACGGTGTCGGTGTGTCGGTCGTCAACGCGCTCTCCAGCGCGCTCGAAGCGGAGATCTACCGCGACGGCAGCGTGTGGCGGCAGCGCTACGAGGACTCCAAGCCCGTCACCGACGTGAAGAAGGGCGAGGGGACCAAGAAGAACGGCACCTCGATCACCTTCTGGGCGGACCCGAACATCTTCGAGACCACCCGCTACAACGCGGAGACGGTGTCGCGGCGCCTGCAGGAGATGGCCTTCCTGAACAAGGGGCTGACCATCGTGCTGCGCGACGAGCGCCTCGCCGAGGAGGACGAGTCTGGCGAGGACGCGGGCGGTCAGGCGGCCCGCGCCAAGGAGCGCACCTTCCACTACCCGGGCGGGCTGGAGGACTTCGTCAAGCACATCAACGCGACGAAGGAACCGATCCACCGCAAGGCCGTCGCCTTCAACGCCTCCGGCACCGGGGTGGAGCTGGAGGTCGCGATGCAGTGGAACTCCGGCTACAACCAGTCGGTCTACACCTTCGCGAACACGATCAACACGCACGAGGGCGGTACTCACGAGGAGGGCTTCCGCTCGGCGCTGACCCGCGTGGTCAACGCCTACGCGAAGGAGAAGAAGCTCCTCAAGGAGAAGGACGGCAGCCTCACCGGCGACGACGTCCGCGAAGGCCTCGCGGCGATCGTGTCGGTGAAGGTCCGCGAGCCGCAGTTCGAGGGCCAGACGAAGACGAAGCTGGGCAACACCGAGGTCAAGTCCTTCGTGCAGACCGCGGCCTTCGAGTGGCTCAACGACTGGTTCGAGCGCAACCCCGCCGACGCCAAGACGATCATCAACAAGGCGGTCGGTTCGGCGCAGGCGCGGATGGCGGCGCGGCGGGCGAAGGAGCTGGTGCGGCGCAAGAGCGCGATGGACATCGGCGGCCTGCCCGGCAAGCTCAAGGACTGCCAGTCCAGCAACCCGGAGGAGTGCGAGCTCTACATCGTCGAGGGCGACTCGGCGGGCGGTTCGGCCAAGGACGGCCGGGAGTCGCGCTTCCAGGCGATCCTGCCGCTCCGCGGCAAGATCATCAACGTGGAGAAGTCGCGGATCGACAAGGTCCTCAAGAACAACGAGGTCCAGGCGATCATCACCGCGCTGGGCACCGGCATCCACGACGAGTTCGACCTGGCGAAGCTGCGCTACCACAAGATCGTGCTGATGGCCGACGCCGACGTCGACGGCCAGCACATCCGGACGCTGCTGCTCACGCTGCTGTTCCGGTTCATGCGCCCGCTGATCGAGAACGGGCACGTGTTCCTGGCCCGCCCGCCGCTGTACAAGATCAAGTGGCCGCGCGCGGAGCCCGAGTTCGCCTACTCCGATCGGGAGCGCGACGGACTGCTGGAGGCGGGCGCCGCCGCCGGGCGCAAGCTGCCGAAGGACGACGGCATCCAGCGCTACAAGGGTCTGGGCGAGATGAACCCGCAGGAGCTGTGGGAGACCACGATGGACCCGGAGACCCGGCTGCTGATGCAGGTGTCGCTGGACGACGCGGCCACCGCGGACGAGTTGTTCAGCGTGCTCATGGGCGAGGACGTCGAGGCGCGCCGCTCGTTCATCGTCCGCAACGCCAAGGACGTCGGCTTCCTCGACGTCTGACCCTGGGACCGCTCGGAATGGTCTGCGTAGGTGGTTACTCAGCGGAACCTCAGTGGTTTCCTCGCTGCGGGATCTTTTTCCCGAGTGGCTCCGCCACGAGGGAAAAAGCCGTCCTCGCGAGGAAACCACTGAGAACCCGCCGCGGTGCCGGTTGCTCTGGTGGTCGCCGCTCAGCGGCTTCGCCGCTGACAAGACACCGAACAAAGATCCTTCCGCACGGCTCGCCTCGTCCGAACGCGCTCGAACGGGATCGAGCGCCGTGACCAGGCCGCAGCGCCTGGCATGCCGCGACCCCGGGAGTTCGCGCTCCCGCGTCGCGCCGGCGCAGGAACCCGCCCAACTCGCCTGAAAGGAACCTCCACTCGTGACGGACATCCTGCCGCCGGAGAGCGGCCGCGTAGAACCGGTCGACATCCAGCAGGAGATGCAGAACTCCTACATCAACTACGCGATGAGCGTGATCGTCGCGCGGGCGCTGCCCGACGTGCGCGACGGGCTCAAGCCGGTGCACCGCCGGGTGCTCTACGCGATGTACGACTCCGGCTTCCGGCCGGACCGCGGTTACGTGAAGTGCTCCCGCGTCGTCGGTGAGGTGATGGGCAACTACCACCCCCACGGCGACTCGGCGATCTACGACACCCTGGTCCGCCTGGCGCAGCCGTGGGCGATGCGCCACCCCCTCATCGACGGTCAGGGCAACTTCGGTTCGCCGGGCAACGACCCGGCCGCGGCCATGCGGTACACCGAGTCGCGGCTGAAGCCGTTGGCGATGCACATGCTCGCCGACATCGAAGAGGACACCGTCGAGTTCTCCGACAACTACGACGGCCGCACGCAGGAACCGGACGTGCTGCCCGCGCGCATCCCGAACCTGCTGGTCAACGGTGGTAGCGGGATCGCGGTCGGGATGGCGACGAACATCCCGCCGCACAACCTGCGCGAGGTCGCCGACGGCGTCGTCTACCTGCTGGAGAACCCCGACGTCGACGACGAGACGCTGCTCGAGGAGCTGATCCGCCGGGTCAAGGGACCGGACTTCCCGACCCGCGGCCTCATCCTCGGCACCAACGCGATCGCCGACGCGTACCGCACCGGTCGCGGCTCCATCAAGATGCGCTCGGTCGTCTCCGTCGAGGAGGACGCCAAGGGCCGCACCTCGCTGGTCGTCACCGAGCTGCCGTACCAGGTCAACCCGGACAACCTGATCGAGAACATCGCGGCGATGCACCGCGACGGCAAGATCAGCGGGATCTCCGACATCGCCGACGAGTCCAACAGCCGTCGCGGCATGCGGATCGTGTTCACCTTGAAGCGCGACGCGATCCCGAAGGTCGTGCTCAACAACCTCTACAAGCACACCCAGCTGCAGACCACGTTCGGCGTGAACATGCTGGCGCTGGTCGAGGGCGTGCCGCGCACGCTGCGCATCGACCAGGTGATCCGGTACTACGTCAACCACCAGATCGAGGTCATCGTCCGGCGCACCCGGTTCCGGCTGCGCAAGGCCGAGGAACGCGCCCACGTGCTGCGCGGCCTGGTCAAGGCGCTGGACGCGCTGGACGCGGTGATCGCGCTGATCCGCCGGTCGCCCACCGTCGACGAGGCCCGCACCGGCCTGATCGCGCTGCTCGACGTGGACGAGGTCCAGGCCGACGCGATCCTGGAGATGCAGCTGCGGCGGCTGTCCGCGCTGGAGCGGCAGAAGATCGTCGACCGGCTCGCCGAGCTGGAGCTGGAGATCGAGGACTACAAGGACATCCTCGCCAAGCCCGAGCGGCAGCGGCAGATCATCCGCGAAGAGCTCATGGAGATCGTCGACAAGTACGGCGAGGACCGCCGCACCAAGATCGTGCCCTACGAGGGCGAAGTCTCCATGGAAGACCTCATCGCCGACGAGGACGTCGTCGTCACGATCACCCGCACCGGCTACGCGAAGCGGACCCGCACCGACCTGTACCGGGCGCAGAAGCGCGGCGGCAAGGGAGTGCAGGGCGCGCAGCTCAAGCAGGACGACATCGTGTCGCACTTCTTCGTGTGCTCCACCCACGACTGGATGCTGTTCTTCACGAACAAGGGCCGGGTGTACCGGGCGAAGGCCTACGACCTGCCGGAGGCCAACCGCACGGCCCGCGGCCAGCACGTGGCGAACCTGCTCGCGTTCCAGCCCGACGAGCACATCGCCCAGGTCATGCAGATCAAGGACTACACCGCCGCGCCCTACCTGGTGCTCGCCACCAAGAACGGCCTGGTCAAGAAGTCCCGCCTCACCGACTTCGACTCGAACCGTTCGGGTGGACTCATCGGGGTGAACCTGAAGGACGAGGACGAGCTGGTCGGCGCGGTGCTGTGCTCCGAGGAGGACGACCTGCTGCTGGTCTCCGCCGAGGGCCAGTCGATCAGGTTCCACGCCACCGACGAGGCGCTGCGCCCCATGGGACGCGCCACGTCAGGCGTGCTCGGCATGCGGTTCAACACCGGTGACGAGCTGCTCGCGATGGGCGTCGTGCGGGCCGGTCGCTTCGTCCTCGTCGCCACCGACGGGGGCTACGCCAAACGGACCGAGATCGACGACTACCCGGTCCAGGGCCGTGGCGGCAAGGGTGTGCTCACCGTTCAGTACGACCGCAAACGTGGGAGGCTTGTCGGGGCGCTCATCGTCGACCTGGACGATGAGCTCTATGCGATCACTTCCACCGGCGGCGTCATCCGGACCACCGCCAAGGAGGTTCGCAAGGCAGGCAGGCAGACGAAGGGGGTGCGTCTGATGAACCTGGGCGACGGAACTTCGGTGGTGGCCATCGCGCGCAGCGCCGACGAGGCCGCCGATCCGGACGCCGCCGGGCCTGAGCCGACGAAGTAGCGACCGCCGATGACGATCATGAAGGATCTCTCGTGACATCTTCCGAGAAGCCGGAGCGTCCGGAGGGGCACCCGGGTGACCAGGACGCCGACCAGACGACCGGCCAGAACTCCCAGCACACCTCGGTGATGACCGGGCAGACCGACGCCGCCGCGCAGAGCGACGGCGAGGTGTCGGCCGCGGCCGACGGGGCCAACGGCGACACGGCCTCGAAGCCGAACGGGTCCGAGACCTTCGAGGGCACCGAGACCCCGCCGCCGTGGCAGCGCACCGGCGCCGGAACCGGTGCGGCCGACGGCCACGCCGAAGCTCCGGCGACACCGGGCTTCGACACCGCGCAGACCCAGGGCATCCCGACGAGCGGGTACGACCAGGAGACCGTCCGCACCGAGATCCCCTCGCAGGGCTCCTCGGACGGGCGCGGCGCGGTGAACTTCGGTGCGGCGGCTCGTCCGGGCGCGCAGACGCCCAGCGCTCGCCGGCCCAGCCGGGGACCGCGGCGGGCGAGCCTGCAGGTCAAGCGGCTCGACCCGTGGTCGGTGCTGAAGCTGGCACTGGTGCTCAGCGTGGCGATGTTCTTCGTGTGGATGATCGCGGTCGCCGTGCTCTACGGCGTGCTCGACGGCATGGGCGTGTGGGACTCGCTGAACGGCACGTTCACCGAGCTCACCTCGCCGGAGGACGCGGCCAGCGAGGAATTGATCAGCGCGGGCCGCGTGTTCGGCGTCGCCTCCATCATCGGTGCGATCAACATCGTGCTGTTCACGGCGCTGGCGACGGTGAGCGCGTTCATCTACAACGTGGCCGCCGACTTCGCCGGTGGCGTCGAGGTCACGCTGTCCGAGCGGGAGTGATCCGTTCCGGGGCGGCGATCCGCGCGATCGCCGCCCCGGAGCCCGGACCCCCCTTCGTGGCGGACGCCGGGCGTCGTGTAATCTTCGAGTCACACCAAGGGCCTATAGCTCAGGCGGTTAGAGCGCTTCGCTGATAACGAAGAGGTCGAAGGTTCAAGTCCTTCTAGGCCCACCCTTCCTGTCAAGGATGTTTCCCCGATGCCCGCGGTCCGCGGGTGCCCCGTTCTAGGAGGCGACCGGAAATGAAGAAGCTTCTCGCACTCGCCGTCGTTGCCGGTGCCGTTCTGTTCGTCGTCCGCCGCAACCGCGCTGCCAAGGCCGAGGCCGACCTCTGGCGCGAGGCCACCGCCGGCGAGGTGTGAGCCGACCTTCGGCTCACCGGTCGGCCCTGCCGACCAGCCACTGCGGCCGCGGATCTCTGTCCCGACCCTGATGTGGTCGCCTGAGTACGCTCGTACGACAGCGGTGGAGTTCCGGCGGCCGGGTGCTCCGGCACCCACGGGGACGTAGCTCAATTGGCAGAGCACCGCCTTTGCAAGGCGGGGGTTAGGGGTTCGATTCCCCTCGTCTCCACTTGAGGAGTCTGGTCGACGCTTTGCGTCTTCCCGGCTCCTTTTTGTTCGTACGGGGGCCGAGCCCCCGTAGGCCCCCACGGTGCGGTGGCTGGGGTTTGTGGGGCTTCTCTTGTTGGGAGGGGTCCCGGCCTGCTCTTTGACCAGCGGTTCGAGGGCGAGTGCGCTTTCTTGGTCGCCGCTGTGGGTATAGCCGGTCAGAGCATCTTGTCTTTTCTTCGTCGTCGGGCTTGGCGTTTCCTGATGGGCTGACCTCGCCGATGCGTAGGCGCGGCCATGATCGTCCCTGGTGGGCGTTGTGGCGGTTGGTTCTGATCGCCGGAGTCCGAGGCCATGGCTCTGGTGTGCCTCATGTCACCGGTGTTGATCCTTGAGTGTGACGTGAGGTCACGGTGTGCCCTGGAGCTCAAGGAGGCGATCCATGAGCGCATCGTTCGAACACAAGGTGTTGAAGTGCAAGCAGACCTGGAAGGGCTTCGACTACGAGGGGCTTGAGAAGGAGCTCGACGAACTCGGGCGCCACGGCTGGCAGGCGGTGGGCACGATCGCCCCGGCGCTCGGCAGCGGGCACACACACGAGATCGTCATCGTTCTCACGCGGTCGCGCGACTGAAGATCGTCGCGCAGGGGCACTCCGGAAGCGCGGCTCCGGAGCGACGACGCGGTGCCGTGCGCCGGTGACGCCACCGGGGCGCAGGAGCCACCGCGCGCCCTCGCCGGGCGGGAGATCGAAGTGGTCTCCCGCCCGATCGCGGCCCGGCTCAGAGTCGCGCCGGTGCCGCGTAGTCCTTGAGCTCGACGGTGTCGGCGACGCGTTCCATGCCTCGGGCGACGAGCCGTTTCGGCAGGTAGGGCAGCAGCCGGACGGAGCGGTTGCGCCTCCGCAGCTGCCGGGACGAGTCCGGCATCAGCCCGCCGTCGCCCGCTCCGCGGGCGAACTCCTGGGCGCGGTCGACGAACCGGCGCATCGCCTGCTCGTAGGCGGGGAAGGCGACGCGGTGATCACCGTCGGCCGCGGCGAGCTCCCCGGCCAGCACGTACGCGCCGACCAGCGCGAGGCTGGTGCCGATGCCCGACATGGGGGAGGCGCAGCAGGCGGCGTCGCCGAGGAGCGCGACGCGGTGCCGTGACCAGGTGTTCACCCGCACCTGGCTGACCCGGTCGAAGTAGAAGTCCGGCGCGTCCGGCAGCGCGGACAACATCCCCGGCACTTCCCAGCCGTCCTGCTCGAAGTGGCGGGTGAGGATGCGCTGCTGCGCCTGGACGTCGTGCCGGTCGTGGGTTTCGGGGGCGCCGCGCCAGAAGAAACCGGCGAGCGACCTGCCCGGTTCGGGCAGCGGCACGAGGCCCGCCGTCCTGCCGGGCCGGCCGTTCCGGGCGGCGACGGTGTGCATCAGCTGCCAGCCCTCGAGGTCCAGCTCGGTCGGCGTCGTGAACAGCGAGAGGGAGCAGCCGAGGTCGTGCAGGTAGCGCTCGTGCGGCCCGAAGACGAGGCGGCGGACCTCCGAGCGCACCCCGTCGGCGCCGATCAGGAGGTCGAAGTCCCGCGCACCGCCCGATTCGAAGGTGGCCCGGACACCGCCGTAGGTCTGCTCGACCGCGGTGATCGAGTCGCCGAAGACGTACTCGACCTCGGCGCGGGTGGTCTCGTGCAGGATCCGCGCGAGATCGGTCCGGCGCAGGGCCAGCTCGGCGACCGGGCCGCCGGAGTGGCCGAACACGTCGGTTCCCAGCGTCGCGACCCGGTTGCCCGCGCTGTCGACGAACGCCATGCCCCGCGCGCCGGTGTGCGCTTGGCGGACCCGGGCGACGATGCCGGTCCGCTCGGCCACCTCCCGCGCGGTGCCGCGGATGTCGACGACGTGTCCTCCCGTGCGCGGGGCGGGTGCGCGTTCCACGACGGTCGGTTCGAACCCGTAGCGGCGCAGCCAGTGCGCCAGCGTCGGTCCGGCGATCCCGGCTCCGGAGATGAGGACGCTGCGGGTGGTCATGGTTCCCCCTGGTTCTGCCGTCGTCGGCACTTCGCCCGGTCGGCTCGGGCTAGCAGTGCGTACGGCGTATCGATTCGACGGCCAAGGTAGCGGTGATCATCGCCGTTTTGTGCAGTGAGAAGGGAGAAAGCGCACTAGCTCGCCGCGAAAAGTGAACTAGTACGGTGTCCGTGATCGGAGTCGTCGCGAAGGGGGAGCCATGGCACCGGGGACGAGCCCGCCGTACCGCGCGATCGCGGCCGAGATCCGGAAGCGCATCGAATCCGGCGAGCTGGGGCCCGGCGATCGAGTGCCGTCGATCCGGCACCTCGCCCGGCGCTGGGGAGTGGCGGTCGCGACCGCGACCAAGGCCGCCGCGGTGCTCCGGGAAGAAGGCCTCGTCGAACCGAGGAGCGGCTCGGGCACCGTGGTCAGCGCGCGCCCGCGCAGGCAGCCGAGCTCGCCCGCACCCGGACCCGGCGCCGACGAGCCCCCCGAGAAACGGGAGCGGCTGCTCGACGCGGCCATCGCCATCGCCGACGCGGAAGGGCTCGACGCGGTGTCCATGCGGCGGCTCGCCGCCCACCTCGGCGTCGGGCCGATGTCGCTCTACCGCAGCGTCGCGGGCAAGGACGAACTGCTGTTCCGGATGGCGGACCGCGCGTTCGGCGAGATCGTGCTGCCCGCGCACGGGCCACCGGGGTGGCGGGCGAAGCTGGAGCACATCGCCCGGGAGGGGCGGCGGCTGTTCCGCCGGCACCCCTGGTTGCCGCGGGTCGTGTCCTTCACCCGGCCGACTTTCGCGCCGCACATGATGGCGCACACCGAGTGGACGTTGCGCGCGCTCGACGGGCTCGGGCTCCCGATGGAGACGCGGGTGCGCGAAGCGCTGACGCTGCACGCCTTCGTCCTCTCCGCCGCGGCATCGGCGGCGGACGAGACCGACGCCGAGCAGAGCACCGGCGTGCCCCTGGAGAACTGGCGAGCGGCACACCGGCCGCGCGCGCGGCGGATGGTCGGCGGCGACCGGTTCCCGCTGCTGGCGACGATGCCCGAAGCGGTGGTCGACGACGTCGACGCCCTCTTCGAGTACGGACTGGCCCGGCACCTCGACGGCTTCGCCCAACTGATCGAACGTCACCAGCGCTGACCGACTGCCCTCGTCCCCGGCCTGCTGTAGGGGTCGGGTGGCGGAACCGCTGCGGTGCCGGTTGCTCAAGCTGGTCGCTGCTCAGCGGCTTCGCCGCTGACAAGACAACGACCAACTACGCCGCTCACCTGGAAAGACAAGATCGAATACAGGTGGTGAGCGGCGCTCTCCTCCGGCGGTCGGCGTCCCGGCGGTGCGGGTGGCGGCCGGGGGAATCCGGTGCGCGGTTCGCGCGGGGCTTTCGTTGAGCGGAAGGGGAGTGGGGGGTGGGGTGCGGCCGGAGCGGCAGCATCCGGCGGCAACGAGTGCGAACGATCACCGACTCGACGGAGGACGGGCGTGGCTATCGGAATCGACGTTGGACGAGCCGCGCACGCCGGGTGGGTCGTGCCGCTGTGCTGGAGCGCGGTGCTGCTCGACGGGTTCGACCTGGTGGTGCTCGGCAGCGTGCTGCCGACGCTGCTGGACCTCGGCCAATGGGGCCTGACCCCCGCGACCGCCTCGCTCGCCTCCACGGCGGGACTGCTGGGCATGGTCCTGGGCGCGCTCGCCATCGGCACCATCACCGACGTCATCGGCCGGCGCAAAGCGCTGATCCTCTCGGTGATCAGCTTCTCGCTGCTCACCGCGCTGTGCGCCGCCGCGCCGTCGCTACTGATCTTCGGCGGGCTGCGCTTCCTCGCCGGGGTGGGCCTCGGCGGCTGCGTGCCCACCGCGATCGCGCTCGTCACCGAGCATTCGCGGCCCGGCCGCAACGGCGGTGCCAGCACCACGATCATGACCGGCTACCACGTCGGCGCCGTGCTCACAGCCGTGCTCGGCATCCTGGTGCTGCCCTCGCTGGGCTGGCGGTGGATGTTCCTGCTCGGCGCGGCCCCGGCGCTGCTGCTGGTGCCCCTGATGGTGCGCTACCTGCCGGAATCGGAGTCGTTCGAGCGTTCCGCGACCGCCGGAGCCGGACTCCGCGGCGGCCTGGACACCGTCGCCTCGCTGTTCCGCGGCGGCTTCGCGCGCAGCACCCTCGCGTTCTGGATGGCCGCGTTCATGGGCCTGCTGCTGGTGTACGGCCTCAACACCTGGCTCCCGGAGATCATGCGGGCGGCCGGTTATCCGCTCGGCGCGGCCCTCGGACTGCTGCTCACGCTGAACCTGGGCGCCGTGGTCGGGCTCGTCGTCGCCGGGTACGTGGCCGACCGCGCCTCGATCCGGCCGGTGACGGTCGTCTGGTTCGCGGCGGCCGCCGTGTTCCTCGCCGCGCTGAGCATCCGGCTGCCCGGGGCGGGCGTGTACGTGGTGGTGTTCCTCGCCGGGGCGTTCGTGTTCAGCGCCCAGGTGCTCGTCTACGCCTACATCGGCCGCGCGTACCCGGCGGAAGCGCGGGCCACCGGGCTCGGCTGGGCGTCGGGGGTCGGGCGGATCGGGGCGATCTGCGGGCCGCTGCTCGGCGGCGCGCTGCTCACCGCGGGGATCGCCTACCCGTGGGGCTTCTACGCGTACGCGGCGGTCGGCGTGCTCGGAGCGGTCGGGATCGCGCTGGTCCGCACACCGCAACGCGCGGAGGCGGACCTCTGATCTCGGCCTGCGCAGGCGAGCGAACGGTGGCGCCGCTCCGAGCGGCGCCACCGGCTGCCGCTCAGTTCTGCTCGGCGCTCTTCTTGACGCCTTCGACGGTCTGGCGCAGCGCGTCGCGGAGCACCTCGGTGCGGGTGGCGATGAACTGCGCGCCACCGTCCTCCTGCTGGGCGAGGAACTCCTTGATCGGGCCGGTCAGCTCGCGCAGCACGTACCGCTGGGTGAGCCGGGAGCCCGACCCCTCCGGCTCGACCTCGAAGGACCACACGGAGTTGTCGGTGCGCTCCGAACCGGTCAGCACGCCGAAGGCGAAGCGCTTGCCGGGCTCGGCGGCGACGACCTCGCACTCGCTCGACCAGGTGCGGTCGCCGTTGCTGTTGTCCCCGCGGAACCGGGAGCCCACCTCGCCGGGGGCGCCGGTCAGCCACTCGCCGCCGGTGCTCTCCGGGCTCCACTCGCCGAACCGGGTGATGTCGCTGATCAAGGGGTAGATCTGCTCCGGGGCGGCCTCGACGAAGGTCGAGTGGTCCAGAGTCAGCTGGGGTGCGTTCGCATCAGTCACTAGATCGACATTACGCGCGCCGGGCACCCGGCGGAGACGACGACGCGGCGGCACCCAGGAGGGCGCCGCCGCGTCGGTTCGTGCTCAGCGATCCGCGTCGGGACGCGCACCGGGGTTGCGGGACAGCCCGTCCTCGTGCGTCGGGAAGTCCTCCGCCTCGGCGATCGGCAGCTCCTCCGGGCGGCGCGACAGCGCGACCACTGCCACCCCGGCGAGCGCGGCCAGCACCAGCAGCACCCACGGCCACTTGCGCCGCGGCTTCGGAGTCGGGTCGATCCGGGCCGCGAGCTCCTTGCGGGCCTGCTCCGCGTTCTTCGCCAGCCGCTTGCGCGACTTCGCGGTCTTCTTGTCCCAGTCCTTGCGGGTCTTCTCCCACTGCTTGCGCGCCTTGCGGCTGCGCGCGGCGAGGTCCTCGCGGGAGAGCCCGGTGGCCTTCTGGGCGAGCAGCTCCGGCAGGTGCTCCGGCGCGAGCCCGCGCTCGGTGAGCTCCTGCTCCGCGCGGGCGATGTACTGCTTGGTCGCGCTGCGACCCGCCTTGCCCGCTCGGACGGCACCTTCGCGCGCGGTGCGCACCCCCGTGCCGACCGCCCTGCCCACGTTCTCACCAGTTCGGGCCATCGCCTCCACCTCGTCCATCGTGTGCCTCCTTGGCCGGCGTTCACCGGTCGTCCTGCCGTGCCGACGGTAACCGGCATTCGACGATCACCACCAATACTGCACCCAGGCACGTGGTTCCCGCTTTCCGATGGCAGGATGGGTTGCGTGGCTGAAGACAACGGATCGCTCGTCGGGAAGACCGTGACCGCGACCCTGCACACCTCGCAGGGCGACATCCGGGTCGAACTCTTCCCGAACCAGGCGCCGAAAACCGTCGGCAACTTCGTGGGCCTCGCCGAGGGGACCAAGGAGTACACGAACCCGAACGCGCGCGGGGAGCGCTCCGGCCCGTTCTTCGACGGCGTGATCTTCCACCGGGTCATCGACGGCTTCATGATCCAGACCGGCGACCCGACCGGCACCGGCCGCGGCGGCCCCGGCTACGAGTTCGTCGACGAGTTCCACCCGGAGCTGCAGTTCGACAAGCCCTACGTGCTGGGCATGGCCAACCCCGGCCGGCCGAACATGAACGGTTCGCAGTTCTTCATCACCGTGGCGCGCACGCCGCACCTGAACTACAAGCACACGATCTTCGGCGAGGTCGCCGACCAGGAGTCCCGCGAGGTCGTGGACGCCATCGCGCACACCGCGACCGGCGCGCAGGACCGTCCGCTGACCGACGTCGTGATCGAGAAGGTCTCCGTGGAGCTCGGCGAGTGACATGAGCGTTCCCCCCGGTCAACCCGCCGGTCCGGAGGAAGCCGCGCAGCAGCGGGTCTGCGCCAGGCACCCCGACCGCCCGACCGGGCTGCGCTGCACCCGGTGCGAACGCCCCGCCTGCCCGGAGTGCTTGCGCGAAGCCTCCGTCGGTTACCACTGCGTGGACTGCCTGGCGCAGAGCAGCCGCGGTGGCCGCGAGGCCGTGACCGTCGCGGGCGCCCGGATCGGCGGCAAGCCGATCGTGGTGCCGGTGCTGATCGCGCTCAACGTGCTGGCCTACGCCGTGACGGCGATCCAGTCCGGCCACTTCCAGAACTACCTGAGCTCGGACCTGTTCAACCAGTTCTCGCTGTGGCCGGTCGGCGTGGCGGGCGGGCAGTGGATCCGCCTGTTCACCTCGGGATTCCTGCACTTCGGCCCGATCCACCTGCTGCTGAACATGGTGGCCCTGTGGGTCATCGGGCGGGACCTGGAGACGGTGCTGGGGCGGCTGCGCTTCACGGCCGTCTACCTGCTCGCCCTGCTGGGCGGAAGCACCGCGGTGTTCCTGTTCGACGGGCTCGACAGCTCCGTCGCGGGCGCCTCCGGTGCGGTGTACGGGCTGATGGGCGGCATCGCCGTGGCCGCGCTGCGGCTGAAGGTGAGCCTGCGCCCGGTCCTCATCGTGATCGCGCTGAACATCGTGCTGAGCGTGTCGCTGCCCGGCATCTCGCTGCTCGGCCACCTCGGCGGGCTCGTGCTGGGCGGCGCGGCGACGGCGGCCATGGTGTACGCGCCGCGGGAGCGGCGGACGGTCGTGCAGGCCGGTGCGCTCGGCGGGCTGCTGGTGCTGTTGCTGGTGCTGCTGGTCGTCCGCGACGTGCAGCTGGGGGAGTGGATCTGCACTCCCATGCGGTGCATCCCGCAGTGACGTCCGAGCGCCCACGGCGCTTCAGCCCCGCAGTTCCTCCAGAGCCTCGGCGACGTCCTGCGGATCCTCGCCCAGGTCCAGCTTGCCCAGAACGACGAGCTCACCCGACTCGGTGTCCAGCTCCAGCGTCGACGACGTGAGGCCGAGGCGCTGGCGGGAGCGCACCTCGAACCGGACCTGCGACCACGGGTGGTGGCGGGTGCCGGTGAACCCGCGCAGCGCGATGCCCGACGGGTCGGCGCGCAGCCGCGGCCGCAGCACGCTGCCGCAGCCGGAGGCGACGGCCAGCACGACGGTGAGCACGCCGACGAACAGCCGGTCGGCGGGCGCCTCGGCGAGCCACCACCAGACGGCGCTGCACGCGGCGAGCGCCCACCCGCAGCTGATCAGACCGAGCGGAGTCGACCACTCGCGGAAGGTGTTCACGGCCACCTCGGTGGTGTCTCGAACCTGCACCGAACGGAGTTGTCCACAGGAGTTGTCCACACTGGGGATGACTTACACGCGTGTTGTTCGGTGACCCGGGTCCAACGTGCGCGTGAACATCACGAACACGGAAGTGGGACGACGCGCGCGCGGGTTCCGGAATTCGGAACGGCTCAGCGCCAGCGCATCGTCATCAGCAGGCCGACGATGATGAACGAGAAACCGACCGCGAAGTTCCACGCGCCCAGCTCCGCCATGAACGGGATCTGCTCGCCCGCCAGGTAGTTCACGACCAGCCACAGCAAGCCGATCAGCATCACGCCGAGCATCACGACCACGTAGATCGGGTGCGACGGGCCGACCGACTTCGCCTTCACCGGCGTGCGGCGATCCGCGACCGGAGTGGAAGAGGAGTCCTTCTTGCGGACCTTTGACTTCGGCATGATGTCCTCGCCAGGTGGTGCGGGCCGGCAGCGTCCGAGCCTGCTCGGCGGCGGTGAACGCGCCGGGGGTTCCGGAACCGACCGGCGGCGACCCCCGGTCCGCCGCTCCGGGACGGCCCGGCCGACGTATCGGAGCGGGCCTGGCCACGCCAGCGGAACCGATCACGACGCGTCTCGTTCTCCACTCACACGTTAACGTAATCGCGCGCCTGACCGAACACCCCTTCGCCGGTGCGGCACAGGTCGTGATGAGAGGGATACCGTTGGAAACGTCCGAGGTAGTGGCGGCCCCACCGCCGGATCGTCGAGGTGATCGGCTGCGCGGCGGCATTCGGATCGGCGGCGAGGTGTTGATCACCCTCGGGCTGGTGCTGCTGCTGTTCGTCTTCTACGCCGTGTACGTCACCGACTGGTTCAGCGCCCACCGGCAGGCCGAGGCGAGTGATCGACTGCACGCGCGGTGGGACCAGCGCGCACCCGAAGCGCCGCCGGCACCGGCGACGGAGGGGGAGGGGTTCGCCGAGCTTTACATCCCGGCGTTCGGCCCGGACTTCCGCTACACCGTGCTGGAGGGCACCGACGCGAAGACCCTCGCCGCGGGCCCCGGCCACTACGCGGGCACCGCGTTGCCCGGGGAGCAGGGCAACCTCGCGATCGCGGGGCACCGCATCGGCAAGGGCGCCCCGTTCGGCGACCTCGACCGGCTCGCCGCGTGCGATGCGCTGGTCGTGGAGACCGGCACCGACTGGTACGTCTACCGCGTGCTGCCGATGCGCGAGCAGGTCGCGGACTGGGACCCGGCCGCCGATCCGCGGTGCGCGGGAGTCGCCCCGATCGGCGGACCGTACCGGGGCGTGTCCGGGCAGCAGATCGTGCGTCCCGAGCAGGGCGAGGTGATCTACCCGGTGCCGGGCCGACCGCGCGACGCGCTCCCGTCCGACCAGCAGACCCGGCTGATCACGCTCACCACCTGCCACCCGCGGTTCTCCGCGGCTCAGCGGCTGATCGTGCACGGCGTGCTGGTCAAGCAGTACCCGAAGGACCCGGTGCACCGGGAGCTGCGGCCACCCGAGCTGGAGGAGTCCTGATGTACGGCTGGATCTGGCGGCACCTCCCGGGACCCGCACCGGTGAAGATCGTCGAAGCGGTGGTGCTGGTGCTGATGGTGGTGGCGTTGCTGCTGTTCGTGGTGTTCCCGTGGCTGGAACCTCTGTTGCCGTTCAACGACGTCACCACGGTGTGATGCCGCGCCGGTAGGCTGGCGGCGTGCGCGTACTCGTCGTCGACAACTACGACAGCTTCGTCTACAACCTCGTGCAGTACCTCGCCCAGCTGGGCGCGGACTGCGTGGTGCGGCGCAACGACGCCGTCACCGACGAGGACGTGGCCGCCGCCGATGGCATCCTGCTCAGCCCGGGGCCCGGCACGCCGGATCGGGCGGGGCGGTCGATGGAGCTCGTGGAGACCTGCGCCCGGGACCGGCGCCCGCTGTTCGGCGTGTGCCTGGGGCACCAGGCGATCGGCGCGGCCTGGGGCGGTGTCGTCGAGCGCGCCCCGGAACTGCTGCACGGCAAGACCTCGCTGATCGAGCACTCCGGGGCGGGTGTGTTCGCCGGGTTGCCGCAGCCGTTCGTGGCCACCCGCTACCACT
Organism: Saccharopolyspora gloriosae; assembly: GCF_014203325.1. Taxonomy (NCBI): domain Bacteria; kingdom Bacillati; phylum Actinomycetota; class Actinomycetes; order Pseudonocardiales; family Pseudonocardiaceae; genus Saccharopolyspora; species Saccharopolyspora gloriosae. The sequence goes on along the minus strand of NZ_JACHIV010000001.1, from coordinate 6,446,793 downwards.
CGCTGATCGTGCGCGCGGTGAGCGTGCCCGCGGACTTCGAGGTCACCGCGCACACCGGTAGCGGCATCGTGATGGGCATGCGCCACCGGGAGCTGCCCATCGAGGGCGTGCAGTTCCACCCGGAGTCGGTGCTCACCGACGGCGGGCACCGGATGCTGGCGAACTGGATGGCCGCCGCCGGGCACCCGGTCCGCGCGGAGCTGGTGGACGAGCTGGAGCGCGGCATGCGCTCGCTGGCCGCCGCCGCGCAGCGTTCTTGATCGTCAACGCTGCGCCGAGCAGGGAGAACGCCGGTTCCACGTGAAACCGCGAGGCAGAGTGCGCGCGGTGCGCAACCCCCGCACGTGAGAATGCCCGGAGGGCTCGCGGCGGCGGGTTCGGGCCCCTCGGGTCGAGGGCGAACCGCGCCGGAACCGCGAAGCGCCTCCGGGCACTCCGACGATGCGGCCGTCAGCCGAACGGCGGGAACAGCCCGTCCGAGGTGGGCGGGTTGCTCGTGCTCGGGTTCGAGTCGTACTTGCCGATCTGCAAGGTCACCGTCTGGTTCTTGCCGATCTTCTGGCCTTCCGCGGGCGAGCTGCCGATGACCTTGTCGTCCTTGCTGAGGTCGTCGGTCTCGGTCTCCTGCTCCTGGATGGAGCCGTTCCAACCCATCTGCTTGAGCGCCTTCTCGGCCTCGTCCTTCGACTTGCCGGTCAGCGACGGCATGGTGAGCTGCGCGCCGTTCGAGACGACCAGGGTGATCTCGGAGCCCTTCCGGACGCTCTCGCCCGCCGCCGGGGACTGCTCCAGGACGGTGTTCGCCTCCTGGTCCGAGTCGCGCTCCTCGCGCTTGACCTTGAACCCGGCCGCTTCGAGATTGCTCTTGGCCTGGTCGTAGGACAGGCTGCGCACGTCCGGGACCTGGGACTTCGCGATCTCCTTGCCGACGGTCACGTTGATCGTGGTGCCGCGGGCGGCGCTGTCGCCCTTGCTGTCCCAGTCGACGATCTTGCCGACCAGGTTGCTGTCCTCGACCTCGGTCTCCTGGTCGTCCAGGCCGAGCACGAGCCCGAGGTCGCGCAGCATCGTGGAGGCTTCGCTCTTGTCCTTGCCGTACAGGTCCGGGACGGGGACGAACGCGGGACCGCCGCCTTCGCAGACGGTGAGCCGCTGGTTCTTCTTCACCACCTGGGTGCCGGGAGGCGGCGTCACCTTGACGACCGTGCCGACCTTCTCCGCGGTCGATTCGCACTGGGTGACGTCGAAGAGCCATTGCGACTCGGTCAGCTGGGACCTGGCCGCGCTCGTCGTCATGCCCTCCAGCTGAGGAACGGGCGTCTTCTGCGGCTGCTCCGGACCGGCGAACATGGCGGTCGCCAGCCACGCCACCAGGATGAACACGCCGACGCAGGCCAGGGTGACCAGCGCGATCAGCCAGCTCCGGCGGCGCCTGCCGTCGTCGTCGTCGATCGCCACGGCGGAGGTGGTGCCGGTGTGGCGGTCCGGCGAGCGGTGCCTGCCCGGGCTGAACACCTCGGTCGCCGCGGGCGGCGCCATCATCGCGGTGCGGTCCTCCTCCGACATGATCATCGGAGCCTTCGGCCGCTGCCCGGACAGCACGCGCACCAGGTCGGCGCGCATCTCCGCGGCCGACTGGTAGCGGTTCGCCGGGTTCTTGCTCAGCGCCTTGAGCACCACCGCGTCCAGCGAAGCCGGCACGGTCGAGTTCACGTCGGACGGCTTGCGCGGGTCCTCCCGCACGTGCTGGTAGGCGACCGCGACCGGCGAGTCACCGGTGAACGGCGGCTCCGAGGTCAGCAGCTCGAACAGCACGCAGCCCGCCGCGTACACGTCGGAGCGGGCGTCCACGGACTCACCGCGGGCCTGCTCCGGCGACAGGTACTGGGCGGTGCCGATCACCGCGGCGGTCTGGGTGACCGCGGCCTGGCCGTCGGCGAGCGCCCGCGCGATGCCGAAGTCCATCACCTTCACCGCGCCGGAGCGGGTGATCATGATGTTGGCGGGCTTCACGTCGCGGTGCACGATGCCGTGCCGGTGGCTGAAGTCCAGCGCCGCCGACGCGTCCGCCATGACCTCCATCGCGCGGCGCGGCGGCAGCGGACCCTCGGACTTGACGATGTCGCGCAGCGTCCGGCCGTCCACGTACTCCATGACGATGTACGGGAGCTGGTCGTCTTCGGTGTCCGTCTCGCCGGTGTCGTAGACGGCGACGATCGCCGGGTGGTTCAGCGCGGCGGCGTTCTGCGCCTCGCGGCGGAACCGCAGCTGGAACGTCGGATCACGGGCGAGGTCGGCACGCAGTACCTTGACCGCCACGTCGCGCCCCAGCCGGATGTCCCGGCCGCCGTGCACCTCCGACATACCGCCATAACCGAGCGTGTCCCCGATTTCGTAGCGGTTGTTGAGAAGTCGCGGTGAGCTCATCGATGCGTCGTCCCGATCCTCGTCAATGATCGTCCCATCATGCCGACCCGCAGTGTGCTGCCGATCGCCGCCGTGCGGTGGCGACGACCTGCGTGGTGTGTTCCCGGTTCCGGTGCACCGGAACCGCCGGTCCCGGTTCCCGCCGCCACGGCACGCGTCTCGGCACCGATCCGCGCGCTACCGGGACCAGCGCCCCGGCAGTGCGTGGGCCGGTGCCGTTGCGACCGTCGGGACGCGGCTCCGTCGTGGCGCGCGCAATCCTGTTCGAATCGCCGTAGCGCAGTCTGTCGGATCTGTTCCGAAGAATCCAGAAGCGTCAGCTTCCCGGCGCACCGCCACAGGTCCACGCGAGTGACTCCCATAGTCGCAGAACCGGTTGCGGCGTCTGCCGGTACTCCCGTCGGCGCATCGCCCGGACGCCGTCCGCCGAGCAGCGGGCGCCGCCGCCACCCCGCGAAGCCGATGCCGAGCAGCACCGACCCCGTGGCACCCGGCCCCGGCGTGGGCGACAAGGCCCACACGACGACCCCGAGCACCACGAGCACCACCAGGCCCACCAGCGCGAGCACGACCCACAGCCAGACCCGGGGCCTGCCCGCGGGGGCGGCCGGGTACGGCGCGGGAACCGGGATGCCCGAGGTGGGCGGTCCTGACTGGTGCGGGTGCTGCTGCGGCATCCTGCCCTGCGGCGGGATCACTCCCGGCGGGTAGGTGTTGCCCATCGGCCCCGCCTGCGGGGGCTGCGGCGGCGGGGACGGCGGCCCGACATGCAGCGGGGGCACGCCGCCCGCGGGTGCCCCCACATTCCTCGGTGCCGGTTGCTGGTGGACCACCATCGTCGCCGGCGTCGGGAGCGGTAATCCCGCGCGGACCGCGGCGACCGCCTTCGCGAACTCGCCGCCGGTCCCGTAGCGCCTGCGCGGATCCTTCACGAGCGTCGCCTCGACCAGTGCGCGAGCGCCCGGCGGCACGTCCGGCGGAAGGGGCGGCGCCACTTCGCGGATGTGCATCATCGCGACGGTAACCGCGTTGTCGGACAGGAACGGACGATGCCCCTTGAGACATTCGTAACCCACCACTGCCAGCGAGTACACGTCGCTGGACGGGCTCGCTTCGCTGCCCAGCGCCTGTTCCGGCGCGATGTAGTGCGCGGTGCCCATCACCATGCCGGAGCGGGTCACGGGTGCCGCGTCCGCCGCCTTGGCGATGCCGAAGTCGGTGAGCTTCACCGTCCCGGTCGGGGTGATCAGGATGTTGCCGGGTTTGACGTCGCGGTGCACCAGGCCGCGTTCGTGCGCGGCCTGCAGCGCGTTGCCCGCCTGCTCCAGCATGTCCAGGGTGTGCTCGACGGCGATCCGGCCCTCGCGGGCCAGCACGGCCGCCAGCGGCTCGCCTTCGACCAGTTCCATGACCAGGTAGGCCGTGTCCTCGGGGCCGTCCGGGATGGCGGCGGTCTCGCCGTAGTCGTGCACGGCGGCGATGCCGGGATGGTTCAACGAGGCGGTGGTGCGGGCCTCGGTGCGGAAGCGGTGCAGGAACTCCGCGTCACCGCACAGTTCCGGCTTGAGCACCTTCACCGCGACCGTCCGGTCCAGCCGGACGTCGACGGCCTCCCACACCTCGCCCATTCCGCCCACGGCGATGCGCCGACCCAGCCGGTACCGGTCGGCGAGCAACTGGCCGGAGGTCAGCACGGATCAGCCACCTCCCTGGAGACCCGCCCGGATGACCTCGCGGCCGATGGGGGCCGAGATGGAGCCGCCGGTGGCCTCTGCGCCCTCGTCGCCGCCGTTCTCGACGATGACGGCGACCGCGATCTTCGGGTCCTCGGCGGGCGCGAACGCGACGTACCAGCCGTGCGGCTTGTCGGCCGCGTCGCCGTGCTGGGCGGTGCCGGTCTTGGAGGCGATGTCGATTCCCGAGATCTTGCCGGAGCCCTTGGTGTTCTGCTCCGACTTCAACATCATCTCGCTGATCTGGTTGGCCGCGTTCGCGGAGACGGCCTGGCTCATCTCTTCCGGCTTGAGCTCGTCGATGACCTCCATGTCGGGGGCCCGCGTGCTCTTGACCAGCTGCGGCTTCATCAGCTTGCCGTCGTTGGCGATCGCGGCGGCCATCATCGCGTTCTGCATCGGGGTGACGCGGACGTCGCGCTGGCCGATGCCGCTCTGGTACAGCGAGGCCTGGTCGGACATCGGGCCGAGGTCGGACTTCGCGACCGTCATCGGGATCTGCAGGTCGGTGCTGAAGCCGAACTTCGCGGCCGTCTCGCGCATCTTGTCCGCGCCGACCTTGCCCGCGATCTCGGCGAAGGCGGTGTTGCAGGAGTGCGCGAGCGCCTCGGTGAGGGTGCTGCCCTTGCACGTCTTGCCGCCGTAGTTCGGCAGCGGCGTGCTCGTGTTCGGCAGCGTGATCGAGGCCGCGTCGGTGACCTGGCTGTTCGGCTGGTAGCCGCTGTCGAGCGCGGCAGCCGTGGTGATGAGCTTGAAGGTCGAGCCGGGCGGGTAGATCTCGGAGACCGAGCGGTTGCTCATCGGCGACCCCTCGGCGTTCTCCATCTGCTGCCAGCTCTCGGCCGCGGCGTTGTTGTCGTGCGAGGCCAGCGGGTTCGGGTCGTACGACGGCGAGTTGACCATGCTCAGGATCTCGCCGGTCTTCGGATTCAGGGCGACCACGGACCCCTGGAAGCCCTTCGCGGTCAGCTCGTCGTAGGCGACCTTCTGCATGGCCGGGTTGATCGTCAGCTCCACGTCGCCGCCCGCCGGTGCCCGGCCGGTGATCATGTCCGAGAGCCGGTTGAAGGCGAGGCTGTCGTCGGAGCCGTTGAGGATGGTGTCCATCGCCCGCTCGATGCCGTTGGCGCCGTAGGTCGGCGAGTCGAACCCGGTGACGGGGGCGTACAGCGGCCCGTTCGGATAGGTCCGCTGGAACTTCAGCTCGTCGCCGGTCTCCACCGAGTTCGCCAGCGACTGCCCGCCCGCGATGATCTGACCGCGCTGCTTGGCGTACTCGGCGCGCTGCGTGCGGCCGTTGCCGGGACCGTTGCGCAGGTCATCCGCCTGGATGACCTGCACGTAGGTCACGTTGGCCATCAGCAACAGCACCATGGCCATCATGGCCAGGGCGACTCGTCGTAGCGGCTTGTTCATCGGGGACGTTCCACCAATTCGGTGTGTGCTTCGGCGATCGGGGCCTGCTGCGGTTTCGGCTTCGCCGGCGTCTGCGGCCTGCGGGCCGCGTCGGAGATGCGCAGCAGCATCGCGATCAGGATGTAGTTGGCCAGCAGCGACGAACCGCCGTAGGCGAGGAACGGCGCGGTCAGACCCGTCAGCGGGATCAGGCCGGTGACACCGCCCGCGACCACGAACAGCTGCAGCGCGATGGTGAACGAGAGCCCGCCGCCGAACAGCTTGCCGAAGGAGTCCCGCACCGCGAGCGCGCTGCGCAGGCCGCGCATCATCAGCAGCAGGTACATCATGAAGATCGCGATCAGGCCGATCAGCCCGAGCTCTTCACCCATCGAAGTGATGATGAAGTCGCTGTTGGAGAACGGCACCGTCTCGGGACTGCCGTTGCCCAGGCCGGATCCGCCGATCCCGCCGCTGCCCAGCCCGTACAGCGCCTGCTTGAGCTGGTAGCCGTCCTCGTGGTGCAGCGGGTCCAGCCACACGTTCACCCGCGACTGCACGCGGGTCACGGTCTGGAACGCCAGGAAGGCGCCCAGCGCGAACAGGGACAGCCCGAGCACCACCCAGATCGCGCGCTCGGTGGCGATGTAGAGCATCACCAGCACGATGCCGAAGAACAGCAGCGACGTGCCCAGGTCCTTCTCCAGCACGCCGATGCCGATCGCGGCGACCCAGGCCACCAGCATCGGCATCAGGTCCCGCGGTCGCGGCAGCTCCACGTTGAGGAACTTGCGGCCCGCGGTGGTGAACAGCTCGCGCTTGGACACCAGGAACGACGCGAAGAAGATCATCAGCAGGATCTTGGCGAACTCGCTGGGCTGGACCTGCCCCAGCGGCCCGAACTTGATCCACAGCTTCGCGCCGTTGACCTCGGAGATCGCACTCGGCAGCAGGCCCGGCAGCGCCAGCAGCACCAGCCCGACGAACCCGCAGGTGAAGCTGTACTTCGCCAGCGTGCGGTGGTCCTTGATGAACGCCAGGACCAGCGCGAACAGCACCAGGCTCAGCGCCAGCCAGGCGATCTGCCGCACCGCGTACTCGGTGTCCTTGGCGATGTCGATCCGGTGGATCATCACCAGTCCGAGCCCGTTGAGCAGCGCCACCAGGGGCAAGATCAACGGGTCGGCGTACGGAGCCCACTTGCGCACCGCGAAGTGCGCCGCGCCGAACAGCGCCAGGTAGGCGGCGCCGTAGTAGAACAGCTGGCGCGTGATCGTGTTCTCCTGGCTGATCTCCACCAGCATGATCGCGAAGGTCACGATCACGGCGGAGATCACCAGCAGCACCAGTTCGGTTCCGCGGCGCGTGTTCACCTGCGAAACGGCGCTCGAACCGGTGCCTTCGGAGGTACCCGGCAGCGACATCAGCTCACCGTCCGGCAAGTGACACCGGGTGTCTGCTCCGCCGACGCGAGCGGAGTGTCGGTCGGCGACGGGGGAGCGCCCGGTGCGGGCGGTTCACCCGGAACCGAGGTCTGCCCCGGCGGCGGCGTGTTCGCCGGCGGGTTCTGGTCGTGCGGGGGAGTGTTCGCCGGCGGGGTCGGCTCCGGCTCTTCGCACTGCGGCAGCAGCGCGGTCATCCGCAGCCGCCGCATCGCGTCGCGCGCGGAGTCCAGCCCGTTGACGTCGGTGATCCCGCTGCGCACATCGGTCCGCCGGGCCTCCTGCAGATCGTTGATGCCGATCGGCTGGCAGTCCGGTGCGGATCCCTGCGGGCAGGAGTCCTCGACCTGCCAGCGCAGCGACACACCGACGACGCTGCCCTGGAGGCCTTGGAAGATCACGACGTCATCGGCGTCGTTGACCCCGATGTAGTACTGCTGGAGCAGCCACCAGCGGCCCACCAAGCCCGCTCCCACGAGCACGATGAGCACACCGGCTAGGACGAAGAGTGCACGCAGCCAGCCTCGCCGGTGCGTGCCCCGGTCAGGAGGGGGGGCTGTGTCGTACCGCTGCTGTTGAGGCTTCGGCATGGTGGCCGCGCTCGCGCGGGCCGCCGAAGAGTCGGGCTGCGGGTCCTCCTCTCCGTTTCCCGCGGCGCCCCCGACGATCGGAGCGTCCTCGCCGAATTCGACGTCCACGACGTCCGCGATGATCACGGTGACGTTGTCCGGCCCACCGCCGCGCAACGCCATCTCGATCATGCGGTCGGCGCAGGCCTGCGGATCGGGGATCCGCAGCGCGTCGGCCATCGTCTCCTCGCTGACCGGGCCCGTCAGGCCGTCGGAGCAGAGCAGGTAGCGGTCGCCCGCCCGCGCCTCGCGCACCGCGAGGCTGGGCTCGACCTCATGGCCGGTCAACGCCTTCAGCAGCAGTGAGCGCTGCGGATGGTTGGCGGCCTCCTCCTCGGTGATCCGACCTTCGTCGATCAGCGATTGGACGAAGGTGTCGTCGTGGGTTATCTGGGAAAGCTCGCCGTCGCGGACCATGTAGGCGCGCGAGTCACCGATGTGCACCAGCCCCAGCTTGCTGCCCGCGAACAAGACCGCGGTCAGCGTCGTCCCCATACCGTCGAGGTCGGGGTCCTGGGATACGAGCTCGGAGATCGCACCGTTTCCGGACAGCACTGCTTGACGCAGGTGCCCGAGCAGGTCGTCACCGGGTTCGTCGTCGTCGAGCGGCGCCAGCGCCGCGATGACGACCTTGCTGGCGACCTCACCGGCGGCATGGCCTCCCATGCCGTCCGCGAGGGCGAGAAGTCGTGGGCCGGCGTAGACCGAGTCCTGGTTGTTCGAGCGCACCAGGCCGCGGTCGCTGCGGGCAGCGTAGTGAAGGACGAGGGTCATGAGCGCAGCTCGATCACCGTCTTGCCGATTTTGATCGGAACGCCGAGCGGGACCTTGGTGGCTCCCGTGACCTTCGCCCGATCGAGGTATGTGCCGTTAGTGGAGCCTAGATCCTCCACGTACCAGTCGGTGCCGCGGAGCGACAACCGTGCGTGCCGGGTCGACGCGAAGTCGTCGTCCAGCACCAACGTGGAGTCGTCGGCTCGGCCGATCATGATCGGCCGACCTTCGAGCGAAATGCGGGTGCCCGCGAGGGGACCGTGCGTCACGACCATCTGGCGTGGCGCCTTGCTCTTGCCGCGGGCCTGCTTGCTCGACGTCTTACCCGCCCCCGGCATCGACACCCGCATGCCGGAGGCGGAATACAGATCGGAACGAACCACGCGAAGCGCGGCCAGCACGAACAACCAGAGCAGGGCGAGGAACCCTGCTCTGGTCAGCTGAATCACCAGCTCTGGCACTTGTTGTGAACGCTCCTACTCCGTCTTGTGAGCCGGGGCTCAGCCCTGGCTGCGGAACACCAACGACGAATGGCCGACACGGATCACGTCGCCATCCGCCAGCTGCCAAGTCTGCACCGGAGTGCCGTTGACCGTGGTGCCGTTCGTCGAACCGAGATCCGCCAGCATCGCCGACATGCCGTCCCAGGTGATCTCGATGTGCTTGCGGGACACACCGGTGTCGGGAAGCCGGAACTGGCCTTCCTGACCGCGACCGATCACGTTCGAACCGTGCTGCAGCGTGTACGACCGGTTGGACCCGTCGTCGAGCTGGAGCATCGCCGTCTGCTGGCGTGCGTCCGGATATCCGCCCGGAGCGCTCGGCGGGTAGGCCCCGCCGGGCTGACCGAAGCCCTGATCGAATCCCGGCTGCGGCGGCTGAGCATAGCCCTGGTCGAAACCGGGCTGCTGCTGGCCATAGCCCTGGCCCTGGTCGTAACCGGGCTGCTGGCCGTAACCGGGGTCGTAACCCTGCGGCTGGCCGTAGCCCTGGTCGTAGCCGGGCTGCTGCGGGAAGCCGCCGGGCGTGCTCGGCGGGTAGCCCCCACCGGGCTGCTGCGGCTGGCCGTAACCCGGCTGCGGCGGCTGGCCGTAGCCCTGGTCGTAACCGGGCTGCGGCGGCTGGCCGTAACCCTGGTCGTAACCGGGCTGCTGGCCGTAACCCGGCTGCTGGCCGTAGCCCTGGTCGTAGCCCGGCTGCGGCGGCTGCTGGCCGTAGCCCGGCTGCTGCTGGCCGTAACCCTGGTCGTAACCGGGCTGCTGGCCGTAGCCGTAGTTGGGGTCCTGCCCGTACTGGCCTTGGCCGTAGCCCTGGTCGTAGCCGTACTGCCCTTGCTGCTGGCCGTACGGATCTCCCTGGGGATAGTGGCCCGGTGGCTGGCTCATGGGTCGGTCTCCTGCGGTACGAGGTGTTGCCGTCCGTCGGTTGATGTCGGGGTCGACGGACGACTTGATACGAAACTGTCCCGTGTGCAGCGTCTCAGAGCGCTCCAGGGAGACTACGACGTCACCATATGTGTCCCACCCCTGCTCGGTGAGGTGCTCCTGAACGCAGTCGGTGAGGAGGTCGGTCACCCGGGCCTCATCACCTGTGAGCCGCTCGTGATCGGACGGGCTCAGGAGCACAACGTAGTGGTTGCACGCCAGTAGCCGGCCCCCCGCGAGCTCGCGCAGCTGGACTTCAGCCTCACGCTGCAAGTCCTGCGCGACCTCTTGCGGAACCACCTTCCCGCCGAACACACGCGCGAAGCCATTGCCGACCATGCCTTCGAGCTTGCGCTCGAAGCGCTGCACGAGGCCCACGACGATCCCCTCCACGCGTACGACTCCGACGCCCATCGTATCTGGGCCGACGGGGCGGGACACCGACCAGTTCCCAACTCGTGCCACCCCCGCCGCGGGAGGCCTGTCGGCGGGTGCTAATCTTTCCCAGCCAGCACGACGGGGCGCGGAACACCAGCCAGGTGGAACGGACCCCCGGTGCAGACGGTCGGAGCAGGGCAAGATACGCTTTGATCAGCCACGGGCGAGTGGCGGAATGGCAGACGCGCACGGTTCAGGTCCGTGTGTCCGTAAGGACGTGAGGGTTCAACTCCCTCCTCGCCCACTCCCGAAGGGCCCCACCGGAATCCGGTGGGGCCCTTCGTCATGTCCGGGGCATCGCCGCTCGCTCGGGCGGTGGAACGCCGGTTCGCGGCGAATGTCCGATCTTCGCGGTGGGGCTCGTCATGGTTCGCGGAGAGCGAAGTTCGCGCGGCCGGGCGTGGCGCGCCGCGGCCCGGGAGACGGCCGATCGTCGAGCTGGGCCGATCGGCGGCGTCGACTGGGACGAAAGCCCGCACCGGGGCCTCCTGCACCGCAGGTCGGTGACCGAGCCGGAGTGGTGTGGCGTTGCTGACAGGTCGCCGTCCGCGTCACGCGTTCCAGGTGACTTCGCAGGGCTGGTGGGGGCGGACCGAGTCGGTGCAGTCGTGGCAGCGGTCGGTGATCGCGTCGATGGCCGCGCCGCGGCCGGCGAACGGCACCTTGATCCAGCGGTGGCAGACGGTCGGCAGCAGCTGCCCGCCGGGGAAGGTGCCGGGGGCGAACTCCACCGCGTGCCGGACCTTCGCACCTGGTCCTACCAGCCAATACACCGTTTCCCGCATCGTGCCTCCCCTGCCGCTCGCGGTGCGGGCCACGCTAATCGGGACGTTGAAGGATCAATAGGTATCGGTGGAGTGAACCGGCCCGTCTCGGATAGTGATCGGCGGCGTGGATCCGCCCGGAGCGGGGAACCCCGAGCCCCGCGGCGGCGGAAGGAGGGGCCTCGTGACCACCTGGGAGGAACTGGGCCTGAACCGGCTGGTGGACGGTGACCGGGACGCGCCGGTGCTCGTGCTGTCGAACGCGCTCGGCGGCACGGCCGAGATGTGGCGGCCGCAGCTGGCGGCGCTCACCGAGCACTACCTGGTCGTGCGCTACGACCAGCGCGGCCACGGCGGATCGCCGGTGCTGCCGGGGCCGTACTCGGTGCAGGACCTGGCGGGCGACGTGCTGGCGCTGCTGGACCACCTGGAGGTGTCGTCGGCCTCGTTCGCGGGAGCCTCGCTGGGCGGCGTGATCGGGTTGTGGCTCGGCGCGCACGCCCCGGAGCGGATCGACGCGCTGACCGTGTGCGGCACCTCGGCCTGGCTGGACCGGCGGGACGCGGAGCTCGACCGGGCGCGGGCGGCCCGGGAGAACGGCACGAACGAACTGGTGGCGCCGACCGTCGAGCGCTGGTTCACCCCGTACTTCCGGGAGCGCCACGCGGAGGAGGTCGCGAGCTACGCGGCGATGATCGCGGGCACCGACGACGAGGCCTACGCCTGGTGCTGCGAGGTCCTCGCGCACGCGGACCTGCGCGGGGCGCTGTCGTCGATCAGCGCGCCGACGCTGGTGATCTCCGGGGCGGAGGACCCGGCCACCCCGCCGGAGCACGGCGCCGCCATCGCTGACGGCATCGGCGGCAACGCCCGGCTGGAGGTCGTCGACCACGCAGCGCACCTCGCCAACGTGGAACGCGCGGCGGAGGTGAACGCCCTGCTGCTCGCCGACCGTTCGACGTGGTCCCGGTAGCGGCCGGGGAACGGCGGGCGCCGCCCGACGCGGATCGGAGACCGGTGCCCGCGGGGCCGCTCCGGCGCTCGGCCCTTGGCGGGGGAGCGGGACTGTGCTGGGCTGGGCCCGGACGGTGCGGTCCCGGGTAGGCCGCAGGGGCAGCCGGCCGGGAGGTCGTGATGGCGGGCAACAGCCGGGATTCCGGGCGATCGGTGACGGGGCGGGCGTTGAGCGTGCTCACCGCGTTCGACGTCGACCACACGAGGCTCACGCTGACCGCGATCGCGCGCCGCGCCGCGATTCCGCTGGCGACCGCGCACCGCCTCGTGGGCGAGCTGGAGGCGTGGGGAGCGCTGCACCGCGACGACGACGGGCGCTACGCGATCGGCCTGCGGTTGTGGGAGATCGGGCTGCTCGCCCCGGCGCACACGGCGCTGCGGGAGGCGGCGCTGCCGTTCATGCAGGAGTTGTGCGAGAACACGCGGGAGAACGTGCATCTTGCGGTGCGGGATCACTGGGATGCCGTGTACGTGGAGAAGCTGACCGTCCCTCGTTCGGTACCGATCGTTTCCCGAACGGGTGGCCGGTTGCCGCTGCATCCGACCGGAGTGGGCCGGGTGCTGCTCGCGCACGCCCCGGCGCAGGTCGTGCAGGAGTACTGCGAGCGCGGGCTGTCCCGGCACACGCCCTACACGATCACCGAACCCGGCAGGCTGGCCCGCGAATTGCAGGCGGTGCGCAGCCGGGGGTTCGCGCGAACGTCCGAAGAGATGACGCTCGGTAATTGTTCCGTGGCGGTTCCGGTGCGGGACGGCACCGGAACGGTCGTCGCGGCGCTCGGCCTGGTCGCCCGCAGCGTCCGGGCGGAGCATTCCAAGCTGGTCAAGCCGTTGCTGCCGGCGGCGGAGGCGATCCGCAGGCGGTTGGCCGAGCACGATCTCGCGCGATCCGACGCGGGATGAGCCGCGCTCGCGAACCCCGGAACCATCCCCTTCTGAGCGTCACCTGATTGGCCGCACCGCCGGGCTGAAGTCGTCCAACCGCTCACCGACCGGTCACCGACCGCTCGCCGCCGCCGGTCGCAGGACCACCGCGTCAGCGCAGAGGAATCGCTCCCGACCTGTTTTAGTCGGACTGCCTGGGAAGAACGAATGCCGGGCGTTGAGCGCTTTTTGTTGCAGCCAGTGCATCGAGGGAGGCGGGGAGCCGTGACCGGAATGCCGGGACGTGCCACGGTCGACAACGAGGTCCGGATCAGCTCTACCCACGCACGATCTCCGCTCGATTTACCGGCCTCCATCGGCAGGCTCACCGCGCTGTCGGCGGACGCCCTCGGCTGGTCGGGAACCGTGCTGCCGCCGGTCAAGATGCTCGGCAGGCACGTGGTGCCGGTGGCGGAGCTCGTCCCGGACGCGCACGCCGAGCGGCTGTGCTTCGGCAGCGAGCCGGTGCTGGACCGCGCTGAGATCTCCACGTGGGTGTGGCCCGAGATGGACGGGCGGGTGCCGCCGCCGAGCGCGCACCTCGTCGGCATGCTCGCTCCCGCCCGGCACTGGCGGACCGCGCTGACCGCGGCGGTGCCGTTCGCCCGGTTCACCAGCACCGCGATCATCGTGCCGAAGAGCGTCACGCTCGCGAAGGACTTCATGTCCACCTGCCTGATCCGGGCGCGGCAGTTCGGCGTCGCGGTGCTCAGCGCGGAGGCGGACGACGTGCAGGTGGAGCTCGAAGGCCGTTCCTTCGCGGACGCGCCGCCGATCGAGCACACCGCGGTGTCCCGCTGGGTGAACGAGGTCGTCTACCAGCAGTTGCTCGCGGCGGAAGCGCCCGCCCCGTCGCGGAGCTGACCCGGCTAGCCCGTCGCGCAACCGACCCCGGCGAGCCCGCCGCGAAGCCGATCCCGGCAGCGCGGTCGCGGCGCCGACGCGGTCGGCCGCGGCGGGAGCCGGCTCGGTGGCCGCCTGGTGGGAGCGTTCAGGCGGCCACCGGGCCTAGGGTGGGTTCATGCGAGTCGTGGTAGCCGGAGGACATGGGAAGATCGCGCGCCATCTCGGGCGGTTGCTCGCCGAGCGCGGGGACACCGCGGTCGGGTTGATCCGCGATCCGGAGCACGCCGACGACCTGCGCGCGGACGGCGCGGAACCGGTGGTGCTGGACCTGGAATCCGCCGACCCCGCCGGGGTGGCCGAGCACTTGTCCGGTGCCGACGCCGTGGTGTTCGCCGCGGGCGCGGGTCCCGGCAGCGGCGTGGCGCGCAAGGACACCGTGGACCGCGCGGGTTCGGTGCTGCTCGCCGACGCCGCGCAGCGGGCAGGGGTGCGGCGCTTCCTGCAGGTGAGCGCGATCGGCCTGGACGCGCCGAACCCGCCGGACGTGGGCGAGGTGTTCGGCGCGTACCTCGACGCCAAGCGGGCCGCCGAAGTGGACCTGCGCGGCCGGGACCTGGAGTGGACGATCCTGCGCCCCGGCGTCCTCACCGATGACCGGCCGACGGGCCGGGTCGAACTGGCCGAGCAGACCCGCCGGGACGAGATCACCCGCGCCGACGTCGCCGCGGTGCTGGTGGCGCTGCTCGACGAGCCGAAGTCCGCGGGCCGCACCCTCACCTTGATCAACGGGCCGACGCCGGTCGTCGAGGCGGTCGGCGCGGCGGTCGCCTGACGCTCACACGGGCCCGAGGACCCGGTCCAGGTACGGGTTGGCGAACAGGCCGCCGGGGTCGAGTTCCGCCCGCATGGCGCGGAAGTCGTCGAATCGCGGGTAGCGCTCGCGCAGTTCGTCGGCGGTGAGCCGGTGCATCTTGCCCCAGTGCGGCCTGCCGCCGACGGAGTCCACTATGGACGAGAAGGCGTCGAACCAGGCGCGGTGCGGCATCCCGGTGAACTGGTGCACCGCGATGTACGCGGACGCGCGCCGGTGCGCCGTGGACAGCCAGATGTCGTCGGCGGCGGCGACCCGGACCTCCACCGGGAACATCACCGGGTCGGCCAGCCGCTCGGCCGCCGCCCGCAGTTCCGCGAGCACGGCGGGCAGCTCGGCGCGCGGCACCGCGTACTCGGACTCCGCGAACCGCACCCGTCGCCGGGTGACGAACACCCGGTGGCCCAGGTCGCTGTAGTGCCGGGCGGACCAGGTCGCCGCACAGAACCGGTTGAGCGGGCGGACCAGTTCGGGCCGGGCGCGGCCGAGGCGGCACAGCGCGCCGAACGCCCGGTTCTCCATCAGCTCGTACTCGAAGAACTCCCGCAGCGGGCTCAGCGGGCTCGGTTCCTGCCCGGCGGGCAGCCGGTTGTTGCGCTTGACCAGGGTCCGGGTGCTGTGCGGGAACCAGTAGAACTCGAAGTGGTCGTTGCCGTCGGCGAGCTCGTCGAACCGCGCCAGCACGTCGTCGAGCGGTTCCGGCCGTTCGTCGGCGACGAGGTGGAACGCGGGCACGCAGCGCAGGGTCACGCGGGTCAGCACGCCGAGCGCGCCGAGGCTCACGCGGGCCGCGTCGAACAGCTGCTTGTCGTGGGTTTCCGAGCAGCGCCGCGTGGTGCCGTCCGCGAGCAGCAGCTCCAGCTCGGTGACCTGGGTGGCGAGCCCGCCGAGCTCGGCGCCGGTGCCGTGGGTGCCGGTGGAGATCGCGCCTGCCACGGTCTGCCGGTCGATGTCGCCGAGGTTGGGCAGCGCGAGCCCGAGTTCGCCGAGCTCCCGGTTGAGCCGGTGCAGCGGGGTGCCCGCGCGGACCGTGACGCAGGGCGGGTCGACGCGTTCGATGCCGGACCAGTGCGCCAGGTCCAGGGCCAGCGCGCCGTCGGCGGGGGCGCCGACGCCGGTGAACGAGTGCCCGCTGCCGAGCGGTCGCACGGTGCGGCCACCGCGGGCGGCGGCGCGCAGCTGGATGGCGGCCTCGGCCGGGTCGCGAGGGCGCGCGGTGCCCGCGGGGGTGCGGGCGACGGTTCCCGCCCAGTTCGTCCAGCCTGGTCGCGGCATGATCACAGACCTCCTGAGGCGCGTGGCCGGGCCGGGTGCGTCGTCCGGCGGTGGCCGGGCGGTCCGGTTCGGGGCGGTGCCGCAAGAAAGTATGTGAATGAGATTCACATAACAACCCCGCTCCGCCTACCGTGGGTGAGTGCCCCCCACACCCGCGCCCTCCGCAGGAGACCCGTTGCCCGAGCCCGCGGCGTCCGACAGCGCCGAACGCGACCGCCTGGACCGGGCGACCCGCGATCTCGACCCGCCGTTCGCCGTGGTCGACCTCGAAGCGTTCCGCCACAACGCCGCCGACCTGAGCCGCCGCGCCGCGGGCACCCCGATCCGGGTGGCCTCCAAGTCCGTGCGCTGCCGGGAACTGCTCCGCCGCACTTTGGACACGCCGGGCTTCGCCGGGCTGATGGCCTACAGCCTGCCGGAGGCGCTCTGGCTGCACCGCGAAGGCGCGTCCGACGACATCCTCGTCGCCTACCCGACGATCGACCGGCGCGGCCTGCGCGAACTCGCCGCCGACCCGGCCGCTGCCGCCGCCATCACGATCCTGGTCGACTCCGCGGCGCACCTGGACCACATCGACGCCGTCGTCGGCCCGGACCGCGAACCGCTGCGGGTCTGCCTGGAGCTGGACGCGGCCTGGCATCCGGTGCCGGGCGGGCTCGCGCACGTCGGCCCGCGCCGCTCACCCGTGCACACCCCGGCCCAGGCCCGCCGGTTCGCCGAGCGGATCGTGGGCCGCGACGGGTTCCGGCTGGTCGGGATCATGGCCTACGAAGGGCAGATCGCGGGCCTCGGCGACGCCCCGCCCGGCAAGCCGCTGCTGGCCGCGGTGCTGCGCTGGATGCAGCGCCGGTCGGCGGCCGAGCTGGCCGAGCGCCGCGCGGAGGCGGTGGCCGCGGTGCGCGCGGTGGCGCCGCTGGAGTTCGTCAACGGCGGCGGCACCGGCAGCATCGAGAGCACCGGCGCCGACGGTAGCGTCACCGAGATCGCCGCGGGCTCCGGACTCATCGGCCCCACCTTGTTCGACGCGTACCGGGCGTTCCGGCCGCGGCCCGCCGTGCTCTACGCGCTGCCGGTGGTGCGCCGTCCCGGCGGTTCGTTCGCGACGCTGTTCAGCGGCGGCTACATCGCCTCCGGCCCCACCGGGCCCAGTCGAGCGCCGGGCGTGCACCTGCCGCGCGGGCTGCGGTTGACCGCGGCCGAAGGCGCCGGCGAGGTGCAGACCCCGGTGTCCGGCGCTGCCGCGCGCGACCTGCGGCTCGGCGACCGGGTGTGGCTGCGCCACGCCAAGGCGGGCGAGCTCGCCGAGCGGTTCGACCACTACCACCTGGTCGAGGGCGATCAGGTGGTCGCCACGGTGCCGACCTACCGGGGCGAAGCCAAGTCGTTCGGTTGATCCGGCATCCGGTTCGCCAGGTAGCCGCGCACGAGCTCCTTGGTCTCGGCGACGAGTTCGGAGTCGCCCGAGGGATCGCGCCGGAACGCCAGGTTCAGCACCGCGTCGGCGGCTTCCACGGCCACCGACAGCGGCAGCAGCAGGTGCTGCTCGTCCAGCGTGAACCGCTCGCTGAGCAGCGCGATGAGCTTCTCGGCGATCACGGCGTTGTTGTCCTTGCTCTCGTCGAGCAGCCGCAGGTCCACCACGTCGCCGAAGTGCAGCCTGCTGAACGCGGGCACGTCGCGGTGCATGGTGATGTAGACGTCGATCACCGTGTCCACGGCGTCCCACCAGTTCGCGAGGTCGCTGGTGGCGAAGCGTTCGCCGATGACGTCGACGAAGCGGTTCAGGTTGCGCCGGGTGAGTTCCTGCACGACGGCTCGCTTGTCGGGGAAGAACTGGTACAGCGATCCGACGGCGACACCGGCGCGTTCGGCGATCAGGGTGGTGGTGACCCCTTCGTAGCCGAGTTCGTCGATGAGCTGGGCGCAGGATTCCAGCATCTTCTCCACGCGCTGGGTGCTGCGCTGCTGGACCGGCTTGCGGCGGAGGGGGGCGACTTCGGCGGGCAAGGCGACTCCTTGATCACTCGTGCGGGCCGTGCCGGCGGAGCGTCCGGGGCGGTGCTCCGCCGCGGACGGTCCCGAGCTTCCGAGACGGCCTCGCCGCGAGATCATCCCAGGCGGTTGCGTCCGAGATCATCTCAATCATCGAGATCATGTTCGTCGTTCACCGGTTCGCGGACGGCGGAGGAGCCGAGCGGGAACCGGGCTTCCGGCCCGAGTGCCGGGCGTCGTGGGGGATCGGGGTGGTGCCCGACGACGGTACGGCGCACTCGGTCGATCCGCTCCAGTGTGCCGCTCGCGGCGTCGGTGCAGGCAGTGGACTCGCCGGGCCCGGTGTCCACCGAAGGGGTGCCGCTGCGCGGGGCGGTCCCGCTCGGTGGAAGGGGTGGCTTGCGCACCCCGATCACCCTCATAGTGTTCCAAGTCACTGCGATCGGGGCGGAGTTACTGCATGGCGTATGCATTCGGTCACGTTGCCGACGCACATAGTCACTATCTAGCGTGAGGCGAATCGATTCGAGCTGTGACGGAAAGGTGATCGTGAGCTACTGCGGCGTCGCGCCTCGTTCTCCCCGCATCCGAACTCCCCGCGACTTCGCGCCGGGACGGGCCGCCGGACGGATTCGGCTCGTGCCGAGCCCCGCCGCCGCCCGTCCCGCCACCGCCAGACCGGCCGCGCACGTCCACCCCGCTCCGCCCGGCAGCCGCGCGGGCCAGGTTCCGGCACCTCGCCCGACCGCCCGGTGACCGCGCGCACGCCGGTCACCCGACCGGCCTCGACCACCTTCGACCAGGTACCACCCGATCCGATGTGGACGGACCGGCCCGCGCAGGACCTGTGGGCCCCGCTGTCGGTTCCGGAGGCGGACCGCTTGCTGCGCGACGGCGGCTACGACCTGCGGGTGCGGTGGCGCTCGGGCGCGTTCCGGCTGGTCGGCGAAGGCGCGGGCAGCGGAGTGCCGCTCGGCGCCGAACCGACCTGGGCCGAGCTCTACCGCCTGCTGGTCCGGCTGCGGCGCAGGCGACGACGCTACGACCCCGGCTGGCTGGCGCGGCTCACCGGCACCCTCGGCGCCGCCGACCCGGCCGGGTCCGGCGCCGCGGCGGGCGAGGACCCGCTGACGCGGACGGTGCTCGACGATCCGCTGCTGCGGATGCACTGCGCCACGCTGGTGCCCGAGTCCGCGCGGCGAGCTCCGGGCGGAGCGGTCGCGCGCGGTACCGGCGCGCTGCCGGCCCCGCCGCACCCGGAACATCCCGGTGGCACCGTCGCGGTGCGCCCGGACGCCCTGCTGGCTCCGGGACCGGACGGCGCGCCCGGTCTGCTGCGGCTGGTCATCGACAACCGCTTCGCGCACCGGGAGCACGAACTCCGGTTCTTCGTGGAGCACTTCGTGCGACCACCGCTGCGGGCGTTCCGGCACGCGTTGGAAGTGCGGCGCACCGCGCTGTTCGCGGCACCGGACGCGCTCGCCTTCGAGCTGTCCACCGAGCTGGAGGCGACCGGCCGCGTCATCACCGCCACCGCCGCACCCGCCCCCGACGAGCACACCGCCCGCGAGGCCGCCCGCACCCTGCTCGCGGTGTTCGCGGACCTCGCCGACGGTTTCCGCCGGATCGGATACTCGCCGCCCCGCGGCGACTCGGTGCGCGCCGCGATCGACCGGGTGCTCGCCGAGGAGCTGCGCCACCTCGACCGGCCCACCGCCCGGCTGCTCGCCCGCACCGAGCTGCGGCCCCACGTCCACCACGTCGACGCCGACCAGCACACGATCCTGCGCCACGTGCTCGACACCGTGCAGGACCGGACCCGGCGCCGCCGTTGGAACCGCGAGCTGCCGCAACCGGCCGTGGTCATCGACCTCGACCTGTGCGGGATCATCCCGCTGCGCCGCACCGTCGAAGCGACCCGCGCGGTATCCGGGCCCCGGGCCGGGGCGCCGAACGGCATTCCGGAGCTCGCCGACCCGGATTCGCTGCCGGTGCTGCCGACCTACGCCGACTCGACCTGGCACACGTTCCTCGAACTCACCGGCCTGCACGAGAAGTACCCGGAGGTGGACTGGCGGGCGGTGCACGCCGAGTTCTTCCGGGCCTTCGCCCGGCCCTGGAACCGGTTGCGCACCGACGAGGTCAACGCCGGGCTCGCCCGGTTCGTGTGGGACGTGCGGGACGCGGGCGGGCAGGTCGTGTTCTGCACCGGCAGGAGGGAACGGGTCCGCGACCACACCGCGGCCGTGCTCGAAGCGGCCGGAGTCCCCGACGCGCCGCTGCTGTGCATGCCCGACGACCGGACCCGGCCCATCCCGGAGCTGAAGGTGGCGCGGCTGCGGGAATTCGGCGAGCTCGACGTGATCGCCGTGTTCGACGACATGCACGCCAACCGGATCGCGCTCACCAAGGAGTACCCGGCCGCGCTGGCGATCGCGGTCGAGGTGCCGGGCCTCGTCGTCGAACGACGCCCGGGGCAGCCGGTGCCGGACCGCGCTCCGGCGATCGCCACCTTCGAGACCGAGCCGCGGCCGCGCAGCGGCGGGTCGGGCCCGGGGCTGCTCTCGCACGCGCATTCGTTGGAGGAACTGCAGATCGGCGCGTTGCGCGCGAACCGATCGGCGCGGCGCTGGGCGGTGCGGCTGAACCGCGACGAGGCGCTGGAGCTCGCGCACACCGTGCTCGCCGACGCGGACCGGGCCGCGGACCGGTTGGCCCGCGCCGCCCGCGACCGGTTCGGGCTCACCGGGCCGGTGCCCGAGTCCGAGCGGCTCGACCGCGTCGTGCACGCCCTGCACCACGTGCTCAGCCGCAAGCAGTTCCTCAAGGGGGCCCGGTCGAACTACCAGGTCGAGCACCTGCGCCGCGACGTCGAGCCGTTCCTGCGCGAGGACCGGCCGATCGACGTGGTGCTGCTCGGCTTCCCCATCAAGCAGTGCTTGAACGGGTTGAAGGCGTCCGGACCGCTGCCGGACCTCGCCGAGTTCGGCGGTGTGGTGCGACTGCGCGAGATGCAGCGCGCTGCGACCGCCGTGCACCCACCGGGCCTGCGGTTCCGCATCCTCACCGATGGCAGGCACTTCCGGCCCCGGCCGCTGTCGATCACCGGGACCTACAGCTCGATCCTGCGCGAGTACGCCGATCTGGCCGGGCTCGGCGAGACCGCGGTCATCGAAGAGGTGGACGCGGTCGCGGCCCGGCGGCTGGACGTGGACCTGCCCGCCGAGCGGGCGGAGCGCGCGGCGCGGCACCGGCGGCTGCTCACCGACGCGTTGCGCGGGCTGGACATCGCCGAGCGACCGCTGCGCACCCTAGCCCGAGTGGATCAGCGGGCGGCGGGGGCCGATCCGGCGGTGGCGCCGTCGGTCGAGATGTTCCGCGAAATGCTGATGTCGGTGGTGTATTCGGTTCCGCTGTCGGTGCCCGCCGGGATCGAGCGGGTCGCGTGGGCGCGGGCGGTGTACGCCGACGTCTACGACCTCGACGGCACGGCGGTGCCGCCGATGCTGCGGCGGTCGAGGGTGGAGGTGCTGCGCCGCGCCTGGCACACCGTGGTGCGCTACCTGGCGACGATGCGGGTGGACGAAGAGCTCGGCTACGAGGAGCTGCTGTTCCCGAACCGGGTGCGGCTCACGGTGAGCGCGGCCCGGCCGGGGCGCTGCGGGTTCACCTACCTCGGCGGGTCCGGGCTGCTGCCGTGGCAGGGCACCGGCGCGCTGGACCGCCGCGGGCAGCTCGGCGCCGACTTCGCGGTCTCGTTGCAGGACAGGGGATTCGTGCCGGTGTACTCGCCGCTGATCGGACCGCGGCAACCGTGGTTCGTGGTGCCCGCCGAGCACACCCGGCTCGGTGCGGGCGGCGGCATGCGGCTGGACCCGGAGTTCGCCGCCACCGCGCGGCTGCGGCGGAAGTGATCGGCCGCCGGGCCTGGTGACAAGAAAGGTCCCGGTGCTCATCCGGGGAAACGAGCACCGGGACCCCTCGTCCACCCCGGCCCCCCTTCGGGGAGAAGGGGACCGAGGTCGTTGGAATCCGCGGACCGATACCGGTCGGGGGAGGGGAGTTCTACAGCACCGGCCCGCGGAAGACTGCGCGCGGCGGCGGTCTCCGGAGCTCGCCGGGACCCGCCGCACGTCCACTGTGGAATTGGAAGTTCGTGGTGGCCGGCGACCACTGCCGTGGTCGGGGGTGCACGGCGACGGTTCGCCGGCCACCGGGGCGGTTCTCGACCCGTCCGGTTCGGGGAGGGAGTGATGCTGACCCGGACGAGAACGAGACCGCCGGTCTACGGCACCGGCGCGGCCGGGCGCAGCTCGTGCGCCGGGCGCTGGTGCCGTGCGGGACGGGGGGCGAGGGCGCCCGCGACCAGGTGCTCGTAAGCCGAGCGCCACACGGAGCACGGTGCGCTCCGCGGTCGCCAACGGGACGAGCACTCGATGCAGTTGCCCTTGTCGTCGGTGTCGTGCGCGGCCAGCAGCGTTCGCCATCCCTCGGTGAGCCGGGGGAGTTCGGAACGCGCCACGGACAGCAGGGACGGGGCGTCCGCGCGGTTCGCCAGCTCGCTCAGCACGTCGAGCCGCTCCCACACCGCGTTGCGCAGCACCTGACCCAATATCTCGTCCACCGCAACCTCACCGTCACTCTCTCGCCTGATCAGCGGCCCGCCGTAATGCGTTGCTCAACTCGCCGACTCCATCGGTCGACAGCACCACGGTGCGGCCGGGCGGTCCGACGAGAACCACCCTGTCCCGGTTGACCAGCACGGTGAGGTAGCGGCGGACGTGCA
Source organism: Saccharopolyspora gloriosae (assembly GCF_014203325.1). NCBI lineage: Bacteria > Bacillati > Actinomycetota > Actinomycetes > Pseudonocardiales > Pseudonocardiaceae > Saccharopolyspora > Saccharopolyspora gloriosae. The sequence continues at coordinate 6,424,059 of NZ_JACHIV010000001.1, read as the reverse complement.
CGACGTCGCGACACAGCACCCGCCACCACCGGCGTCGGTCGGCGGATTCCGGCTTCGGCCCGGCCTGGCCGGGCACCGCCGCTTGCGCGGTGACCTCCACGCCGGTCCGGGATCCGGACTCCTCGATGCCGCCCATGCCGATCGGGTTCCTCTCCGTACTCGGTTGCTACCGATGACTAGATTGGAACGCGTCGATCGCGGGCGGTAGCCGGTAGGCGATGACCGGCTCAACGGCGACGACGAACGGTCGGCGGACTTCACCCCTGCCGATCACCTCTGCCGATACGCACTTCACCGGCTTGTCGAAGTGCCCTTACTCTGCGACCGACGCCCGTGCAGAGTGTGAGGGGGTCTAAATGAACACCATCGGTTCGAACGGCTCGCCCGTTACACGAGACGTCTGGGACGGCCGTGAGATGCGGGACGCGTTGGCGGCGCGGAACGTCAGCGAGATCTACCGGCAACTGCGCCGGATCGGGGTTTCGCAGCGCCAGATCGCGGCATCGACGGGCCAGTCGCAGTCCGAGGTCTCGGAGATCCTGAAGGGCCGCCAGGTCATGGCTTATGACGTGCTGGCCCGAATCGCCGACGGCCTCGGGATACCGAGGGGGTACATGGGCCTCGCCTACGACGGGGCGACGGCAATGAGGGTCGCGAAGACGAACAGCGGCCCCCAGGCTGAGGAGGACGAGTCGGTGAAGCGTCGGAAGTTCCTGTCCCACGCGGCGGCGGTGACCATGGGTGCCGCGGTCTTCGGGGCGGAGGAGAGCACTTGGGTGCCGAGCAACGTGCAGACGCCTGCTCCGATGCGCATCGGCATGACCGACGTGCAGCAGATCCAGGCGGCCACCAAGGCGCTGCGTGACCTGGACTATCGCTACGGCGGCGGCACCTGCCGCGACGCCGTGGTCGCCCAGCTTTCCTGGGCGCAGCAACTGCTCGACGCGAACGCGTCCGATCAGGTCAAGCGAAAGCTCTACGTGTCGTTGGCGGACATGCACAGCCTGGCCGGCTGGACCTCCTTCGACACCGGTCTGCTCGACCCTGCGCGCGGCCACTTCGGCAAGGCGCTGGAGTTCGCCAAGCAGGCCGACGACGACAGCCTCGTGGCCAGCGTGCTGTACCGGATGGGCCGCGTCTACCTGCACTACCAGGAGCCGAACGAGGCGCTGAAGCTGTTCCAGCTGGGGCAGATCGCCGCGCAGGAGTCCGGTTCCTCGTTAACGGTGGCCGTGCTGTGCGCGAACGAGGCCTGGGCCTACGGGATGCTCAACAAGCCCGAACAGGTGCAGAAGATGGTCGGGCGCACCAAGGACGAGTTCGCCAGGGCGAACGTGGCCGAGGCGCCGGACTGGGTGCGGTTCTTCAACGAGAACGACCTGCACGGGATGATCGGCTCGGCGCACGACGCGCTGGCCGTGTTCGACCCGGATCGCTACGCGCCGCTCGCGGTCGCCGAGACGATCAAGTGCAACGAGGCGTACGGCGCGGACATGCAGCGCACCCACGTCTTCGGGCTCAGCTTGCAGGCCACCAACCACATCCGGGCCGGTGACCTGCAGGAGGGCATCAAGGTCGGGCGGTCGGCGCTGCAGATCGGCGAGAAGGTCAAGTCGGCGCGCGTCTCCGACCGCCTCAAGCCGCTGGAGCTGGAGGCCGGGCGGCACCGGATGAACTCCGATGCCCGCGACCTGTCCGAAGAGATCCGCCGCTTCCGCGAGGCGTGAGTCGAGTGCGAGGCGGACAGCGCGGATCGCGGTCCCGGCGGCCGGGTTTCCCCGGTGCGCTGCACCGGCACGACCGGGCAGGACCTCGATGACTTCGCGGACGCGCTCCGCGGAGGGCCGCTACACGCGGCCGAAACTGGCTTTGGCACTGGCCGAGATCTGTGCGGCCGCGGGCTTGGACTCCCGCGGCGCTCGGCTGGTGCGGTTCGTCAACAACGGCGTGTTCCTGCTGCGGGAGCACCCGGTGATCGTCCGGATCGTGCTCGCGCCCTCGTTCTCGTACCGCGCGGTGAACGTGGTGGAGGCCGGGCGGCTGCTGGCGGAGCACGAGGTCCCCGCGGTGCGGCTGCTGCCGGGGGTGCCGCAGCCGGTGCGCACCGGCGGGCACCTGGCGACGTTGTGGCAGGCGGTCCCGGAGGCGGGCCCCGCTCCGGACGGGGCCGATCTGGGCCGGTTGCTGCGGCAGGTGCACGACCTGCCGCTGCCCTCGACGCTGCCCGAGTGGCGGCCGATGCCCGACGTGCGCAGGCGGCTGGCCGACGCGGAGGACCTGGACGCGGCGGACCGGGCGTTCCTGGAGCAGCGCTGCGACGACGTCGAGGGCCGGCTGGAAGCGCTGGACTTCCCGTTGCCGCCGTCGGTGGTGCACGGGGACGCGCACCTGGGGAACCTGATCTCGGGTCCGGACGGTCCGCTGCTGTGCGATCTGGACTCGCTGTGCGTGGGGCAACCGGAGTGGGACCTGACGCCGATGGCGGTGGGGATGCTCCGGCTGGGTGCCCCCGCCGAGCGGTACCACCGGCTCTCGGAGGTCTACGGCTTCGACGTGACGGCGTGGTCCGGCTTCCAGGTGCTGCGCGACCTGCGCGAACTGAAGATCACGGTCAGCGTGCTGCCGATCCTGCGCAGCAATCCCGGAGTGCGCGATCAGCTGCGGAGCCGGTTGCGCTCGATGCGCGAGGGCGACACGGCGGCACGATGGGAGCCGTACAAGTGAGTGGGTTTATGCGTACGATCGGGCGAAGTTCATCGACGTGTAGGGGCCACATCGGTGATTCTTGGTGACGAGCTAGGTCACCAGTAATGCGTAAGTGTGAGTGTCTGCGGCACGGGGGGCCCGGATGGACGTGATTACCAGGAACGCCGCGCGAATGCGGCGCAAGCTCACGTGGCGCGGGCGGAAGGCCGTGCACTCGGCTCGGGTGCTCGACGAGGTGGTGAACACCGAAGTCCGCCTCGTCCCCCAGCTGACGGGGGAGGCCCAGCGGCGCGCGGTCGACCACCTCGCCGAACTGGTGCTGCTGAGCCAGGCCTACCGGCACTACTCCTACGGCTGGATCGGCCGGCGCGAGTTGGAGCGGCGCGGCAAGGGCGCGCTGGGTCGGTTGGAGGCGCTGTCGGCGCCCACCGTCCAGCAGCTCACCGAGCGCGAATGACCGTTCGGCGACAGGCCCCCGTTTTCGCACTGCGGAAAAACGACCGCTGAGTTCGTTCCGGCTGAAGACCGGTCGGGCGCCGTTCGGCGACACCGATCGACTCTAGTTCGCGCCGGTTCCCGGTGTACCGCCGAACGTGCCACGCCGCGCTCGTGCCGACGACGGGGCGGGCCGCCGCGGCAGCGACCCGCCTCCGCCGAGCGGTCAGCTCTTCGGCCTGCCCAACCGCAGGGCCAGCACGAGCCCCAGCCCGACCAGCACGACCGCGCCCGCGATCCACGGCCAGATCGGCATGCCGCCCGCGGAGTCGGACTCGGCCTGGTCCGCGGCAGGCGGCGGCGCCGGAGTGCCGCCGCCCGGTTCGGTCAGCGTGAAGGTGACCTTGCCGGGCACGGGGTGGCCGTCGTTGGACAGCACCCGGTAGCCGACGGTGTAGGTCCCGGCGGGCCCGAGCGGCAGCACCGGCGCGACCACCGAGGTGCCCTCGACCCGCACCTCGCCTTCGGTCCAGTAGGTGCCGTCCGGGCCGACGACGTTGAGCGTGTTGTAGCCCTCGCCCGCGCGCACCGGCTGGTCGAAGGTGAGCCGGACCTCGTTCGGCCCGGTCGCCAGCCGGGCGCCCTCCGCCGGGTCGCTGCCGACCAGGGTGTTGTGCGCCAGCGCCGGTCCGGCCGCGCCGAGCAGCGCCGTGAGCGTCAACGCGGTGATCGTGAGCAGCCGCCTCATGCGTTCCCCCTGGTGCCGCGGCGGGCGAGCACCAGCGCGCCCGCTCCGAGTCCGAGTCCGAGCGCCCCGACGGCCAGTCCGGCGCCGCCGAGCACGCGAGCCGTGTCGTCTCCGCCGCCGGCGGCGGGTTCGCCGTGCTCCGCGCCGCCGTGCTCGCCGTCCCCGCCGGCGGAGGTGCCGTGGCCGTGGCCGCCGCCTTCGCTCGCGACCAGGGCCAGCGCCGGGGCCGGGTGCTCCGGTTCGGAGCCGTCGGGCGCCGGTGGCTGGTCCCAGCGCACGACCTCACCGCTGTCGTAGGTCTGCTCGGTGGGTAGCAGCAGTTCGTCGGTGCCGGTCGGGAAGGTGCCGAGGGTCGCCTCGAACTCCTCGAACTGGTCCGGGGCGATGCGGGTGCCGGGGCGCGCGGTCCAGGTGATGCCGGCGACGGCTTCGGTGACCTGGGCGCCCGCGACCTCCACCGGGCGCTCCAGCCGCACCTTCTCCACCTGCGCGGTCCAGCCGGGCAGCGGTTTGGTGCGCACCGAGCTCAGCGGGTGCTCCAGCGGGAGCGAGACGTGCACGCGGACGGTTCCCGCGTCGGGGCGCTCGTTGGGCACCCGGAACGCGATCTTGGCGTGGCCGCCCTGCTCGGCCTGCTCCGGTTCGGCGCTGACGTGCGCGGCGGCGCTGCCCGCGCCGGCGAGGGCGGTGAATCCGAGCACCGCGGTGACCGCGGTGGATCGGAGGGCGGATCGAGATGTCGACATGGAGATCTGTGACTCCTGAAAGGCGTGATCGGTGCGATTCGACACGCGGACAACGAAAAGCGCGAATCGGGCACCGCGGATACGGGGGAGCAACGATCCGGCCGCCAATTCGGTGTCACCCGAGCGGCCGGGGCGACTGCGCCGGAGGGCCCCGCAGTCCGTGGATCCGCCGCTGGATCAGCTGTTCGATCAGGAGCACCGACTCGGCCGGGATGCAGACCGCCGGGCGTGTCGTCACAGGCGGTAGCGGTTCGGGCGTCCTACTAGTAAGAGTCAGTCGTACGGTTGAAACGATTACAAAGAGTGCATCCTCGGCGCGGTGCAGCAGGACCGCTACCAGGAGCCCGGTCAGCACATGACCCAGGGTCATCGCCGTGGGATCCAAGGGCAGCCCCGGTTGCCCGATGGAGCCGTGGTGTGAGCCTGCTAGCTGCAGAAATAAATGAAGGGCCACCTGTCCGGCGCCGACTGCCCCTACAATGCTGCTCAACCCGCGCTTGCGATCGGCGAGCGCGACACCCGCGGCGGACAACAAGGTGGTGATCACGATGGTGGTTCCGAGGTCAGGTGTGGAACCACCGGCTGCCGCATGCGCGGCTACCGATAGTGACGATGAGGTGGCGGTCAAGCCGAGGCCGCGCAGGGCGCGACCAGCGCCTTGCGCAGGAGCGGAACGGATCGCCACGGAAGTCCAGTCTAGGTGTCGGTTCGGCCACGCTGTGCGCAGGTGAGCTTGCCTTGATCCGCCGAATGGGTCACGGTTTATGGGTTGCAGACGGCCGGGAATCACCCCTGCACGAGCAGATAGTGACAGGTGAACAGGTGTTCCGGGCCGTCGTGACGTGAGGTACGGAGAGGAGGGGGCGTCGCGAGTAGGGCGCCGGAACCTGTGTCGACTGAAGCAGATCAACGAGAAGGTGGCTCATCGGGCCACCCAACGGAACTACCGGGTCAACCGGAGTTCATCGGTAAACCGAGGACCGACTGGGTCGTCTTCGGTGTCACCGCCGCCATCATGTTCGTCCTGGTGGCCTGGGGAACGCTGAGCCAGGAGTCATTGCTCAACACCTCCAAGGCCGCGCTGGACTGGCTGGTCACCAACATCGGCTGGGGCTTCGTGCTCGCGGCCACCGGGTTCGTCATCTTCGCGCTGTTCCTGGCGTTCAGCCGCTACGGACGCATCCCGCTGGGCGAGGACGGCGAGAAGCCGGAGTTCAGGACGGTGTCCTGGATCGCGATGATGTTCAGCGCGGGCATGGGCATCGGGCTCATGTTCTACGGCATCAGCGAGCCGCTGTCGCACTTCACTTCGCCGCCGCCGGGAACCGTCGAGGCCGGTACGGACGAGGCAGTGGGCACGGCGATGGCGACTTCGCTGTTCCACTGGACCCTGCACCCGTGGGCGATCTACGCGGTGGTCGGTCTCGCGATCGCCTACAGCAGCTTCCGGCGCGGCCGCAAGCAGCTGATCAGCGCCGTGTTCCTGCCGCTGATCGGCAAGCGCAACGCCGAGGGGCCGATCGGCAAGCTGATCGACATCCTGGCGCTGTTCGCCACGCTGTTCGGCTCCGCCGCCTCGCTCGGTCTGGGCACGCTGCAGATCCAGGCGGGCATGGAGGCCGCGGGCTGGATCGGCAGCACCAGCACCACGCTGCTCGTGGTGATCATCGTCATCCTGACCATCTGCTTCATCGCTTCGGCGGTGTCCGGTGTGTCCAAGGGCATCCAGTGGCTGTCGAACATCAACATGGTGCTCGCCGCGCTGCTGGCGTTCTTCGTGTTCGTGGCCGGCCCGACGGTGCTGATCCTGAACCTGCTGCCGACCTCGCTCGGTTCGTACATGAGCGACTTCGGTGAGATGGCCTCGCGCGCCGGTGCCACCGGCGGTGCGGACATGCACGAGTGGCTGGGTACCTGGACGGTCTTCTACTGGGCGTGGTGGATCTCCTGGACGCCCTTCGTCGGCATGTTCATCGCCCGGATCAGCCGTGGCCGCACGATCCGCCAGTTCATCGGCGGCGTGCTGCTGGTGCCCAGCGTGGTCAGCCTCGTCTGGTTCGCGATCTTCGGCGGTGCCGCGATCAGCACCGCGAAGGTCGACCCCGCCATCGCCGACGGCGGTGCGGAGGCGCAGACCTTCACCGTCCTCGAGCACCTGCCGCTGGCCGTCATCACCTCGGTGCTGGTGATGATCCTGGTCGCGATCTTCTTCGTGTCCGGTGCGGACGCAGCCTCGGTGGTCATGGGCACGCTCTCGCAGCGCGGTTCGATCGAGCCGAGCCGCTGGGTGGTCATCTTCTGGGGTGCCGCCACCGGTGCGGTCGCCGCGATCATGTTGGTGATCGGCGGCGGCGAGGAGGATGCCTTGACGGGCATCCAGAACTTGACGTTCATCGGCGCGCTGCCGTTCGCGATCGTCATGGTGCTGCTGTGCGTGGCCCTCACCAAGGACCTGCGCAGCGACCAGATGACGTTGCGCGACGAAAAGGGTGCCGAGGTCCTCGAGCAGGCCGTCATCGCCGGTACCGAGGAGCACGACGGCGAATTCCAGCTCGTCACGACTCCCGCTGAGGAAACCGACGACGACGCTGAGGGCAAGGACAAGGCGACGCCGGGAGCGACCACTTCGTGAGTTTCCTGGATTACGTCGCTTCCAGGTGGCAGCAGTTGCTGGTGGACTCCTACCAGCACGCCAGCATGGTGCTGCAGTGCATCGTGCTGGCGACCATCGTCGGCGTCCTGGTCGGGGTTGCGGTCTACCGCAGCCCCGCCGGGGCGGCGGTGGCCACCGCTTTGTCCAGCGCAGTGCTGACGGTTCCTTCGTTCGCGCTGTTCGGCCTGCTCATCCCCCTGCTGGGGCTGGGCGTGGCGCCGTCGGTGGTGACGCTGGTGCTGTACGCGCTGCTGCCGATCATCCGCAACACCATCGTTGGGTTGTCTACAGTCGACCAGCCGATCTTGGATGCCGCCCGCGGCATCGGCATGAACCGGTTCCGGGTGCTGACCAAGATCGAACTGGCGCTGGCGTGGCCCGGCATCCTCGCAGGCATGCGGGTGAGCACCCAGATGCTGATGGGCATCGCGGCCATCGCGGCCTACGCCAAGGGACCCGGCCTCGGGAACCTGATCTTCAGCGGCCTGTCCGGGCTGGGCAGCGCGAACGCGCTGAACATGGCGCTGGCGGGCACGCTCGGCGTGATCGTGCTGGCGCTGCTGCTGGACGCGGTGTTCGTGCTGGTCGGGCGCCTGACGACTTCGAGAGGTATTCGTGGCTGAGAACAACAAGCCCGACACCGCCGACCGCGCGGGCGGACACGGTGTCGAAATTCGCCTGGAGGAGGTCTCCAAGCGGTACCCGGGCCAGAAGCTGGCCGCGGTCGAATCGGTCACGATGACCATTCCCGCCGGTGAGACGGTCGTGCTCGTCGGGCCTTCGGGCAGCGGCAAGACCACCACCATGCGCATGATCAACCGGTTGATCGAGCCCACCTCGGGCCGGATCACCATCGGTGGCCAGGACGTCCTTGGCCTCGACCCGGACAAGTTGCGCCGCGAGATCGGCTACTCGATCCAGCAGGCCGGGCTGTTCCCCCACATGACGGTGGGCGAGAACGTGGGCATGGTGCCCGGCCTGGTCGGCTGGACCAAGCAGCGGACCGTGGAACGCGTCGAGGAGATGCTCGACCTCGTCGGCCTGGACCCCGCCGAGTACCGGGGCCGCTACCCGCGGCAGCTCTCCGGTGGTCAGCAGCAGCGCGTCGGCGTCGCCCGCGCGCTGGCCGCGGACCCGCCGGTGCTGCTGATGGACGAGCCGTTCGGCGCGGTGGACCCGATCACCCGCGGCGTGCTGCAGGACGAGCTGATGCGCCTGCAGGCCGACCTGGGCAAGACGATCGTGTTCGTCACGCACGACTTCGACGAGGCCGTCAAGCTCGGCGACCGCATCGCGGTGCTCGGGCAGCGCTCCGAGATCCTGCAGTACGACACGCCCGAGGCGATCCTCGCCAACCCGGCCGACGACACCGTGGCCGGATTCGTCGGCGCCGGTGCCGCGCTCAAGCAGCTCACGCTGCGCCGGGTGCGGGAGATCGAACTCGGCCAGGTGCCGACCGCCGGTGTGGACGAGCAGCCGAGCGCGCTGCAGGAACGGCTCGGGACCCGGCGCGGTGCGATCGGCCTGGTGCTGGACGGCCGCAAGCGGCCGTTGCGCTGGACGACCGCTCGCGAGGCCGGCGCGGTCTCCTCGCTGGCCCGCGCGGGTCGTGCGGTGGAGGACAGCGTCTCGCCCGCCTCGACGCTGCAGGACGCGCTGGAAGCGATCCTCACCGACGACGACGGCGTCGCCGTGGTCACCGGGTCCCGCGGCGAGTACATCGGCGTCGTCGACATCGACACCGTGATGACGACGATCAAGGACCTGCGCGAGGAGCACGCCGACGACCACGCGGACGAGCCCTCGGCCGCGGGGGACCCGTCATGAGCGGTTCCTACTCCGCGGATTCGGGGTCCCGCACGGCGGAACGGCTGCGGCTGTTCGCGCAGCCCCTGGTCGCGCTGGTGCTGGTCGTGGTGGTGCTCGCGGTCGCGTTCAGCCGCGGCGACGACGTCGTCGTCAGCCGCAACGTCAACGCCTCGACCCTGCTCACGCTCACCTGGCAGCACCTGCTGATGAGCGTGGCGGTGGCGGTGATCGTGGTGCTGGTCGCGGTGCCGCTGGGCATGCTGCTGAGCCGGTCCTGGGCGCGGCGGGTCAGCCCGCTGATCATCGGTCTGGCCAACATGGGCCAGGCGGCGCCGTCGGTGGGTCTGCTGGTGCTGTTCTTCCTGCTCACCAACGGCACCACCGGCTTCTGGATCGCGACGCTGCCGATCGCGGTGTACGCGCTGCTGCCGGTGCTGCGCAACACGCTGGTGGGTCTGCAGCAGGTGGACCGGTCGCTGATCGACGCGGGACGCGGCATCGGCATGTCCGGGTTCTCCGTGCTCACGCGCATCGAACTGCCGTTGGCGGTGCCGTTCATCCTGGCCGGGCTGCGGACCGCGCTGGTGCTGGCGGTCGGGACCGCCACGCTGGCCTGGTTCGTCGGCGCCGGCGGGCTCGGCGAGCTCATCGACACCGGCTACAAGCTGAGCAACTGGACCGTGCTGTCCGTCGGCGCGGTGCTGGCCATGGCCCTGGCGCTGCTCGTCGACTGGTGCGGCGGGCTGGCGGAGCGCTACCTGTCACCGAAGGGGCTGCGATGAAGCGAGGAACACAGCTGTCCCGCCGGGGCGCGTTGAAGCTCTTCTCGGCCGCCGCGGCCGGTGCCGCGCTCACCGGCTGCGGGCTCAGTTCGGGCTCCTCGGTGCCGCTGCGGGTCGGGCCCGGTTCGATCAAGCCGGTGCCGGAGCTGGAGGGCGTGCCGTTCACGGTCGGCTCCAAGGACTTCACCGAGCAGATCGTGCTGGCCTACATCGCGGAGTTCGCGATGTCCGCCGCCGGTGCCGAGGTGCGGGACCTCAGCAACATCACGGGTTCCGCCAGCGCCCGCAACGCGCTGGTCAGCAAGCAGATCGACCTGTTGTGGGAGTACACCGGCTCGTCCTGGATCAGCTACAACGGCAAGACCGATCCGATCCCGGACGCGCGGGCCCAGTACGACGCCGTGCGCAAGCTCGACATCGAGGCCAACGGCGTCACCTGGTTCGCGTTGTCGCTCAAGGCGGACAACACCTACGCGTTCGCGCTGAACCAGGAGAACGCGGCCCGGCTGGGAGTGGAGAAGCTCTCGGACCTCAAGCGGGTGGCCCAGCAGAACCCGCAGGAGCTGAGCTTCTGCGTGGAGAGCGAGTTCGCCAGCCGCAACGACGGGCTGCCGGGCGTGGCGGAGGCCTACGGGTTCCAGGTGGACCAGAGCAAGGTGGAGACGCTGAGCACCGGTCCCATCTACTCGGCCACGGCCACCGGCAAGGCGTGCAACCTCGGCGAGGTGTTCACCACCGACGGCCGGATCCAGTCGCTGGACCTGAAGGTGCTGGAGGACGACAAGCAGTTCTTCCCGCGCTACAACCTGGCGATGACGACGCGGGTGGAGATGCTGGAGCGGTACCCGCAGCTGGAGTCCGTGTTCGCGCCGATCTCGGCGAAGCTGGACAACCAGCAGCTGCTGGACCTCAACGCCGGTGTCGACGTGGACGGGCGCGACCCGGCCGACGTCGCCCGGGCCTGGATGGTCGAGCACGGTTTCGTGACGGCGCCCGACGCCGCTTGATCCGACGTGAACGGGCCGGTCACCTGCGTGGTGACCGGCCCGTTCTCGTGCGTCGGTGCTACTGCTGCTCGGTGCTCGGGATGCCGAGGCGGTGCAGCAGGTCGTCCTCGATGCGGTCGAGTTCGCCGACGACGGCGCGGTGCGCGGCGCGGCGGCGCGGCGTCGGCATGCGTTCGGCCGCTCGCACCGCGCTGCCCAGCTGGCCGAGCCTGCCCTCGGCCTCGTCGGCGAACTTCTCGACGAGCGAGGTCTCGGCGGCGGTGCGGCCCGCGGTGCGGGTCCGCAGTTCGCGCAGCGCCTCGGCGTCCCCGGCGATGCGGGCGTGCAGCGCGGCACCGCGCCCGGTGAACCGCCCCAGGTCGTCCATGGCCACTCCGAGCCGCCGCGCGCGGGCCCGGTCGTAACCGTCCCGCGCGGCGGTGAACGCCTGCCACGCGTAGGGCGCCAGCGCCGGACCGAGGATCTTGGCCACGCCGACGGCCTTGCGGGCGTCGCCGGGCGTGAACCTGCCGTGCTCGCCCTTCTTGCGGGCCTTCTCGTCGCGCTTGGCGGCCTTCTCGGCGGACTTCGCCTCCTGCTTGGCGGTCTTGGTGGTCGCCTTGGCCTCCTGCTTGACCGCCTTGGTCCCCTCCTTGGCGGTCTTGGTCTGCTCGTGGGCGGCCTTGGCCTCCAGCTTCGCCACCTTCTTGACCTGCTTCGCGGCCGAACGCACGTCGTCGCCGGAGTCGTCGGTCCGGGCGTTGAGCGGTTCGGTGCTCAGGATCTCCGTGGTCAGTGCTGCGGTGGCCGGTTCGCCGGTGCCTCGCGTCATCGCCGCCTCCTGCTGTCGCGGCACGGTTCGCGCCGTGCCTGCGGCCGTCGCCGATCCGGTCCCGGATGCCGCGGCCAGGGCGTTCACCTCGCTCGGGGATCACTGTAAGGAGTTCGCGCGGCCGGTGCCGGTTGACCGAGCGAGGGAGTGATCGACCGGTCGTGCACGGTGCGTAGCCGTCGGTTGTCCTCCGTCACCGGGGTGATGGGCGCGATCGTCAGGGGTACGGCCTACGCTGCGGGACGTGGAGAACGAGGTGCTGCTGGACGCGGGCGTAGTGACGCGCTGTCGCAGGAGGGTGCATCTCGAGAACGATCCGCAATCCCGTGACCTGCCGAAAGCCCCGATGGATCCGGGCATCGAGCAGCGCGTCGCCGACGCCGCCGACCACCGCCGCGCGATCGCCGACCGGCTCGGCGAGCTGCTGGGCGAATCGTGGGCGCGCATCCCGCGCGAGGCGAGCCTGCGCCGGCGCGAGCGGGAGACGCTGGAGGCGATGCGGGACGGCGTGCGGTTCATCTCCGGCGCGCAGCTGCCCGCGAACCCCGAGGCGGGCCGGTTCGGCGGCATCGACCTGCTGGTGCGCAACGGCTCCGGTTACACGCCGGTGCTGGTGGTGCGGCACAAGACGACCGACCCCGGCAGCGGGGCGCGCACTTCGCCGCTGGAGAGCCCGCTGCCGGAGTCGGCGAAGCGCAACGGGCGGCGCAAGGTCCGGGCCCAGCCGCGGGACCAGCTGCGGCTGGCGCACCTGGTGCGGCTGCTCGAAGCGTGCGGGATGGCGGCGCCGGGCACGCCCGTCGGCGGGGTCATCGGCGTCGAGGGCGACCTGGTCGTCTGGCACGACCTGCTGGCGCCGAACTGGCCGGGCGGGCGCACCGCGCTCGCCGAGTACGACGCGCGGTTCGCCGACCGGGTGGCCGTGGCGACCGCCGCCGCCACCGGCGCCGAACCGCTCGCGCAGCCGTCCCGGGTCACCGAGTGCAAGGGCTGCCCGTGGTGGCCGACGTGCTCGGCGGAGCTGCGGGACGCGCGCGACGTGAGCCTGGTGGTGCGCGGTGAGGACGCGGCGGTGCTGCGGGCCGCGCAGGTGCGCACCGTCGACGACCTGGCCGCGATGACACCGGAGCAGGGCCGGGCGACTTCGCTGGGCGCGGCCCGCGCCGACGAGGCGGTGCTGCTGGCGAAGGCGTGGCTGCGCGACCTCCCGCTGGTGCGCCGCGTGCGGGAGCTGCGGGTGCCGCGCGCCGACGTCGAGATCGACGTGGACATGGAGAGCTACGCCGACTCCGGCGCCTACATGTGGGGCTGCTGGCTGTCCGGAGCGGACGTCGACGAGGAGCAGGGCTACCGCGCCTTCGTCACCTGGGATCCGCTGCCCTCCGACGACGAGGCGCGGTCGTTCGCCGAGTTCTGGTGCTGGTTCGTCGCGGTCCGGGAGCGCGCGCACGCGCGCGGGCTCACGTTCCGCGCCTACTGCTACAACGAGCTCGCGGAGAACCGCTGGATGCTCTCGTCGGCGGAGCGCTTCGCCGGCAAGCCCGGCATCCCCGAGGTGTCCGAGGTGCGCCGGTTCATCGGCTCCGACGAGTGGGTCGACCTGTTCGCGGCGGTCCGCGACCAGTTCCTGTGCCCGCACGGCAAGGGGCTGAAGGTGATCGCCCCCAGCGCCGGGTTCGCCTGGCGGGACCCGGAGGCCAGCGGCGAGAACTCGATGCGCTGGTACCGCGACGCGGTAGGCCTGGACGGCCAGGAGCAGGAACCGTCCCAGCGCAGCCGGCTCCTCCAGTACAACGAGGACGACGTCCGAGCCACCTGGACCATCCGCCGCTGGATGACCTCCCCCGAAGCCCGATCCATCCCGTTCACCGAAGACCTCTGACACACCCACCAGAGGCCGAAGGCCGGGCAGTGGGCGGCGAAGCCGGCCTGCCTTGCGGCGAAGCCGTGCCTGTATGTGCGAAGCACATAGCCCACGTCAAGAAGGTGACGACCCGCGGGTTCTCAGTGGCTTCCTCGCGAGGACAGCTTTTTTCCTCGTGGCGGAGCCACTTGGAAAAAAGATCCCGCAGCGAGGAAGCCACTGAGGTTCCGCCACCCGACCACCCAAGCAGAACGACCGGAAATAGAACAGATCACTTAGGAGCCATGCGAAGGGCTCCGTCCATGCGGATTACTTCGCCGTTGAGGTAGTCGTGTTCGACGATGTTCACGGCGAGCAGGGCGTAGTCGCCGGGGACGGCGAGGCGCTTCGGGAAGGGGACGCCCGCGGCGAGGCCTTCGCGGTACTCCTCGCTGACGGTCGCGAGCATCGGGGTGTCCACGATGCCCGGCGCGATGGTCATCACCCGGATCCCGGCCGACGACAGGTCGCGGGCGGCGGGCAGCGTCAGGCTGGCGACTCCGCCTTTGGAGGCGGCGTAGGCGGCTTGCCCGATCTGGCCGTCGTAGGCGGCGACCGAGGCCGTGTTGATCACGACGCCGCGCTGGCCTTCCCGGTCGGGTTCGGTCTCGCGGATCGCGGGCGCCGCCAGCCGCAGCACGTTGAACGTGCCGAGCAGGTTGACTTCGAGGACTTTGCGGAACAGGTCGAGGTCGTGCGGTCCTTGCTTGCCGCTGATGCGCGCGGACGGCCCGATCCCGGCGCAGTTGACGACGACGCGCAGCGGCGCGCTGCCGCCCGCGGCTTGGTCCACGGCGGTCTGCACCTGGTCGGCGTCGGTGACGTCGGCGCCGCAGTAGGTCACGCCGTCGACGGGCGCCGCGCTGGTCACCGCGTCCGGCAGGTCGACGCCGAACACGTGCGCCCCGCGTTCGGCGAGGGCGCGGGCGGTGGCCGCGCCGAGCCCGGATGCGGCTCCGGTGACGATGGCCGCGGTGCCGGTGATCTGCATGAGGCTCCTCCAGTGCGGGATCGGTTCGCCCGTAGTTAAGCAGTACTGAGCTCGCTTGTGCAGTACTGATCGGGACCGGTGCCGGGTGCTTGAACGGCCGCACACCGGTGCGTCACCACCTGAGCAGCAGCGCGTGAACAGTTCCCAAAGCGCCGCTCCCGGCATCCGCGATGTGCCACGATTTCCGCGAGGTCAGCTTTCCGGCCTGGGATTTCCCGGTCGGTCCGCACGCTGTCGACGGAGGTAGGTGCACCGTGTTCGCTCGTCGGATCGTGGTCGTCGGGACGGGGTACGTGGGACTGACGACGGGTGCGTGCCTGGCGTCGCTGGGCCACCGCGTGGTGTGCAGCGACGTGGACGCGGCGAAGGTCGCGCGGCTCGCGCGCGGCGAGGTCGGCATCTTCGAACCCGGCCTCGGCGAGCTCGTCGGGGAGGGCATCGCGGCGGGCAGGCTGGAGTTCGTGCTGGGCTCGGCGGATGCCGTGGCAGACGCCGAGGTGGTCTTCCTGTGCGTGCCGACGCCGATGGGTTCGGGCGGCGGCGCGGACCTGGCGGCGGTCGAGTCGGTCGTCGCCGAGGTGGCCGAGGTGCTGCCGACCGGCTGCGTGCTGGTGTGCAAGTCGACGGTGCCGGTGGGCACGTCGGCGCGGGTAGCGGAACTCGTCGGCCGGCCCGATGTGGCCGTGGTGTCGAATCCCGAGTTCCTGCGCGAGGGCTCGGCGGTGCACGACTTCCTGAACCCGGACCGGATCGTGGTGGGTTCGGCGTCGCAGGACGCGGCCGAGCGGGTCGCGGCGCTCTACGCGCGGCTGGGCGCGCCGACGGTGCTCACGGACGCGCCGAGCGCGGAGATGGTCAAGTACGCGGCGAACTGCTTCCTCGCCACGAAGTTGTCGTACGTGAACGCGGTCGCCGAGCTGTGCGAGCGGCTGGGGGCGAACATCTCCGACGTCACCGAGGGCATGGGCTACGACCGGCGGATCGGGCAGTCCTTCCTGCAGCCCGGTCCGGGCTGGGGCGGGTCTTGCCTGCCGAAGGACACCGCGGCGCTGCTGCAGGTGGCGCAGTCGGTGGGGTTCGACTTCGAGCTGCTGGGCGCGACGATCGACTCGAACACGCGGCAGCGGGAGCAGATGGTGGCGAAGGTCGCCGACGCGTGCGGGGTCGGCGTGGCCGGTTCGCTCGACGGTGTCCGGCTCGGGCTGCTGGGGTTGACGTTCAAGGCCGGTACGGACGACCTGCGGGATTCGCCCGCGCTGGCGGTGGCCGAGCTGCTGGCCGCGCGCGGCGCCGAGCTCGTGGCGTGCGACCCGGGGCTGCGCGGTGACGAGGCTCCGCTGCGGGGTGTGGTGTCGCTGGTGGACGACCCGTACGAGGCGGCCAAGGGGTCGGCCGGGCTCGTGGTGCTCACCGAGTGGCAGCAGTTCCGGGCGTTGGACTGGCCGCGGGTGGCGGGGTTGCTGGCCGGGCCGGTCGTGGTGGACACCCGCAACCACTTGGACCCGGACGTGCTGCGCCGAGCGGGGATCTCCTGGCGCGGCGTGGGCCGGCTCCCCGTGGGCTGACGGCGCGTCCCGGTGCCGATCGGACGAGCCGTAGCCCTGATCACTGTGGGGCAGCGGCCGGGCCTGGATCGGGTGAGCCGGGGGTTGCGACGTCCGGCGGGGTGGAGGCTGCTCCCGGGCCGGTCCGGGCCTGTGGACCACCGGTGCGGGCACGACGACCGACCGGTCGGTCGTCGGCCGGTGCCGGGAGCGCTCGACGGGTGACCGCCGCGCGGTCGCGGGGACGACCCGGTTCGGTCCGCTCCCGGACGGGCCTGCGCAAACAGTTCTTCCACAGCTTGTGGACAACTCCGTTGCCCAAGGTCCGGGGAGTGTGCGGTCCCCACTGCGGACCGAGTTGTGCACAGGTGTGGACGGAGTTGTCCACAGGTGTGCACAACTCGGGTGCCCGTGCCGGGGGAGTCGGCGCGTCGGCCGGACGCGTCCGCGACCCAGGGTGATTCCGGACCACCGGATCCGGGACTGGCGCTCGCGGCGGTCCTCGAACTCAGCTGCGGCGGCTCAGGAATCCGGTGCCCCTGAACCCGCGGCCAGGGAGCCGACGAGACCGTCGTGCACAGTCCCTAGGCGCCGAGGCGGTAGCCCATGCCGCGGACCGTGCGGATGCGCTCACTGCCGATCTTGCGGCGCAGCGCCCGCACGTACACGTCCACCACGTTCGAACCGGGGTCGAAGTCGTAGCCCCACACGTGCGACAGGATCTGCTCCCGGGACAGCACCTGCCCGGAGTGGCGCAGGAACAGCTCCAGCATCGCGAACTCGCGTGCGGTGAGGTCCACCGTCGCCTCCGGCAGCTGCGCGCGCCGCGTCCGCAGGTCCAGCGACAGCTGCCCCTCCCGCAGCACCGTCACCTCAGGCGTGCGGTCCGAGGACCGCAGCCGCAGCCGGACCCGGGCCAGCAGCTCCTCGAACCGGAACGGCTTGGTCATGTAGTCGTCCGCGCCGCCCTCCAGCCCGGCGACCGTGTCGTGCACCGAGTCCCGCGCCGTCAGGATGATCACCGGCAACGTGACCCGCTGCGCGCGCACGGCCTGCAGCACGGCGAAACCGTCCTTGCCGGGCAAGCCGAGGTCGAGCACGGCGAGGTCGTAGTCCCCGCTGAGCAGCAGTTCCTGCGCGGTGGCGCCGTCACCGGCCACCGCGGTGCCGAAACCGTTGGCGCGCAACCCCTTCTCCAGGAACGCGGCGATGCGCGCCTCGTCCTCCACGATCAGGATCTTGCTCATGCGGGGACCTCCTCAGCGGTCGCGGGCGCGGCGGGGCCGAGCGCGGCACCCGGTCGAGCGGGCAGGTCCAGGCCGAACGTGGCGCCGGCGCCGGGCTCGGACAGCACTCGCACCCGCCCGTGGTGCGCTTCGGCGATGGCCGCGACGATCGCCAGCCCGAGCCCCGCACCGCCGCGTCCGGGCCCGCTGCCGTGCGCGAACCGGGCGAAGATCTGCTCCACCTCGGCGGGATCCACCCCCGGCCCGCGGTCGGTGACCCACAGCGTCAGCCGCCCCAGGCTCAGCGTGGACCCGATGCGGATCTCCGCGCCGTCCTCCGTGTGCTGCACCGCGTTCTGCGCGAGCTGCACCACGGCCTGGGTGAGCCGCTGCGCGTCCACGACCACGTCGCCCTCGCCGATGCTCTCCAGCACCCACCGCCGGTCCGCGATGGAGCGCACCTTCGCGTCGATGTCGCTGGTCAGCTCCGCGAGCGACACCTCGGCGGGGTGCACGAAGTCCGGGCGGTCGGCCTTGGCCAGCATCAGCAGGTCCTCGACGATGCGCGTCATCCGGTCCAGCTCGTCGGTGCACAGCCGCACCACCTCGTCGCGCTCGTCCGGATCGTCGCCGAGCAGTTCGAGGTGCCCGCGCACGATCGTGATCGGAGTGCGCAGCTCGTGGCTGGCGTCGTCGACGAACTGGCGCTGCGTGCTGAACGCGGATTCCAGCCGGTCCAGCATCGCGTTGAACTGGTAGGCGAGCGCGGCGATGTCGTCGCGGCCCTCCACCGGGATGCGCCGGGTCAGGTCGTGCTCGCTGATCTCCGCGGCGGCCTGCCGCACGGTGCGTACCGGCGCGAGGATCGCCCCGGCCACGACCCACGAGGACGCCGCCGCCAGCAGCACGCCGAACGCGCTGACCAGCACCAGGATGCGCACCACCCCGTGCACCTCGGCGACGTCGGCGGAGGTGAAGTGACCGGTGATGAACCAGGCCTGCTGCCCGCCGTCGGTGTGGGCCTGGATCTTGATCCAGCGCAGCGGCCCGGATGCGGTCTGCGCCGTCCCGTGCCCGTTCGGGTCCGCGACGATCCGGTCCAGCAGGCGCGGGTCGTGCACGACCTCCCGGATCTCCTTGTCCTGGGACTGCATGTGCCACTTCAGGCCGGTGGGGGTCTCCCACGCGCCGATCATGACCTCCCACGAGTCCGGGTACTGCTGCCGGAGGTAGGTGTCGAACAACGCCCCCGGCTCGGCGATCAGCGCACCGGTGACCGGGTGCCTCCCGACCTGCGCGAAGTTGACGAACTCGCCGCCCTCCTGCTCCAACGAGGCGGTCACCTTGTTCATCGCGTCGTTGTGCAGGAACCGCCACACCAGCAGCACGATCCCGGTCAGCACCACGACCAGCACGAGCAACATCCAGCCCATGATCTGCGCGCGAGCCGGGACGCGGGTGCCGCTGCGCCGCGGCTCAGTCGTCATCGTCGAGGTCGTCGTCGGGTTCGTCGTCGTCATCTTCCGGTTCCGGCGGCGGCAGGTCGGCGGGCGGCGACGTGGTCGTCGCGGGCACGAGCGTCGGACTCCCGCCCGGCTGACCGGGGCCCGACACGTCGCCCACGTGGACTTCGGCGGGTACCTGCGGGTTGCGGGGTCCGTTGGTCACGGCGTAGCTGAACAGCACCACGGCGATCGGCAGGGCCAGCGCGGCGATGAGCAGCGGCAATCTGGTCACCGGCCTCATGACTTCATCTTCGCCGCCGCGACCTGGAACGGGGATGAAACCGGCATGAGAACTTTCTCATGCGGGGTGCGCCGGGTTGCCCGCATCCCGCACCTGGCCGGGGTGCCGACGGGCTAGCCTGCACCACGAACGGGTGGGTCCGGGCAGGTTCCGCTCCGGCCGGTGCGCGTTCGCGCGCCGCCGAGGCCCGCCACCCGCGTGAACAGCAACGACGGGCACTGGGGTCGAGGACAGACGCGATGGATGACGACAACGACCGGCTGATCGAGTGGACCGGGGAGCGTTGCGTGCCCTGGGCCGACGACGTGCAGGTCATCTACGAGCACTACCACCGCTACGCGCTGGCCGCCCGGTTCGTCCGCGGCAAGCGGGTGCTGGACCTGGCGTGCGGCGAGGGCTACGGGGCCGCGCTGCTGGCCGCGGAGGGCGCCGAGGTCGTGGGCCTCGATGTCGACCCGGCGACGGTGGAGCACGCCACCCGCCACTACGGCGGGCGCGACATCGCGTTCCGCACCGGTTCGATCACCGACCCGGAGGTGCTGGCCGACGAGAAGCCGTTCGACGTGGTGGTGTGCTTCGAGGCCATCGAGCACGTGGCCGACCACGACGCGGTGCTCGCGCTGGTCCGCGCCCGGCTGGAACCGGGCGGGCTGCTGCTCGTGAGCACCCCGGACACGGCCGTCTACCAGCACGAGCACGGCAACGACAACCCGTTCCACGTCAAGGAGCTCACCGCGCCGCAGTTCGAGTCGCTGCTGGAGGGCTCGTTCCGGCACGTGGCGGTGTTCCGGCAGAACACCGCCGTCGGCTCGGTGCTCACCCCGTCCGACCCGGGGGACCTCGACACCGCCATCGAAGGCGTCCGGTTGCAGACCCTGCACCAGGAGGAGTCGGGCGCGTGGACGGTCCGCCAGGGCCTGCCGCACACCTACCTGCTGGGCGTCGCCTCGGACCGAAGGTTGCCGAAGCTGCCCGCCGCGGCCGTCCTGCTCGACGACGACCTCACCCTCGCCCGCCGGGCGGGGGAGACCGAGGTGCGGCCGATCATCGCCCAGCGCGACGAGGCGGTCGCCGACGTGGCCAAGCTCAACGAGCACTACGAGCGCAGCCGCGCGGAATCCGAGGAGCTCAAGGCCGCCGTGGGGCGGCTGGAGGAGCTCCGGGTGGCCGAGGAGCGCCGCGCCGACGAGCAGGTGCGGGAGCAGCAGCGGCTGCGCGCCGAGTTCGGTTCCCTCGAAGCCCAGGTCGACGAGGCCCGGCTCGGCGCGGAGCGCGACGCCGCGCGCATCGAGTGGCTGCGGGACACGGTGGAGCGCGTCGAGCAGCGGGCAGCGGAGGCGGAACGCCGGTCCGGTGAGCTGGAGAGCCGCAACGCCGAACTCGTCGCGCAGAACTCCGCGCTGGTGCAGCGCGCGCTGCGCAAGTACCGGACCGTCGTGGAGCGCGTCGCCCCGCGCGGCACCGCCCGCCGCGACGCGTACGAACTCGCCCTGGGTCGGCAGCCGGGTGCGGTCGTGGCCGAGCAGCCGCGGGAAACGGGGCCGGTCTCGGTGCCGCGCAGCGACGACCCGGTGGTCAGCGTGATCGTCCCGGTGCACGGCAAGTGGCCCTACACCCGGCAGTGCCTGCGGTTCCTGGCCGGGCACCTGGTGTCGGTGCCGTTCGAGGTGATCGTCATCGACGACGCGTCCCCGGACGACAGCGCGGTGCGGCTCGCGGCCTGCGAGGGCGTGCGGCTGGTGCGGGCCGAGCGCAACCTCGGCTTCATCGGCGCCTGCAACCTCGGCGCCGAGCACGCCCGCGGGCGGCACCTGTTCTTCCTGAACAACGACGCGGAGGTCACCGAGTCCTGGCTGGACATCCTGATGTCCACAATGGACTCCGATGAGCGGATCGGGCTCGTCGGCTCGAAGCTCGTCTACCCCGACGGCCGGTTGCAGGAGTGCGGCGGCATCGTCTGGTCCGACGGCACCGGCTGGAACCTCGGCCGCAACGGCGAACCGAACGCCTCCGAGCACAACGTGCTGCGCGACGTCGACTACTGCTCCGGCGCGGCGATCCTCGTGCGCGCCGACGTGTTCCGCGACGTCGGCGGCTTCGACACCCGGTTCGCGCCCGCCTACTACGAGGACACCGACCTCGCGTTCGCCGTGCGCGCCGCCGGATACCGCACCGTCGTGCAGCCGAAAGCCGTGGTCGTGCACCACGAAGGCGTCTCCAACGGCACCGACCTGTCCACCGGCGTCAAACGGCACCAGGAGCTCAACCGCCAGGTGTTCGCCGACAAGTGGCGGGACGCGCTCGCCGACCACCTGCCGGAAGCCTCACCGCGCAACCTGTGGCTCGCGCGGGAACGCGGCGAACGCGGCCACCACGGACCGCTCGTGCTGGTCAAGGACCACCAGGTGCCGCGCCCCGACTTCGACTCCGGCTCGGTGCGGATCCGCCGCGTGCTCGAACAGCTCGTGCAGCTGGGAGCGCGCGTCGTGTTCTTCCCCGGCAACCACGCCAAGCTGGAGCCCTACACCACCGAACTCCAGCAGGCCGGCGTGACGGTGCTGCCGGAACCGCAGCTGCAGCAGGCGTTCCTGGCCGAAGCGGGCAGCGAGATCACGCTCGCCGTGCTGTCCCGCCCGCAGGTCGCGTGGAGCCTCGTCGAAGAGCTGCGGACCTGCGCCCCGCAAGCCGTGATCGCCTACGACACCGTGGACGTCCACTTCCTGCGGTTGCAGCGCCAAGCGGCGCTGGCCGGGGAACAGGGAGAACCCGACGTGGAGAAGTCGTTGCGCCGCAAGGCCTTCGCCTCCCGCGAGATGGAACTCGGACTGGTGCGCTCCTGCGACGTCACCCTCGTCGTGTCCGAAGCGGAGCAGGAACTGCTCGGCGAACTCGTCCCCGAAGCCGACGTCCGGGTGCTGTCGAACGTGCACGACGTGCAGGACGGGACCGCGCACCCGCGCGGACGCCGCGACGTGCTGTTCGTCGGCAGCTTCGACCACCCGCCGAACCGGGACGCGGTGCTGTGGGCCGCGCGGGAGATCATGCCGCTGGTGCGCGAGCACTGCCCCGACGCGGTGCTGCACGTCGTCGGCTCCAACCCGACCGGCGAAGTGCTGGCGCTCGCCGGCGACGGCGTCGACGTGCACGGCTGGGTCCAAGACCTCGACGCGCTGTACGCGAACAGCCGCGTCACCCTCGCGCCGCTGCGCTTCGGCGCCGGGGTGAAGGGCAAGGTCGGGGAAAGCCTCGGACTCGGCGTGCCGGTCGTCGGAACCACGCTGGCGATGGAGGGCATGCACCTCAAACCGGAGCAGGACGTGCTCATCGCCGACGACGCGGCCGGCCTCGCGGAAGCCGCGGTGCAGCTGCTCACCGACGACGCGACCTGGTCCCGGCTGTCAGTGGCCGGAAAGGCGGGCATCGCCGCCCAATTCGGCCCGGACGTCTCCCGTGCCGCGCTGGCCGAACTCCTGGAGCTGAGCGCGGGGTCCTGAAGCCGGGGTCGACTCGGCGTGGGGGTCGGGTTCTAGAGCCGGGGTCGGCTTGGCGTGGGGGTCGGGTTCCCAAGCCTTCCCCGGTGTGGGCGTGTGGTTGCGGTGTTGCGCGGACCCGCGGAACCCCAACTCCCAACCCCCACACGACAAAACCGCGCAGCGGGCGGGCAAAACCACACCCGGCGAACGGACCGAAGACCGTGCCTCGCTGCAAAGCTGTGCAGTGGGCGGCGAAGCACACCTGCCTTGCGGCTGAAAGCCGTGCCTAGCGGCGAAGCCGTGCCGTGGACGAGCGGAGCGAAGTCTGCCTCGCGGCGAAGCCGTGCCTGTATGTGCGAAGCACATAGCCCACGTCGAAAAGCCGCTCACCGGCGGGTTCTCAGCGGCTTCCTCGCGAGGACAGCTTTTTTCCTCGTGGCGGAGCCACTTGGAAAAAAGATCCCGCAGCGAGGAAGCCGCTGAGGTTCCGCTACCGCACCACCACAGCAAAACAAGCCGTGGAAGCAGTCAATTGCTGATGGGAAATTCAGTCGCGGATCGTGGGCGGGGTCTGGGCGAGCTGCTGGTCGAGCAGCTGCTTGAACGCCGTCTCCGCGGCCGCCTTGTCCTGCGCGCTGACGTCGACGATGATCGCCCAGCCGTGCGCGACGTAGGCGGTGCGGTACACGCCGCCGCCGGTCGTCATCACCTCGACGCCCTGGTAGGAGAGGTCCTCGTTGACGCTGAGGCCCTGCTGGTCGTCCAAGTAGGCCTGCGCCACGGCCTGCGCCGCCGTCGGGTCCGGCATCCGCACGGTGAGCAGCACCGACGTCGCCGCGCCGTCGCTGCGGCTGAAGAAGCCGTCGATCAAGCCGCCCTGCAGTGCGGCGTTGCGCACCGGATCGCGCAGCACGCCCGCCTTCGGGCTGTTCTCCAGCGCCGGGCGGTCCAGCGGCCCGTTGTACGGGTGCGGCTGACCGGGCGGCGGGGCGACCAGCACCTCGGGGGTGGCCACCGGAGCGGGCTTCGCGGCCGGCGGCTCCGGCAGCGGTTCGGGCGTCGGCACCGGCGGCGCCTGCTGCTCCGTCGGCTGCGGCGGTGCCGCCTCGTCGCCACCGGAGGTGAAGTAGAAGACGCCGGCGACGATGACTCCGACCAGCAGCACCGCGCCGAGCGAGATGCCCGCGATGGTCTTGCCCTTCGAGGAGCCGTCGCCGACCTCGAAGACCTCCGGGCCCTGCCGCATCCAGCTGGTGTCGCCGTGCTCCGGTGCCGGCGGCTGATCCGGGTCACCCCAGGGCGAACCGGCGTTCTCGCCGGTGTTCCAACCCGGCTGCTGGTTCCACTGCGGCTGCGGCTGCTGCCCCCACTGCTGGGGCTGCTGCTGGCCGACGTTGACGACCTGCGTGCTCTCCGACTGCTGCGCCATCGGGTTCTGCACGACCTGCGTGGACTCGTTCGACGGCTGCGGCTGCTGCGGTTGCTGGGCGGCCTGCGCGCCTTGCGCGGCGGCGGCGCCCCAGTTGAACGCGGGAGGGAACGGGCTCGGGTTCTGCTGGCCACCGGGCGGGGTCCCCTGTTGGGGGAAGCCACCGGAAGGAGTTCCGGGCTGCTGCGGGAAGTCGCCTGACGCGGGTCCGCCCTGCGACCTGCCGATCAACGCGTCCCGCCGGGAGCGGTACTCCTCGGCGGAGATCCTGCCTGCCGCGAGTTCGGCGTCGAGATTGTGCAGCTCGTCTTGCCAGGTCACCGATGCGCCCTTTCCGGTTTTCACGAGTCGCTGCCGATGTGCGATCGCCCGTCATTTTGCACCCCCCAGTGCGCGCGCGATGCACCGGCCGGATAACGATCCGGGCGGTGTGAGCAGTGCGCGCGGCCTCGGTCGCCGAAACGGGCGCCGAGATCACGGTGTCACCCGATACGCTACTCCGTGTTGAGGGCGGGTTCGAGGGTGACTTCCTGGGGGTGAAGCGGGTGGGCACGGTGCGTGTCGAGCACGCTCACCCGGAGCGCTTCGCCGACCCCGCGCACGGTTTCGCGTGGATCCGCATGATCGGCGCGTTGCTGGTGATCTACGGGCACAGTTCTCCGCTGGCCGGATCGGGCGAGCTGTTCCCGCCGGAATGGCCGGTGCAGCCCGATGAGGGCGTGCTCATGGGTTTTTTCGCGATGAGCGGCTTTCAGATCGCGGAGAGCTGGATTCGCGATCCGCACCCCGTTCGATTCGCCGCGAAACGAGTGCTGCGGCTGTGGCCGCCGATGCTCACCGTCACGCTGGGCCTGGCGCTGGTCGTCGGCCCGCTGGTGACGACGCTGCCGGTGGGGGAGTACTTCGCCGCGCGCGACACCTGGGGTTACGTCGTCAACAACGCCGGGTTGCTGACGTTGAAGCACGAACTTCCCGGAGTGTTCACCGGAAATCCGTGGCCGGACGCGGTGAACGGCTCGCTGTGGACGCTGCCGATGGAGCTGCTCGCCTACGGCGGTCTGTACGTGCTGCTGCTGGCGGGCGCGGCGAAGCAGCGGTGGCGGTGGCTGGCGGTCGTGGCGCTGGCCGCGCTCGTGGTGTGGGACCGCTACCTGGAGCAGGACCCGGGCGCGGAGTCCGCGGGCTCGATGCTGAGCGTCCCGGTGGAATCGCTGGTCGCGTTCCTGGTGGCGTTCGCCTTCGGCGTCGTGCTGAACCTGTACCGGATCCCGCTGTCGCCGACCGCCGCCGTCGCGGCGCTGGCCGTGCTCGTGGCCATGCCGAACAGCATCTCCGCCTCGTTCCTGATGGTGTTCGCGGCCAGCTACGCGGTGGTGGTCGCCGGGCACTTCTGGCCCGCGCGGCTCACGGTCCCGGGACTGTTCGTCAACGGCAGCTACGGCGTCTACGTGTGGGGCTTTCCCGTCCAGCAGCTGCTGGCGATGGCGGGCATCGCGAACCAGTACCTGATGCTGCTGTGCGCGGCGCCGATCGCCTACGTGCTGGGCACGTTGTCGTGGGTGTTCGTCGAGGAGCCGACGATGCGGCTGCGGCACTACATCGCACCGGAGTCCCGGTCGCGCGGTGACCGCGACCGGTTCCGCGACGACGACGCGGATCGCGACGACCGGGCCTGGGACGACGACGATCGCGACCGCGACGACTGGGACCGCGACCGCGACGACTGGGACTACGACGACCTGGACGAGGAGTACGACCGGGACGACGCGTACGACCGGCGTGACCGCAGCGACCGCGACCGGCACCGGGACTACGACGACCCCGGAACCGGCGACCGGGAAGCGGAGCGCACCGCCGTCCGGGACGCCGCCGAGCGGGCACGCTCCACCCCGCCCCCCGCCGACCGGCGGGCGCCGGTTCCCGGCGACGCGGCGGAGACCGAGCGCAACTTCCCCCCGGCCGGGCCCGCGTCGGAACCGGCGGAGCTCTGGCCGACGGAGGACCCGGTCGAGCCCGCGCCGCGCCACGGCCGCTCCGGCGACCTCGGCGGACCCGCCGTCCCCGCTCCGCCGCGTCGCGGCAGGCACGCCGCGCGCCGCCCGGATCCGCCGATGGCGGAGGAGGAGACCCGGCCGCTGGGCAGGGTCTCCCGGTCGGCCGACCACCCCTGATCCCGCGCGTAGCATCGGGGGCATGGCGCTGTTCTTCGGTGACAGGATCCGCATGATCGACCCGGACGAGGCGTTGCCGGGCCGCTCCACCCCGCTCCCGGTGCCCGAGCGGCACGCGGTGTTCGGCGACCGCACGATCGTCCCGCCCTTCCCGCAGGGCACCGAGTCGCTGGTCGTGGGCATGGGCTGCTTCTGGGGCGCGGAGCGGATCTTCTGGCGGACCGAGGGCGTGTGGACCACCGCCGTCGGTTACGCGGGCGGCTACACGCCGAACCCCACCTACGAGGAGGTGTGCAGCGGTCTGACCGGGCACACCGAGGCCGTGCTGGTCGTCTTCGACCCGGCCGTGATCGCGCTGCCCCAGGTGCTGCGGGTGTTCTGGGAGGGCCACGACCCGACGCAGGGCCTGCGCCAGGGCAACGACCGCGGCAGCCAGTACCGCTCGGCCGTCTACTACGCCGACGACGCGCAGCGCGCGGCGGTGGAGGACAGCCGCGAGCAGTACCAGGCGGCGTTGACCGCGGCGGGCCACGGCTCGATCACCACGGAGATCGCGGCGCTGGGGGAGTTCTACTACGCCGAGGGCTACCACCAGCAGTACCTGTCGGAGGCGAAGAACCCGAACGGTTACTGCGGCATCGGCGGCACCGGGGTCTCCTGCCCGGTCGGCCTGGTCGCCGAGTAGTTCCGCCGTGGGATGAATGATCGACTAATTCGAATTCATTCCCACCTATCCGCGAATTTCCCCTTTTTCCCGGTCCGATTCAAGATCGAAATCAGGGGTGCCGACGAGCTTCGTCCCGGCGTGCTGATCGCGCGCCGGGACGAAGGCCGGGGGACGGAAAAGCGGGTCAGCCGAAGTTGACGTCCGCGCAGGAGTAGAAGGCGTTCGCGGTGTCCGCGATGTCCCACACGCCGAGGATCACGTGCCGGCCGGACTTGCCTTCGGGCATCTTGCCGTCGTGGGTGTAGGTGTTCGGCGGCTGGGCGCCGCCGTAGTCCACGTCGACGAACGGGGCCGGCTCGAGCTGGTCGCGCGACAGCGGCTTGTTCGGGTCCCAGCCGTCCTTGGTGACGAAGTAGCGGAACGAGGTCGTGGAGTGCGCGGCCGTGATCTTCCACTGGAACTGGAAGTCCTGACCAGCGGCGACGTCCGTCGCGGGCCACTGGCCACCGCGCGGGTCGTCGAGCTCGGAGAAGCCCTCCTTGCCCGCGGAGCAGAGCGAGCCGTCAACGGGGCCCGCCTCGGGAAAGCCCTTCGGCCCTTCCGCGCTCTGCGGCTCCCACTGGATCGCGCCGCAGTCGTTCAGCGTCCCGTTGGAGCAGGCCTCCTGGCGGCTCGCGGGGCTCTGGACGAATCCGTGGCTGTTCGCGACACCGGATGTGAAAACCGGCAATGCCAATCCGGCAATGCTGAGCGCTGCGATACCGATCGTGCTTTTAACACGTTTCTTGAGCATGGGAGTGCTCCTTTCTGGATCGGTGCCGCAAAAGTTACTTCTCACCCTTCTGGCTTAATAGCTCCGTTCTGGGCAATATGGAGATCGGTCGAAGCGGGCTACTGGTCCAGACCTTGAGGCCGATTGGTCTAGTCCAAGATCGGGTTCGGCTTGCGGGCGGAGGTGTCCGAACCGACCATCCGGGGCATGGCAGACAACATCTATCGAGTCACCGAGATCGTCGGTTCGTCCGCGGAGGGCGTCGACGACGCGATCCGCAAAGGGGTGCGGCGAGCCGCGCAGACGCTGCGGGAGGTCGACTGGTTCGAGGTCACCGAAGTCCGCGGCCACGTCGAGAACGGCGAGGTGGCCCACTTCCAGGTCGGGCTCAAGGTCGGCTTCAAGCTGGAGAGCTGACCGGCCACGACGACGAAAAAGGCCCCGCCGAACCCGGCGGGGCCTTTCTGCGAGCGGATGACGGGACTCGAACCCGCGACCCTCACCTTGGCAAGGTGATGCGCTACCAGCTGCGCTACATCCGCATCAGAACCTTGAGGAGCTCGATCACCGGAGTGATCTCCGCGCCCCTCGAAGCGCTGTTGAGAACACTTTAACCCATGGTTCGCGCCCCGTTGCCGGGGGGTCACCGTCGGCTCGGTCCGGCCCGCACGAGCTCGATGCGCAGCAGCACTCGGCGCTCCCGAACCATCGCCTCCCGGTAGGCCGCCCAGTCCTCGTGCTCACCGGAGACGGTGCGGTAGTAGTCCTCCAGCAGCGGCAGCGCCGCCGGCTGCTCGACGACTTCCGCGGCGCCCTCGACCTGGATCCACTCGCCGAAGAACTCGTCCGGCAGCACGCACACCCACGCGCGCGGATCGCGCCGGAGGTTGTGCGCCTTCGCGCTGCCCCCGGTGGTGCTGACGACGACGTGCCCCGCGTCGTCGACCGCGGCCAGCACCGGGCTCAACTGCGGAGTCCCGTCCGCGCGCAGCGTGCTCAGAACGGCCCGGTGGTGCTCCCGGACGAACGAACGAGCCTGGTCGAGATCCACGAAGGCCTCCCGGTGATCGTCGCCACGCGGCGGGCGACCGATGCCCCACGGTAGCGACGCCGCCCGCGGCCGGGCCATTCGCGGATCGCGCCCGCGGAGCCGCGGTGCCACCACGCGAAACGAGTTCGGCGGCCGGTTCCGGGCGGGGCTGGTCCATTCGGCCGGTGTGATCGACAATGACCGGGTGCCGCCCGAGTTTCACCCTCCAGGCCGATGACGGGCGCGATACGGTATCGGCACGCTCGGTGACGGTGCTCGGCACCGGAACGAGTGGCGGCACGGCTGAGACGACCGATCCGAGAACGCCCGGCGTCGGGCGAGGAGGCGACGATGAACCGGGTGGTTCGGGGTTCCGACGGCAGGCTGTGGAACGTGCGTTCCAGCCTCGAGTGGTCGAACCCGATCGCGGGTGACGACTTCGAGCACGACGTCAACGGCGGGGCAGGGCCCGCGATCCTGATGTTCGGCGTGCTGATCGTGCTGGTGGCGACGTTCATCCTGTGGACACCGCCGGGCGTCTACATCCCGATCTGGCTGATCCTCGCGCTGCTCGTGGTGGTGCTGTTCTTCCCGGTGCGCTGGTTGCTGCACCGTCCTTGGACGATCATCGCCGAGACCCCCGGCGACGAGGAGGAGCACCAGCCGGAGCGCTGGGTCGGCGTGCAGCGCGGCTTCCTCAACGTGCGCCAGGAGACCGCGAAGATCGCTCGTCAGATCGAGCTCTACGCGGAACCCGACATGAACGGATCGTTGCAGCCGACCGAGTGATCGGACGCCGCCACCGGTGGATCTTGGCAGACTGGTGGAGTGCCTGAGCTGCCGGAAGTCGAGGCGTTGGCGCGCCACCTGCGGGACCACGCGGTGGGGCGCGCCGTGGCGCGGGTCGACGTGGCGTCGTTGAGCGTGCTCAAGACCGCCGATCCGCCGTACTCCGCGTTGCACGGCCGGACGGTCACCGCCGCCGCCCGGCACGGCAAGTACCTGGACCTGGACTGCGACGGCGTGCACCTGGTGGCGCACCTCGCGCGCGCCGGGTGGCTGCGCTGGTCCGACTCGGTCTCGCCCGCCCCGCCGAAGCCGGGGCGCGGGCCGATCGCGCTGCGGGTGCACCTCGGCGGCCCCGGTTTCGACCTCACCGAGGCGGGCACGCAGAAGAAGCTCGCGGTGTGGATCGTGCGCGACCCGGTGGAGGTGCCGGGCGTGGCGCGGCTGGGGCCGGACGCGCTGGCGGTGACCGTGGACGAGTTCGCCGCGGTGCTCGCCGGGCGTACCGAGCGGATCAAGACCGTGCTCACCGACCAGTCCCGGCTGGCGGGCATCGGCAACGCGTACTCCGACGAGATCCTGCACCGCGCCCGGCTCTCCCCGTTCGCCACCGCGGGCAAGCTCGACGAGGAGTCGGCGGGACGGCTGTTCGCGTCGCTGCGGGAGGTGCTCACCGACGCGGTGGAGCGCTCGGCGCACCAGGACGCGGCGCGGTTGAAGGCGGAGAAGCGCTCCGGGCTGCGGGTGCACGGGCGGACCGGACTGCCCTGCCCGGTGTGCGGTGACCTGGTGCGGGAGGTCTCGTTCGCGGACCGCTCGCTGCAGTACTGCCCCACCTGCCAGACCGGCGGGAAGAAGCTCGCGGACCGGCGGATGTCGCGGCTGCTGAAGTGATCCGGACCGATCTCGTCCGGGTGCGTTCGTTCGGCTCAGCGGAGGGGGCCGAACGGAGGGCGCGGCAACCGCTCACCGAGGGGATCGGCCTACCCAGCGTAGTCTTCTTGATTCTATGAGTGTCGGGGAAGAATACTGGTGGGCGTGCCGGAGCTGTTGACCGAGCGGACCGTGCTGACCGCGCTCGCCGCCCTCGCCGTGCTCGGAATGTTCGTACTGCTGTGCCGTTCGCGCCGGGTGAGCACCTCGGTGGAGGACGCGATGCTGACGGCCTTGCACCACGTGACGGGAGCCGCGCCGTTCCTGCGATCGGGCATGACGCAGGAATCGGCGGACAAGACCGCGCCCCACCTGCGCGAGCTGCTCTCGTGCGTGGCGGTGGGGGTGGTCGACGCCGACGGGACGCTGCTGAGCTGGGACGGCGACGCCAACGAGCACTACGCCGACCTGCGCGGCAAGATCGAAGTGGCGCTGCGCGACGGCAAGCGGGAGTACGTCGACCACACCGACCTGCTGTGCGACCAGCGGCCCTGCCTGATGCGGTACGGGGTCGTGGTGCCGCTGGAGGTCTCCGGGGAGATCCGCGGCGTGCTGGTCATCATCAGCGGCGGCGACCGCAAGCGGCTGCTGCGCGCCGCCAGCGAGGTCGCCCACCACGTGTCGACGCACCTGGAGCTCGCGGAGCTGCAGGAGTC
The DNA here is from genome assembly GCF_014203325.1 of Saccharopolyspora gloriosae. Taxonomy (NCBI): domain Bacteria; kingdom Bacillati; phylum Actinomycetota; class Actinomycetes; order Pseudonocardiales; family Pseudonocardiaceae; genus Saccharopolyspora; species Saccharopolyspora gloriosae. The sequence goes on along the minus strand of NZ_JACHIV010000001.1, from coordinate 6,393,035 downwards.
GAAGGAGAAGCTGGCGCACGCCGAGGTGCGCGCGCTGCGGGCGCAGATCTCCCCGCACTTCATCTACAACGCGCTCAACACCATCTCCTCGCAGATCCGCAACGACCCGGAGCAGGCCCGCGACCTGTTGATGGAGTTCGCGGACTTCACCCGCTACTCGTTCCGCTCCACCGGGCTCTACACGACGCTGGCCGACGAGATCCGCAACATCGACCGCTACCTGATCCTGGAGCGCGCCCGGTTCGGCCCGGACCGGCTCAAGGTGCAGCTCAAGATCGCGCCGGAGGTGCTGCCGGTGGTGGTGCCGTTCCTGGCGCTGCAGCCGCTGGTGGAGAACGCGGTGCGGCACGGGCTGGCGACCAAGCCCGGTGGCGGCACGGTGTCGGTGGTCGCCGAGGACCGCGGCTCGGAGGCGCTGATCAGCGTGGACGACGACGGCATCGGGATGGACCCGAACCGGCTGGACGCCGAGTTGGCGAACGCGCACCTGACGGGCGCCCACGTGGGCCTGGGCAACATCAACAACCGGATGCGCGCGACCTTCGGCGACGACTACGGCCTGGTCGTGGAGACCGCGGAGAACGCGGGCATGAAGGTGATCATGCGGGTGCCGAAGTTCGCGCCCGGCGTGCTGCCGCTGCCGGTGGCCGCGTTCGACGAGCCGTCCCCCGGCGCGACCGCGCAGCCCAGGCGCTGATCGGACGATTGGGGCGTCGTGCGAACCCCGCCGGGGGCGCGGGGAAGCCGGTAACGTCGGGGCATGAACGACAACGCACCGCAGAAGTTCACCGACGTCCTGACCGGCAAGCTCGCTTCGAAGCTGCCGCCGAAGCTGGCCGAGCGGGCCGAACGCGGACCGGTGGTGGCGGTGGTCAAGTTGCACGGCACGATCACGCCGACCCCCGGGCCCGTCAACCGCGGCACCATCTCGATGCAGACCACCGAGTCGGCGCTGACCAGGGCGTTCAACCACGACCGGCTGTCCGCGGTGGTGCTGTCGATCAACTCTCCTGGTGGCGCGCCCACCCAGTCCGCGCTGGTCGCGGACCGGATTCGCGGGCTGGCCGCCGAGAAGGAGGTGCCGGTGCTGGCGTTCTGCGAGGACGTCGCCGCCTCCGGCGGGTACTGGCTGGCGTGCGCGGCCGACGAGATCTACGCGCACCGCACCTCGATGGTCGGGTCGGTCGGCGTGGTCAGCGCGAGCTTCGGGCTCAACGGGCTGCTGGAGCGCATCGGCGTGGAGCGCCGCGTCTACACGGCGGGCGAGAACAAGGTCCGGCTGGACCCGTTCAGCCCGGAGAAGGACGAGGACGTGCGCTGGCTGCACGGCCTGCAGAACGAGCTGCACGAGCAGTTCACCGACTGGGTCCGGGAGCGGCGCGGCGACAAGCTCAGCAGCACCGAGGAGCTGTTCACCGGTGAGGTGTGGACGGGAGCCAAGGCCAAGGAGCTCGGCCTCGTCGACGGCCTGGGCACGCTGCGCGGCATCGTGAAGGAGAAGTTCCCGAAGGCGCACCTCGTGGACGTCGAACCGCGCAAGCCGCTGCTGGCCCGGCTCAGCGCGAGCGGTCCCGGTGCCCGGCTCGGTCTCGGGGCCTCGGCGTCCTCGCTGGTGGAGGCACTGGAGCAGCGCGCGCAGTGGTCCCGCTTCGGACTGTGAGCGCCCGGCGGAGCGCGGCGGCGGACGGCCGCCTGCCGCGTTTCGCCGACCCCGCCGCCTCCGTGTCCGGTCGAACACCGTACGTTGATTCCGCGGCGTGACACACCTCACTCAGCCGTGCCCGGCGGCGTGCCCTGTGTCGCTCGGCCGAGTGATGCCACGATGATCTGCGCAGCGGCTGCCACGGCATCGCTCGGCGACGCCGCACGTGCGGGCCGGAGATCCGCGACATCGTCGTCGTGGTGCACCGAGCCGAGAGATCTGATCGTGGACAGTGCGCCACCCGGCGCGGCAGGATTGGCGTTACAGTGAGTATTCAACCGGACACGAATGTTCAACCCGGCGCCTCGGGCTTAGTCGTGCTGGCTGTGGACGACGAGATGGCCGGGCTCGACGAGATGAAGTTCCTGCTGGAGAAAAACCCGCGGGTGGCGCGGGTCCTCCTCGCGTTCGACGCGGCCGAGGCGTTGCGCCTGCTGCGCAGCGACGACCAGCTGCGCTCCCGGGACAGCGAGGAGTCCGTCGTGGACGCGGTGTTCGCCGACGTGTCCATGCCGGGGCTCAGCGGCATGGAGCTGGCCAGGGTCCTCAACGCCTTCAAGCAGCCGCCCTCGCTGGTGTTCATCACCGGCCACGAGGAGAACGCGCTGGAGGCGTTCGAGGTGGGCGCCCTGGACTACATCATGAAACCGGCCGACGCCGACCGCGTGGACCGCGCGCTGCGCAACATCGAGCGCACCAAGGCCGAACGCGCCGCCGGTGGCCGGCCGGACGCGCCCGCCGCGGAACTTCCCGTCACCGACGAGGACGAGGTGATCCCTGTGGAGCTGGCCGGGACGACGAAGATGGTGTCCCGCAAGACGGTGCGCTGGGTGGAGGCGCAGGGCGACTACGCGCGCCTGCACACCACCGACGGCGGCTCGCACCTGGTGCGGATTCCGCTGGCGCAGCTGGAGGAACGCTGGGCCGACGCCAACTTCATCCGGATCCACCGCTCGTACCTGGTGTCGATGTCCCTGGTCAGCGAGCTCCGCATGTCCTCGTCGGGCTACTCGGTGCTGCTCGGCGGCGGGGAACCGAAGGAGCTGCCCGTCAGCAGGCGCCACACCCGCGAGCTCAAGGACCGGTTGGTGCGCGCGCCGCGGCAGGGCTGGGGGTCGCAGGGATGAGCCGCCGCCTCCCGGCCGGTGGGGCATGACGCCGGAGCAGCAGTCGGCGAGCGCCCCCGGCGGTCGCCGGCCTCGTCGGCAGCGCGTGGTTCTGTCCGATCGGCGCCACGGAGCGCCGGTGCCCCGTACGATCATGGAGCTGGAGGAGCAGACCAGCGTCGGTGAGGTGCTGGTCCGTTATCTGGTGCGCGCGCAGCTGCGCAGCGCGCTGCTGATGACGGGGCTCCTCGCGGCGGGCCTGTTCGGCCTGCCGCTGCTGTTCTACGTGCTGCCGTCGCTGGGAGACATGGTGATCGCCGGAATCCGGTTGCCTTGGCTGGTGCTCGGGGTGTTGCCCTATCCGTTCATGGCGTTGCTCGGTTTCTGGTACTCGCGGGCCGCGGCTCGGCACGAGCGCGATTTCCTGCACATGATCGAGCGGTAGCGGTGGGTTCGGCGGTGCCGGAGGTCTCCGTTTTCTGGACGCTGGGCGGGATCGCCGTCGTGGTGGTGGCGACGTTCGCCATCGGCGCGTGGGGGTCGAGCCATGCGCGCGCCACCTCGGACCTGCACCGCGCGCGGCGGCTGGTGCGGGAGGAGCGCAACGCGGCGGCCATCTCGGGCGAGTACCTCTCGGCGGCTTCGTTCCTGGGCGTCGCCGGGCTGATCCTCAAGGACGGCTCGACCGCGCTGTGGTATCCGATCGGGTTCGCCTCCGGGTACTTGGCGGTGATGCTGTTCATCGCCGCGCCGCTGCGCCGATCCGGCGCCTACACGGTGCCCGACTTCGCCGTGGTGCGGCTGGACCTCCCGTGGCTGCGCTGGCTGACCACCGTGTTCGTGGTGCTGATCGGCTGGTTGTACCTGGTGCCGCAGTTCCAGGCGGCCGGGCTGACGTTCGCCGTGATCGCCGAGCTGCCGACCTGGGCGGGCGCGGTCGCGCTGCTGCCGGTGGTGCTGGCCAGCGTCTTCAGCGGCGGCATGCGCGCGGTGACGCTGGTGCAGGCGTTCCAGTACTGGCTGAAGCTGTTCGCGATCACGTTCCCGGCGTTCGTGCTGTTCGCCGTGTTCCTGCTCGGCGGTTCCGCGCAGGAGCGGTTGAACGCGCCCGGGCCGGTCTTCGAGCGCGACACCGACGTCGCCGTCGAGACCTCGGTGACGTTGCAGGTGACCGAGCCGACGTGGCTGCGGGTCACCGCGGAGCCGGGCGCTCCGGGCGGTCCGCTGCAGCCGGACGGCACGGCCGAGGTGTGGGTGCCGCCCGGTGACTACCAGGTCGACGCGGGCAGCTCGTTGTCGTTCGGCGCGGGCACCGCGGTACCGGTGGTGGCCGGTGCGGAGGCGGAGAACGGTTCGTGGATGCACCCGGCGAGCGCCGATCCGGCGTCGCTGGTCGGCACCTACTCGCTGATCCTCGCGACCTTCCTCGGCACGATGGGCCTGCCGCACGTGCTGGTGCGCTTCTACGCGAACCCGAGCGGGCACGGCGCCCGCCGCACGGCGCTGTTCGTGCTGATCCTGCTCGGCACCTTCTACCTGTTCCCGACTGTGCTGGGCCTGCTGTCCCGGCTGTTCGCGCCGACGTTGCTGGTGACGGGTGAGACGGACGCCGCGGTGCTGCTGCTGCCGCACGCGATGCTGGACAACTGGCTGGGCGCCTTGCTGACGGCGTTGACGGCCGCGGGCGCGTTCGCGGCGTTCGTGTCGACGTCCTCGGGCCTGGTGGTGAGCGTCGCCGGGGTGGTGGCGTCGAACTTCCAGCGGGTCAAGAACTGGCACATGCCGGTCCTGCTGCTGGTCACGGCGGTGGTGCCGACGGGTGTGGCGCTGCTGGTGGCCGAGCAGGACTTGGCGCGCAGCGTCGGGCTGGCGTTCGCGATGGCCGCTTCCACGTTCTGCCCGCTGCTGGTGCTGGGCGTGTGGTGGCGGCGGCTGACGGCGCTGGGCGCGTCGGTGGGCCTGCTGGCCGGGGGCGGTCTGGTGCTGGCCGCGCTGGCGGTGAGCGTGGTGTGGCCGCATCCGGGCGGGCTGTTCGGGGAGCTGGTCCGCCAGCCCGCGCTGGTGAGCGTGCCCGTGGCGTTCGCGGCGATGGTGCTGGTCAGCTTGGGGACGAAGCAGCAGGTCCCGGAGGGCGTCTCGCGGATGATGCTGCGGATGCACGCGCCGGACCGCCTGGGGTTCCAGGACGGCCGGGTGCGCAAGCCGGTGGTGACCAAGGAATCCGGTGGCAGGCACCGCCTCTGAGCGGGTTCGGCGGGCGTCCGCGGACGGTTCGCGCTCCGCGCAGGTCCCGCCCGGGAACCGCGACCACCCTTGTGGGGGACGGAGCAGGGCGAGATACCGGCTCCACCGCAGCTCAGCGGTTGTGCACGGAGCGCTGCCCCGGCGCTGCCGCGAGGAATCGGAGCGGGTTTCCCGCGTTCCCGCTCGCTCGGGCGGCGCCGTGCTCGGACATCCGGTTCCCTCGGACGTACCGGGCGAACCGGACGGGGCGAACCGCGCGCCCCGGCGGCCTCGACCGAGCCTGACCTGCTTGGGGGAAGCCGGAGGGAGTTGCGAGTGACAGAGGTCACTATCCGTGGTGGGCTTCTGCTGTCTGCGTCCGTTCTGATCACCCAGCGGATTGATATCAATCCACTTTCGGGGCCTTTCCAGAATCAGACGAACTACGTAGCGTTCGCGCGGCGACTAGAGACAGAGGTCACACGGCGCCGGTGAGTGCGACCTCCCGACTCAGGAGGACAACCGTGAGCTCCACGGGCCAGAGCGATCCCAGTCCCGGCATCGATGCCGAAACCTGGGCCGCTGCCCAGAACAGCCCCGAATTCGCCACGCTCCGCCAACGGCTGCGCAAGTTCGTCTTCCCGGTATCGGCGGTCTTCCTCGTCTGGTACCTGGTCTACGTCCTGCTCGCCGACTACGCCCACGGGTTCATGAGCATCAAGCTCGTCGGCAACATCAACGTCGGGCTGGTGCTCGGGCTGCTGCAGTTCGTCTCCACCTTCCTCATCACGACCCTCTACGTCCGGTACGCCAACAAGAACCTGGACCCGGTCGCCGAGCAGATCCGCGAACGCGTCGAAGGAGAGCAGCGGTGATCAGCAGAATCCAACCCTTGCTCGCCCAGCCCCACCTGGCGCAGGCGCCCGATCCCGCGTCCAACCGGTGGCTCAACATCGGCATCTTCGGACTGTTCGTCCTGGTCACCATGGTGGTGGTGTTCCGGGCGAGCCGGAACACGAAGACGGCGTCGGACTACTACGCGGCGGGACGCGCGTTCAGCGGCCCGCAGAACGGCATCGCCATCTCCGGCGACTACCTCTCGGCCGCGTCGTTCCTCGGCATCGCCGGGGCCATCGCGGTGTACGGCTACGACGGGTTCCTCTACTCGATCGGGTTCCTCGTCGCGTGGCTGGTGGCGTTGCTGCTGGTCGCGGAGCTGTTGCGGAACACCGGCCGGTACACGATGGCCGACGTGCTGAGCTTCCGGATGCGGGAGCGCCCGGTGCGGACCGCGGCCTCGCTGTCCACGCTCGCGGTGTCGTTCTTCTACCTGCTCGCCCAGATGGCCGGTGCCGGTGGCCTGATCGCGCTGCTGCTGGGCATCGAGAGCAAGGCGCAGCAGGCGATCGTGATCGCCGTGGTCGGCGCGCTGATGATCCTCTACGTGCTGGTCGGCGGCATGAAGGGCACCACCTGGGTGCAGATCATCAAGGCCGCGCTGCTGATCGCGGGCGCGTTCGTGATGACCATCTGGGTGCTGGCGAAGTTCGGCTTCAACCTCTCCGGGCTGCTCGGGTCGGCGGTGGAGCGGGCCGGTGCCGACGGCGAGAAGCTGCTCAACCCCGGCGCGCAGTACGGCGAATCCGGGGCCAGCAGGCTCGACTTCCTGTCGCTGGGCATCGCGCTGGTGCTGGGCACCGCCGGGCTGCCGCACGTGCTGATGCGCTTCTACACGGTGCCCACCGCGAAGGAAGCGCGGCGTTCGGTCGTGTGGGCGATCTGGCTGATCGGCATGTTCTACCTGTTCACGCTGGTGCTCGGGTACGGAGCGGGCGCCATGGTCGGCCCGGAGGCGATCAAGGACGCGCCGGGCGGGGTGAACTCGGCGGCGCCGCTGCTGGCGTTGCAGCTGGGCGGGCCGCTGCTGCTCGGGTTCATCTCGGCGGTCGCGTTCGCCACCATCCTCGCCGTCGTCGCGGGTCTGACGATCACCGCGTCGGCCTCGTTCGCGCACGACATCTACGCGAACGTGATCAAGAAGGGGAAGGTCGACGACAAGCAGCAGGAGGTGAAGGTCGCGCGGATCACCGCGGTGGTGATCGGCATCGTGTCGATCCTCGGCGGCATCGCGGCCAACGGCCAGAACGTGGCGTTCCTGGTGGCGCTGGCGTTCGCGGTGGCGGCCTCGGCGAATCTGCCGACGCTGCTGTACTCGCTGTTCTGGAAGCGGTTCAACACGGCCGGGGCGCTGTGGAGCATCTACGGCGGGCTCGCGATCACCATCGTGCTGATCGTGTTCTCGCCCGCGGTGAGCGGTAACGAGGACGCGATGTTCCCGTCGCTGGACTTCGCGTGGTTCCCGCTGAAGAACCCCGGCCTGATCTCGATCCCGTTGTCGTTCCTGCTCGGCTACCTCGGCACGATCCTGAGCAAGGAGCCGCACAACGCGGAGAAGTACGCCGAGATGGAGGTCCGCTCCCTCACCGGTGCCGGTGCGGAGAAGGCCACCGAGCACTGATCCGGCCGGAGTGAACGGACCGTTCGTCCAACGGGATGGGACGAACGGTCCGTTCACCCGCTCCGATCGGGCGGGTGCGTCGGGTGCTCGCCGCCGATCGGGTTTTCCGAGTGAACGGACCGTTCGTCCGAACCGGTTGGACGAACGGTCCGTTCACTTCGCCCGAGGTGTGCGCCGACACCTCACGACAGGCCCACGGCGGGCGTGGCAGCATCGGGGCGTGACTACCCCGATGCAAGTACCCGGCGTGCCGCCGGAGGAGCTGCCCGCCGACCTGCCCACCGCGAACTTCGCGCTGCTGGACGTGCGGGAGAACGACGAGTGGGCCGCCGGCCACGCGCCGGGCGCCGTGCACATCCCGATGAACGAGGTCCCACAGCGGCTCGACGAGCTGCCGGAGGCCGACCAGGTCTACGTCGTGTGCCGCTCCGGCGGTCGTTCGGCGCGGGTGACGGCGTACCTGAACGCGAACGGCTGGGACGCGGTCAACGTGGAGCGCGGCATGAACGGCTGGTCCGCCTCGGGCCGTCCCGTGGTGTCCGACGAGCCCGGCGCCGAGCCGTTCGTGCTGTGACGACTCCGCCACCGGATCGTTCGTCGGGCCTGCGGGTGGAGTGGGTCGCCACTCCACCCGGCGGCCTGCGTCCGCGTCGCCGACCCCGCTCCGCCGGGCGCTACACCGGGCCGCCGTCGTACCCGGGGGTGCCGCGGTGGGGTTTCCCGCTGCTGGGCTGGCGTTGGCCGCTGGCGTTGCCGACGCGTCCGCAGATCGATCCGGTGCAGCGGGTGACCTGGCTGTCGGCGATGGCGTGGTCGGCGTTGTGGCTGATGGCCGCGGTGTCGGGCGTGGCAGCGGTGGGCGAGGCGTGGCGGTACGTCCTGCTGCTGATGAGCCGCGGCTCGGCGCTGTCGAAGGTGGCGCTGGACCTGTCGGACACGCTGGTGGTGACGGCGGGTGTGCTGAGCTGGCTGCTCGGCGTGACCAGCGGCGTGTTCGCGGTGCTGTGGCTGCTGTGGGCGCGCAAGGCGTCGGCTCAGCGGCTGGAGGTGTCGCCGCGCCGGCCGGAGTGGCAGGTCGTCGCGGGTGTGCTGGTGCCGGGCGTGAACCTGGTGGCGCCGGGGACGGCGCTGGCGGAGCTGGAGCACGGCGTGCTGGCGACCGCGGGTGATCGCCGCTTGGAGTCCCGTCCGCGCCCGTCGCGGCTGGTGGGTGCCTGGTGGATCGCGTGGGCGGTGAGCCTGGTGCTCGGCTGGGTGGCGTTCGGGTGGTCGTTCCGCGGGGGCGTGCAGGCCATGGCGGACGGCGTGGTGCTGCACTTCTGGACGGACGTCGCGGCGGCGGTGTGCGCGGTCCTCACCATGCGCGTGATCAACTACCTCACGATCTTGATCGTCCCGCCGGACCCGACGCTGCTGCCGCGCCACCGGGTCCTCGGCGTCAAGGACGCCCCGAAGCCACCACGCCCGGACCGCCCCTCCACCGCCGCGCGCTGACTGCCTGTCTTTGATCTTGGCGTGCGCAGTGGGTCGCTCAGCGGAACCTCAGCGGCTTCCTCGCTGCGGGATCGATTTCTGATGTATGTCCGATACACGGCGAAATCGCTGTCCTCGCGAGGAAGCCGCTGAGAACCCGCCGGTGGTCGTTGTGCTCAAGCTGGTCACTGCTCAGCGGCTCCGCCGCTGACAGGACAACGATCAACAACGTCGTTCACCTGGAAAGACAAGATCAAAGGAAGCAACTGAGGTTCCGCCACCCGACCACTGCACAGGCCGAGAACGAAACACAGGATCACGGGATAATGCCGGGTATGGGTGGGCAGGAGGTCGTCGCGCACCGGGGAGCGTCGGCGGAACGCGCCGAGCACACGCTCGGCGCCTACCAGGTTGCGCTGGACCAGGGCGCCGACGCGCTGGAGTGCGATGTGCGCGTGACGCGCGACGGGCACCTGGTGTGCGTGCACGACCGCCGGGTGGACCGCACGTCCACCGGCCGGGGCGTGGTGAGCGAGCTGACGCTGGGTGCGATGTCCCGCTTGGACTTCGCGCAGTGGCACCACGAGCTGCCGGATTCCGCGGACGACCTGGTCTTCGAGCCGCGGGCGAGTCCGGTGGGCGGCGCGTCGCAGCGCCGCATCCTCACCTTCGACGAGCTGCTGGGCCTGGTGCGGGCGCAGTCCCGCCCGGTGCGGTTGTTCGCGGAGACGAAGCACCCGGTGCGCTACGGGGGGTTGGTGGAGGCGAAGCTGACGGCCGCGCTGGCCCGGCACGGGATTTCGGCGCCCGCGCACAAGGACGATTCGCCGGTGGTGATGATGTCGTTCTCGGCGGCGGCGGTGCGCCGGTTCCGCGCGAACGCGCCGGGGGTGCCGACGGTGCTGCTGTTCGACCGAGCGTCGCGCGCGGTGCGGGCGGGGGAGTTGCCGCGCTGGGCGGATCTGGCGGGGCCGAGCGTCCGGTTGCTGCGCCGGGATCCGGGGTTGGCGCGTCGGTTGGCGGCGCGCGGCCGGGACACCTACTGCTGGACGGTGGACGACGCGGCTGACGTGGAGCTGTGCCGCCGCGCCGGGGTGCGGTTCGTGGCGACGAACCGGCCGGGTGCGACGCGGGCGCGGCTGGCGGGCTCTCCCGGTTAGGAACCCGCGGGTGGGTTGACCCGGAACGTCGGGTTCGGGGGCGGCTCGATAGCGTCGGTGGGTCCAATCACACCCAGCGAGGAGGCTTCGAGTGTCGAAGCGAACGGCCCCGACCCAGCGCGCTGAGGGAGCTGTCGGCCCGAGGCAGCCTTGCCCGTGCGGGTCCGGGAAGCGCTACAAGGCGTGCCACGGTGCCGCGGGCGGCTCCGCCGACGTGATCGTGACCAGGCCTTTCGAGGGCCTCGCCGCGGAGGGCGACTTGGTCGCGCTGCGCGAGTTCGTCCCGTCGGCGACGGCGAAGCTGCCGTTGCGGGACGGTTCCGAGGTCACCGTCGCCTCGGTGCTGCCGATGGCGGCGGCCGCGGTGCGGCGCACCGACGGGCAGGCCTTCGTCGGCCTCCAGGTGCAGACCCGTTCGGGTGATCTGAGCCGCGACCTGGCCCGCGCGATCGAGTGGGTGCAGCAGGCGGAGCAGGGCGCGTCGCTGCCGGTGGTGGGTCCGGAGCCGGCGCAGGCCGAGGTGCCGACGCGGCTGCAGGACCTGATCGACCCGGCCGCGGAGCTGGAGGTCGTGCTGCACGAGGACTTCTCGTGGTGGCTGCCGGAGGGCACCGAGGCCACCGGTGACGTCGCGCTGTCGTTGGAGCGGGCGAACGCCGCGATCATGCCGACGGAGCGGTTGTCGGCCGAGGGCGCGCGCTCGGCGTACTGGGTGGACCCGGGCGAGAAGGCGCACTTGCGCTGGGTGCGCCCGGAGCCGGAGGAGAAGCTGCTGGCCGCGCTGGCCCGCCTCGCGGCGCGCGGTGAGCTGGCGTTGGACGAGGACAGCAAGTTCGCCGGTTCGTTCCGCGCCCACGGCGTCCTCGTTCCCGTGTGGGACCTGGACCGCGACAAGCACCCGCGCGAGTGGAACGAGCCCGCCGCCGCGCTGGGCGAGCGCTTGGCCGAGGCGCTGAGCTCGCTGGATTCCACGCCGTTGGACGCCGCCGAGCGCCGTTCCCGCGACGGCCTCCGGGGTCGCCAGATCACCTTGCGCTGACCCGTCGAGCGCGGGCGTCCGCCGAGGTGCGGGCGCCCGCGTCGTTGGGCCGTCCGAGTGAACTCGGATGGTTCCGGCAACCGCTCGGCCGGATCGGGCGTGTCCTTCCGCAGCACAGGTCGTGGAGGGGAGGCGGCGTGACCGCTCAGTTGCCCGCCGTGCGCGCCGCTTCCGAGGCGCAGGTGGGTTGGTCACGCCCGGCACGTCAAGGGGACATGGCGACGGAGGACGATTTCGCGGAGTTCGTGCGCGTCGCCTTGCCGGGGTTGATGCGCTACGGCCACGCGCTCACGGGAAATCCGCACGACGCGGCGGATCTGGTGCAGACGGTGCTGGAGAAGGTCGGCGCGCGCTGGTCGAAGATCCGCCAGCAGTGCGACGAGCCGCGCGCCTACGTCCGCAAGGCGATGGCGAACACGCACGTGAGCCGGTGGCGCCGCACTCGCCGCGAGACGTTGCTGGCGGAGTTCCCGGACGTGCCGGCGGCGGAGGCGCCGGACCGGCTGGAGAACGAGCCGTTGTGGCAGGCGTTGCGCGGTCTGCCGCCGAGGCAGCGCGCGGTGGTGGTGCTGCGCTACTACGAGGGCTTGTCGGAGGCGGAGATCGCCGAGACCCTCGGGGTCAGCGCGGGAACGGTGAAGAGCCAGGCCAGCAAGGCGCTGGCGTCGTTGCGCCGCAAGCTCGGCCCGGTCTTCGAGGGCGGTGGGGTGTGATGGGCGACCTCGACGACGAGCTGCACCGGATGTTCGCCGACGACCGGCTGGACGTGCGGGTGCGCACCGGCGCGGAGTGGTCGCTGGTGGCGGGGGCGCGACGGCGGCGCAAGCGGCAGACGACGGTCGCCGCGGTGGGCGGCGCGCTGGCGATGACGGTGCTGGTGGGCGGCGGCGCGGTGCTCGTTGCGCGGCCCGCGCCGGACCCGGTGCGCCCGGCGGTGCCGCCGGTGGTGAGCACGTCGGAGCGGTCGCCGGGGGACCCGTCGCTCCCGGACGTCACCTCGACGTTCGTCCCGAACGCACCGCACAGGCCGGAGCCCGGTTCGCCGGATTCGGGCGTGGCGCCGCCGTACGGTTCGGACCCGACCAGCGAACGGCTGTCGATCCTGCGCGAGTCGACGTCGGCACCGGACACGACGTCCTCGGAACCCTCGGAGCCGCCGACCTCGGCCCCGTCCTCGGAGCCGAGCACCCAGCCCACCGAGCCCTCCGGCGAGCCCGACTGACCGCCGCACCGAGCCGAGCCGCGGTTCGCGGGGGTGGACGTGCGACGGCCCCGGCGCTGAGGTGCGCCGGGGCCGTCGTTCGTGGTGGGAGCAGGTGTCAGAGCGCTCCGCCAGCGGCCGGGGGAGCGGTCGGGTCGGTGCCTTCGTCGCCGACGGCTTCGCGGGCGAGGAAGTTCTCCACGTCGAACAGGTTCCCGTTGGAGCGGTCCACGACGGCCAGCAGCGTCGACATCTGCGAGACCTCCTCGACCTGTTCCTTGAGGAACCACTGGAGGAACTGCTCGCCGAGGTAGTCGCCTTCGTCGCGGGCGGCCTTGGCCAGCGTCACGATCTCCTGCGTCACTTCGCGCTCCTGCTCCAGGGCGAGGGCGACGAGTTCGCGGGTCTCGGTGAAGTCGTTGCGGACCTCTTCGATGGACGGGATGGCGACCTTGATGTCGTTGTCCATCAGGTACTGCACGATCATCATGGCGTGGTTGCGCTCTTCGACCGACTGGCGGTAGAAGTGCGCGGCCAGGCGCGGCAGGTCCTCGTTGTCGAACCACACCGCGACCGCGAGGTACTGCTGCGAGGCGGTGAGTTCGTTGCGCACCTGGTCCTGCAGCAGCTGGTGGAAACGGGATTCGCGCGGCTGGATCTTCTTGGCGGTCGTGGTCATGGCTCGAAGAATACGCTCCAATTGACACCTCGCAATTCATCAGGCAACCCTTGGGAATGTTCGCCGAACCTTCCTTAAGTTTACTTTGCCTTATTGCGGCAAGGCAATCCTAAGTGGATTCATCAGGGTCTGTGGAAGACCTGTCGGGCATCCTCGCGGGGATCGGTCGTACGCAGCCGGGAGATGATCGCCGCTGCTTCCTCGGAGCCGTCGTAGGCCGTCGAGTACTCGGCGGCTCCGTCGGTGACCAGCAGGTAAACCTGATCGGCCTGCCCGTGCTGCTTGGCCCACCGCAGGCCGCAATCCCACCGCCCGAGGATGCCGGGGTCGGCATCAAGCGCCGCGGCCACTTCTCGCGCGGTGCGCCTGAGGTTGGTCTCCCACGTGCGATCGGCATGGCCGCGAACGATTTCCTCGATGTATTGCCGGTGTGGAACCGCAGTTCCCCGGGAGGCTCGACATCCCCGAGGCAGTGCACCGTGAAATCGGTCCACGCGATGTGGTCGTAATCATTGCCGAACCGCTCGTGCTCGATCCGCGCACTGGCGAATCCGCACCTTCGACGCCGCAGTCGCACCGCCACGGCGCCCCGCGAGGAGTCTCAGAACGGCGTCGGGCAGCCGGCTGATGACGCGGGGCAGTGCAGCAGGTCGAGATCGCGGTGTGCGAGGTGCCGGGCGATGAACTCGGGGACCGAGTCGCGGTTCCTGTCCAGCCAGCGAGCCAGCGTCAAGATCGTGACTGCGGATGCCCCGGCTTCGCGTAGCGCGGTGGCCGCGCTCTGAGCATTGCCGCCGGTGGTCCACGTGTCATCGAGGAGCAGGACGTGGTGCCGCGCGGGATCGGTGCCCGAACCCACCTTCCACATCCTGGGCAGCCACTCCCGTGGCGTTCTGCGGAATTCGGGCCCGGGGACCAGCGTGATCTCCGTTCCCACCGCACCGCCGTGCGGCTTCAACGTCCGGGTCGTCGGGAGCACGACGGTGTGCAGGAGATGTCTGGTCGCCGGGGTGTGAGTGGAGGGCGCGACGGCCCAAGCGGTGACGGGTTCGCCGACCACCTGCCGGATGCAGCGCTCGTGAAAGCCGAACCCCAGGCGGCAGAGCAATTCCAGTTGCTTCGTCCCAGCGGGGGTGGTGGCCCTGGTCTTGTAGTTGTGCATGAGGTGGCCGGACTGAGCGCCTTTGATCGCGTAGACGAGTGGCACGACGAGATCTGCCAGCGCACCCCCGAACCGGCGAGCGTGCTGGGCGGTCTCGTTGCAGCGGAAGCACAGCTCGAATCGGGGCTTCACCGGCGTGGTGCAGACGCGGCAGGTGACCCCTTCGCGTCGCACGGTGTTTCGCAGGAATCCGCCACCGATGCGCGCCGCGAGCTCTTCGAGTCGTTCGAGATCAGCGATGGCTCTGACCGCCCTGGTCGCGAATCAGCTGGTCCACCAGGTCTTCGGTCGGCACGCTGGGGTTCAGCGCTTCCTCGACCAGGTCCATTACCTCTTGGGTGCCGGATGCGACGTGCACTCCTGGGCGTCGGGCGATGTCCTTCGCCCAGGTGTTGGCCTCGACGACGTTGTCGACGAGGATCACCGGGCGGCCGTGCTCCACGGCTTGCCGGGCCTGGATGCGGGCTCCGCTGTGCTCACCGGCTTCGACGATGATCGTGGCCCGTCCGTAACCGGACATGACGGCGTTGCGCATGGGGAAGTTCTGGCGTTGAGGCGGCGCGTCCGGCCAGAACTGGGAGAGCACCAGGCCGTCCCGCGCGATGTGTTCCTGGAGGGCGCGGTTCTCGGCCGGGTAGGTGACGGTGATGCCCGTCCCCACGCAGGCGACGGTTCGGCCACCTGAGTCGAGTGCCGCCGTGTGCGCCGCCGTGTCGATTCCGCTGGCGAGTCCCGACACCACGGTGATGTTCCGCTCCGCGAGGTTGCGCGCCAGCGTGCTCGCCACCTGCAAACCCCGGGCGGAGGCTTTTCGGGAACCGACCACGGATACTCCTGGGTCTGCCGCGCGCAGTGATCCTCGGCTGAACAGCACCGGCGGCATCTCGTGCACCTCCCGGAGCTGTGCCGGGTACTCGTGGTCGAGGAAGGTCGAGAAGTGGAAGTCTTCGGCGCGCCACCGTTCGATGTCCGCGGATGCTTCGGCGAGCGCCGCGGGCTCGGTGTTGAAGAGGTCTCCCGGTACCAGGCCGTCCCACACCGATCGAGCGCTTCCCGAGCTGCTGACTTCAGCGGTGATGTCGGGCCACGACATCCGTTGCGGGCGTTCCCGCAACAACGCGATCAGTGCTGCTCGCTCGGTGTCGTCCCAAACCGGGGACGCCGGGCCGGTTCGTGCGTCGACCATCGTGCTCACCTCGTCACACCCCCTGGCCGGACCTGCGAGTTCATCCTGTCACGGACGCTATCGGCCCACGGTCGCACGAAGCCCCGACACAGCCGATCGAACGGCTCAGCGGGGGCGTTCACAGGGAGGTGAGGAACGCCGTCCACTGGGATCGGGTGAAGCCGAGCGTGCCGCCGGTGCGGTCCTTGGTGTCGCGCACGGCGACCGCACGCTCGGCCACGGCGACCTCGACGCAGTGTGAGTTGTTGGCGCTGCGACTGGACTTCCGCCAGCCGAGCGCATCATGCGGCGTTGTGGCTTCGATCCTCTTCATGGATCTCACTATAGGAGCGGCTCAAAGCTCACTGGCGGCCTTCTTGATCAGCTTGAGGGAATCTTCCCTGCTCAGCGAGTGCTCGGCCGCAGAGGAAACGGCGATGCTGTACTCGCGCACCGCCAGTTGACTGGAGGTCAAGCGGGTCGAGGTCACGGTCTCTTGCCAGAGCATCGTCGGGAGTCGTCCACTCGGGAAGTCCAGCAGCAGGAAGGACGAACCGCCGAGGGCGTCACCTCCGGTCGCCTCGAACGGAACGATCCACACTTCGACGTGGTCCTCTTGCTTCTCGATGAGGTTTGCCAAGTGGTTCAGCTGGTTCCGCAAGGTGAGCCGGCCGCCGATCTGCTGTCGCAGGGCGGCTTCGGTCATGATCGTGCGCAGCCGCAGCGGATCATCGCCGGTGAGTCGTCGTTGCCGCATCATCCGGCACTCGACTCTGCGATCGGATTCGGCAAGCCGGACGTTGGGCGTTCCGGATTCGATGATCGCGCGTGCGTAGTCCTCGGTCTGAAGAAGTCCGTTCACCAGTCCGTTGTCGTAGGTGCAGATGCTCTCCGCGCCGTGTTCCAGGCCGAAAAGGCGGAGGAGTTCGTTGCTGAACAGGGCGCTGTAGCCGGTCCACCAGGCTCGGCGACTGCCTTCGTCGCGGAGTTCGCGCAGCTCGTCCTGCTCTTCCGAAGTGAACTCGTAGGCGTCGAGCAGCGCTTCCATCTTGTCGGGCGAGAGGTTCTTCTTGCCCTTCTCAACTTCGGACAGGAACGCGGGCGTGATGCCGATGCGCTTCGCGCTCTCGCCACCGGCGAGGCCTTCGGCTTCGCGTTTCTCGCGGATTCTGCGTCCCAGCGCCCAATTCGCGACGGTCGGCGAGCTCGGTGCCACGTCCATCACCTCGTAGTCGATCACTCGATCAGGTCTAGGTCGCGCCAGTTGCTAGCTAATTCGCTCGCGCATCCCTAGGTTCATGTTCAGACGGTGACGATAGACCACTCCGGGTCACCGTCGGCGGCGGCCCTGGAACCGGTTCCTCCCCGACCGGCCGGGGCCGGGGCCGCCGTCCTCCCTGGTGGATTCCGTTGGAACGAGAGGTGATCGTCGTGCTCGGTGGTAGCTCAGGTCTGGTCGTGTACTGGCGCCCGATGCGCGGCGAGCGGCACGCGTTCAGCCCGGATCGGCCGCCGCGCGAAGGCGAGGTGCGCAGCGCGCTGTGCGGCACCTCGGACGAGCTCGTCGAACCGTCCGATGTGGACTGGCTGGAC
This sequence comes from Saccharopolyspora gloriosae, assembly GCF_014203325.1. Lineage (NCBI taxonomy): Bacteria > Bacillati > Actinomycetota > Actinomycetes > Pseudonocardiales > Pseudonocardiaceae > Saccharopolyspora > Saccharopolyspora gloriosae. Next base: position 6,376,014 of record NZ_JACHIV010000001.1, on the reverse strand, counting down.
CCGACCTGCGAGGAATGCGGGCGGCAGGCCAGGAACCTGCTCGAACTGCGGCAGCGGGCGCGGCCCTGACTACAGCGATTCGCGGGTGATGGGGCAGGACATGCAGCGGGGGCCGCCGCGGCCGGTGCCGAGTTCGGAGCCGCTGATGCGCACGACCTCCACGCCGGCGGCCTCCAGCCGGGAGTTCGTCTCCACGTTGCGCTCGTAGGCGACGACGACGCCGGGGGCCAGGGCGAGGGTGTTGTTGCCGTCCTCCCACTGCTCGCGTTCGGCGGTGACCGGGTCGAGGCCGGTGTCGATGACGCGCAGCCGGTCGATGCCCATCGCGTGCGCGGCGCTGGTCAGGAACGGTTCCGGGCCGGAGACGTCCACGCCGCCGTCCTTCGGGCGCAGCGAGTACGCGGTCAGCGAGTGCTGGATCGCCGGGTACATCACCACGGCGTCCTCGGCGACCATCGTGCACACCGTGTCCAGGTGGATCGACGCGCGCTGCTGGGTGATCGGCACCGCGAGCACCGTGTGCGCGAGGTCGTCGGCGAACATCGAGCGGGCGAAGGACTCCGCACCCGCCGGGGTGGTGCGCTCGCCGACGCCGATCGCGACGACGCCGGGCGCCAGCAGCAGCACGTCGCCGCCTTCGACGGGCGCCGAGTGCGCGCCGTACGCGCGGCCGGACCGGGAGAAGCGCGGGTGGTAGGCGTAGATCAGGTCGGTGATCGCGGATTCGCGGCGGCGCGCGGGCATCGCGAGCGAGGCGACCGCGACGCGATCTCCCACCCACACCGAGGAATCGCGGGTGAACAGCAGGTTCGGCAGCGGGGTGAGCGCGAAGTCGTGCGGCAGGTGCATCCGGCGCACCAGCGAATCGCCTTCGGCGGCGGGCAGCTCCTCGAACGTCATGCCCGCGATCAGCGCCTCCGCCAGCGCCCGTTCGTCCACTGTGGACAGGTGGGAGCGGAGGGCGTCGGCGATGTCGGTGCCGATCTCGCGTTCGTCCACCGCGCTGAGCACCGCCGCTGCCCGCGCGCGGGGGTCGCGCAGCGTCTCGATCAGCAGCTCGTGCAGCAGCACCACGTCGATGCCGCGGGCGCGCAGCACCTCGGCGAACGCGTCGTGCTCGGCCTGCGCGCGGTCCACCCACGGGATCGCGTCGAACAGCAGCTGATCGCTGTTGCGCGGGGTGAGGCGCTTGAGCTCGTTGCCCGGCCGGTGCAGCAGGACGGTGCGCAGCGGGCCCACCTCGCTGCGCACGTGCGGTTCGGTCGTGCTGCCGGATTCGTTCACGATGCCGCCTTCAGCCGTGTTCGCCGTCGATACCGGAGCCTAGTCGCCACGATCGAAAACAGCGCTGGTCAGCCGACAAAAACATCGATCGTTGCGCGAGAACGGGAGTCGATCAGCGGTTCGTTGCGTCCGGGTGGTGACTCGGATCGTGCGAGGATCAGGGCAGCCAGCCGACGTGCCCGCGCAGCGCCGCGTAACCCACGAACGCCACCACGTCGATCAGCGCGTGCCCGATCACAAGCGGCCACAACCGGTTCGCGCGCTGCCACACCCGGCCGAAGACCAGGCCCATCACCACGTTGCCCACGAAACCGCCGAAGCCCTGGTACAGGTGGTAGCTGCCGCGCAGCACCGCCGACACCCACAACGAGCGATTCTCCGACCAGCCCAGCTGGCGCAACCGCGTCAGCAGGTAGGCGACCACCAGGGCCTCCTCGGCGAACGAGTTGCCGAACGCCGAGAGCACCAGCACCGGCGCCCGCCACCACGCGTCGTCCAAAGTGGACGGCTGCACGGTGAGGCTCAGGCCCAGCGCGTGCGCCGTCAGGTACAGGCCCAGGCCGGGAACGCCGATCAGCGCCGCCAGCCCCGCGCCGCCCGCGGCGTCGCGCCACGGCCGCGAGCGGTCCATGCCGATCCGGTGCAGCGCCACACCGCCGCGCCACAGCAGGAAGATCCCCAGCCCGCCCCACGCGAACAACCGCAGCGCGCTCGCGAGCTGCCGCAGCAGGTCCAGCAGCCCCGACTCGGCCTGCGGGGCGTTGATCGCCACCGACTGCTCCGCCAGCGACTGGGCCTGGGTCAGCGCGTCCAGCAGCGACAGCAGGCTCTGCAGGCCCGACATGCCGAGCGTCACCGCGAACACCAGGAGCAGCTCGATGCCGATCGCCCGCCGCTGCGCCGGATCGGTCAGCCGGGCCGGTTGCTCCGGGCGGGACGGGAACAGCCACTCGCGCACAGTGCTCACCCGGTGAACCGTACCGGTGGGGGCGCGGCGTCCAGCGGAAACGGCATCCCGCGCCGTGCGGTGGAAATCCGGCAAAACCGGGGACGGGATCCGAGGAACGATCCGCGCCGCGCCGACATCCAAGCCCGGCGCGAACGCACGCGGCCGGGAGGAGCGGCATGGACGGATTTCGGGTGTTCCTGCGCGGCGAACCCCGCATCGACCTGGTGCTGGCCTCGCTCCAGCTCCAGCACCCGTTCGCGGTGCTCGACGGCCCCATCGGCTCCACCGGGCTCGTCGGAGTGCGCGCCGCGGTCCTGGTGGAGCTGTGCGAGGACCACGACGAACCCGGCGGGCTCGGGCGGTACCCGCTGCTGGTGCGCTTCACCGGAACCGACGGCCCGGAGCGGGCGTGGCGCGCGGCGCACGCGTTCCTCTGGACGGTCACCCGCGGCGGCGAGGTCGACGAAGCGCTGCTGCTCGGACCCGGCACGGCACCGCTGCGCTACCACCGGGGCCGCATCGCCCCGGTGCGCGCCGTGCACTCCGAGGACTGATCAGGCCGAGCGCTGACCCGCCAAGAAGGGGCAGCCGACCAGGCGGCGCAGCTCCAGGCCCAGCGACTCGGCGTTGTCCACCGGCGCCGAGAACGCCAGCCGCACGTCGTGATCGCCGTCGGCCGACTCCACCCGCAGCCGCAACCCGAACCGGTCCAGGCCCAGCGGCCGGATGTGCCCGCCGCGCAGGTCGTCCGGCAGGTGCCGGGCGAGCATGCCCACCACGTCCCGGTGCGCGCTCTCCAAGTGCCGCAGCCAGTCGTCCTCGAACAGGCAGAACGGGTCCGGTTGGGCGGCGGTGAACTCCGCGGCAGGCACCGAGCAGGTGCCCTCCGCGTCCGCCAGCACCAGCGACGCGGGCTCCAGCTTCAGCACCGACGCCCCGTGGCCCGCGTCCAGCAACCGGCTGTCCGGGCGCTGTTCGGCGACCGCCAGCACGTCCTCGCGGGCGTCCGAGCCCGTGAGCACCCGGATCCGGCCGGTCAGCCACAGCAGCCCGCGCACCGGTTCGCGCAGCCGCACCGGGGTGGGGTCGGCGACCTCCAGCACCACGGCGATCTCGGTGCGCGGCGCCTGCCACGCGGTCGCGACCAGCGGGTGATCATCGCCGAGCAGCACCGTCGCGGTGCCGTCGGGATGCACGTGGTGCAGCAGCGGAGCGATCCGGGCGGAACTCTCCCCGGAAGGCATCAACGCGGCCCTGCCACCTCGTCGAGCTATCGTCCTGGCCCGCTCCGCCGGGGTCGGCTTGGCCGGGCGACGTGTCGTCCTCTCGCGCACCGCTCACCTCCAACTTAGGTAAGCCTAACCCAGCAGGTCCGCAGGGGAAAGCCGCTACCCGTATTACCAGTTGATCGGATTTCCGCGGCGCGTCCCGAAGGGTGAATTCCACGCCGTGGGACGGGTTCCGGGCCGCGCCGAGATCGACCCGGTGATCGCGGGCGGCGGTCCGATCACGGCCTCCCGGCGCGGTGGGACGATCGGGCGGGCCTGCGCGACGATCGGGAGGAAAGTCGTTCCGATCGCCCGGCGGGGCGTGGCGGTTAAGATCAATCCGTTCACCGGAACGGCCCGCTCCGGCCGAAGGCCGCCACCCGGCCGGGGCAACGGCACCGCGAACGCCCGCCACCTGCGGTGATGATCCCCCGAACGAGGGCCGCCGGAGACCGCCGAACGTCCGTATATCGGCCACCTTTGTTCACTGAACGGCGCGGCATTAGCGTGTCTGCCGTGTCAAGCGCTGTTGAGCTTCGCGCGCCGGGTCCGCGCGGCATCCCGCCCCTGTTCGCCCGACTGGTCGACGACGCCGCGCTGTTCCCACCGGGGAGCGCGCAAGTCGCCCAGGCGGTCGACGACCACCTAGCCGCCCGAGCGGGCGAGTACTCGGGGGTGCTGGGCCCGATGCTGTGCCAGGCGTCCCGGCTCGCCGAGCTCATCACCGAGCTCGCCAAGGCCAAGCCGGCCGAACCGGTGCCGCTGTCGCTCGTGTGCGACACCGGCCTCGGCGGCGTGCCCAAGGCGCTGTCCATCATCGAAGGCCGCCAGGAACTCCTGGCGCTGCGCATGGTCGAGATGCCCGCGCCCTCCGACGTCGACGACGTGTGGCTGGAACGGGTCTCCGAGTTCGTGCCCGAGGACGTCGTCCGCGTCGTCGAACCGCGCCGCAGCCCCGAAGGCTGGCTGGAGGGGATCAAGCGCGTCGCCGAGCACGGCTGCTGGCCGAAGCTCCGCACCGGCGGCCCCACCTCCGAGTCGGTGCCGCCCGTCGACGTCGTCGCCGACTTCCTCGCCACCGTCAGCACCCTGAGCGTGCCGTTCAAGACCACCGCGGGCATGCAGGCCGCGATCCGCGGCGCCGACCCGGAGACCGGGTTCATGCAGCACGGCTTCCTCAACCTCCTGGTGGCCACGGCGCGCTGCCTGTCCGGCGGCGACGTGCGCGACGCGCTGTCGAGCGACGACGGGGAAGTCCTCGCGGCCGAGGCGAACTCGCTGTCCGACGCCGCCGCGACCGCGGTGCGCGACGTGTTCGCCTCCTACGGTTCCTGCACGCTGACCGGTCCGGTGACGGACCTGGAAGGGCTGGGGCTGTTGTGACCTGGATCGAGGACCCCGAGTTCGCCGCCGACAAGCCGTTCGGGCCGCAGACGCTGCCCTACGGAGTGCTGGTGACCTCGCAAGGTCCGGTGATCTCCGTGCGCGTCGGCAAGCACGCCTTGCCGCTGCGCGGGATCGCGGACGTGCTGGGGCCTCGGCTGGCCGAGCTGGTCAGCGCGAACTCGCTCGATCCACTGCTGGCCGCCGGGCGGGAGCGGTGGCGGGAACTGCGGGAGCGGCTCACCGGGATCGTCATCGCCGGGTCGGCGCCGGCCGGTGCGGAACTGGTGCGCACCGACTGGCACACGCTGGTGCTGCCGTTCACCGTCGGCGACTACGTGGACTTCTACTCCTCGCGCCACCACGCCGAGAACGTCGGCCGCATCCTGCGCCGGGGCGCCGCCGAACTCCCCGACAACTGGACGCACCTGCCCATCGGCTACCACGGCCGGGCGGGCACCGTGCGCGTCTCCGGCACCGACGTGCCGCGGCCCAGCGGGCAGCGGCGCACCACCGGCGACCGGAACCCGGCGTTCGGACCCACCCGCAGGCTCGACTTCGAAGCGGAGGTCGGCTTCATCTGCGGCGGCGAGACCACCGCGCGGGTGCCGACGGAGGACTTCGCGGAGCACTGCTTCGGCGTGGCGCTGGTCAACGACTGGTCCGCGCGGGACCTGCAGGCCTGGGAGTCGCAGCCGCTCGGGCCGTTGCTGTCGAAGTCCTTCGCGACGTCCGTCGCCGGGTGGATCACGCCGCTGGAGGCCTTCGAACACGCCCGGATCGCGCTGCCCGAACGGGAGCACGCGCTGCACGACTACCTCACCGAGACCGACCCGTGGGGGCTGGACCTGCGGCTCGAAGTGCGGTGCAACGACATCGTGCTGTCCCGGCCCCGGTTCGCCGACATGGCGTGGTCCCCGGCGCAGCAGCTCGCGCACCTCACCGTGAACGGGGCGACCGTGCGGGCCGGGGACCTGTTCGCCTCCGGCACCGTGTCCGGGCCCGCGCGGGACCAGCGCGGCTGCCTGCTGGAGCTGACCTGGGGCGGCTCCGAACCGATCACACTGGACGACGGCGAGCAGCGCACCTTCCTCCAGGACGGAGATCGGGTCACACTCGGTGGAACCGCGCCCGGACCGGACGGTTCGGTGATCGGCCTCAGCGAGGTGACGGGCACGGTGCTGTCCGCGACCTGGAGGTGACCGGTGACCCGACCCACCGACCCCGCTCGGTCCCCGTTGCCGCACCGCCCGCGCGGGCGGGACGACTCCGCGCCGCCCAAGGAGACCTCGCTGACCCTGGAGCGCGGGCTGAACCTGCTGCAGGCCGTCGCCGAAGCCGACGGTGCCGCGCCCACCATCAGCGACCTCGCCGCGACCGTGGGGGTGAGCCGCGCGGCCGTGTACCGGCTGCTCGGGCCGTTGCAGGCGCGCGGGCTGGTGCGGCGCGAAGGGTCCCGGGTGCGGCTCGGGCTCGGCGTGCTGTGGGTGGCGGGGCGGGTGCTGCCGCAGCTGCGGTTCGCGTCGCTGCCCGCGCTGCGCGGACTCGCCGAGCACGTGGGCGCCACCGTGCACCTCACCGTCGCCGACGGCGGTGAGGCGCAGGCCATCGCCGTGGTGGAGCCGTCGTGGACGAGCTACCACGTGTCCTACCGGGTCGGCACCCGTCACCCGGTGCAGCGCGGCGCGGCGGGACGCGCCGTGGACCTGCCGCCGAACGGGCCGCGCTGGGTGGTCAGCAGCGGCGAGCTGCACACCGGTGCCTACGGGGTCGCCGCGCCGGTCCAGGGCGTGCCGGGACTGCGCGCGAGCGTCGGCGTGGTGTCCCTCGAACCCCTCGTCGGCGACGAGGTCGGCCCCCTGGTCTCCGACACCGCCCGAGCCGTCGCCGAAGCCCTCCGCTGACGCCCGGACCGCCTCCCCTCCTTCGCCGAACCCCGTTCAACCTCCCGCAATTTCGGTCGGCCGGAGCGCCGTCGGGACGAGTGTCTTTGCAGCTCGTCGGGGGTTGCCGTGCTGATGTTGCGAGGCAGAGGGGTTCGATCTCTCGCGAAATTGCGGGAGTTGTCCACAGGGTGGGTGAGGTGAGCGGGGGTGTGGACAGGTCCGTTCGTGATGGGGTGCCGACGGGGAGGAACTCCGGCGCGGAGGGTTCCGATCTCGGCGCGGGGTTGGTAGAAAGATCGCAGCCCTCGGTGGCGCGGAAGGACGTAAGTCCTGGTCCGGACAGGACCTAGGGCCCCTCCAGGAGGGACGGCGGCCCCTGAGCCGGGCGCGGCGCGCACCGGCAGACTGGCCCCGTGGAACTCCTCGACATCGCCCGGTGGCAGTTCGGGATCACGACCGTCTACCACTTCCTGATGGTTCCGCTGACCATCGGACTCTCCCTGCTGGTCGCGGGGATGCAGACGGCGTGGTGGCGCACCGGGAACGAGCGCTACCTGAAGATGACCCGCTTCTGGGGCAAGTTGATGATGATCAACTTCGCGATGGGCGTGGTCACCGGCATCGTGCAGGAGTTCCAGTTCGGCATGGCGTGGAGCGAGTACTCCCGCTTCGTCGGCGACGTGTTCGGCGCCCCGCTGGCGATGGAGGGGATCGTCGCGTTCTTCGTCGAATCCACCTTCCTCGGCCTGTGGATCTTCGGCTGGGACCGGCTGTCGAAGGGCGTGCACCTGGCCTGCGCGTGGGCGTTCTCGCTGGCCACGGTCGCCTCCGCGTACTTCATCCTCGCCGCGAACTCGTGGATGCAGCACCCGGTGGGCATCGAGGTGGTCGACGGCAGGCCGCGGATGAACTCCATCTGGGCGGTGATGACGAACAACACCGTGCTCGCCGCGTTCCCGCACACCATCTTCGGCTGCTTCGCCGTGGCCGGGTCGTTCCTCATCGGCATCGCCGCCTACAAGATCGCCGAGCACCACCGGAACTCCGGCCACGACGACGAGGACCGCAAGCTGTGGCACGGCTCGATGCGGCTCGGCGCGTGGGTCGGCGTGATCGCCTTCGCGGGCCTGGCGCTGTCCGGTGACGTGCAGGGCAAGCTGATGTTCGAGCAGCAGCCGATGAAGATGGCCTCCGCCGAAGCGCTCTGCCACACCGAGCAACCCGCCAGCTTCTCGATCTTCGCCTACGGCGACGTCGGCAGGCAGAACTGCGAGGACGTCAAGAGCTTCACCGTGCCGTACATCCTGTCGTACCTGGCCAACGGCGACTTCACCAGCGAGGTCAAGGGCGTGCAGGCGCTGGTGCCCGAGTACCAGGCCGCCTACGGCACGCACTACCCGGACGATGCGCGGCTCGGCGCGTTCGCCGGGCAGCCCATCGACTACGTGCCGAACCTGCCCGCGACCTACTGGGGCTTCCGGTTCATGATCGGCTTCGGCGGGATGGCCGCGCTCGGCGCCGTCGCGGTCCTGTGGTTCACCCGCAAGGGCCGGTTCCCGAAGGGGCGCTGGTGGGCGCCTCTGGCGGTGGCGAGCATCGCGACCCCGTTCCTCGGCAACGCGTTCGGCTGGATCTTCACCGAACTCGGCCGCCAGCCGTTCGTCGTCGCGCCCAACCCGAACCCGTCCGGAGTGGACGGCGTGTGGATGTACACGGCCTCGGCGGTGTCCTCCGGGGTGACACCGGGCGAGATGCTCACCTCGCTGATCGCCCTCACCGCCGTGTACGGCGTGCTGGCCTGCGTCGAGATCTTCCTGATCGTGCGCTTCGTCAAGGGCGGCGTAGCAGCGACGATGCCCCACGAACCACCAGACGACGAAAAGTCCGACGACGACACGCTTTCGTTCGCTTACTGAGCCGAGGAGGGCGGTTTGGCTGTCAGCCGTGTCTTGTCAGCGGCGGAGCCGCTGAGCAGCGACCACCTCGGCAACTCGACCACCGGCGGGTTCTCAGCGTTCTTCTCGCGAGGACAGCTTTTTCCCTCGTGGCGGAGCCACTCGGGAAAAAGATCCCGCAGCGAGAAGAACGCTGAGGTTCCGCGACCCGACCCACTGAGCAACTCAGCCACCTTCTGGAGACCGTGATGGACCTGCCCACCTTCTGGTTCGCCTTGATCGCCTTGTTGTGGTTGGGGTACCTGTTCTTGGAGGGCTTCGACTTCGGCGTCGGCATGCTGCTGCCGGTGCTGGGGCGCGACGAGCGCGAGCGCCGGGTGCTGATCAACACGATCGGGCCGGTGTGGGACGGCAACGAGGTCTGGCTGATCGTCGCGATCGGCGCCACGTTCGCCGCCTTCCCCGGCTGGTACGCCGCGTTGTTGAGCACGACCTACCTGCCGCTGCTGCTCCTGCTGCTGATGCTCATCGGGCGCGGCGTCGCGTTCGAGTACCGCGGCAAGGTCGACACGGCGCGGTGGCGGCGCACCTGGGACGTCGTGATCGTCACCGCGTCCTGGATCGCGCCGATGATGATCGGGCTGGTGCTGTCGGCGAGCGTGTTCGGCCTGCCGCTGGACGCCAACGGGGACCGCGTCGGCGGCCCGCTGGTGCTGCTGACCTTGCCGAACGTGCTGGGCGCGCTCGCGGTGTGGGGCTTCTCGTTCCTGCACGGCGCGGTGTTCCTGTCCTTGAAGACCGCCGGTGAGGTGCGGGAGCGGGCCCGGAAGTTCGCGCTGCGCTTCGGAGCGCCGCTGCTGCTGCCGGTGATCGGCCTGCTGCTGCTGGCGCAGCTGCCCCAGGGCGACCCGTGGACGTGGGTGCCGCTGGGCGTCGCGCTGGCCGCCGCGGTCGCCGGGCTCGCCCGGATGATCTCGTGGCGGGAAGGCCAGGCGTTCGCGCTGCAGGGCATCGCGCTCGCGGGCGTGGTGGTGACGCTGTTCGGCGCGCTGTGGCCCAACGTCATCCCGTCCACCTTGGACCCGGCGTGGTCGCTGTCGGTCGCCGACACCGCCTCCAGCCCGTACACCCTCACCGTGATCACCTGGGTCGCCGCGTTCGGCACCCCGGCCGTGCTGGTCTACCAGGGCTGGACGTACTGGGTGTTCCGCAAGCGCATCGGCACCCAGCACATCCCGCCGGTGCACGCGCCGTGAGCGGGCCGCTGGGCGCGCTGCCCCGGCTGTCGCGGTCGGCCCGGCTGGCGCTGCTGGCCGCCGGCGCGCTGGCCGCGGGCAACGCCGCCGCGCTGATCGTGCAGGCGTGGGCGCTGGCGAGCGCGCTCGCCGAGGTCGTCACCGACGGCGTCGACCCGGACGCGATCACCGGGCGGCTCGCGGTGCTGGCCGGGGCGATCGTCGCCCGCGCCGCGCTCGGCTGGGCCACCGAGTTCGTCTCCGCGCGGGCCGCCGCCGGCGCGAAGGAGGAACTGCGGGCGAAGCTGCTCGACTCGGCGCTGCGGCGCGGACCGGAGTGGATCCAGGAACGCGGGCCGGTCGAGCTCACCGCGCTGGCCACGAAGGGCCTCGACTCGCTCGACGCGTTCTTCACGAAGTACCTGCCCGCGCTGGTCACGGCCGCCGTCGTCCCGTTGCTGGTGGGCGCGTGGATCCTGCTCTCCGACGGGGTCTCGGCGGTGACGATCCTGATCACGGTGCCGCTGATCCCGCTGTTCGCGTGGCTCGTCGGCCGCTACACCGAGCAGCGCACCGCCCGCGCCACCGACTCGACGCAGCGGTTGTCGGCGCAGCTGCACGAACTGGTGCGCGCGCTGCCGGTGCTCACCGCGTTCCGCCGGGCGGGCGCGCAGCGGGCCGTGGTGCGCCAGGTCAGCGAGCGGCACCGGCGCAGCACCGTGGCGACGCTGCGCATCGCGTTCCTGTCCGCGCTGGTGCTGGAGCTGTTCTCCTCGTTGTCGGTGGCGTTGGTCGCCGTCGGTATCGGGCTGCGGCTGGTGTCCGGCGAGCTGGACCTGGCGACCGGGCTGATGGTGCTGGTGCTCGCCCCCGAGTGCTACCTGCCGCTGCGCGCGGCCGGGGCCGCCCACCACGCCAGCGAGGACGGCGTGGAAGCGGTGCGCCGCGCGGACGAGGTGATCTCCACCGATGAGTCCGATGTGGACGCCGGCTCCACTGGAGCCGGGCCGCTCGCCGCCGCCGGGGAGCTGCGCGTGCGCGACCTAGCCGTGGCGCGGCGCGGCGGGCACGCGCCGGACGGGATCGGCTTCACCGCCCGGCCCGGTGAAGTGCTGCGGCTCGACGGGTTCGACGGCATCGGTCCCAGCGGCAGCGGCAAGTCCACCACCTTCGGCGTGCTGCTCGGCTTCACCCGGCCCGAGCGCGGCACCGTCGAGTACGCGGGCACCGACCTGCGCGAGCTCGACCCGGCCGCCTGGCGCGGGCACCTCGCGTGGGTGCCGCAGCGGCCGGTGTTCACCGGCGGCACCGTCGCCGACGAACTCGAACTCGCCGTCACCGACCAGCCCGACGGCACCGCCGCCGCCATCCCCGACGTGCTCGCCGAGGCCGCCGCCGCGCACCTGCGCGACCGCGCGGTCGACGGGCTGTCCACCGGGGAGCGCCAGCGCGTCGCCGTGGCCCGCGCCCTGCTGCGGTTGCGCGGCACCGCGCGGGTGCTGCTGCTCGACGAGCCGACCGCGCACCTCGACACGGCGACAGCGCGCCAAGTCGACAAAGCGATCGAGCGGGCCGCCGAGCGCGGCGCCACCGTGGTCCTCGCCAGCCACCGCCCCGACATCGACGCCGCCGGACCCGAACCGGAGCCCGCCGCCGACGGATCGCCGGGCGCCGTGCCCGGCCTGCCCCCGGCACGCGGCACCCTCCGCGAGCTGATCACCCCGCGCACCCTGCTCGGCGTGGTGCTCGCGGCGCTGTCGCTGCTGTCCGGGCTCGCGCTGACCGCGACCTCGGCGTGGCTGATCGCCCGCGCCTCGCAGCAGCCGCCGATCCTCGTGCTCACGGTCGCCGTCGTGGGGGTGCGCCTGTTCGCGCTGTCGCGCGCCGCGCTGCGCTACGTCGAACGCCTCGTCACGCACGACGCCGCGTTCCGCTTCGCCGGATCGCTGCGGGAACGGCTGTGGGACGCGCTGGTGCGGATCGGGCCCGCCCGCACCGCGGGGCTGCGCCGCGGCGACGGGATCGCGCGGCTCGTCGACGACGTCGACGCGGTCCGCGACCTGGTGCCGCGGGTGATCCTGCCGCCGCTGGCCGCCGTGCTCGTCGCGCTCGCCGCCGTGGTGCTGCAGACCCTCGTGCTGCCCGCGGCGGGAGCGCTGCTGGCCGTCTCGTTGCTGGTCGCGGGCATCGGCGGCGCCGCTGCGGCGCTGTTCGCCGAGCGCCGCGCCAGCACCGCCGTCGCCGCCGGGCGGCGCCACGTCGCGGACCGGGTGCTGGCGCTGCTCGACGGCTCCGCCGAGCTGCTCGCGTTCGGCGCGCACGCCTCCCGCCGCGCCGAGCTCGCTGAAGCCGACGCCCGGCTCGCGGCCCGCGCCCGCCGCGCCGCGTTCGCCACCGGAGCCGCCACCGCGGTGAGCGCGCTCGCCATCGGCGTCGCCGTGCTCGGCGGGGCCTGGCTCGCCGCCGGGGCGGTCGCGGCCGGACGGCTCGCTCCGGAACTCGCGCCGCTGCTCGCGCTCGTCCCGCTCGCCGCCGCCGAAGCCGCCGCGGCCCTGCCGCCCGCCGCGCAGCAGTGGCGGAACCTGCGCGCCGCGCAGGACCGGCTCGCCCCGCTGCTCGCGGCGGGCGGGACCGGCACCGAGACCCCGGAGCCATCGCCGGACGGGAGCATCGACCTGCGCGACGTCGACGTGCGCTGGCCCGGCGCCGCCGAACCCGCGCTGCGCGGCGTCACCCTCGCCGTCCCGCCCGGCACCCACGTCGCCCTCGTCGGCCCCTCCGGCAGCGGCAAGTCCACGTTGCTGGCGCTGCTGCTGGGCTTCCTGCCCGCCGAACGCGGCACGGCGCGGCTGCCGAGCCAGGCCGCCTGGTGCCCGCAGGAACCGAACCTGGTGTCCACCACCGTCCGGGAGAACCTGCGGATGTCCGCGCCGCGCGCCGACGACCGGGAGCTCGCCGACGCGCTGCGGCTGGCCGGGCTGCCCGGCTGGGGTGAGCGGCTAGGCGAGTTCGTCGGCGCCGGCGGCACCGCCCTGTCCGGCGGGGAGGCGCAACGCCTCGCCCTGGCCCGAGCGCTGCTCGCCCCCGGCCCGCTGCTGCTCGACGAACCCACCGCGCACCTCGACGTCGAGACCTCGACCGCACTGCTGCACCGGCTGCGCGCGGAGACCGAACGCACCGTCCTGCACGTGACGCACCGGCCCGCCGAGACCGAAACCGCCGACCTCGTCCTGCACGTGCGCGACGGGGGAGTGGTCACCGCCACCCCGCACCCCGGGTAGTGCTTCGCCCGCCGTTGCCGGTCATCGTCCTGTCAGCGGCGAAGCCGCTGAGCAGTGACCACCAAAGCAGGACGACCACCGGCGGGTTCTCAGTCGTCTTCTCGCGAGGACGGCTTTTTCCCCTCGTGGCGGAGCCACTTGGGAAAAAGACCCCGCAGCGAGAAGACGACTGAGGTTCCGCTGAATGACCCGCTACCCAAGACGGACACCCGAGCCACGCTCAAGACAGTCCCTGGACGGAGGGCTAGCCTCGTGCACGCCATGGATTCCGCACTCGCCCGGCGCATGCTGGCCGCTTCCACCGAGATCACCAAGGCGGCGCTGTCCGCCGACGATCCCGACGTGGTGCTGCCGATGGTGGTGCGCCGCGCCGCCGCGCTCGCCGAAGCCGACCTCGGCCTCGTCATGGTGCGCGCCGACGACGGCAGGCTCACCGTCGAAGCCGCCTACCCCGCCCAGCCCGAAACCGCGGGCGACCCCGTCGGCGCCGTGCTCTCCGCGCGTTCCGCCGCCGCCCGCGTCTCCCGCAGCGGCGTGCCGATCGTGGTCGACGACCTCATCGACGACCCGCTCACCGCGCCCTACGTGCCGTCCTCGCTGCGGATCTACGGGCCGTTCGCGGTCGCCCCGTTCGGCACGCGGGAACGCAGGCTCGGGGCGCTGGCCGTGTACCGGCGGCGCGGCGCCCCCACGTTCACCCGCGTCGCCGTCGAAGTGCTCACCGGCTTCGCCGCGCAGGCCGGGCTCGCGCTGGTGCTCGCCGAGGGCTCCACCGCCCGCGAGCGCATCGCCGTCTACCAGGAGCGGGAACGCATCGCCCGCGACCTGCACGACGTGATCGTGCAGCGGCTCTACGCGGCGGGGATGCAGCTCGAAGTGCTCGACCGCAAGCTCACCGGACGGCTCGCCGCCGAGGACTCGGCGCGGCTCACCGACACGATGGACCAGCTCGACCAGACCATCGCCGAGGTCCGCGCCACCGTGCGGACCTTGCGGTCCGCCGACCCGGACACGCCCGCGCACGCCCCGGACCTGGCGGATTCGATGCGTTCCGAAGTGCAGATCGCGGGGGAACTGCTCGGCAGGCCGCCGAAGCTGGAGATCGAGGGCGACCTCACTGAGGTCCCGGTCGCGCTCGCCGACCACGCCCGCGCCGCGATGCGCGAAGCGCTGTCGAACGTGGTCCGCCACTCCGGGGCGCGTTCGGTGCTGGTCCGGATCCGCCGCTCGGCCCGCTCCATGCGGCTGCAGGTCGTCGACGACGGCTGCGGCATCCCCCGCGACGTCACCAAGCGCGGCCTCCGCCACCTGGAGGAGCGCGCCGCGGCAGCGGGCGGCAGCTGCGTCATCCACTCCTCCCCGGACAGCGGCACCACAATCACCTGGGAAGTCCCGCTTTGATTGGGTCCCTTCTGCGAACGGCCTGCTTAGCGGGTCGGGTGGCGGAACCTCAGCGGCTTCCTCGCTGCGGGATCGATTTCTGATGTAGCTCCCTACACGGCGAAATCGCTGTCCTCGCGAGGAAGCCGCTGAGAACCCGCCGGTGGTCGACTTGCTCAAGCCGGTCGCTGCTCAGCGGCTCCGCCGCTGACAAGACGAAGATCAAAAGATCAGCGAACAACCCGCCTTGCGGCCGAAGGCCGTGCCTCGCGGCGAAGCCGTGCCTTGGGCGAGCGGAGCGAAGTCTGCCTTGCGGCCGTAGGCCGTGCCTGTATGTGCGAAGCACATAGCCCACGTCAAGAAGACACCTGAGGTTCCGCTACCCGGACACCCGAGCAAAACGAGCCCAGGAACACCGTCACCCCTGCCGACGGGCCACCCAGGCTGCTGCTTGGGTGCGGCGTTCCATGCCTAGTTTGGCGAGCACTGCGGTGACGTAGTTCTTCACGGTCTTCTCCGCCAGGAAGAGGCGTTCCGCGATCTGGCGGTTCGTCAGGCCTTCGCCGATCAGGTCCAGCACTTTGCGCTCCTGGTCGGTGAGCGCGTCCAGTTCGTCGGCGGGGCGGTCGGCGCCGCGGCGCATCCGCTCCAGCACTCGCGCGGTGGTCACCGGGTCCAGCAGCGAGCGCCCGGCCGCGACTTCGCGCACCGCGTTGACCAGGTCGCGTCCGCGCACCTGTTTGAGCAGGTAGCCGGCGGCGCCCGCGTTGATCGCCCCGATCAGCGCCTGCTCGTCGTCGAACGCGGTGAGCACCAGGCACTGCGGCGGCACCGGCAACGCCCGCAGCCTGCGGCACAGGTCGAGGCCGTCGCCGTCGGGAAGCCGCATGTCGACCACGGCCACGTCGGGTTCCGCGGCTTGCGCCCGGACCACCGCCTCGCCGACTCCGCCGGCCTCGGCGACGACGTCCAGGTCCGGCTCGGTGCTCAACAGGTCCCGCAAGCCGCGGCGAACCACTTCGTGATCATCGACGAGCAGCACGCGTACCGGCACGTCCTCACGCTACGACCGACTCCACCGGACGTGCAGGTAAGGGTGCCCTGAGCCGGGCGCGAACGGGTCTCGTTCGCGCCCGGGAGGGGTCAGCGGCGGCGGGCCTTGCGGGCGGCCTTCTTCGCCTGCTTGACGTTGAGCTGGGTCTGCTCCGCCACGCGGGAGGCGCCGTGCTTGGCGCGGTAGGCGACGGACGGTTTGCCCTCGGTGTCGACCGCCGTGATCAGCAGCCCGCCGAGCAGGCCCAGGTTCTTGAAGAAGTGGATCTGCTGCCCGGCGCGCTCTTGCGGGTCGTCGAGCTCCCAGAACCGGTGGCCGGCGAGCGTCGTCGGCACCAAGGTGCCCGCGAGCAGCAGCGCGGACAGCCGCGGGGCCTTGCCGAGCGCCAGCAGCACGCCGGCGCCGACCTTGACCGCGCCGTCCAGCTTCACCAGCGTCACCGCGTCGGTGGGCACCTGCTCCGGCAGCGTGTCCTCGACTCGCCCGACCGTCTGGTCCAGCACGGGTTGAGCGGTCTTGGTGAGCGCTTCGGGATTGCGCAGGGCGCCGATGCCGCCGTAGATGAACATCGCAGCGAGCATCGGACGGGCCAAACGGCGGACGATCATGAGACCTCCTCAGTGGACGCGGCCCCGACCGTACCGCGCCGCGTGCCGGTGCTCCGGCTCTGCTGTTGATCTTCACTCCAGGTGCGTCCCGTTCGCGCGAGATGTCGGGGTGCTCCCGGTTCCGCGCGGAGTGCCGGTCGGGTGATCGGCGAAAAGCCCTGGTCAGCGACCAGTGCGGAGTGTCGTGGGCGGCGAATCGAATCTTCTTCGCTGCGCCGGGAACAATCCGCAAAGTTGAGTCGTTGAGGCTCATGTAACCGCAGTGACCGGGCATCCGCTTCGGTGATGACCCGGCTTCGATGAGGGAGTGATGAGTGATGGCTCTTGCCGTTCGTGGCTGGGACGCGTTCACCGGCCTGGACCGTGAGTTCGACCAGCTGGTCCGCGGCGCCTTCGCCGGTCGCGGTGGTTCCGGACAGGCGTTCGCCCCCGCGGCGGACGTGCTGCGGGACGGTGCCGACCTGGTGTTCCGGCTGGACCTGCCCGGGGTGGACGTCGAGCAGGACGTGACGGTCGAGGTCGCCGACGGGACGCTGGCGATCAGCGGCAGTCGCACCACCCGCGCCGACGCTCCGGCCGAAGACGAGCCGGAAGCGCCGCGCGCGCTGGTCCGGGAGCTCCGCGGCGGATCGTTCAGCCGTCGCTTCCGGCTGCCGAAGGGCGTGACCGGTGACCAGGTCGAAGCGGACTACGACCGCGGCGTCCTGGAGGTCCGGGTGCGCGGCGCGCTGGAACAGGCGACCCCCACCAAGGTCACCATTCGCGCTCGGAATGCGTCGGAGTGACCTGTGTAGGGGTCGGGTGGCGGAACCTCAGCTTCCTTCTCGCTGCGGGATCTTTTTCCCGAGTGGCTCCGCCACGAGGGAAAAAGCTGTCCTCGCGAGAAGGAAGCTGAGAACCCGCTGGTGGTCGGCTTGCTCAAGCTGGTCACTGCTCAGCGGCTTCGCCGCTGATAAGAAGCTGACCGGAAAAGGTGCTGAGCCGTGGATCAGTTCTGGTCGGCGCGGGCGAAGACCTCGTCCCAGGCCGCGGCGACCTGGTGGGCGCACAGGCGGGGGTTCACGCCGCCGACTCCGGTGCCGAGGCCGGGCAGCGCGATGGTGCGCACGACGTCGCGCACCCGCATCCCGTTCTCCAGCACCCCGTGCGTCCACAGCCGCAGCACCGCTCGCGCGGCCAGGTACGGGTGCACGGTGTCGGAGGGCAGCACCTCGCCGGGAGTGCGCATCGTGGGCGAACTGACCAGCCAGGCGGGCGACGGGGCTCCGGTGGGCACGAGCAGCGCCTCACCGACCGGCAGCTCCCCGCCGTGGTAGGCGAGCACCGCGCTGCGCACCGACTCCTCCACGTTCGGGAAGGCGCGCGAGTACAGGGCGTCGACCCCGCCGCGCATCCACCCGTACGAGTTGGCCGGGCTCACCACCGCGTCCACCCGCAGGTCGAGCACCGATCCTTGGTGGACGTCGAGGTTGTCGCGGTCGGTGGCGACATCGCGCCATGCTGCCGTCAGCGGCTCGTCCAAGGCGCAGAGGACGAGCCGGAGCTCCGGTTCCGCTCGGTCTGCTGAGCGCTCCGAATCCGCGGTCACCCGCACAGCATCGCAGGAACGGACGACTGAATGTAATTGGGTAGGTCACACCTTCGGGGAATGATGATCACCGATCTGGGGTCGGGGGAGGGGTTCAGCGCGGGCCGTAGGCTGGTGCTCGTGCCGCACATCGCCTACCTGGGGCCGCCGGGAACCTTCACCGAACAGGCGACCCGGATCCTCACCGAAGGCTTCGACGCCGACCTGCTGCCCTACGAGACCGTGCCGCAGGCGCTGGCCGCGCTGCGCGCCGGTGAGGTGCTCGCCGCGGGCGTGCCCGTGGAGAGCTCAGTGGAGGGCTCGGTGCCCGCCACGCTCGACGCGCTGATCAGCGGTGACCCGCTGATCGCGGTGGCCGAGGCGACCGTGCCGGTGCAGTTCGACGTGCTGGTGCGCGCCGGCGTCACCGCAGACCAGGTGCGCACCGTGGCCAGCCACCCGCACGCCATCGCGCAGGTCCGCGGCTGGCTCGCGGCGAACCTGCCGGACGCGGACGTGCGGATGGCCTCGTCCACGGCGGCCGCGGCGAAGGAGGTCGCCGACGGCGAGTTGGACGCGGCCATCGCCGCACCGCTGGCGATCGAGCTGTTCGACGGCCTCAGCGCCCTCGCCCGCGGCATCGCCGACACGCCCGACGCCATCACGCGGTTCCTGCTGCTGCGCAGGCCGGGCGCGCTGCCCGAACCGACCGGCGCCGACCGCACCTCGATCGCCGCCGTCATCACCGACGAGGTCGGCACCCTGACCGAGCTGATGCTGGAGCTGTCGCTGCGCGGCATCAACCTCAGCCGCATCGAGTCCCGGCCCACCAAGGACCGCCTCGGCGAGTACCGGTTCTTCCTCGACTTCGACGGGCACGTGGCCGACGCGCGGATCGGGGACGCGCTCAGCGGCCTGCGCAGGCGGTGCAGCGAGGTCCGCTTCCTCGGTTCCTACCCGAAGGCCGACCACTCGCCTGCGAACGTCCGGCCGTCCGCTTCCGAACAGGCTTTCCAAGCATCCGCCCGCTGGCTGGCGCGGCTGCGCGAAGGAGGTGTCGCATGAGCCCGGTGTTGCGCGCGCACGCCGACGGACTGCGCCTGGTGCTGGTGCGCCACGGCCAGACGCCGTCCAACGTGCGGGGAGTGCTCGACACGCTCCCGCCCGGCCCCGGGCTCACCGACCTGGGCAAGCGGCAGGCCGACGACCTCGCGGACCGGCTGGCCACCGAGAAGGTGCTGTCGGTGCACGCCAGCCGCGCGCTGCGGGCGCAGGAGACCGCGCTGCCGACGGCCACCCGCCACGGCCTCGACGTGCGGGTCGTCGACGGCACCCACGAGGTCTTCGTGGGCGAGCTGGAAGGGCTCGGCGACGAGCGGTCCCGGGCGCTGTTCGACGAGATCTACGAGGGCTGGCACCACGGCGAACCGGACCGGCCGATGCCCGGCGGGGAGACCGGAACCCAAGCGCTGACCAGGTTCTTCGGCTCCGCGCAGCCCGTGCTGGACGACGTCACGACCGGCTCGGTGGTGCTGGTGAGCCACGGCGCGATGGTGCGGCTGGTCGCGAACCGGCTGGCCGGGGAGATCTCCGCGCGGCGCTCCAGCGAGGCGTACCTGCCCAACACCGGGGTCATCGTGCTCGAAGCGGACTCGGGCGCGGAGACCGGTTGGCGCTGCGTCCAGTGGGACGACCTGCCCGACTGACCTCGCGGGCCGGTCAGCCCCAGCCGAGGGCGTGCAGGGTGTCCTCGTTGATGCCGAAGTGGTGGGCGATCTCGTGGACCACGGTGATCGCCACCTCGTCGACCACCTCGTCCTCGCTGTCGCACATCTCCAGCAGCGGCTCGCGGTAGATCGAGATCCGGTCCGGCAGCACGCCCGCGTAGTTGCTCTGCTCGCGTTCGGTCAGCGCGATGCCGAAGTACAGGCCGAGCAGTGACGGATCTTCCTCGTTGTGGTCCTCGACGAGCACCACGACGTTGTTCATCGCCGTCGCGAACTGCTCGGGAACCAGGTCCAGGGCGTCGGCGACGAGCTCCTCGAAGCGCACCCGCGTCATCTCCACCGGCATCGCCGATCAGCGCTCCCCGGCGGCGGGAACGCCGGGCTCGATCGGCGCGGTGTCCTGCGGGGCGGGTTCCTGGCCGACCTGCACGTCGCCCTTGACGCTGCCGGTGATCGGCGCGAGCCCGCTGCCGTCGGGCAGCTGCGCGCTGGCCTTGCAGTTGACCTCCCGCGAGCCCGCGTCCCAGCTCTCCTGCGGCAGCGTGTCCCAGTAGGCCACGAGCTTCTTGTCCGCCACCGCCGTCGGGCTGCCCGCGTACTCGGCGGTGAGCTCACCGCACCGGGTCGCGAGGAAACCGTCCTGGTCGTCCTCCGACGGGTATTCGGCGGGGAACTCGGTGCCGAGGTCGACCACGCCGGTGATCTCCACCGAGTGCGGCTGCGCGCAGTCCACCGAGTCCCACACGTCGGTGCCGTTGATGCCGAGGCAGCGCCCGACCTCGTAGGTGTTCGACTGGTCCTGGCTCGCCACGTTGCCCTTGCTGGCGTAGAGCTTCCCGGACGGACCGGGCTGCTGGAGACCGCAGTGCAGCTTCCGGTCCCCGGCGCCCCAGCCCTGCTGGCTCGGGGTGAAGGCGCCGACGGAGAACCGCCCGTTCGGGTCGAACCGCCCGCGGAGGTACTGCTCGGAGACCGCGGTGCAGCGTTCCTGCTTGAGCTGTTGCCACTGCTCGGCGCTCGGGTACGGGGCGGTCTTCGCGAAATCGGCGTTCAGGTCGGCCTTGCCGGTGACCTCGAAGAGGTGGCGTTCGCCGCATTTGACCTGGCGGATGTCCCTCGCGTCCGGTTCGGTCCAGTGCAGGCAGGTGCCCGCCTTCGCCTCGAACACGGGCGGCGTGGCGGGCGAGGCGCCCTCGCGGCCGGGGCCGCCGATGCCGGAGCCGCCACCGCCGGTCGGGGTGTTCAGCAAGGCGCTGATCAGCAGAACGAGTGCGCCACCGATGGCGGCGGCGATCATCACCAGCCGGGTGTTGGGCTTCCGGCGGTGCTTCTGGGTGTCGCTGCGCTCGGCCATCGATCACATCATGCCTGTCGGTCCGGCCGTGTGCTCAAGCGCTCACGCATCGCTTTGAAACCGATTCGTGTCCGGCTGCGTCACAGCAAGGCGTACCCCGTGCGGGGGCACGGTGGGTAGTGTTGCTGCTGGGAGTGGGCTATGACGGAAGATGGCAGACCATTGGCAGACCAGGACGGGCCGCAGCGCAGCGACCAGCCCTCGACGGGCGGGTCCGCTGACGACGTGACGCAGGCGAACGCAGGTGGCGAGCAGCAGGACGCGGGCCAGGCTCGTGGCCGGATGCGCTACCAGGACGAATCGACGACGCCGCGAGAACCGACGCTCGCCGAGAAGCGGGCGCGCATCGCCGCGGAGAAGCGCCAGGAGGAGCAGGCCCAGGCCGCCCTCGCCGAGCAGGAGAGCAAGACGCAGAAGCGTCGTCGCGTGATGGTCGGTGGCGGTGTCACGGTCGGCGTGGTCGCGCTGGTCGCGGCGTTCTACTCGGGCTCGGCCTACAGCGCGGAGCAGAACGCGGTGCAGGAGTACTGCGCTGCGGAGAAGCAGGGCGAGGTGGCCCAGAACCCCGACCTCTGCGACGAGAACTACGTCCGGGAACAAGGCGGGTACAGCTCCGGCGGCATGTTCTTCATGCCGATCTTCCTGCCCGGTGGCGGAATCGGCGGGTACAACTCCTACCGGTACGGCTACACCCCGCCCGGCGCTCCGGCGCCCACCCCGGGGCAGACGGTGTCCGGTGGAAGCTTCAACAAGCCCGCCGACGCGAACATCAAGAACACCAAGGGCCAGACGGTCCAGCGCGGCGGTTTCGGAATCAGCAACAAGAGCGGCAGCAGCGGGAGCTGAACGAGTGCGTCGGAGGACAACCGAGCGTCGGCCGGACTGGCAGCGCAAGGTCGAAGAACTGGGACTGGTGTTCGGCACCCCGGCACGCGCGGCGGACGGTTCGCAGCGCCCCTACTGGGACGAGGGCGTGCACTACGAGTTCAGCTTGGACGAGGTGCTCTCGCTGGAGGCCGACGTCGAACTGCTCCAGTCGATGTGCCTGGACGCGGTGGACCAGGTCGTCACGACCGAGCGGTACAAGGACTTCGGCATCCCGGAATGGGTGTGGCCGAAGATCGCCGAGTCGTGGAAGCGGCACGATCCGCACCTCTACGGCCGGTTCGACCTGCGCTACGACGGTTCGGGGCCCGCGAAGCTGCTGGAGTACAACGCGGACACGCCGACCTCGCTGCTGGAGGCGGCGGTCGTGCAGTGGAACTGGCTGACCGAGTGCCACGAGGGCGACGACCAGTGGAACTCGATCCACGAGAAGCTCGTGGAGCGCTGGGGCGAGATCAGCGACCAGCTCGCCACCCGCGAAGTGCACTTCACCTGGTCGAGCTCCGACACCAGCGGCGAGGACAACATCACCTCCGCTTACCTGCAGGAGACCGCGGCCGAGGCCGGCATGGACACCGTCGGCATGTCGATCGAGGAGATCGGCTGGGATCCGCTGCTGGAACGCTTCGTGGATCTCGAAGAGGCGCCGATGAACTCGGTCGTCAAGATCTACCCGTGGGAGTGGATGGTCGACGACGACTTCGGCCGCCACGCGGTGAACACGCTGCCCGCGACGCAGTGGATCGAGCCGCTGTGGAAGATGCTGCTGTCGAACAAGGCGCTGCTGGCGGTGCTGTGGGAGATGTACCCCGGGCACCCGAACCTGCTGCCGACGTTCCTGGACCAGCCCGGCCTGCTCACCGAGTACGTGCGCAAGCCGCGGCTGGGCCGCGAGGGCAACAACATCACCGTCGTCGCCCCCGGCTGGGAGACCGAGACCGGCGGCTTCTACGGCGAGGAGGGCTACGTCTACCAGGCGTTCGACCCGCTGCCGGAGTTCGACGGCATGCGGCCCGCACTGGGCGCGTGGGTCGTCGGCGACTCCTCGGCGGGCCTCGGCATCCGGGAGACCGCGGGCCTGATCACCGACGACGGCGCCGCCTTCGTCCCGCACCGCATCCCCGGCTCCTGACCCGGTCCGGTTCGACCCGCGGTGCGACCCCAGCGGGGTTCGGGAAGAACCGGGCCAGCTAGGCTCACCAGCTGTGATCGACCTGAAGACGCTTCGCGAAGATCCGGAGGCCGTGCGCGCCTCGCAGCGCGCCCGAGGTGAGGACGTGTCCCTCGTGGACGCGCTGCTCTCCGCCGACGAGCGTCGCAGGTCAGCGGTGTCCCGCGCCGACACGCTGCGCGCCGAGCAGAAGCAGCTCGGCAAGCAGGTCGGCAAGGCCAAGGGCGACGAGCGCGACGAGCTGCTGGCCCGCGCGAAGGACCTCTCCGCCCAGGTCAAGCAGGCCGAGGCCGAGCAGACCGAGGCCGACGCGGAGCTGCTGAGCACGCAGAAGAAGGTCTCGAACATCATCGAGCCGCAGACCCCGCCCGGCGGCGAGGACGACTACGTCGTGCTCAAGCACGTGGGCACGCCGCGCGAGTTCGACTTCGAGGTCCGCGACCACCTCGACCTGGGCCTGGGGCTGCGCGCGTTCGACATGGAGCGCGGCGCGAAGGTCGCGGGCGCCCGGTTCTACTTCCTCACCGGCATCGGCGCGCAGCTGGAGCTGGCGCTGCTGAACATGGCCGCCGCGCAGGCCACCGCGGCCGGGTTCACCCTGGTCGTGCCGCCGGTGCTGGTCCGCCCGGAGATCATGGAGGGCACCGGTTTCCTCGGCTCGCACTCCACCGAGGTCTACCGGCTCGAAGAGGACGACGCGTACCTCGTCGGCACCTCCGAGGTGCCGCTGGCCGGGTACCACTCGGGCGAGATCCTCGACCTGGCCGAGCAGCCGCTGCGCTACGCGGGCTGGTCGACCTGCTTCCGGCGCGAGGCCGGTTCCTACGGCAAGGACACCCGCGGCATCATCCGCGTGCACCAGTTCAACAAGCTGGAGATGTTCGTCTACTGCCGCGAGGAGGACTCGCGCGCCGAGCACGAACGCCTGCTGGCCTGGGAAGAGGAGATGCTCGCCAAGATCGAGGTGCCGTACCGGGTGATCGACACCGCGGCGGGCGACCTCGGGGCGAGCGCGGCGCGGAAGTTCGACTGCGAGGCGTGGGTGCCGTCGCAGCAGGCCTACCGCGAGCTGACCTCCACGTCGAACTGCACGACGTTCCAGGCCCGCCGCCTCAACACCCGCTACCGCGAGGCCGACGGTCCCAACGCCATCGCCTCCACGTTGAACGGGACGCTGGCCACCACCCGGTGGATCGTGGCGATCCTGGAGAACCACCAGCAGCCCGACGGTTCGGTGCGGGTGCCGGAGGCGCTGCGCCCGTTCCTCGGCGGCCGGGAAGTCCTCGAACCCGTCGCGTGATCCGGGGGCGCCGGGTCCGTCCCGGCGCCCGCCGACCACCTGGTCAGGCCGGGGTGGTGATCTCCTGGAGGAGCCCCTTCTCCAGGGTGATCCGGACCAGCGCGGCGGAGAGCCGGGCGTAGTCGTCCGGCTCGACCAGCCGCGCCAGCCGGTCCACGTCCGTCGGCAGCCCGGCCTGCTCCGCCCCGGACAGCGCCTTCTTGTCGAAGTAGGGCCGCAGCTCCGGCCACACGGCCTGCGCCTCCCGGCAGAAGATGTGCGCGCCGACCGGCCCCAGGCTCGGCACCTCGCACAGCAGCTCCCGCATCCTCGGCACGTCGCCGTCCGCTTCGGCGCGGAGCCTGCGCAGGTCACCGCGGTACTCGTCGAGGACGAGCTCGGCGCCGCGGCCGAGCGCGGTCGCGGTGCTCTCGTCGTAGCGCACGTAATGCCCGCGGCCCAAGGCGTCGACGCGCTGCTGCCAGGTCGCGTCGCGCATCCGCTGGGCCGTCGGGAACTCGCCCAGTTCGCGCGCCGCGGCGACCGCGATCTCGGCCTTGATCCGGGTGGACAGCAGCACCGACAGCACCAGCAGGCGGTACAGCGGCGACGGCTTGTCGGTCAGCGGCGCACCCGCCTGCTCCGCGTAGGTCGTGCCCGCTTCGCGCAGCAGCGCGCGGGCGGTGGATCGCTCGGACATCTCGCACCTCCTTCCGCTCCGGCCTACCCGCCGGTCCCGGCACGCACACCGGAGCGCGACCCGCCGCGGTCCGGTGCGGGGCGACGCGTGGTACCTGCGCTTATGGTGGAGGACGTGGCGGATCGATCAGCTGAGGCGCACGGCTCGCGCGACGACGGCCGGGTCGGCCGGGTGCTCGCCGGGATCGGCGAGCGGGTCGGCCGGCTGCGCGCCGAACGGGAGATGTCGCGGACCGCGCTGGCCGAGGGCGCGCACGTCGGCGAGCAGCGCTTGGCGGACGTCGAGGAGGAACGCGGCACCCCGACGCTGGCGGAGCTGACGGCGGTCGCCGCCGTGCTGGACGTGCCGCTGGCGGAGCTGTTCACCGACGCCGTTCCCGGCCCGGCCGCCGTCGTGATGCGCGGTGACGAGGTGCCCACCGTCGAGTCCGGTGATCTCGCGGTGCAGGTGCTCACGCCCAGGTCGGTGCTGCCGGGCCTGTACGCGGCGCGCTACCGGCTGTCGCCCACCGGCGGCGGGGTGCGGCCGGTGCAGCACGAGGGGCACGACTGGTTGTACGTGCTCAGCGGTCGGCTGCGGGTGGAGTTCGAGCAGGACTCGGTGACGCTGGGAGCGGGCGACAGCGCCAGCTTCGGATCCGCGGTCTGGCACCGCCTCGTGGTGCCCGGCGACGAGCCCGCCGAATTCCTCGCAGTCGGAGCAACCTTGCTGACCACTCCTGCGAGCACTGAGTGAGCGCTTGGCCTGCGTAGGGGTCGGGTGGCGGAACCTCAGTTGCTTCCTCGCTGCGGGATCTTTTTTCCAAGTGGCTCCGCCACGAGGAAAAAAGCTGTCCTCGCGAGGAAGCAACTGAGAACCCGCGGGTGGTGCGGCTGCGTGCTGGGTCGCTGCTCAGCGGCTTCGCCGCTGACAGGACAACGATCAACAACACCGCTCACGTGGAAAACCGAGATCAAAGGCGGGCGGTGAGGTTCCGCCGACCCATTGCGCGAGCCGAGATCAAGGACGAACTCGGGACGATCACAGTTCGGGGAGCACCTCGGAGGCGATCTCCTCGACGGTGGATTCGGTGCCTTCGTAGGGGGATTCGGTGCGGGGCCAGTGCGTGATGACGTCGGTGAAGCCGAGTTCGGCGGCGCGGCCGACCACTTCCTTGAAGTACTCGGCGCTGCTCAGCGAGTACTTCGGCGCGGCATCGGCCTGCAGGTAGCGCGCCACGCGGTGCGGGGCGCGGCCGTCGGCGGCCAACGTGTCGTCGAACCTCTTGGTCAGCTCCGCCACACCGCGCCACCAGGCTTCGAGGTCGTCGCCGCCCTCGTTGGTCCCGGTGGTCACCCAGCCCTGCCCGTAGCGGGCGGCGAGCCGCATGGCGCGCGGGCCGTTGGCGGCGATCACGAACGGCAACCGGGGCAGCTGCACGCAGCCGGGTGCGCGGCGGGCCTCGACCGCGGTGTAGTGCTCGCCGTACCAGCTGGTGTTGTCCTGGGTGAGGATCTTGTCGAGCAGCTCGACGAACTCCTCGAACCGCTCGGTCCGACCGGCCGGCGCGGGTGCCTGCCCGCCGAGCACGGTCGTGTCGAAACCGGGCCCACCGGCGCCGATCCCCAGCGTGAGGCGGCCGTCCGAGATGTCGTCGAGCGCGGTGACCTCGCGCGCGAAGTGCACCGGATGCCGGAAGTTGGGCGAGGCGACGAGGGTGCCGAGCCGGATCGTGGAGGTCGCGGTGGCCGCCGCCGTGAGCGTGGGCACCGCGTCGAACCACGGTTTGTCGACCAGCGACCTCCAGCCCAGGTGGTCGTAGGTCCAGGCATGGGCGAAGCCGTACTCCTCGGCCATCCGCCACAGCGGCTCCGCGGCCCACCACCGGTGTTCGGGCAGTATCACAATCCCAACGCGCACACCGCTGACCGTATCGGTACCACCCGGAAGGGTTCGACCCTGTGCGGGCTGTTCTCGCGCATCGGGACCGGCGACACGTCCGTGTTGCAGGTCACCGGGAAGATCCACACGCTCAGGTGAAGCGGAATTGATCGGCCACCGCGCTGGTCACGGCCTCGCCAGCATGTCCGGCGTGAACAAACCTGCGCTGGTCGCATCCGATGTGGACGGAACATTGCTGGACTCTTCGGTCCGCGTGAGTGAACGGACGGCGCGCACCGTGCGCGCCGTCGCGAACGACACCCCTTTCGTGCTGGTCACGGGACGACCACCACGATGGGTGCCGCAGATAGTGGAGGGGTTGGGAACGGCGGGGCTCGCCGTGTGCTCCAACGGCGCCGTCGTCTACGACGCCGCCGCGGACAAGGTGCTGCGCAGCTCCGAGATGGAGCCGGTGCGGCTGCGCGACGCGGCGCGCGAACTGCGCGACGCGCTGCCCGGCTGCACGTTCGCGGTCGAGCGCTCCACCCGGCGGGCCCGCGACGACGTGGCCGAGCAGTTCCTGGCGGAGGCGGGCTTCCACCGCGTGTGGCCGAACCGGGACATCCGGGTGGTCGACGACGGCGAGCTGTTCGACCGGCCCGCGGTGAAGCTGATGGTGCTGCACGAGGACCGGCTCGACATCGACCTGGCCTCGGCGGTCGAGGAAGTGCTCGGCGCCGGTCTGTGCCTGACCTGCTCGATGCAGGGCGGCCCGGTCGAGCTGTCCTTGCCGGGGGTGGACAAGGCCAGCGGGCTCAGGTCCGTCGCCGACGACATCGGCGTCGGCAGGCACGAGGTGATCGGGTTCGGCGACATGCCCAACGACATCCCGATGCTGGACTGGGTCGGCCACGCCGTGGCGATGCGCAACGCGCATCCGGGCGTGCTGGAGGTCGCCGACGAGATCACCACCTGCAACAGCCAGGACGGCGTGGCCCAGGTGCTGGAACGCTGGTGGTGAACGCGCGCCGGATTCGGCGTGCGCACGTGAAAACTCGATGAACGAACGGTGCGCCGTGTTCGGGCTGGGGAGGCGAACACGGCGTCCGGGCTACACCCCGGCGGGCACCTGCTCGGTGGGCGGCTCGGCGGGCCGCCGCGGCCGGTGCAGCGCGTAGGCGACGGCGCAGGCGATGAGGAACCCGATCCCGAGCAGCGGGTAGGAGTTGCCCACGACCTGCTGCGAGAACGTCCAGTCCAGTTCCCGGTCGTTGGTGTAGGGCAGGTACCAGTGCGGCGCCACCAGCACGGTGAGCGCGCAGAGCCCGGCGTAGAGCAGCACCCCGTACCAGCGGTGCCACCAGGCCATCGCGACCATCAGCGCCAGCGCGGGCCCGGCCCACACCCAGTGGTGCGACCAGGAGATCGGCGACACGATCAGCACCAGCACCGCGTTGATGATCAATGCCAGCGGCACGTTGCGGGTGTGCAGCGCGTAGCGCATCCCCAGCACGGCCAGGACCAGCAGCAGCACCGAACCCGCGATCCACAGCGAGTCCAGCGGCGCGCCGGTCAGCTCCTGCTTGGCGAGCAGGCTGCGCAGCGTCTGGTTGCCCGCGTACACCGCGCCCGTCTCCTCGCCGGTGGACCACATCTTGTCCAGCCACCAGTCCGCGGAGTCGTTCGGCGCCGCCAGCAGGCCCAGCAGCACGGTCGCGGCGAACGTGACGGCCGCGATGGACATCGCCCGGAAGTCCTTGCGCAGCAAGAACAGCAGCAGGAAGCCGAGCGGGGTGAGCTTGATGGCGGCGGCGACGCCCACCAGCAGCCCGCGCGGCCAGCGGGTGCGCGGCAGCAGGCAGTCGGCGGCGACCAGCGCCATCAGCAGCAGGTTGATCTGCCCGTAGTTCAGCGTGTCCCGGGTCGGCTCGATGATCGTCATGAACGGCAGCAGCGCCGCGGTGGCCACCGCCACCAGGCCCGCGCGGGGTGCCAGATATGTCGAGGAACGGGCCAGCGAATACGCGGTAACCAGGATCGACAGATGCGAGATCACCGCGACGGCGATCACCGCGCCGTCCTCGGATAACCACCACAGCGGGGTGAACAGGATTGCGGCGAATGGCGGGTAGATGAACGGCAGGGTTCCGCTCTCCGGGGATTCCGGAGTGAGGTCGTCGCCGTAGACCTCGTAACCGTTCAGCCACGCTCGGGCACCGAGGCGGTAAATCTCGGTGTCCATATAGCCACGAGTGTCGATCCAGTGGACGAACCAGATCGCCAGCACTTCCAGGATGATCGCCGTGACCAGCAGGTACCGGCCGTCGCGGGCCCGAGTCACGCTTCGGATCACCTTCTCGCTCGCGGGGCTGCCGTGGGGGCGCTGATACTACCCAATCCGACTCGCCGGGCCCGTCGCCGACCAGAGCGACATTGATCGACCCGATGACTCCGGAGGGTGCAGGAATGTTACTGTTCGTGGTGCGCAATCCGTCCTGATCGGACTCACCGCCACCCGGATGGCCAGCGAAAACACGGGTGGTAGTCGGATCGGGACGGGAACCTCAACGCGGTTTCCGGGCGCGGGTGGCTGGCCGCTACCCTCGACGACTGTGAGCTTCGCAGGCTATGACCTGATCGTTGTTGGTTCCGGATTCTTCGGACTGACGATCGCAGAGCGCGCCGCCACCCAGCTGGACAAGCGGGTGCTGGTGCTGGACAGACGTGACCACATCGGCGGCAACGCCTATTCGGAACCGGAACCGGAAACCGGTATCGAGGTGCACCGCTATGGCGCGCACCTGTTCCACACCTCGAACAAACGGGTGTGGGACTACGTCAACCGGTTCACGGATTTCACCGATTACCAGCATCGGGTGTTCACCCGTCATGAGGGGCAGATTTACTCGTTCCCGATGAACTTGGGACTGCTGGCCCAGTTCTTCGGTCGCGCGTTCTCCCCGGACGAGGCCAAGGCGCTGGTCGCCGAGCAGGCGGCGGAGATCGAGACCGCCGACGCGCAGAACCTCGAGGAGAAGGCGATCTCCCTGATCGGCCGCCCGCTGTACGAGGCCTTCGTGCGCGGGTACACGGCCAAGCAGTGGCAGACCGACCCGAAGGAACTGCCCGCGGCGAACATCACCCGGCTGCCGGTTCGCTACAACTTCAACAACCGCTACTTCAACGACACCTACGAGGGTCTTCCGGTCGACGGCTACACGGCCTGGCTGGAGAAGATGGCGGACCACCCGAACATCGACGTCAAGCTCAGCACGGACTACTTCGACGTCCGCGGCGAGCTGCCCGCCGACGTGCCGGTCGTCTACACCGGCCCGCTGGACCGCTACTTCGACTACTCGGAGGGCGAGCTGGGCTGGCGCACCCTCGACTTCGAGTCGGAGGTCGTGGCCACTGGTGATTACCAGGGCACGCCGGTGATGAACTACGCGGACGAAGAGGTGCCCTACACCCGGATCCACGAGTTCCGGCACTTCCACCCCGAGCGGGAGCACAAGCACCCGAAGGACAAGACGGTCATCGTCCGGGAGTACTCGCGGGCGGCCGAGAGCGGCGACGAGCCGTACTACCCGATCAACACCTCCGATGACCGGGTGAAGCTCGAGGCGTACCGGGAGCGGGCGAAGGCCGAGGCCAAGGAGCGCAACGTGCTCTTCGGCGGTCGGCTGGGCACCTACAAGTACCTCGATATGCACATGGCGATCGGCTCGGCGTTGAGCATGTTCGACAACAAGCTCACCCCCTATTTCACCGAGGGCCGTTCGCTGGACGGCTCGCTGGAGGACTGACGTGACCGACCGGACCCCCGACGAGTCCTCGGCCGCCGCGAAGCGTGCCGAGACCGGACCCGCAGCCGCGGGCGAGAGCAAAGTCAGCGACGTGACCTCGGTCCGCTCCGGCGGTCGCCGCAAGGTCGCACCCGAGCAGGTGCTGCAACGCGTGGTGTTCCCGCGCGGTGAGGACCCGCTGGACGTGCGCGCGCTCTACATCGACGAGCCGCAGACCGGCACCACGACCGTCGTGAACCGGCGCTCGATCAAGGTGCCCGCGCACTCCAAGATCTCGCTGGCGTCCTACTTCAACGCCTTCCCCGCCAGCTACTGGAAGCGGTGGACGAAGGTCGGCGAGGTGGTGCTGCGGCTGAAGGTCAAGGGGGCCGGTCGGCTCGACGTCTACCGCTCGAAGGCCAACGGCGACAGCGTGCACCTGGAAGGTGCGCCGGTCGCCAGCCCGAAGTCGTGGACGTGGCTGGAGTTCCGGGTCTCGCTGCAGCCCTTCGAGGACGGCGGCTGGATCTGGTTCGACCTGTTCACCAACGACAGCGCGCTGGAAGTCGACGAGGCGGCCTGGACCACCGACGTCGAGCTGCCGCGCCAGCGGGTCGTGGTGGGCACCACCACGATCCGCCCGGCCGACTGCGTCACCGCGCTGCGGACGCTGGGGGAGGACCCCCAGGTCATGGACGTGGTGGAGAAGGTCGTCGTGGCCGACCAGGGCGGCCAGAAGATCCGCGACACCGAGGGCTTCGACGTGGCCGCCGAGCGGCTCGGCGACAAGCTCCAGGTGATCGAGCAGGCCAACATCGGCGGCTCCGGCGGGTTCACCCGCGTCATGTACGAGGGCGTGTACAACTCGGACGCCGAGCAGGTCCTGCTCATGGACGACGACATCGCGCTGGAACCGGACAGCGTGCTGCGCGCCAACGCGTTCGCCCGCGCCGCCACCAACCCGGTGATCGTCGGCGGTCACATGCTGAACCTGCAGGCCCGCTCGCGGCTGCACAGCATGGGTGAGGTCGTCGACGTCGGCATCGGCATCTGGCGCCCGGCGCCGGGTGCGGTCACCGACTACGACTTCGCGAAGACCCCGCTGCGCAAGAGCAAGAAGCTGCACAAGCGGATCGACGCGAACTACAACGGCTGGTGGATGTGCCTGTTCCCGCGTGAGGTCATCGAGAACTCCGGGCTGCCGCTGCCGCTGTTCATCAAGTTCGACGACTCGGAGTACTCGCTGCGCGCCGGCGCGAACGGGTACCCGACGGTGACGCTGCCGGGTGCGGCGATCTGGCACATGCCGTGGACGGACAAGAACGACGCCACGGACTGGACGGCCTACTTCCACACCCGCAACCGGCTGGTCATGGCCGCGCTGCACAGCCCGGAAGAGGTCCGCCAGGTCCTGGTCAAGCAGGGCCTGAAGCTGACGCTGCGGCACCTGCTGTCCATGGAGTACTCCACGGTGGCGGTGCAGCAGAAGGCCATCGAGGACTTCATGGCCGGGCCGGGCGAGCTGTTCGACTCGCTGCACACGGCCCGCCCCGACGTGGTGGAGCTGCGCAAGCACTACGACGACGCGAAGACGCTGCCCTCGGCCCGCGAGTTCCCGCCGCCCTCGGCGGACCCGATCATGGCGGAGGGCCTGCTGAAGCCGCCGGTGAACCCGGCGATCATCGCGGCCCGCGCGTCGAAGGCGCTGCTGCACAACCTCAAGGAGCCGGACCAGGCGGCGGGCGAGCGCCCGCAGCTGAACATCCCGGCCGACAGCGCCCGCTGGTTCCTGCTCGGTGCGCTGGACAGCGCGACGGTGTCCAACGCCGACGGCAGCGGCGTGTCGTTCCGCCGCCGCGACCCCGAGGAGTTCCGCAGGCTCGGGCTCCGCGCGCTGGCGAACTACCGCAAGCTGGCCCGCGAATGGCCGCGGCTGCGCGAGGTCTACCGCGCGGCGCTGCCGGAGCTGACCAGCCCGGAGTCCTGGAAACAGGCCTTCGACAAGAAGTGAGTACCCCCTGATCTGTGTGCCCCGACCCCGGAGACGAAGTGGCTGCTGAACCGACTACGACGACTCCCGGCGCTGCGAGCGCCGAGGAGCGGGAGTTCATCCCCGGCACCTGGGAACCGGTGCCGGAAGTCACCACCGAGACACTCGCCCTGCGCAAGGTGCAGGGCGCGCTGGCGAAGCCGCCGGTGGTCAAGGCGGCCCGCGCGATGTCGCTGTTCGGCGAGCACGCGGCCGGGTGGCTGGCGATCGGTGCCGTGGGCGCGCTGGTGGACCGCAAGCGGCGCGGCGAGTGGGTCGCGGCGACGGCGGGCGTAGCCTTCGCGCACGGGGCGTCGATCGGCGTGAAGCGGGTCGTGCGGCGCAGCCGCCCCGGTGACCCGCAGGTCCAGGTGCTGGTCGGGACGCCGAGCAAGCTGAGCTTCCCGTCCTCGCACGCCACGTCGACGACGACGGCGGCCGTCCTCTACGGAGGACTGCTGGGCAAGCGGCTGACTCCGGCGCTGGTGCCGCCGATGATGGTCAGCCGGATGGTTCTGGGGGTGCATTACCCGAGCGACGTTCTCGCCGGTTCAGCGCTCGGCGGTGCCGTGGCGCTGGGCGTCCGGCGGTTCATGAGACGGCGGAGGAACCGTGGCTGACAAGAACGAGACGGGCGCGACCGTCAGCGAGCCCGAGAACGGGCTCGACGAGGCCGCGACCAACGGCGCGTCCGGCAACGGCAAGGCCGTGACCGAGACCGACGCGGACCAGGTGCGCAACGAGGTCGACTCCGACTCGGAGGGCTCGATCGGCTCCGAGGGCGGCGGCAGCGCCGGCGCGCTGGAGGAACCCGAGCAGAAGAAGGCGGACACCGGGGACGAGAAGGACAAGTCCTCCGACGCCTACCACGCGAAGGTGACCGCGAAGGCGGGCACGCCCGCGGGCCTGGTCAGCGGACTGATCAAGGAGCTTCGCCCGAAGCAGTGGGTGAAGAACGTCCTGGTGCTGGCCGCACCGTTCACGGCGGGCGCGCTGCTGCAGCCGTCCGTGGTGCTGGACGCGGCGCTGGCGTTCGTGGTGTTCTCGATGGCCGCTTCGGGCATCTACTTCATCAACGACGCCATCGACGTCGAGTCGGACCGCCAGCACCCGACCAAGCGCAACCGGCCGATCGCGGCGGGCCTCATCCCGCTGCCGATCGCCTGGGGCGTGTCGGTGCTGCTGCTCGGCGGCTCGCTGGCCATCTCGGCCGGGGTGAGCTACGGGCTGCTGACGGTGATGGCCGTCTACATCGCGGTGCAGCTGGGCTACTGCTTCGGCCTGAAGCACCAGCCGGTGATCGACCTGTGCATCGTGGCCTCCGGGTTCCTGCTGCGCGCGGTCGCCGGTGGTGCCGCGGCCGGGCTGGAGATCACCCAGTGGTTCTACATCGTGGTGGCCTTCGGTTCGCTGTTCATGGTGGCGGGCAAGCGCTACGCCGAGGTGAAGCTGGCGGCCGAGACCGGCGCGAAGATCCGCAAGTCGCTGAAGGCGTACTCGCCTTCCTACCTGCGGTTCGTGTGGGCCATCGCCGCCGCGATCACGATCATGACGTACTGCCTGTGGGCTTACGACATCCGCGAGATCGAGCAGTCCCGCTGGGGCATCATCTCCATCATCCCGATGGTGATCGCGATCCTGCGGTACGCGGTGGACGTCGACAAGGGCGTCGCCGGTGAGCCCGAGGAGGTGGCGCTGAAGGACAAGGTGCTGCTCGTCCTCGGCGCCTGCCTGGCGGGGTGCTTGTTCCTGGCTTACTACCTGTAATTCCTCGCTCCACTGGAACGCCCCCGGCCCTTCGGCCGGGGGCGTTCTGCGTTTCTTGCTTTGGTGGTCGGGTGGCGGAACCTCAGTGCCTTCCTCGCTGCGGGATCTTTTTCCCAAGTGGCTCCGCCACGAGGGAAAAAGCTGTCCTCGCGAGGAAGGCACTGAGAACCCGCGGGTGGTCGGCTTTTGGACGTGGGCTATGTGCTTCGCACATACAGGCACGGCCTTCGGCCGCCAGGCAGGCTTGCTTCGCCGCCCAAAGCACGGCTACGCCGCGAGGCAGGGTCTTCGGCCGCAAAGCAGGCTTGCTTCGCCGCCCAAGGCACGGCTTCGCCGCGAGGCGTGGGTTGGTCGCTGCTGCGGTCGGGGTGGCTCAGGCTGACGGGCTCTGGTCGAGGCCGAGGGTGTGGATGACGTCGTGGGCCATCTGGATCGCGTAGCTCTGGCCGCGGTCCTGCGGGTAGATCTGCGACATCGTGGCGAGCGTGACGCCGGGCATCGACGTGGTGTGCTCCGGGATCAGCGCGCGGTACTCGGGGGTGACGACGGGCTGGGCGAAACCGGCCTTCGAGAAGTGCCAGTCCTGGATCCACGACTCGTCGAAGTCCGGATTCAGCTTGCGCAGCCACGGGATGTAGCGCGACAGCAGCTCCGAAGGCTCGGTGGTGAACCGCCAGTCGTCGCGCGGCACGTAGTTGCCGACGTAGACGACGTGGCGCCCACCGTACTCGGCGCGGTCGACCATGTTGGTGTGCTCGACGACCGCGAGGAACGGGAACTCGGTGTCGTTGATGTTGAGCCAGTAGTACGGGATGACGCTGCGGTCGCACTCCAGCACGAAGCACGTCGCCCCGAGGTACTGGTTGCGCCACAGCACGTCGTCGGACTCGATGTCGGCGGCCTTCGCGAACACCGGCTGCGGCACGGTGACGATGAGCCGGTCGAACTCGTAGGCGGTGCCGTCGGCGGTCTTGACCTCCACCGACGCGGGCTGGCGGATGGAGGTGACGGGCTTGCCGAACTCGACGCTGCCGCCGCGTTCGGTCACCGCGTCCAGCAGCGCCCGGTACACCTGCTCGAAGCCGCCGTGCACGTAGCCGAGCCCGAAGGTGCGGTAGTGGATCCGCGCCCACAGCCACGCCATCGACACCTCTTCGGCGCGGTCGCCGAACTTCCCGGTCAGCAGCGGTTCCCAGATGGTCCCGGTGACGCGCGGCCCGGCCCAGCGGCGCATCCAGTCCAGCGCGCGCACCGAGCCGAACCGGGAGCCGTCGCGGACCGCCTTGAGCGCGGCGGAACTCGCGCCGAACCGCAGCCGGTCGAGCATCGAGAACTTCGGGAACTTCAGCATCTCCACCGGGGTGCCGAACGGGTGCAGCTCCCCGTCCAGGTACACGCCGGTGGTGGGGGAGTGGAACCGCAGCTTGTCGGCCAGCCCGAGCTCGGTGATCAGGTCGATGATCGCCCGGTCCGTCTTGAAGCTGTGGTGGTAGAAGCGCTCCAGCGGGGTGCCGCCGACCTCGATGGACGCGGCGAGCCCGCCGAGTTCGGCCGACGCCTCCAGCACGGTGACGTCGTGGCCGGCCTTGACCGCGTCGAACGCGGCCGTCAGGCCGGTGGCTCCGGCGCCCACGACACCCAGCTTCATCCGAAACTCCATCTCTTGTTGATCAGGTATTGCAGGACCACGACCAGCGGGATCGCGGCGGCCTTCACCAGGTTCGGGTTCAGCCCGAGCACCGCGGAGCCCAGGTGCAGCAGCAGGAACGTCAGCGCCATCCCGGCGAGCCCGACGCTGTAGAACCGGGCGAAGCGCAGCGGCAACCGGTCCGTGGTGCGGAAGTTCAACCAGGCGTTGAGCGCGAAGTTGTTCGCGATGCCGATGCTGGTGCTGATCGCGTTCGCGAGCTGCTCGTGCAGGCCGACGGTGTTGAACAGCAGCAGGAACACCAGGTAGTCGAGGGTGACGCCGCTGACGCCGATGATCCCGTAGAGCACCAGGGCGCGGCTGGGCCGCGGCAGCCTCGGCGGGCGCGGCTCAACCCTGGTCATGCCGGATCACCTTGCGCACGATGTAGAGCGGGCGCTGGCGCACCTCGTCGTAGATGCGCCCGACGTAGCTGCCGATCACGCCGAGCGAGAGCATCTGCACGCCGCCGAGGAACAGCATCACCACCATGATCATGGTCCAGCCGGACACGGTGACCTGCGGCAGGAACACCCGCATCGCCACGGCGTAGAGGATGCCCAGCGCGGCCAGCGCGAGGCTGAGGAACCCGATGCGGGTGATCAGCTTCAGCGGGGCGGTGGAGAACCCGGTGACCCCGTCGGCGGCTAACCGCACCATCTTGCGCAGCGGGTACTTCGTCTCGCCCGCGGCTCGCTCGTCCCGGTCGAACAACACCTCGGTCTGCTGGAACCCCATCGAGGCGACCATGCCGCGGATGAACCTGCTGCGTTCGCGGAACCCGCGCAGCTCCTCCGCGGCCCGGCGGTCCAGCAGCCGGAAATCCCCGGTGTCGACGGGAATGTCCACTTCGGCCAGGTTGTGCAGCAGGCGGTAGTAGGAGTGCGCGGTGAGCCGCTTGAAGCGGGTGTCGCGGCGGGTGCGGCGCCGCGCCGACACGATCTCCGCGCCCCGCGTCCACGCGTCGATCATCTCGATGCTGACGCGCGGCGGGTCCTGCAGGTCGGTGTCCATCACGATCACCGCGTCGCCCTCGGCGTGGTCGAGTCCCGCGGTGATGGCGATCTGATGGCCGAAGTTGCGGGCGAAGTCCAGCACCCGCACCCGCGGGTCGGCCTCGGCCAGTTTCCGCAGCACGGCCAGGGAATCGTCGGCGGACCCGTCGTTGACGTAGATGAACTCGTAGTCGAAGTCCGGCCGGGTGTCGATGGCGGCGATCAGCTCGCGGTGGAAGCGGCGGATGCCGTCCTGCTCGTTGTAGACCGGGAGCACGTAGGAGATGAGCGAACCCGTTGCCGCCTCCTCGGTCCGCTGGTGCGACGGCACCGGCACCGCTGGGCTGATCGTTTCGGCCACCTGACTCCCCCTCATCACCGCTCGCCCTGCGTGGACGCCGAGCGCGGCTGATCGGTTGCCCGGCCGCCGGGGACCCGTCGCGGGCCTTCCGGGCGCGGAACGCCGCAGGTGCCCGGCGTGGCCAGTTTTGCGCATCCGCGGGGACTTTCGCACCGAGATCGTGTGATCGTTATGCGTCGGCCCGGCGAACGCGGTGATCACGGGCTTGCGGCGGCTCGGCGCGTCACCGGATCGGCGGGTGCGGCGGGCGCGATCACGGATGCAGGTTCCCCTCCTCGAACGGGTACTCGCCGTCGCCGTCCGCGCCGCCTTGGCGCACTCGGCGGGTCGTCCGGTCGTAGACGTCGCGGTCCAGGTCGTAGCTCACCGACAGCACGTGGCCCCAGGTGAAGCCGGGATCGCCGCGCAGCCTGCTCGGCGTCTCCCACCTGCGGGATTGGGCGGGAACTCCGGTGAACACGCCGCCGTAGGACGGGTCGAACGCCATCGAGCCCTCCCCGCCGGGCGGGGTGATGAGCAGGCCGGGGCTGTCGGCGGTGCCGTGCGAGACGCGCGGGTAGTCCACGTAGCAGGGGAACAGGAAGCTGATCGGCCAGTCGACCAGCGCCGGAACACCGCCGTCGAGCACGTCGCGCAGCGGCACCACGTCGCGCACGGCGGGCCCGCCGAACGCCAGCCAGCCCTGCTCGTCGGTGGTGGCGTCGGTGGCGCGCAGCCGCACCCGGTCCGCGCCCGCGGGCAGGTCGGCGGCGTCGACGGTGATCAGCCGCCAGGGGCGGAAGTCGCGCCAGTCGGCGGCGCGGCCCATCCGCGGGTCGTCGAACGGGAGCTGGCGCGGCGGCGGATCGCGCAGCTCGCGGGAACCCAGCGCGCGCACCTGATCGGCGGCTTCGGGGCCCGCGGTGTTCTGGCCGAACTCCACGCGCAGGTCGTTGCCCTGCTCGGGGCGCCCGGCGACCCACACCGACAGCTCCTGGCCGGAGCGCAGCGCGGGCAGCTCGAACCAGCCGGTGGTGACCTCGCCGGTGGTGCGCGGGCCGTCGGCGAGGCTGTCCCACATCAGCGGGCTCGCGTCGGTGGGCTCGGCCTCGGCGCCGGTGGGGCGCAGCGCGAGCTCGTCCGGCGGGCGGCGCAGCAGCGGTTCCTGCGGGGGCCGGCCGGGACGGCCCTGGTTGGCGACGAAACCGGCGGGTTCGCGGCGCGTCTCGTCCGGCGCGTCCTGCTCGGTGTCGTCCAGCGGTCCCGCGGTGAGGGCGAGCGTGCCGTCCTCGGCCAGCGGCAGCGTCTCCACCTCGTTCTCGATGCCGCAGCTGCGCGCCCGCACGCTGTCCCAGCTGGAGCGCCCGACGGAGAACGCGCCCGCGTGCGCGGGAGCCTGCAGGAACGAGCCGATCAGCACCGCGACCATCACCAGCGCCGACGTCGTGAACAGCGCCGTCGCGGGCAGCGTCCACGCCCCCGCCAGCGCCCGCAGCCGCACCAGCCCGAACGCGACGACGCCGACCAGCACCGCCGCCAGCAGCCACGGCAGCGGACCGTCCAGCGGCAGGTCCAGCGGACGGGTCGCCGTGTCCGACCACGGCACGCCGAAGTCCGAGTACTGCCACCACGAGTTCGGTCCCTGGAACGCCAGCGCAGCCGCCCCGGCACCGGCCACCGCACCGGCGACGCCGAGCTGCCGGGCCTCCCGGCGGGCGTTGGGCAACGAACCGACCCGGGCCAGCAGCACCACCGTCGCCGCCACCAGCGCGGGCGCGACCCCGGCGAGCGCGCCGAAGTGGTGCGTCCACTTCGACGGCGTCAGCCACAGCGTCGCGAACACCGCCAGCACCGCGCCGATCAGCAGCGGCAGTTCCGGCATCCGCACCGCGCGGTGCAGCCGCCGCAGCACCCCGGCCGCGGCCAGCAGCACGGCGGCGAGCACGAGCAGCACCGCGAGCCGCTTGCTCGCGGTGCCCCACGTGCTGGTCCCCAGCAGCGACGAGTAGCGCTCGATCTCCTCGTACCAGCCGAGGTTCGGCCCGAACTCGTTGTGGATCGCGGTGGCCCGCGCGAAGCCGGTCCAGGTGGAGTCCGCGAACATCGCGACCACGCCGACCGACCCGAGGCAGCACAGCAGCACGGCGCGCGTCGGCACCGCCATCCAGCGCGGCAGCTCGCCCGGCAGCAACAGGAGCCGCCAGATCCGCGGCGCGAACATCAGCACGATCAGCACCGCCGCGATCCCGGTGGGCGTGACCGCGACGGTGAGCCCCGCCAGCAGCGCGGCCCCGCCGAGGTGGCCGAACGGAGCCCGCACGCCGGGAGCGGTGGCGCGCAGCAGCAGCGCGAGAACGGCGGCGGTGCCGAGCGCGACGAACGCCTCCGGCCGGATGCCGAGGTCGAACGGCAGCCAGCAGGCCAGGAAGAACACCGCGGTCAGCAGGTGCACCCCGGCCCGCCGGACGCCCCGGCACAGCGGGGCGACTATGCCGTGGCTGAGCACCAGCCAGGTGAGCATTCCGGCGACGACGCTCGGCACCCGCAGCCACGCCGGGGCCAGGCTGTACTCCGAGACCCAGCGCATCAGGTGCTGCACCAGCGTGAACGGCGCCTCCGAGGCGTTGAACCAGCGGTAGAAGTTGCCGATGTCGCCGGTCGCGGCGTGGTTGCGGATGGTCAGCATCGCGAAGCCGTCGTCGTCGCTGATCGGCCCGATGACCAGCCACAACGCCAGCACCACGGCGACAGCGGCATCAATCAGGAGTAATAGCGAGAGGTCGAAGCGGATGCGACGGAGGGCTGCTCGCCGGATTCCCGCCCACGTCGGCGGGGTGTGCGCGATGAGCAGCAGCAACGACGCGGCGGCCAGCACGATCGCGAACCCGGTCAAGGACAGCTTCAGCGACGTCGGGGCCGTCTCGAACCAGGTGTAGGTGCGGGCCGTGACCGACAGCTCCGCGGCCTGCTCCGGTGGCAGCCCGGTGCTGAACGTGAAGATCTCCGGCGCGGGCACGCCGGGCAGCGCGATCGGCGGCAGCGTCCCGACGGTGATCGTGGAGCGCTGGGCGTCGGCGCGGACGGTGAGGTCGCAGTCGGCGGGCAGCGGCGGCAGCGCCACGGCGCGCTCGCCCATGATCAGCTTCGGGGTGCCGCCTTCGGCGCTCAGCAGCAGGCCGTCGCGGTCGCTTCCCGGCGGCACCGTCGCGAGCACCATCGTCGGATCCGGCCGGTCCAGCGCGGACCGCAGCACGGGGCACGGGACGTTCGCGGTGAACTGGGCGGGCCGGTACGGGGCGAGCAGGGCGGTGGTGGACACGGCGGGTTCGTCGGCGGCGGGCCAGCTCACCTCGCTGCGGTCGGCCCACACCGGGGCGAACGGCAGCGCGAGCGCGCAGCTCAGGCCGGCCGCGCCGAGCAGCAGCGCCACCACGTGCGCGATCCACCGGGCGCGGCGTGCCGCGGGGGCGGGCAGCGCGTCGAGCGGACGGCTCGGCGGCGCCCCCGGTCTTTCCCCGGGTGTTCCGTCCGAGCGGATCGGGCTGCTGGGCTCCACGACACCGTCCTCAAGAAGATCTTCCCCGTCGCCGCGGGATCATTCTTGCGCACGCGTCAGGCCCGGCTCCGGTTGCCGCCGGGGGAGCCGGTCTTCCCGCCGGCGGTCAGAGCGATTCGTCGAGGAAGGTGGCGGTGTCGCCGGGGCTCAGCGCCGCCGCGCGGAGCCGGGTGAACGCGGTGTCGTACCAGTCGGTCTGGGCGGGCCCGTCGAGGTAGTCGGCGTTGACCAGGTTCTCGATGTAGACCAGCGAGCCGGGGGTGGGCTGCTCGAAGCGCAGCAGGTGGAAGGTGGTGCCCATCGCGGCGTGCGCGCCGGTGCCGAACGGCAGCACCTGCACCGTGATGTTCGGCCGCTCGGTGAGGTCGCGCAGGTGGGCGAGCTGCTTGTGCATCACGGCGCAGCCGCCGACCTGGCGGCGCAGCACGGCTTCGTTGAGCACGGAGGTGAGCACCGGCGGTTCGTCCTTGCTGAGCACCGATTGGCGGTCGGCGTTGATGGTGACGAGCCGTTCGAGCTCGTCGGCGTCGCGGCGCGGGTCGGTGGCGAGCCCGACGGCCTTCGCGTACTCGGGGGTGCGGAACAGCGCGGGCACGAGTTCCGACTCGTACGTCGAGATCGTGGCGGCGATGCTTTCCATCGCGATGAATCGCTGCGCCCAATCGGGAACGCGAATGTGATTCCGTTTCCGCGCTTGGCGGGCGAGTTGCACAACGGTGTCCGCGGAGTCGCCCGCCACCCCGTAGCAGTCGATGAGCAGCCGGACATCTCCCGGTCCGATGGTGGCCTTGCCCGTCTCGATCTTGCTGATTTTCGGTTTGGTGCATTCCAGTGCGATCGCGGCCTGTTCCTGGGTCTTTCCGCAGCTCTCGCGCATGTCCCGCAGAAGCCGGCCCAGCTGCAGCCGGGCGACGGGCGGGCCGGTGATGCTCATCGGTGGCCTTTCGAGCGAATTGTGTGATCACCACCAGTTCTTCCAGTGCCGGGACCCGAAGGCAATCAAGATCATCCGAATGGGTAGTTCCTTGTGGAATGAACTCTCTTTATCGTTCAGGTACACGGTTTCGTTTCGGATGTCGATCGTGGTGCGCGAACGACGCGGCGGACCGGAATGCCCCGGATTCCTCCCGGTGGTTCCGCGCCGCGCACCGCCGTCCGCGGCGACGAACGAGGAGGTTCGCGGTGTTCATCAGGTCAGCCGGCCCGGTCGCGTACTGGCGTCCGGCGCAGGGCGAGCGGCACGCCTTGTC
Source organism: Saccharopolyspora gloriosae (assembly GCF_014203325.1). NCBI lineage: Bacteria > Bacillati > Actinomycetota > Actinomycetes > Pseudonocardiales > Pseudonocardiaceae > Saccharopolyspora > Saccharopolyspora gloriosae. Next base: position 6,333,839 of record NZ_JACHIV010000001.1, on the reverse strand, counting down.
CCCGGAGCAGCGCCCCTACCCGGGGCAGGCGCGCGAGGCGTTGTGCGGGCTGCGGCTGACGGTCACCGAACCCACCGACTGCGACTGGTTCGCCGAGACCTGCTCGGACTGCCTGGTCCGGGCCAAGGCGCTGCGCGACGCGCGGGAGCAGGCGTGATCGCGGCGCTCGTCGTCGCGGCGCTGCTGATCGCGCCGGCGCTGCTGCTCCCGCTGCGCGGCGGGACGGGCGAGCACGCGCACGCGGGGCCGGGGACGGTCACCGTGGACCGGCTCCGCACCGCGCCGCCGCCCCCGACGGCCGCGGCGGCGATCGACGTCGTGCCGGACGAGGAGATCGCCTGGCCGGTCGACGAGCCGGAGCACGTGGGCAAGCACCGGCTGCGCACCGAGGAGTGGGCCTGCCACCGGTTGGCGACGCTGCTCGCGCTGCGCGCCCACCACGAGCGGCGTCCCGTCGTCCCGAGCGGCCCGTCGCCGCGCGCGGATATTCGCTTGCACGGCGCCGTAATCTGAACGACGTGATCAGCTGACGTAGCAGCCCGCTCGCCGACCTCGGCCCGGTGCTCCCGAAGACGGTGCTCCCGAAGACGGGGACCCCCGGTGGCCTCGGCGCGAACTCCGCGCCCGCGGTTCGGCACGAGCGCTCGCCGGTCTCCGCCCGAGACCGGCGCCTTCGGCGTCCCCACCACTCGTCGCGCGGTTGTTTCCGCGGCGGAGAACGAGGTTTCCATGTCAGCCACGATCGTCCTGATCCACGGTGCGGCCAGCACAGCCGCGATCTGGGGCCCGCTGCAGCGCGAACTGGCGTTGCGCGGTCACCGCAGCCTGGCGCCGGACCTGCCCGGCCACGGGTCGAACGCTCACCACCCGCCCGGCTTCTACCAGGCCCCGCAGGACCTCGACGAGTTCGCCACCGCCCCCTCCGCGCTGGCGGGCGTCGGCGTCGACGACTACGCCGACCACGTGGAGGCGCTGGTCCGCCGCGTCGCCGAGCACGGCCCGGTGCTGCTCGCCGGGACCAGCGCGGGCGGTGTCCCGATCACCGCGGTCGCCGAACGGGTCCCGGAGCTCGTCGACCGGCTGGTGTACCTGTCCGCGTGGTGCGCCGTCGCCTCGGACTCCATCGGCGAGTACACGGCTTGGCCGGAGCGCGAGGGCAACCTGTTCGACCGGATCCCGTGGCCGGCGGTCGGCGATCCGGCCCGGCTCGGCGTGGGCCGGATCAACCTGCGCAGCTCGGATCCGGAGCTGGTGCGCGCGGCGAAGGCCGCGATCATGGCCGACGGCACCGACGACGAGTTCCGGGCGTTGATCGACGTCATGGAGCCGGACGTGAACTTCCGCATCGGCGCGGAACCCCGGTTCGCCACCGCCGCTCGCTGGGGCCGGGTGCCGCGCACCTTCGTGCGGTTCACCGCGGACGAGTCGATCCTGCCCGCCGAGCAGGACCGCATGATCGCCGAAGCCGACGCGTGGGCGCCCGCGCAGCGGTTCGACGTGCGGTCGATCGATTCCAGCCACGCCGGGTACTTCTGCCGTCCGGCGGAATTCGCCGACCTGCTCGGAGAACTCGCCGCCGAGCTCGGCTGAAGCAGCGCGGAGCCGGGCCGCCCGCGAGGACGGCCCGGCTCGTCAGCGCCGGATCACCACGGCGAGTCGGAGACCCCGCCGGTGGCCTCGTCCAGCACGACGTAGCCGTGCTGGAAGTCGACCTGCGTGCCGCCGTCGACGGCGTGCGGGTTCTCCGTGGGGTAGCCGAGGTAGCCGGCCTGGCGGTCGAGCTGGTCCCAGCGCTCCAGGATCGGCCCGGTCAGCCAGTGCGCCCCGGACTCCCAGGACCAGTAGGCCGCGCCGGGTTCCTCGTCCTGGCCCGCGAATTCGTTGTAGCGACCGCTGCCGTCGGCGACCGCGAGCTCGTCGGTCGTCGGGTAGCCGAGCGCACCCGTCTCCCAGCCCTGCGCGGCCCAGGCGTTGCGGATCTCGCCCTGCACCGAGTGCGCCCCGGTCGACTCGGACCAGTAGACCGAGGCGCCGGCGTCGTCGCGCCCGTCGAAGTGGTTGTAGGCCCCGGCCCCGTCGGCGGTGACGGAGGTCGTCTTCGTCGGGAAGCCGAGGTAGCCGATCTCCCAGCCCTTCGACTCCCAGAACGTCCGCACCGGACCCCACACGCCCTGCGCCCCGGTCGCCGGCGTCCAGTAGATCGAGGCGCGGCCGGTGGCGTCGCTGCCCGCGAAGTGGTTGTAGCGGCCCTCTCCGCCGGGCGTGCTCCGTTCGTCGAACTCGGCGGCGCCCAGCACGCCGTAGCCGCCGACCGCGTTGTAGCGGGCCGCGATGTCGCCGTGGATCTCGGTGACGCCGGTGGCGCCGGTGTGGAACAGCCAGCCGTACTGGAACTGCTGGTAGGTGGTGTCCCCGTCGGTCTTCTGCGAATCGACGGGGTCGCCCAGCAGTCCGCGCAGCGCCGCGTCGTTCCAGTAGCGGTCCTCGATCGGGGTGAACGCCTGCTGCTCGGCCTGCCCGGCGGGAGCCGGCGCGGCGGCGGCGGTGGCCGGCCCGGCGAGCGCGATCGGCACGACGGCCGCGGCGAGCATGATTCCCCAGCGAGTGGTCTTCACGACGATCCCCTTTTCTGTTGCCCCACAAGGAATTCTGTCGATGTGGAACACGCCCGGCGGCGGCCGCCGGTTGCCGGGGACGGCGACGTTCACCGGTTCGGCCGTACCGGCAGGGACATCTCACTCGAACGCCGCCACGGCCGATCTCGTGAAAGCCGCGCGGTGCGGCGACCCGACGTGGCAGAAAGGAAGAGGTGCGCCTGACGGACCCCACTCCGTCAGGCGCACCTCAGCTCGTCGCGGCCCGATTCCCGGGCCGCACAGCGCAGAACTCGGCTCACTTCGGGAAGTCGAAGACCTTCCCGGTGGCGCGGTGCCAGTCGATGTGGCCGAGTTCGAACTCGGTGCTGCGGCCCCAGGTCACGTCGTGCTCGCCGCGCACCGGATAGCCGAGGTAGGACCGCTCCCAGCCGAGTTCGGCCCAGCGGGCGCGGATCCCGCCGTAGACCTCGACGGCGCCGGTCTGCGGCGACCAGTAGACGGAAGCCCCGCCGGTTCCGGTGAAGTGCGCGTACCGGCCACGTCCGTCCGGAGTGGACAGCTCATCGGTGGTCGGGTAGCCGAGCAGCCCGTTCGGCCCGCTGAACTCGATGTAGCGGTCGCCGATCGCGCCCCGCACGGAGTGCGCGCCGGTCTCCGGGCTCCACACGATCCCGGCGGCGAACTCGCCGTCACCGTCGAACCGGGCGTACTTGCCGCGGTCGTCGGCGGCGGTGAGCTCGTCGGTGGTCGGGTACCCCAGCGGGCCCGCCTCCCAGCCCGAGGCGGCCCACTTGTCGCGGATCGCGCCCTGCACGACGTGCGTCTCGTTGTCCCTGGTCAGGTAGATGGAGGCGCCGCCGCTGCGGGAGAAGTGGTTGTACGCGCCGAGCCCGTCCGGCGTGGCCGCGGTGTCGCTGGTGGGGTAGCCGAGGGCGTCGCCCGCGCCCAGCTCGGTCCACTTCTCCAAGATCGGCCCGCTCAGGTGGTGCGCGCCGGTCTTGCCGGTGAAGTAGATCGCCGACGCGGTCTCCGTCCCGTCGAGGCTGATGAACTCGTTGTAGCGGGCGCCGCCGTCGTCGACGGTCTCGTCGGTGGTGGGCACGCCGATGACGTCGTGGCCGCCGAGCGCGACGAACCGGTCGAGGATGCCGCCGAACACGATGCGGGTGTCGGTGTCCGGCGTCCAGTAGAAGCGGGCGTGCTCGTACTCCCGCCACCGCAGCGAGTCGCTCTCGACCTCTTCGTCGCCGAGCGGGTTGCCGATGGCGTCTTTCACTTCGCGGGGCAGCGCGGAGTAGCGCTCGTCGATGGCGCCTTCGCCGGGCGCGTCCCGCTCCTCGGTGGCGGGCGCGCTCGTGGTGGGTGCGCCGCTGGGCTCGGGCGCGGCACTGGCCGGCTGCTCGCTCGACCCCTCCACCGCGTTGCGGAGGAGGCCGTCCGGCGCGGTGCCCTCCGCGGTCGTCGCGGCGCCGCGGGTCGTGGTGGCGGACCCGCTGATGAGCTCGCTGATCGGCTGCGCGTGCGCGGCGCCGGGCAGCACGCACAGGACGCACAGGGCCGCGGCGCTGAGGGCGGCTCCGGCGAATTTGGTGACGGTCACTCCTGACCCCTTTCGAGTCGTCACCCCTTGATCGCCGGCGGGGTTCGAAAGGTTGCAGCCTGTTACCGTTTTGAGTCCGAGTTTCCTATCGCAACATGTTTCGGACTTTTCCGGCCGAACAGTAACGATCTTGATGTTACTCGGAGTGATCGAGATCTTCGCTGGTAACGGGAAGTTCGTCCCGGATTCCGGGCCTGATGGCGGCTCTGAGAACTACGGTGCGCGATCAACTTTCCGTCGCAACCGTCCGTGTTCGAGCCGCGCGCCGCCCGGCTGCTCGTTCCGTCGAACAGCGCTGCAACCGGCCCGGAACGAACCAGGCCCCACGGGGCACCGGAATCGCGCGCCGTCCTCACCGCGCTCGATAGCGAGGGTGAGCGCAACGTAGCGACCCGTTCACAGCGGCAGCACAGGCCGGCAAAGCGGTGGGGGTGAGCTGGAACCCCACCCCAGGAAGGACACCGCCCATGAGCATCTACGACGAGATCGGTGGCACCCCGGCGCTGGAGCAGGTCGTCGCCGCGTTCTACGAGAAGGTCCTCGCCGACCCGGAGCTCGCCGGTTTCTTCACCGGCACCAACATGTCCCGGCTGCGGGGCAGGCAGGTGGAGTTCTTCGCCGCCGCGCTCGGCGGCCCCGAGCCGTACCGGGGCGCCCCGATGAAGCAGGTCCACCAGGGCCGCGGCATCCGGCAGCCGCACTTCGACCTGGTCGTCGAGCACCTGTCCGCATCGTTGGCCGCGGCGGGCGTCGAACCGGCCACTGTGGACGCGATCCTGGCCGTCGTCGCCCCGCTCTCCGCGGACATCGTCACCCCGTCGACCTCGGCGGCGTGATCCACCAGGGCACCGGCCAGCCGCACGCGTCCACCCCTGCCGAGCCGCCCGCACCCCCCGGCGGGCGGTTCGGCCAAGGTGGCCGCCGATCAGCGGTCGCCGATCAGCGGGCGTCGGTCGTCTCGCACCGCACCTGCGGCGCGGCCTCGGTGCCGGAGGCGACGCAGGAGACGCCCAGGCCCTCGGCGGGAATCGGGTAGCTGAACACGGTCGGCGCTTCCGGGGCCTCGCCGACGGAGAACTTCAGGACGGTCGGCTTCCAGGAATCCGACCCGTGCAGGGTCTTGGAGTAGTACGTGGTGCCGGGCGCGACGGCGGTGCCGAAACCCTCGCCGTCGGCGGTGAGCTCGCGCACCTGCAACCAGTAGTTCCCGGCGGTGTACTCGCCTTCGCCCTCGTGCCCCGGGGCGACGGGGAGCGCGTCCGCGGCCTGGTGGCCCGAGGCGGCGGCGGCACCGCCGAGCGCCACCACCGCGGCACCGGCCGCGATACCGGAGAACAAGATCTTCCTGGTGCTGAACCGCATGTGCACTCCTCGCTTCGCGTGATCGACCCGACGCCGCGGCGTCGGTGCTCGGTCGATCATGAAACTAAGGGGAGTCGGCGGACGGTCGCCTCGGCTCTTCGGCCCGTGAGTTCGAGCCGATCGGCCAAAGGTGGCGCGGCGGGAATCCGGGAGTCCCGGGCGGTGATTCCACCGAACCCGGAAAGCAAGAAACCCCCTGCGACTAAGTAGGGGGTTTCTGCTGTCTCGACCAGACGTGCGCCCGAAGGGATTCGAACCCCTAACCTTCTGATCCGTAGTCAGATGCTCTATCCGTTGAGCTACGGGCGCTTGTTCAGTTGTGGATCCCCGCCTGGGCGGGAACCCCTGCGGAGGCTCCGGGATTTGAACCCGGGAGGGGGCGTGACCCCCAACCGCATTAGCAGTGCGGCGCCATAGACCAGACTAGGCGAAGCCTCCCGGTAGTCCTCTTGGCCACTGCGGAAAGACTACACGGCCCTCCAGCGCCTCAACAAAGGGGGTGGGGTTTGATCTCCGTCAGTCCTGCGAACCCTTCGCGAGCTGCACGAACGGGTTCAGCGCCGCCGGATTGCGCAGCGCGTCGCGGCTGACGGCGCGCTCCGGGTCGGCACCGGCGAGGATCTTCTTCACCGGAACCTCCAGCTTCTTGCCGTTGAGCGTCTGCGGGATCTCGTCGATCGGCAGGAACCGGTTCGGCACGTGCCGCGGTGAGAGCTGCTCGCGCAGCCGCTTCTTCAGCTCCGGTTCCACGTCCTCCAGCCGGGCTCCTGCGGCGAGGACCAGGAAGCAGAGCAGTTCGCCTTCGCCCGTCGCGCCCGAGGTGTCGATGACGAGCGAATCCGCGACCTCGTCGAACGCCTCCACCACGCGGTAGAACTCGGCGGTTCCCATCCGGATGCCGCCGCGGTTGAGCGTCGAGTCGCTGCGGCCGTGGATCACCAGGGTGCCGCGGTCGGTGACCTCGATCCAGTCGCCGTGGCGCCAGATCCCGGGATAGGTGTCGAAGTACGCCTCGTGCAGGCGCGAGCCGTCGGGGTCGTTCCAGAAGAACACCGGCATCGTCGGCATCGGCTTTGTGAGGACCAGTTCGCCGACCTCGCCGCGCAGTTCGGCGCCGTCCTCCGAGTAGGACCGCACCGAGGCGCCGAGCATCGGGCAGGAGATCTCACCGAGCCACACCGGCACGGTCGGCGCGGCGCCGACGATGGCGGTGCACAGGTCGGTGCCGCCGGACACGCTGGCGATCTGCACGTCGGCGCCCACGGCGTCGGCGATCCAGCGGAATCCGTCGGTGCTCAGCGGCGAACCGGTCGAGCCGACGGTGCGCAGCGCGCTCAGGTCGTGGGCGTCGCCGGGCCGCAGCTCCTTCTTCAGGCAGCTCTGGATGAACGGCGCGGAGGTGCCGAAGTAGGTGACCCGGTGGCGCGCGGCCAGTTCCCACAGCGCGTCCAGCGAGGGGTGCCCGGGGCTGCCGTCGAACAGCAGCAGCCGGGTGCCGGTGAGCAGACCGCCGAGCAGGAAGTTCCACATCATCCAGCCGGTGGTGGTGAACCAGAAGAACGTGTCGCCGGGGCCGAGGTCGGCGTGCAGGCCGATCATCTTGAACTGCTCGAGGACCATGCCGCCGTGGCCGTGCACGATGCCCTTCGGCAGGCCGGTGGTGCCGGAGGAGTACAGCACCCACAGCGGGTGGTCGAACGGCACCGGGTCGAAGGCGAGCTCGGCGCCGCGGTGGCGTTCCAGCAGCGCCGACCAGTCGTGCGTCCCGGCGAGCTCGCCCGCTCCGACGTAGTCGACGAGCACGGTCCCCGCCAAGCCGGGCAGCTCCGCGCGCAGTTCGTCCACAGTGGACCTGATGTCGAAGGTGCGGCCGCCGTAGACGTAGCCGTCGACGGCCACGAACACCGTCGGCTCGATCTGCACGAAGCGGTCGGCGACCGCGCGCACGCCGAAGTCCGGCGAGCACGACGACCAGGTGGCGCCGAGGCTGGCGGCGGCGAGGAAGGCGATCAGCGTCTCCGGGCAGTTCGGTGCCAGCGCCGCCACCCGGTCCCCGCGGCGCACGCCGAGCTCCGCGAACGCCGCGCGCATCGCGGCGACGCGGGAGCGCAGCTCGCCGAAGGTGAGCTCCGAGCCGTGCCCGTCCTCCCTGGCGAAGACCACCGCGACGTCGTCGTCGGCCTTGCCGGGACCACCGCGCAGCGCGTGCTCCGCGTAGTTCAGCGTCGCACCCGGGAACCACCGCGCTCCGGGCATGACCTCGGCTTCGAGCACCTGATCGGGCCGGTCGTGGAAGGCGACGTCGAAGAAGTCCGCGAGGGCTCCCCAGAAGCCCGTCAGGTCCGAGACCGACCAGTTCCACAGCGCCCGGTAGTCGGGCAGGTCGTGGCCGCGCTCGGTGCGCAGCCACTCGCCGAACTCGGCGATGCGGGTGCCCGCCACGTGCTCCGGAGCGGGGTTCCACAGGAGCTCGGGCGGCTGGCCGGTGTGGGTGCTCGAGGTCATGACTAGCTTCCTAACTCACGACACCGCCTCGACGCCATAGTGCACCCTTCGTGCGCACCGCAAACAGGTTGCACACAGGCTGTGGACAACTTATCCACAGCCTGTGTGCAACTCGGGTCCTGCCGCGGCTCAGCGGAGGTGCGTGTCGAACCAGTTGCGCGCCCGCTGCCAGGCCTCCACCGCCGCGTCCAGATCGGTGTCGAAGCGGTGCTCGCCGCTGCTGAAGTGCACCACGTCGGTCGCCACACGGGCCGTCGCCGCGGCGTCGCGCAGCTTGTTCACCTCGTCCGACGGGATGCGGGAGTCGGCGGCGCCGTAGATGCCCAGCCACGGTCCGGCCAGCTCCCCGGCGATCTCCACCAGCGGGGGCAGGCCGTCGGACAGCGGGCTCAGGATGCCGCCGCCCGCCACGGTCACCGCGGCGCCCAGGCTCCGGCTCGCCGCCACCACCAGCGCGGCCGAGCCGCCGATGTCGAAGCCGATCACGCCTTGGCGGTCGCCGGGCACGCCCTGGTCGGTCAGCCACACGAAGGAGGCGTCGGAATCGGCCAGGATCGACTCGCCCGATAGTCGTTGCACCTGGTCGAGCACTTGTTCCTCGGCGTGGTCGTCGGAGAACTCGTCGGTGCCCTCGCGGTGGTACAGGTGCGGCGCCACGGTCAGCCAGCCCTCGTCGGCGAGGGCGCCGACCAGGGTGCGCACCCGGTCGGTGACGCCGCGCGCCTCGTGCAGCACCACCAGCCCGCCGCGCACGACGTTCTCCGGCTCGGCGACGGTCAGCCGGAGCTCGGTGCCGTCCGTGAGCGCGAGCGTCTCGGTCCGGGTTTCGGTCATGTCGTTCAGGTAACCAGGAATGGGTGAACAGCAGTCAACGTGATCATCCGGATGGCGGAGGGCGGTTGACAGACCGTCGCCACCGCCCGGAGGCCCTCGCCGCAGCTCGCGGAGGTCGCCGAGCCGATCTCCGATCCGCCCCGCGGTGCACACGTCACGTGCGGTGATGCGCTCGACGCGGCGGACCGGAACGTCCCGGGCGCCAGGTCGGGCGGCAGCCGAACAGCGCCGCGGGGCCGCCGTGGATGTGCGCGGTATTACACCCGATCGGCGCCACCCGGGTACCGACGTCGGGCAAGGCCGATGCGGACATCGGGCAGGTCAACGGACCGCGGTCCCGGCAGTCGCTCCCACGTCGGGCAAGACCGGGTCGGACCGAGTTGTCCACAGTCATCCCGAAGTTGTCCACAAGCAGTGGTGGCCGGTCGGCAGTGCGCGATCACTCCGGGGAAGTCGGGCTCGGCCCCACGGATTCTGCGCCTCCCCGCCCGATCCAGCGGCGTTGCGCCCCCCGGCCGGTTCTACAGTGGTCGGGCGGCACTTCCAGCGGCGAAGCGGTGGTGCCGCCCGAACCAAGGAGCCGTGCATGACCGTCCGCATCCGCGCCGACCTCGACCAGCTGCCCGCCTACGTCGCCGGACGCACCGTCGCCGGATCGCTGAAGCTGGCCAGCAACGAAGTCTCGGCGGGCCCGCTGCCCAGCGTCACCGAGGCCATCGCGCGAGCCGCCGGCGAGGTGCACCGCTACCCGGACATGGGCGCCACCCGCCTCACCGACGCGCTCGCCACCCGCCTCGACGTCGACCCGGCGCGGATCGCGGTCGGCTGCGGCTCGGTCGGCCTGTGCGAGCAGCTCGTGCAGATCACCTGCACCACCGAGGACTCCGTCGTCTACCCGTGGCGGTCGTTCGAGGCGTACCCGATCATGAGCCACATCGTCGGCGCCACCCAGATCCAGGTGCCGCTGACCGCCGAGCACGCGCTCGACCTCGACGCGATGGCCGCCGCGATCACCCCGGACACCCGGCTCGTCTTCGTGTGCAGCCCGAACAACCCCACCGGCCCCGCCGTGCGCCGCGCGGAACTGGAGCGGTTCCTCGACTCGGTCCGCTCCGACGTGCTCGTCGTGCTGGACGAGGCCTACCGCGAGTTCGTCACCGACCCGGACGTGCCCGACGGCGTCGAGCTGGCCGCCCGCTACGACAACGTGCTCGTGCTGCGGACCTTCTCCAAGGCCTACGGCCTCGCGGGCCTGCGCATCGGTTACGCCATCGGCCCGGCGCACGTGGCGGAGGCGCTGCGCAAGGTGTGCGTCCCGTTCAGCGTCAACGCGGTCGGCCAGGCCGCCGCGCTGGCCTCCCTCGACGCGCAGGACGAGCTGCGGGCGCGTTGCGCCGCGATCGCCTCCGAGCGGGTGCGGGTCCGGGACGAGCTGCTGGCCCTCGGCTTCGAGGTGCCCGAGACGCAGGCCAACTTCGTGTGGCTGCCGCTGGGTGACCGCGCCGCCGAGTTCAGCGAGCACTGCCTCACCGAGCGCGTCGTGGTGCGCGCGTTCGCCGGTTCCGGCGTGCGCATCACCATCGGCGACACCGGCGAGAACGACACCCTGCTCGCCGCGGCCAAGACCTTCCACCCGGCGGGCTGAGAACGTCGATCACGGGTCGACCGCGTTGCTACGGTGCCCGGACGGCGGTGGAGATCGGGGGCCTGCGATGGCGGCGGAACACGGACCGGACGGCGAACGCACCGGCTACCTCGTCGTGGACGCGGAGACCTCGGAGGTGCTGCGGCGACGCGACTCGCGGCACCGCTTCCGCTCGGCGTCGCTGGTGAAGCCGCTGATCGCGCTGGACCACCTGCTGCGCCGCGGTGAACCCACCGAGGCCGACCGCGCGCTGCTCGAACCGATGCTGCGCGCCAGCGACGACGACGCGGCCAGCGAGCTCTGGGACCGCGGCGGGCGGGAGGAGATCATCCACCGGATGGTCGCCGAGATCGGACTCGCAGACACCGAACCGCCCCGCGACCCGGACATGTGGGGCTACGCCGTGTTCACCGCCGCCGACGTGGTCCTGACCTACCGCCACCTGCGCGCGGCGGGAGCTCCCGGCGCGTACGTGCTCGACGAGCTGCGCCGCTTCAAGACGTTCGCGTCCGACGGGTTCGACCAGTCCTTCGGCATCCCGTCGGTGGAGCGGGCTCCGGAAGCGGTGAAGCAGGGCTGGTCCGGTTTCGGGCCGGGCCCGAACGAGCCCGCCCCGGCCGAACCCGCGAGCGGTCGCCGCACGGTCCCGGACGACCGGGTCGACCTGGACCGCCCCGCGATGCACACGACCGGCCTGGTCCGCCGCGGCGGCCGGGTGCTGATCGTCGCGCTCTGCACCGTGCAACTCGCCGGAACCGAGTGGGAGACCGCGGCGAACCGGCTCACCGAACTCGCCGGCGGCATGCTTGACTGAGTGGAAACCGTTGCGGCGCAACGAGAATCGGTGAGATCGCGGGAACGGGATCTCACCGGTGGCGCGCTGGAACGCCGTCACCGCAGGAGATTCGCCGCGTGCGGCGGGAAACGGTGATGTCCGGCGAAGAGAGGGGGAGTACTCCGCCGGACATCCCGAGAGGAGTGACCGCCGGTCGGACCGGGGCGACCACGCCGACTGCGTAGTGAACTACGCCGCACGCGAATCTAGCCGTGCAGTGGGAAATTCCGCCGTGCGCAGCCGCCATGATCGCACTTTCGAGTGGTAGATCCAGCTGGTTCAGCGCGAGCCTGAGCCGGTCTCATCGCCGCCGGTCCGCATCGCCTCGATCGGGCGCGGTTCGGAGCGCTCGTCGGACTCCTCCTCGACCTTCTCCCCACCGCGGCGTCGGAAGAACTGGAAGCCGGGAATGCCGACGATGGCGCGGCGCACGTCGTGGGTGACCTCGAGCAGTTCGTGGATCTCGGGCCCGACCTTGTCCAAGGTGCGCAGGATCGGCAGCACGTCGGAGAGCACGTGTTCGGTGAGCACCGGCAGTTCGTCGACCAGGCGGATCGCCGCGTCGACCTCCTTCTGCGAGAGCTCGTCGACGAACAGCTGCGCCATCGGCGCCGCTTTCCGGGCGAGGGGTTCGTAGGTCGCCAGGAGCTCGTCGGCCATCGCCGCGGTCTTCTGCACGTCGGCGACGGTGTTCGCGGCGGTGTCGCTCACCGAACCGGCGCTCTCGACGATGGTGCGCGCCTCGGCGGAGATGGCGCCCGCTGCTTCGACGGTGGCGCTCGCGGCGGCGGCCACGGTCTTGGCCTCCCGCAGCACCTCTTCGACCTCGTCGACGGTGCGGCCGGTGCGGGCGAGGATCTCCTCGGCCCCGTCGACGACGGTGTTCACCCTGGCCAGCAGCGCCTCCACGCCGTCCACCAGACCCAGCACCCGAGCCGGTGCCGCGGCGACCGTCGTCGCGGATTCCACCGCCCAGCCGACCGTGGAGCGGGCCATTCCGAGTACGTCGCCGGGCGTGGGGATGCGGATCAACATGTCACCACTGTGCACGTGCCCGTGCCCCGTCGACCACAGCGAGGGTCGGAACGGGGCACGGGCACGGTGCGAAACGGGACGAAACGCGTCAGCCGGTCACGGCCGCGTGGCCCGCGACGGCCACCGGGCTGGGCGCGGTGGGCAGCTCGGCCGGCGACACCTGCTGGGCCGGAGCGCTCGGCGCCGGTCCGGGTGCCGGAGCGGGAGCGGGCGCCGGTCCGGGGCCGGGGCCCCCGCCGTGACCCCCGCCGTGGCCGCCGCCGTGACCGCCGCCGTGACCGGGCTTGTGCGGCTTGTGCGGCTTCTCGGGCTTCTCGTGGTCGGGCTTCTCCGGCTTGTGCGACGGGTGGTCGACGACCGGCGCGTTGACGCATTCACTGGTCTGCGGGGAGAGCAGGGAGACGACGGCTCCGGCGACCGCGACGTTGTTGCCGCACAGCTGGATCGGAACCAGGCTCACGTTGTTGTCGTTGCCGACGTTGATCCCGTCGTTGTCCGCGCTGTCGGCGAACGCCGGAGCGCCTGCCAGCAACAATCCAGCGGTCGCCGTGATGACACCGGCGAAGCGTGCTTTGTTGTGCACTGTCGCACTTCCTTCGTTTCGATTTCCGGGATTACTGTGGGGCCGGCTTTCCGTCGTCCGGTCAGGCCGGGCTCATCGTCGCGACAGGGTTGTTGCGTGGTCCCTGCCGCCTTCCCGCCGCGTTCCGTCTCCGCTGGTCCTACGACGTGTCGTCACTGCAGCAACACGAGCGTTCCCAGCGGCAGTGTGCTCAGCAGCCGTAATGCGTCCGGCGGTACTCGCACACAGCCGTCGCTGGCTTCTTCGCCGAACACGGCCGGATCCGGCCAGCCGTGCAGTGCGACGGTTCCCGGTCCGCCTCCGTAACTGTTGAAGGTCTCGGAGTGGGTGCCGAGGGGAAGGATGATGGGGCTGAAGTCCGTGACCGTCTCTTCGATCGCGGCCATCAGGTAGGTGCGCCCGCGCGGTGTCGGGGAGTCCGGCGAGCCCACCCCGACGGTCCAGGCGCCGATCTCGCGGTCGCCTTCCCGCACCACCAGCCGCTTCGCGTCGACGTCGACGTCGACGCGGTACGGCGTGCGGGCCTGGGTGACCGGGTTCGCCGGGCCGACGCGGATCCAGCCGCTGCTGCTGTTCGGGCGGGAGGGGAGCAGGACCTGCGCCCAGTCGGCATGCCGGGCGATCACCGGAACCCAGGTGGGATTGCCGAGCTGCATCGCGGGCAGTTTGGCGAAAGCAGGTCCGCCGGGCGTGCCGTGCACGGCCACGTCCCGCTCGACGCGCAGCACGACGCCGTCGGTGGCGGCGTCCGGCGCGGGGTCGGTCCCCGCGCTGTCGATGTCGCCGAAGGTGCTGGCCGCGGGAAGTCCGGTGAGGTCGACCCGGTCGGCTTGTCCAACCGGTGCGGGGGCGGCGGATTCCGCTGCCGGAGCAGGTGGCAGCGCACCGCCCCCGCACCCGGCGAGCAACGCCGCGAGGCCACCGGCCAGCAGCGACGATCGCGCGCAGCCGAGCACCCGGCGTGGCGCCGGGGTGGTGCGGGCGGATCGGGTTCGCGCTGTCATGACTCGTTCCTCGGTTCCTGACCCGGCCATGCCGGGCTGCGGCGATGCGGTGAGGGAATGCCGGAACGGCATTCGGGGAAGTGCAGAACGATCGGGGGTGACACCGAATCGCCGGATACCGCCGATCAGGTGTCTGGCGGACGCTAACCCACCGAGAGGATCAGTCCAAACGGAAAGGTACGCGCGTACGTGTCGGTGCCGATGCCGAGAACCGGTTCCTGAGCAGCGAAAACCGTCGATTCAGGCGGATTCGCCGAATTCGCCGGAAATGGGTTGCCCCACTTTCAGGTGCATAACTTCACCGTTTCGAGTGACATTCGAATGCGAGTCGCCCGGCAGTGCGGAGCCGCGGGCGGCGCCGCGCATCGAAAGGAAAGCCGCATTCGTGCGGACCGACGGGCTCGCTCCCCGAGGGCACCGGCTCTGCGGCGCCGTCCGACGAGCACGGCGGCCCGTCCGGCTCGATCACCGCTGCGGCCCACGCGCGAAGCGCGCCGCGACGAGAACGACCTCGCACCGAGTCGCGTGCCGTTCCCCGTCGTTCGCCGCGCTGGCCGAAAGTAGTAGATCACGTTGGCTGTGAAGGTGATTCCGCTTCCGCGGCGGATCTTTAGCTTTGCGTGTGACCGAATCGCGGAGCACGCAGGAGGATTTGATGGGCAAGCCCGGCACAGCGGCACTGTTCGCGGCGGTGGGAGCGGTCGCGCTCACGGCGGTGTTGGCGCCACCCGCTTCGGCGATCATCGGAGGTCATGACGCCACCGCGGACTACCCGTTCATGGTGAGCGTGCAGAAGGACGGCCACCACTACTGCGGGGCGACGCTGATCGAACCGGATTGGATCGTGACCGCCGGGCACTGCACGGTGAACGTCGAGCCCGAGCAGCTGTCCGTGCGGATCGGGGACCACGACCGCACGAAGGGCGCCGAAGCCCAGGTCACCGAGGTCATCGCGCACCCGGACTTCTCCTACGAGCCGTTCCGCGCCGACGTCGCCGTGATGAAGCTGGACCATCCCGTGGACGCGCAGCCCGTCGAGATCGCCGCGGAACCCGGCCCGATCGGCACCGGCACCCGCCTCCTCGGCTGGGGGATGACCTGCGAGGACGGCAGCGAATGCCCGGACCCGCCGAGCACGCTGCAGGAGCTGGACAGCGAACTCGTCCCGGACGACCGGTGCACCGAGAACTACGACCCGGACAACGAGCTGTGCACCGACAGCCCCACCGAGAACGCGCAGGCGTGCATCCTCGACTCCGGCGGCCCGCAGCTCAAGGGTCGCCCCGGTGACTGGCGGCTGATCGGCGCGACCAGCCGCGACGGCGACGCCGACCCGACGTGCGCCACCGGCCCCGGCATCTACACCGACCTCACCGCCCACCGCGACTGGATCGAGCGGACCACCGCGCGCTGAGGTCTGCGGGCGGAGGCGGGGGCGCGGAAGAGCCCGGCGGGGTCGTCCTCGCCGGGCTCTTCTCGTGCTGTTCACCGGAGCGGAAGCGGGGAGTCGACGCTCCGGTCCCGCTCGCAAGGTCATGTGCGGGGCGACTCCGGGTAGTTCAAGCGGGTTGGCCGCTCTCAGCCTGCCGGGACCGCTCGCCCTCGCCGTCCTGCCGCGCCGCGCGCGAAGGCGGTGATTCCGCTGACCACTCCGGTTCCGACGAGCATGCCGGCGAAGACCAGCACCGCACCGACGGCCCAGAGACCGCTGTCGTCCGCTCCTGCGGCGGTCCAAGTCCAAGCCGCGGTG
This sequence comes from Saccharopolyspora gloriosae, assembly GCF_014203325.1. Classification (NCBI taxonomy): domain Bacteria; kingdom Bacillati; phylum Actinomycetota; class Actinomycetes; order Pseudonocardiales; family Pseudonocardiaceae; genus Saccharopolyspora; species Saccharopolyspora gloriosae. The sequence goes on along the minus strand of NZ_JACHIV010000001.1, from coordinate 6,318,089 downwards.
AACGCGACGGGCATGATCGGGACGACGAGCCACGCGGGCAGCCGAACGCTCGCGCCCACACCCAGCGCGACGAGGCAGACGACGCAGCCGACCACTTGCCACGCCTGGTAGGGACCGCTGGCCGCCCCCGTCGCCGGGTCGGTCTGATACCCCTGGTCCCAGGCCATCCAGGCCCACCAGCAGGACGCGGTCAGCACCGCTAGCACCACGCTGAGCCCCGAGCGTTCGGCAGGTCGCCGCACGTGCCTTTCGTTGATCATTGAGCGATGGTGGCACCCGCACCCCGCACCAGGGATCCGTGAAAGTACTCATCCCCGTCGAACGCGAGCAGGTTCCGCGGCTCTGGCGGGCGGTCGCGACCGAGACCAGCACCGGGCCGAACGCAACGGAGCCGGGCCGGCCACCGGGATCACTCGTCGACGGCCGGTCGTGCCGGACGGGGTGCGGCGTGGGACGTCGCTGCGTGATCCTTGCCCCGCCAGAACAGTGCCGTCGTCCGGCGCAGCACGTCGAGTTGAGCCGGGTTGTAGATCTCCTTAGAGACCTGCTCCACGGTTGAGTGGAAGCGTCGAGGATCCGACGCGCCCAGCTCGAAGACACCGGGGTGCTGCTCGCGCAGCGTCTCCAGGTGCGCCGCCATGCGCACGGCGAGGTCGTGCCGGACGGCTTCTCCGGCGTCGGCGGCAAGGCCCTCGAAATCGTCGTCGACATGACTGCGCGCATCGGAAGCGACCAGGTCCGCGTATACCTGGCGGTCGTCGCGATCGAGCAGCCTGCCCAGGACCGAGGTCAGGCGCTTGTCCGCGTCGGACATCGGCACGGCCGCGGTCACCGCGAACTCCGACGGCAGATCCGTGGCGAGCTGCTCCTCCAGCATCATCGTGACTTCGGCGCGTGCCTTGCTCAACCGGCTCATCTGTTCGCCGAGCTCGGCGTCCAGGGCTCGCAACGCCTCCACCGGATGCTCGTCATTGCCCAGCTCGGCGATGGTGTGCAGACCGACACCGAGCTCGGCGAGTCGCTTGATCCGCAGCAGCCGGATCAGGTGGGTCACGCCGTACTGCTTGTAGCCGTTGCTGCGTCGTTCCGGCTCGGGCAACAGCCCGATCTGGTGGTAGTGGCGAACAGTGCGCGCGGTCGTCCCCGCCAACTCGGCGAGTTCCCTGGTGCTCCACGCCATTACCGGCCCTCCCGGCCACTCGTGTCCGTCGCTCCGCTGGCCGCTGCGCCGGTGATCACCTCGCAGCCAGGGCTTGAGTGTGACGTCACGTCAACGTGTCCACTTGGTCGCGGCGAACACGTACGCGCCACCGACGACCGAGGAGTGGAGAACAGCATGGCAGGTAGCACCGCTGCACCGTGGGCGGTCGACCCCGCGGAGACCGGCACCGACCGCGTGGGTGGCGTCCCCTACCACCGGGCCCTGGTCCACGACCGGCGACGGGTGGGACGTGGCGTCGCCGCCATCGTGCTGGTGGTCGTCGGGCTGTTCGGGTTCGGATCGGTGATCACCTGGCTGGCGGCCCAAGCCGACCTGGCCATGGGGCGGGTCAACCCGACGCTCGGCGGTGACGACGTCACGGTCCTCTTCCAGGCCGCCGGGGCCGCCTCGATCGCGTTGCTCATCCCGTGGAGCATGCTCGTGCAGCGCTGGCTCTACGGAGTCCGAGGACGCTCGCTGATCTCGGTCGTCTCCCGGTTCCGGTTCGACCGGTTCGGATGGGCGTTCCTGTTCGCCGGCCCGCTGTCGGTCCTCTGCATCGCCATCGTCTCGCTCGTGACCCCGGTCGAGCCCGCGCAGTTCAACAGCGCGGATCTGATCGGTCTCCTCGCCGTCACCCTGCTGCTGACCCCGCTGCAGGCAGCGGGGGAGGAGTTCGGGTTCCGCGGTCTCGTCCTGCGCGTCGCGAGCAGCTGGAACCGGAACCCGCGCACCGCACTGGTCGTCGGCGTGGTGGTCTCGGCAGCGTTGTTCGGCGCGATCCACTTCCAAGGCAACCTGTGGCTGAACCTGAACTACCTGACCCTCGGCGTCGGCGCGGCGCTCATCACCTGGCGCACCGGTGGGCTAGAGACGGCTGTGGTCCTCCACGCTCTGAACAACACCGTCAGCTTCACCTTCGCGCTGGTGCTGCACACCGACCTGCTCGGCGGCACGGGCGAACCGGCGCTGCTGCTCCTCACCGTACCCACGATCGCCACGACAGCCGCAGTCTTCGCAACCACCCGCCGACACGGCTCTACGACCGCGCGGGCCCGTCCGACGAGGCTGTGAGGAAACCGGGACCGGAACCAGTCGCACCGACGCTCAAGCGCAACGGAGCCCGGCGGGGTTCATCCTCGCCGGGCTCTGTTCGTGCTGGTCAAACGTTGCGGAAGCGGGGGGATTCGAACCCCCGGTCCCTCTCGGGACGCTCGCTTTCAAGGCGAGTGCATTCGGCCGCTCTGCCACGCTTCCAAGGCGGGAGCCTAGCCCTCCGGGCGGGCGCGAGGACATCGGGGAGGGGGCCGGGTCAGGGCTCGGCGTGGTCGCGCAGGCGGGTTCTGACTCGTTCGAACACGGCGGCCAGGACCTGCTTCTCCGCGGGCTCCAGGAGGTCGATCAGGTGCTCGCGGACGCTGGCGACGTGGGAGGGGGCGGCGGCGCGCAGGACTTCCTCGCCGCGGTCGGTGAGCACGGCCAGGACGCCGCGGCCGTCGTCGGGGCAATCGTTGCGGCGCACCAGTTCCGCGTTCTCCAACCTGCGGATCTGGTGCGATATGCGGCTCTTGGAGTGCGCCACGTCCTTGGCGAGTTCGCTCATCCGCTGTTGCCGGTCGGGCTGCTCCGACAGGCGGACGAGGATCTCGTAGTCGGCGATGGACAGGTCGTGCGCCGCGTGCAGCTCCCGGTTGAGGCGGTGCTCCAGCAGGGCGCTGCCCTCGGTGTAGGAGCGCCACGCCGCCATCTCCTCGTCGTCGAGCCAGCGGACTCGTTCTTCGCTCCCATCGATCACGCCGCCAGGTTAGTCGGGTTCGTGCCGGAACCGGTTCGATCCGTCAGGTCGAGGCGTGGCCGCGCCGGGGCGGCAGTCGTCCGGCGGGGCCGATCTCCTGTCACGGCCGCAGGTCCACCCAGGTGAGGTGGTGGTCGGAGGCGTCGTTGAGGCGTGCCGTCGGGTCCTGCGGGGCTGGCCAGAAGACGCCACTTCCGGTGGGGCGCAGCGGCCAGGACGGCAGCACGTAGTCCACGCGCAGGTTGCCGGGGGCGTCGTCGCTGAAGTCGGCGGTGTCCAGCCGGGCCGGTCCGCGGTGCTCGGCGTTGGCGCCGCCCTGGTCGTGCGCCGCCTGGACCGCGCCCGCGCTGGCGGGTTCCGGGTCGCGCACCCGGTGCGCGTCGAGCAGGCGGTCCGCGGCGCCGGGAACGCTGTCGCCGTCGACGGGATCGGAGTTGTGGTCGCCCGCGATGACGAACCGCGCTCCGGGGGCCAAACCGCCGCTGCGGCCCGCGTCATCGTAGAGGTAGTCGCCGCGCGCCGGGTGCACGTAGTCGGACCAGAAGCGGATCTCGTCGTGGTTGCGCAGGCCGTTGCGGTCCTCGGGGCCGTCGAAGTTCGGGGGAGTGGGGTGCGCGGCGAGCAGGTGGATCCGGCGGCCGCCGACCTCGACGGGGACGTCCCAGTGCGACTTCGACGACAGCCGCACCTCGCGCAGCTCCTCCGGCGAGTACCAGTCGGCCGGTTCGGGCGTGGCGGGGTCGTCGGGCAGCAGCGCACCGGGCATGTCGGCCCAGCGGAACCCCTGGAAGGTGCGCACCGCGTCCTCGTCGATGGGGTGCTTCGAGAGCACGACCATGCCGTACTGGCCGGGAAATTCGCCGAAGCCGTGGGCGTCGCCGGGACCGCCGACGACGCCGTCGTGGTCCAGGTCCATGCCGGACGGGACGCCGGTGTTCACGGGAGCCGTGTAGCTGTACGGGTAGTCGATGGGCCGGGCGCCGTGGTGGCCGACGGCGAGGTAGTTGTCCCGGAACGCGTCCACGGCCGCGCCGCCTTCGACGTGGTCGAACTCGTTGAGCAGCAGCACGTCCGGCCGGGCCCGCTGCACGACCTCGGCGACCTTCGCGGCCTGCGGATCGTCCGGTGTGGACAGGTCGGCGAGCAGGTCGCCCGCGGCGGGGCGGTTCAGCGAGGCGTTGAACGTGGCGAAGCGGACCGCGGGTTCGCCGCCGGCGGCGGTCGCGGGGGTGGTGAGCGCGGTGCCGGCGACGACGGCGCCGATGGCGGCGAACGTGGTGCAGCGTCGGTTCACGGAGTCCTCCCGGTGTCGGCGCCACTCTCACAGGTCTCGGCGACGCGCAGGTGAACGCCGGGAATTGAACGGACCGTTCGCCCGACGGGACGGGACGAACGGTCCGTTCACCAGCCTCAGATGCGGTCGTGGTCGCCGAGAGCGGGCAACGGGGCCTGCGCGGTACGGAGCCCGGCGCGGTCGGCGCGGGTGCCGTTGACGCCTTCGGTGCTCTGCGCGTACTGGCCGATCGTGGTGGCCAGCGCCTTCGCGTTCCGCTCCAGCGCAACCTTGTCCACATTGGACAGGTTGTCCTGCGGGGTGTGGTAGTTCGGGTCGAAGTTCACCCCGGCCGTGCCGCCCCACTTCGCGGCCTGCTCCTCGGTCTTGGTGCCGTCGCCGCCGGTGAACAGCCCGCCCGCGGGAATGCCGTTGGCGATGAACTCGCCGTAGTCCGAGCGCCCGTCGAAGTCGGTGCCCTCGACCTCCACGCCCTGGGCCAGCAGCGCCGCGCCCAGGTCGCGCTCGATGACGCCCGAGCCGTGCGGGCCGGGACCGGCGCCGACGCCGTCGGAGTCGTCCCCGTCGTAGGCGAAGTACCCGGCGTTCGGCGAACCGATCATGTCGAAGTTCAGGTACAGCGCGATGTCGAGCTGCTGCTCGAAGCTGAGGCTCTGCACGTACTTCGTGGACCCGACGAGGCCGGACTCCTCCGCACCCCAGAACGCGAAGCGCACCGCGTTCGGCGCGTCCGGAGCGCCGCCGAGGGCGAGCGCGGTCTCCAGCAGGCCCGCGGTGCCGCTGCCGTTGTCGTTGATCCCGGCGCCTTCGGCGACGCTGTCCAGGTGCGCCCCGGCGGTCACCACGTTGTCGGTGCGCCCGGTGCGGGTCTGGGCGACGACGTTGCGGGTGGTGATGTCCTGCAACCGGGACTGCACGTCCAGGTGGACCTCCGCGCCCGCCTGCTCGGCGAGCCGCTGCCCGGTGGCCTGGTCCACGCCCGCGCTCGGGATCCGCGCGTCGGCGGGGTCGCCGAGGGTGCCGTTGACCGGGCCTTCGACGTTGTTGTAGATGATCGTGCCCACGGCACCGAGGTCCGCGGCGATCTGCTGCTTCTCCGCGAAAGTGCAGGAGCCGCGCTGCACGAGCGCCACCGATCCGGCGACGTCGGCGGGGAAATCGGCCGCCTCGCAGCCGGGGGTGTCGTCGACGGCGGCGACCGACAGCGGCGCGGTCAAGCCGCCCTGCGGGGTCGCGGGCGAGTACTCCAGCGCGTCCCCGTCGACCGGCGCACCGGCCACGGCCAGCGCGAACGAGTCGAGGAAGTAGGCCTGGTAGTCGAATTCCGGCGTGGTGACGTCGAATCCGGCGCCGCGCAGCTTGCCCGCCACGTAGTCCACGCTGGCCTCGTACCCCTCGCGGCCGGACGCGCGGTTGCCGTCGTGGCCGTCGGCGATGCGCTGCAGCGCGACGAGGTGCCGGTGCACGGCGTCGACCTCGACCTGAGCCCCCAGATCGGTCGGCGCGGCGGACGCGGGGGCGGCGGCGACCAGGGCCGCGGCGAAGGCGGCGGACACGGCCGCGAAGCGGCGGCCCGATCTCACAGCAGTCATCTCGTTCTGCTCCCCAAGGGTGAGTGTGTGGTGGTCAGCTTCGACAGCTCTCACCGGTGAAGTCAAGATTGTCCGGATAATGGTTACAGCGGAACGGTTTTTCCCGGTATTGCCGGATCGGCGGCAACGACTACGGTCGTGACCATGTACGCCATCGCGATCCGTGAGCCGGGTGACCCGGAAGTGCTGGAGTGGACCGAGCAGGCCGATCCGCGGCCCGGTCCCGGTGAAGTGCTCGTGGACGTCGCGGCGGCCGGCGTGAACCGGGCCGACCTGTCCCAGCGGCAGGGCAACTACCCGCCGCCGAAGGGCGCCAGCGAGATCCTCGGCCTCGAATGCTCCGGCACGGTCGCCGAACTGGGCGAGGGCGTCACCGGCTGGCAGGTCGGCGACGAGGTGTGCGCGCTGCTCGCCGGTGGGGGCTACGCGGAGCGGGTCGTGGTGCCCGCCGCTCAGCTGTTGCCGGTGCCCGACGGCGTGGACCTGGTCGACGCGGCGGGACTGGCCGAGGTGTCCTGCACGGTGTGGTCGAACGTGGTCATGGAAGGCGGCCTCACCGAAGGGAAGCTGCTGCTGGTGCACGGCGGTTCCGGCGGCATCGGCACCAGCGCCATCCAGATCGGGCGGGCGCTGGGCGCCCGGGTCGCCGCGACCGCGGGCGCGGCCGAGAGCCGGGAGTTCTGCCGGGAGCTCGGCGCCGACCCGGTGATCAGCTACCGCGACGAGGACTTCGTCGAGGTGGTCAAGGGGCTCGGCGGGGCCGACGTGGTCCTGGACAACATGGGCGCGTCCTACCTGGACCGGAACCTCTCGGCGCTGGCGCCGGACGGGCATCTCGCGGTGATCGGCATGCAGGGCGGTCGCAAGGCCGAGCTGGACCTGGGGCGGATGCTGGTGAAGCGGCTGCACATCTCCGTGCTGGGCCTGCGCGGACGTCCGCTGGACGGGCCGACGGGCAAGGCCGCCATCGTCGCCGACGTGCGGGAGAAGCTGTGGCCGCACGTCGCCGCCGGGCGGGTCCGGCCGATCGTGCACAGCCGCATCCCGTTGCCGGAGGCGTCCCGCGCGCACTCGCTGCTGGAATCGGGCGGCGTGCACGGCAAGATCCTGCTCACCCGCTCCTGAACGGCGCGGATCAGTCGAGCGCGGCGACCGCCCGCAGGAGCTGATCGACCTCGTAGGTGTTCGTGTAGTGGGTGAGGCCGACGCGGACGGCACCGCCCACTTCACCGACGCCGAGCACCGCGAACACGCCGTGCGTGCCGGGGTCGGCGAACGCGCACACGCCCTGGTCGGCGAGGTGCTCGATGGCGTCGACGGCCTTCACGCCGTTGACGGTGAACGCCATCGACGGCACCCGGCGCATCGCGTCGCCGATGACCATCACGTGCCGCAGCCTGCGCAGCCCGCCGGTGAGGTTCGCCAGCAGACCCGCCTGGTAGGCCTTCGCCGAGCTCAGCGAGGTGAGCAGCCGCTCCCGCCGCGGTCCGATCGCCGCGTCGTCCAGGCCCGCCAAGTAGTCGATGGACGACACCAGCCCCGCCAGCAGCGGGTAGGCGTGCGGGCCGAGCTCCAGGCGGTCCGGTCCGCGCCAGCCGGGTTCCAGCGCCGCCGACGGCAACTGGTCGATCATCGCCGGGTCCCGGAACACCAGCGCGCCCACCGGCGGCCCGCCCCACGCGGAGGCGTTGAGCGCGAGCACGTCGGCGCCCATCGCGGTGATGTCCAGCGGCAGGAACGGTGCGGCGGCGGAGGCGTCGACGACCACCAGCGCGTCGTGCTCGGCGGCGATCTCGGCGATCTGGTGCACGTCCGGGCGGGTGCCCACGGCACCGGACGCGGCGGTGACGGCGACGACCTTGGTGCGCTCGTTGACCAGGTCGCGGTACTGCCACGCGGGCAGTTCGCAGGTCTCGATGTCCACCTCGGCCCACCGCACCTGGCAGCCGGAGCGCTGCGCGGCGCGCTGCCAGCACATCACGTTGGACGGGTGGTCGAGCCGGGACACGACGACGTCGTCGCCGATCATCCAGCCGTCGCCGAGCCCGTCGGCGAGCCGTTGCAGCAGCACGGCGGAGTTCGGCCCGAGCACCACCCCGGCAGGGTCGGCACCCACGAGATCGGCCAGTGCGCGACGAGCTGCGTCCACGATGGCCTCGGCGCGCTGCGAGGCGGGGAAGATCCCGCCAGGCCCGGAGACGGGGGCGCGCAACGCGGTGGAGACCGCGGTCGCGACCTGCTCGGGAACCTGCATGCCCGCCGGGGCGTCCAGGTGCACCCAGCCGTCGCCCAGCGCGGGGAAAAGCCCGCGAACAGCAGCGACGTCGAACGCCATGGTCACACCGTAGTGAGCGGGCCGGACTTGATGACCGCCGGGTGGCCCATTCCGGCTCCTCGTGCGCCCGATGCGCGCGCCAGGCGTCAGGATGGGGGCATGAACCAGAACGAACAGGACCCGCAGCGCGAGATCTTCGTGGTGGGGGAGGGCACACCGCTCGGTTCGGGCGTGGACCCCTCCGCCGAGGGCATGGGCGAGCGGGAGAACGTCGGAGAGCTCGTCGAGCAGCCCGCGAAGGTGATGCGGATCGGCACGATGATCAAGCAGCTGCTGGAGGAGGTGCGGGCCGCGCCGCTGGACGAGGCCAGCCGCAGCAGGCTCAAGGAGATCCACCAGTCCTCCATCCGGGAGCTGGAGGAGGGCCTGGCGCCGGAGCTCATCGAGGAGCTGGAACGCCTGTCGCTGCCGTTCGCGCAGGAGTCGACGCCCTCGGAGTCGGAGCTGCGCATCGCGCAGGCCCAGCTGGTGGGCTGGCTGGAGGGGCTGTTCCACGGCCTGCAGACGGCGCTGTTCGCGCAGCAGATGGCGGCGCGGGCGCAGCTGGAGCAGATGCGCCGCGGACTGCCCGCGGGCAGCGGCGGCGAGGCGGAGCAGTCCCCGCAGTCGAGGGGGACCGGCCAGTACCTGTGACGGCCGCGCACGTCCGGGGGTTCACGCAACGGTGACGGCCTGCGCGGGCGCACGCGCGCCCGAACGGGCGAGCGAGGGTGGGCGCGCCCGAGCTGTCCGGAATGTGCGCCCCGGTCGGCGTGGGTGCCTCCCTCTCCCCGGTGACCAGGGCGCTGTCGGTACTCTTACGCACCGTGCAGGCCACGAGCACGATCGAGAGACCAGCGGCTCCGCCCGAGACTTCGTCGCGGACCTGGTCCAAAGCGTTCAACGACCTCGTCGAGGGCGCCAAGCAGCGTCAGCTGTGGGCGCATCTCGGCTGGCAGGACATCAAGCAGCGGTACCGCCGTTCGGTGATCGGACCGCTGTGGATCACCATCAGCATGGGCGTGATGGTGACCGGGCTGGGCATCCTCTACGGGAGCCTGTTCGGCACGGACCTGCGGGAGAAGCTGCCGCACCTCGCGGTCGGCTTCATCATCTGGGAGTTCATCCGCAACTGCGTGACCGAGGGCACCGAGGTGTTCATCAAGAACGAGGGGCTGATGAAGCAGCTCCCCGCTCCGCTGAGCGTGCACATCTACCGGCTGGTATGGCGGCAGACGCTGTTCTTCCTGCACAACCTGATCATCTACTTCCTGCTGCTGGCCATCTTCGCGCTGGCCGGGACGCCGATCCCGGTGAACTGGACGATCATCGTCGCGATCCCGGCGCTGCTGCTGATCATGATCAACGGCATCTGGGTGGCCACCCTGTTCGGCGTGATCGCCACCCGCTTCCGGGACATCCCGCCGGTGATCCAGAGCATCATGACGATGGCGCTGTTCATGTCCCCGATCACCTGGGGCATGTTCGAGTTCGAGCACAACGACCAGAACGCGTGGCGGCAGATCTTCGTCGACGGCAACCCGCTGTCGCACTACATCGCGATCTTCCGCGACCCGTTGATCGGGTTCGACCAGCACCTGTACCACTGGTACTGGGTCCTGGGCTGCACCGTCGTCGGCTTCCTGCTGGCAGCCGTGGTCCTGCGCAACTACCGCGCCCGCGTCCCCTACTGGGTCTGAGGGAGATCGAACGATGGTCAGCATCGACGTCTGGAACGCCGCGGTCGACTTCCCGATCTTCGACGCGAAGTCCCGCTCGCTGAAGAAGGCCGTGCTCGGCAAGGCCGGCGGCAAGATCGGCACCGACAGCAAGGTGCCGATCATCGAGGCACTGCACGACATCGACCTGCACCTCAGCCACGGCGACCGGCTCGCGCTGGTCGGCCACAACGGTGCGGGCAAGTCCACGCTGCTGCGGCTGCTGGCGGGCATCTACGAGCCGACCCGCGGCAGCGCCCGCGTCGTCGGCAAGGTCGCGCCGGTGTTCGACCTCGGCGTCGGCATGGACCCGGAGATCTCCGGGTACGAGAACATCGTCATCCGCGGTCTGTTCCTCGGCATGAACCGCAAGCAGATGGAAAAGCGGATGGACGAGATCGCCGAGTTCACCGAACTCGGCGACTACCTGGACATGCCGCTGCGCACCTACTCGACGGGCATGCGGGTGCGCCTCGCCATCGGCGTGGTCACCTCCATCGACCCCGAGATCCTGGTGCTCGACGAGGGCATCGGCGCGGTCGACGCGGACTTCCTGGAGAAGGTGCGCGACCGGCTCAAGGAGCTCGTGAAGCGCTCCGGCATCCTGATCTTCGCCTCGCACTCGGACGAGTTCCTGATGGAGCTGTGCAACTCGGCCGTGTGGATGGACAAGGGCGGGATCCGCGAGCACGGTTCGCTGCGCAGCGTGCTGACGTCCTACAAGGGCAAAGACCCGTTCGAAAACCTCAGTCCGGAAATGCTGGCGCAGGTCAGTGACACGGCCACCGCCACGATCGGGAGCGACAAAGCACCATGAGCGCCGACTCCGCCGAGCAGCCGCAACTTCCCGCAGATTCCGTCGTCGCGGTGATCGTCACCAGGCATCGCCGCGAGCTGCTCGCGGAGTCGCTCAAGGTGATCGCCACCCAGACGCGGGTGCCGGATCACCTGGTGGTCGTCGACAACGGGCCGGACCAACCGGCGCGGCAGGTCGTCGAGGACTGCCCGATCCCGTCGACGTACCTGCCCTCGCGGCACAACCTCGGCGGCGCGGGCGGGTTCGCGCTGGGCATGCTGCACGCGCTGGCGCTCGGCGCGGAGTGGGTGTGGCTCGGCGACGACGACGGCCGGCCCGCTGACGACCAGGCGCTGGCGACGCTGCTCGACGTGGCGCGCACCCGCAAGCTCGCCGCGGTCTCGCCGGTCGTGGTGAACATCAACCGGCCGGACAAGCTGGCGTTCCCGCTGCGCCGCGGCCTCACCTGGAAGCGGCGCCCGGAGGAGCTCAGCGCTCCCGGCGGGGACGCCGACTTCCTGCCGGGGATCGCGTCGTTCTTCAACGGCGCGCTGTTCCGCGCGGCCACGCTGGACGTGGTGGGCGTGCCGGACTACCGGCTGTTCGTCCGCGGCGACGAGGTGGAGCTGCACCGCCGCGTGGTGCGCTCGGGGCTGCCGTTCGGCACCTCGCTCAAGACGCGGTTCGTGCACCCGGACGGTTCGGACGAGTTCAAGCCGATGCTCGGCGGCCGGTTCCACGCGCAGGACCCGTCGGACGAGAACAAGCGCTACTACACCTACCGCAACCGCGGTTATCTGCTCTCGCAGCCGGGGATGCGCAAGATCGGGGCGCTGGAGTTCCTGCGGTTCGGGCTGTACTTCGTCGGCCAGCGCCGTGATCTGAAGGCGTTCCGCGAGTGGCTCCGCCTGGTCCGGCAGGGGCGCCGGGAGCAGTTCTTCCGCCGCTGAACGGGACGGTTCATCTTCCGCCGATCAAGGTCACCCGATCGCGTCTAGTTGGTTTGCCACTTGAGTGTCCACTGCGATAGAAGTATGCTGTGGTCAACAAGAAGCTGAAGCCGGCCAAGGTGCTGAGTCTCGCGCGGCGCGCGGCCCGAAATGCGAAGACGACGATCCAAGAGATCCCGGGCAGAGGTAAGGGCTCGCATCGGATCTTCGCGGTCTACGACCGAGAAGGCGCCGAAGTGGCCCGGTTCGGTTTAACCGGGCACAACAAAGAGATCTCTTGGTACGTGCTCACGCACATCGAGACCGGTTTGGCTCCCATTTTCGGCGACAAGTGGCTGGAGGACCGATGAGCTCCGAGCAGCTGGGCAGCTACCGAGTGGACGTGAGCAGGCAGGATCGAAGCTGGGTGGTGCACGTCCAGGGCCTGCCCGCCGGGGCCACTGAAGTGGATCACCTCGAGGAGCTCGACCTTGAGGTGCGAGACCTCATCGCCGGGCTCGCCGACCGAGAGCCGGACTCCTTCCGCATCGACTGGCGGTACCTGCAAGGCGATGTCGAGTACACCCGGCCCGTCGAAGAGTTGCGGCACTGGACGGCCGAGTCCAAGCGGGCGGCGGCGAACGCCGAGCGGGCGCGCTTGGAGATCATCACGACGTTGCGCTCCGCGGGCTTGAGCCAGCGGGTGATCGCCGAGGTGATCGGAACTTCGCACCAGCGGGTCGCTCAACTGATGGCGGAGGCGTCCTGAACCGTCCGTTGCGACGGTCACCGATCGGTCACGGGGGATCACGGGACGCTGAGAGACACCTGAGAATCACTCGATCGAGGCTGCTCATAGCGTCGGCAAACATCTCGGTTCCGGCCGCGTCGAACGCGCCGGAAGTCCCAGGACCAGGGACTACTATTCTCCTGGCGTGCTTAAGGGGCAGGAAGACAGCAGTCGCAAGGACGACCCATCGGAGTCGTCCTCGGATCAGGCGGCGGACTCTCCGGCACGCCCGGCGGCGAGCCGGCGCGACCCGTCCGCCAAGCAGCTGAGGTGGTTCGCCTCCGTGCTGGGGTTGCTGGGCGCCGTACTGGCGATCGCGGTGCCCTTCCTGCCGGTCGACCACAACATCAACACCCTGAGATGGCCCACCGCCGAGGGCACCAAGTCGGTCTCCGCGCCGCTGGTGAGCTTCTCGCCGCTGTGGATGAACGCGAACGTGCCGTGCGAATCGGTGCGCAGCGTCGACGCGCGCACCAACGGTCCGGCGAACCTGCTGAGCACGAACCCGCCGAACTCGGACTACGGCAACCTCACCGGCATGACCCTGCAGGCCGACAACGGCCAGGTCACCTTGCTGTCCAAAGGCCAGCAGGTCGGCACGGTGCCGGTCCCGGCGGGCGACTGCGCCATCACGGTGCGCTCCGACGTCGCCGGCACCAAGGTGAAGCTCGGTGACGAGACGCTGGCGAACCTGCGCGGCGACCAGCGCCCGCAGCTGACCGGCATCTTCTCCGACATCGACTCGACCCGCGACAACATCGACGGCCTGTCCTTCGAGGCCCGCGTCGACAACCGCTACGAGAGCAGCGCGACGCCGATCAAGCTCACCGTGATCGGCCTGGCGGTGCTGGCCTTCATCGGCTCCGTCGTGTGCCTGCGGCGCCTGGACGTGCGCGCGGGACGACGCCCGCCCCGGCTGGTGCCGCGCGGCTGGTGGAAGCCGACGCTGCGGGACGTCTCGGTGTTCGGCGCGCTGATCATCTGGTGGATCGCGGGCGCGATGACCTCCGATGACGGCTACATCCTCACCATCGCGCGAGCGCGCGAGAGCGCCGGCTACATCAGCAACTACTACCGCTGGTTCGCGGTGCCGGAAGCGCCGTTCGGCTGGTTCTACGAGCTGTACTCGATGTGGGTGCAGATCTCCACGGCCACGCCGTGGGTGCGGCTGCCCGCGTTGCTGATGGGCTCGGTCAGCTGGCTGCTGATCAGCCGCGAAGTGCTGCCGAGGCTGGGCCAGCAGGTCCGGCGCAGCAACGCCGCGGGCTGGGCCGCCGCGGCCGTGTTCCTCGCGTTCTGGCTGCCCTACAACAACGGCCTGCGCGCCGAGCCGGTCATCGCGCTGTTCTCGCTGCTGGCGCTGTGCGCCGTGGAGCGCGCGGTCGCCACCGGCCGCCTGATGCCCGCCGCGCTGGGCCTCGTCGTGGCCGCGCTCGCGCTGGGCGCCGGTCCGCACGGCCTGGTCGCGGTGCTGCCCTACATCGCGGCGCTCAAGCCGCTGCTGCGGTTGGTGCGGCAGCGGGCCAAGGACTACGGCTGGGTACCGGTGCTGGCGCCGATCGCGGCGTGCGGCTTCATCATCCTGGCCGCCGTGTTCGCGGACCAGACCTGGCAGTCGATCATGGACGCCACGGACCTGCGCACCGAGATCGGCCCGAGCGAGGACTGGTACCAGGAGCTCAACCGCTACAACCTGCTGTTCAGCCCCACCCCGGACGGTTCGCTGGTGCGCCGGTTCCCGGTGCTGCTGGTGATGCTGTGCCTGGCGACGTGCGCGGTGATGCTGCTGCGCCGCGGTCGCATCCGCGGTGCGGCGCTCGGCCCGAGCCGCCGCCTGCTGGCCGTGGCCGCGCTGTCGTTCGTGGCGCTGGCCCTGACCCCCACCAAGTGGTCGCACCACTTCGGCATCTTCGCCGCCGTCGGCGGGGCGCTCGCCGCGTTGACGGCGCTGGCCACGAGCAGCACGGTGCTGCGATCGCGGCGCAACCGGGCGGCGTTCTTCTCCGGGCTCATGGTGATCTGCGCGTTCGCCTCGACCGGGCCGAACGCGTGGTGGTACGTCTCCGGTTGGGGCGTGCCGTGGTTCGACAAGGCCCCGTCGATCGACGGCCGCAACGCGAGCACGCTGCTGCTGGGCATCGCGGCCATCGCGGGCATCGTGGCGTTCGTCGAGCACTTGAGGCTGGACGAGAAGAACCCGAAGGTCGTCGAGAGCGTCGAACCCGGCCGGACCGGCATGGAGAAGCGCAGCCGCGCGCTGCGGCTCGGCACGGCACCGCTGGCGATCATCTGCGCGCTGCTGGTGCTGGGCGAGCTCGCGACCTTCGGCAAGGTCATCCAGAAGCAGGCGGGCACCTACAGCCTGGGCATGGACAACATCAAGCAGCTCGCCGGTTCCAGCTGCGGCCTGTCCGACTACGTGTACGTGGAGCCCGATCCGAAGGCGGGCATGTTGCCGGTCGCCGGGCAGCAGCCGTCCAAGCCCGTGCCGGACTTCGAGGTGCCCAAGCGCAACGCCGACAAGGAGAACGCCGAGCAGTACTTGGCGCCGAAGATGGAGGGCTTCCGCAAGCCGGGCCTGCCCGTCGGCGACGGTTCCGACCCGGAGGAGCCGGACTGGCGCCCGCCGCACCAGTTCGGCGACGACAAGGCCCCGGTGTGGGGCAGCTACGACGAGGCGGGCACCGGCACCGGTGAGCTGCGCACCCAGTGGTACGACCTGCCGGAGCGCGCGGCGACGGGCGAGGTGCCGGTGGTGCTGAGCCTCGCGGGTGCCGAGGGCGGCGCGAACGCGCTGGTGCTGGAGTTCGGCCGGGACACCCCGCAGGGCTTCGAGATGATGCACCGGCAGTTCGTCGGCCAGGGCCCGGCTCCGCAGTGGCGGGACTACCGGTTCACCGTCGGCGGTGAGGCCGAGGGCGCCACGAAGATGCGCGTCGTCGGTGTCGACCAGGCGGTCTCGCCGAACGGCTGGCTCGCGGTGAGCGCGCCGCGCGCGCCGCAGCTGCAGAACATGACCGACGTCGTCGGCGACGCCCCCACGTTCGTGGAGTGGACGGCGGCGCTGGTGCACCCCTGCCTGCAGATCTCCGGGATCCGCAACGGCGTCGCCGAGATGCCGCGGTTCCGGGTCTCGGCCGGCGCCGAGGTGCGCGACATCGGCGCGGGCTGGTCCTCGCCGGACGCGGGCGGTCCGTTCGGCTGGATGAACGTCAGCTCCAGCGTGCGGGAACTGCCGACGTACATGCGCGGGGACCTGACGCGGGACTGGGGTTCGCTCTACGAGGTGGACCCGTACCAGCCGGACGCGTTGCCCGCGGAGACCGCGATGGACGTGCGCAAGGAGACCCATTCGGGCCTGTGGACGCCGGGGCCGCTGACGAAGACGGTGGAGCTGCCGGGCGACGTGCCCAGCTCCGACGACCGCAACGACGTCAAGCAGCTCGGCGGTGACGAACCGCAGCAGTAGGAGCAGTCCGACGCGGCCCGCTCGACCGGATCAGGTCGGGCGGGCCGCTTCGCGTCCGCCCAGGGTGAAAACGGGGCGCCGGGCGTCCGCCGAGGGTGAAAGCGCCTGCCGCCGGGGCGCGGGCGGTGGTGCGCTGGGGGGCATGAGTGAGAAGCGACCAGGATTGATCCTGCACTTGGCGGGCGTGTCCCAGCCCCTGCACATCGCGTTGGACGCCACCGAAGCGGAAACGCTCGACGGGCGGCTGGCGGAGCTGATGGGTTCCGGCGGTACGACGTTGCTGACGACGGCGGACGGCGGCAAGTTCGCGGTGAACTTCGCCCACGTCGCCACCGCGCACGTGGAGAGCACCCGCTCCGACAGCAACGCCTACGGGGCGCCCGACCGGGCCACCGGCTTCGGGAGCTGAGCGCCGGGCGCGAACGGCCCGTGCGCCCGGCGGCACCGGGCGGGTGGGGCGTTCGCGCCCTGTTCGCGCGGTGTCAGTCGCGGAAGACGACCCACTTCAGCATCACGAAGTTGATCAGCGTGCCGAGGCCCTGGGCGATCACCCAGAACAGCCCGAACTGCCAGGCCTCGCGCGCGTCGAACAGGAAGCACAGCAGCTCGTTCGAACCCATGTTCACGAAGAACGTGGTCGTGTAGACGATCGCGAAGGCCCCGGCCTTGGCCGTGGAGTTGCCGGAGCTGGCACCGCTGAAGGTGAACTTCCGGTTGATCAGGTACGACGCGGTGGTGCCGAGGATGAACGAGATCGACTTCGACAGCCACGTCGGCCACCCGAGCACGCCCAGCAGCACCGAGTACGTACCCGCGTCGATCAGGGCGCAGAACCCGCCGATGGCCACGAAGCGGAAGAGCTGCTGGAACAGCCCGAGCTTCTTGAGCTCGGCGTCTGCGCCGGATTCGGCCACGGCCACTGGTTCACCCCAAGTGTCGGCAACAGCGTCGGTACGGCAGGCCCGGAGGCGAACGCCCCGCAAGTCGCCCCGAAAAGTGTAGCGGTGAACCTCTGCGCCCCCTGGTGCACCTGTGCTAGCGGGGCGCTACCCGCCCGTACTCGGGGACGCGCCGCGGATAGACTCGGCTGGGTGGGATCGGGACAGCACGACCATGCGACCAGCGAACGGGTTCAGCGACTGGCCGGGTGGGGGCGCACGGCGCCGACCTCGGCTCGAGTCGTGAGCACCCCGGACGTCGACGTGATCGCGCGAGCGGTCCGCGAAGCGGGCCCGCGCGGCGTCATCGCCCGCGGCCTCGGCCGCAGCTACGGCGACCCGTCGCAGAACGCGGGCGGCACCGTCATCGACATGACCGCGCTGAACCGCGTGCACCAGGTCGACGCGGACGAGGCGACGGTCGTGGTCGACGCGGGCGTCTCGCTGGACACGCTGATGCGCCGCCTGCTGCCGTACGGCCTGTGGATCCCGGTGCTGCCGGGGACCCGCCAGGTCACCGTCGGCGGCGCCATCGGTTCCGACATCCACGGCAAGAACCACCACTCGCAGGGTTCGTTCGGCAGCCACGTGCTGTCGCTGGACCTGCTCACCGCCGACGGTTCGGTGCGGACCCTGTCGCCGCAGGGCACCGGCTCCGAGCTGTTCTGGGCGACGGTCGGCGGCATGGGGCTGACCGGCATCATCCTGAAGGCCACGATCCGGCTCAAGCGCGTCGAAACGGCGTACTTCCTGGTCGACAACGTGCAGACGAAGAACCTCGACGAGCTGATCGAGCACTTCACCGACGGCTCCGACGGCAACTACATCTACTCCGTGGCCTGGTTCGACTCGCTGGCGCGTGGCGAGAACCTGGGTCGCGCGCTGTTGACCAGGGGCAACTCCGCGACGCTGGAGGACCTGCCGAAGAAGCTGCGCAAGGACCCGTTGAAGTTCAACGCCCCGCAGCTGATGACGGCGCCGCCGATCTTCCCGAACGGGCTGGTGAACAAGTACACGATCACCGCCTTCAACGAGGTCTGGTACCGCAAGGCGCCGACGAAGTTCGGGGCCGTGCAGAACATCACCCAGTTCTTCCACCCGCTCGACCTGGTCGGCGAGTGGAACCGGATCTACGGTCCGAACGGTTTCCTGCAGTACCAGTTCATGGTGCCGTTCGGGCAGGAGGCGATGTTCCGCCGGTCCATCGACAAGATCAGCGCCAGCGGGCACGCGTCGTTCCTGAACGTGCTCAAGACCTTCGGCAAGGGCAACGACGCCCCGATGTCCTTCCCCAGCGAGGGCTGGACGCTGACCGTCGACATCCCGATCACGCCCGGCCTCGACCGGTTGTGCCAGGAGCTCGACGAGCTGGTGCTCGACGCGGGCGGCAGGCTCTACCTCGCCAAGGAGTCGCGGACGTCGGCGGAGATGATCGAGCGGATGTACCCGCGCATCCACGAGTGGCGCAAGATCCGCGCCTCGGTCGACCCCGAGGGCGTGTTCCATTCCGACCTGTCCCGGAGGTTGAGCCTGTGACCGCAGCGTTGCAGAACCGGAAGCTGATGGGCTGGGCGCGCACCGCGCCGACCCACGCCCAGGTGCTGAGCACCCCTGACGTCGACGCCATCGCCCGCGCCGTCCGCGAGGCGGACGAGCGCGGCGTGATCGCCCGCGGCCTCGGCCGCAGCTACGGCGACGTGTCGCAGAACGCGGGCGGCACCGTCATCGACATGACCGCGCTGAACCGCATCCACGACATCGACCCGGACAACGCCGTGGTCGACGTGGACGCGGGCGTGAGCCTGGACCAGCTGATGAAGGCGGCGCTGCCGCACGGCCTGTGGGTGCCGGTGCTGCCGGGCACCCGCCAGGTCACCATCGGCGGTGCCATCGGCTGCGACATCCACGGCAAGAACCACCACTCGCACGGGAGCTTCGGCAACCACGTGGTGTCGATGGACCTGCTCACCGCGGACGGCGAGGTCCGCACCCTGACCCCGGACGGGGAGGGCTCCGAGCTGTTCTGGGCGACGGTGGGCGGTGTCGGGCTGACCGGCATCGTGCTGCGCGCCAAGGTGAAGATGAAGCGCACCGAGAGCGCGTACTTCATCGTCGACGCCGACCGCACGAAGGACCTGGACGAGACGCTGGAGCTGTTCTCCAACGGGTCCGACATGAACTACGACTACTCGATGGCGTGGTTCGACGCGATCTCCACCGGCCCGAAGCTGGGCCGCTCGGCGTTCTCCCGTGGCTCGCTGGCCAAGCTCGACGAGCTGCCGCCGAAGCTGCGCGCGGACCCGTTGAAGTTCGACGCCCCGCAGCTGCTGACCTTCCCGGACGTCTTCCCGAACGGCCTGGCCAACAAGCTGACGTTCAGCACGCTCAGCGAGGTCTGGTACCGCAAGACGCCGAAGGCGGGCCGTGGTCAGGTGCAGAACCTGACGGCCTTCTACCACCCGCTGGACATGTTCGGCGAGTGGAACCGCGCCTACGGCTCCAAGGGGTTCCTGCAGTACCAGTTCATCCTGCCGTTCGACCAGCACGAAGCGCTGCGCACGCTGGTGAAGCGCATCGCGGAGTCCGGGCACGTGTCGTTCCTGAACGTGCTCAAGCGGATGGGCGACAGCAGCCGCGCGCCGCTGTCGTTCGCGATGCCGGGCTGGACGATCACCGTCGACTTCCCGATCAAGGACGGGCTCAGCCGGTTCTGCCAGGAGCTCGACGACCTGGTGCTGGGTGCGGGCGGTCGCCTGTACTTCGCGAAGGATTCGCGCACCACGCCGGAGATGATCCAGCAGATGTACCCCCGTCTCGACGAGTGGCGCAAGGTGCGCGCCGCCGTCGACCCGCAAGGAATCTTCCACTCCGATCTGTCCCGAAGGTTGGCCCTGTGATCGACGCCGTTGGAAACCCGCAGTCCCTGTTCATCCTCGGTGGTACGTCCGACATCGCGCTGGCGACCGCGGAGCAGTACGCGAACCAGCGCCCGCTGCGGATCGTGCTGGCCGCGCGCCCGGAGGAAGCCGACCTGGTCGAGGCCGCCGCGGAGCGGCTGCGCAAGACCGGCAGCACGGTCAGCACCATCGAGTTCGAGGCCACCGACCCGGAGACGCACGGCGAGGTCGTCGAGAAGGCCTTCGCCGACGGCGACATCGACGTCACCCTGGTCGCCTTCGGCGTGCAGCTCGACAACGAGAAGTGCTGGACCGACCCGGCCGCGGCGCGGCTGACCGCCGAGGTCAACTACGTGGCGCCGATGTCGCTGGGCGTGCACCTGGCGAACAAGCTGCGCAAGCAGGGCCACGGGCACCTGGTGATGATGGCCTCGCCCGCCGGTGAGCGCGCCCGCCGGACGAACTTCGTCTACGGCTCCGCCAAGGGCGGCATCGACCTGTTCTACTCCGGCCTGACCTACGCCCTGGAAGGCTCGGGCGTGAAGGTCACGGTCGTGCGGCCGAACTTCGTGAAGACGAAGCTCACCGCCGGCATGAAGCCCGCCCCGATGGCGCAGACGCCCGAGCAGGTCGGCGCCGCGATCATCGACGCGGTCCGCAAGGGCAAGGAGTCCATCTGGGTCCCGGGGCAGATGCGCTGGGTGATGGTCGTGCTGCGGCACCTGCCGCGGGTGATCTTCCGCCGCCTGTCGTTCTGATCCGCGACGCGTGAGCGAAGGGCCGCCGGGCGAACCGGCGGCCCTTTCTCATGCCCGGTCAGCCGGCCCGGCGACCAGCAGCGGAGTTCCCCCGGTGATGCGCAGGAGCTCCGCGAACGTGCTCGGGAACATGGCGTGCTCGCTGCCCGCTCCCGCCCACACGGTCGGGTGCTCGGCCAACGCCCGGTCCACGACCGTGCGGATCCGCCGGGGGTGACCGACCGGGCCGACGCCGCCCACCGGCTGACCGGTCGCGTCGAGCACGAACTCCGGTGTGGCGCGGCGGATCCACCCGATCCCGAGCTCCCGCGCGACGTGCGCGGTGTCCACCCGGTGCGCGCCGCTCGCGATCACCAGCAGCGGCTCGTCGTCCACCGCGAACACCAGGCTGTTCGCGATGGCCGCGGCGGTGCAGCCGAGGCGTTCCGCGGCCGCCGCCGCGGTCGGCACCGGTTCGGCGAACTCGACGACCTCTCCCGGCACGTCGAGTTCCCGGAGTCGTGCGCTGAAGGCGTTGATGATGTCGGTCATCTCCGCACTCTGGCGCGGTCCGGTTCGGCACGGCAACCCGATTGGCGCCGCACGCGACGGGAACGGTGCGGCCGGTCAGCCGGTGCGCAGCGGGAGCTTGCGGACGCCGGTCATGTTCGGGTTCGGCTGGAACTCCGGCGGATCGGCCGGATCGGTGGCGAGGACGGGGAACCGGTCGAACAGCTTGCCGAGCGCGACGCGCCCTTCGAGCCGAGCCAGCGGCGCGCCGAGGCAGAAGTGGACGCCGCGCCCGAACCCGAGGTGCGGATTGGGGTCGCGGGTCGGGTCGAAGACGTCCGGGTTCGAGAACCGCCGCGGATCCCGGTTCGCGGCGGCGGCCCACACCATCAGCAACTGATCGGCGGGAATGCGCTGACCGCCGAGCTCCGCCTCGGTGCTGGTGACCCGCCCGAGCGTGGCGAACGGGCTGAGGAACCGCAGCGATTCCTCGATCACGGCGGGCAGCGAGGACCTCTCCGCGCGGGCGCGGGCCTGGTGCTCGGGGTGCGCGTCGAGGCACAGCACGGTGTTGCCCAGCAGCATCGTGGTCGTGATGTGCCCGGCGATGAGCAGCACGTTCGCGAAGTTGACGACTTCCGCGCGGGTGAGCCGCTCGCCGTCCACCTCGGCTTCGACGAGCTTGCTGAGCAGGTCCTCGCGCGGGTGCGCGCGGCGTTCGTCGACGTGCCCGCCCAAGTACTCGGTGAGGTTGCGGACCTGGGCGAGCACCGCGTCGAGCTCGCGCTGCTGCTCCGGCGTCTGCTCCTTGAGCGACGGCGTCGCGTCGCGGGTGAACATCGCGTCCACCCACTCCTTGAACAGCTCGCGGTCGCTCGCGGGCACGCCCAGCAGCTCGGCGATGACGATCACCGGCAGCGGATAGGCGAGGTCGGCGACGAGCTCCAGCCGGTCCGCGCCGTCGACGGCGTCGAGCAGTTCGTCGGTGAGTCCGGCGATGCGCGGTTCGAGCCCGGCGACGACCTTCGGGGTGAAGGCGTGGCTGACGAGCTTGCGCAGCTTGTTGTGCTCCGGCGGGTCCATCCGCACCAGGTTGCCGTCGGCGAACTCGTCGCCCTGCGGGAACAACCTGCTGGTGTCGGAGGAGAACGTCGCCGGGTCGCCGAGCAGCTGGACGGCTTCCGGGTGCCCGTAGACGTTCCACAGCCCGGTCGCCTCGTCGTGCTGCACCGGGTCGCCGAGCAGCTGGACGGCTTCCGGGTGCCCGTAGACGTTCCACAGCCCGGTCGCCTCGTCGTGCTGCACCGGGTCGCGGGGCCGTTCGCCGTGCAGCCAGAACTGCGATGTCGGTAATCCCCAGTTCTCGATCGCGGTCATGATGTCCCCTTCATCAAGCGTCGACGGGTATCACCGGGAGGCGTTCGCCGCGTCCAACGCGTCGAACAGCTCCCGGTAGCCGGTGATCAGTTCGGTGAGCAGCGCGTCGATCCGGTCCGCGACCGCGCGCACCACGGCCGGGTCCGGTCGTTCCGGCGGTTCGAAGGCGTGCCGGATGGTGTGGGCGAGTGCATCGGCCTTGAGCTCCCGGTCGATGCCGGAGACCGCGGGCTTGTAGTCGTCGGCCAGGAAGAACCCGAGCGCGGCGGCGTTGAGCGTGTAGGCGAGGTCGGGCACGTCCGCGCGCAGCAGTCCGGACTCGGCGAGCACCGAGTAGAAGCGCTCGTTGGTCTCCTGCATCCGATCGGAGCCGGCGCGCTCCCGGAGCGCCCCCAGCATCTCGGTGTCCCCGGTGACCAGCGCCAGCGCCAGCGGCCGGCGGAAGGTCACGAGGTAGGCCAGCCGCAGCAACCGGTGCGGGCGGACCTCGTTCGGGTCGGCGCGCAGCGCCCCCAGCACGTCCTCGACCAGCGCGACCGACTCGCGGACGAGCAGGCTCTGGAACAGCGCGACCTTGGTCTTCCAGTGCAGGTAGACGGTGCCCTTCCCGACGCCGGCCTGGCGGGCGACGTCGTCGATGGTCACCTTCCGGTAGCCGTGGCGCAGCAGCAGCTCTCCTGCCGCGTCGAGGATCCGGTCGGCTCGATCGGTGTTGCGGGGCACTCGGTGTCCTTCCCTGCGCGGGCCGCGGGCCCGACCGTCGTGTCCACGTGACCGGATTCGCTCATCTGGTCACGCTAGCCCGCGTCCACCCCGCTGACAAGCGGTTTCCGCCGAGCAGCGGATCGCACCTGCGGTGGCCGAGCGCTCACACCGCGCGCAACGGAAGCCGCTGCACGCCGGTCAAGCTCGGGTGCCCGCGGAAGCGGGGCGGGTCCTCCGGGACCGTGCCGAAACCCGGGAACCGGTCGAGCAGCTGACCGAGCACCACCTCGCCCTCCAACCGGGCCAGCGGGGCGCCGAGGCAGAAGTGGACGCCCCGGCCGAAACCGAGGTGCGGATTCGGGTCGCGGGCCGGGTCGAACACGTCCGGGTCCGGGAACCGCCGCGGATCGCGGTTGGCGGCGCCGAGCCACACCGACACCGGCCGGTCGGCCGGAATCCGCTGACCGCCCAGCTCCACCTCCGCGGTCGTCACCCGCGCGACCGAGGCGAACGGGCTCAGCAAGCGCAACGACTCCTCGATCACGGCGGGCAGCGCGCGGCGATCGGTGCGGGCGCGGGCCTGGTGCTCGGGGTGGGCGTCGAGGCAGAGCACGGTGTTGCCCAGCAGCATCGTGGTGGTGAGGTGGCCCGCGATGAGCAACGAGGTCGCGAAGTGGGCCACCTCGGCGCGCGTCAGCCGCACGTCGTCCACCTCGGCTTCGACGAGCCGCGTGAGCAGGTCCTCCCGCGGGTGCGCGCGCCGCTCGTCGGCGTGCTCGGTCAGGTAGTCGCGCAGCTTCCGGAACATGGCGACCGCCGTCCGCGTCCGCTGCTCCGGATCCGAGTCGGAACCTCCGGGTTCCGTCCCGCCGAGGGCCACGTCGACCCATCCCGTGAACAGGTCGCGTTCGTCGGCGGGCACACCCAGCAATTCGGCGATGACGATCGACGGGAGGGGGTGGGCGACGTCGGCCACCAGGTCGAGCCGGTCGCCCGCGCGGTCGAGCAGTTCGCGGGTGATCTCGGTGATGCGTGGTTCGAGTCCGGCGACGACTTTCGGAGTGAAGGCGCGGCTGACGAGCCTGCGCAACTTCGTGTGCTCCGGCGGATCCCACTGCAGCAGGTCGCCCTCGACGAACTCCTGCATCTGGGGCTGCAGCCTGCTCGTGTTCGACGAATAGGACCGCGGGTCGCCGAGCACGCGCACCGCCTCCGCGTGGCCGTACACGTGCGCGCCTCCGGTGTCGGGGTCCCGCTGGACGGCGGTCGCCGGTCGTTCGCCGCGCAACCAGAACTGCGATTCCGGCAGTCCCCAACGCTCGCTCGCGATCATGAATCGTCCCCCGTCGTGGTCGAGGAGTCGTACCGCTTCCCGTTCCAGCAGTACGGAGACGGCTCAGCCCCGTCGAGCGATTTCGCTGAGAGCCTTCGACCGCGTGCTCCGCGCGGTGGGCCGCGGGGCGTCGGCGACGGTGCGTCACGGCTGCGGTTCCGGTGCCGCTCCTCGTCACTCGAAAGTGCAGCTTCGTAGTGGCTGACCTGCCTGGAAGCTCTTGACCGGCGCGCATTCGCCCGGCAGGAGGACTAACTTCGAGGGTCACCTGAGATGTCGCGAGAAGGGAGCCGTCATGGGACTCGGCAGCCTCAAGGACAAGCTGATGAACATGGGCAAGCAGCACAGCGACAAGGTCGAACAAGGCATCGACAAGGGAAGTGACGCAGCCAAGAAGAAGTTCGGCCACGAGCAGCAGGTCGATCAGGCCGCCGAGAAGGGCAAGGACTACTTCCGCAATCAGGACTCAGGGCCGCAGCAGTAGTCACCGCTCCGCTGCTCGGCCGAAGCCGACCGGCGGGACCTGGCGAGGGTGGTCCTGAACCTGGTGGTGGCCGGCAGCTCCCTGGAAAGGGGTCGTCCGTGATGGACGGCCCCTTTCCCTGTGTCCGACGGCGGGAACGGAACGGCTGAAAACCCGCAGCCGATGTCTGTGGCGATCGCCGCAGGGCGCCTGGCCCTCTTTTGATTTTGTCAGCGGCGAAGCCGCTGAGCAGTGACCAGCTTGAGCAAGTCGACCACCCGCGGGTTCTCAGGTGTCTTCTCGCGAGGACGGCTTTTTCCCTCGTGGCGGAGCCACTTGGGAAAAAGATCCCGCAGCGAGAAGACACCTGAGGTTCCGCAGAACGACCACCTACGAAGGCCAGGCAGAAGGCCTCAAGCCCTGATGGCGATGGCCATTCCTTGGCCTACTCCCACCGAGGCCGCCGCTATGCCCAGGCCGCCGCCGCGGTGGCGGAGGTGGCGGCAGAGGTCGAGGACGATGCGGGGCATCGAGGCTCCCAGCGGGTGGCCGTAGGCGAGGGCGCCGCCGTGCACGTTGACGCGTTCCCGGTCCACGCCCGGCAGGTGTTCGAGGACGGCGAGCACGACCGCGGCGAACGTCTCGTTGATCTCCCACAGGTCCACGTCGGCCGCGGTGACGTCGAGCTTGCGCAGCAGCGCTCGGATCGCGGGGACCGCGGACAGCGCGAAGTGGTGCGGATCGGTACCGGTGCTCACCGAGCCCACCAGCTCGCCCCACGGCCGCACGCCCAGCCGCTCCGCCTGCTGCTCGGTGCCGATCAGCGCGGCCAGCGCCCCGTCCGAGAGCGGAGCCGAGTTCCCCACCGTGACGGGACCGTCGGGGGAGAACGCGGGGCCGAGCCTGCCGAGCTTGCGCAGGTCGGTGTCGGGGCGCACCGATTCGTCCCGACGCACCACCGTGCCGTCCGGCGTGGTCACGGGGAACGTGAAGCCGTCGTGCAGTCCGGCGTCCCACGCGGCGGCGGCCCGGCGGTGCGAGCGCAGCGCGCACCCGTCGAGCTGGTCGCGGGTGATGCTCAGGTCGAGTGCGGTCCGCTCCGCGGCGTGCCCCAGCGGCACCGTCCACGCCGACGGCATCCGCGGGTTCACCAGCCGCCAGCCCGCGGCGGTCGACGCCGTCTCCATCCGGTCCGGCATGGCGCGGTCGGCGCGCGGTACCACGAACGGCGCGCGGCTCATGCCTTCCACCCCGCCCGCGATGAGCAGCTCGGCCTCGTCGGCCTTCACCGCTCGTGCCGCCTGCACCAGGGTTTCCCCGCCGGAGGCGCACAGCCTGTTCACGGTGACGCCGGGGACGGTCGTGGGCAGCCCCGCCAGCAGCGCGGCCATCCGCGCCACGTTGCGGTTCTCCTCGCCCGCGCCGTTGGTGTTGCCGTAGAGCACGTCCTCGACCCGCGCCGGGTCCAGCCGTCCGCTGCCCGCGGGCCCGTGCCTGCGCAGCAGTTCGGTGAGTGGCAGCGCGGCGAGATCGTCGACGCGGATCCCGGACAGCGCCCCCCGGTATCGGCCGAACGGGGTGCGGGCGGCGTCGAGGACGTAGGCGCGGGCCATGGCCCCATGCTGACCGAACGGGTGGCGTCGTTAAAGGTCCGCGCGGGGCCTATTCGGTCGCGGGGAGTTCCACCTCGGCGGCCTTCTCGGTGAGCGCGGTGACCCGTCCGCCGCGGGCGCCGAGGTCGCGCAGCTTGCGCAGATCGCGGTCGCCGCGCAGCGGCACCGTGCTGCGCGTCCACTCGCCGTCGCTGAGCCGGTCGAGTTCGCCGCGGGCGGCGTGACCGCCGTCGACGGTCGTCTTCAACGCCCCGGAAGAGGCGAGCGAGCCGCGCGCCGCGCCGAGCCTGCCGAGCGCGTCGTCGACGGCGTCGAGCAGCGCCACCCGGTTCCCCTCGGTCATGGCCCGCACCAGCTCCGGTTCGGACGCGGCGACGCGGGTGGAGTCCCGGAAGGAACCGGCCGCCAGCGACAGCGCGAGCGGCCCGCCGTCGGCGCCGACGGCGGCGAGGATGTTCGCGAACACGTGCGGCAGGTGCGAGATGCGGGCGACCGCCGAGTCGTGCTCGGCGGCGGAGACCGCCACGACGTGGGCGCCGCAGTCCAGCGCGAGCGCGGCCGCGTCGCGCCACGCGTCGAGCGTGGTGCCCTCCTCGACGGCGACGGCCCACGGCGAACCCCGGAACAGGTCGGCTCCGCCGGCGGCCCACCCGGACGACGCGGTGCCCGCCATCGGGTGCCCACCGGCGTAGCGGGCGCCGGGCAGCAGGCTGCGCACCTCGGCGTCGACGGCGTCCTTCACGCTGATCACGTCGGTGAGCCGGGCCTCCGGCGCGTGCCACGCGATCTTGCGCAGCACGTCGCGCACGGCGGTCACCGGAGTGGCGATGACGATCAGGGCGTCCTCGGTCGCCGCGCGGCGCAGCGCGTCCTCGATGCCGGTGACCTCGTAGCCGTCGTCACCGGCTCTGACGGCGTCGTCCGCCCCCGCGGTGGCACCCCAACCAGGGCGTCCGGCGGCGGTGGCGGCGCGCAGCACCGAGCCACCGATCAATCCCAGTCCGATCACGCACACGGCACGCATGACCACATCCTGCCCCACTCCGGTGCGTGCGCGGGCCACCCGGTCGTGCGGTTGTGCACCCCCGATCGCGGTGCTGAAGGTCACGAGCGCGCAATAGTGCTTTCGGGTGGCACCGGCACGCTCTACGGTTGGGCGCATGACAGGGCAGGAGCCGGTCGCGGGCTTCGCCGTTGCCGTTGTTCGTGAGGACGGCCGGTGGCGGTGCAGCGCGTTGGACGGCTCGGTATTGGGTGGGCTCGACACCACGATCACGGCGCTGCGCGACTTGCGCTCCACCGGCGCGGTGTTCGGCATGTGCAATGTGGACGACGAGTTCTTCGTCCTGATCCGCCCGATCCCCGGCGGGGTGGACCTGCTGCTCTCGGATGCCGCGGCGGCGCTGGACTACGACATCGCCGCCGACGTGCTCGACCTGCTGCGCGCGGACGCCCCGGATGAGGACGACGACGAGGTGTGGCCGGAGGGCAACCTCTCGATCCTCTCCGACATCGGTCTGCCCGAGGGCGAACTCCTGGTGATCATCGAAGAGGTCGACCTGTACCCGGACGAGCAGCTGGAGATGATCGCTCAGCGCTGCGGCTTCGGGGAGCAGTTCGCGGGCGTGCTGGAGAAGCTGGACCAGTGACGGCCCGCGACACCGAGCTGGTGCGCGCGGCGCTGGAGGTCGCTCCCGGTGCGTTGAGCACCGGTGACGTGCCGATCGGCGCGGTCGTGGCGGCCCCGGACGGGACGATCCTCGCTCGCGAGCACAACCGGCGGGAAGCCGCTGCCGACCCGACGGCGCACGCGGAGATCTTGGCGCTGCGCGCCGCCGCCCGCGCGTGGGGCGACGGCTGGCGGCTCTCCGAATGCACCCTGGCGGTCACCGTGGAGCCGTGCACGATGTGCGCCGGCGCGCTGGTGCTGTCGCGGGTGAGCCGCGTCGTGTTCGGCGTGTGGGAGCCGCGCACGGGCGCCGTCGGCTCGTTGTGGGACGTGGTGCGGGATCGCCGCAGCAACCACCGCCCGGAGGTCGTCGGCGGCGTGCTCGCCGCGGACTGCGCCGCGCTGCTGGAGGAGTTCTTCGACGGCAGGCGGTGACCTGCCTCACCTGTGCGTGATGGCGGATCAAGTGGGGTACTCCCACGGTGACGAACCCTGCGGAAGGAGTCACCCATGGGTGTGTTCGACAAGGTCAAGCACCAAGCTCAGCAGCTGACCGGCCGGGCCAAGGAGGCCACGGGCAGCGCGACCGGCAACGACGAGCTCCGCGACGCCGGCAAGCGCGACCAGGTCGAGGGCAAGGTGAAGGAGACCGGCCAGGACGTGAAGGACAAGGCGGCCGGCGCCGTGCAGGACGTCCAGGACAAGTTCAAGGGTTCCGGCGGTGGGACCGGCGGTTCCGCTGATCGCTGACCCCGTCTGCGGATGCCGAACAGGCGTCCAGTAGCCTTATCGGCGGTAGCGTGTCCGAGCGGCCGAAGGAGCGCGCCTCGAAAGCGCGTGAGGTGAGAGCCTCCGTGGGTTCGAATCCCACCGCTACCGCCAGCGAAGAGCCGGTTCCCTCCGCGAGGGGACCGGCTCTTCGGCGTTCGAGCCCAGGTCGCGGCCGTTCGCGGCGATGTCGCCGAGCGGGGTGAGCCCGGTGCCGCGCCAGGGGCGGTTGGTCGGGTCGGGCAGAGGATCTTCCGTGCCCGTGCCCGTGCCGTGGTTCGCCGGGGTGGCGACGGGCGCGGCGGAACTCGCGATTCGCAACTGAGCGGCAATGCGAATCGAACGGAGGAAATCGGGGAAAAAGGTTTGCCCGTTCAGGCAATTCGTCGATTCATCAGGCTGGGAAAGGGGCTGAAGCCCGGCCGTAGCGGCATACTTCGGCGCTGTGGAGAAACGGCTGGTCGGAGGGATTCCCTAATTGTTCGGGTGGAGCCGTCATCCTTTCGGGGGCGAGGTTCGCGGCGTCCTAGGTTCGGTGGCGAAGCACTTCCCGGAACTGAGAGGACTCTTCTCGATGAAGCGCAGCGCTCTGCTCGTGGCGTCGGTGGTGGTCGGCATGCTCACGCTCGCCGGACCGGCCTCGGCCGCCCCGTCGTACTACCGCACCTACCCGTCGCACGACCTGGCCGCCAAGGCGTGCGAGGTCGGGAAGAAGGAAGGCCGGTGGACGAGCTGCAGCTACCGTCCCGCGGAGCCCGGTCCGAATCCGCCTGTTCAGCTGTGGGTCGCGTGAGTCGTCGCTGATCCCTCGCGGACGTCGCCCTTCGCGCGCGTGCCCCGGACGGGGCGCTCGAGCGGAGGGCGAACGGCTGTCCGGCCGCAGCGTCCCGGCGCCGGGTGCGCGTCCGGATCTGCTTCCGCGTCCGCGAGAAGGTCGCTCTCGCATTTCCGGGTGGAACGTCCGATGCGCCGTTCGGGCGTGTCCGCGCTGCCGATTCCGAGGAATCGCGACTGGCGCAGGGAAATCCCGCGCGAACTCGAGGCCGATATTTGGTGAAATTCCGAGAATGGAAGCGGAATGCTCCGGGAGGGGGCCGGTGAGCAGGCTCCATCGGCGGAGGAGCGCGGAACATGTGTGGAATCGCGGGAATGGTGTCGTTCGGCGACGACTTGAACCGGAAGAGGCACGTCGTCGAGGCGATGACCGAAACGATGGCCTGCCGCGGACCGGACGCGGCGGGGATCTGGCTGGACCGGCACGTCGCGTTGGGCCACCGCAGGCTGGCGGTGATCGACCTCGAAGGCGGTGCGCAGCCGATGCGGGTCGACACCCCCGACGGATCGGTCGTGCTGACCTACAGCGGTGAGGCGTACAACTTCGCGGAATTGCGCGAAGAACTCCGCGTTCGCGGGCACCGCTTCCGGACCTCCAGCGATACCGAGGTGGTGCTGCACGCCTACCTCGAATGGGGCGAGGCGCTCGTCGACCGGCTCAACGGCATGTACGCCTTCGCGATCTGGGACGCGCGGGACGAGAAGCTCGTCATGGTGCGCGACCGGATGGGCATCAAGCCGTTCTACTTCCAGGAGACCGGGGACGGCGTGCTGTTCGGCTCGGAGCCGAAGGCGATCCTGGCCCACCCCGACGTCGAGCCCGTCGTGGAGGCCGACGGCGTCAGCGAACTGCTCGGCGGCGTCAAGACACCGGGGCACGCGATCTGGGCCGGGATGCGCGAGGT
This sequence comes from Saccharopolyspora gloriosae, assembly GCF_014203325.1. Taxonomy (NCBI): domain Bacteria; kingdom Bacillati; phylum Actinomycetota; class Actinomycetes; order Pseudonocardiales; family Pseudonocardiaceae; genus Saccharopolyspora; species Saccharopolyspora gloriosae. The sequence continues at coordinate 6,287,442 of NZ_JACHIV010000001.1, read as the reverse complement.
GGTGCCGGGCACGCTCGTGGTCGTGGACCGCGCGGGCCTGCGCGAGCGCACGTACTGGAAGCTGCGCACCGCGGAGCACCCCGACGACCTGGACACGACGATCAGCAGCATCCGCGGGCTGCTCGACGACACGGTGCGGCGCCAGCTCACCGCCGACGTGCCGCTCGGGGTGCTGCTGTCCGGCGGGTTGGACTCCAGCGCGCTCACCGCCCTGTCCGCGCAGCAGCTGGCCGCGCAGGGGGAGAAGGTGCGCAGCTTCTCGGTGGACTTCGTCGGGCTCGCCGACAACTTCCAGCCCGACGACATGCGCGCCACCCCGGACTCGCCGTTCGTGCACGACGTGGCGAACCACGTCGGGTCGGTGCACCGGGACATCGTGCTCTCCGACGCGGCGCTGGCCGACCCGGCCACCCGGCGGCGGGTGATCGCGGCGAAGGACTTCGCGGTCGGAGCCGCCGACACCGACGTGTCGTTGTACCTGCTGTTCCAGGGCGTTCGCGAGCACTCCACGGTCGCGCTGTCCGGGGAGACCGCCGACGAGCTGTTCGGCGGCTACCCGTGGTTCCACGACCCCGTGGCGCAGCAGGCCGACATCTTCCCGTGGATGGTGCCGGTGCTGGCAGCGGGTGAGGCCTCCGAGGACGATGGCGGGCCCGCCGTCTCGGAGTTCTTCGACCCGGATCTGGACCGCGGGATCGACCTGATGACGTACCTGAAGGACCGCTACCGCGACGCGGTCGCCGAGGTCGAGCCGCTGCCGGGGGAGGGCGCGCACGAGGCGCGGATGCGCGTCATCAGCCACGTGCACCTCACCCGGTTCCTGCGGGCGCTGCTGGACCGCAAGGACCGCATCAGCATGGCCGTCGGCCTGGAGGTGCGGGTCCCGTTCTGCGACCACCGCCTGGTCGAGTACGTCTACAACGCGCCGTGGGCGATGAAGAGCTTCGACGGCAGGGAGAAGAGCCTGCTGCGCGCGGCGACGCGGGACGTGCTGCCGCAGTCGGTGCTGAAGCGGGTGAAGAGCCCGTACCCGTCCACTCAGGACCCCGGCTACGCGGGCAAGTTGCAGGCGATGGGCCGTGAACTGCTCGCCCAGGACCACCCGATGTTCCAGGTGATCTACCGCAAGTGGTTCGAGGTCACGGTGAACACGCCGCCGGCGGTGCTGCCCGACTACGAGCGCGAGAAGCTCGACCGCGCCCTGGACATCGCCACCTGGTTCGACGTCTACCGCCCGCAGATCCGGGTGCCGTAGGGCGGCCGGTGCCGGTGGCGGGAATCCGCCACCGGCGTCCGCCCCGTGCCTGGTGGAGCTCGCCGACGCCGCGCGGGTTTCCCGTTCGGCCACCGGAAAAGGGGACGAACGTCATCCCCGGCCGGTAGCGTCGCCGCGTTGTGATCGTCGACTGCTGGGGGTGGGGCGTGTACGGATCGTCGAAGGCGCTGGCCGGAGCGTTGGCCGCGTGCGGAGTGCTGGTGGTGCTGCCGGGTTCGGCGGCTGCCGCCGAGATCCGGATCCACGACGTCCAAGGCGCGGGCCGGGTTTCCCCGCTGTTGGGCCAGGAGGTCGCGGGGGTCCGGGGTGTCGTCACGGCGGTGCGCCCGGAGGGGAATTCGCCGGGTTTCTGGTTCCAGGACCCGAATCCGGACGGTGATCCGCGCACCAGCGAGGGCCTGTTCGTCTACACCCCCGACGAGGCGCCGCGGGTCGCGGTGGGCGACGCGGTGTCGGTGTCCGGCACCGTCGCCGAGTACTACGCGGTCGGTGACGGCGAGCAGCCGGAGACCACGCCGAACCAGTCGGTCACCGAGCTCGCCGGTGCGACGTGGCAGGTCACCGGCACCGCGCCGGTCCCCGCGGCGGAACCGATCACCCCGGATTCGGTGCCGGAGGCGTACGCGCCGGACGGCGAGCTGGACGCGCTACCGCTGGACCCGGCCCGGTTCGCGCTGGACTTCTACGAGTCCCGCGAGCACATGGCCATCGCCGTCGAGGACGCCCGCGTCGTCGGGCCAGCGGATTCCTACGGCGCGCTCACCGTCACCTCGAAGCCCGGGCAGAACGCGGGCGAGCGCGGCACCACCACCTACACCGGCTACGACCAGCAGAACTCGGGGCGGTTGAAGGTGGAACCGATCGGCGCGCCCGCTCCGGCGGCGAACGTCGGCGATCAGCTCGCCGGGCGCACCGAAGGCCCGCTGGACTACAGCCGCTTCGGCGGCTATCTGCTGGCGGCGACGGCGCTGGGCGAGCACCGGCCCGTCGGGGTGCGCCCGGAGGTCACCCGCCCGCCGGGCGAGGACGAGCTGGCGGTGGCGACCTACAACGTCGAGAACCTCTCCGCGACCGACGAGCAGGGCAAGTTCGACCGGCTCGCCCACGGCGTGACCACGAACCTCGCCGCCCCCGACGTGATCTCGCTGGAGGAGGTGCAGGACGACACCGGAGCCACCGACGACGGCGTGGTCACCGCGGACCGGACCTTGGGCCGGTTCGCCGACGCGATCGAAGCGGCCGGCGGGCCGCACTACGAGTGGCGGCAGATCGACCCGGTCGACGGGGCCGACGGCGGCGAACCGGGCGGCAACATCCGGGTGGCGTTCCTGTTCGACCCGGCGCGGGTGTCCTTCGTGGACCGTCCCGGCGGGGACGCGGGAACTCCCGTGGAGGCCGTCGAATCCGGTGAGCGCGCGGCACTGAGCGCCTCACCCGGCCGGATCGCGCCGGCCGACGACGCGTGGCGGGCCAGTCGCAAGCCGCTCGTCGGCGAGTTCACCTTCCGCGGCGAGCAGGTGTTCGTGGTCGCGAACCACTTCACCTCCAAGGGCGGCGACCAGCCGCTGCACGGTCGTGTGCAGCCGCCGGTGCGCGGTTCGGAACAGCAGCGGATCGCGCAGGCCCGGTTGGTGCGTGGGTTCGTCGCCGACCTGGTGGCGATCGACCCGCAGGCGAAGGTACTGGTCACCGGCGACCTCAACGACTTCGGTTTCTCCCCGGCGGTGTCCGCGCTGACCGACGGAGGGCTGCTGTCGTCGCCCGCGGCGTCGCTGCCGCCGACCGAGCGCTACAGCTACGTCTACGAGGGCAACGCCCAAGCCCTCGACCACGTCCTGATCACCCCCGGCGTCGGCGAGGTCGACTACGACGTCGTGCACATCAACGCCGAGTTCGCCGACCAGGCCAGCGACCACGACCCCCAACTCATCCGCATGCGGTGATCCGCCGCTTGGTTTTCCTTGGAACGCAAGGAAAAGAAGGACTTCGATCAGGTGGCGCCGCTCAGGTTCCGGGAGGTGAGACCCGATACAAGGGTGATCAGAGTTTCGCGGAGATTCGAGTATCTCACCGCGAGCGAGAGGATCGCCGTTGCCGTTCAAAGTGGGGGAGTTGCTCAAGTGGATCGAGGCGGACGGTTGGGTGCTGAAACGAACCCGTGGCAGTCATCGCCAGTATCAGCACCCGGTCAAGCCGGGGAAGGTGACGGTAGCCGGAAAGCCCAGCGATACGTTGCACCCGCGCACCGAGGCGAGCATCCTGAAGCAGGCTGGACTCGATCGGAGGCCGTAGTGAGCGAATATCTCGTGCTCGTCGAGCGGGACGACGAGGGGGGCTTCAGCTCCTGGGCTCCTGACCTCCCCGGAGTCGCCGCAGCGGCCGCCACTTATCAGGAATGCGTCTTGCTCATGCGCGAGGCCGTCGAATTCCACTTGGAAGGGATTCGCGAGGACGGTGACGTGGTCCCGACGCCGACCGTGGTCGGTGCGGTGACCATCGAAGCGGCCTGATCAGAGTTCGGGTGAGCCGAGCCCCGGTGCGCCTTCGTCCGCTCCGGGGCTCGATGTTGTGCGAGGCCGTCCCCGCTGGGCAAGACGATCTTCGACTGGTTCACCGCTCCTGGGAACTTCCTCTACTAGGGGTCACTCAAAGTGAGTACGCTGTGGTCACTGGGTGACGAAGGGGGGAGTTATGGGGCAACCGCAGCGGGACGCGTCGAAAGGTGAAGTGCAGGAGCTGGGCGATTCGGCCTAGCGGCGCGGGCGATGCCGCAGCGGCCCGAGCCGAGGTCGCGCCACGGCGTTCGGTGGGCGCCGGGGTCGTGCGGATCCGGGTCCGCGAAACGCGGAAGGCCCGGTGCTCGCTGAGCACCGGGCCTTCCGATCGGCGGAGGATACGGGATTCGAACCCGTGAGGGCTATTAACCCAACACGATTTCCAATCGTGCGCCTTAGGCCGCTCGGCCAATCCTCCACGCGGAAGTGTACGTGAGGCCGATGATCAGCTCGTGCAGGGGTCCCCCGCGTGCTGACCAGCGGCGGCGAAGATCGACCGCGCGGGCGCGACACCGCTCAGAGCGCGCGCAGCACCCGGATCCGATCCTGCTGCGAGCGCTGCGCCACGGCCGCCTCCGGGACGGCGCTCTCGAACGCGTGCGGGCACCCCGGCCGCACGTGCAGTTCCACCGGCGTGCCCGCGGCGGCGAGCCTGCGGGCGTACTCGATGTCCTCGTCCCGGAAGATGTCGAGGTCGCCGACGTCCACGTAGGCCGGGGGCAGGCCGCTGAGATCGTCGGCGCGGGCGGGCGCTGCGATCGCGGGGACGTCCGCGGTGCCCGCGAGGTCGCCGAGCAGCGCGTGCCAGCCGGTGAAGTTGCGGTCGTAGGACCAGGTCGCCAGCGATTCCAGCTCGGGGTCCGGTTCGATGTTGCGGTCGTCGAGCATCGGGTAGATCAAGACCTGTCGGGCCAGCGGCAACCCGCGTTCCCGCGCCAGGAGCGTGACGCCCGCGGCGAGACCGCCGCCCGCGCTCTCACCCATGATCGCGATGCGCGCGGGGTCGACCCCCAGCTCGGCGGCGTGCTCGTGCAGCCAGGCCGAAGCCGCGTAGGCGTCCTCGACGGGCGCGGGGTGGGGGTGCTCGGGCGCGCACCGGTAGTCCACGGCGAGCACCGGGACCCCGGAGGCGGCGGCGAGCCGGGCGGCCTGCGGCAGGCACGGATCGACGTCGCCGAAGACCATCCCGCCGCCGTGCAGCCACACCACCGCCGAGCCGGACCGTTCGCCGTCCGGGGCGAGCCACCGCAGCGCGATCTCGGCGCCGTCGGCGCTGGTCGCGGTGAAGTCGCTCCTGGACACGCCCGGCACCGGCGGCAGCGCGGCGGCCGCGCTCATCGCCGTCTCGATCTGGCGTCGGATCGCGAGCGCGTCGCCGCGGGCCTCGGGCGCGGGGCGGTTCGCGAAGTACGCCTCCATCGCCGGTTTCAGTTCGGGGTCCAGTTCGAGCGGCACGGGGTCCTCGGCTTCCGATCGGAGTCCAGGCCGAGGCTAGCCGCCACCACCGACGATCTCCGCCGGTTCCGCCCACCGCTGAACGGGGAAACGCCCGGTCACGAGAGGTTCAGCTCCCGGCGTACATCAGCTCCCACACGTGGCCGTCGACGTCCTGGAAGCTCCCGCCGTACATCGGCCCCATCTCGGAGCTCGGCTTCCACGGCTTGCCGCCCGCCTCGATGGCCTTGGCGACGAGGTCGTCGACCTGGTCGCGGGTCTCGACGCTGAGGCAGTTGAGGACCTCGGTCGTCGTCGTGGCGTCGCTGATGTCGCCGTTGACGAACTCGGCGAAGCGGTCGTGCTCCAGCATCATCACCATGATGTTCTCCTCGACGACCATGCAGATCGTCTTCTCGTCGGAGAACTCGTCGTTGAAGCCGAAGCCGAGTTCGGCGAAGAACGCCTTCGAACGCTGCACGTCCTTGACCGGCAGGTTCACGAAGATCATGCGCATGGCGGGCCTCCTGGAGAGCTCTGGCTCACGTTCCACCGGGTAGACCCCCGGCGGACGTGGAACTCATCGGATACCCGCGATGTCCCGCCGCATCCCGCGACGGCGAGGCGGCCGCCGGAGCGTGCGGGCCGGTCGGCGCGAGTTCCCCCGCGCCGACCGGCCTCCGGGCTCAGGACTCGATGTTCAAGCAGGCCGCGCGGCCACCGGCCTTGCCGGCCTGGCCGGCGGCGGTGTTCGTGTTGGACTCCTCGTGGATCACGATCGACTTGGGCGCGCGCTCGCCGGTGATGCCGAACGGCACGTTCGCCGAAGCCTGCCCCGCGCCCTGCGCGTCCGTCTGCAGGTCGAGCCAGATCTCGTTCTGCGGGTTGGCGTACGCCGGGTCCGCGGACGGGCTCTGCGGCGAGGCGGCCGGGTCCTGCTTGTTCTGGAAGTGCGGTCCCGCCGCGTCGCCCGTCGGGCCGCAGGCGTTGACGTGCGCGTGCACCGCGTAACCGCGGTTCGGCTGCAAGCCGGTGACCTCGAAGTCCACCACCGTGGACTGCTCGGAGCCCTCGACGGTGGCCTTGACCTTCGCCCCCGCCGGCGCGAGCGCCGGGTTGTAGGTGAAGGCCGAACCCTGGCCGCCGGGCTGCGCCAGCGTGCCTTCGAACGAACCGGTCTTCGCGTCGCCGCCACCGGTTTGCGTCTGCTCCGCCGGCGGCGGAGGCGTGCCCGGACCGGGCGGCTGGGAGGACGGCTCGCCAGGGGGCGTGCACGCGGTCAGCGCGAGGGCCGCGACCGCGCTGCCGAGGACGAGGACCCGGCGACCGGCAAAAGTGATCCGCTGAGACATGCCGCAGATCATGCCCGAAACAGGCGAAACAGGCGATCACCGGCCCAGGTGGTGAGCGTGACAGCGACCCCGATGGGGGAGCGTTCACAGCCTCGGAGCGGACGCGTTAGACTCTTGGTGGGACTCCGTGCGACGTCCATCCTGTGAACTCCCCCAGGGCCGGAAGGCAGCAAGGGTAAGCGGGCTCTGGCGGGTGCGCGGGGTCCCGCTTACTTTTCCCCGGCCGCCGCACCCGCGTCCCGATCCTGGTCCGCCCCGATCCGGGCTGTCGGTGCCACCGCGTAGGGTCTCGACCGTGGCGCTCGCCCTCTACCGCAAGTACCGTCCGGCGACCTTCGCAGAGGTCGTCGGCCAAGAGCACGTCACCGAACCGCTGCGCACCGCACTGTCGGCGCAGCGCATCAACCACGCTTACCTGTTCTCCGGGCCTCGCGGCTGCGGCAAGACCTCCAGCGCGCGCATCCTCGCCCGGTCGTTGAACTGCGCCCAAGGCCCGACGCCGGACCCGTGCGGTGAGTGCGACTCGTGCGTGGCGCTGGCCCCGGAAGGGTCCGGCAGCGTCGACGTCGTGGAACTCGACGCGGCCAGCCACGGTGGCGTCGACGACACCCGCGAACTGCGCGATCGGGCGTTCTTCGCGCCCGCCCAGTCGCGGTACCGGATCTTCATCATCGACGAGGCCCACATGGTCACCACGCAGGGCTTCAACGCCCTGCTGAAGATCGTCGAGGAACCTCCGGAACACCTCATCTTCGTGTTCGCCACGACCGAACCGGACAAGGTGCTCACCACCATCCGGTCCCGGACGCACCACTACCCGTTCCGGCTGATGCCGCCCGGCGTCATGCGCGACCTGCTCGAACGCATCTGCGGCGACGAAGGCGTGCAGGTCGAACCGGCCGTGTACCCGCTGGTGATCCGCGCGGGCGGCGGCTCGGCGCGCGACACGCTCAGCGTGCTCGACCAGCTGCTCGCCGGGGCCGGGGACGAAGGCGTCACCTACGAGCGGGCCGTGGCGCTGCTCGGCGTCACCGACGTGGCGCTGATCGACGACATGGTCGACGCGCTCGCCGCAGGCGACGGCGGATCGGTGTACGGCACCGTGGACAAGCTCGTCGAAGCCGGGCACGACCCGCGCCGCTTCGCCGCCGACCTGCTCGACCGGCTCCGCGACCTCGTGCTGCTGCACGCCGTGCCCGACGCGGGCACCCGCGGGCTCATCGACACGGCGGGCGACGAGCTCACCAAGATGCAGAGCCAGACCGAGCAGCTCGGCGCGGCCACGCTGTCCCGGTACGCGGAGATCGTGCACACCGGGCTGCAGGACATGCGCGGGGCGACCGCTCCTCGGTTGCTGCTGGAACTGCTGTGCGCTCGGATGATGCTGCCCGCCGTGTCCGAGGCGGAAAGCGCGCTGCTGCAACGCGTCGAGCAGGTCGAGCGGCGGATGACGCTGGCGCCCCCGGCGGCTCCGGCCGAATCCGGCGCTGCTCCCTCGGCTCCCGCTCCCGCTCCCGCTGCCACTGCCGCTCCCGCTGCGGAGGCGGCTCCGGCAGGTGGTCGGCGGGTGTTCCAGCGGCCCAGCGACCGGCAGGCGTCCGGCGGCTCCGACGGCGCGGACCGGCAGGCGCCGGCCGCCGCGCCGAAGGCCGCGAGCGAACCCGCCGCCGAGCAGCGGCCCGCCGCCGAGCAGCCCGCCGAGCAACGGCCTGCGGTCGAACGGCCGGCGGCCGAGCAGCGGCCCGCGAACGAGCAGCGCGAACCGGAGCCCGAGCAGCCGGTCGCGCAGCAGCAACCCGCCGCTCCCGCTGAACAGCCCGCCGCCCCGGCGCCCGCCGCGAACGGCGACGCGGATCGACGCCCGAGCGCTCCCGCCGCGTCGCAGGAACCGGCTCGCCCCGCTGCCGCGCCCCCGCAGTCCGAACCGTCCGAGCCCGCCGTCGCCGAACCGGGCGCCGCGCACTCCGCAGGCTTCGGCGCCGCCGACGTGCGCCGGGTGTGGGCGGACCTGCTGCGGGCCGTGGCGCAGCGCAATCGGCCGACGCAGGCGTTGCTGCTCAACGCCACGGTGCACGACTACGTCGACGGCGCGCTGGTGCTGACGATGCCCACCTCCGGGTTGGTGAAGCAGTTCGCGCAGCAGCGCCGCATCGACTTCGTGCGCGAGGCGATGAGCGAGGTGCTCGGCGCGGGGCCGGACTACGAGGTGCGGTGCGTCGAAGCAGGGTCCGCGCCCGCTCCGCAGCGCCCCGCCGGTGCGGGCTCGGCCGGCAACGGTGCGAAGAAGGAACCGCCGCCGCCCGCCGCTCCGCCGACCTACAGCCGCCCGAGCGCCGCCCGGCAGCAAGCGCAGGCGCAGCAGCCCGCGCCGGACTCCGGCAACGGTGGCCAGCGCAAATCCGCCCCGGAGCGCCCCGCGCGGCCGTCCGGGGCCAACGGCCGTGCGCGGTCGTCTTCCGACGACATCCCGCCGCCGCCGGAGCCGCCGCCGGACGACGAGCCGCCACCGGAAGACGCCCTCCCGCCCGCACCGCCGCCGGACGACGAGGACGAGGAAGCCATGATCGCGGGCTCCTCCCCGGCCTCGGAGGCCGAAGCGGCTCCGCGCCGCGACCGCGAGGAGGAGGCCGTCGAGCTCTTCGCCGCCGAACTCGGCGCCCGCAAGATCGACGACTGACCGGGGCACATCCCGCAGCAGCAAGAAGAACGGCGCACGCCCGGATCCGGGCGTGCGCCGTTTCTCGTGCGCGGAACCGCAGCTCCCGAGCACACCGCCGCCACCACGCTCGCGACTGAGTGAACGGCCCGTTCGTCCAACGGGATTGGACGAACAGGCCGTTCACTCTCATCGGGTCTGCGTCGGGACGGGCTTTGGGCAGGGTGAACGGCCTGTTCGTCCAACGGGATTGGGCGAAGGGTCCGTTCACTCCGAACCGAGGCGCTGCCGCCGCGATCGGCGTTCCGGCGCGGCTCAAGGTCGACGGAGTGAACGGGCCGCTTGTCCAACGGGTTTGGGCGAACGGTCCGTTCACTCACGCACCAGTGGGTCCCGACGGCGCGGGCGAGTGCTCTGGGCGGGGTGAACGGCCTGTTCGTCCAATGGGATTGGGCGAACGGTCCGTTCACTCTCATCGGGTCTGCGTCGGGAGGGTGCTTTGGGCAGGGCAACGGACCGTTCGTCCAACGGGATGGGACGAACGGGCCGTTCACTCCGGGAGTGGGCGCGCGGGGGTCAGATGAGGTGGCGGGTGAGGAACGCCAGGGCGCGGGGGTAGGCGTTCAAGCGGTTGGAGCGCTTCGCCAAGCCGTGGCCCTCGTCGTCGAACACGAGCAGTTCGCACTCGACGCCGTTGCGGCGCACCGCCTCCGCGAGCTGCTCCGCCTCCGACAGCGGCACCCGCGGGTCGTTCGCCCCGTGGATCACGAACAGCGGCGCGGAGATCTCGTCCACGTGCGTCAGCGGCGACGCCTCGCGCAGGAAATCGGCGTCGTCGGCCAGCGATCCGTACTCCCGCTCCCGGTGCGCCCGACGGTACGGCGAGGTGTTCTCCAGGAACGTCACCAGCGACGAGATGCCCACGATGTCGACCCCGGCCGCCCACCGCCGCGGCTGGAAGGCCAGGCCCGCCAGCACCATGTACCCGCCGTACGAACCGCCCCACAACGCCGACCGGGCCGGGTCGAGGCCGAGTTGCGGGAGCCACTCGTGCAACGCCGCCAAGTCCTGCACCGAGTCCAGCCGCTTGCGCCCGTCGTCGGCGCTGTACCAGCTCTTGCCGTAGCCGGTGGAGCCGCGCACGTTCGGCACCAGCACGGTGTGCCCTTGCGCGGCGAGTCCTTGCACGACGGGGTTGAACGTGCGCACCGATTGGCCTTCCGGGCCGCCGTGGATCATCAGCACGGAGGAGCCGGTCGGCTCGGCGGGTTCGTAGACGAAGCAGGGCACCTCGGCGCCGGGCACCCGGTGCGCGGTCGGCGTCGCGAGCCGTTCACCGGCGAGCGCGGCGGCGGAGTCGGTCATCGTGATCGGCGGCGCCTCCTGCTCGGCGTCGATCACCAGCACGTCGCCGGGCACCTCCGGCGAGCTGAACGAGAGGGCGATGAGCCGCGAATCCGGCGACCACACCGGTGCGGGCAGCGGGAACGAACACCACCCGTCGCCGGGCAGCGGCACCGAGCGGCGCAGCTCCCCGGTCCGCGCGTCGTGCAGCGCGAGCCTCGCGGCGCCGTCCTCGTTGGTCTGCACCAGCAGCGTGCGCCCGTCCGGGGACAACCAGCCCAGCAGGTCGTGCTCCTCGGAGGTCACCAGCCACGTGCGCTGCCCGGTGCGCGCGTCGAGGCGGGCGACACCGGTGCGGTCCCGGTCGGCGTTGGTGCTCACGATCAGCCCGGAGTCGTCGGGCAGCCAGCGGATGTGGGTGCTGCGGGTGTGCTCGCCGAGGCCGGTGAGGGGCCGGAACCGCTCGTCGGCGGTGGCGGGCATCGTGTCGACCAGCAGGATCCGGTCGGACATCGGTTGCGCGCCGGGCAGCGTCAGCGCCAGGTAGTGGCTGTCGGGGGAGGCGACGACCTCCTGCACCATGCCGCCGCCGTCGTAGACGACGATTTCCTCGCCGGTGACGGCGCTGCGGATGACGACGTCGAAGTCGACCCCGTTGCGCCTGTTCGTGGAGTACACGAGCCGGCCGGGCAGCACGTCGAGCAGCCGGTGGACGTACCTCGGGTCGCGCACCAGCGGCTGGAGGTCGCCGAGTTCGGCGGGCCGGGTGCGGCGGCGGTCCAGGCGCATCAGGGAGAGCTGGCCGCGTTCGTTGCCGCCGGTGTCGTGCTGGATGATCGCCGCCCGCTCACCGGGCAGGTAGCGGCCGGTGACGGCACCGGACAGGGCGGTGAGCGCCGTGACGCGGCCGTTCGGGGACAGCTCCACGAGCTGGGTGGAGCCCGATTCGTCTGACCCGGCGAGCACTCGTCCCGCCTCGTCCACGTCGAACGCCCGCCAGCTCGCCAGTTCCAGCAACCGCACCATGTCCACCGCCATGCGCTCACCTTGTCACGCACACCCGCCGCGGTGATCGACCGGTAGGTGATGATCAACACCTCGATCGTTACGGTGGTCGGCGGCGCCTCGGCATCCCGATGGCGGATTCCGGCGCGCAGCGGAACCGGCAGCGCACGGCCCCGTGAGTGAACGGACCGCTTGCCCAATCCCGTTGGACGAACGGTCCGTTCACCCCATCCGCTCCACACCACGACGCGGAGGTGCCGTCCGCTGGGGCCGCGCCGGTTTCGAGTGAACGGCCCGTTCGTCCGATCCCGTTGGACAAGCGGTCCGTTCACTCCACCCCTGCCAGGGCCTCGGAAGCTCAACCGAGCCGTCGCCCCGGGCTGCGGGTCCGGGTGAACGGACCGTTCGCCCAATCCCGTTGGACGGACGGTCCGTTCACTGCATCTCCGAGGTGCAGGGTGCGTGGTGCGGTGAACGGCCCGTTCGTCCGATCCCGTTGGACAAGCGGTCCGTTCACCGCGGTCGGTGGGCGGCGTGGGGGACATGCTGGGTGGTTGCGCCGGGTGGCGGCGGGGCACGACTACCCTGGTGGTGTGCCCGGTTCGGGCACGTGCCCACGCTGGGTTCGGACCGGTCACGCGACCGGAACGCCGGGTGCGAACGCCACGCGGCGAACTCCAGCGGTGACCAAGAACAGCTCTGGGAGGACCACGGTGCAACCGGGTGGCCAGCCGAACATGCAGCAGATCATGGAACAGGCGCAGCAGATGCAGCAGCAGCTGATGACCGCGCAGCAGGAACTCGCCGACGCGGAGGCCACCGGCACCGCGGGCGGCGGCCTGGTGACGGCGGTCGTCAGCGGCACGGGCGAGCTGAAGTCGGTCGACATCGACCCGAAGGCCGCCGACCCCGAGGACACCGAGACCCTCTCGGACCTGGTGGTGGCCGCGGTGCGCGACGCGAACCGCGCGGCGCAGGAGCTGCAGGCCGAGAAGATGGGTCCGGTGACCGGCGCGCTGGGCGGTCAGGGACTGGGCGGCCTCGGCCTGCCCGGCATGTGACGGAGCGTCCACAGTGTACGAAGGTCCGGTCCAGGACTTGATCGACGAGCTGGGCAGGCTGCCCGGCATCGGTCCGAAGAGCGCCCAGCGCCTCGCCTTCCACCTGCTGGCGGCGGAACCGGCGGACGTGACCCGGCTGCAGGAGGTGCTGCAGAAGGTCAAGGAAGGCGTGATGTTCTGCGAGGTCTGCGGCAACGTCTCCGAGCAGGAGAAGTGCCGGATCTGCCAGGACGCGCGCCGCGACGTGTCGTTGGTGTGCGTGGTGGAGGAGCCCAAGGACGTGCTCGCGGTGGAGCGCACCCGCGAGTTCAAGGGCCGCTACCACGTGCTCGGCGGGGCGCTGGATCCGTTGTCGGGAATCGGGCCGGACCAGCTCCGGGTGCGGCAGCTGCTGACGCGCATCGGCACCGACGAGATCACCGAGGTGATCATCGCGACGGACCCGAACACCGAGGGGGAGGCCACGGCGACGTACCTGGTGCGGATGCTGCGGGACTTCCCCGGTTTGAACGTGACGCGACTGGCTTCGGGGCTCCCGATGGGCGGTGACCTGGAGTTCGCGGACGAGCTGACGCTGGGGCGCGCCCTGTCGGGGCGCCGGTCGATGTGAGCCCGCGCGGGCGGGACGTGCGCCCGCCCGCGCGGTGCTCGCCGCGTGGTGCGCGATGAGCGACTTCGCGGCGGCCGTCGTCGCGGCGGCCGAGCACGCCCGGGCGGCTCCGGCCCGGCTCGGCGGGGTGCGGCTCGTGGCGGTGGACGGGCCGTCGGGTTCCGGCAAGTCCACGTTCGCCGACCTGCTGGTGGCCCGCCTGGACGGCGGCGCCGAATCCGGCCGGGTGCGGCTGATCCGCACCGATGACTTCGCCACGTGGGACGAGCCCGTGCAGTGGTGGCCCCGGTTGCGGGACGGCGTGCTCGAACCGCTGCGGGCGGGGCGCGCCGGGAGCTACCGGCGCACGGAGTGGCCGGGCGGGCGGCCGGTGCTCGGGGCTCGCGTCGAGGTGGCGGTGCCGCGAATCCTGGTGCTGGAAGGGGTTTCCGCTGCTCGCGCTGAGGTAGCACCCGATCTGTCCACGGCGGTCTGGGTGGAGGCGGCGGAGTCGCTGCGGCTGGAGCGCGCCGTGGCCCGCGACGGTGAAGGTTCCCGTCGTGAACTGCGCCGCTGGCAGCGCTTCGAGCGCGAGTGGTTCGCCGCGGACGGCACCCGAGCCCGCGCCGACGTCCACGCCCGTCCGCCGGGCTGATCCCGCGACGGGACGCAATTCGATCTTCGCCGGTGCTCGTTTCCGGCTTCTCGCCGAGCATCGCGGTTCAGGTGAACGGTCCACAATTCGTTGCGCCGTCCGGGTTAATTGATCGTCCTCGGATCATCTGCCGGGGTCATCGAGGATCTTTCGAGGTCAGCGGACGTGATCGGTCCGAAATGAGGACGCGCTGCGAGAGCGGCGGCCGAATTCCCAGTATTTCGGGAACTCGCGGGAAAAAGAAGTGCGCGAAGCCCGCGCGAGTAGCGAGATCGTAACCTCAACTACTCCAAAGGGGCGGCGCGGCGGACTACTGTTCTCGACAATGTGAGACTTGAGACACATCGAGGTGCTTAGATGAGAGCTCCGTCGAGGCCGCTCCGTTCGACCAGCGTCCGGCGTCGGACCGCCGTAGTGGGATTCACCTGCGCATTAGCGGTCGCAGCGGCAGGATGCGCCGAATCGCAGCGCGGCGAAGGCGGTGGTGAAGGCGGCAGCCTCACCTTCGGCGCCGCCGGCGCCCCGGACCTCTTCGACCCGTTCTACGCGTCCGACGGGGAGACGTTCCGGGTGACCCGCCAGATCATGGAGGGTCTCGTCGGGTTCAAGGAGGGCACCGCGGACGTCGAACCCGAACTCGCGGAGCGCTGGGAGCACAGCCCCGACGGCAAGACCTGGACGTTCCACCTGCGCCAGGGCGTGAAGTTCCACGACGGCACCGACTTCAACGGCGAGGCCGTCTGCAAGAACTTCGAGCGCTGGTACGACCAGACCGGCGCGGGCCAGAACAACGCGCTGTCGTACTACTGGATCGAGAACTTCGGCGGCTTCTCCGACGGCGCGAAGCCTTCGCTGTACGCGTCGTGCGAGTCCCCGGACGCCACCACCGCCACGGTGCACCTGACGCGCGCGACCTCGAAGTTCCCCGACCTGCTGGGACTTCCGTCGTTCAGCATGCAGTCGCCGACGGCGATGGAGCGCTACAAGGCCAACGACGTGCGGGCCGTGGGCGACAGCTTCGCCTACCCCGAGTACGCCAGCGCGCACCCCACGGGCACCGGGCCGTTCAAGTTCGCCTCCTACGACTCGGGCAACGCCGCGATCCGGTTGGAGCGCAACGACGAGTACTGGGGCGAGAAGGCCAAGCTCAACGACCTCACGTTCCGGATCATCCCGGACGAGACGACGCGCAAGCAGGAACTCGAATCCGGCGGCATCGACGCCTACGACTTCCCCAACGCCGCCGACCTGAAGGCGTTGCGCGACGCGGGAAACAAGGTCGAGGTCCGCGACCCGTTCAACATCATGTACCTGGGCATCACGCAGAAGAACAACCCGGCGCTGCGGGACCTGCGGGTCCGCCAGGCGCTGGCGCACGCGGTGGACCGGGAGAACCTGGTCAAGGCGAACCTGCCGGAAGGCGCCGAGGTCGCGAAGGAGTTCTACCCGGACACCGTCGACGGCTACGCCGACGACGTGCAGCAGTACCCGCACGACCCGGCACGAGCCAAGCAGCTGCTCGCCGAGGCGGGGGCGTCGGACCTGACGTTGAACTTCTACTGGCCCGCCGAGGTCACCCGGCCGTACATGCCGGACCCGCAGGGCATCTTCAACGCGCTCGCCGAGGACCTCCGCGAAGCCGGGATCACGGTGAACGCGGTGAGCAAGCCGTGGAACGGCGGCTACATCGACGACGTGGACAACGCCCGCGCCGACGTGTTCCTGCTGGGCTGGACCGGCGACTACAACACGCCGGACAACTTCATCGGCACGTTCTTCGGCACCCCGGACAACCGCTTCTACACCGCGGCGTCCCCGTGGGGCGAGCAGCTCGCGACGGAGCTGCGGACCGCCGACGCGGAACCCGACGACGCGCGCCGCGAGGCGCTCTACCAGGAGGTCAACCGCAAGCTGCTCAGCGACTACCTGCCCGCCGTGCCGCTGTCGCACTCGCCGCCGGCGATCGTGGTCAGCGAGCGGGTGCAGGGCCTGGTCCCCTCGCCGCTGACCGCTGAGGAGTTCGCCGGGGTCAGCGTCACCGGGTGACCAGGTGGGGTCGGACGCGCACCCGTCCGCAGGTGACCGCGCGGGTCCCGCGGTCGCGTCCGGCCCCCGCTCCGCAGTTCACGACCGCTCAACGGGGGACGCTTGCTCCGCTACACGATCCGGCGACTGGCACAGCTGGTGCTCGTCGTCTTCGTCCTGTCCATGTTGCTGTTCGGCTGGTTGCGCATGCTGCCCGGCGGGCCCGTTTCGGCGCTGCTCGGCGACCGGGCCACCCCGGAGGCCCGCGCCCAGCTGGAGTCGCAGCTCGGCCTGGACCAGCCGATCTGGGTGCAGTACGGGAAGTTCCTGCTGCGCGCGTTCACCGGTGACTTCGGCACCTCCACCGGGGTGGAGCGGGGCGCGCCGGCGCTGGAGGTCTTCCTGACCCGGTTCCCCGCGACCATCGAGCTCTCGCTGTTCGCGCTGCTGCTGGCGGTGGCCGTGGGCATTCCGCTCGGCTACCTCGCGGCGCGGCGCCGCGGCGGCTGGTGGGACAACATCAGCATCACCTGGTCGCTGGTCGGCGTCGCGGTGCCGGTGTTCTTCCTGGCGTTCCTGCTGAAGTTCGTGTTCGCCGTGCAGCTGGGCGTGCTGCCCGCGTCGGGCAGGCAGGACACCGGGATCCAGGCCACCCACGTCACCGGCTTCTACATCCTCGACGGGCTGCTGACCCGCGAGTGGGACGCGTCGTGGAACGCGTTCGTGCACCTGATCCTGCCGGCGATCGCGCTGTCCACCATCCCGTTCGCGGTGATCTTCCGGATCACCAGGGCGGCGGTGCTCGACGTGCTCGACGAGGACTACGTGCGCACCGCCCGCGCGAAGGGCCTCAGCGCCATGGTGATCCGCGGCAGGCACGTGCTGCACAACGCGATGCTCCCGGTGGTCACCACCATCGGCCTGCAGACCGGGGCGCTGCTGGCGGGCGCGGTGCTGACCGAGCGGGTGTTCAACATCGCGGGCATCGGCCAAGCCGTCGCCGTCGGCTTCGAACGCAAGGACTTCCCGGTGCTGCAAGTGGTGATCCTCGCGGCGGCGATGGTGTACGTGCTGGTCAACCTGCTCGTCGACCTCTCGTACGCGCTGATCGACCCCAGATTGCGGGCGAGGTGACCATGACGACCCCCACCACGCGCAAGACGCGCATCGACGAGCTCGCCGGAGCGGCGCCCGACATCGGAGTCAGCCTGGTCGCCTCCGCGTGGCGGCGGGTGCGGCGCAGCCCGGTGTTCCTCGTCGGAGCCACCATCATCGGCCTGTTCGTGCTGCTGGCGCTGCTGGCACCGCTGCTGGCGCCGCACGACCCGGGACTGCACCTGCTGGAGAACCAGGTGTCGCGCGCGGACAACACGATTCCGCCCGCGCAGCCCGGACATCCGCTCGGCGGCGACCAGTACGGCCGGGACCTGTTCTCCCGGTTGCTGCTCGGCTCGCAGCAGACGCTGCTGGTGGCGCTGCTGGCCACCGTGATCGGGCTCGGCGGCGGGCTGGTGCTCGGGCTGTTGGCGGGCGCGTTCGGCGGCTGGGTGGACGCGCTGGTGATGCGCGCCGTGGACGTGCTGCTGTCGGTGCCGTCGCTGCTGCTGGCGGTGTCCATCGGGGCGTTGTTCGCGCAGCAGAGCCAGTTCACGGTGATCCTGGCCGTGGCGATCGTGCAGGTGCCGATCTTCGGCAGGTTGCTGCGGGGCACGATGCTCGCGCAGCGCGCCAGCGATCACGTGCTCGCCGCGCGGGCGCTGGGCGTGCGGGAGAGCGCCATCGTGTTCCGGCACATGCTGCCCAACGCGCTCGGACCGGTCGTCGTGCAGGCCACGCTGGTGCTGGCGGTGGCGATCATCGACGCCGCCGCGCTGTCGTTCCTGGGGCTCGGCGCGGCCGACGACTCGGTTCCCGAGTGGGGCCAGATGCTGGGCGGTGCGCAGGACGTCATCGACTCGCATCCGCAGCTGGCGTTCTGGCCCGCGGGCTGCATCATCCTCGTCGCCCTCGGGTTCACCCTGGTCGGCGAGTCGTTGCGGGACGCCCTGGACCCGAAGCGGCGACGTTGATCGCCGACCTTCCCGTGTGAGGACCTCGGATATGGCATTGCTGGAAGTCCGCGACCTGTCGGTGGTGTTCGCGCGCCGGGGTGAGCCGCCGATGACGGCGGTCGACGGCATCTCCTTCGACGTCGAACCGGGCCGCACCGTCGGCCTGGTCGGGGAGTCCGGGTGCGGCAAGTCCGTCACCTCGCTGGCGATCATGGGCCTGCTGCCGCAGCGCGGCGCGGAGGTGACCGGCTCGGTGCGGTTCGACGGGACGGACCTGCTGGCGCTCGGCAAGAAGGAGCTCGACCGGCGGCGCGGGCGGGACCTGAGCATGGTGTTCCAGGACCCGCTGAGCTCGCTGAACCCGGTGGTGCCAATCGGGTTGCAGGTCTCCGAGGTGATCGAGCGCCACCGCGGCCTCAGCCGCAAGCAGGCGATGCCGGAGGCGTCGGACCTGCTGCGCCGCGTGGGCATCCCGGACCCGACCCGGCGGCTCAAGGAGTACCCGCACCAGCTCTCCGGCGGCATGCGGCAGCGCGCGCTGATCGCGATGGCGCTGGCGTGCCGGCCGCGGTTGCTCATCGCCGACGAGCCGACGACCGCGCTGGACGTGACGATCCAGGCGCAGATCCTGAACCTGCTGGCGAAGCTCGTCGCCGACACCGACACGGCGCTGATCATGATCACGCACGACCTGGGCGTGGTGGCCGGGTTGTGCGACGAGGTCAACGTGCTCTACGCGGGCCGCGTCGTGGAACGGGCTACCCGCCACGAGCTGTTCGCCCGGCCGCGCCACCCCTACACCGCCGGGCTGCTGGCCTCGGTGCCCCGGCTGGATTCGCCGCGGGGGCAACGGCTTTCGCCGATCCGCGGGTCGGTGAGCGACAACATCCCGTGGGACACCGGCTGCGCGTTCTGCCCGCGCTGCCCGAACGCGCTGGAGATCTGCGAACAGGAGCCGCCGGACGTGAGCGTGGACGTGGGGGCGCGGTTGCTGCGCTGCCACAACCCGGTCCGGGAGAACGCCGTGAGCACTGCGGAGCTGTCATGACGAACGAATCCACCGGGAGCGACGCCGGGCCGGACCCCGAGGTGCTGGTCGAGGTCACCGGCCTCGCCGTGCACTTCCCGATCAAGCGCGGCGTCGTGCTGGACCGCACCGTGGGCCACGTCTACGCCGTCGACGGGGTGTCGCTGAGCATCCGGCGCGGCGAGACCTACGGCCTGGTCGGGGAATCCGGCTGCGGGAAGTCCACTTTGGGCAGAGCGCTGCTGCGCCTGGAGCGGCCCACCGCGGGCAGCGTCGTGTTCGACGGCACCGACCTGTCCGCGATGAAGGGCGAACCGCTGCGCCGGATGCGCCGCCGGATGCAGATGGTCTTCCAGGACCCGCTGTCCTCGCTGGATCCGCGGCAATCCGTGGAGGCGCTGCTGGTGGAGGGGATGCGCGCGCACGGGCTCGACCGCGGCCGGGAGGCGACGGCGACGAGGCTCCGCGAACTGCTCACCGCCGTCGGCATGCCCGTCTCCGCGCTGCGCAAGTATCCGCACGAGTTCTCCGGCGGCCAGCGCCAGCGCATCGGCATCGCGCGGGCGCTCGCGGTGGGCCCGGAGCTGATCGTCGCCGACGAACCGGTCTCGGCGCTCGACGTGTCCGTGCAGGCGCAGGTCGTCAACCTGCTCGAAGACCTGCAGGGCGAGTTCGGCCTCACCTACCTGGTCATCGCGCACGACCTCGCCGTGGTGCGCCACATCGCCGACCGGGTCGGCGTGATGTACCTCGGCGGGCTCGTGGAGGAGGCGGCCTCGGACGACCTCTACGCCGAGCCGCTGCACCCGTACACCCGCGCGCTGCTGTCGGCGGTGCCCGTGCCGGATCCGGAGGTGGAGGACCGCCGCGAGCAGATCCTGCTCTCCGGCGACCTGCCCTCACCCGCCGCGCCACCGGCGGGCTGCCGGTTCCACACCCGCTGCCCGTGGAGCAACCCGGACCGCTGCGGTTCGCAACGCCCCGAGCTGCGCACGATCAGCGGCGGCCACCGCGTCGCCTGCCACCACGCCGAAGCCATCCGCGACGGCCTCCTGCACCCCGCCACCGAGCAGACCCCCGACGTGACCCCCCTCCCCACCACCGAACCAGCGACCTGACGTGGCGCTCTCGACGGCTCCAGGCCGGTTCGGGCGGACGTCGGCGGCTTCGGCGTCGCCGAGGTTCCGCTCGACGAGCCACCTCGCGAGGATTCGCTAGCTCGTTGCGAGGTGGTGCTGGACGCGGTCGGCGATCGCGGTGCGTTCATCCGCAAGGCGCTCAGCAGTTGCGGACGGCTGAGCCGAGACCTGGTCAAACTCGCCACCTGAGCGTCTAGCACGCGTACGAGGTCGTAGGGGAACTGATCGAACTGCTCGCACAGGAACTCGTCGACGCCGGTGACCCGTAGTCCCCACAGCACGAGCTGATCGTGTGGGAATCCTCTGCGGTCCCTGGTCGGCAGTACCGTCGCGCTGCCCGCGATGGCAGCTGCCGAGTGCACCCGGTCGTCGGGATCGGCGCCGGGCATGTCGTTGATCAGATGTTCGTACTCGCCCCGAGGCACTTCCCGGTCCGGGAACGCCTCACGAATCGCCTGGCAGAGCCGCTTGACCGCAGTCTCGCTCTTGCGCCCGGAGCGGGGCAGTACCCGGATCATCTCGGCCAAGAGGTCCTCGGTCCACCTGATCTCGAACAGGCCCTCGACATCGCACCGCAGCAGCAGGTCGCAGATGTAATAGGGGTACAGGGTGTTCGTATCGGGGAACACCCGTTCGTCGTCGGCCACGGTTTACCGTCGTTCTTTGCTACGGCAGGTAGAGGTCCTGCTCGGCAATGGTGTCCATCGCGTCGGAGAGCCTGTTCTGCCTGGACGTCTTGTTCTCCAGGTAAGCGTCGAGGTCCGCGACCGCGATCATGCGGTGCGAGCTCCCTGGTTTGTTGCGAGCGGGAATCGTCCCCCTGTCCAGCAACTTGACCAGCAGCGGGCGGGAGATCCCGAGGTAGCCGGCCGCTTCGTTCGGCGTCATCTCGGATTCGGCGTCGGGCGCGATGATGCGGACGCGATGTCCTTCGGCTTGCTCGCGAGCGGTGTGCAGCAGCGCGTCGAGCACTGCTGCAGGCACCTCGTAGTGCACCTGCCGTCCGTCGACGACGAAGACCAGCGTGGCGGAATGCTGTTGCCGGGAGTCGACCACCTCCTCGACGCCCCGCTGCAGCCTCGACGAGGCTTCGCGGGTTGAGGCGTCCGGCCGTGCCAGCTCGAACATCAGGGTCATGGTGCCTCCTCTGCCCACTGCCAGCTTACTGCTATCTGCAGCATCTGCAATTCCACTTTCCGGGCGTCGTGGGGCTCATGCGGGGCGTGCGGGTTCCGGTTCGGTGGTGCCGGTCGGTTGCAAGGGGGTGGGGGTGGAGCGGGGCGGGAGGCTGCCGAGCAGGACCCCGGCGATGACGACCGCGCCCGCGAGGAGCTCGACGGGATGTGGCCGCTCGCCCAGGACGAGCCAGGCCGAGCTGACCCCCACGACCGGCACCAGCAGCGAGAACGGGGCGACCGTGCTCGCCGGGTGCCGCGCCATCAGCGCCGTCCAGATCCCCGAACCGAGCACCGTCGCCAGCACCGCGGTGAACGCCAGTCCGCCCAGGGCGGCCCAGCCCGTGGCGGAGGTGAACGAACCGGCGAGCGCGCGCCACCCGAGGCTCGGACCCTCGACCAGCGCGGAGAGCGCGAACATCGGCAGCGGCGGCACGATCGACATCCACAGCGTCAGGCGCAGCGGGTCCGACGCCTTCGCCTGGCGGTTGCAGAGGTTGCCGAACGCCCAGCCGAGCGCTCCGCACAGCGTGAGCACCACCGGCAGCAGCGCCGCCGCCTGCGCCCGGTGCCAGCCGATCACCGCCATGCCGAGCACCGCCACGACGATGCCGACGGCCTGCGTCGCGCGGATCTTCTCCCGCAGCAGGATTCCGCCCAGCAGCACGGTGAACGGAGCCGACGCCTGCAGCACCAGCGACGCGAGCCCGGTCGGCATCCCCGATTCCAGTGCGAGGAACAGGAACGCGAACTGCAAGGTGCCGAAGCCGAGCCCGTAGCCCAGCAGCCACCGCCACCGCACGTCGGGACGCGGCACCAGCAGCAGCGTCGGGACCGCGATCACCGCGAAGCGCAGCCCGGCGAAGAACATCGGCGGGAACCACCGCAGCGAGAAGTCGATGGCGATGAAGTTGATCCCCCACAGCACGGCCACGAACACGGCGAGGAGACGGTCTCTGGCGTTCA
This sequence comes from Saccharopolyspora gloriosae, assembly GCF_014203325.1. Classification (NCBI taxonomy): domain Bacteria; kingdom Bacillati; phylum Actinomycetota; class Actinomycetes; order Pseudonocardiales; family Pseudonocardiaceae; genus Saccharopolyspora; species Saccharopolyspora gloriosae. The sequence continues at coordinate 6,265,132 of NZ_JACHIV010000001.1, read as the reverse complement.
CGCTTGCGAGCGTGCTCGGCTGTTCTGTGAAGGACAAGCAATATTGTCTGCACCATCCATGTAGCTTTGCTTCATGGAAGTGCGGAGGTTGCGGTTGCTGCGCGAGCTGGCCGATCGGGGAACGGTGACCGCGGTCGCGAAGGCGCTGGACTACACGCCCTCCGCCGTCTCCCAGCAGATCAGGGCGCTGCAGGCGGAGGCGGGCGTGCCGCTGACCGAACCCGCCGGGCGGGGGCTGCGGCTCACCGACGCGGGCTGGGCGCTGGTGACCAGGGCCGACGAGGTGCTCGCCGCGATGGACCGGATGGACGCGGAGCTCAACAGCTTCCGGTCCGCGCCGCGCGGCACGGTGCGGCTGGCGATGTTCCCGTCCGGCGCGCTGCTGGTGCTGCCCGGACTGCTGCGGCGGCTCGCGGCCGAGCCGCAGCTGCGCCTGGAGTTCCGCGACGTCGACATGACCTCGGCCGAGGTTCCGGGGCTGCTCGCGGACTTCGACGTGGTCGTGACCCACCGGGATGATCACGCGCCGCCGTTCGACGCGGGGCGCGCGGAGATCACTTCGCTCTACCGCGAACCGCTGGACGTGGCGCTGCCGCCGGGACACCGGTTGTCCGGGAACGCGCGGGTGGAGCTCACGGAACTGGCGGGGGAGCCGTGGATCGGCGTCAACGTCGGGTTCCCCGTGGACGACGTGCTGCGTTCGCTCGCGGTGCGCACCGGGACGCGGCCGGAGGTGGTGCAACGGGTCAACGACTTCCGCATCACCGAGGCGCTGGTGGCCGCCGGACACGGCGTGGCCCTGCTGCCGCGCTACCTGGTGGAGAACCCGAACCTGGTGATGCGCCCGCTCGCGGGCGTGCGCGCCGGTCGCAACGTCGAGGCCCTCACCCGCCGAGGTGGCTCCGGCCGTCCCGCCGTGCACGCGGTCCTCGCGGCCCTCCGCGCCGAATCCACGGCCATCACCACCTGAACGGCTGGGGACGAGTCGCGAGATTTCGCGAGAAGTCGAATCACCCGAACGCGGCGCCGCCGCTCACCGAAGCCGAGGTTTCGCTTCTGAGCTGGGGTGATCTTCTGCCTGGTGGTCGGTCCGGCACGCGGGGGTGTTCAATTTCTCGCGAAATTGCGGGGTCACCCGAGCGCGGTCGCGGATCAGGGTGCGCCGTGCTCGCGGGCCCAGCGGGCGATGGCGGCCACCTCGGGGGCGTGGTCGGGGAGGGTGTCCCCGGCGATGCTCACGACGGGGATGTGGCCGGGACGCGCCACGTCCGCGGGCCGCGGCACGAACCCCTTCTCGTGCACCCCGGTGCTGCCCGGCCCCGGAGTGCCCTCCGCGAGGTGGCCGGTGGTGCGCGCGTACCGCGTCAGCACCTGCGGCGTGCGCAGGTCCCGGTCCACGCCGAACCACTGCTGGCTCAGCGGGAAGAGGCCTGACAACGCGTCCCACCAGCCCTCCGCCGCCAGCAGCAGCTCCGGGTGCCGCCGCCGGAGTTCCCCCGCGAGCCGCCGGTAGCCGTCCACCAGCTCGTACCGCGGATCGTTGAACCAGTAGCCGACGGTGTCGAAGAACGCCGCGTCCACGCCGAACTCCCGCACGATCGCCGACACGGAATCGACCAGGTGCGACCGGAATCCCGGCTCGCCGGGGTTGAGGAAGACCTGATCGCCTTCGCCGGTGCGGTCCCCGTCCCAGTCGGGCCGGTTGAGCAGCTCCACGTAGCGCCCGGTGTCGTTCTGGAACACCGAGCTCCGCCAATCCGCGTACTGCGCGACGTTGGCCCCGTGGCCGCCGAACATCGGCATCAGCCGCACCCCGAGCGCGCGGGCGGCGTCGGTGAGCTCGTGGAACCCCCGCTCCCCGCCGAGGTCCGCGCCGGGCCGGTAGCGCGGGTAGTCGTGGTAGTAGCGGCCTTCCCAGCCGGGCAGGTACGCCAGCACCCGGTGCGGCTCGATGTGCCCGGTGACGAAGCGCAGCGCCTCGGCCATGGCGGGGAAGGTGTTGAACACGTGCCCCGTCCAGTGCTGGCCGTGCAGCGTGACGACCAGCGCGACGTCCCGCAGCCAGTCCGGCACGTCGCGGCGCCGCTCCCACGGTTGCAGCCGGTGCGCGCGTTCCACGAAGGACAGGTGCTCGTCGAGGTCGTCGTCGGGGACGGACACGTTGCGGCGCAGCAGGATCGGCGGCACCTGGTACCGGGGCGTTCGCGCGGAGGCGGCGGGCACGTGCACCAGCTCGACGATCCTGCCGGGCGCGTAGGCCGGCCGGTGCACGTGCAGGATCTGGCGCCGCACCAGCGGATCGCGCACGCTCAGCGTCACTTCGCCGCTCGCCGCCCAGGGCGTCGCCCAGTCCGGGCCGGGGTAGTCGAGCTGGAAGCGCCGTCCGCCGGCGCCGTGCTCCTGCCCGCGTCCGGTGTTCGCCGCCCACCACGGCAGGTCGCCGAGCCCGGCGAGCAGCAGCTTCACCGCTTTCACCGGTTCCGCGTGCCGGACGGCGATGGACCACTCGACGCGGTCGCCGCGCCGGTGCACGTCGATGTCGGCACCGCCTTCGGCGGTGCGCTGCCCGCCGAGCAGCGCGAGCCGGTCGCAGCGCAGGTGCCCGTCGTGGAACCGGGTGCTCGCGGGGTCGAGGGCGTACCCGTTGCCGGTGGTGAAGATCTGCACGGCCCAGCGGACGTCGCCGGATTCACCGGGCAGCGGGAAGTACGGGTCGCGGGGGTCGAAGCTCAGGTCCGCGTCGATCAGGGCCATGAGCGCTCCCGCGGGTTCAGGCGGACGGTTCGGTGAAGGTCGACACCTTGTCCAGCAGCGCCGCGAAATCGTCCGCCTCGTCCGCGTCGAAGATCAGCGTGTCGCCGGGTGGGAGCACGACGGCCACCCGATCGCCCATGACCAGGACCGACACGGTGCGATTCTCGCCCCCCGAGTCACGGCAGGGAATCCGCCATCGGAGGTCTTCGCTGTGGTCGTCGGTCGGCAGCATGTCGTCCAGTCCACCTCGGGCTTGATCCGGGAGCCAGTGCGGCAAAGGACGACTGAACCGCGCGCGGCGGGAAGCGACAAGTGGCGTGGACCGATCGGGTGGCAATCGTGATCAACTTCGCGAACCGGCCGGGCGGGCGACCCGGAGCGTCGCGCTGGGAAAGCGGCCGGCCCCGACAGGCCGGAGGCCCACCGGCCGCTCTCCCGAATATCCCCAGGGGTGAGTCTGATCACAGCAACCTTTTGCTGCGATGGCATTTTCGCCCTTCATGATCGTCCGCGACTACCTCCTTTAGTTGAGTGGATGCGCCGGTGGGGACGGTCCGCCCGGCGGTACCGGTAGTCCGGAAGGCGGATTCCGCGAATCGAATGTTGCGCTGTTCGGCGTCTCGCCGCGCTATGCATGATCCGGCTCCCCGCGCCCGCTCGAAAATGCGAATTCCGACGCTCCTGCCAGCGACGACGTGAATTCCTGCGGAGGGTGATCGGGTGTGCGCGCACTGCGGTCGGCGGCGGGATTGCGTCATTCGACACGGATGGATGGGATCTCGGCGCACGGTGCGAAATGGTGGGGCGGCGCAGAATGCCGGGCGCCCGGCCGAGCGAGCGCCCTCCGCCAGGCGCCGAGTTTTTCGAGGAGTGGAGTTGATCGACCGGGTGACGCCCGCGGTGACGGCGATCGTGTTCGGCGTCCTGCTGGCGGTGCTGCTGTTCGTCCCGTTCGTGGCTCGCGAATACCGCTGGCGCGGCGACATCGGCGTCGGCAGGTTGGTGGTCGTGCTCGGCTTCGTCGTGCACTGCTGGGCGTTGATGACCTACACCCTGCTGCCGCTTCCCGAGGTGTCGCCGGGTTTCTGCGCCACCGACGAGTACGCGCCGCAACTGGTTCCGCTGCACTTCCTCGACGACGTCCGCGCCGCCAGCTGGGGTGCGGGTGCGCTGGTGCGGGACCAGATGGTGGGGCAGGCGCTGCTGAACGTGGCGCTGTTCGTGCCGCTGGGCATGTTCGTGCGGCACCTGTTCCGGTTCGGCCGGTTCGGGACGATCGCGGTCGGGTTCGGCGCTTCGCTGCTGATCGAGTCGACGCAGCTCACCGGGGTCTGGTTCCTCTACCCGTGCGCGTACCGGCTGTTCGACGTGGACGACCTGCTGATGAACACGGCGGGCGCCGCGTTCGGCCTGCTGCTGACGCCGGTGCTGGAACTGGTCGGCGGGAAGCCCCCTGAGCGCCCGCTCACGCCGCGCCGGGTGACGCCGGGACGCCGCTTGCTGGGCATGGCCTGCGATGCGGCGGCGGTGACGCTGACCGGCGCCGCGCTGCACGGCGCGGCCGTGGCGGTGCTGGTCCTGACCACCGGGGCGTCGCCGTCGGTGGCGCTGCCGGAGCCCGCGCGGGCCGTGTTGAACGCCTGGCTGCCGGGGGCGTTGGTGCTGCTGGTGCCGACCTTGATCGGCAGCGGCGGCACGCTGGGGCAGCGCGCGGTGCTGCTGCGACCGGCGCTGCCCGACGGTGCGCTGCCCGGCAAGGCGCGGCTGCTGATCCGGTTGTTGTTCGGCAGCGGTCAGTACGTGCTGCTGATCGGCTTCGCCGACCTCGGTCCGGGCGAGCTGAACCGGGTGGCGGCCGGTTTCATCGCGGGCACCGCGATCGCGGTGTGGTGCACCGCGAACCACCGCGGCCTCTCCGCCTGGCTGACCGGCCTGTCCATCATGGACACGAGGATGCCGCGCTCGAAGTTCCGCCACCGCAAGGGAGATCCGTTCACCCCGGGCGAGACGATCCTCGTCGGCAGTCTCCCCACCTTCGAACCCGGCGGCCGCGACCTCCGCGACCTCGTCGACCCCAGAGGAGTCGGCGCCCACCGCCGCCCGGACTCCTGATCATCACTCGGTCGCCTTCGGGTGCGCGGTGCCCGCACCGACGACCCACACGGTCGCCCGATCCACGTCCAGCAGGTACCAGACCCGGGCGGCCCCGGTGACCTCGAGCTGCCACAGCGGCAGCGTTCGACCCTCGAACGTGCCGGTTCGCAGTGATCCCTTCATGGGATGGTGGCGCGGTGTCGGCGGCGACGGCGCGGGAGCAGAGCTCATCTGCTCCCAAGCCCACCGGGTATTGGCCGGCGCGGCCTGGCGCAGTTCGTCCCAGCCCTTTCCTGCCTTGTTGTCTCCGCAACGGACCTCCCACTTGTCCGGCCCAGCAGGGGGAGCGACTCGGTGCTTGCGCCTCGTCTGGTTCATGCGCCCGGAGGGATGGTCGCCGTACCGTGGTCTTCGGCATCATTGGTCAGCTGTGAGAACAGCTCGGGGTCGGCGTGTACCTCGGCGGTGTGCCGCCATTCCGTGATGACCTGGACAACCGGGGCGTGGTTGTCGACCGATTCAGCTGCGCGCAGAGTTTCCACCAGCTCCACGACAAAGGCTCGGACGTCTTCGGCGGGCAGGAAGCGCACCCAGGGGAAGGCTTCGGGAACGACGTCCACCAGCAGGCTCAGCGCCGCCTTGTCGTGCCGCATCATGGCGACGAACATGCGCGTGGTCGCCGAGACCAGCTCGGTCTCCTGCGCGGCATGGGCGGCTGTGGTCAACATCAGGTCCTCGTCGCCGCGGCGGCGCAGGCGCATCGTGTGAGCCGGATGGGTGTCGAGCTTCGCGAGCGTGGCCTTCGGGTGGTTGATCAGCTCGGAGAATGGTGTTTCGACCGTGGCAGCCATACTTTAAAACTAGTTTGAAAGTCGTCCGCTGGAAAGGCCGCGCAGGCCACCGAGGACACGAGGATGTCGCGCTCGAAGTTCCGCCACCGCAGGGGAGATCCGTTCACCCCACCGCCGCCCAGGCCCGTGAGCGGGACGCGCAGGCCGGAAGGGCTCTCAAGCGGGGCGGCACAGGCAGAACTCGTTTCCCCCCGCGGTGCTCGGCTTGCCGGTGAGCGCTTTCGTCCGCATCCGGCCCGCTCCCGAAGATCGCCGCGTTGGCTACCCACACCGCGATGGGCACCGCGTTCACCATGCTCGACTTCGCGACCTTGTACGACCCGGTCGTATACCTGGACAGTCTCAGCGGAGCGATCTACCTCGAAAAGCCGCGCCCGCACCCCGTTTCCGGGTGCGGGCGCGGCTCTTCCTCGCGGAGGGGTTCAGCCGGTGGTCACCGGTGGGCCCGGTTCACCGCCGAGACGACCGCGCGCAGCGAAGCCGTGACGGTGGAGGTGTCGATGCCCGCGCCCCAGAAGATCTCGTCGCCGACGGCGCACTCCAGGTAGGACGCGGCGCGCGCGTCGTCGCCCGCGGTGAGGGCGTGCTCGTTGTAGTCCATGACGCGCACGTCGTGGCCGATGGTGCTCAGCGCGTCCACGAACGCGGCGATGGGGCCGTTGCCGGAGCCGGTGATCTCCTGCTCGGTGCCGTCCACGACGACCTTCGCCGTCACCGTCTCGTGGCCCGTTTCGCCGCTGAGGGAGCGGGAGACCAGCTCCAGCGGGGTGCGCGGCTCCAGGTACTCCTCGGAGAACACCTGCCACATCGCGTCCGGCGAGACCTCGCCGCCGCCGGAGTCCGTGCGGGCCTGCACCAGCTTCGAGAACTCGATCTGCAGCTTGCGCGGCAGGTCCAGCTGGTGCTCGCTCTTCATCACGTACGCGACGCCGCCCTTGCCGGACTGCGAGTTCACCCGGATCACGGCCTCGTAGCTGCGGCCGACGTCCTTCGGGTCGATGGGCAGGTACGGGACCTCCCACTCGTTGTCGGCCACGTCGACGCCCGCGCGCTCGGCCTCGACCCGGACCGCCTCCAGGCCCTTGTTGATGGCGTCCTGGTGGCTGCCGGAGAACGCGGTGTAGACGAGCTCGCCGCCCCACGGGTGGCGCTCGTGCACCGGCAGCTGGTTGCAGTGCTCCACGGTGCGCTTGACGTGGTCGATGTCCGAGAAGTCGATCTGCGGGTCGACGCCCTGGCTGAACAGGTTCATGCCCAGCGCCACCAGGTCCACGTTGCCGGTGCGCTCGCCGTTGCCGAACAGGCAGCCCTCGATGCGGTCGGCGCCCGCCTGGTAGCCCAGCTCGGCGGCGGCGATGCCGGTGCCGCGGTCGTTGTGCGGGTGCAGCGACAGGATCACCGAGTCGCGGCGCGCCAGGTTCCGGTGCATCCACTCGATGGAGTCCGCGTAGACGTTCGGCGTGGCCATCTCCACCGTCGCCGGCAGGTTCAGGATCACCGGGTTGTCCGGGGTGGCCTGCCAGATCTCGGTGACCGCGTCGCACACCTCGGCGGCGTAGGACAGCTCGGTGCCGGTGTAGGACTCGGGGGAGTACTGGAAGCGGAAGTCGGTGTCGGAGTACTTGCTCGCGTACTCCAACGCCAGCTCGGCGCCCATCTTGGCGATCTTCTTGATGCCCTCGCGCTCCTCGCGGAACACCACGCGGCGCTGCAGGATCGACGTCGAGTTGTAGACGTGCACGATGGCGCGCGGCGCGCCCTCCAACGAGGCGAAGGTGCGCTCGATCAGCTCCGGGCGACACTGCGTCAGCACCTGGATGCGCACGTCCTCGGGGATCGCGCCGTCCTCGATGATCTCGCGGACGAAGTCGTAGTCCGTCTGGCTCGCCGCCGGGAAACCGACCTCGATCTCCTTGTAGCCCATCTTGACCAGCAGGTCGAACATGCGGCGCTTGCGGGCGGGCGACATCGGGTCGATCAGAGCCTGGTTGCCGTCGCGCAGGTCGACCGCGCACCACAGCGGGGCGCGGGTGATGCGCTGGTCCGGCCAGGTGCGGTCCGGCAGCGATACGTCTTCGACCAGCTCGTGGAACGGGCGGTAGCGGTGAACGGGCATCGAGGAACCGCGCTGCGGGTTCCACGGAGCTTGATCGGCAGGGGCCGGGCGGGACGGGGTGCGAACCTTGCCCGCGAACGGTGCTTGCGGTTCCTGCGCGGAAGTCATCTGCGTTGTCTCCTGCTGGTGGGTGTCTGAATTCGAACCAGACGACCGACAGGTTGCTACCCCGCGACGAGGGGCCGGTCTAACTGACCCCGTCGCGGCGGCGAAGCAGGAGAACGCGTGCCACGTCCGCCAGGTTAACCGCACGAGGTGCCCGGGACGCAACCCGCTATCCCACATGCTGGGTCGGCAGCGACCGCCATGCGGCGGAATGGCCTGGTCGCCGGGGAGGGCAGACTGGGGATCATGGCTGCGAAAAAGGGGCGCTCCGGTGTCGCCACCCTGATCAACGGCGCGGGCTTCCTGCTCGCCGTCATCCTGGTGCTGCACATCGTCCTGGTGCTGTTCCACCTGCCCAGCGAGAACGGGCTGGCCGATTCGGTGCGCGGCGCCGCCGAGCCGCTGGCGCTGTTCTTCCCCGGCCTGATCCAGACGACCAACGCCCAGCTCCAGCTGCTGTTCGACTACGGCCTGGCCGCCGCGTTCTGGGTCCTGGTGGCCAGCCTCCTGGCCCGCGTGTTCGGCTGAGCACCGGCCCGGATGCGCTCGGTGAGCGGCAGGTCACGAGCCAGCTACGGGAGCTACCCGGCGGTAGTTCTCGGGGGTTGTCGCGTGTCACACTTCCGGGCATGTCGGAGAACGTCGGTGGAACGACCGTCGGTGAGCAGGACGGCGACCGGGCAGGCGGCGGGCGACGGCGGCTGCGCAAGTCGTACGACTGGGCGAAGACCCGCGCGCAGGTCGTCGGAGTGCTCGCCTCGGTGGTCCGCTGGATCGGCACCCTCGCCGCGCTGGTGCTCACCGTGCACGTGGTGCTCACGGTCGGCGGCGCCAATCCGGACAACGGGATCACCCGCTTCGTGGCCGACTGGTCCCAGCCGCTCGCGCTCGGGTTCTCGAACCTGTTCACGCCGGAGAACCCGCAACTGGCCGTGCTGGTGAACTTCGGCATCGCCGCGGTGTTCTGGTTGATCATCACCTCCATCGCGGTCCGGATCATCAGGGCCTTCGGCTGACCCCGACCCGGTGATGTGATGCACCGCAACGTGTGATGCTTGCACTGAGCTGAACCACCGGTGGCGAAGTGGCGTGACAATGCACGCACTCAGCCGCTCGGCGTGGAGCGCGGATTCCCCACCAGCGAGAGGGATGTGCGTGACACGGACCGAAACGCTCGCCGCACCCACCAGGTACTCGCACGCGCTGCTGCCCGCGTGGCTGTTCCGGATGCTGCGCCCGGCTCCGCTGCCGCTGGACTGGACCCGCATCGTGGCCGCCGCCCTCGGCATCGGCGGCCCCACCCTCGCGGGCATCGCGTTCGACCGGCTCGACGAAGCGGTGCTCGTCTCCGTCGGCGCGCTGTGCGCCAGCTTCTCCGACCTCACCGGCTCCTACCGGTACCGGATCCGCCGCGTCGGGCTCACCGTGCTCAGCGGCGGGTTCGGGTTCGCCGCGGGAGCGCTGGCCCCGACGGCGCTGTGGGCGGCCGTGGTGGTCGTCGCGGTCGCGATCCCGTCCGTGCTCTCCAGCCGCGTCAACGACCTGTGCGCGGCGGCGGGCGCCCAGATGCTCACGTTCTGCGTCGTGGCCACCGGGCACGTCACGGCGGGCATCCCCGTCGGGGAGCAGATCGCGTGGTTCGTCGCCGGCGAGGTCCTGCTGCTGGTGATGGTCGCCGCGACCTGGCCGTTCCGCCGGTCCGCCCCGGCGCGGGGCGCGGTCGCGCGGGTCTTCGAGGCGCTGCTGCGGCTGTTCGACGCCGCCGGGACCGATGCCGCGATCACCGCTCGGCAGGACCTCACGAAGGCGCTCGACAACGCCCACGACATCCTCGTCGGCGGTGCCTCCATCTCCCGCAGCCGGGTGCACGACCGGCTGTACGTGATCCTCACCCGCGCCACCCCCGTCGTGGAGGCGTCGGTGGCGCTCGCGCACGCCCGGATCCGGCCCGCCGAACCCACCTTGGAGGCGATGCGCACCGTCGCGCGCTGCGTGCGGGACGGCACGACCGTGCCGCACTACCGGCCCGCCGCCTCCGGTTCGATCATGGTGCACGCGCTGGACCAGGGACTCGCCGACCTCATCGACTCCTGGCGCCGCGCCAAGGACGCAGACCTGCCGGACTACCGGGAACGGCTCGGCGCGTGGGAGCGCCTGCGGCTGTGGCGCAGCAACATCAGCATCGGCCGCACCGGGTGGCTGCTGACGTTGCGCATGGTGCTGTGCCTGTCGGTCGCCGAAGGCATCGGGATCGCGCTGCAGTTCCAGAACTCGTACTGGATCGCGATGACCGTGGCGCTGGTGCTCAAGCCGAACTCCGGGTCCGTGTTCGCCCGCACCGTGCTGCGCGGCATCGGCTCGCTGGTCGGCGTGCTCATCGCCGGACTCGTGATGCTGGCGGTGCCGTCCGGGTGGGGGCTCGCGATCGCGACGGTGCTGGTCGCCGCGTTCGTCCCCGAGGCGCTGAGCAGGCACTACGGGCTGTTCACCATGGTCGTCACGATGATCGTGCTGCTGCAGATGCACCAGAGCGACCTGTTCGTGGACCAGCTGCCCCGGGTGCGCCTGGTGGATTCGCTGCTCGGCTGCGTGCTGGTGCTCGTCATCGGCTACCTGATGTGGCCGCCGGGACGGAGCCCGGCGCTGGCGGGCAGGCTCGCCGACGCGGTGGACACCGTCTCCGAGTACGTGTCGCTGTCCATGGCCGGGCGGGTCCAGGGCCGGTCCGCGCTGCGCCGCCGCACCTACCGGGAGCTGTCGGACCTGCGGACCGCGCTGCAGCAGCAGCTGATGGAGCCCGCCTCGGTCGGACGCGCCGCCGAAGTGTGGTGGCCGTCGATCATCGTGCTGGAACGGCTGGTGGACGCCGCGACCGAACGCGCGCTGCTGATCGAGCGCGGCGGCGACGACCTGCGGCTGGAGCACACCCAGCGCATCGTCTCGACGATGCGCACCGCCGCCCGCCAGCTGCGCATCCAGCCGGACGCGCCCGCTCACACCCTCCGCAACCGCCTCACCGACGTCTACACCGAAGTCGTGTCCTGAGCGGGATCTCCGCGCTCGCGCGATCCCGCGGGCGGTCCGCGAAGCAGTCCACCGCGGCCAGTTCGAAGACCCGTGCCCGCGCCCTCGGACCCGCTCGTCCGCTGAGGCTGCGCCACCGGAACCGGATGCGGAACGCGCTCACGGGCGCACGCGTTCCGCGAGGTCCTGCAGGACGGCCCGCAACTGGTCGGCGGCCTCCCACACGTCGACGTAGCGAAGCCAGGTCGGTGCGAAGCTGAACCGCATAGTGGTGGGCTCGGCGAGGTCCACGATGACGCCGCGGGACAGCAGTTCCTGGGCCACGTAGTGGGCGTGGCGGTGGGTCACGCAGACGTGGGCGCCGCGGGAGCCCTCCGTCACCGGGACCGGTGCGACGTCCGCGGGCAGTTCCCGCAGGCAGCGCAGGAAGTAGGTGGCCAGTCCCGCCGACTTCGTCGCCAGCGCGGCGGGCGTCGCGCCGCCCAGCGCCGCCAGCCCGGCGCGCAGGTCCGAGATCGCGAACGTCGGCGGCATCGCCGGGAACGACGTGCCGCACCGCTGCACCGCCGCGAGCTCCTCCCGCCGCTGCTGCGAGGTGAACGAATAGCCCGGAGCCCCGGAACCGCCACCGAGGTAGCGGTAGCCGCAGCCGACGGCGAAGTCCGCCTCCCACGCCCGCAGGTCGACCCGCACCGCGCCGGCGGAATGGCTCAGGTCCCACAACGACAGCGCGCCGTGGCGATGCGCCTCCGCGGTGATCGCCGCCGCGTCCCGCACCGCGCCGGAGAGCGGGTCGACGTGCGACATCGCGAGGACCGCGACCTGCTCGTCGAGCAGCGCGGGCAGCTCGGCCACGTCGTCGACCATCCGCAGCGTGCAGCCCGCGAAGTCGGCGGCCGAACGCGCCAGGTAGTGGTCCGCGGCGAAGCAGTTCCGCCCGATCGCCAGCACCCGCCGCTGCGGGCGCAGCGCGGCGGCCGAGCGCAGGGCGTTGAACAGGTTCATCGAGGTCGAATCGGCGACCGCGACCTCCGCGGGCAGCGCCCCGATCAGCGGCGCCACGGCGGACGCGGCCAGCCGCGCCTGCCTGCGCAGGCCGTCGTCGACCTGCGGCCAGCCGGTGTGGTCCCAGCGGTGCTCCACGAACTCCCGCAGCCGCGCGGACGTCGACCTCGGGCGCAGGCCGCCGCTGGTGCCGTCGACCCGGATCATCCCGCCGGGCAGCGCGTAGCGGGCGCGCAGGGTGGCGAGCTCGTCGGCGCGGTCCAGCGCCTCCGCCGCCACTCTCGTGCTCGTCCACACGAGTGAGATTCATACCGCATTGATCGACTGCGCGTCACTGCCCCGTCCAGTTGGCGAAACGTCGATGAACACCGCCGGACGGGTCGTCCTCCCACGTCACGGGGGTGATGGGGTTCGCGGATTCCCGTGGGAAATGTCAGGTGAACGGCCACGCGCAACCGGTCGCCTCAGAAGCGCGGAGCGCCCCACCGGTCGGTGAACACCAGCTCCGCCAGCGCTCGCCGGGAGCGGGGAGCGCGTTCCTTCTCCTGCAACCGGTCCGGCAACCCCTCGGCCGATCCGGGCAGGCCGATCGCGATCGCCACCACCGGATCGAAGCCCGCCGGGACGTCGAACTCGGCGCGCACCGCGTCCCGGTCGAAACCGGCCATCTGATGCGCCACCAAACCCTCCGCAACCGCCTGCAGCACCAGGTTCTGCGTCGCCAGCGCCACGCCGTACTCGCCGTAGGGCAGCGGTTCGCCCTCGTCGTCGAGGGTCCGGGCCACGCCGATCGCCAGCGCCGACGCCGACTCCGCCCAGCCCCGGTTGCCGCGCGAGAGCGTGCCGTGGATCCGGTCGAACGTCGCCTCGCCACGGCGTCCGGCCAAGTACCGCGCGGGCTGCGTGTTGCCCCAGGACGGCGCCCAGCGCGCCGCCTCGAACAGCGCCCGGAACCGCGCGTCGTCGAGCTCCGCGTCCGGATCCAGCGCCCGCGGGCTCCAGCGGGCCGCCAGCAGCGGATGCAGCGGGACGGACGACTCCGCCCGCTTCCCGTCCGGTACCTCGAAATCCTCGGTCACGACTCGATCCTTCCATCGCGGCTCGCAGGGGTCAGCCGCTCCGCCGAGCGGAGCGGCACCGGCGGCGGCTCAGATCGCGTACTCCCACGCCGTCAGCGAATACGCCCCGAACCAGGCGCCGAAGCACACCAGCAGCACCGCCGAGCACACCGCCGTCGTGGCCCGCCGGTGCGCCAGCCCGATCGCCACCGGGATCAGCAGCGGGAACGCGGGCAGCATCAGCCGCACCTTCGAGTACATCAGCCCGTCCGAGCCGAGATCCATCGCCAGCACCGCGAACGCGAACAGCACCAGCGGCCACGGCATCCGGGAGCGGATGCACAGCACCAGCAGCACCAGCGCGGCCAGCACGATCCAGACGGTGAACGTCTCCAGCACCGACTTGTACTGCGTCAACGACTCGATCATGAATTTGCCGGTGGCCACGCCGCCGTCGAACGCCGTGGACCAGCCGCGCTGCTGCAACGCGAAGTAGCCGCCCAGCGAACCGGTCTGCACCGCCACCCAGCCCAGGTACAGCGCCATGCCCGATGGGGCGAGCACCGCGCCCAGCAGCGGCCACCAGCCGTCCTTGCGCTGGTACAGCGCGACGAGCGCCGCGAGCCCCACCACGCCGATCAACGCCGTCGCCGTCGGCCGCACCAGGCCGGAAGCCGCGCAGCACAACCCGGCGGGCAGCCAGTTCCGCTCCAGCACCCCGACCAGCGCCCACACGGCCAGCGCGCAGAACAGCGCCTCCGAGTACGCCATCGACAGCGTCACCGCCATCGGCGAGGCCGCGAACAGCACCACCAGCAGCAGCCCCACGCCCGCGGTACCGCCCACCGAGCGCCCGATGCGGAACAGGCCGTAGGCGGCGACGATCCCCGCGATGAGGCTCACCGTGACCGCGGACCCGGCCAGGCTGATCCCCGGCACCACGTCGAGCAGCTGCACCAGCAGCGGGTAGCCGGGGAAGAACGCCAGCGGCGTCTCCGGATTCCGGTTCCCGTGCCCGTCGACCATGCTGTTCGCGACGCCGCCGTAGCCGTGCGAAGCGATCTCCAGGTACCACTCGCCGTCCCACGCGCTGAGGTTGTCCGACAGCGCTTCGTCGTTGGCCGCGGACAGCCAGGCGAGCACCAGCAGCCCGAACAGGCGGATTGCGAGGTAAACCACACCGGGTGTCAGGAAGGCCCACCGGGCACCCAGGTCCTCGGCCCCGTCGCGGGCCCGTTCCCACCACCGTTCGACGGGACGTTCTTGCTGGTCGTCGGCCATGTTCCCGCCTCGGGAACGATGCGGCCCGACGGCCTCCGGAGTGGTGGACAAACCGCTCCTCCGCCCTTGTCGACAAACCGGCCTGACAGGTTAGTCGTCAGTCACGGCTATGGGTCTGGGCGGTAACGGTTCGGTAGGCTGGCGCAGCAGCGGAGCGACCAGGCACGGACCGCTCGACCAGCCAGGTCGAAGCTGCTTCTCGCTGGTCGCGGGGCTCCCCGGCACGCCGATCGACTCGGTGTGACCGCGCTGGTGCTCTTCGTCCACCGGCGTCAGTGTGGGACAACCCCCGCACCCGGGACGACCGCTTCCTCCGGGCACCCATACCCGAGGAACGGCGCGAGGAGGTTAGTTTCACGTGGCGCTCGTCGTCCAGAAGTACGGCGGTTCCTCGCTGGAAAGTGCCGACCGGATCAAAAAGGTCGCCGAACGCATCGTGGAGACCCGCAAAGCGGGCAATGACGTGGTCGTCGTGTGCTCGGCGATGGGTGACACCACCGACGAGATGCTCGACCTGGCCCAGCGGGTCAACCCGGCCCCGCCGGAGCGTGAGCTGGACATGCTGCTCACCGCGGGGGAACGGATCTCGAACGCGCTCGTCGCGATGGCCGTGGAGGCGCTCGGCGAGCAGGCCCGCTCGTTCTCCGGTTCGCAGGCCGGGGTGATCACCACTTCGGCGCACCAGAACGCGCGGATCATCGACGTCACCCCAGGTCGAGTACAGGAAGCGCTCGCCGAGGGGCAGGTGGTGCTCGTCGCCGGTTTCCAAGGCGTCGCGCAGGACACCAAGGACATCACCACGCTCGGCCGCGGCGGGTCGGACACGACGGCGGTCGCCGTCGCTGCCGCCATGAACGCCGACGTGTGCGAGATCTACACCGACGTCGACGGTGTCTACACCGCCGACCCGCGGATCGTGCCGGACGCGAAGCATCTGGAGCACGTCACCTACGAGGAGATGCTGGAGCTGGCCGCGACCGGCGCGAAGGTGCTGCACCTGCGCGCGGTCGAGTACGCCCGCCGCTACGGCGTCACCCTGCACGTCCGCTCGTCGTACTCACCCAAGCCCGGAACGCTCATTTCCGGCTCAGTGGAGGACCTTTCCGTGGAACAGGCGATGATCACCGGCGTCGCGCACGACCGGTCGGAGGCCAAGGTCACCGTGCGCGGTGTGCCGGACAACCGAGGCGTCGCGGGGAAGATCTTCCGCGTGGTCGCCGACGCCGAGGTCGACATCGACATGGTGTTGCAGAACGTCTCGGGCAGCAGCTCCGGGCGCACCGACATCACGTTCACGGTCTCGCGCGACAACGGCGCCGAGGCGGTCGCCGAGCTGGAGAAGATCAAGTCCGAGGTCGGCTTCGAAGAGGTCGTCTACGACGACCACGTGGGCAAGGTGTCGCTGGTCGGCGCGGGGATGCGCTCGCACCCCGGGGTGACGGCGACGTTCTGCGAGGCGCTGTCCAACGCGGGCGTGAACATCGAGATCATCAACACCTCGGAGATCCGCATCTCGGTGCTGATCCGGGACACCCAGCTGGAGGACGCGGTGCGCGCGCTGCACGGCGCCTTCGAGCTCGGTGGCGACGAAGAGGCGGTCGTGTACGCGGGGAGTGGTCGCTGATGGCTCCCACCGTTGCGATCGTCGGCGCCACCGGCGCCGTCGGCACCGTGATGATCGACATCATCAACAACCGCGACTCCGTGCCGTGGGGCGAGATCCGGCTGATCGCCTCCGCGCGCTCGGCGGGCAAGAAGATCACCGTGCGCGGGCAGGAGAGCACCGTCGTCGAGCTCGCCCCGGAGGCGTTCGACGGCGTGGACATCGTGCTGTTCGACGTGCCGGACGAGATCTCCGCGGAGTGGGCGCCGATCGCCGTCGAGCGCGGCGCGATCGCCGTGGACAACTCGGGCGCGTTCCGGATGGACCCCGAGGTGCCGCTGGTGGTGCCGGAGGTCAACCCGGAGAAGGTGCACGAGCGGCCGCGCGGCATCATCGCGAACCCGAACTGCACGACGCTGTCCATGATGGCCTCGCTGGGTGCGCTGCACCGCGAGTTCGGGCTCAAGGAGCTCGTCGTGTCCTCCTACCAGGCCGCTTCCGGCGCCGGTCAGGAAGGCATCGACCGGCTCCACGCGGAGATCGAGGCGCTGGCGGGCAAGCAGGTCGGCGCGCGCGGCGGCGACGTCGCCGAGGCGCTGGCCGCCGCCGGGTTGCCGGAGGAGACGCCGTTCAAGGCGCCGCTGGCGCTGAACGTGGTGCCGTGGGCCGGTTCGCGCAAGGACGACGGGTGGACCTCGGAGGAGCTGAAGGTCCGCAACGAGTCCCGCAAGATCCTGGGCATCCCGGAGCTGAAGGTCTCCGCGACCTGCGTGCGGGTTCCCGTGGTGACCACGCACTCGCTGGCCGTGCACGCGGTCTTCGAGCGCGAGGTGAGCGTGGCCGAGGCGCACCGGGTGTTCGAGGCGCAGTCCTCGATCGTCCTGCAGGACGACCCGGACAAGCTGGAGTTCCCCACGCCGGCGGCCGTCGTCGGTGCCGACCCGACCTACGTCGGGCGGGTGCGCCAGGCGCTGGACTTCACGAACACGCTGGACTTCTTCGTGTGCGGGGACAACCTGCGCAAGGGTGCGGCGCTGAACACCTACGAGATCGCCGAGACGCTGGTGAAGTGACCTCGCGACCTCGCTGACGGGCGCCTTCCTCCTGGCCGGGAGGAAGGCGCCCTTCTTTTGCCTGGCGGATTCAGTGTCGAACGCCAGTTCGCTCGAACGTGTGTTCATCTTCTGCCGGTCTGAAGTTCTGTTCGTCTGGTGGCGATGTATCAGGCATGACCAACACGACGCATAGCGAATACGTGCCCACCTTCGCCCACCGGCTCGCCTTGCCGGAGAGCGAATTCCGCTTCGAGATCCAACACGGGCATGCGGTCCCGCTGAGGTCTCGTCCACTGCACCAGCGCGCGGTCATCAAGGTGTGCCGCGAGCTGTCGGCCCGGATTCCGGATGCGCTGGAGGTCGTCTACCGACCTCCGCTGATCACCTCCGCGGCCGATCCGCCGACGGTGCGCCTGCCCGACGTCGTGATCACCACCGCCGAGCTGATCGATGTGAACATCGATTACCTGACCGCCGCCGACGTGCTTGGTCTGGTCGAAATCGTCGAACCGGGCTCCCGCGACCGGGATCTTGTGACGAAGCGCGCCGAGTACGCCGCTGCGGAGATCCCGTGCTACTCGACGATCGATCTCGGGGGCTTCGATTTCCGATCGTCACCGGTTCTGGTTCATCACTGGGGGACCACCCCGGAGGTGGGCGGCGTTCGCATGGTGTGGCGTGATGCGTTCGACTTCGACTTGGCCGGCTTGCTTTGGGCCTCGTCCGGACGTCCGCCATGACCTGGAACCGGGTTTCCGGTTTTCGGGACCGGCCCGGTTAGGTTGGGGTCATGAGCTCCGCACCGGTCGTTCTCGGCATTGATCTCGGCACCACGGCGACGAAGGTCGTCGCCGCCACCCGCGACGCCGAGGTGCTGCACCAGACCGAGCGCGGCTACCCGTTGCGGACCGACGAGACGGGCGAGGCGACGCAGGACCCGCGGCAGGTGCGGGACGCGGCGATCGAGGCGCTCACCGAATGCGTGACCTGGGCTCGCGAGCAGGGGCACGAGGTGCGGGCGCTCTCGTTCAGCACCGCGATGCACACCCTGGTGGGTCTGGACTCGGCCGGGGAACCGGTGACGCCGGCGTTCAACTGGGCCGACACCCGCGCCGCCGAGGTCGCGAAGCGGCTGCGCGCCGACGAGTCCGGGGCCGCCGCCGAGCTGCACCGGGCCACCGGCACGCCGGTGCACACCCAGTCGGTGATGGTGAAGCTCGCTTGGCTGACCGGGCAGCGCACCGACCTCACCGCCGGGGTCGAGCGCTGGGGCGCGCTGAAGGACTTCGTGTTCGGGGCGTTCGTCGACGAGTTCGTGACCGACTACTCGCTGGCTTCCGGCAGCGGGCTGCAGGACATGCACTCGCTGGACTGGCACGAGCCGGCGCTGGCGGTGGCGGGAGTCCGCGCCGAGCAGCTGCCCGAGATCAAGGCGCCGACCGAGTCGCTGCCGCTGACGGCTCGGATGGCCGCGGCCACCGGACTGCCCGAGGGGCTGCCGGTGGTGCTCGGCGGCGGCGACGGGCCGCTGGCGAACCTCGGGGTCGGTGCCACCAGTCCGGGGGTGGCCGCGCTGTCGCTCGGGACCAGCGGGGCGCTGCGGGTGGTGCGGGAACGGCCCGGTGTCGACGACGCGTGCCGCACCTTCAGCTACGCCCTCGCCGACGGGCTCTGGGTGATCGGCGGCGCGGTGAGCAACGGTGCCGTGGTGGGGCAGTGGGCGGCCGACACGTTCGGCGTCGACGTCGCCGACCTGCTCGACGAGGCGCTGGCCGTCGAACCGGGCGCCGAAGGGCTGCTCGCCCTGCCGTACCTGCTGGGGGAGCGGGCGCCCTGGTGGGAGCCGGGTCTGACCGGGGCGTTCGTGGGGCTGCGCAGGTCGCACGGGCGGGCCGAGATGACCCGCGCGGTCGTCGAGGGCGTGGCGCAGCAGCTGGCGCTGGTCAAGGAGGCCGTGCACGACGCGGGCGCGCACGTGCGCGCCGTGCGGGCGACCGGAGGGGGGTTCCGCAGCGAGGTGTGGGCCGCCGCGATCTCCGCGGCGCTGGGCATGGAGCTGGAACTCGCCGAGAGCAGCGGCGGGTCCGGGCTCGGTGCGGTGCTGCTGGGTTGGCGGGCGCTCGGCGAACTCGACTCCTTGGAATCCGCGTCCGAGCTGGTGCGGCCCGAACGCGTCGTCGCCCCGGACGCCGACGCGGCGGAGCTGCTCGCCCGCCGCCGCCCGCTGGTCGACCAGCTGCACCGGACGCTGCGCACCCTGGAGCTCTGACCACCCGCGTTCGGCCGCGGATCGACACCGGACCGGCATTGTTTTGACTGGTTCCAGTTTGTTCGTGGCATACTGCTGGTGCGATGAACCAGCACAGCGATCCCGGTACCGGGCACACCGACGCTGCGGACGGCCACGCGGTCGCCCTCCGCAGCCGGTTGCGCGACGCCGGGCTGCGGGTCACCAAGCCCCGCGTCGCGGTGCTGCGCTGGCTGGCGGGGCACCCGCACTCGACCGCGGACCAAGCCGTGAGCGCGGTGCGACCCGAGCTCGGCGGGGTCTCCACGCAGGCCGTCTACGACGTGCTGCGCGCGTGCACCGCGGCCGGACTGCTGCGGAGGATCGAACCCGCCGGTCACCCGGCCAGGTTCGAGGCCAGGACCGCCGACAACCACCACCACCTGGTCTGCCGCCGCTGCGGCCGGACCGAGGACGTCGACTGCGTGCACGGCGCCGCGCCCTGCCTGACCCCGTCCGACTCCGCCGGGTACGCGGTGGACGAGGCCGAGGTCGTGTACTGGGGCGTGTGCCCGGACTGCCGTTCCGCCGCACGACCGACCGGCGACCAGCTCGCCGACCCGAACCGGGGCGCCCGATCCGGTCGCGCCCCTGGCCGCTGACTGCGGCTCCCACCACAAGGATCCAGGTCCGGACCGGCGAGTCCGGACCTGGATCCGAGGGCCCAGGGCTGTCTTTGATCTTGGCCTGAGCAGGGGGCGGGTGGCGGAACCTCAGTCGTCTTCTCGCTGCGGGATCTTTTTCCCTAGTGGCTCCGCCACGAGGGAAAAAGCTGTCCTCGCGAGAAGACGACTGAGAACCCGCGGCGGTGCCGGTTGCTTTGCTGGTCACTGCTCAGCGGCTTCGCCGCTGACAGGACGATGGTCGGTGATGTCGCTTGCTTGGCGCGGCAAGCTCACGGGCGGGTTCTCAGGGCTGGACTCGGGACGCGATCAGCCGTTCGCAGCTGCGCAGCACGACGCGGACCGCGTCGCGGTGGGCTCGGTCGTGCAGCGGGTTCACCGCCTGGTCGCGCCACCGCGCGAGCGCCGCGCCCGCCTCGTCCGCCAAGATCGACTCCAGGGTGTCCGGTTCCTGGCCGAGCCGGGCCGCCGCGCCCGGGCCGTGCGACCCCAGCAGTCGCCGCGCGTCGTTCTGCAGCGGTCGCGGGAAGCTCAGCTGACCGGACTGCAACGCCGACAGCAGCCGCATCTCCTCCCACTCCGGCGCGTTCGACAGCAGCCGCTCGAACTCCCCGCGCAGCTGCTGCACGCCGGGCCGCGGGTTCGCCCGCAGCACCATGTCCACCGCCAGCAGCACCGACCGCGCCCGCAGCGCGTCCTGGCGTTCGATGAACTGCTGGTGCACCGCTTCCTGCAGGTCGTTGAGCCTGCTCGCCTCCAGCAGCGTCGCGCTCAGCCGCTTGTGGTCCGTGATGCCCTCGCCGAGCGCGGTGAACGCCTGGGCCAGGCCGAACCGCCCGAAGCGGTTCATCAGGTCCTGGCGCACGCTCGGCGGCACCGATTCCGGCGTGGGGTTGTTCGAGAACCGGTCGGAGGACAGCAGCAGCGTCTCCAACGCCTTCTCCGGCAACTGCCGCAACGCCACCAGCGCGGCGAGGTCCGCCTCGGTGAACGTGGCCGCGGCCTGCCCCAGCAGCCCGATCACCGGGATCGCGTACTGCGTGAACGACCGCACCGCAGGCTCGTCGCGGAACCGCAGCGCGATCCGCTCTGCCGCCGCCACTGCGCCGCTGCCGCCGTTGCCCATCTCGTCGGCGCGGGAGAACGTGATGATCGTGTTGATCGGCGCGCGCCGCGCGAGCTGCAACTCGTGCACCGACTGCAGGAACTGCACGTCGGTCTGCTGCGGGTAGCGCGTGAGGTAGAGTAGCGCGTCCGCCTCGGACAGGATCTGCGCGAGCGCCGAGCGGCCCGTGTCCTGCATCGCCGAGGACGACACCCCGGGCGTCTCCAGCAGCGTGATGGCCTGCAGGCCCGGCGCGGGGGCCTCGATCACCAGTCGCGACACCTCGTCCGGGCGCCAGCGCTGCAGGTCGCGGATCGTGCTCGGGTCCAGCGTCGTCACCGGCACGTTCTGCACCGCCCCGTGCGGGGTGTGCACGGTGATCCGGGGTTCCGGCCCGTACTGGTAGAACGTGTTGACCTGGGTGCTCTCCTCGGCGTCGGTCGGCGCGAGGTGCTGGCCCACCAACGCGTTGATCAGCGTCGACTTCCCGGACTTCACCCGCCCGCTGACCGCGATGCGCAGCGGCTGCTCGAGCCGTTCCAGCCGCCCGCGCAGCCAGGCCGAGGTGCGCGGGTCGTCCCGGTAGAACGTCATCGTGCGGATCAGCAGCGCGCGGGACCGCTCCAGCAGGCCGTCCTGGGGGGTGTCCGGCCTGCTCATGCCGCGGTGATGCGGTTCGCGGTCAGCATCCCGGCGCGCCTGCGCAGCAGCGCCAGCTCTTCCAGCTTCCGGCGGATCTCGCGGGCCCGGTCCTCGCGGTCGACGGCGCTGCGCTCGGCGACGCGCTTGATGTTCTGGATGTCCTTGCTGATCTCCAACTGCGCTTCCTCGGTGAGCTGGGTGAAGTGCTGGTGCAGCGCGCGGTGCGTGGCCCGGATGGCGTCCTTGGCCTCCTTGTTCACGTGGAACACGACGTGCTCCACGTAGCGCTGCGCGGTCGTCTTGGCCTCGGCCTGGCGGCGGCGCAGCCGGGCGTCCTTCTCCTCGTTGAGACTGCGGCTGCCCAGCAGCAGGCCCGCGGAGATGGACACGACGTTCATCAGCGGCAACCCGGCCATGCTGGTGATCAGGCCGAACATGAGCACGCCGCCGTAGGAGCCGCGCAGCCCGGTGAGCACCTGGTCGAGCTGCTTGTAGGTGCCGTTGCTGGGTTTCTTCAACGGCGTGACCTGGTCGAACGGGTCCGGGATGGACACCTGCTCGATCTGCGGGCGCATGCTGGGGTGCTCGCGCAGGAATTCGTCGGTGACCCGGTCGCGCAGCTGCTCGCGGCGTCCTTCGAGCCAGGCGAAGTTCTCCTCGATGGCGGTCATGAGCGCGTTGTCGAGCCACTCCACGAAGTCGTCCCACACGACCACCGGGTCGGCTTCTTCGAGCGTCTCGGCGATCTGGCCGGTGATGGCCCAGCTGCGTTCCCGGAAGTCGAACTCGATGTCGGCGAACATTTCGCCGACGCCGTCGCTGAGCGTCTTCTGCCAGCGCCCGGTGACCCGCCGCAGATCTTCGGAGCGGCGTTGGGCGGTTTCCAGTTCGATCAGCGTTTCCGCGGCGGTTCGCGGACTTTGTCCGGTGAGTTCCGCTTTCAACGTTTCGCTGAGCTCGTCGACCGCGTCGGCGACGTTCTGCGCCACGAGCCGCCGGGTGAGTTGATCGTGCTGCCCGAGTGCTTCGCCGCGCAGGTATTCGACCAGCTGCGGAAATCCGGATTCGGTGTTGAGCGTGGCGTCTTTCGCGTGCATCGCCTGCATCCGAATCGTGGAAGACACCGGAAAGATCTTGGTGTTGATGCCCGCGCCCGCGAGGTGGCGTTGATTGACTTCCACCACTTTTCGCCAATGCGGCGTTATGTCTGTTTTGGGTTGTACGACGGCCACGTTCGGGCACAGCTTGGTGACCTTCTTCAGGAAGCTCAGCTCGTTGTGCGTGAGTTCCTGGGTCGCGTCGGAGACGATCAGCAGCGCGTCGGCTTCGGCGACGACGCCGAGCGTGCGGGCGGTGAGCGTGGCGGACGTGGCGCCGACGCCCGGCGTGTCCATCAGCACCAGGCCGTCCTTGAGCACGGCGCGCGGAATGCCGACTTCGCCGCGGCTGACCGGCCTGCCGCTGCTGATGGCCTGGTCGATGCGTTCCCGCACCTGCTCCACGGGCACCGGGAACCGGTCGAGGGTGGCGTGCCCGCTCGTCGGTTCCTGCTCGATCACCTGGGCGGTGGGGTGCTCGGAATGGCGCACCAGAGTGGGCACGAGCGTGGTGGCGTCTTCGCCGGAGTCGCACACGGCGGCGTTGACCAACGCGTTGATCAGTTCGCTCTTGCCCTGCTTCGGTTCTCCCACGACCAGTACGAGCTGGGCTGGGTCCAGGACGCGCGTGCGGATCTGCCGTAGTCGGTTGTGCAGGTCGGGGCGCTGCTGCTCGGCGCATTCGGCAGTCGCGCGATCGATCAGTTCCACCATCGCCGTCTCGATCACAGGAGCGATTGTGGACCGTTCAGTGGCAGAAGAGAAACCCGAGCGGGTGACTTGTGTCAGGACTGTGGTGTGGTAACGCGAAAGCCGGGTTCGCACGAGGAGTGCGAACCCGGCTTTCGGGTCAATTCGCTTTGATCAAGCCCGGGGGCCTGGAATCAGAGCAGGCCGTCCAGCGGCAGCGCCGAGGTGGCCGCACCCGCGACGTCCTCGACGGCCGGGCCGGCGATGTCGCCGACGACCGGCAGGTCGCTCGGGGCCGGCAGGTGGGAGACCACGTCGTCGACCGGCAGCTGCTCGGCCACGTCACCGACGACCGGGAGGTCGGCCGGCGCGGGCAGCGCGGAGGTCACGTCGGCGACCGGGCCGCCCACGACGCCACCGGCCACGCCACCGACGGTGTCGACGGCTCCACCGGCGACGCCCTCGACGGTGCCCACGGCGCCACCGGCCACGCCACCGACGGTGTCGACGGCCGGGCCCGCGATGTCACCGGCGACCGGCACGCCGCCGGCCACGTCGCCCACGGTGTCCAGCGCGCCACCGGCGACGCCGGACAGGGCGCCACCCTCGATCCCGGCGGGGGCACCGGCGGGCAGAGCGCCGGTCAGGTCACCGGCAACGCCGGTCACGTCGCCCACGGCACCGGTCACGTCGCCCACGGCGCCCGTGACGTCGCCGACCGTGCCGGTCACGTCGCCCACGGTGCCGGTCACGTCGCCGGTCACGTCGCCAACGGTGTTGACGGTGTTGTCGACCGTGTTGGTGGCGTCGGAGGTGGTGTCACCCACGACGTTGCCGACGCCGTTGGCGACGTCGTTGCCGCTGAGCACGTCGTGCACGCTGATCAGGTTGTGCGAGTCGTTCTGCTCGATGTCGATGTTGGTGTCACCGGCGGGAGCTTCGGGGGAGGGGGCCGGGGTGTTGTGCGGAGGCAGCATGCTCAGTTCCATCTCTTGCTCGTGTGGCTGTGCGGGATGCAATTCGTTGATCGCGACATGCTGGGTGCTCGCGGCGAACTTCTCGACGCTGCTCTGGAGCGAGCGGCCGTATTCATCCGCGATCTCGACCGGCGCGTAGTCGAGCACCAGCGACGATGCTTGCAGCACGTCCGTCGCGCTCATGTCCCCGAGTCCGGCGTGATCCAGCGTGGCGCGCGGATCAGCGTCGAAGGCCGCCTGTGCGTCCGGGCTGGTGACGAGCCGCGTCAGGAACTCGTACAGCGTCGGGCCGTCCGGCTGGCTGGGCGCGTCCTGCGCCCCCGGGGTGGAAGTGGGGGTCTCGGCACGATCCGGGGCATCATCCGGCTGAGAGTGGATCATGACGCTTTCTCCTGACTCAGCGGAACTCGGTTACGTGTGACCGAGTGAAGGTCGTGCCCGATCCCTCACTCCCAGCGAGCACGCTACTGCGGGCTGTGCTCGCGGCCATCGGGTACGACTCCTAGTGAGTGCGAACACTATTAGGGGATGCGCCCATGGCTCGGTTAGGGGACGCATGGGGGGATCCGTCAGCGCTTTGTGATCGGACACGCGCTAAGTTGTCACCGCCCTGAGTGTCATCGGGCGGTCGGCTCGACCCCGTGACCGGACTTCCCCGGCCGTGCGGCCCGAGTACCGTCCGATGACCCGGAAGGTGATCACGGGAAGGGGTTGCATGCCTTACGTCCTGGGGATCCATGTCGGGGCCACGGCCACCTCCGCCGCCATCGCGCGGCGCCAAGGCGGCAGGTGGGGTGCGGCCACCCCGCTGCCGCTGAGCTCCACCGGGCACACCGTTCCGACGGTGCTGTGCCGAGTCCAGGACGGCTCCTTCGTCGCCGGGGAACCGGCGAGCAGGCAGGAACTGACCCACCACGAGTGGGTCGTCCGCGGATTCACCCGCCAGGTCGGCGACGACGCCCCCCTGCTGGTCGGCAGCGAGTTCGTCACCGCGCAAGCACTGGTAGCGGCCGTGGTCGAGTGGGTCGCCGACAACGTCGCCCAGCAGCTCGGCCACCCGGCCGAGCACATCACCGTCGCGCACAGCGCGGCGTGGGGACCGTTCCGCAGCCACCTGGTGCGCCAAGCGCTCGCGGGTCTCGGCCTGCGCGACCTCACGCTGGTGCCCGAACCGCTGGCCGTGGCGCTCGACTACGCGAGCAAGCAGCAGGTCGCCGAGCAGGACGCGGTCGCGGTCGCCAACGTGGGCGGCACCGGCTTCGACGCGACGGTGCTGCGCCGCCGCGCTCCCGGCTTCGACGTGCTCGGGTCCTCGTTGGACTCCGGGCACCCGAGCGGGCAGGACCTCGACGACGAGGTCTTCGCCCACCTGCGGGCCGAACTCGGCTCCCAGCTCGACGCGATGGATCCGGCCGATCCCGAGCACCGCGCCGCGCTCGCCGGGCTGCGCGCCGACTGCGTCCGGGCCAAGGAAGCTCTGTCCCACCACCCGGGAACGACCGTCCGCGTGGACCTGCCGAACCTGCGCACCGACTTCGCGATCTCCCGCTCCCGCTACGAACAGCTGGCCCGCCCGCACCTGGAACGCGTTCCGGAGCTGCTGCTGCAAGCCGTGCAGTCCGCGGCGGTGAGCCCGGAGGACCTCTCGGCGCTGGTGCTCGCGGGCGGCACGATGCGGACCCCGATGGCCAAGCAGCTCGTCGCCGAGCGGCTCGAACGGACCCCGCAGGTCGACGCCGCGCCGGAGCTCGTCGCGGCCCGCGGCGCGGCGGTCTCGGCCGTCGGAGTGCTGTCCTCGGTGAGCGACCAGGCCGCGTCGGTCGCGGAGACGAGCGTGCTGATGCGCGTCGAAGGTCCGGGCTCCGGCGGCCTGGACGTCATCGACGGCGAACCGGAGCGCGAAGCCCCCGTCCGGCCGCCCGTGCAGGTCGAACCGATGTACCTGGAACCGCCGGACGAAGACCGGCAACGACTGTTCAAGATCCTCAAGCTGAGCGCCGCGGCGCTGCTGATCATCGGTGGCCTGGTGCTGACCCTCGTGCAAGGCGTGGGCGGCACCCAACCGGCCAGCCCGATCACCAGCCAGCAGCGCTGAGCCGCACCACCCGCGCCCGTCTCTCCGAGTGCCCCTGCCGAGTGACCCGTGAAACGAGGTCTCCGTGAACCGAGGATTCCTGTGAACCACCCGACAGCGACCGTCCCAGACCTGGTCACCGGCCTGCGCGCCGTGCGGCTGTGGGAGTCGATCGCGGAAGCCCCCGCCGCGCCGGTGCAGGTCGGCGTGCAGGCGGCGGGCGGTTGCGGCAAGACCACCCTGCTCGACGAGCTCGCCGCCGCCTACCGGGCCGCCGGAGTACCGGTCTCGGCGAGCGCCGCCGGAGTCGACCCGGAGACCACCGCCGTGATCGTCGACGACGCGCACCGGCTCGACGACTCCGCGCTGCGCGCCGTGCGGGAACTGACACGGCACCCGCGGGCCCGGCTGATCGTCGCCTACCGGCCGTGGCCGCGCGGCGCGGAGCTCAGCGAGCTCGTGCACGCCCTGGGCCGGACCGCGCCGCCCGTCGTGCTGACCGGGTACGCCCGGGACGACCTCGCCGCCCGCGTCGAACGCGGTCTCGGCTCCGAACCGCCCGCCGAATGGCTGGACTGGCTGCTGGCGCAGACCGGCGGCGTGCCGCGCCTCGTGGAGGGCGTGCTCGCCGACCTCTCGCCGCACGACCTC
Source organism: Saccharopolyspora gloriosae (assembly GCF_014203325.1). Classification (NCBI taxonomy): domain Bacteria; kingdom Bacillati; phylum Actinomycetota; class Actinomycetes; order Pseudonocardiales; family Pseudonocardiaceae; genus Saccharopolyspora; species Saccharopolyspora gloriosae. Next base: position 6,238,040 of record NZ_JACHIV010000001.1, on the reverse strand, counting down.
ACCCGGCGCGGCGTGCCGTCGCGCGTCGTCGAGCAGGTCCAGCAGGAGATCGACGGCCTCGGGGCGGAAGGCCGCGCGTGCGCCGCCGCGATCGCCGTCGGCGCCGCCGCGCACCCCGACGTGCTGGCCTGGCTGCTCGAACTCGACCCGGCCGCGGTCGTGCCCGCGCTGTCGGCGATCCGGGCGAGCGGGCTGACCGACGGCTCCGACGAGCTGCTGCCGCTGGTCCGCAAGGCCGTGCAGCTGCTCACCCCCGTCGACCAGCGGTTGCGGATCGTGCGCAAGCTGGTGCGCGTGCAGCTCGACCGGGGACGTCCGGTGCTGGGGCTGCTGCGCCCCTTCCTGGAATCCGAAACGGCCGCCACCGCCGACGACGCGCTGGCCGAGGCGTTCGAGCAGGCCGGGGTGGAAGCGGCCGAGCAGGCGCCGGAACTCGCCTCGCGGTTCTTCGACGCCGCCGTCTCCGCGGGCACCCCGCCCGCGCGGCTGGCCGCTCGCCGCGCCAGGGCCGCCGCGATCGCCGGGAACTTCGACGAGGCGCTGCGGCTGGCCGACGCGGTGATCGTGGACGAATCGGTGCCGGACCGGGCGCTGGGCGTGCAGGTCGCGGCGAGCGTGCTCGCGCACCGCGGGCTGCCGGCCCGCTCCGCGCAGCTGTGCCGCTGGTCGGCGGAGCACCTGCGCTGGCCCGGCGACCGCGCCTACGCCGCCGTGTCGCTGATCGGCACGGGACGGCTGGCCGAAGCGGAAGGGCTGCTGGGCTCCGTCACCGACCCCGGGCCGCCCACCTCGCTGTCCGGCTCGACCGACCAGCTCGTCGACGGGCTCCGGGAATCGATCACCGGCAGCGCCGTGACCGCGCTGTCCCAGCTGACCCGCTCCGCGTCGCTGGCCGAACCGGTCGGGGGCGCCACCCTCGTCCCGGACACGCCCGCGGCCATCGCGACGTTGGCGGCGCTGCACTGCGGTGAGCTCGACGTCGCGTCCTCCGTGGTGGGGCGTGCCATCGAAGCGGGCAGCGGCGGACCGATGCTGGCGGTGCGCCACCGGTTGCTCGCGGCGTGGATCCCGCTGGCCCGCGGGGACACCCCCGCGGCCCGCACCGCGCTGGACGCCGCGGTGTGCTCGCCGGATTCGCTGCAGGCGCGGGACCGGCTGCTGGCCACCGCGATCGAAGCCGGGATCGCCAACCGCGACAACGACACGACCGCGCTGAACGCGGTGCGCGGCCGGGCCCGCCAGGCCATCGCCGAACACCCGGCGGACCTGTTCGGGCTGCTCGCGCTCGGCGAACTCGCCGTGTCCTGCGCGCGGCTGCACGACCAGGACTGGGTCGAACCGCACCTGCGCGCCGCGTTCGCCCTGCTCGGCGAGCTCGGCGACCCGCCGCTGTGGTCGGGCCTGCTGCGGTGGAAGTGCCTGCAGGCCGCGGTCGTGAGCGAGGACGCCGACAGCGCCCGCACGCACGTGGCGGCGCTGGAAGCGATGGCCGCGCACAACCCGATGTCGGCCGCGATGGCCGCCGCCGCGAAGACCTGGCTGGGCGTGCTCGCCGGCGAGGTCGACCGGGACCAGGCCGAGCAGGCCGCGCGCGGACTGCACGCGGCCGGGCTCACCTGGGACGGAGCCCGGCTCGCGGGCCAGGCCGCGCTGCGCACCGCCGACCGCCCGACGATGCTGGCGCTGCTCGAATGCGCCCGCTCCCTGCAGGGCAAACCCGCCCGGCCGAGGTCGGTCGGCGAGCAGGGCGAGCAGAACCTCCTCAGCGAACGCGAACGGGAGGTGGCCGAACTGGTCCTGTCCGGCCTCACCTACAAGCAGGTGGGCAAGCGGCTGTTCATCTCGGCCAAGACGGTCGAGCACCACATCGGCCGGATCAAGCAGCGGCTCGGAGCCACCTCCCGGGAAGACCTGCTAACCCGCCTACGCACCATGCTGGATTCCTGAGGAGATTTCCCCTCGGCCTGCGTGGTGGGGCGGGTGGCGGAACCTCAGTCGTCTTCTCGCTGCGGGATCTTTTTCCCTAGTGGCTCCGCCACGAGGGAAAAAGCTGTCCTCGCGAGAAGACGACTGAGAACCCGCGGGTGGTCCGGCTGCGTGCTGGGTCGCCGCTCAGCGGCTTCGCCGCTGATAAGACGGTGAGCGCTCCGCCGGTTACTTGGTGGGGGTGTTGAGGGAGAGGCCTGCTCGTAGTGTTCCGGCGATTTCGCTGAGGGCTTCGTTGAAGCGGGTGCCTGCTTGGCGGAGGTTGCCGAAGCCGTGGATCAGGTCGTCGAAGCGGCGGGCCACCACCGGCACACCGGCTTCCGCGAGCCGCCGCGCGTACTCCTCGCCTTCGTCGCGCAGCGGGTCGAACCCCACGGTCACCACGTGCGCCGGCGGCAGGCCGCTGAGGTCCTCGGCCAGCAGCACCGACAGCCGCAGGTCCGTGCGGTCGAGGGCGGGCCCCGTGTACTGGTCGAGGAACCAGGTCATGTCGCCGTCGGTCAGCAGCAGCCCGTCGCCGAACAGCTCCCGCGAGCGGCGCCGCACCGACGCGTCCACCGCCGGGTACATCAGCAGCTGGAACGCCGGAGCGCGCTCCGCCTGCCGCGTGGTGTGGTACGAGACGGCTGCGGCGAGGTTGCCGCCCGCGCTGTCGCCGCCGACGGCGATCAGGTCCGGCCGGGTGCCCAGTTCGCCCGCCTTGTCCACGGCGTAGCGGAACGCGGCCAGCGCGTCGTCGAACGCGGCGGGGAAGCGCGCTTCCGGGGCCAGCCGGTAGTCCACCGACAGCACCCGCACCCCGGCGGTCTTGGCGAAGTACCGGCACAGGTCGTCGTGGCTGTCGAGGTCGCCGATGACCCAGCCGCCGCCGTGGAAGAACACCAGCAGCGGGCTGTGCTCGGTCAGTTCCTGCGGCCGGTACAACCGGGCCGCGAGCTCCCCGTTCGGCGTGGGGATGCTGCGTTCGCCGACGGCGACGCCGGTCAGCGGGGCGCGGTTGACGATGCCGCTGGACTGGGTCATCTGCTCGCGGGCCAGCTCGGGGGTGTCGGCGGAGAGCCGGGTGCTGCCGGTGAGCTTCTGCATCGCGAGCAGCAGCTGGGCGTCGAGGGAGAGCTCCTGGCCGTCGAGCCGCAGCGGGGCGCCCGCGATCAACCGGCGCAGCGGGCGGGGCAGCGCGAACGCCGCGTGCAGCCCGGCGCCGAGAACGCGGGGACGCAGCTTCGGCGGGATCAGTTCGACGACTTTCGACATGGGTGAAGACCTCCCGGGAACGGACCGTGCCGGTGAGGCTACTAGCAAGTAGTTGTGGCCCGGGACACCTGCTCGAACCTTTGACTTGGAGCTGACTGGAGGTCGTAGCGTGATCAACGTCCGGGTGGGATCGGGCGCCGTCTGATGGAAGGATCGAACGATGACCGTGACCGTGGTGGGAATCGGCGGTTCGGTGCGCCCGGACTCGCAGTCCGAGCGCGCCATGCACGCCGTCCTCGACGGGGCGCGCGAAGCGGGCGCGACGGTGCGGGCCATCGGTGGCGAGAACCTGGTCCTGCCGTTCTACGACCCGCACGTCGCCGAACGGACCGACGCGGCGAAGGAACTCGTGGCCGCGCTGCGCACCGCCGACGGCGTGGTGCTGTCCTCGCCGGGCTACCACGGCACCATCTCCGGGTTGATGAAGAACGCCGTCGACTACGTCGAGGACCTGCGCGACGACGAGCGGCCGTACTTCGACGGCCGTGCCGTCGGCTGCGTGGGCGCGGCGTACGGCTGGCAGGCCTCGGTGACGACCTTGCAGGCGTTGCGCTCGGTGGTGCACTCGCTGCGCGGGTGGCCGACGCCGCTGGGCGCGGCGGTGAACTCCAGCGAGGTCCGGTTCGGGCCGGACGGGGAGTGCTCGGACCCGAAGCTCGCCGGGACGCTGCGCATGATCGGCACTCAGCTCGTGGAGTTCGCCGAGCACCGCGGCTGACCTGCGCTTTCGCCGGGCGGTGATTGATCCGCGGCGCGCCGGGTACCCACCAGGTGGAACCCGAACCGACTGCGCACCCGGTACGAGGAGGTACGTGATGACCGCGTCCCAATCTCCGATCACCAGCCCGCTCAACGACTCCGACAAGGACATCACCGGCAAGGCGCTGCAGGGCACCTTGGTCGACCTGATCGATCTGCACCTGGTGGCGAAGCAGGCGCACTGGAACGTGGTGGGCCGGTTCTTCCGCGACGTGCACTTGCAGCTCGACGAGCTGGTCACGGCCGCTCGCGGCTTCGCCGACGACGTGGCGGAGCGCGCCGCAGCGCTGGGCGTCTCGGCCGATGGCCGGGCGTCGACGGTGTCGAAGAACTCCGGGCTGCCGACTCTCGAACAGGGCTGGCACACCGACCGCGAGATCGTGGCCGCCATCGTGGAGGCGCTGGGAACGCTCATCGGCCGCCTCCGCGCCCGGATCGACGAAACGGACAAGACGGACCTGGTCTCGCAGGACCTGCTGATCAGCATCGCCCAGGAGCTGGAGAAGTCCCACTGGATGTGGCAGGCCCAGCTGACGGAGTCCTGACCGGACCCGAAGAACGGCCGGGCGTCCGCTCCCACGAGCGAACCCCCGGCCGTCCTCATGTGCAGGAGAAGCCCCCAACGGCGAAGCCGTGCAGTGGACGAGCGAAGCGAAGTCTGCCTTGCGGCCGAAGGCCGTGCCTGTATTCGCGCAGCGAATAGCCCACGTCGAAAAGCCGCTCACCGGCGGGTTCTCAGCTTCCTTCTCGCGAGGACAGCTTTTTCCCTCGTGGCGGAGCCACTTGGGAAAAAGATCCCGCAGCGAGAAGGAAGCTGAGGTTCCGCTACCCGGACACCAAAGCAGAACGACCCCCTCACCCCCTCACCCCCGCCGAGCGCGTTCGTACTGCTTGGGCCAGAGGTTCGCCGAGCGCAGGCGGTCCGCGGCGTGCAGCGGCCAGTGGGGGTCGCGCAGCAGTTCGCGGGCCAGCAGCACCGCGTCCGCCGAACCCGAGGTCACGACCTCCTCGGCCTGCTCCGGCGAGGTGATCAGGCCGACGGCGCCGGTCGGCACCTCGGCCTCGATCTTGATCTGCCGGGCGAATCGGGTCTGGTAGCCGGAGCTCACCGGGATCTGCGCGTCCGGGACGGCACCGCCGGTGGACGCGTCGATCAGGTCCACGCCGTGCCGCGCCAGCGACCGGCTCAGCCGCACCGAGTCGTCCCCGGTCCAGCCGCCTTCGACCCAGTCCGTCGCGGACAGCCGGGCCAGCAGCGGGCGGCCTTCCGGCCACACGGCGCGCACCGCGTCGACGATCTCCAGCAGGATTCGGGTGCGGGCGTCGAAGTCGCCGCCGTAGCGGTCCGTCCGATCGTTGATCAGCGGTGAGTAGAACTGGTGCGCCAGGTAGCCGTGCGCGAAGTGCAGCTCGATGACCTCGAAGCCTGCTTCGTCGGCGCGGCGCGCGGCGTCGGCGAACTGCTGCGGCAGCGCGGCGACCTCGTCCTCGGTGAGCGCGCGCGGGGCGGCGAGTTCGCCGAACGCGTTCGAGGTGGAGCTCACGGTCCGCCAGCCGCCGTCGGACTCGGGCAGCGTCGCGCCCCCTTCCCAGGGCGCGGTGGTCGACGCTTTGCGGCCCGCGTGCGCCAGCTGCACGGCGGGGGTGGCGCCGTGCTCGCGCAGGAAGTCGGTGACCCGGCGCCAGGCGGTGGCCTGCTCGTCGTTCCACAGGCCCGCGTCGCCCGCGCTGATGCGGCCTTCCGGTGCGACGGCGGTCGCTTCGGCCATGACCAGCCCGGCGCCGCCGAGGGCGAACTGGCCGAGGTGCACGAGGTGCCAGTCGCTCGGCAGGCCGTCCACGGCGGAGTACGTGCACATGGGGGAGACCCAGACGCGGTTGCGGATCGCGGTGTCGCCCAGCTTCAGCGGGTCGAAGAGATGGCTCATACCTGTACCGACACACTTGCACGCGCAGGTATTCCGCGTTGTGCGTCACTCGGCGTGCGACGTGGCACACGTCGCTACCGGCGCCGCCTGGGAGCTGGCTCGGCGCCGGGTGGGAATGCGCTGTGAATTCGAATTCCGACCGGGCGTCGGGTTTTCGTCCAGCCGGTTCCCAGTCGATTGGCAGTGCTTTCGCGTCGAATTCGGCGGAATGGCGTCGGTAGGTTCGTTCTCGTCGGATCCGAACGGAACCGGCGAAAGAGAATAAATCACGACCAGGAGGTCGCACGATGGGTTTCCCCATTCCCGTTCCCGGTAAGCGCCCGCACTTCCCGCGTCCGCACCGCCCCGCTCCGGGCGAGCCGCCGCGGAAGTGACCGGTTCCGGAGCGGCCGGCGGCGTCCGCATCGCCGCCGGCCCTCCTGGGACTCCGAGGAGGTGAACGATGACCGCTGCGCCGGGACTGCGCGAGGTGTTCGCCCGGTTCCGCCCGTTCTTGCGGGCGGAACGCGGTGGGCTGCTGGTGGCGGCGGCGCTGCTGGTGCTGGCCGCGCTGGCCGACACCGCGGCGATCTGGATGTTCATGCTGATCACCGACGAGGCGCTGGCCGCGGGCAGCCTCGACGCGTTCTGGACGCCGGGCCTGTCCTGGTTGGGCATCGCGGCGTTCGGCGCGGCGTCCTCCTTCGGCGGGACTTATCTCGCCACGCGCGCCGCCGAACGATTCCTGGTGCGCTTGCGAGCGCACGTTTTCGCGCACGTCCAACGATTGTCGCCCGATTTCTTCGCGCGCCGGAGAACGGGTGATCTGGTGGCCCGGTTGTCGGGTGATGTGGAAGCGGTGGAAAGGCTCGTCGCCTCCGGAATGGTGGAGACGGGAACCGCGTTGTTCAGCGTCGTGCTCTACGCCGGAGCCGCCCTGTACCTGCGCTGGGACCTGGCGCTGCTGTCCTTCGCGCTCGCCCCCGCTTTCTGGCTGGTGGCCCGCAGCTTCTCCGCCGGGATGCGCACCGCGTCCCGCGAGGAGCGCGCCGGCAACGGCGAGATCGCCACCGTCGTGGCGGAAGGGCTCTCGCACGTCGAGCTGGTGCAGGCCGGCAACCAGCAGCACAACCAGGACGCGAAGCTGCGCGCCGCCTCGACGCGTTGGTTCCGCGCGAAGCTGGCCGAGGCGCGGCTGTCCGCGCTGTACCCGCCGTTGGTGACGATGGTCGAGACGGTGTGCATCCTGCTGGTCATCGGCGTCGGGGTCTGGGAGATCTCCGCCGAGCGCATCACCCTCGGCGGCCTGATGGCCTTCGCCGCCTACATCGGCTACCTGTACCCGCCGCTGCAGGACCTGGGCCGCATCACGATGGCCGTCACCGCCGCCCGCGCCGGATCGGAGCGGTTGATCGAACTGCTCGACGCCCGGCCCGCGGTGGCCGACGCGCCGATCGGCACCGCCGGGCTGCCGCCGAGCCGGTCCGGACGCGCCGTCGAGTTCGACCGGGTCGCGTTCCGCTATCCGCAGGCGACCGAACCCGCGCTGCGGGACTTCCGGCTGCAAGTCCGGCCGGGCGAGTTCGTGCTGATCACCGGGCCGAGCGGGGCGGGGAAGTCGACGCTGGCGCGGTTGCTGCTGCGGTTCTACGACCCGGAGGCCGGGCGCGTGCTGCTCGACGGCGTGGACCTCACCCGGCTGCCGCTGCACGCGGTGCGCGACCAGATCGGCCTGGTGCCGCAGGAAGCGGACGTGCTGCACGCGACGGTGGCGGACAACATCGCGTTCGCGCGGCCGGAGGCCACCCGCGCCGAGGTCGTCGCCGCCGCGCGGGAAGCCGACGCCGACGAGTTCGTCCGCGCGCTTCCCGAGGGCTACGACACGATGCTCGGCGAGCGGGGCGCGCTGCTGTCCGGTGGCCAGCGCCGCCGCATCGCGATCGCCCGCGCGGTGCTGCGCCGCACCCCGGTGCTGGTGCTCGACGAGCCGACCAACGGGCTGGACGCGGCGTCGAAGAGCAAGGTCGTCGCCCCGCTGCGCGCGCTGGCCCGCACCCGCACGACCATCCTGATCAGCCATGATCCGGAGCTGGCCGAACTCGCGGATCGGGTCGTGGTGCTCGGGGGCGAGCCGACGTCGCGGCTCGACGCCGTGGCGGCCTGGCCGGTCCGGCACGACGTCCCGGCGGGCCGCGTGCTCAGCGGCGACCTGTCCGCTCCGGTGCCGGACGACGCGCCGACGGTGCGGTTGCGCCGGCCCTGGCCGGCCGGGCTCACCGATCCGCTGCACGCGCGTGGACGGCCGTGACCAAGTCCTCTTCCCCCGAACATCCGGCGGGGCCACGGTCGGGCGCAGCGCTCTCGGAGAGGAGTCGGTCATGACCAGGAAAGTGGCGGACTGCCGGAAGTACCCGAGCGAGGTGGGCTGCACGCTCACCATCAGCGGGGAGGAGGACGAGGTGGTGCAGGCCGCCGTCGCGCACGCGGTCGCGGTGCACGGCCACGAGGACACCCCGCAGCTGCGCGCCGACCTGCGCGAGTTCCTCGAACCGGAGGAGGCGCTCGCCGACTGAGCCGCGCGGTCTCCACGGCGAGGACCACCGGCCCGCCAACCGCTGAGAGCGGAGGGCGGGCCGGGCGACACCTCAGCCGAGGCCGACGGCGCGACGCGCGAAGTGGATCTCCGCCGCGACCTGCCGCAAGGTCTCCGCCACCACCAGCGAGCCGTGGCCCGCGTCGTAGCGGTAGAACTCGAACGGCACCTCGCGCTCGACGAGCCGGTCCAGGTAGTTCAAGATCTGCTGGATCGGGCACCGCGGATCGTTGTCCCCGGCCAGCACCAGCACCGGAGCGCGCACCTCGTCCACGTAGGTCAGCGGCGAGCACTCCGAGTACACCGCCGGGATCTCCTCCGGCGAACCGCCGAACAACGCGCGGTCGTAGGCGCGCAGCGGCTCCATCTCGTCGGCGTAGGCCGACACGTAGTCCGCCACCGGCACCCCGGCGACGCCGCCCGCCCAGCGCTCCGGCTGCGTGCCCAGCGCCAGCAACGTCAGGTAGCCGCCCCACGAAGCCCCGGCGACCACGCTCAACGCGGGCGTCGTGAGCCCTTCGCGGACCGCCCAGTCGTGCACGTGGGCGACGTCGGCGAGCTCGGTCAGGCCCGGCCTGCCCTCGATCGCGTCCCGCCACGCCGAGCCGTAGCCCGTCGAACCCCGGTAGTTGATCTCGACGACGGCGAAGCCCGCGTCCAGCCACGCGGCCCGGTACGCCGAGAACCGGTCCTCGTCCGCCGCGTGCGGGCCGCCGTGCAGGTTGAACACCGTCGGCACCGGCCCGTCGGCGTCGGCCGGGCGGGAGACCAGCGCGTGCACCGCGTCGTTCGGGCCGTAGGGCACCGGTACGAACACGTCGGTCACCGGCTGCGACCCCGGTGGGCGCTCACCGGGAGGAGTCAGCAGCACCTCGTCGGCACCGTCCGCGCTCAACGTCCGCACCAGCGACGGCGTGGCCGCCGACGACCACGAGTACTCCACCGAGCGGTCCGGGCGCACCGACGCGTTGCCGACCGTCCCGGCCGGGGTGGACAGCTCGGTCAGCTCGCCCGCCTCCAGGTCGTAGCGGTGCATCGTGGTGCGCGCGTGGTGGGTGTGCGCGATCAGCAGCGCGGTGCCGTCCGGGTACCAGTCCGCGGAGACCTCGCCGGGCAGCCCCAGGTCGATCTCCCGCTCGGTGTCGGCCAGCACGTCCCAGATCAGCAGCTCCTCGCGGCCGTGGCGCTCGTGCAGCACCAGCAGCCGCGGATCTCCCGCGACCGGCGCGAAGTCCAGCGCGTCCAGGCCCAGGCCCGGCCCGTCCCACTTGTCCGCGACGGTCTCCGCGCCGTCCACCCGCAGCACCCGCAGCGCCGGGTGCCTGCTGTCGCCGTGCTCGGAGTGCGAGAGCACCAGCAGGCTCTCGTCCCAGGACAGCGAGGACAGCCCGCCGTCCTGCTCGTGCTCGTAGACGACCTCCGGCGCACCGCCCGAGCGCGCCACCCACACCGTGACGCCGTCGTCGGTGGACATGCCGACCCCGGTGACCGTCGGCCCCAGCTCCAGGCCCGCCGGGTAGCCGGCGTGCACCCCGGGCAGCGCGGCCTCGGCCTTCCCGCCGGTGGCGGCGAAGTCCTCGCTCACCCACGACCCGAACTCGTCGCCGTCGGTGTCGTCGAACCACCACACGCGCGTGCCGTCGGCGGAGAGCGTGCCGTGGAACGTCCCGTTCGGACGGTCGGTGACCTGGCGGTGCTCCCCGGAATCCCGGTCCCACGCGTACAACTCCCAGGTGCCGCTGGAGTTGGAGACGTACAGGTTGCGCCCCGGCGCGTCCCGCGCCCAGTCCGGCAGCGACACCCGCGGCGCGCTGAACCGCGCCCGCCACCGAGCCTCCCGCTCGGCGTCGTCGAACAGCTCTTCCGGAATCTTCGCGTCTGGGTAGGTGCTCACCCCGCCGATCCTGCCCGATCCCACCGACGCCGCGCCGCCCCGGCGCTCCCGGCCGAGATCGCGTTCCGCGTTCCGTCGGGCGTTCCGGCCGATCGGCCGACCCCGGACGGCCCGCCGGATGAGGTGCGCGCTGCTCGTCGGCTGCGAACGTTCCCTTCGATCGACTTCCGCATGCATCTCGACCGAGAGGGAACAACACATGCAGCAGCGGCACTCAGCGCGCGGGACGGCGGTGCTCGTCGCCACGCTCGTCGCGGGCTCGCTCACCCCGGCCGCGTTCGCGGGACCGTCCGACGCGGGGGCGGCACCTGCTCCGCTGCGCACCAACGGGGCGGCCGTCCCGGCGCTGGATTGGGCACCGTGCGAGCTCGCGCCCGGCTACGAATGCGCCACGGCCGAGGTGCCGTTGTCCTATCAGGACCCGGCGGGGGAGCGGGTTCGGCTTGCCGTGGGCAGGTTGCCCGCGGTGGATCAGGAGCACAAGCTCGGCACGATCTTCTACAACCCCGGCGGCCCCGGAGGCAGCGGCAGGTTCGCGCCGGAACTGACTCCTGACCTGCACCAGCGGTTCGACATCGTCGGCTTCGACCCGCGCGGCGTCGGGGAGAGCGCCGGGTTGAGCTGCTTCACCGAGCCCGGCGACGGCTTCCAAGCGATGGACACCTTTCCCGTGACCCCGGAACAGGAACGGGCCGTGGTCGAGGACACCGCGCGCGGAGTCGAGCAGTGCGCCCGGAACGCGGGGCCGCTGCTGAACCACGTTTCGACGGCCAACGTGGCTCGTGATCTCGACCTGCTGCGCGCGGCGGTGGGGGAGGACCGGCTCGACTACTACGGCATCTCCTACGGAAGCCACCTCGGCACGGTGTACGCGAACCTGTTCCCGGAGCGGGTCGGATCGGTGGCGATCGACGCCGTGGCCGACCCGATCGAATGGACCACCGGATACCGGCCGGAGGCGGCGGCCGAACCGTTCAGCTTCCGGATGGGCGCCTACGGCGGGGCCCAGCGGGCGCTGCGCACGTTCCTCGACGCGTGCGCGGCAGATGAGCGCTGCGCTTTCCGGGAGCCGGGTGCCGATCTGCTCGGCAAGTACGACGCGCTGCTGGACCGGCTGCTGATCCAGCCCGTCACGCTCCCCCAGCCCGACGGGACCTCGAGGGAGATCACTTATCAGACGGCCGTGATCAGAACATGGCGCGGACTCAACAGCGCCTCGGTGTCGACGATGCTCGCGCAATTCCTGCAGCAGTTGCACGAACTCTCCCTGCCCGGCGCCACCGCCGAGCGAGCACCGGTCGTGCCGGTTCCTTCCGCTCCGCGAGGGGGCGCAGCGGGGGAGGAGCAGATGCTCGGCGTGATGTGCAACGACAGCAGCAACCCCCACGACCCGCGGGTGTGGTCCGACTACGCGCGACGTGCCGACGAGGTCGGCCGCGGTTTCGGCCGGTTCTGGACGTACATGTCGCTGGCCTGCGCGCAGTGGCCCGGCGGACCCGACCCGGACCGCTACACGGGTCCGTGGGATCGGGAGACGGCCGGGCCGGTGCTGGTCATCGGCAACCGGCAGGGTGATCCGGCCACGCCGTACGACGACGCGCAGAAGGTGTCCGAGCTGCTCTCCGACGCCCGGCTGCTCACGCTCGACTCGTTCGGGCACGGCGCCCGCGGGGAGAGCGCCTGCATCGACGGGGCGTTGAACGCCTACTTCGCCGACGGCGCGCTGCCCGCCGAGGGCACGATCTGCCAGCCGGACCGAGCCCCCTTCGACCCGGTCCCCTGAAGCCACCGGGAGCACGGGAGACGATTCGTCTCCCGGGGGTCTCCCGAGAGGCGGTCCGAACACGAAAAAGGGCCTGGCCGGAACTCCTGCTGGAGTCCTGACCAGGCCCTTTACCTGTCGGGGTGGCGGGATTTGAACCCACGACCTCTTCGACCCGAACGAAGCGCGCTCCCAAGCTGCGCCACACCCCGATCACTCAGCGGGAACTTCTCGGGTACTTGTCCGCCGCTGAAGGGAAGTCTAGCGGATGTTCGCGCGTGCCCCGGAAGGGGGGTTGCCGAACAGGCCGGTGGACTTCAGCGAGCCGCCCTTCGAACGCGGGACCAGCGTCAACAGCGTCGCCTCCGGCGGGCAGGCGAAGCGCACCGGCGCGTACGGGGAGGTGCCGAGGCCCGCCGAGACGTGCAGGTGCATCCGGTCGCCCCACGTCGACGCGCCGCGCGCCCGCGCCCGGTCCAGCTCGCAGTTCGTCACGATCGGCCCGTAGCCCGGCACCCGCAGCTGGCCGCCGTGGGTGTGCCCGGCGAGCACCAGGTCGTAGGCGTCGTCGGCGAACGCGTCGAGCACCCGCGGCTCCGGCGAGTGGGTCAGGCCCAGGCTCAGCTGCGACTCCTGCGGGGGCGTGCCCGCGATCTTCGAGTACTTGTCCCGCTTCAGGTGCGGATCGTCCAGGCCGGCGATGTGGATCCGGATGCCGGAGATCTCGATGTCGTGCCAGCGGTGCGTCACGTCCACCCAGCCGCGCTCGGTCATCGCCGCCCGCAGGTCCCGCCACGGCAGCGGATCACCGTGGATCCGCTTCGTCTTCGCCGACGGCAGCAGGTAGCGCGCGGGGTTCTTCGGCTTCGGGCCGTAGTAGTCGTTGCTGCCGAACACGAACACGCCGGGACGGTCCAGCAGCGAGCCCATCGCGCGCAGCGCGGCGGGAACGGCCTGCGGGTGGGCGAGGTTGTCCCCGGTGTTGACCACCAGGTCGGGGTCCAGCTCGGCCAGCGCGGCGACCCAGCGCTGCTTGGACCGCTGGTTCGGCATCATGTGCAGGTCGGAGATGTGCAGGACGCGCAGCTCGGGAGCACCTTCGGCGAGCACCGGGACGGTGGCGCGTCGTAGCGTCCAGTGCCTTCGTTCCACACCTGCGGCGTAACCGAAGGTCGCGGCACCCACGGCGCCGCCGGCGAGCATGATCCGACCCAGCTTGTTCACGCCTTCCAGCCTACGGCCGGTGGTGGGCCGACGACGCTCGGGATGGGGCCCGCCGGGCGAGCGCGCGGGCCGCCCTCGCGCTCGGGGATCGGGTCCCGCGAGCCCTCCGCGACGAGCCCGCCGCCCGATCAGGCCGGGTCGGCGCGGCGCCAGTACGCCAGCGCGTACACCCGGCGGCGGTCCAGCCCGAGCTCCCGCTGGCAGTGCTCGCGGATGTGGTGCACCGCCTCGGCTTCCGCGCCCACCCACACGTCCGGCCGCGGGCCGAGGTCGGCGGCCCGCACGGCGTCGGCCAGCACCGTGCTGCGCCCCGCGGGAACGCCGTCCCGGTGCAGCCAGGTCCACGTCACGTCCGCCCGGGTGCGGACCTCTTGGCGCTCCGCCTCGTCGGCGATCTCGGCGAACACCTGCACCCGAGCGCGTTCGTCCAGTTCGGCGACCATCGCCAGCATCGCGGGCAGCGCCGTCTCGTCCCCGGCGAGCACGAGCCGGTCCGCCGCCGGATCCGCCTGGTACGACGGGCTCGGCCCGACCGCCACGATCTGATCACCGGGCCGGACGGTGCTCGCCCAGGTGGAGCCGGGGCCGTCGTGGTCGTGCACCACCAGGTCGATCGCGAGCCGCCGCCGCGCCGCGTCGAACCAGCGGACCGTGTAGGTGCGCTGCTTCGGCTGCTGCTCGCGCGGCAGCGCGAACACCTCCGCCCGGTCGCGGCCCAGCGGGGTCGGCTGGCCGGGCCGCGGCAGGCACAGCTTGATCCGCTGATCGCTGCCCGTGCTGTCGAAGTCGGCGAGCTCTTCCCCGCCGAGCACCACCCGCACCATCCGCGGGGTGACCCGCTCGACCTCGGAGACCCGGAGCAACCGGTACCGGGAGCGCACGCGCCGCGTGCTCACCTGCGTGTCCGTCACAACCGCCGAGTGTAGGCAGCGGGTCACGGCGGGAAGATGCCCGGCGGGATCGGGATGAACGGCGGATCCGGCTGCTGCTCGCCCGGCGGCCGTCCCGGCTCGCCCGGCGGGGGCGGCTGCTGCGGGGGCGGCGGTGGCTTCGGAGCGGGCGACGGCGGCGGGACGTAGCCGGTGCTGACCGACAGCGTCACCGTCTCGCCGGGCAGGGCGAAACCGCGCGGGGTCTGGCTGGTCACCGAGCCCTTCCGGCGTTCGCTGTTGACCGACCGCTGCTCGACCTTGTACCCGGCCTTCTCCAGCGCGCGCTTGGCCCGATCGGCGCTGATGCCGACGACGTTGGGCACCTGGAACTCGTCGCCGCCGTTCTCGTACCGGTCGGTGACCTCCGGCAGCGGGGCCGTGGGCAACCCTTCGTGGATCGGTTTCATCGCGTCGAACCAGGTGCGCGCGGGCACCTTGCCGCCGTAGATGTTGCCGCCGTTGGCACCGCACAGCGCCGGTGGCGTGCTGTCGCAGATGCCCTGCGGGTTGTTCCCGTCGGAGAACGTCAGCACCGAACCGGCGAACTGCGGGGTGGCACCGATGAACCCGGCGGACTGGTGGGCTTCGGTGGTTCCCGTCTTGCCCGCCATCGGCCGGGTCCAGCCCGCGTTGTTCGCGGCGCCGTAGGCGGTACCGCCCGCTTGGTCGTCCTGGCTCATGCCGACCGCCATCGCGTTCGCGAGGCCTTCGTCGACGGCCTGCTCGCAGGGGTCCTCGGTGATCGAGATCGGGTTCCCGTTGCGGTCGACGATCTGGTCGACCGGCGTCGGCGGGCACCAGGTGCCGCCGCTCATCAGGGTCGCGGAGACGTTCGCCAGCTCCAGCGGGCTGGTCGGCCCGAAGCCGAGCGTGAACGCCCCGATCTTCTTCTCCTTGACGACGTCGCCCATCGCCGGCCCGTTCGCCCCGTTCGGCGCCATCGGATCACCGCTGAAGTTCGAGTGCAGCAGCGTTTGCCGCATGCCCAGCCGGGTCGCCATGTCGACGGTCTGATCCAGGCCGACCCGTTCCTCCAGCGCGACGAACGCGGTGTTCGGCGAGGTGGCGAGGGCCTTCTGCAAGGTCCGCGGGCCGGGGTTGACGCCTTCGGCGTTGCCGACGGTGTAGGGGGCGGAACCGTTGCGGTACACGGTCGAGGTGTAGTTGCCCGGAGCCTGGATGGTGTTCTTGATCCCCATCCCCTTCTCCAAGGCGGCGGCCGCCGTGAACACCTTGAACACGGATCCGGCACCGAACTTCGCCACGCCGCTGGGCAGCGCGTACGAGGTCTGGCCGCGTTCGGCGTCGTTGCCGAAGTCGCGGTTGGCCACCAGTGCGCGCACCTCGTGCTTGTCCTTGCCGGGTTCGACGACCGCCATCACGTTCGCGATGCCCTTGGTGTCCTTGGGCACGTGCTTCTCGGCGGCGGCCTTCGCCGCGTTCGTCGCCTTCTGGTCCAGCGTGGTGCGGATCGTGTAGCCGCCGGTGCGCAGTTCCTGCTCGGCGAACCCGGCGTTCTGCAGGTAGTCGATGACGTACTTGCAGAAGAAGCCGTCGGCGGGGCCGGCTCCGACGCAGTTGTTCGGCAGCGCGTTGACCGGCGAGACGATGCCGAGCGGAGCGGCGCGGGCGGCGTCCGCGGTGCGCTGGTCGATCCGGTGCTGCGCCTGCATCGTGTCGATGACGATGTTGCGCCGCAGGGTCGCTTCCTGCGGGTTCGTCTCCGGGTTGAGGGCGCTGGGGCTGTTGACGATGCCTGCCAGCAGCGCGGACTGCGGGACGTCGAGCTTGTCCGGGGTGGTGTTGAAGTAGGCCCGGGACGCGGCGGCGACGCCGTAGGTCTGGTTCCCGAACGGCACCACGTTCAGGTAGCGGGCGAGGATCTCCTCCTTGCCGAGCCGCTTCTCCAGCTGCAGCGCGATGCGGATCTCCCGCAGCTTGCGCGCCGGGGTCTGCTCGACGGCCTTGGCCTGCTTGATCGGGTCGTCGGCGGCGACCACGTGCACCTGGTAGTTCTTCACGTACTGCTGGGTGAGCGTCGAGCCGCCCTGCGCGATCTCACCGGACATCTGGTTGGTGATCGCGGCGCGCACGGTGCCCGCCCAGTCGACGCCTTCGTGGTCGAAGAACCGCCGATCCTCGATCGCGATGATCGCGGCCTTCATCGAGTCGGAGATCTGATCCGGCGCCGCGGGCGTCCGGTTCTGATCGAATAGGTAGGCGATCGGCACACCCGCCCGGTCGGTGACCGTGGTCACGAGGGGCGGGTCCTGCGTCATCAGCTCGGAGGAGATGTTGTTCACCGCGTCACCAGCGCGGTTGGACACCACCCCTAGGGCTCCCGCGGCCGGGAAGAGCATCCCGGCGACGAGAACTCCTGCGAGCACACACAGGCCGAAGAGCTTCAGCAAGCTGTCCCGGACACGCACGACGGCAAGACTAAGTGGTTTTACCGACATCAACACGCCGTCTTTGGTGGGTTCCGCCCGATGTGATGAGGGTCAAAGATAACGGAGCGACAACCCTTGGTTGGTTATGGAACCGGGGGGCTCTAAAGTTCGTCCACGTCCAGCGACAGCATCGTTGCGGCGCGACATGCGTCGCAGCATCCGGTGCCGGGGGGCTCCGGACGAAATTCGGTCGCCGACGATCCAGTGAGGAGCTGGGGGAGCCTTATGTTCGAGCAGGGGGACTGGCGTGTTCAGGCAGCATGCCGGGATGAAAATCCGGACCAGTTGTTCGTCAGGGGAGCTGAGCAGCGCAAAGCGCGAATGATCTGCTTCGGCTGCCCGGTGCGGACGGAGTGCCTCGGAGAGGCGCTCGACAACAAGATCGAGTTCGGTGTCTGGGGTGGAATGACCGAGCGGGAGCGGCGCGCGTTGTTGCGCCGACGGCCGGAAGTCCGCAACTGGCGTGAGCTTCTGGAAGCCGCGCGAGACGACTACGCGGACATCGACGAGTACCAGGTGGGCTGATTCGCCCGTCGTGAGCACGGGCCGGGCGGCTCGATTCTTCGAGCCGCCCGGAATCCCGGTTCACTCGTTCAGCGGACCGGATTTCGGTGGATTGTGATCACCGAGCTGCGGATTCCTGCTGGGTAGAATTTTTGGATTATTCCACTGCGAGTCGGCGGCCGATCTCTCGCAAGCCGTCGAGATCATGCACATCTGCGGGAAGCGCGGGCACGCCCACCCACGACACCTCCGGGTGCGCGCGGGTGAACCGGGCGAGCATCCGGCGTTCCCGGTCGGCGACCGCGACGCGGTCCGCGTGCACCCGCAGCACGGCCGCCGCCAGCGGCGAGTTCCCGGCGGAATCCAGCTCTTCGGCGGCCGACAGCGCCCTGCTGCCGGTCAGCTCGGCGAACACCGGATGCGTCCGGTTCGCGACCAGGCCGGCCAGCGGCATGCCCTCCGCGGTGAGCCGTTCCACGAAGAACGAGGCCTCCCGCAACGCGTCCGGCTCCGGCGCTGCGATCACGACGAACGACGTGCCGGGGGAGCGCAGCAGCCGGTAGGTGTGGTCGGCGCGTTCCCGGAACCCGCCGAACGTCGAATCGAAGGCCTGCACGAAGGCCGAGGCGTCGGACAGCAGCTGGCCGCCGATGACGGTGGACACGGCCTTGGAGAACATCCCGAACCCGGCACCGACGATCTTGCGGAGCCCCTTGCCGCCCGCCTTGGCGGGGGAGGACAGCAGTTTGATCAACCGGCCGTCGAGCACCGTGGACAGCCGTTGCGGCGCGTCCAGGAAGTCCAGCGCGGATCGGCTCGGCGGAGTGTCCACGATGATCAGGTCCCACTCGCCGGAAGCCGCGAGCTGGCCCAGCTTCTCCATCGCCATGTACTCCTGCGTGCCGGAGAACGACGTGGAAATTGTCTGGTAGAAGGGGTTCTCCAGGATCTGCCGGGCCCGCTCCCGCCCGGCGTGCGCGAGCACCATGTCGTCGAAGGTGCGCCGCATGTCCAGCATCATCGCGTTCAGATCACCGGTGGGCTCGAAGTCGTCGAGGACCACCTGGCGCGGCTGGTTGTCGAGCTCCCGCATGCCGAGCGCCTGCGCGAGCCGACGAGCCGGGTCGATGGTGAGCACGACGGTCTTGCGGCCGCGTTCGGCGGCGCGCACCGAGAGCGCGGCGGCCGTGGTGGTCTTGCCGACGCCGCCGGATCCGCAGCACACCACGATCCGGTTCTCCGGGTCGTCGAGCAGCGCGTCGACGTCGAGCGCGGCGGGGGCGGTCATCGTGGTCTCCCGACGCCGTGTTCGGTGAGGATCTCGGCCAGCTCGTAGAGCTCGGCCACGTCGATCCCGGCGGTCAGATCGGGCAGCGCCACGTTCGGCAGATCGGTGGCGGCGAGCCGCTGCTCGGCCTCCCGCTCGGCCTGGGCGCGCACCGCGTGCTCCACGGTCTCGTCGGTGAGCCCGGCCAGCAGGTCGTCGTCGACCTGCACGCCCGCCGCCTCCAAGCCGGAGCGCAACCGGTCCGCGTCGACCCGGCCCGCCGCTGCCGCCGCCACCGAGCGGGCGGGCAGGTGGCCGGGGCGCACGCGGTTGAGCAGCACCGCGCCGGGCCGCAGATCGGCGGCGTCGAGCTCGGCGACGGCCTCCAAGGTCTCCCGGACCGGCAGGTCTTCGAGCAGCGACACGAGGTGCACCACGGTCTCCGCGGAGTGCAGCAGCCGCACCACGCCCTCGCTCTGCCCGTGGATCGGACCGACCTTCGCCAGGTCGGCCATGGCGCGGGTGACGTCGAGGAACTTCACGACCCGCCCGGTCGGCGGCGCGTCCAGCACGACCGCGTCGTAGACGTGGCGGCCGTGCTCGTCGGTGCGCCCCACGCACTCCTTGACCTTGCCGGTGAACAGCACGTCCCGGAGGCCGGGGGCCAGGGTGGTGGCGAACTCGATCGCGCCCATCCGCTTGAGCGTTCGGCCGGCGAAGCCGAGGTTGTAGAACATCGACAGGTACTCCAGCAGCGCCGGTTCCGCGTCGATGGCCAGTGCCCGCAGCTCACCTCCGCCGGGCGCCGCGGCGATCGTCTCCTCGGAGTACGGCAGCGGTGCGGTGTCGAAAAGCTGCGCGATGCCCTGGCGGCCTTCGACCTCGACCAGCAGCACTCGCCGGCCTCCGGTCGCCAGCGCCAGCGCCAGCGCCGCGGCGACCGTGGTCTTGCCGGTGCCGCCCTTGCCGCTGACGATGTGCAGCCGAGCGTCGTCGAGTTCGGCGTTCCATCCGGTCACACGATCAGCGTAGGCGGGGTTCCGGGGTGCTGTCTCCCGCACGTAGCAGCCATCTCCTCGTCGCGCCTCGGCATTTCTACGCAGCCGCGGATGCGCAGTGCTCAGACGCGGGACGGTCCGGCGGGCTCCGGTCTGAGTAGTCCTGCGCGCACGCCGACGGCTCACCGCGGGCGTTCCATGAGGGGGACGAACGGCGCGGGCGATCATGACGCCGTCGCGGCGCGGTCGTCCCGGCGCGGGTCAGTCGATGACGAAGCGGACCGACATGATCAGCGCGGTGCCCACGAGCAGCGCCCACACCGCGGTCGCCGGGAGCACGGTGGCGACCAGGGCCGTGCTCGCGGCCAGCAGCACCACGCCGCGGACGCCGGTGCGCAGGCGCCGGGTGCGGCGCCGCGCCCGCTCACCGCGGATCTTGCCGACCGAGTCCATGATCAGCAGGGTGCCGATGACGAGCGTCAGCGCGATCGCCACGATTCGCCAGGTCTCCATGGGACGGAAGCTAGCCCGATCCGGCGATCCACGAGGCGCGAACGTGTGAATCCTCGGTCGCATTTCGGTCGCGCTCGGGAGTGGGGCGGGCGTCCCCGAGCGGGGAGCGCGGCGGTGCGGGCCAGCGGCGCGTCGTTGGCGAGGCGTCTCTACGCTGGCGGGCATGACCAAATGGGAGTACGCGACCGTGCCGCTGTTGACCCACGCGACCAAGCAGATCCTGGACCAGTGGGGTGAGGACGGGTGGGAGCTCGTCTCCGTCCTGCCGGGGCCGACCGGTGAGCAGCACGTCGCTTACCTGAAGCGCTCGAAGGAGTCCTGACCGTGGGCGCCTGGAAGCAGCGGCTGGCCGAACTGGGCATCGAGCTGCCGGAGGTCGCGACGCCGGTCGCGGCGTACGTGCCCGCGGTGCGCAGCGGATCGCAGGTGTTCACCTCCGGTCAGCTCCCGTTCGTCGGCGGCGAGCTCGCCGCGACGGGCAAGGTCGGCGCGGAGGTCGACGCGGACGAGGCGAAGGAGCACGCCCGCACGTGCGCGCTCAACGCGCTCGCGGCGGTGGATGCGCTGGTCGGGCTGGACGCGATCGTGCGGATCGTGAAGGTCGTCGGCTTCGTGTCCTCCGCGGAGGGCTTCACGGGGCAGCCCGGTGTGATCAACGGTGCGTCGGAGGTGCTCGGGGAGATCTTCGGCGACGCGGGCATCCACGCCCGGTCCGCCGTCGGCGTCGCCGAGCTGCCCGTCGGTGCGCCGGTCGAGGTGGAGATGATCGTCGAGGTCGCGTGATCGATCGTCTGCGAACGGATTCCGGTTCGCGGACGCTCGTCGGTCGACGGTCCACAACGGACTCTCGACGCGGGACGAAGGGCCGCGGTGCGTTGGCACCGCGGCCCTTTCCCGTTCCGGCGCCGGCCGCCCGGACCGATTGGTCCGGATCTCGACTGGGGGTTGCCCGAGTTTCTTGCCAGGTACGCCCCGGGAGCGCTCTACCAACCAGTACGCTTCGGGCGCCGCTACTTCGAGTGATCACACGCGGGTCACCCGAACGGCGGTATCAATACCGGCGAGTGATCGGTCGGGCTTGCTCATCCGCTACGCGGCGAGAGAGGGTCTGCCCTGATCGAGTGCTCGCGGCGTGAGGGGTGCGAGTGTCGCTCGCACCGGGTGACGAGCGAACGAAGCTGGGAGGGGGCGACGTGGCGGTACGCGAAACGGACCTCTTGTGCCACGAGTTGCTGCTTCGACTTGCCGGGCGGCTGCCGGATCGGCATCTCTGGCGCTATCGGGACTGGCTGGCGGGTGGCGCCGCCGATGTGCTCGCGCGCTCGCTGCCCGCGACGCTGGTGCGAGAACGCGTCGCGCTGTCCGACGCGGACCACCGCAGGCTCGCCGAGGCGCTGCTGCCGCTGGGAGCCGACCCGTCCGTGGTGCACGCGGTGCTGCCGGGCGCGGACCCGGACCGGTACACCTTCCGCGCGGAGTCCCACGTGGACGACAAGGGCGACCCCGCGGTGCTGGTGCTCGGAGCGACGCTGCGCGGCAGGCAGGGCGTGCGCGAGACCCGCAGTTCCTGGCGCCACCTGCCGGGGACGCGGCCCAAGCGGATCATCCTGGTGACGGGCTCCGCGGACCCCGTGGAGCTCACCAGCGAACTGCAACGCATCCTGCGCGCGCTCGGGGACACCGAGCCGTGCGTCGAGGTGCTGCCACCCGAGGTGGAACCGACCGCCTACCACCGCGCCGCGCTCGCCGAGTCGGCGCTGGTGTGCTTGGGCGCCGACGAACTCGTGGGACATCGTGGCTGACGGTGCCGGTGCAGGCATCCTAGAAGGAGGCATTCGTGGTGGACGTCGCTGAGGGTGCGGGGCCGGTGGAACGCCTGCACAACCTCCTGCTGGCCCTGACCGGCCGGGTGGACGACGACGCCGTCAATTCGGTTCGCGAGATGCTCGGCATCGGTCAGCTCGACTCGGCCGCCGAGTTCCTGATCGGCTGCCTGCTGGCAGGCCGCATCCCGGTGACCTCGACGGAGCAGTACCACCTGCGCCGGGCGCTGGACGAATCCGGTTCGCCGCACTCGCCCGCCGACCGGTTGCACGTCGTGGAGACGGTGCAGGACGAAGGGCACCGGTTCAGCGAGAACCACGAGGCGGACCGGTCGGATCACGAGCTGGTGGACGCGATCGCGCCGATCGCGGGACGCCTGCACGGGGTGCGGGCGCTGTGGTGCACCTGGCGGACGACTCCGGCGGGCGTGACCTACGGCGCCGTGCCGCGTCGGGTGCTGCTGGCCGAGGTCGGCGCCGACGGTTCGGTCACCGCCGCCGGGTACCAGCTGCTGGAGGCGCTGCGGCGCGCCGGCGTGGGCTGCTCGGTGGACGTGTTCAGCAGCGGGATGGACCTGCCGCCGTACCACCGCAATGCGCTGGCCACCGCGCGCCGGGTGCACTTGGACCTGGTCGCGCAGGTGGCGATCCCGAACGGTTCCTCGAACCACGCGCGGGCACCGCGGGCCACCGCGGGGAGCAAGCCCGGAGGCGGCGACGTTCCGAGTGAGCCAGCCGCGGGGCCGGGAAGACGCGTCGAGGCCCCGGTTCCTGACAGCGTCTCCCTCGACTCGGCACGCCCGGAACGCGTTCGCCCCGAGCCGGTTCGTCCGGAACCGCCTCGGGCCGAGCACCGCCCCGAGCATCGCGAGGCCAAGGCTCGTCCCGAGCCCGCCCGCCCCGCGCCCCGTCCGGAACCGGCGCCCGAGCAGCTCCGCCCGGAGCCGGTGCGGGAGACCGCGGTCGCCGAAGCGCCCGAGAAGGGCGCCGAGCCGACGCTGCGGCAACGCCCGGTGAACCCGGAGGACCTGCAGGCGCCGGACGCCGAGCAGGCGAAGTCCGGGGAGCAGGCGCAGCAGCAGGGCGGCGGGAAGAACACCCGCGTCCCCGCCGCGGTCGACGCGAAGCTCACCGACCGGGAGCGCAACCTGCTGCGCAAGCTGCACGAGGAGTTGGCGCAGCGGGAACAGGACCGCGGCGGCTCGGGCGAGCAGCAGGCGCAGCCGGTGGCCAACGGCGCGGGCGGCGCGCAGGCCCAGGGCCAGGACGCGTGGAACACGACCATGCCCGGCGGCTCCGCCACCGGCGGCTTCCCCCCGATAGACGGCAAACCCAGGTGATCTTGATCAGCGGTGGCTTGTCAGCGGCGAAGCCGCTGAGCAGCGACCACCAGAGCAAGGTGACCACCCGCGGGTTCTCAGCGTTCTTCTCGCGAGGACAGCAATTTTGCGTGTGGCGGAGCCGCTCGAAAAATTGATCCCGCAGCGAGAAGAACGCTGAGGTTCCGCTACCCGACCGCTGAAACAGGCCGGGGACGTCAGTTGGCGGCTCGTTGGACGCCGTCGAGGACTCGTTGCAGGTGCAGGCCGCGCCGGATGTCGCAGGGGTGGGCGGTGCGGCCGGAGCGGATCATCGCGAGGAATTCGTCGAGCAGCTGCGCGTAGCACTCGTGCGCGGCGGTGCGCCTGCCGGTGAGCTGCGACTTCCCGTTCGTGCCGTACAGCGTGAACTCGATCAGCGCCGGTTGCACCGGTACGCGCAGCGACAAGGTGAGCGTGCTGCTGGCGCCGCTGGCGTGCTCGAAGGCCATCTGCCAGGTGTCCGACTTGTCCCGCCGCGCGTGGTGCACTCGGTTGATCCGGCCCAGCGCGGCGTCGAGCAGGTCCAGCGCGTGCGGGCCCGCGTCCAGCAGCGCCCCGGTGCGTTCCTGCCGCCACGGCGTCGCCGCGTAGTCCCCGGCGAGCAGTCCGCCCGCGAGCCACTGCGCGGTGCCGCCGGTCCAGCCGCCGAGGTGTCCCAGGCCGGTGAGCCAGTCCCGGACTTCGGGCGCGAACCGGCGGGTCAGCATCAGCAGGGCCGCCACACCGCTCTGGCGCACCGCGGTGGCCACGGCCTCCGCGGCGGGCACGTCGCCGGCCAGCGGTTTCTCCAGGACCAGGTGTTTGCCTTCGCGGGCCGCTCGGACCGCCAGCTCGCCCTGCACCGCCGGTGGCACGGCGAACGCGACGGCGTCCACGGCGGACAGCAGCGAGTCGTAGTCGTCGGCCACGTCCGCGTCGTACTGGTACGCGAGCGATTTCGCGGAGTCGGGGCGCCGCGACCACACGGCGGCCAGCCGCATCCCGGGGTGCGCGTGCAAGCCGGGTGCGTGGACGCGCCTCGCCCACGGCCCCGCTCCGACGATCCCGACCCGCAGTGCTTCGCTCATTCGGTCATCGTCCCCGTGTCCCGATCATCGCGCAGACCGTGGGGGCCGGGATGTGGGCGGGTGACAGGGGAAACGGTGCGGCTCCACCCCATTTGTTGATCTTGATCACAGGGGTGTTCGCGAATGTTCTTCGGTTTAAGGTGACCGGCATGGTGCGACTGCCGGAGGACCTCACGCTGCCCGACGGGTTCGTCCCTCCCGAACGGCCCGAGCGCCCGGCGACCCCGAAGGACGCCGCGACGGTCGTGCTGCTGCGCGACGGCGAGCACCGGCCCGAGGTGTTCCTGCAACGCCGGGTCGAGAACATGCCGTTCGCCGGTGGCATGACGGTCTTCCCCGGCGGTGGCGTGGACCCCCGCGACGCGGACGCGTCGGTGGCCTGGAGCGGCCCGCCGCCGCAGTGGTGGGCGCGGCGCTTCGAATGCTCCGAGGCGACCGCCCGCGCCCTGGTGTGCGCCGCGGTCCGCGAAACGTTCGAGGAATCGGGCGTCCTGCTGGCCGGGCCCGACGCCGGGTCCGTCGTCGCCGACACCTGCCCGTACGCGGGCGCGCGGCCGAGGCTGGTCTCCAAGGAGCTGTCGCTGGCCGGGTTCCTCGCCGACGCGGGCCTGGTGCTGCGCGCCGACCTGCTGCGGCCCTGGTCGAACTGGGTGACCCCGGAAGCCGAACCGCGCCGGTACGACACCCGGTTCTTCCTGGCGGCGATGCCCGCCGGGCAGCGCGCCGACGCCGTCACCACGGAGGCCGTGGACGCGTACTGGCGCACTCCCGAGGACGCGCTGGAGGACTGGCGGCAGCGGCGCTGCGGCCTGCTGCCGCCGACGTGGGTGACCTTGTCGGAGGTCGGCGCCTGCGGCAGCGTCGACGCCGCGCTGGAACTGGAGCGCCCGCTGGGCAAGGTGCTGCCGCAACTGGTGCACCGCGACGGCGCGTGGCGCGTCGTGCTGCCGGGCGACCCCGGATACCGCGCCGACCCGGACGAGGAGTGAGACCCGTGACCCACCCCGCTTACGGCGAGCTGCGGCCGGTGACGCCGTTCGCCTCGGTGCTGCTGGCCGCCAATCCGGGCCCGATGACCTTGGACGGCACCAACACCTGGCTGATCGGCGCGGGCGACGAGCGCGCCGTGCTCGACCCCGGGCCCGACGACGGTGCGCACCTGGAGCGGATCGTCGAGCACGGCCCGGTGTCGCTGATCCTGCTCAGCCACCACCACTTCGACCACTCGGAGGGCGCGGCGGAGCTGGCGGCCCGCACCGGAGCCCCCGTGCGGGCGCTGGACCCGCAGCTGTGCGCCGGGGCGGAACCGCTCACCGACGGCGAGGTCGTCGACGCGGCGGGAGTGCCGCTCGAAGTGCTCGCCGCTCCCGGCCACACCAGGGACTCGGTCTGCTTCCGCGCCGAGCACGAGGGCGCGTCGGTGGTGTTCACCGGCGACAGCATCCTGGGCCGGGGCACCACGGTCGTCGCCCACCCGGACGGGCACCTGGGGTCGTACCTGGCGACGCTGCGCGCCTTGGCGGCGTTGCCCGCGGGCGTTGCGGCGCTGCCCGGCCACGGCCCGGAGCTGCCGGACGTCGCGGCGGCGGCGACCGGCTACCTGGCGCACCGGGAGCAGCGGCTCGGCCAGATCCGCGAGGTGGTGCGGAACAACGGCCCGCGCGTCACGGCCCGCGAGGTCGTGGAGATCGTCTACGCCGACGTGGACCCCTCGGTGTGGACCGCGGCGGAGTGGAGCGTCGAAGCCCAACTCACCTACCTCAAGGAACTCGACGAACGCTGAAGTGACCTGGCGGGTGGTCATGGCTTGAGCAGTGGGTCGCTTGGCGGAACCTCAGCGGTTTCCTCGCTGCGGGATCTTTTTTCCAAGTGGCTCCGCCACGAGGAAGAAAGCCGTCCTCGCGGGGAAACCACTGAGAACCCGCCGGTGGTCCGGTTGCGTGCGTGGTCGCCGCTCAGCGGCTACGCCGCTGACAGGACAACGACGAACGACATCCCTCACCTGGAAAACCTGGAAAGGCAAGGTCAAAGGCCGCCCCTGACCGCCTGCGCCCGTCTCAAGAGGTGGTGGCCAGCGCGGGTTCGCGGGTGGGTAGCAGCGTGCCGCGCCGCAGCCACAGGCCGCCTGCGAGCAGGGCGCCGACCAGGCCGGCGACGAGGAACGCGGTCGGAGGTCCGGACGTCTCGACGAGCCTGCCGCTGACGGACTGGCCGACCGCCGAGCCCAGCGTCACCGCCGTCACCACCCAGCCGAACGCCTCCGTCTCCGTGCCCGCGGGCGCGGCCAGGTCCAGCGCGACCGAGTGCGCCGTCGACTGCGGCGTGATCAGGCACCCGGCCAGCAGCAGCGCCAGGCACAGCCCCCACAGCGACCCCGGCACGGCCAGCAGCGCGACGAGCCCGGCGAAGCCCAGCAGCAGCGCGGGCAACCGCAGGTGCATCGGCCGCGGCCAGGGCCGCATCCCGTACAGCACGCCGAACACCACCGACGTCACCGACAGCGCGCTCAGCAGCAGGCCGCCCGCGTTCGGCGCCCCGGCCTGCACCGCGGAGGCGGGCACGCCGACCTCGACGAAGCCGATGAGGACGCCGAAGCCGAGCGCGGCCAGCGCCACCGTCCGCATCCCGGGCGCGCGGAACGCGCCGAGCATCCCGCCGCGCGGGCCGGTGCGCTGCGGGCGGAGCCCGCGGGCCGCGGGCGTCGCCGCGAAGCCGAGGCTGCCGATGATCATGCAGGCGGAACCCGCGACGACACCGGTCCCGGGCCACGGCAGCGCGACCAGCAGCCCGGCCAGGCCGGGGCCGAGGATGAAGAACACCTCCATGCTGATCGCCTCGTACGAGTAGGCGGCGTCCCGGGCGGCTCCGGCGGGCAGGAGCTGCGACCACAACGCGCGGGAAGCCGGCGCGACCGTCGGCTGGCTGAGGCCCAGGGCGAACCCGAGCACCGTCAGCACCGCGACCGGCGCGCCCGCCTCGATGGCGGCGATCTCGGCGGTGGTGAGCAGCGCGAGCGCCGCGGACATCACCAGCATCGGGCGGCTCGGCCCGATCCGGTCGATCACCCGGCTCTGCACGACCGAGCCGCACGCGACGCCGACCAGCTCACCGGCCGAGACGAGCCCGGCGATGGCGAAGCTCCCCGTCTCCTTCTGCACGTAGAGCATCAAGGCCAGGCCGATCATGGCGATCGGCAGCCGCCCCAGCAGGGAGGTCAGGACGGGAGCGGTGGCTCCTGGTGTGCGCAGCGCAGCTCGGTAGTCGGCCAGCGTGATCGAATGGGACACGCGTACCAGTATCCGGGTGGTGGGACGCGAGTACCAAGTCGATTGATGGTGTTCTCCGTCGCCACGACCGCGCGTGCGATCAGGAGGGCTGCCGACATGCGAAAGGACTGGGGCGTCGCCCCCGACGCGACGCTCCAGTCCTTTCGCTTGCGCGGCCCGTCCCCCGACCAACCACGCTTTCCTGACCTCCGATCGTCGGCCCCGAACCCGGTACCGGAGGTGGTCTGTGCTGTTGTGCGGCTTCGCCGCCCTCCCCGCTGGGGAGGCTCCCGCCAGGGGAGCGAGGCCGCTGGACTTCGAGTCCTTCTCTAGGTAAGACGTTGCGATCTCAGGTCGGGTTGCACGAGCCCGGTGAATTTATTCCCGATCGCCGTCGTTCCTCGTGACACCAGTGTGCCCCCGGGCCGCACCGCGGAAACCGGGTACAACGTCCCCTACATGAGTGGTCACTCGGCGTGTCCGACGCCGGTCGCTTGCATCCGCGGCTCGACGCACCGCCTCCGCGGCGGGCTCGGAGGGGACGTGGGGCGCTGAGCCGCCCGCTGCGCGGCCCGCGCGGCGGGAGCGGGCTTACGGGCCGCCCACGCGTGCGTGGCGGCCGTGGAGGGCCTCCTGTGGGAAACCGGACGTGGACACGCGAAAACGCGCGCCGACTGAGGGGTTCGAACTCAGGCGAACCCATCAGGCGACGCGCGTTACGGCGAACCGGTCGGTGACCGGCCGACGCGCGAGCCGTGCGGCGGCTCAGCGTGCGCGGCGGGCCAACCGCTCGGGATCGAGGATCAGCACGCTCTTGCCTTCCAGCCGCAGCCAGCCGCGGTGCGCGAAGTCGGCCAGCGCCTTGTTCACGGTCTCCCGCGAGGCGCCGACGTACTGCGCGATCTCTTCCTGCGTGAGGTCGTGGGTGACCCGCAGCAAGCCCGCTTCCTGGCTGCCGAAGCGCTGCGCGAGCTGCAGCAGCGCCTTGGCGACGCGACCGGGAACGTCGGTGAAGATCAGGTCGGCGAGCATGCCGTTGGTCCGGCGCAGCCTGCGCGCGACGACCCGCAGCAGCTGCTCGGCGATCTCCGGGCGGGTGCCGATCCACTGCCGCAGCGCGCTGCGGTCCATGGTCAGCGCGCGCACCTCGGTCACCGTGGTGGCCGTCGACGTGCGCGGGCCCGGGTCGAAGATGGACAGCTCGCCGAACATGTCCGACGGCCCCATGATCGCCAGCAGGTTCTCGCGGCCGTCCGGGGACTTGCGCCCGAGCTTGACCTTGCCGTTCTGGATGATGTATAGCCGGTCGCCCGGCTCGCCCTCGGCGAAGATCACGTGTCCACGCGGGAACTCGGACGGTTCCAGCGATTGGGTCAGCGCCTCCGCTGCGGCCGGTTCCACGCCCTGGAAGATTCCGGCGCGGGAAAGAGTCTCGTCCACCTCGTCCCTCCATGTTGAGACGCGGCGGCTCGTTCGAAGCGGCACCCGCGTGCACGGGCGCCGGACTGTGCCGCCGATCACTACCAGTTGAGTTTAAGACTGGTCGCGGGAACGGCGAGTTCGCAGCTTGCCGGCGCGTCCCACCCTGCGTAGCTGGAACAGCTCCAGCGCACGTCCAATTCCCTGCCGGAACAGCGCCCGGACCTCGTCCGGCCGGGCGTTCTCCAGCAGCTCTTCAACCTCGTTCTCTTGCACCGCGACGTGCCGCAGGCGTGCCTCCACGCGCTCCATGAAGAGCGTGAAGAACATGATCACTAGCGGAACGACGATAACGAACCAGGCAGTCATGATGCTTGAATCCTCGCTCATGCCTTCGAGACGGACGCAACCGGGGGTGGGTTGCCCGTCGATGGGGTCGGGTTCGGGTGTCGCCGTGGTCCGTACTCTGGTGGAGTGCCGGAGCCAGCCCACGACAGTTCTCAGCCTGGTCGATCATCCTCACATCAGCCCTCGGCGGGCCGGTCGGCGCCCACCCGATCCGCCGCCGCCGAGACGGGTTCCGCTGGCTCTTCGCGTTCGCGACCAGCGAAGACGACCGGCGGGGAGGCGCAGGGGCGCTCCGCTGCACCCGCTCGGGCGAAGCCCGCGGCCCGTCGCGCCACGTCCCGCGAGCAGACGCGCACCGGGCTCGTCCGGCGGGCGCGGCGCATGGTCCGCACCCTCGCCGAAGCCTATCCGGACGCGCACTGCGAGCTCGACTTCGGTGACCCGCTGCAACTGGCCGTGGCCACCATCCTGTCCGCGCAGTGCACGGACAAGCGGGTCAACCAGGTCACCCCCGCCCTGTTCGCGCGCTACCCGGAGGCCGCCGACTACGCGGGCGCCGACCGGACCGAGCTGGAGGAGCTGATCCGCTCCACCGGCTTCTACCGGAACAAGGCGAACTCCCTGATGGGCTTGGGCGCCGCGCTCGTGGAAAAGCACGACGGGCAGGTGCCGCCGCGACTGGCGGACCTGGTGAAGCTGCCGGGCATCGGCCGCAAGACCGCCAACGTGATCCTCGGCAACGCCTTCGACGTCCCCGGCATCACGGTCGACACGCACTTCGGCCGGTTGGTGCGCCGCTGGGGCTGGACGGCGGAGGAGGACCCGGTCAAGGTCGAGCACGCGATCGGCGAGCTGATCCCCCGCAAGGAGTGGACGATGCTCTCGCACTACGTGATCTTCCACGGGCGCCGCGTGTGCCACGCGCGCAAGCCGGCGTGCGGCGCGTGCCTGCTGGCGAAGGACTGCCCGGCGTTCGGCGCGGGCCCCGAGGAGCCGCAGGCCGCGGCGAAGCTGGTCCGCGGCCCGGAGGCGCCGCGGCTGCTGGAGCTGGCCGGGGTCGCCGACGAGCTGGACGAGAAGACCGTCGAGCAGGCCGCGGCGAAGGAGCCGGACGCGTGAGCCGGTGGCGGGGTCTGCGCGAGTTCCGCCGCGAGATCCAGTGGACGGTCGTCGTGCTGGTGCTGGCGGGCCTGGCCGTGGTCGCCCTGTGGCCGGGCGGGTCCGGCGACGGCGGCGGGCAGGCCGGGAGCCCGCCGGGGTCGGAGCAGCGCGCGGCGCCGCCGGTCGATCCGGCGCTGCGCGCCGGGCTCGAACCCTGCCCGCCGCCGCGGCCCGGCGGTCCCGCGGAGCTGGCCGGGACGACCGGCACCTGCCTCGCCGACGGCCGCCCGGTGGACGTCGGCGCCGCCCTAGCGGGACGGCCCGCGCTGGTCAACGTGTGGGCGACCTGGTGCGGCCCGTGCCGCACCGAGCTGCCCGCGCTGCAGTCCTACGCCGAACGCCCCGGCTCGATCCCGGTGCTGGGCGTGCAGGTGCAGAGCGACGAGGCGGGCGGCCTGGAGCTGCTGCGCGACCTCGGTGCGCGGTTCCCCGCCGTGCACGACGCGGACGGGTCGGTGCGGTCGGCGCTGCGGGTGCCGAACGTGCTGCCCGCGAGCTTCGTGATCACCGCGGGCGGTGAGGTCCGGCGGATCGATCCGCCGGAGGTGTTCGAGTCCGCGGACGCGGTGGACGCCGCCGTCCGCCGCACCTTGGGAGGCCGGTCGTGACGGACCGCGTGGTCGACGGAGCGGACGCGCCGGAGTGGCTGCGCCCGCTGGTCCGGCGCAGCGTCGACATCGACCAGGGGCACTTCGGCTGGCCGCGGCTCCGGCCGCCGCGCAGCGCCCGCCCGGCGGCGGTCCTGATCCTGTTCGGCGAGCACGCGGACGGCCCGGACGTGCTGCTGCTGCGCCGCGCGGACGGGCTCAGCTCGCACCCCGGCCAGGTCGCCTTCCCGGGCGGTTCGATCGACGACACCGACGCGGGCCCGGTCGACGCGGCCCTGCGCGAGGCGCAGGAAGAGGTCGGCGTGCTGCCCGAGGGCATCCGGCCGCTGGCGACGCTGCCGGAGCTGCACGTTCCGCACAGCGGTTTCCGGGTGACACCGGTGCTCGCGCATTGGCGGGAACCGTCTCCGGTGGCCCCGGTCGACCTCGGGGAGACTCGAGCGGTGGCGCGGGTGCCGCTGTCGTGGCTCGCGGATCCGGCGAACCGGGTCCTGGTGGGGCTGCGGGACGGGCGGCGGGGGCCCGCCTTCCTCGTGCCGGGGATGCTGGTCTGGGGGTTCACCGGCGCGTTGCTGTCCGGCGTGCTCGACCTCGGGGGCTGGTCCGAGAGCTGGGAGGGTGCCGAGATGCTGGAGTTGGACGAGGCGTGGCGGGCCGCGGAGGAGGCTGCCGACGTCGGCTTCGACCGGTGATGGTGAGCTGATCGGGTCGTGCCGGTAGGGGGCGGGACGCGGAGGAAGGGTGTTCGGTGAACTGGGTCGATCTGCTGGTGGTGGCGCTGGCGCTGCTGGCCGCCGTGTCCGGTGCGCGCAACGGCCTGGTCACCGCGTTGTTCTCGTTCCTCGGGGTGTTCGTCGGCGCGATCGTGGGGCTGCGGGTGGCGCCGCTGCTGCTGGAGCGCTTGGACAGCCAACCGGCCCGGATCGGTTTCGGCGTGGGCATCGTCGTGCTGCTGGTGGCGTTCGGCGAGACCTTCGGCATGTGGGCGGGCCGGGAGCTGCGGGACCGGATCACCTCGCCGAAGTTGACCGGCGTGGACAACGTGCTGGGTGCGGTGCTGCAGTGCGTGGCCGTGTTCGTGGTCGCCTGGCTGGTGGCGCTGCCGTTCACCTCGGCCACGGCGATGCCGGGACTGGCGTCGGCGATCACCCGGTCGCAGGTGCTCAGCCAGGTGGACTCGGTCATGCCCCCGGCGGTGAAGTCGTTGCCGGACGACCTGCGCCGGATGCTCGGCGTGAGCGGGTTCCCGGACGCGCTGGAGCCGTTCTCGAAGACTCCGGTGGCCGCGATCGACCCGCCGGACCAGGCGCTGGCCGCCAGTGACGTGGTGCGCAACGCCCAGACGAGCGTGGTGAAGGTGCGGGGCCGCGCGGCCTCGTGCGCGCGGGCGCTGGAGGGCACCGGCTTCGTCGTGGCCCCGAACCGGGTGATGACGAACGCCCACGTGGTGGCCGGCACGGATCGGGTGGCGATCGAGGTGGGCCGCGGTGAGTTCTCCGCGGACGTGGTGATGTTCGATCCGGCGACCGACCTGGCGGTGCTGGCGGTACCGGACCTGGACGCGGACGCGATGCCGCTGGACCGGGCGGAGGTGCCGCCCGGCGCCAGCGTGATCGCGCTTGGCTACCCGCTGGACGGCCCGTACACGGCGTCCGCGGGCCGGTTGCGCCAGCGCATCAACCTGCGCGGCCCGGACATCTACGACGCGAACACCGTGGTGCGGGACGTCTACACGGTGCGCGGCAAGGTGCAGAGCGGGAACTCGGGCGGTCCGCTGATCGACCCGGAGGGCGATGTGGTGGGCGTCGTGTTCGGCGCCGCCGTGGACGACCCGGAGACGGGTTTCGCGCTGACCGCGGACGAGGTGTCCGACGAGGTCGCGGAGGCCTCGTCGCTGACGACGCCGGTCCCCACCGGCGAGTGCACCGGCTGAGGCGTTCGCCGCGGAACTCCGCGCCGCGGACGCGTGAAAGGCCAGGGACCCGGTTCGCACCGGGTGCACCTGGCCTTGGCGTCGATCCCTTCGACGTCCGCGCGGGACGTCCCGGTTCGCGCTAGCTCGTGATGGCCTCGTGGGCCGAGTCCTGCCCGCGGCGCTTGGTGAGCTGCTTGGTGTCCTTGAGCGTCGCGATGGTGCGCTTCGGCGCTCGGATCTTGCGCACTCGCAGGTAGCCGAGCAGTCCGAACAGACCGGCCACGAGCAGCATCAGCAGGAACACGATCCCGAAGGAGGCCCAGCGCCAGATGCCGAGCGCGTTGAGGCCTTCGGCGAGCGTGAAGAAGAGGAAGAACATGCTGAAGCCGAGCACGGCCAGCGCGAGGACGAAGAAGACGCTGCCTTTGACGCCCTTCTTGACCTCACCGGTGACTTCGGCCTTCGCCAGTTCGATCTCCGCGCGGACCAGCGTCGACAGGTGCGCGGTCGCGTCGCGCACGAGGGCGCCGATCGACTGCTCGCTGCCCGCGCCAGTGCCCTCTTCGGACAGCGGGAGGGACGTGACGGCCGACCAGGCTGCGCCGTCGCTGCTGCCTTGCTGGTTCTTCTGGGCGCTGTTCACGCCCGCCATCGTGCCACGCCCCCCGAACGGTGACCGAGTGAGACTCCTCGGGTGTTATCGGTGAGTGATCTCCGAGACCGCTCAGTTCCGCTCACGGGCGGCCCGCCGACCGCGCCGCAGCAGCATCGCGGAGGCGACGAGCGAGGCGAGCGCGGAGGCGATGAGCACCGCCGTCTTGGCCCGCTCGGCCGCGTCCCCGGCCAGTGACAGCTCGGCGATGAGCAGGCTCACGGTGAAGCCGACGCCGCCGAGCATCGCCAGCGCCGACAGGTCCCGCCAGGTGACTCCGGCGGGCCGCGAACCGAGCCCGAGCTTCACCGCCAGGTAGGAGGTGCCGAAGATGCCGAGGAACTTGCCGAAGAACAACCCGGCCATCACGGCGATCGGGATGCGGTCGTGGAACAGCGCGCCGAGCGCTTCGCCGTTCACCGGCACCCCGGCGGCGAAGAACGCGAACACCGGCACGATCAGCCCGGCCGACCAGGGCTGCAGCCGGTGTTCGAGCCGCATCGACGGCGAGGCGGTCTCGTCCGGATCGGTCCGCACCCTGGTCAGCAGCCCGAGCGCGACCCCGGCGATGGTGGCGTGGATGCCGCTGCTGTGCACCGCGACCCAGGTGGCCAGCGCCAGCGGCAGGTAGAGGTACGGGGTGGTGATCCGCTTGCGCTGCGCGAACCAGTAGGCGGCGCAGAGCACGACCGCCGCGAGCAGCGCGAGCACGCTCAGCCCGTCGGTGAACAGCACGGCGATGACGATGATGGCGCCGAGGTCGTCGACGACGGCGAGGCTGAGCAGGAACACCCGTGCCGCGGTCGGCATCCCCGATCCGGTCAGCGACAGCACGCCCAGCGCGAACGCGATGTCGGTCGCCACCGGGATCGCCCACGCCTGGCCGGCGCCCGGGGCGCCGTACCCGATGGCGAAGGCCATCGCGGCGGGCACGACCATGCCGCCGAACGCGGCCAGCACGGGCAGCGTCGCGGTCTTGCGGTCGGCGAGTTCCCCGACGACGAGTTCCCGCTTGAGCTCCAGCCCGGCGACGAAGAAGAAGATCGCCAGCAGCCCGTCCTTGACCCATTCGCCGACGGTGAGGTCGAGGTGCAGCGCGTGCGGTCCGACGGAGAAGTCCCGCACGCCTTCGTAGAGGCCGCTGACCGGGGAGTTCGCCGCGATCAGCGCGAGGGCCGTCGCGACCAGCAGGACCATGCCGCCGACGGTTTCGGTGCGCAGGTACTCGGCGAAGTCGAAGACCTTGGAGCGCGCGCCGTCGGGGGCGGATTCGGATTCGGGTTCGGTCATCGGTAAGCCTTCCGGTCGCGAGCACGTTGACGCCTCGCCGACCAGACTTCCCGGCACACCCTGCGAGCGACCCTAACAGCCACGGCGCGGCCCACCGCCGTGTCGAACATCTCGATGCTTCACGGGGAGGCGGCGACGCGCGCGAGAAGGCCCGGTCCCGCGCAGGAGACCGGGCCTTCTCAGCGCGGTGCGATGTCACTCGTCGGAGGACTTGTTCAGGCCCTTCGAGATGAGGTCCATGACCGAGGAGTCCGCCAGCGTCGAGACGTCGCCGACCTCGCGGTTCTCCGCGACGTCCCGCAGCAGCCTGCGCATGATCTTGCCGGAGCGCGTCTTCGGCAGCTCCTGCACGACCATGATCTGCCGCGGCTTCGCGATCGGGCCGATCTCGTGCGACACGTGGTCGCGCAGCGCCTTCAGCGCCGCCTCCCCGCCCGAGCCGTCGGCGGCGTTGCCGCGCAGGATCACGAACGCGACGATGCCCTGCCCGGTGGTCGGGTCGCTCGCGCCGACGACCGCGGCCTCCGCGACCGTCGGGTGCGACACCAGCGCCGATTCGACCTCGGTGGTGGAGATGCGGTGCCCGGAGACGTTCATGACGTCGTCCACCCGGCCCAGCAGCCACACGTCGCCGTCCTCGTCGTACTTCGCGCCGTCACCGGCGAAGTAGTACCCGAGGTCGGCGAACTTCGACCAGTAGGTGTCCTTGAAGCGCTGATCGTCGCCCCAGATGCCGCGCAGCATCGCCGGCCACGGCTTGTCCAGGACCAGCAGTCCGCCCCCGCCGGGGCCGACGTCCTCACCGGTCTCGTCGACGACCTTCGCGGAGATGCCCGGCAGCGCGACCTGCGCCGAACCGGGCTTGGTCGCGGTGACGCCGGGCAGCGGCGAGATCATGATCGCCCCGGTCTCGGTCTGCCACCAGGTGTCCACGATCGGGGCCTTGCCGCCGCCGATGTTGTCCCGGTACCAGATCCAGGCCTCGGGGTTGATCGGTTCGCCGACGGAGCCGAGCACGCGCAGCGAGGACAGGTCGTACTTCGCCGGGATCTCCGCGCCCCACTTCATGAACGTGCGGATCGTCGTCGGCGCCGTGTAGTACAGCGTCACGCCGTACTTCTGCACGATCTCCCAGTGCCTGCCCTCGTGCGGGCTGTTCGGCGTTCCCTCGTAGATGACCTGCGACGACCCGTTGGCCAGCGGCCCGTACACGATGTAGGTGTGCCCGGTGACCCAGCCGATGTCGGCGGTGCACCAGTACACGTCCGACTCCGGCTTCAGGTCGAAGACGTTGCGGTGCGTGTAGGCGGCCTGGGTGAGGTAGCCGCCGGAGGTGTGCAGGATGCCCTTCGGGCTCCCGGTGGTGCCGGAGGTGTAGAGGATGAACAGCGGGTGCTCGGAGTCGAACACCTCCGGGGTGTGCTGGTCGGACTGCGGCTCGACGACGTCGTGCCACCACTTGTCCCGCTCGTTCCACTGCACGTCGGTGGCGGTGCGCTTGACCACGAGCACGTGCTCGACGCTCGGGGTGTGCTGCACGGCCTCGTCGACGTTGGCCTTCAGCGGCGCGGCCTTGCCGCGGCGGTACTGGCCGTCGCAGGTGATGACGACCTTCGCCTCGGCGTCGTTGATCCGGGCGCGCAGCGCTTCCGAGGAGAAGCCGCCGAACACGACGCTGTGCAGCGCGCCGAGGCGCGCGCAGGCGAGCATCGAGAACACGGCTTCGGGCAGCATCGGCAGGTAGATGGCGACGCGGTCGCCGGCGCCGACGCCGAGCGAGGCGAGCGCGTTCGCGGTGCGGCTGACTTCGCGCTGCAGCTCGGCGTAGGTGATCTCGCGGCTGTCGCCGGGCTCGCCTTCCCAGTGGATCGCGACCCGGTCGCCGTTGCCGTCGTCGACGTGGCGGTCCACGCAGTTGTAGGCGACGTTGAGCTTGCCGCCGACGAACCACTTCGCGAACGGCGCGTCGGACCAGTCGAGGACCTGCTCCCACTTGGTGTCCCAGTGCAGGTGTTCGGCTTGGTCGGCCCAGAACCCCTCCCGGTCGGCCGCCGCCCTGTCGTACATCTCCGACGTTGCGTTGGCCGATGCGGCGAACTCCGCCGGCGGCGGGAACGTCCTGCTCTCGGTGAGCAGGTTGTCCAGGGTCTTGCTCGGCCCGTCGGGCTGGCTCATTGCGGGGAACCTCCCTGCTGGCGGACGGCTGATGTCTTCTAGACCGTAATGCGATGGGGCTCACTCCGACAGAGCCGGAAAAATCGGTGTGGACCAATTCGGCCGGAGGAGGTGTTCCCCCGAGCCCCGCACCAGGGAGTCAGTCTCAAGCCGAAAACGTTGCAATCGAGTTGCCAAACGATCGGGCGACCCGCCGTGACGAGGGGTCGAGCGCCGTCCGAACACGGGTTGTCCGCTCGCCGCACCGACCGGCAGGTAGCGTCCAGCCCCGTGAGTGCCCAAGAGTCGTTGCTCCCGCTGCTGGAGCTGCCCGGTGTCACCGACGCGGTCGCCGCCGCGCGGACGGCGATCGACGAGATCCACCGGCACCCGGCGAACCGCCGCGGCTGGCCCGCGACCAGCGCCGAGGCCTCGGTGCGAGCCGCGCGCGCCTCGGCCGCCGTCGCCGGTGGCGCCACCGAGATCCCGGACAGCGGCGAGGTCAGCGACCCGCTGCTGGCGGGCGCGCTGCGCGTGGCGGAGGCGCTGGGGCCGTTGCTGCCCACCTGGCAGCGCGCGCCGCTGCAGGCGCTGGCGCGGCTGCACGTGCTGGCCGCCGCGGACCTCCCCGGTGACCCGGAGCGGCTGGGCAGGCCGCGGGCCGACGAGGCCGTGTCGGGCAGGCTCGACCTGCTCTCCCAGGTGGTCGCGGACGCGGGCGGCAAATCCCAAGGCGTCGTGCCGGGCCCCGTGCAGGCGGCCGTCGTGCACGGAGAGCTGCTCGCGCTGGCCCCGTTCGGCGAGGTCGACGGCATCGTGGCGCGGGCCGCCGCGCGGCTCAGCGTGATCGGCAGCGGACTCGACCCGAAGGGCCTGGTCGTCCCGGAGGTCGCGTACTTCCGGCGGCAGGCCGACTACGAGGCCGCGGCGGCGGCGTTCGCCACCGGCGAACCCGACGGGGTCGCGCGGTGGATCGTGCACTGCTGCACGGCGCTGGAGACCGGCGCGCGCGAGGCGAAGTCCATCGCCGACGCCGTCGAAGCCTGATCCGAGGTCGGTGCGAGGAGCCCGCGCAGGGCGCTTCCCCGATCGTCGTGTCGTCAGCGGCGGCGCAGCCGGGAGCTGCGCCGCGCGCATCGTGCTGGAAACGCCGAGGAGCGGACGTGCCCAAGAAAGTCCTGATCGACTGCGATCCGGGTATCGACGACGCGCTGGCCATCGCGTTCGCGCACGGCCGCCCGGAGCTCGAACTCGTCGGGCTCACCACCGTCGCGGGCAACGTGGGCCTGGCGCACACCACGAACAACGCGCGGTGCCTCGCCGAGTTCTACGGCATGGACGTGCCGATCGCGGCGGGCGCCGACCGGCCGCTGGTGCGGGAGGGCGTGCTCGCCGACCAGGTGCACGGCGGCAACGGGCTCGGCGGCGTCGTGCTGCCCGCCGCCGCGACCCCGGTGGTCGACCGGCACGCGGTCGACTTCCTCATCGACGAGCTGGCCGCCGCGCCCGGGCAGATCAGCCTGCTCGCGGTGGGGCCGCTGACGAACATCGCGCTGGCGGTGCGCAAGGAACCCCGGATAGTCGAGTGGGCGCGCGAGTTCGTGATCATGGGCGGCTCGTACACGCGCGGCAACCGCACCCCGGCCGCGGAGTTCAACGTCCTCGCCGACCCCGAGGCCGCCGCGGTCGTGTTCGACGCGGGCTGGCGCACCACGATGATCGGCCTCGACCTGACCGCCCAGGCCCGCGCCACCGCCGACGTGCGCGACCGGTTCGCCGTGCTGGGCCGGTTGGAGTCGGAGCTGCTCTCGCCGATCTTGGACTTCTACGGGCGGCACCCGCACTACCGGGAGCACGGACCGGCGGTGCACGACGCCTGCGCGGTCGCCTACGCGCTCGATCCGGGCCTGTTCACCACGGTGCCCGCGCGGGTCGACGTGGAGATCCACGGCCGGTTCACCTCGGGCATGACCGTCACGGACTTCGCCGCCCCGGCCGCGCGGCACAACGCCGAGGTGGCGACGGTCCTCGACACCGAGCGCTTCTGGGACCGCCTGCTCGAAGCCTTCAGCCACGTCGCCACCGGAATGTCCTGACCCACGCTGGATCTTCAGCCGGACAGGGAGCGGAGGGCTTCGCGGACCTGGCCGTCGGAGACCGCGAGGGCGGCGGCGGCGCGTTCCACGTCGGCGCCGGTGAGCAGGTGCACCAGCGCGGTCTTGAGGTCGCCGCCCGCGGCGCCGAGCGCGTCCGCGCAGTCGTCCTCGGAGGCGTTCGTGGCCTCCCGCAGGATGCCCACGGTGCGTCCGCGCAGCTTCGCGTTCGTCGCGAGCAGGCTGACCATCAGGTTGGAGTAGGTACGTCCCATCCGGACCATCACGGCCGTGGAGAACGACGTGAGCACCAGTTTCTGCGCGGTGCCCGCCTTCATCCGGGTGGATCCCGCGATGGGTTCGGGGCCGGTGTCCACCGCGATCGCCAGGTCGGCGGGGGCGTCGGCGGCCGATTCGGGATTGGCCGACATCAACGCCGTGCCCGCCCCGATCTCGCGGGCCGCGCGCAACGCGCCCAGCACGTACGGCGTGCGGCCGGACGCGGTCAGCCCGAGCACGAAGTCCGAGCTCGTCACCGCCGAGCGCATCGCCGCCGCGCCCGATTCGGTGTCGTCCTCGGCGTTCTCCACCGGCTTCTGGAACGCGCCGCTGCCACCGGCCTGGTGCGCCACGACCCAGTCCGCGGGCACGTTGTAGGTGGGGATGAGCTCCGCCGCGTCGAGCACCGCGAGCCGCCCCGAGGTGCCCGCGCCGACGTAGTGCACCCGCCCGCCGCCGCGCAGCGCGGTGACGGCCATGTCCACCGCCCGCGCCAGTTCGGGCAGCGCCCGGCCCACGGCCTCCGGCACGGTGCGGTCCTCGGCGTTGAGCACCTGCAGGATGTCCAGCGTCGGCAGCAGGTCGATGTCCCTGGTCCGGTCGTTGGTGCGCTCCGTCGGCGCGTTCACTCGCACGGCGGGCTCGTCCGCCGGTGTGTTGCGGCTCATCGACCGTCCTCCTTGTGCCTGCGGCGATCGGGGCGGGCACCGAGCCGGTGCGCGCCGACCGCCTCGTAGGTGACTTCCAGCGCTGCCTTCGTGTCGTCGATCCGTCGTTGCGCCACGCCGATGAACAGGCAGTCGATCACGGTGAGCTGGCCGATGCGGCTGGCCATCGCCCCGGAACGGTAGGTCGTCTCGCGCACCGCCGTGGTGAGCACGTGGTCGGCGATCTCGGTGATGGGGGAGCGGCTGAAGTTGGTGAGCGCCGCCGTGACCGCGCCGCGGTGGCCCGCTTCGCGCAGCGCCTCGATGGTCTCGGTGGTGGCGCCGGTGTGCGAGATGCCGAGCGCCACGTCGCCGTCGCGCAGCAGCGCCGCCGAGGTCAACGCCGCGTGCGTGTCCGACCAGGCGAAGCAGGTCAAGCCGATGCGGTGCAGCTTCTGCTGCAGGTCGAGGGCGACGAAGGCGCTGGCGCCGACGCCGTAGACGTCGATGCGGCGGGCCTGCGCGACGGCGTCGACCACCGCGGACAGGGCGTCCGCGTCGAGCTGGCCCGCGGTCTCCTCCACCGCTTTCGCGTCGGCGTAGGCGACCTTGTCGATGATCTGGTCCAGCCGGTCGTCCGGCTCGATGTCACCGCCCAGGTCGCGGTCCCGGCTGGAGGTGCGCGCGGTGTCGGCGGCGAGGGCGATGCGCAGGTCCGGGTAGCCGCCGACGCCGATGGCCTTGCAGAACCGGGTCACGGTGGTCTCGCTGGTGCCGGCGGCCTCGGCCACGTCGGTGATGCTGCGCCGCGCGATGGAGGCGGGCGCGGACAGCACGATGTTGGCCACCCGCTGCTCGGCTTTGGCCAGACCGGGGAGCAGGGAGCGGATGCGGACCAGGGGGCTGGTCGCACCGGCTTCGGCGGGGGCGTCGTCAATGGCCATGTGGGAAACTTACTAACGTCGATCTGCGCAGGTCAATGCGGGTATCTCCGTGATGTTCGGGATCTTGCCGGTTTGGGCGCGTGGAGCCCTGTCATCGGGGGGACGGTGTTCGGCGCCCGCCGGGTTGCACCGCGGATTCGCTACCCTGCGCAGAGGCGCCGACGGTGCGAAGCGGGGTGACATGAGCGGGCCAGCGGACCTCGGCTCCGAGTTGTTCTGCGCGACCGGGTCGGTCTCGACGTCCGTCGCCGAGCACGCCGAGTTCCTGCTCCAGCAGCACGAGGCCGGTGCCCTGCGGCTCTACGACCGCGGTGCGCTGGACCCCGCGGACCCGGCGGCCCCGCTGCGCCACCGGATGACGTGGCAGCGCGACGGCGACCCGGTCTCGGCGGTGCTGGTGCTGCTCGCGCGGGACGAGCAGGTGCGGTTGTGGTTCGCCGCCCGCTGTCCCGCCGGATGGGGGCACGGCGTGCCGTCGCCGCTGATCCGGGCAGGTCTGGCGCGGTTCCCCCTGGCCGATCCGCGCAGCGGTCTCGCCGTCACCGGTTCCACGCTGCGCGACGACCCGGAGGACGTGGCGGGATTGCTCGCGGCCACGCGGGATCGGCGCGGGGAGACGGCGGTGCTGGTGCGCCACGTCGACCGGGAACCGGGGAGCCCGCTGGTGGTGCCGCGCCGGTCGGCGGAGTTCCGGAAGGCGACGATGGGCTGCGCGTCGATGGTGTTCATCGGCGACGCCGTGGCGCGGCGGCTCGCCGCGGAACTGCCGGAGCGGCTGCGGATCCCGTGGCGTGGCGGCAGGTTGTTCCTCCCGAGCGCCTGGTCCGCCGAGCGCGACGACCCCCGGATGTCCGAAGTGGACGCCGAAGGCGCCGGGGCGTGGCCGGAGGCGGTCGACCTCGCGCTGCGGGTGTCGCGGCGCAGGGAGACCGGCACGGCGGACGCCGAACTGTGGTCGATGCTGTTCACCACCGCCTGGCACGACGAGCGGGTCGCCGACACCCCGGCCGGGCCGGGGGAGCGGTGGTTCGCGGTCGCCGGTGGCGCGGACAAGTCCGACCTGCGCCAGCGCATCCAGGGAGCCGGTGCGCGGCAAGCGGAATCGAAGGAGGCCGCGGCCCGGCGCGCGGACGCG
Organism: Saccharopolyspora gloriosae; assembly: GCF_014203325.1. Lineage (NCBI taxonomy): Bacteria > Bacillati > Actinomycetota > Actinomycetes > Pseudonocardiales > Pseudonocardiaceae > Saccharopolyspora > Saccharopolyspora gloriosae. The sequence goes on along the minus strand of NZ_JACHIV010000001.1, from coordinate 6,195,835 downwards.
GTGAGCGGGCTGAACGCGGAGATCGACCAGGCCACCGCCAGGCTCGCCGGGCTGGAGCGGTCCCGGCGCAGGCTGGCGAGCGCCGCACTGCGGCTGCGCGCCGAACGCGACGTCGCGCGAGAACGGCTCGCGGGCACCTCCCTCGGCGTCGCTCGCGGCAGGCAGGACGCGGCGGTGCGCTCGGCGCGGGCCGCTGCGCGGCGGCTGGCCGACCGGGAGCAGGAGCTGGAACGGTTGCGGGGCGCGGAGGATCGGTCGCACACCGCGCTCGGACGCGCCGCGGTGCCCGAGCCGATCCGGCCGGTGGAACCCGCCGGGGTGCGCTTCGGCCCGGGGGTCGGCGCGGAGATCGAGCGCCTCGACGACGCGCGGGCGCGGCGGTGCCGGCAGGTGCTCGACCTGCTCGCCGCGCACGCCGCCGCACCCGGCCCTTCGCTCGCCGAGCGGTTGCGCGCCGAAGGGATCGCGCCGGGGGTGCCGTCGCCGGTCGAGCACGCCGCCGTCACCTTCCGGGTGCCGTCCGAAGTCGATCCGTCCGGGTGGGCGCCGTTCCCCGAGTTCGCGCGGCTGGACCACGCCGGTGATCCGCGGTGCGTGCTGCACTACCTGGACGACACCGCCGGGCCCACCGGCGTGGTGCACGTCGGCCACGTCGGACCCGAACTCGCGGCCGGTGCGCCGTGAACGGGGACGCCGGTGGTCCGGCACCGCTGCGCCGCACCGCGTTCTGCGCGGCGGGGCACGCCGACGCTTCGCTGCGCGACGCCGAGCGGTGGCTCGTCCGGTCGCACGAATCCGGGGAGCTGCGGCTGATCGACGCGGGTCGCGAACCCGGCGGTGACCTGCCGCGGCGCTGGCGGGTGAGCTGGGGGCAGGGCTCCGCCGCGGTGCGCGCGTCGCTCGTGGTGTCCCGCGGCGCGGACGGCGGGAACGCGTTCTGGGTGTACGCGGAGGCCGCCCGGCCCTGGTCGATCAGGGACCAGGTCACCCCGGTGCAGAAGCTGGGCCTGCTCGAAGGCGGGCTGCGGGATTCACGCGGGGTGTACTCGCTGACCGAGCAGAACCCGCTGGTGGGCTTGGACGACGTCGAGTTCCTGGTGCACACGTTCGCCGAGGGCATGCGGGACTCGCCGGTGCTCGTCTACAACGACGACTTCGGCCGGTCGCTGCCCTCGGAGCTGGTGCGCTTCCGCAACGCCACCCGCGGACTGTGCGGGCTGCTGCCCGCCGACGATTCCGTCCGCGACCGGGTGAACGCCTTGCTGCCCGCGGACCGCCGCATCCCGGCCCGCGCCGCGCGCCTGTACCTGCCGCCGTGGTGGGTGGCGCACGAACCGGATCCGGTGATCCCGCAGGACCGGTTCGCCCGGCCCGGTGACTGGCGGAAACTGGTGGACGCGGTGCTGCGGGTGAGCACGTGGCGCGCGGGCGGCGCCATCCGCATGACCGGTGAGGCGTGGCAGGCGCTGCTGTTCGATCCGATGCACGACCGGCGCGTCACCGCGGACGCCCGCGGCGGGATGCTGCACTGGCTGCCCGCCGCGGACGACGGCGGTGCGCGGGTGCTGCGCAACCGGCTCAGCGCCGCCGCCGAGCAGGAGGACGTCGCCCGCGACCAGGCGGATTCCGCCGCCGAAGCGCTCGCCGAACGGCGTGCCCGCGCGCAACGGCTGCGGGGGCGGGAGCAGCGCGCACAGCGTTCCCGGCGGCGGCTGGCGGAGCTGGCGGTCCGGTTGCGCCGGGAACGCGACGAGGCGGACGAGGCGTTGCGGTCCGGTTCGGTCCCGGCGGCGTGGCGGGCGGCGCGCGACGCCGAACTTGAGGCGGAGCTGTACGCGGCCGAGCTGGACGACGTCGAGGACGAGCTGCTCCGGCTGCGCCACCGGATCGCCGAGCGGGAACGCGTCGCGGACGAGGACCCCGGTGCGGGCGGAACTTCCAGCGACGGCGGGAGTTCCGTCGAGGACGGGGACCCCGGCGACGCCCCGCCGACCGGGGCACCCGACCCCGCGGACTTCGCCGATCTGCTCACCGCCGTCCGCCGCGACCTGCCCGCGCTGCGCGTCGGCCCCCAGGTCGAACCGTCCGAACTGGACGGACACCGCCGCAGCGCGCAGTGGTTGCGGCGCACCTGGAACGTGCTGGTCCTGCTGGACTCCTACGCGCGTGACCGGGCCGCCGCCACTGATCACGGCCGTCTCGACCTGCGCGGCTTCGCGCACTACGTGCGGGTGCACGGGGGCGAGCGGGGGATCAGCGCGACCTCCGTCGCCTCGGGGGAGACCGAGATGGTGGTCAACACCCCGCGGTTCCGCAACGCCCGCACCTTCCCGGTGCCGCCCGAGGTCGACGCCTCCGGTCACGCGTTCTTCGGCGCCCACGTCAAGATCGACCGCAGTGGCGGCGTCGCGCCCCGGCTGCACTACTTCGACGACACCCGCGGCCCCACCGCCGCCGTCCACATCGGCTACCTCGGCCCGCACCTGCCCAGTCCGGAATCCAACTGACCGTCAGCCCGGTACGTGCTCCGGTTCGACCAGCACGACCACGCGCTCATCTCCGGGCTGCCCCCACTGGTAGACGTCCTCGCCGGTGTACTTCTTCGCCATCTTGTTGATGAACGCGTTCTCCGGATCCGGTTCCGCTCCGACGACCCGGCCGCGGATCTCGACGTAGCGGTACGGGTCGTCCGGGTCGTGCGCGGACAGCGCGATGCGCGGATCCCGTTGCAGGTTCCGGAACTTCTGCCGGGTCGTGGTCTGGCTGAACTTCAGGTACGTGCCGTCCCAGTCGATCCACACCGGGCTGGACTGCGGCTCGCCGCGCGGACCGAGCGTGGCGACGTGCGCGAAGGCGCGCTTGCCGAGGATCTCTTCCAGTTCCCGGGGAATCACGGACATGGCACTGCCTCCCGACGCTCGACTGCGAACACCAGGAACGACACCGCGCTCGCGACGGCTATTCCGCGTCGCGGCGCGGTTCCCCCGTTCGGGAAAGCGGCGTCAGCGGTCCACCTGCCGCCAGCCCTGGGCGACGAGTCCACCGGGTTCGCGCTCGCCGTCGAGCAGCGTGCGCCGCTGGTCGGCGACGGAGATGCCGTCCAGCAGCACTCCGCGCCCGACGTACTGGTCGTCCGGGGAGTAGCGCCAGCGCAGCTGCACCCGCTGCCCCGGCTGCGCGTCCACCGTGCCGCGCACCTGCCACCACGCGCGGTGCCCGGACCCCGCCAGCTCCTGCTGCGGGCCGTCCGGCGCACCCGCGCCCGCCGCCGTCACCGGCACGCGGCGCCACGACCTGCCGCCGTCCGCGCTGGACTCGACGGTGAGCGCGTCGACCCCGTCGCCGTCCCGCTGGGTGTCCACGAACGAATCGAAGGTCACCTCCGCGGGACCGGCGACCGGCCCCAGCTCGCGCGTCGTCAACGTCGCCGGCGCCGCCGCCGGAGCCGCCCACTCCCGCGAACCGCGCGTCGGGCGCACCGCCAGCGACTCCGCCATGCCCTGCGCGAGCGCCTGCCGGGCCTCGTTGTTCGAACCCCACTCGCGCGACGGGTGCACCCGGTTCGTCAGCAGCACCACCACCGAACGCGACAGCGGGTCCAGCACCAGCGACGTCCCGGTGTAGCCCGTGTGCCCCGCGGTCCGGGGACTGCTGAGCCCGGCCATGTACCAGCGCTGGTCCAGCTCGAACCCCAAGCCGTGCGAGTTGCCGGGGAAACCGCCGTTGAAGTCGGTGAGCATCCGATCCACCGAGTCCTCGTCGAGCACCTCGGCCTCGCCGTAGGTGCCGCCGTTGAGCAGCGCCTGCCCCAGGATCGCCAGGTCGTGCGCGGTGGAGAAGATCCCCGCCTCCCCGGCGACACCGCCCAGCGACCACGCGTTCTCGTCGTGCACCTGGCCGCGGACCATGCCGCGCGGCGGGTCCGCCTGGAACTCGGTGGCCGCGATGCGGTCCCGCTTGTCCGCGGGCGGGTTGTACCCCGTGTCGACCATGCCCAGCGGTTCGGTGATGCGGTGGCGCACCACCTCGTCGAGCGGCTCACCCGCCACGCGCGCCACCAGCAAGCCCAGCGTGATCATGTTCGGGTCGGAGTACTCGTACCCCGACCCCGGCGGGTGCTGCGGCGTCAGGTTCATGACGTGCGGAATCCGCTCGTGCGGCGGCAGCTTCCACAGCTGCACCTCGGCCTGCAGACCGGAGGTGTGCGTGAGCAGCTGGCGCACGGTGATCGCTTCCTTGCCGTTGACGCCGAACTCCGACAGGTACCGTGCGACCGGTGCGTCCAGCTCCACCCCGCCGTCCTCGACCTGCTGCAACGCGGCGATCGAGGTGAACAGCTTCGTGATCGAGGCGACGTCGAAGATCGTGTCCGGGCGCATCGGCTCCTGCTGCTGCGGCGGCAGTTCGGTGCCCCGGCCGTCGGCGTAGCGGATCTCCCGGCCGAACGCGTCCTGGCGGACCACCACGCCGTCGTGCGCCAGCAGCGCGACCGCTCCCGCGTACATCGGGTGCTGCCGCCCCGGAGTCACCTCCGTCCACGCCGCGATGCGCCGCATGGCCGCGTCGATCGGCCTCGCGTCGAGACCCGCCTCCTGCGCGGAACCGGGCCGCAGCACGGTGTCCGAGGACGCGAAGCCCTCCTGCGGGCGGTCGAACCGGCCTCCCGGGCCCTCCGGTGCCGAAGCGCACGCGGGACTCGCGGTGGCCGCGGCGACCGATGCCAAGACCAGCGCCGACAGCGTTCTGCGCATCACGACCTCACCCCTCGAACGTCACCGGTACAGCGAATACCGTGTCCGCGACCGGCGGAACCCGGCCAGCTCGGCGTTCCACGAGCCGACGATCTCGTCCACGCCCGCGCCCGCGTCGATCATGGTGCGAACCCGGTCGGTACCGGCCAACTTGTCGAACATGCCGTCCGGGCGCCAGCCGAACACCTGCGGGTACAGCCGCTTCACCGAGACCAGCATGGTGATCGCGACCCGCACCGCGTCGAGCTCGCCGTGCCGGTACAGCTGCACACCGCCGCAGGTCGCCTCCGCGTGCTTGGAGAACGTCGGTACGAAGTAGGTCTCGCGGAACCGAACGCCCTCCAGCCCGGCGGCGTTCAACTCCTCGGCCCACCGCCAGTCGATGCCGGGAGCGCCGATGATCTCGAAGGGGCGCGTCGTGCCCCGGCCTTCGGACAGCACCGTGCCCTCGAACAACCCGGTTCCCGGGTACACCATCGCGGTGTCCGGCGTCGGCATGTTCGGGCTCGGCGGCACCCACGGCACCGCGGGCTGCGCGCCGCGACCGCGCCAGCCCTCGACCCGCACCACCTGCAACCGGTCGCCCAGCGGTGCGTCGAGGAACTGGGCGTCGAACATCTTCGCCAGCTCGCCGATCGTCATGCCGTGCTGCTGCGCGATCGGCAGCAGTCCCACCCCGGAGGCGAACCGCGGGTCCAGGACCGGGCCCGCCACCTGGTGCCCGCCGATCGGGTTCGGCCGGTCCAGCACCACGAACTCCGCGCCGACCTGGGAGGCCGCCCGCATCGCCTCGTACATCGTCCAGATGTAGGTGTAGAAGCGGGCGCCGACGTCGGCGATGTCGAACACGACCCGCTGCACCCCGGCCTTGCGGAACATGCCCGCCAGCGTCGCCACGTCCGCGCCGTACGCGTCGTACACCGGGATGCCGGTGCGCGGATCGGTGACGTCGCCCTCCGAACCGCCGGCCTGCGACGTTCCCCGGAAACCGTGCTCGGGGCCGAACACCGCCGCGATGTCCACCCCCTCGGTGCCGTGCATCGCGTCCACCACGTGCTCCAGCGACGCCAGCACCCCGGTGGGGTTGGTGACGACCCCGAGCCTGCGTCCGGCCAGCCGCTGCCAGCCCTCCGCGGCCAGCACGTCCGCGCCCGTGCGCACCGGCCCGGTCGCCGGATCGTCCGGCGCCGCCGCGCACGCGGTGCCCGCACCCAGCAGCGGGGCGGTCAGCGCGGTCGTCGTCAGGAATCCCCGCCTGTTCAGCGGCATCGGGTCACCAGCTCAATCCGTGGCCGAACGGGAAGCGCTCCGTCCCGGGGGCGTCCGGATCGGGCACCGGCACCGGCAGCCTCCCGGTGGGGCCGATCTCGCCGAGCAGCACCCGCGCCAGCGACTCCATCGCCACCGGCTTGTCCGAGTACGTCGCCACCCAGGTCGGCACCGACTCCACGTAGGCGGCGTCGTACGGGTCCCGCACCGGGACCGCGATCACCCGCACGCCGGAGGCCTGCAACTCGCGCACCAGCACGCGTTGCGGTGCGTTGTCCTCGTTCCACGCCGCGTTGGTGAGCACCACGGCGGTGTCGTGGCCCTTGGCCGCGTCCACGGCCTGCGCGATCTGCTCGGGCGTCGGCGCCATGCCGGTGGGCAGCGCGGTCGTCCGCGGCCCGCGCGCCCCGATCCGCTCGGCGAGCGACTTGGTCGCCTCGTCCCCCGCGCCGGTGACCAGCACTCGGCCCGGATCCCGCAGCGGCAGCTCGTTCGCGTCATTGCGCAGCACCGTCGTCGTGCGGTCGGTGATCCGCTGCGCCTGTTCGCGGTGCTCGGCGCTGCCGACGAGTTCGTCCACCTTCGCCGGGTCGACGAACGGCGCGTCGAGCACGCCGCGCACCCGCTTCATCTCCAAGATCCGCTCGACGCTGGCGTCGATGCGGTCCTCGGTCAACGCGCCCGAGCGCACCGCGCCCAGCACGCCGTCGATCGCCACCGGCAGGTTCTGCGGCATCAGCAGCTGATCGGCGCCCGCCTGCAGCGCCAGCACCGGGATCTCCGCGTCCGAGTGCTGCTGGCGCACCCCGTCCATCTGCAGCGAATCGGTGGAGATCACGCCCCGGAAGCCCAGCTCGTCCCGCAGCATCCCGGTGAGCACCGTCGGCGACAGCGTCGAGGGCTCACCCGAGTCGTCCAGCTTCGGCACCACGATGTGCCCGCTCATCACGACGTCGGCGCCCGCGGCGATCGCCTCGCGGAACGGGGGCGCGTCGAGCTGCTCCCACTGCTCGCGGGTGTGCTCGATGACCGGCAACGAGGTGTGGCTGTCCTGGTTCGTGTCGCCGTGGCCGGGGAAGTGCTTGATCGCCGCGGAGACGCCTTCCGCGCCCGGTTCCTGGTAGCCGCGCACCGCCGCCGCCGACAGCTGCGCGGCCAGCGCCGGATCGGACGAGAAGGAGCGCACCCCGATCACCGGGTTCGCCGGGTTCACGTTCACGTCCCCGCTCGGCGCGAAGTCCTGGTTCAGCCCCATCGCGCGCAGTTCCCCACCGGTGATCCGGGCGGACGCCGCGGCGTCCTGCGGACTGCGGCCCGCGCCCAGCGCCATGTTGCCGGGCAGCTGCGTCGCGGGCTCCCCGATCCGGGTCACCTGGCCCTGCTCCTGATCGGTGGAGATCAGCAGCGGCACCTCGGCCCCGGAGGACAGCGCGGCCCGCTGCACGCCGTTGGAGTGCTCCGCGATCTGCTCCGGGTCGTGGAGGCTGTCGGTCCAGTTGAAGTGGATCAGCCCGCCCAGGTGGTAGCGCTGCACCACTTGAGCCGGGGTGTCCACGCCGAACTCGGCCTTGTTCTCCGGGTGCGGGGAGTCGGCGGAGCGCCCGTAGGCGTAGGTGGTGAACAGCTGGCCGACCTTCTGCTCCAGCGTCATGGCCTGCACCTTGGCCTTGACGGAGGGGTCCACCTCGCTGTGCACGGTGGGGGCGGCCGGTTCCTGGGCGCCCGCGGCGGACAGGCCGCCGCCGACGGCGAGCACGGCGACCGCGCTGCCGAGGACCGCCGTGATCCGGCGGGACTGCTTCGAGCCCACGGGGGACCTCCTGGGGCTGTTGCCCACAGTCCCGTGGCGGGGCGCCGGTTCGGGGTCGGCGGGCGAGGGCGGAAAGTCGTCCACCACAACGCGGGTGGAATCCGGAAGCTACCCACATGCCTTTGCCCGGTCAACGCCATTCGGCGGCGGTGGCGGGGAAAATCCCTGATCAGCTCATCGGAGCGAGGGTCCGCGCCGGGCCTGGCGCATGAACGGCGGCGCCCGCCTCGGCGAGCGCCGCCTTTCGCGTGGTGGACGGGTTACCAAGCGTGCACGAATGTCGTAACTTCCGGGCTAGGCGTCCGGCGTCCCGGTACGCAACCCCGTCGACGACCGGCCTCACGTGGCGGCAGCGCGTGGGTGCTCCGTCTCTACGCACGGAGCCCGGTCCGGGGTGGACGGTGCTTCTCCTCCGCACCGTCCCTGGCCGAGCCAGGGTCCGCACCTCCTTTGTAGCCCTAGGCGCGGACCGCGGCAATCCCTGGCCCGTGGTCGTTTCGGGTGTTGTTCCCGCTGCTCAGCGACCTCGGCGGAAGCGCCGCAGTCCCCACCAGGCCGCACCGGCGGCGGCGACGGCTCCGACGCCGACCCCGGCGGCGGTGACCGCGGCGCGGGACGGGGTGGGGAAGCGGGCGCGCAGCGAGATCGGCTGCTCGAACGCGAGGGACGGCCAGCCGCGCTGCGCGGCCTCCTTGCGCAGGCCGCGGTCCGGGTTGACGGCGGTCGGGTGGCCGACGGCCTCCAGCAGCGGCAGGTCGGTCACCGAGTCCGAGTAGGCGTGGCTGGCGGTGAGGTCGTAGCCGTGCGCCTCGGCGAGTTCGCGGGCCGCCGCGGCCTTGTTCTCCGCCGAGCAGTAGAACTCCACTTCGCCCGTGTACCTGCCGTCGGTGACCACCATCCGGGTGCCGGCGGAATGGTTCGCCCCGAGCAGGGTGGCGATCGGAGCTACGACTTCTTGCCCGGAAGCGGAGAGCACGACAATGTCGTGGCCCTGCTCTTTGTGCTCGGTGATCAGCTGGGTGGCTTCCTTGTAGACCAGCGGATCGACGATGTCGTGGAGGGTTTCCTCGACGATGGCGTTGACCTGTTCGACGTCCCATCCGGCGCACAGCGAGGTGATGTGCGCGCGCATCCGGTCCATCTGATCGGCGTCGGCACCGGCCAGCATGAAGACGAATTGCGCGTAGGCGCTTTTGAGCACCGCCCTGCGGTTGATGAGGCCTTCTTGGAAGAACGGCCTGCTGAATGCGAGCGTGCTCGATTTCGCGATGACCGTTTTGTCCAGGTCGAAGAACGCTGCCGCCCGAGGCTCGGTGGCGGCCGGAGGGTTCGCGGGCGCTGTCACGCCGCACAGCATACGAAACCCCGGGGGTGTCCGGACGGCTGCACGTTCCGCCGAATGCATCAGTCACCCTGGGTGTCGAACGGGGTTCCCGGGTGGGGTGAGTCAGGCGTGCGCGTGGTTCCGATGCCCTGCACGCGGAGTTTTCGGGGGTGCGACCGGAGTCCGACGTTCCTCCTAATGGACGGGGCGCGTGTGGGGGTCGCGGGGCGCTACAGTTAGGGAGTCCGGGAGCCCCGGATGAGTTCAGCTCGACCCCCCGGAGCTGAACTCTCGACGACCCCCGTCCCTCCCCCCTGACGGGGGTCGTCCTTATTCTCCCCGTCCCGCCGACCGGCTCGGCGCATTCGACGGCTCTGCCGCTCCGGCCCCTGGCGGGCTTCGCCCGAACCGCTTCGCGACTTTGCCCGAAGTGTGCCGCGGGCGCTTCTCTTTTCGTTCGTCACCGGTCTCCTCGTGCTGCGCATGACATTGTCCGACAGGTGTGCATGTGCGATTTTCGCTGACCAGGGGTTCGTTTTCGACAACTCTTCACCTTCGGCTTCACTGGACCGGGGGACGGGTTATCCACAGGCCTTCGATTCATCCACAGATTTGCGAATTGGGGATCGACGACGCGTTCCGGCTGGGTCACCGTTGAAGGCGAGCGGGAATTCACCGGATGCACACTTCCGGCCCCGCGATCATCGTGATTCGAACGGGGTCCGCGCATGTCCACGACCACTCCCATGCTCATCACCCAGGACGACGCGCTCGCCGAGGACGTCACCCGCCTCGCCGCCGTGGCGGGCTGTGAGCTGCGCAGACGGGACGGCGCCAACGGGGCGGGCGGCCACTGGCGGGACGCCGCGCTCATCCTGCTCGACGGGCCCGCCGCGGAGGAGGCGTTGGCCGCGGGATTTCCGCGAAGAACGGGCGTCGTGCTGCTGACCAGAGGACAGGTGGAATCCCTGTGGCGACCGGCGTTCGAAGTCGGAGCCGACGCGCTGCTCGACCTGCCAGGTCAGGAATTCCGCCTCGTCGACCTTTTCACCGACCTCGTCGACGGCGTCCGGTCATCGAGTGCCGGGCGGGTGCTGGCCGTGCTCGGCGGAACCGGTGGCGCCGGTGCTTCCACCCTCGCCGCGGCGACCGCGGTGGCCGCCGCTCGCGGTGGTGCCCGCTCGCTGTTGCTGGACTGCGACCCGGCGGGCGGCGGGCTGGACCTGACCGTGGGCGTCGAACGCACCTGCGGCCTGCGCTGGTCCGGGCTGACCATCAGCGGCGGCCGGGTCCCGTCCGGTGCGCTGCACGAGGCGCTGCCCGGTCGGCGCCTGGGATCGGGCCGGCTCACCGTGCTGTCCTGCGACCGGGACGGCTCGTCGGACGGGTTGACCGCGACCTCGGTCCGCGCCGTGCTGGACGCGGGACGCCGAGCGGGGGAGACCGTGGTGTGCGACCTACCGCGAGCGCCGTCCGAACCGGCCGCGGCGGTGCTGCGGCGGGCGGATCTCACGATCATGGTGGTACCGGCGGAGGTCCGCGCGTGCGCCGCCGCCGCGAGCACCGCGGAGCTGGTGCGCGAGCACTCCGCCGGACCGGTGTGCGCCGTGGTGCGCGGCCCGGCGCCCGGCGGCCTGCTGGTCGAGGACATCGAGCGGGCCGTGGGCGTCGACGTGCTGTCGGTGCTGCGGGCGCAGCCGAGCCTGGCGTCCGCCGTCGACCGGGGCGGGTTGTGCGCGACGAGGTCCGGCAGCCGCGGTCCGATCGTGCGCACCGCCGGCGACCTCCTCCGCGCGCTCGACGAGCTCGCGTCCGGACGGGCGGTGGCGTCGTGCACACCGAGCTGATCGAGCGGGTGCGGCGCCGCCTCGCGGGCAGCGGTGCGCCGGTGAGCCCGTCCGCGGTCGCCGCGGCGGTGCGCGAGGAATCCGGCGGGCTGGTCGCCGACACCGATCTGCTCACCGCTCTTCGCGCGCTGCAACAGGAATTCCTCGGTGCCGGGGTCCTCGAACCGCTGCTGCGGGATCCGCGGGTCACCGACGTGCTGGTGACCGCGCCCGACCAGGTGTGGGTCGATCGAGGCGACGGCCTGCGCCGCTGCCCGGTCACGTTCCCCGACGACGACGGGGTGCGCAGGCTCGCCCAGCGGCTCGCGGTCGCCACCGGCAGGCGGCTGGACGAGGCGCAACCCTGGGTCGACGCGTGGTTGCCCGGCGCGGAGGCGGGTGAGGCGGTGCGCCTGCACGCGGTGCTGCCGCCGATCGCCGCGGGCGGCACCTGCCTGTCGCTGCGCGTGCTGCGACCGGCCTCGCACGACGTCGCCGCGCTGCGCCGGCTCGGAGCGTTCGACGAGGAGCTCGCCGGGGTGCTGCGGGAGATCGTGCGCCACCGGCTGGCGTTCCTGGTCACCGGTGGCACCGGCGCGGGCAAGACGACGTTGCTCGCCGCGCTGCTGGGCGAGGTGCCCCAGGACGAACGGATCGTCTGCGTCGAGGAGGCGGGGGAACTGCGGCCCGAACACCCGCACGTCGTCCGGCTGCTCACCAGGCCGCCGAACGTCGAGGGCGCGGGTGAGATCCGGGTGCGCGACTTGGTCCGCCAAGCCCTGCGGATGCGGCCGGACCGGCTGATCGTCGGCGAGGTGCGTGGCGCCGAGGTCTGCGAGCTGCTGGCGGCCTTGAACACCGGACACGACGGGGGTGGCGGCACTGTGCACGCGAACTCCCCGGCCGAGGTCCCGGCCCGGCTGGAGGCGCTGGCCGCGTTGGGCGGGCTGTCCCGCCAGGCGCTGCACAGCCAGCTGGCGGCGGCCGTGCAGGTCGTGCTGCACGTTCGGCGTTCCACCGGCCGCGGCAGGTACCTCGCTGCGGTCGGCGTGCTGCGCCGCGAGGACGACCTGGTGCGGGTGGTGCCCGCCTGGGACCACGCCGCCGGATGGGGCGACGGGCGCCCGGACCTGCTGGCACTGCTGCGGTCCCGGGGAGGTGCGGTGCCGTGCTGAGCTTGCTGGTGCCCGCGGCGGCCTTGTTGAGCTGGCCGGATCAACGAGCCCGAACTCGGCTCGCCGCGATGCGGCCCGCGAACGCGCCAGGGGAGGGACGCGGTTCGTCGCGCGTCCGCGCGGTACCGATCGTCGTGCCGTGCGGGATCGTGGTCGCGGCGCTGCTCGCCGGGGTCGGCGGCCTGCTGGCGTCCGGAGCCGCGGCCGCGGTCGGGCTGTGGTGGTGGCGGGGGCGCGGCGCCGATCGACGACGCCTGGCCCGCGCGGCTGCGCTCGCCGCCGGGCTCCGGCTGCTCGTCGCGGAACTGCGCGCCGGATCGCATCCGGCCGCCGCCGCGGAAGGCGCCGCTGCGGAAGCGGATCCCGCGGTGGGCGGGGTGTTCCGGGACCTGGCCGCGACCGCGCGGCTCGGGGGTGACGCGGCGGCGGTGCTCATCACGGCCGCCGGATCCGCCCCGGCCGAGCGGGACGGGGAGCCGCTGGCACGAGCGGGCCGGGCGTGGGCCTTGGCCGATCGCCACGGCGTCGCGCTGGCGGAACTGCTCGACTCGGTGCGGCGCGATCTTGAGCACCGGGTGGCGTTCGCGCACGACGTCGAGGCGAAGCTGGCCGGCCCGCGCTCGACGGCCGCGGTGCTGGCCGGGTTGCCGCTGCTCGGCCTGGCGCTCGGGCAGGCGTCCGGGGCGGATCCGCTCGCCGTTCTGGCGAACGGGTTGCTCGGGCAGGCGCTGCTGGTCGCCGGGGTCTCGTTGCTGTGCGCCGGTGTGGTGTGGACCGTGCGGCTGACCGAGTCGGTGGTGCGGCCATGAGCGCACACCCGGGACTGCCGTTCGCGGCGTTCCCGCTCGCCGGGCCGTTGCTGCCGTGGGCGATGGCGTTGTGCGGGGTCGCGCTGCTCGCGGTTCCGCGTCGTCGAGCTCGGGCGCGATTGCCGCCGAGCCCCGGAAGGGCGAACCGGTTGCAGTTCCCCGGCAGATGGCTCGGCGAGCGGCAGGCGGTGGTTTCCGCGGCAGTCGCCGGCGGCGTGCTCGGTGCGCTGGCCGGCGGGCCGGTGGTGGGCCTCGCGGTCGCGACCGCAGTGTTCTGGTGGCTGCGCCGCGCCGCGCGTCGGGTCCGGCCGGACCCGGTGGATCCGCTGGTGCTGGCGGCCGGTTGGGACCTGCTCGCCGCCGGCATGCGCGCGGGCCTGCCGCCGGTGGTGCTGGTCCGCGCGGTGGCGGCGGAATTCACCGGTGCCGCGAGCGCGGCCCTGCGGGAAGTGGCGGGGCTGCTCGAACTCGGGGCCGACCCGGTCGCTGCGTGGGAACCGGCGTTGCGCCATCCCGGCACCGCGGAACTGGGGCGTGCGGCTCGGCGGACCGCACGCACCGGCAGTGCGCTGGCCGAGGTCGCGACCGATCTCGCGGCCGAAGCCCGGACGGCGTTGGCCGACCGCGCGCAGGCGCGGGCGCAGCGGGCGGCCGTGTGGGTCGCCGCCCCGCTGGGGCTGTGCTTCCTGCCCGCTTTCCTGTGCTTGGGCGTGCTTCCGGTGGTGGTGGGCATGGTGCAACGACTGCCGATGTCCTGGTGATGAATGCCCGCAGTTCGTCCATTGTGGACTGTTGGATTGCTGGACCCGGTCGTGCGCGTCCGGGAACAGCGGCGAGGCCGAAGGAATTCGGCGACGGACGACCGGCCGCACCGGCCGGTGGGAGCAAGGAGAGTGCGATGGCGATTCGAACGGCCGAATCGACGGTGAGGGTGGTCCGAGCACGCGGCGGTGGGCCGCTGGCCTGGGTGGCGTTCGGCAACGAGTTCGCTCGACGGCGCTGGCGAGCGCTGCTGTGCGGCGACGGAGGGATGAGCACGGCGGAGTACGCGATCGGGACCGTCGCCGCGGCCGCGTTCGCCGGGTTGCTCTACACCGTGGTGACCGGGGATTCGGTGACCGCGGCGCTCACCTCGCTCGTCGAGCGCGCACTGCAGAGCGGTGTCGAGTGACTGCCCCGGCGACCTCGTCCCGCAGCGCGCGCGGTCCGACGGCCGCCCCTGATCGGCCCGGCCGAACGGTCCGCGGATCAGCGTGGCTCGCTCGGGACGGTGGTGCGGTGACCGTCGAAGCGGCGCTGGGCATCGGTGCGGTGGTCGCGGTGTTCCTGCTCGCGGTGTCCGCGATGAGCGCGCTGCTGGGACAGTTGCGCTGCATCGACGCCTCCGTCGAAGCGGCCCGGCTGGCGGCTCGCGGCGACCGGGACGGAGCTCGTGCCGCGGTGGCGCGACTCGCCCCGGCGGGCACGACGCTGACGATCTCCACCGGGCCCGAGCTGGCCACGGCGGAGGTCACCGCGCCGCCCGGCACGGGACTGCTTCCGGAGGGCTGGCGTCGCAGCCGTGCGTCGGCGGTCGTCGAACCGGGGGTGGAGGCATCCGGGAGCGTCGAACCCGTGCGGCCGGAGGCGGTGCCGTGACCAGCGGTGCGGCGGGCGCGGCGCGACGCGCGCCCGCCGTCCACCGCCGGGCCGAGCGGCGAGAGCGGCACGAGCGGACCGAGCGGCGGGAGCGGCGGGAGCGGCGGGAGGGCGGAGTCGCCACCGTGCTCGCGGCGGTGCTCACCCTCGGGCTGGTCGCGATCGCGGGTTTCGGTCTGGTGCTCGGATCAGCCATGCTGGCGCGGCATCGGGCCGAAGGAGCCGCGGATCTCGCGGCGCTCGGGGCGGCGGCGCGTGCTCCGCGCGGTTCCGAGCACGCCTGCGCGGCGGCGGGTGCGGTCGCGGACGCGATGCGGGTGCGGCTGCTCGACTGCGCGCTCGACGGGCCGGACGCCCGGATCGTCGTCGCAACCCGCGCGGGACTCGGGGCGGAGCTGCTATCGACGCAGGTCACGGCGCGATCGAGGGCAGGTCCCGTGCGTCGCTGACGGTCGCGGGACGGCGTTGAGCGGTCCCGCTTCCCGGTCCAGCGACCGATGATCGCGAACGAGCGGCCGGGAACCGACACTCCGGCATATCAGCGCCCCTCTCAGCACCCGCACGCTCGTCGCCGCTGAGCGACCGGTCGTCGACATGGGGGGTGTACGGGGGTGGGTGGGATGACGTTGATTGATGGTGCGGAAGCGAGCAGGAGATCCCGACATCGTGGTCGGTCTCAGGTGAACGGTCGCGGTGCAGCGACCCGCCGGTGCGAAAGCATCCGCCACGGTCAGGTGAGGAGAGGTAATGGACTGGTCAGCGGACAGGCGGCCCAGTGCTTCCGGAGCGAACGCTTCCGGAGGGGCCGGTGCTGCTGTGGAGGCCAGTGTCTCCGGATGGGCGAGCGCCTTCCGGATCGAGTTGCGGGTGCAGGCCATCGAGCTGGCATCCCGCGGCTGGTCGGTGCTGCCCGGTACGTACCCGGCCGGCTACGAGGCGGGTGTTCCCGTCTGGTCCGGTTCCGAGGCTGCGCGGCCGAGCGGAGCGACCCACCCCGTTCCCGTCCACGCGGACTGGCAGGAGCGGCTCGGCGCCGACGTGCGCCAGGTCGCGAACTGGTGGTCCGAGGAGCCCTACAGCCTGCTCGTCGCGACCGGTGAGCAGGTCGAAGCGCTCGAAACCGGCCCCGAGCTGGGCAGGCGCGCCGCGCGGGCACTGCGCTCGCTGGGCGTTCCGGTCCCGATCGTGGCCACCCCCGACGCCCGCTGGTACTTCCTCGCCGCCGGTGGTTCCGCTACCGCGGCGTGCCCCGAGCTCGTGGCGGCGGGAGCGGTTCGCAGGCACAGCACCGGCAGCTGGCTGCCGGTTCCCCCGAGCACTTTCCACCACGGCGTCGTGCACTGGAGGGTCAAGCCGGAGGTCTGCGGGTGGCGGTTGCCGTCGCCCGAGATCATCGGTGACGCCCTGCGCGCCGGTGCGGACGCCGTCCCAGACGTGGCAGAACTCGTCGTGGCGGGCTGATACCCCGCGACGACCGCGAACCGAGTCGCAAGGCACTGGACGCCCGACCCGTCCAGGGGCACCCCCGATAGGGGCCGGCGGCGGGAGCGAGTGGGACCGGCGAACCCCCTCGCTCACCCGATCCGCCGTCGGCCCTCAGCCCTGCCCGGCGACTCCCCCGTGCGCGGTCGAGAGCACGTCGAGAACAGCCACCGCCCCCGCCTTGTCCAATGGTTCGTTGCCGTTCCCGCACTTCGGCGATTGAACACAGGACGGGCAACCCGCCGGGCAGTCGCAGGAGACGATCGCCTCCCGCGTCGCGGCCAACCAGGGGAACAACGCGGCGAAGCCGCGGTCGGCGAAGCCGGCTCCCCCGGGGTGACCGTCGTGCACGAACACAGTGGCTTGCCCCGTGTGTTCGTGCAGGGCAGTGGAGACACCACCGATGTCCCACCGGTCACAGGTCGCGAACAGCGGCAGCAGGCCGATCGCCGCGTGCTCGGCGGCGTGCAGCGCGCCGGGGATGCGCGCCGGGTCCAGCCCGGCGCCCCCCGGCGCGTTGTCGGTCAGCAACTCGTCGGAGATCGTGTACCAGACGGCGCGGGTCACCAGCTTGCGCGCGGGCAGCTCCAGCGGAACCTGGTCGAGGACCTGGCCGGACGGCAGCGTGCGCAGGTAGCCGACGACCTGCGAGGTGACCTCGACATCGCCGAGGCAGACCGTCACCCCCGGCGCCGGATGCCGCTCCTGCACCGTGGTGAGCACCGAGATGTCCACCAGATCGCGCGGCGAGGTCGTCCAGTCCGGGTTCTCCCCGTGCACCAGCGCCAGCCCGTCGTCGAGGTCGAGCTCGTCGACGACGAACGACTGCCCTTGGTGCAGGTACACCGCTCCGGGATGCACCGTCGCGCACGCCGATTCCGGGTCGACGGTGCCGAGCATCCGCCCGGAGTCGCCTTCGACCACGGCGATCTGCTGCCCGCCGGACCCGCGCAGCTCCACCTCCCGGTGCGGACGTTCCCGCGAGGTCCAGTACCAGCCGTGCGGCCGGCGCCGCAGCACGCCCGCCTCGGTCAGCGCCTCGGTCGCGGCGCGCGCGGGCGCACCGCCGAAGATCTCGAACGCCGCCTCGTCGAGCGGTAACTCCGCCGCCGCGCACGCCAGGTGCGGTTCGAGGACGTATGGGTTGGCCGGGTCCAGCACCGTCGACTCCACCGGCCGGTCCAGCACGGCGGGAGGGTGGTGCACCAGGTAGGTGTCCAGCGGATCGTCCCGGGCCACGAAGATCACCAGCGCATCGTCGCCGTCCCGCCCGGCCCGGCCCGCCTGCTGCCAGAACGAGGCCAGCGTGCCGGGATAACCGGCGACGACCACCGCGTCCAGGCCCGCGATGTCCACGCCGAGCTCCAGCGCGTTCGTCGCGGCGACCGCGAGCAGTTCCCCGGTCAGCAGCGACCGCTCCAGCTTCCGCCGGTCCTCCGGGAGGTAACCGCCCCGGTAAGCGGCGACCTTGCCCACCAGCTCGTCGTCCACCTCGGCCAGCGCGCGCCTCGCGGCCAGCGCGGCCAGTTCGGTACCGCGCCGGGACCGGATGAACGCCAGCGTGCGAGCACCCTCGACGACCAGCTCGGTCAAGATCCGGGCCGTCTCCGCACCAGCCGACCGCCGGACCGGGGCGTCGTTCTCGCCCGCGACGTGCTCCAGCAGCGGCGGCTCCCACAGCACGACGGTCCGGGCGCCGCGCGGCGATCCGTCCTCGGTGACCGCGCGGCACGCGCTGCCGATCAGCCGCTCCCCGAGCGAGGCCGGATCGGACACCGTCGCGGAGGCGAGCACGAACACCGGCTCCGATCCGTAGTACCGGGCGATCCGCCGCAACCGCCGCAGCAGCAGCGCCACGTGCGAGCCGAACACGCCCCGGTAGGTGTGGCACTCGTCGACGACCACGTACGCGAGGTTCCGGAAGAACCGCGCCCAGCGGGAATGCCGGGCGAGCACGCCGTGGTGCAGCATGTCCGGGTTCGTGAACGCCCAGCGCCCGTGGGCCCGCACCCAATCCCGCTCGACGTGCGGGGTGTCGCCGTCGTAGGCGGCGGCGCGGATCCCGTCCAGGCCGAGTTCGGTGATGGTCCGGAGCTGATCGGCCCCCAACGCCTTCGTCGGGGACAGGTAGAGCGCGGTGGCCCGCTCGTCGGTGAGCAGCCGGGACAGCACCGGCAGCTGGTAGATCATCGACTTGCCGGAGGCGGTGCCGGTCGCGACCACCAGGTGCTCGCCGCCCCACGCCGCTTCGGCGCCTTCGGCCTGGTGCGTCCAGGGACGTTCGGCGCCGCGGGCGCGCAGCGCGCTGATCAGCTCGTCGGGAGCCCAACCGGGCCAGTCCGCGTGCCGCGCGGGGCGGTCGGGGAGCTGTTCGACGTGACGCAGCGGCGACTCGTCGGCGGGCACCCCGGCCAGCACCCGGTCCAGCAGCCGCTTCCCGCGGCTCGTCCTGCCCGCGTTCCGGTGCGCCGAGTTCACACCGTCGAGCGTCGCACAACGCTGTTCCCGCACTGCACGCGCTCGGTGCGGACGGCGCTCGATGATCTCGTTCGGGTGGACTCGGCCGCCGACGCGCTGGCATTGGGCTCGTGCGGGGGCCGTTCGGGTGTGAGGTGTCCACCGGACGCGCGGAGCCCGCCCGTGCGCGCGGGCGGGCTCCGCGCCGATCGCTCGTCGCGGAACCGCCGATGAGGCGACACGCCGAATCGATCCGGCCAGCGACACGCGATACACGAAGTAACCCGTTCGGTCCACATAGAAGTGTGGCTGAACGGGTGATCAAGTCCAAACTGGATCGATTCGCAGATAACAAAGCAGCACGTCGTGGAGAGGCGCGTATCACATCGTGAAGTAAGACACGTCAGGCCTGAATAGACTTCGCGGCCACGACAGCGCTCGCGGGCGGACCTTGCTGGACCGCGCCGCGGGCGAGGCCGTACCGAGCGTCGGAGTGGACGCACTACCGCCCCTCCGGCGTGCCACCGAGCCACACCCGAGGAGGACGGATGTCCCTGCTGTCCCCGGTCCAGCCCGGCTGGGTCGCCCAGGGCGCTGCACCACCGAGCTCGACGCACCGGATGGACCTCGCTCAGAACGCCCCCGGAGCACTCGAACTCAGCGGCTCCGACTACGCCATCGTCGGCGTGGTCATGATCATCGCGTTGGCGGCGCTCGCCTTCGGCTACGTGCTGATCAAGGAAGTGCTGGCGGCCGGCCAGGGTTCGGCCAAGATGCAGCAGATCTCGCAGGCGGTGCAGGAAGGTGCCGCCGCGTACCTCAACCGGCAGTTCCGGACGCTGAGCGGCTTCGCCGTGATCGTGTTCCTGGTGCTGTTCGTACTACCCGCCAACAGCACCGGTGAACGCATCGGGCGTTCGATCTTCTTCCTGTTCGGCGCGGCGTTCTCCGCGGCCATCGGCTACCTCGGCATGTGGCTGTCCACCCGCGCGAACGTGCGGGTCGCGGCGGCGTCCAACGATCCCGGCGAGGGCCGGGAGAAGGCGATGCGCGTCGCGTTCCGCACCGGTGGCGTCGTCGGCATGACCACCGTCGGCCTCGGCCTGTTCGGCGCTTCCCTGGTCGTGCTGGTCTACGCCGGTGAGGCGCCCAGGGTGCTGGAGGGCTTCGGCTTCGGGGCCGCGCTGCTGGCGATGTTCATGCGTGTCGGCGGCGGCATCTTCACCAAGGCGGCCGACGTGGGCGCCGACCTCGTCGGCAAGGTCGAGCAGGACATCCCGGAGGACGATCCGCGCAACGCGGCGACCATCGCCGACAACGTGGGCGACAACGTCGGGGACTGCGCGGGCATGGCGGCCGACCTGTTCGAGTCCTACGCGGTGACGCTGGTGGCCTCGCTGATCCTGGGCACCGCCGCGTTCGGGCTCAAGGGCCTGCTGTTCCCGCTGATCGTGCCCGCGATCGGCGTGGTGACCGCCGTGATCGGCGTGTACATCACGAAGGCCAAGGCGACGGAGAGCGCGCTGACCGCGATCAACCGGTCCTTCTTCATCTCGGCCGCGATCTCGGCGGTGCTGTGCGCCGCGGCGGCGCTGCTGTACCTGCCGTCCTCGTTCTCGGCCCTGACGGGCGTGTCCGAGGAGGTCCGCGCCAGCTCCGGGAGCCCGGCGCTGATCGCGCTCGTGGCGGTGGTCATCGGCATCCTGCTCGCCGCGGTGATCCTGAAGCTGACCGGCTACTTCACCGCCACCGAGCACCGCCCGGTGCAGGACGTCGGCAGGTCCTCCCAGACCGGTGCGGCCACGGTGATCCTCACCGGCCTGTCGGTCGGGTTCGAGTCCGCCGTCTACACGGCGCTGGTGATCGGGGTCGCCGTGTTCGGCGCCTTCCTGCTCTCCAGCACGCTGACGGTGGCGTTGTTCGCGATCGCGCTGGCCGGGTGCGGTCTGCTGACCACGGTCGGCGTGATCGTCGCGATGGACACCTTCGGTCCGGTGGCCGACAACGCGCAGGGCATCGCGGAGATGTCCGGCGAGTTCGAGGGCGACGGCGCGAAGATCCTGACCGAGCTGGACGCGGTCGGGAACACGACGAAGGCCATCACGAAGGGCATCGCCATCGCCACGGCGGTGCTGGCGGCGACGGCGCTGTTCGGCTCCTACCAGGACGCGATCACGCAGGCGGCCCGCGAGGTCGGCGCGGAGATCACGGCGGCGTCCTACCAGGTGTTCGCGCCGAACATCCTGGTCGGCATCGTGATCGGCGCGGCCGTGGTGTTCCTGTTCTCCGGGCTGGCGATCAACGCCGTGTCCCGTGCCGCGGGCGCCGTGGTCTACGAGGTCCGGCGGCAGTTCAAGCAGAACCCGGGGATCATGGACGGTTCGACCCGGCCGGAGTACCACCGGGTCGTCGACATCTGCACCCGCGATTCGCTGCGCGAGCTGGCGACGCCGGGCCTGCTGGCGGTGCTGGCGCCGATCGCGGTGGGCTTCGGCCTCGGGGTCGGTCCGCTGGCCGGGTACCTGGCGGGTGCGATCGCCACGGGCACCTTGATGGCGATCTTCCTGGCCAACTCCGGTGGTGCCTGGGACAACTCGAAGAAGCTGGTCGAGGACGGTCACCACGGCGGCAAGGGCTCCGAGGCGCACGCGGCGACGGTCATCGGTGACACGGTCGGCGACCCGTTCAAGGACACCGCCGGTCCGGCGATCAACCCGCTGCTGAAGGTGATGAACCTGGTGTCGGTGCTGATCGCTCCGGCGGTGGTCACGCTGACCGTGGGCGATTCGGCCTCGGTGCCGGTGCGGATCACCATCGCGGTCCTGGCGACCGCGGTGATCGTGGGCGCCATCGTGGTGTCCAAGCGCCGCAGCACGGCGATCTCGGACGCTCCCGCGGACGACGACAAGATCGTCAACGGCGCGGCCTAGGTGCGACCCGCTGATGGGGCGCCCGGCGAATCGCCGGGCGCCCCATTTCGGTTCTCACGACCGTTTTCCCGCATTCCGGGAAATTTCGCGGAATGCGAATTCATCCCGGTTGTGCAGCGCGAACGGGAGCCGGAGGGCCCCCGGTTCCGGAGGCGGCCCCGCGGATGCGGGACAGTCGGGGAGCACGGTGAAACAACCTGAGGGAATGCGCATGAATATCCGTTCGACGTCCGTCGCGGTGCTCGCCGCCGTCCCGCTGGCGCTGGCCGGTTGCTCCAACGAGCAGCCGCAGCAGCCCGCCCAGCCGCCCCCGCCGCAGCAGGAGCAACAGCAACAGCAGCAGCCCCAGGGGGCGCAGGCCGGTGCGGACGGCGTGGCCTGGACCGGCAAGCTGTGCGGTCTCGTCGGTGGTTTCTCCGCGTCGCAGCAGCAGGCGCCGCAGGTGGACAAGACCAACACCGACACCTTCAAGACCACGTCGGTCGCGCAGATGACCGCCGCGTACGACGCCGCGGACAAGACGGTGACGGGCCTGGAGCAGATCGGCCCTTCGCCCATCGAGGGCGCCGACCAGGTGGCGGGCACCTTCAAGGACGGGTTCACCCAGGTGCGCGACATCCTGACGACCGCGAAGGGCAAGGCCGAGCAGGTCGACACCTCGAACGAGCAGGCGTTCACCGCCGGGATGACCGGGGTGCAGGACGAGCTGAAGAAGGGCCAGCAGCTCGACTTCAGCGCCCAGTTCGCCGAGTTCTCCAAGAACCAGCAGCTCAACGACGCCGCCATGAAGGCCCCGGAGTGCCAGGAGCTGACGAAGTCGGCGGTCGAGCAGCAGCAGATGCAGCAGCAACAGCAGCAGCAACAGCCTCAGCAGCAGCCTCCGGGCTGATCGATCGGGCGGCGCGGGACCGGTGCTGAGCACCGGTGATCCGCTCCGGCCCGGCGCCGGTCGTCGAGTCGCGAAGATCGCCCGGACGAGGTCGATCGATCGCTCGTCCGGGCGGAGGCCCTGGTCAAGCTCGAACGGACGTTCTACGATCACGGATCGTGGACCAGCTGTCCTTCTACTCCGCCGAGGCTCGCCACCCCCGGGTGGCCGACCTCGCGGGGTTGCTGTGCGGCCCGGGACAAGCGGTCGGTTTCGGGCGCGGTACCGCCGCCCGGTTGTCCGTGGTCGTCGTCGACGACTGGCGGGCCCGGTCGCTGGTGCGCGCGTGCGGTGAGCGCGGGGTGGCCGCCGAGCTGGGACGTTCCGAGGAGGGCCATCCGCTGGTCCGCACCGCGTTCCGCTCCGACCTGACCGGACTCGCCGGTCAGTGGCTGCGCGGGGCGGTGAAGTCGGTGCCCGCCGGCTTCGCCCCGGACGGCGCCGCGCTGCGGTTGTGGGCGCTGACCGCCGGCCGGCCGGTGCCGGGGGGTTATCTGCTCGGGTTGGACCCGCACGCCCCGGAGACGTACGAGCCGCTGGCGGCGGCGCTGGCCAAGGCCGGGCTGCCCGCGCGGTGCATGGGGCCACGAGCGGGCGGGCCGGCGTTGCGGGTCACCGGCAGGCGGCGGATCGAACGCCTCGCCGAGCTCGTCGGCCCGACACCCGATGGTGCGATCGAGCGAACGTGGCCGCTGGTGTCCTGAGGATCACCCCACAGGTCACGGCAGGTCACACAACGGAACATGAGCGCTACCCGATACGTTCGTACGGGACGGAAGACGCGAGTGCAGGCGTGTTGTGTGCCACGCTGTGCCTCCCTGGGTGCGGTACCTGGGACGGCATGCGGTGCACACTGGCGGATCGGACGCCTCCGCGAGAAGAGAGCAGGTAAGCGTGGCTGGGTCGACACGGGCGAAGCAGAGCGGCGACAACGGCCGGGCTTCGGGGTCCTCCGGTGGGGCGGACTCCGGACGTCGGCGGTTGGTCATCGTCGAGTCCCCGGCCAAGGCTCGCAAGATCGCCTCCTACCTGGGGTCGAACTTCGTGGTGGAGTCGTCCCGCGGCCACATCCGGGATCTTCCCCGCGGCGCGGCCGACGTGCCCGCCAAGTACAAGGGCCAGTCCTGGGCGCGGCTGGGCGTGGACGTCGAGAACGACTTCGAACCGCTCTACCTGGTCACCGCGGACAAGAAGTCCACCGTCAGCGAGCTCAAGGACGCTCTCAAGGAAGTCGACGAGCTCTACCTCGCCACGGACGGCGACCGCGAGGGCGAGGCGATCGCCTGGCACCTGATGGAGACGCTGAAGCCGAAGGTGCCGGTGCGCCGGATGGTGTTCCACGAGATCACCGAATCGGCGATCCAGGCCGCCGCCGCGAACCCGCGCGACCTGGACCAGGACCTGGTCGACGCGCAGGAGACCCGCCGCATCCTGGACCGGTTGTACGGCTACGAGGTCAGCCCGGTGCTGTGGAAGAAGGTCATGCCGAAGCTCTCGGCGGGCCGCGTGCAGTCCGTGGCGACCCGGATCGTGGTGGAGCGCGAGCGGGAGCGCATCAAGTTCGTGCCCGCCTCGTACTGGGACATCTCGGCCACCATGGACGCGGGTTCCGCCGCCGAGCCGCCGCGCTTCGGTGCGCGGCTGGTCACCGTGAACGGCGCGAAGGTCGCCACCGGCCGGGACTTCGGCCCGGACGGGCGGCTCAAGAACGCCGACGCCCGGCCGCTCGACGAGCAGGAGGCCCGGCGCCTCGCGGACGCGTTGACCGATGCCCGGCTCAGCGTCTCCAGCGTCGAGGAGAAGCCGTACACGCGGAAGCCGTACGCGCCGTTCATGACCTCCACGCTGCAGCAGGAGGCGAGCCGGAAGCTGCGCTACTCGGCGGACCGCACGATGCGCACGGCGCAGCGGCTGTACGAGAACGGGTACATCACCTACATGCGTACCGACTCGACGACGCTGTCGGAGACGGCGATCAGCGCGGCGCGCAACCAGGCCAGGGAGCTCTACGGCGACAGCCACCTGTCCCCGCAGCCCCGCCAGTACAACCGCAAGGTCAAGAACGCCCAGGAGGCGCACGAGGCGATCCGTCCGGCGGGGGAGAGCTTCCGCACGCCGGGCCAGGTCGCCAAGGAGCTCGACACCGACGGCTACAAGCTCTACGAGCTGATCTGGCAGCGCACCATCGCCTCGCAGATGGCGGACGCGAAGGGCACCACGCTGTCGGTGCGCATCACCGGCACCGCCGGCAGCGGTGAGGAGTGCACGTTCGCCGCGTCCGGCCGCACCATCACCTTCGCCGGATTCCTCAAGGCCTACGTCGAGTCGGTGGACTCCGAGGCGGGCGGTGTCGCCGACGACGCCGAGTCGCGGCTGCCGCAGCTCACGAAGGACCAGCCGATCACCGCCGCCGAGCTGGAGCCGGACGGCCACAGCACGAACCCGCCCGCCCGCTACACCGAGGCGAGCCTGGTGAAGGCGCTGGAGGAGTTGGGCATCGGCCGTCCCTCCACCTACGCGTCGATCATCAGCACCGTGCAGGAACGCGGCTACGTGTGGAAGAAGGGCTCCGCGCTGGTCCCGTCCTGGGTGGCGTTCGCCGTGGTCGGCCTGATGGAGCAGCACTTCGGCAGGTTGGTCGACTACGACTTCACCGCCGCGCTGGAGGACGAGCTGGACCGCATCGCGGAGGGGCGCCAGCAGCGCACCAAGTGGCTGTCCGGCTTCTACTTCGGCGGCGAGGTCGGTCCGGGCGACTCGATCGGCCGCGCCGGCGGGTTGAAGAAGCTGGTCGGTTCCAGCGTCGAGCAGATCGACGCGCGCGAGGTGAACTCGATCCCGATGTTCACCGACGACGAGGGCCGCACGGTCTACGTCCGGGTGGGCCGCTACGGGCCGTACCTGGAGCGCCCGTTGAGCTCGGAGGAGTCGCAGCGGGCGAACCTGCCCGACGACCTGCCGCCGGACGAGCTCAGCTCCGAGGTCGCGGAGAAGCTGTTCGCCACGCCGATGGAGGGCCGCAGCCTCGGCACCGACCCGGAGTCCGGCCACGAGGTGATGGCGAAGGAGGGCCGGTTCGGCCCGTACGTCACGGAGATCCTCCCGGAGGGCGACAAGTCGAAGCCGCGCACCGGCAGCCTGTTGAAGTCGATGTCGCTGGACACGGTGACGATCGACGACGCGTTGAAGCTGCTGTCGCTGCCGCGCGTGGTGGGCAAGGACCCGGAGTCGGGCGAGGAGATCACCGCCCAGAACGGCCGCTACGGGCCGTACCTGAAGCGGGGCACCGATTCGCGGTCGCTGGAGACCGAGGACCAGATCTTCACGATCACCGTGGACGAGGCGTTGAAGATCTACGCCCAGCCCAAGCAGCGCGGTCGCCGTGCCGCCGCGCCGCCGCTGCGCGAGCTCGGCGACGAGCCGGACACCGGCAAGCCGCTGGTGATCAAGGACGGGCGGTTCGGTCCGTACGTCACCGATGGCGAGACGAACGCGTCGCTGCGCAAGGGCGATGACGTCGAGTCGCTGACGATGGACCGGGCGGTCGAGCTGATCGCGGAGCGGCGGGCGAAGGCTCCGGCGAAGAAGAAGGCCCCCGCGAAGTCGACCGCGAAGAGCACGACGTCGAAGTCGACGAAGAGCACCGGCACGAAGACCGCGTCCAAGGCGTCCGGCACGAAGAGCACCGGGACGAAGTCGGCGTCGAAGTCCGCCGCGACCAAGAGCACGGCGTCGAAGTCGACCGCGTCCAAGTCGACCGCGTCGAAATCCACGGCGTCCAAGTCCACGGCGTCGAAGTCGGCGAAGAGCCCGTCGTCGCGTGCGAGCGGGTCCCGTTCCTCGTCGACGCGCAGCACCTCGTCCACCGGCGGGGCCTGAGCCGAGCCCCTGCCTGCTGAGCCGCGGCTCGGCGCCGCCGCTGCTCCGATCCTCTCCCGAGGACGGGCCGCGACCCGCTGATCTCGTGTCGGTGCGGCCTCGTACAGTGCGAGTCGACGCTGCCCGGAGGTGACGTGATGACGCAGTCCCCTGACCCGGTCGAAGGCACCGTGCCACCGGCCACCGGGGTGTGGGCGGACATCGTCGGCCAGCCCGTCGCCGTGCGCACGCTGTTCGCCGCGGCGCAGGCCGCGCATCTGCAGGTGCGCGGTGAGCCCGCGCCCGCCGGAGCCATGACGCACGCGTGGCTGTTCACCGGCCCGCCCGGTTCGGGGCGATCGGTGGCCGCTCGCGCGTTCGCCGCCGCGCTGCAGTGCACGGAGGCGGACGCCATGCCGGGCTGCGGCCGGTGCTCCGCCTGCCGCACCGTCATGTCGGGCACGCACGCCGACGTCCGGGTGGTCGTGCCGGAGGGGTTGACGATCTCGGTGCGCGAGATGCGGGCCCTGGTGCAGGCCGCGGCGCGGCGCCCCACCACCGGGCAGTGGCGGGTGGTGCTGATCGAGGATTCCGACCGCCTCACCGAGGGCGCGGCGAACGCGCTGCTCAAGGCGGTGGAGGAACCACCGGACCGCACGGTCTTCCTGCTGTGCGCGCCTTCTGATCACCCGGAGGACGTGCCGGTGACGATCCGGTCGCGGTGCCGGGCGATGCAGCTGCGCACTCCGCTCGCCGCGTCCATCGCCGAGGTGCTGCGGGAACGCGACGACGTCGACGACGGGATGGCGCAGTGGGCCGCGTCGGTGTGCGGTGGGCACATCGGGCGGGCGCGGCGGCTGGCGACGGACCCGGCCGCGCGCGAGCGGCGGGACAAGGTGCTGAGCATTCCGGCTGGTCTGCGCCGGTTCTCCGACGTGTTCACGGCCGCGAGCGGCCTGGTGAAGTCCTCCGAGTCGGAGGCGGTCGCGGCGAACGAGGACCGCAACGAAGCCGAGAAGGACGAGCTGCGCACCGCGATGGGTGCGGGCGGCACCGGCAAGGGCACCGCGTCGGCGACCCGCGGCGCGAACGCCGCGCTCAAGGAGCTGGAGAAGCGGCAGAAGTCCCGCGCCACCCGCTCGCAGCGGGACGCGCTGGACCTGGCGCTGGTGGACCTGGCCGGTTTCTACCGCGACGTGCTGGTCTCCCGGTCGGGTTCGGGAGCTCCGTTGAACCACCCCGATTACGCCTCGGACGTGTCGAGGGCCGCGGCGCAGTGGACCTCGGAGTCGGCGCTGCGGAGGTTGGAGGCGGTGCTGGAGTGCCGCACCGCGCTCACCCAGAACGTGAAGCCGATCATCGCGGTGGAGGCGATGGTCGCGACCCTGCACCACGGCTGAGCGGGTTCGTTCGGCCGCCCTGGAACGGGAAAGGCCCCCGCGCTCTCCTCCCAGAGCACGGGGGCCGTGGCTGTTTCGGGCCGTCTCAGGCGCCGCCGCCCTGCGGCAGCCCCGCGAGCCCGGCGAGCGGGGTGCCGGTGAGGCCGTCGGCCAGCGGCTTGCCGACCGCGCCGCCGGCGTTGCTCAGGTCGAGCAGTCCGCCCTTGGGGGTGCCCGCCGTCGTCGGCTTGGTGGTGGGGGTGTTCACGGCGGACGAGGTGCCGCCGGGCTTCCCGTCGGCACCGTCCTGGCCGGCGGTGCCCGCCGCGCCGGGCTCGCCGTTCTCGGCGGAGATGTTGTTGTTCGCGTTGAGCTGCTCCGGCGGGATCTGGTTGATCAGATCGAGCATGGCGTTGCCGGTGGTGTCGACGAAGTCGGTGATGCCGCGCGTGGCGGGGGCCTGGGTGACACCGTCGATCGGCGTGGCACCGGCGCGCGCCTTCGAGGCGGGGATGACGCCGCCGAGCGGGATGGTGGCGCCCTGGGTGTTGACCGGGTGGGTGTGCGCCTGGGACAGGTCGTGCAGCGTGTCGCCGATGACGTTGCCCTCGCCGGTGCGGCCGGAGGCCTCGCCGGCTTGCGCGGCCAGCGCCTGCGGTGCGCGCACCACGTCGCCGACGGTGCGCTGCACGCCGTGCAGGGTTCCGGCGCCGTGGAAGGCGGTCTGCGCGATTCCGTTGTCCACGGGCAGCTCGGCCGGGAACTGCGGGGCTGCCTGGGCGGTACCGGAGAATCCGACGGCACCGGCGCCCGCCAGCACTGCGGCGACCGTGGTGAGGCTGCGTTTCATCGCCTTGCTCCTCTCTGCACAGGCGCTCACCTGTGCGCCAGAGGTCGCAGCGTACGGAGCCGGGACCGGCCACTAATCAGCGATCACGACAGCCGCGGATTATCGACTGGCAGTGTGCGGAGTGACCGGCGGGCGACACGTTCGTGTGAGTGGGGTGATCTTGGAATTACTGTCCGACGATGGAAGTGACGTCCACGGACTGGTTGAGGTGTTGTTGGCGCTTGGCTTGTTCTTCGCGCAACGACTCGACGGTGTCGGCGAATTCGGCGTACGCGTCGCTCTCGTCGTCGAACCGGCTGTAGCGCCCGGCCCGTAATTCGACCGAATGGTATTCGCGTTCCAGCACATCGGCCGTCTGCTGCAGGCTCGCGGCGCGTTCCCGGTACTTCGAGTAGCCGCCGAACGCCGCCGCGACCGCCACCAGCAGGCTCATGGCCACCGCGGCCCAGCGCGCGCCGACGACGGCGGCCGAGGCCGCGGTGACGGTGGCGCTGATGATGGATCCGGAGATGACCACCGTCTGCAGCAGCTGGTCCTTCCAGCGGTGGCTGCCTGCTTCGGTGCGGTACCGCTCGATCACGTCCGGCAGCTCGGCCCGGTAGCGCTTGCGCATGCCGAGCAGGTCGCCGGCGTTCCACTCGTCGAGCTGGTGCTCGCGGTGCGCTCGCTCGAACTCGCGCAGCTCCGCGGCCACCGAGCGCACCGCGAAGTGGTGCCGGTAGGCGGTGCGCGCCGATACCGCGACCGAGCCGACGGGTATCGCCACCGCCGCCACCGATACCGCTATCGGGGGCGTGAGCAGCACGATCCCGGAGATCGAGAGCCCGGTGAGGGCCACGTTCCCCGGATAGGCCCAGATCAGTAGAAGTCGTTGCAGCAGTCGCGCTCGGTAGAGCTGTTCGGACAGCTCGCTGATTCGGCGCTCCCAGTCCTGCGGTTGGGTTTCCCCGGCGATGACCCCGCCCCCAATGATGCCCGTGCCCGCGTCCCAACGCTCCATCACATCGATCCTTCCGGCGTCACTGTGATCGAAGTAGTTCCCCAAGTACGACGACAATCGACCGGTCGGGTGATAGCTGAATGGGCTGTTCGGCCTACACCCTGTTACGCCTTGTGATCACCGCAGGTCGACCGCGAGGCATCTTCGTCGAAACCTGCCAGTGATAACAGTCGATGGCGCAAGTGCTCAGTCGCCGCGACTACTCGCCCCGGATCGGGGTTCTCCACTGTGGCAGCGCGTCCGTCCGGCCCAATCACGTGGGCCACGATCAGCCCAGCGATCCCTCTGCTATAGGGGCGTCCGGGGTGCAGTGGGCCGGGTGGGGAGAGGGATGTCCGGTGGGGGTGGTGGTGCCGCGAGCGGTCGCGAACGGCTCGGCCGTGGAGGTGGGATTCGTCGATCCGGTCCGCCGGTTCGGTGTGCGAACGGTGCCGCGAATCGATTTTCGAAATGCGTGGATGGGCGATCGGACGGCGGAGTTCGAAACTCGGGAAAATTGTGGTCTCCGGCTGGTTCCGAGGTGTCGCGATTTTCGGGTCAGAACGGCGTTGCAGCAGTTCAGTTCGGTACTTCGGTGTCGTTCCGGAAATCGTCGGGTGGTTGCGCGCGCGGTAGTGGCCGGTCGCCCCGCGGGAAGGCGTTCGAAATTCCCCGAGTGGTTCCGGGTGTGATTCGGGTTCTCCGGAATCGAGCGCGGCCCGGTGCGCGGATGATGTTCGGATGGGCCCGGCGGCGAGCGGCCCTCACCGCGGATGCGGGTGCCGAACGAGAAAGACCGCAGGTCACCGGAGTGAACCTGCGGTCTTCTCAGCGAGCCGCCTAAGGGAATCGAACCCTTGACCTACGCATTACGAGTGCGTCGCTCTGGCCGACTGAGCTAAGGCGGCGTTGCGGGGACGAGTGTAGCGGGTCCGGTGGGGGCGTCCGGCGGAGGGGTTGCCGGTGTGCGGCGTCACCGGTTGCGGCGAAGATCAGCGTCACCTGGACGGGGGGCCGTCGTTGATATGTGCGGTGACGCTCGTCACCGATGTGCCGATGGAGGGCATACGGATGCGATCAGTTCGACCGCTGCGTCGTTTCACCGCGGTGACGACGGTGTCGCTGGCCGTCGCAGGGTTGGGGATGCCCGCCGCGTTCGCGCAGACCACCCCGGTGCCGACGCCGGTGGACCCGGATCAGCCACCCGCGCTGGAGGTGCCGGTGCAGCCGGGGCCGATCTCCGCGGAGGTGGGCACCGGGATCGGCGTGGTGCGGGTGCTGCCGGGAACGGTTCCGGGGGAGAGCATCTTCGACGATCCGGCCTACGAGGACGCGTTGCGCAAGCAGTCGCTGATCGAGCTCGGCCTGGGGTTGGCGAAGTCGAAGGCCGACTCCGGCGCGTACCTGGCGCACGAGCGGGCGACCGCCGAGGCCGCGCCGTTCGGTGCCGCGATCGGCGGGTATTCGCCGCAGGTTCCGGGTGCGTCGGTGGTGCAGACGGCGGTGCCGGACCACGCGGAGCCGACGGTGACCGGGGTGCGGCCGCCCGCGTCGCCCGCTGATGCGCTGGTGAAGCTCGGTCTGCTGGAGGGGAGCGCGCACGCGCGGTGGGACGACCGGCTCGGTCCGTGCGTGTCGCCGATCTCGGAGGCGAGCAGTTCGCTGGGGAGCCTGTCCGCGGTGAACGTGCTGCCCGCGTTGCCGGACGGGCCGCAACAGGTCTCCGAGCTGCTGCCCGCGGAGCAGCGGGACGCCCCGGAGGCGGCGCTCGCCGGGGAGATGCCGGGGTCGCTCGCGCGGCTCGGCGGGCTGCTTTCCGGTGGTGCGCCGACGGAATCGGGCGCGGGATCGTTGCTGAACGTGCCGGACGCGGTGCGCGCGCAGTCCCGCATCGAACTCGTCGACGTGCCGGGTTCGGCGGGCAAGGCGGTGCGGGCGACGTCGGCGATGCAGCTGGCGAGCGTGCGGCTGCTGTCGGGCACTCCGCAGGAACTGCGCGTGGACGTGGTGAGCGAGCCGAAGTTGACGGTCACCGCCACGGGCGACCCCGAAACGTCCACTGTGGATTACGAGGCTCCGGTGCTGCGGGTGTCGCAGGGCGGCCGGGAGCTCGTGGTGATCGACGCGGCGAATCCGACGGCGGACCTGCCGATCGGGCTGCCGGGCGCGCCCGGCGAGCTGCCGGTCGTGGGGCCCGCGCTCAACGAGCGCGTGCTCGACATCGGCGTGCTGCGGCTGAGCATCGGTGAACTCACCGAGGAGGCGCAGGGCACCGAAATGCGGGCGGGTGCGCGGTTGTTCGACCTGAAGCTGCTGCCCGGGACCGCGCTCGGCATGCCCGACGCGGCGCTGGCCCACGTGACCTTCGGCGAGCAGACGGCTCGGGCGGGAGCGCCGGAAGGCGGCGTGGTGTGCGAGGTTCCCGCGCAGCAGCAGCCCGCACCGGCGCCGCCCGCGCAGGGTGCCGCCGCCCCGCCGCTGGCGAAGACGAGCGGCGCGTACTACACGATTCCGCTGTTCTGGACCGGAACCGGTCTGCTGCTGCTCGGCGGCGTGCTCGTCGCCGCGGTGCCGCGCCGGCAGCAGTGATCCGGCGAGATCACCGCGCGGCGACGATGATCTGCGGTGCGGCGGTGTCGTCCCCCTACCCCGAATTGGGGGAGGACGCCGCCGACGGCAGGGTGGAGCGCGGAGTGAACGGACCGTTCGTCCGATCAGACCGGACGAACAGTCCGTTCACTCCCCTCAGGCTCGTTCTCGGCGCCCGTGTCTTTTCCAGGTGAGCGGGGGTATTTGTCGTTGTCTTGTCAGCGGCGAAGCCACTGAGAACCCGCCACCCGCCCCCTGCGCAGGTCGAGATCAAGGGCAGGCGCTCAAGGGAGCATCCAGCTCAGTACCGGGGTCGACTGCAGGTAGACCAGGGTGCACATGAGGAGCAGGAGCAGGAGGCTCCAGCCGAAGACGCGGCGGAACAGCTCGCCTTCGCGTCCGACCAGTCCCACCGCCGCGGTGCCGATCGCCAGGTTCTGCGGCGAGATCATCTTCGCCATCACGCCGCCGGAGGAGTTCGCCGCGCCCAGCAGCACCGGGTCCGCGCCGATCTGCTGGGCGGCGGTGGTCTGCAGGCCGCCGAACAGCGCGTTCGCACCCGCGTCGGTGCCGGTGATGGTGACGCCGAACCAGCCCACGACGGGCGAGAGGAACGCGAAGAACGCCCCGGTGCCCGCGAGCCAGACGCCGAGCGTGGTGATCTGCCCGGACAGGTTCATCACGTAGGACAGCGCGAACACGGCGAGGATCGCGAGGATGGCCCAGCCGAACTGCCGCAGCGTCCGGCCGTAGACGAGCACGGCGTCCTTCGGGCGCACCCGCAGGAACGGCAGCGCCAGCAGGCCGGACAGCAGGAGCAGGGTCCCGGTGGCGGAGCCGATGGCGAACTCGTACTCGGTGTCCACGGGAGTGCCGGCGGCCGTGAGCACGGTGAGACCGGGCCAGTCGAAGCTCCAGGTCAGCGTTTTCAGCGGTGCTTTCACGGAGTCGAACTGCGCGAGCGCGAAGACCAGCACGATGATCGCGTAGGGGGCGAAGGCGCGCAGCGTTTCGGCGCGGGAATCCGTTGCGGGCGCGGACGTTTCGGCCTGCGGGCGGGCGGTCGTGGTGAGCGCCGCGGGTTCGGTGGGCGCCGGAGCGCCGGACGCGTCTGCGTCCCGGTCGTCGGGGAGCAGCGCCGCCGTGACCGGTTCGCCGGGGCGCCACACCCGGAGCAGCAGCAGGATCGCACCGGCGGACACGATCGCCGCCACGATGTCCGCGAGCTGGTACGACAGGTAGTTCGAGGTGAGGAATTGCGCTGCGGCGAACGAGATCCCGCCGACCAGCGCGGCGGGCCACGCCTGCCGCACGCCGCGGCGCCCGTCGGCGACGAGCAGCAGCACGAACGGGACGACGACGGCGAGCACCGATACCTGGCGCCCGGCGACCGCGCCGAATTCCGCGGCGGGCAGGCCGGTGACCTCGCCGAGCACGGTGATCGGGTTGCCCATGCCGCCGAACGCGACGGGCGCGGTGTCGGCGACCAGCGCCAGCGCGGCGGCCTTGAGCGGGGAGACGCCGAGCGCGATGAGCATGACCGCGCAGATCGCGACCGGTCCGCCGCCGCCGGCGAGCGCTTCGAGCAGTGCGCCGAAGCAGAAGGCGATGACGATGGACTGCACCCGGATGTCCTCGCCGAGCGTGCCGAACGCCCGGCGCAGCACCGCGAAGTGTCCACTGTGCACGGTCAGGTTGTAGATCCAGATGGCGTTGAAGGTGAGCCAGAGGATGAGCAGCAGGCTCTGCGCCATGCCGTACAGCCCGGCGTCGAGCGCGAGCAGCGGTGGCATGTCGTAGCCCGCGACGGCGACGACGAGCGCCACGCCGAGGGTCGCCAGCCCGGCCCAGTGCGCTTTCCAACGCAGTCCGCCGAGCAGGAACAGCAGCGTGACCAGGGGCAGCAGCGCGAGCAGCGCGGACAGCAGCAGGGAGCCGGTGGGATCGGGGCTCTGGTGGTAGGGCGGCACGGTGACCTCCACAGACCCGCCGAACGGCGGGTTGTTCCGAAAAGCAGAACGGGGTTCCATATTCGGTGACGGCCATGGTGACCCCGATCACCGTCGACTGGCTATCGGCCGCCCGGCCCAATTCCCGGCGAACGGCCGGTCCGCCCGGTCCTGAACGAGGAGGCTCCGCATGGAGAACCGGCACGCCACGCACCCCGACCAGGTGCCCGGCTTCGACACCGACGCGCTGCGCGCCCACTACCTGGTGCCCGACCTGTTCGCGCCCGGCGAGATCCGCACCGTGCACTCGCACCAGGACCGGGTGGTGCTCGGCGGTGCCGTTCCCGGGCCGGGGCAGGTGCTGGAGCTGACCGCGGAACCCGCGCTGCGCGGCGAGTTCTTCTGCGAGCGCCGCGAACTCGGCGTGATCGCGCTCGGCGGGCCGGGCACCGTCATCGCCGACGGCACCGAGCACCGCCTGGAGCACCGCGACTGCCTGTACGTCGGAGCAGGCACCCGCGAGGTGGCGTTCCGCGGCGACGGCACGCGGTTCTACCTGGTCTCCGCTCCCGCGCACGCGGCGCATCCGACGCGGGTCGCGCGGCACGCCGACACCGAACCCGCGCGGCTCGGCGCGCAGGTCACCGCGAACGTGCGCGAGCTGCGCAAGTACGTGCACCCGGCGGGAATCGCCTCGGACCAGCTGGTCATGGGCGTCACCGAACTCGCCGAGGGCAGCGTCTGGAACACCATGCCCGCCCACACCCACGACCGGCGCACCGAGTGCTACCTGTACTTCGACCTGCCCGCCGAGCACCGGGTGCTGCACCTGCTGGGCGAGCCCGGCGAGACCCGGCACCTGGTGGTGGGCGACGAGCAGGCGGTGATCTCGCCCAGCTGGTCCGTCCACAGTGGAGCCGGTACGCACCGGTACGGTTTCGTGTGGGCGATGGCCGGGGAGAACCAGTCGTTCGACGACATGGACCACGTGGCCGTCGCGGAACTGCGGTAGGGGTGGGCATGAGCGCTGAACTGTTCTCGCTGCGCGGGCGGACCGCGCTCGTCACGGGTGCGCGCACCGGGATCGGCCGGGCGATCGCCCTAGGACTCGCCGGAGCCGGTGCCGGTCTGGTCCTGCTGGGGCGCGAGGGCACGCTCGACGAGGTGACCGAGCAGGTGCGCCGGCGCGGTGCCGAGGCCGAGGCCGTCGGCGTCGACCTCGCGGACCCGGCGGCGGCCGAGCAGCGGCTGCGCGCGGCGTTCGCCGAGCGGCAGGTCGACGTGCTGGTCAACAACGCCGGGATCATCCACCGGGAACCCGCCGCCGAGGTGTCCTACGCGGATTGGCGGCGAGTGCTCGACGTGGACCTCGACGCGGTGTTCCTGCTCAGCAGGCTCGCCGGGGAGCGGATGCTGGCCCGCGGGCACGGGAAGATCATCAACATCGCTTCGCTGCTGTCGTTCCAAGGCGGCGTCCGGGTGCCCGCGTACGCGGCGGCCAAGCACGCGGTCACCGGGCTCACCAAGGCGCTCGCCAACGAGTGGGCGTCGAGCGGGGTGCAGGTCAACGCCATCGCGCCCGGCTACATCCGGACCGATCAGACCGCCGTGCTGCAGGCCGACGAGCAGCGCGAGCCGGAGCTGCGCGGACGCATCCCCGCCGGGCGCTGGGGCGAACCGGACGACCTCACCGGGGCCGCGGTGTTCCTGGCCTCGGACGCGTCGAACTACGTCAACGGGCACGTCCTCGTCGTCGACGGTGGTTGGATGGCCCGGTGACCAGCACCACCGAAGGGCCGGGCGCGGTCCGCAAGGCGCTGCGCGTGCTCGAAGCGCTCGCCGACCACGGCCGCGTCACCGAGCTCGCCGCCGCCACCGGCCTGCCCAAGTCGACCGTGCACCGGCTGCTGCAGGTGCTGGTGGAGACCGGTTTCGCGCACAGCGACGACACCGGCTACCGCACCGGGGACCGGGTGCTCGCGCTGGCGGGAAAGGTGCTCTACCGCTTCGATCCGGCCGCGCAGGCCGATCCGGCGCTGGTGCGGCTGCGCGACGACACCGGCTGCACCGTGCACTTCGCGATGCGTTTCGGCGGTGAGCTGCTGTACGTGCACAAGGTCGAGCCGGACAAGCCGTACCGGATGGGCTCGCGGATCGGCATGCACTTGCCGTGGCACACCAGCGCCATCGGCAAAGCGGTGCTGGCGGAACTGCCCGCCGACGCCGTCGGGGAGCTCATCGGTGCCGGTGACCTGCCCGCGCGCACCGCGAACTCGCTGACCACCCAGCGCGAGCTGCACGCGCAGCTCGACGAGGTCCGGGCCGCCGGGTACGCGCTCGACGACGGGGAGAACGAGCTCGGCGTGCGCTGCACCGGCGCCTGCGTGCGCGACCACTCCGGTGCCGTCGTCGGCGGAGTAAGCGTCTCGACGCTCGCCCTGGAGCACGACATGACCCGGTTGCGCGAGTTCGGCGACCGAGTCCGCGCCGCCGCCATGGACGTCTCCACCGCCCTCGGCCACCAACCCCGCTGACCCCACGACGAAGGCCCTCCCCGATCCGGGAAGGGCCTTCGGTGCAATCTTCTGATCCTCGTCCTGTCAGCGGCGAAGCCGCTGAGCAGTGACCGGCTAGAGCAAGCCGACCACCGGCGGGTTCTCAGCGGGTTCCTCGCGAGGACAGCTTTTTTCCTCGTGGCGGAGCCACTTGGAAAAAAGATCCCGCAGCGAGGAAGCCGCTGAGGTTCCGCTGAGCGACCCGCTAAGCAGGCCGTTCCAAGGAAGATCCGGGTCTCAGTGGCCCTGTTCCTTGGCTCGTTCGTAGGAGCGCTTGATCTCCGCCTCGGCTTCGGTGCGACCGACCCAGGTGGCGCCTTCGACGCTCTTGCCGGGCTCCAGGTCCTTGTACACCTCGAAGAAGTGCTGGATCTCCAGGCGGTAGAACTCCGCCAGGTGGTGGATGTCGCGCAGGTGCTCCTGGCGCGGGTCGTCCGACGGGACGCAGATGACCTTGTCGTCGCCGCCCTTCTCGTCGCGCATCCGGAACATGCCGACCGCGCGCGCGGTGATCAGGCATCCCGGGAAGGTGGGCTCCTGCACCAGCACCAGGGCGTCCAGCGGGTCGCCGTCTTCGCCGAGGGTGTCCTCGACGAAGCCGTAGTCGGCGGGGTACTGGGTGGCGGTGAACAACGTCCGGTCCAGCCGGATCCGGCCGGATTTGTGGTCCACCTCGTACTTGTTCCGGTTCCCCTTGGGGATCTCGATGGTGACGTCGAAGTCCACGCGGTTCCTCACTCGTTCTCGCCAGCTTGCTCGTCGAGACTGTGCCCGACCGTCCGGCCGCCGTTGCCAGGCCGGTCCCGCATCCCGGTCCCGTACATCGTCAGTGTCCTGACCTGCGATGATTTCGTCGTTCACCGCACGGCGTCACCCGAGGTCGAGCGGCAGGCTCACACGTCGGAGTGGCCGCCCGTGATGCGGCACGACCACGTCTAGTGTGGACCACGGCCGCGCGCCGAGCCCCACCGCAGTGCGGCAGCTCGCATCTGGCAGTCTTGCGAACCGTCGAGGAGGAAGCCCGTGCCCGAACCCCACAGCCTCAGGGGTGAGGTGTCCGAGCCCGACGCCACCGAGCAGCCCGCCACGGAAGCGGCCGCCTCAACGGCGGGTTCGCAGGGCGATGAGCAGGGGCGGAGCGCGGACGCCGAGCATCCCGAGCGGGATCGCGCGCGTGCTGATGAGCAGCCTTGGCCGACGGAGCACCAGGCGGAGGAGTCCGCGGGCGACGATCCCGGCTTTCCGGTGGAGGACCAGGGGACGACCGCTGAGGCGGCGGGTGCTTCCGCCGGGGGCGAGCGGAACGAGTCGGCCTCTTCCGGCGATGAACAGCCGGTGAACACTGAAGCGTCCGGTGCCGAGACCACGTCGACCGGCGGGAACACCGAGAAGGCGTCCGCGCGGGCCTCGATCACGGGCACGGTCCGGATCGACCAGGACGAGAAGGCCGATCGGGCGGACGGCGATCGGGATTCCGGGCGGTCGTCTTCGAAGCAGGCCGACGAGACCGCGGTGGAACCGTCGAATTCCGCGGACGAATCGCGAGCTGGGGATGCTGAGACCGGGGCGGCTGGATCCGGGGACGGTGGTTCCGGCGCTGAGGAAGCCGAGCCCGTTGGTGTCGAGCGGGCCGGTTCGCCCGGCGATTCCGGTGCGAGCGGTGCCGGTTCCGGCGGATCGACGGCCGGTGGTTCCGCGGCCGAGTCCGGGACGAGTCGTTCCGCGACTCCGGACGACGACCAGGCCGAGGGCGATTCGGAGGCTGGGGCCGCGGGTGCGGTCGGCAGCGGTGACGCCGAGCCCGAGGAACGGCCGGATGAGAGCACGACCGAGGGCGGTTCCGCGGAGCCGGACGGACGGCCTGCGTACTCGGTGGCGGCCGAGGGCGCCGCGCGGGCGCAGGACGAGGACGCCGCGTCAGGTGGGGAATCCGCTGAGCAGGGCTCGTCGAGCGTGGCCGAGCAGCGCGACGACTCGTCGGACGCGAGCTCGGACACGGCTGCGGCGATGAGCAGCGGGTCGACGGTGCGCGGCACCCTCGACGAGGACGCGCCGAGCACGCCGGGCACCGCGCCGGTGGCCCGAGCGGTGGGCTTCGTCGGCTCGGTCGAGCCGAACGCCGGGCGGCAGGCCGCCGCGCACGACTTCTCCGGCTGGCAGACCACGGGGTCCCGGGTCACGGGAATGATCTCGGGCGCGGAGACCGCGGAGACCCGGGATTCGGCAGGGCAGGGCACCGGGGGTTCGAAGGACGAATCGGAGACCTCCGACGCCGCTGCCACCGATTCCTCCGCATCCGAGAAGTCCGATTCCGCTGCCGGTGAGCCGGAGAACGCGGACTCGACGGCTGGGGAGGACGGGACTTCGAAGGCGGAGTCCTCGGACGCGACCGCTGCCGACTCCGGGACTTCGGAATCGGGGAGCGCGGCATCCACCGCGGCGGACTCGGGCACGACCGGCCCGGACGACACCTCGTCCACCACCGGCTCGGACGCCGGGGAGGACCAGGCCTCCGCCCAGGACGGCACCCGAACCGACGCGACCGGTGCACCGGCGCAGGCGGAGCGTCCCGCCGAGGCGGAAGCCGAGTCGACGACGGACTCGGACGAGCCCGCGCCCACCGGCGACTCGGAGGACGCGAGCTCCGCCGGCCAGCAGGAACCCGGGCGGACGCACGATGATCAGCGACCGGCGGCCTCGTCGGAGGTCGGCGACGACTCGTCCCGGCCGGAGACGGCCGCGCAGGACGAGCCACCCGCACCGGAAGCGGCGGAGCAGGAGCCGGACCAGGGCGATTCGGAGCGGCCCGGCGGCTCCGGCCGACCGAGCTGGATCGGCGCGGGCGCCTGGCCAGAGACCACCGCGACCGAGACCACGGCCGCCCAGACCACGTCGACCGGGACCACGTCGACCGGGACCACGTCGACCGAGACCACGTCGACCGAGACCACGGCCGCCCAGACCACGTCGACCGGGACCACGCCCGCCGAGACTCCGGCCGCTGGGTCCGCCGCGACGGCGGCGCCCGAGACCGAGGACACGGCGTCCGGGACCGCGGCACCCGAGCCCCCAGCCCCTGAGATCGCGACCTCTGAGACCGCGGCACCCGAGCCTGCGACCTCCGGGACCGCGACCTTCGGGACCGCTGCGGACGAGAGCGCGGTGGCTGAGCCCGCCGAGCAGGCTCCCGCCGATGGGACCGGCGCAGCACCGGAAGCCCTCGATGACGCCGAAGTCACCGGCCCGCAGCCCGCGGTCCCGGCCGATCGCGTCGAGGACGTCGAGGTCACGGGGCCGCAGCGGCCGGTACCGGCCGCCGAACCGGAGGCGCCCGGCGCTTCCGCCGTGGACACCGCGACGGCAGCGCAGGCCGAGCCGACCGACGACGTCGAGACGACCGGCCCGCAGCGGGCGGTGTCCCCGGACGAGCCCCGGACCACCGGCGACTCCCGGACCGAGCCGGTCACCGAGACCGAGTCGCGCGGTGACGCGGGACCCGCGACCGAGCGCCTCGACCGGCGGGCGATCGCGGAGCACCGGCCGGACACCGAGCGCCGCGACGACACCGCGGCGCAGGAGGCGGCGCCCGCCGCCGAGCCGGAGGCCGCGGACTCGGCGACCGGCACCACCACCGAGGCGGCTCAGGACGCGCCCTCCGACGCCGACCAGGACGCCCCCGCTGACGTCGACGACCGCGATGCGCCCGCCGACGCCGAGGCTGACCGGGACGCGACCGACGATGTCGAGACCGAGCGGGACGCGACCGCCGACGTCGACGACCGCCGCGACGTCGACGACCGCCGGGACGTCGACGACCGCCGGGACGTCGACGACCGCCGGGACGCGGACGAGGAGTCGCGGGACGCCACCGCGGACGTCGCCACCGGCCGCTTCGGCACCGCCACCGACGCGACCGCCCGCGTCGACCTGCGGCGCGAGGACCAGCGCGAGGACGCGCCGCGGGACCGCCCGGCGCCGGACACCGCCGCCGAGACCGGCCGCGCGGACCGCGACGAGTGGCCCACCGCCGAGCAGGCGCGCGTCGAAGCGGAACCCGAAGAACCCGAGTCCGACGGCGACGACTCCGCGTTCACCGCGGACGCCGCCGCGTCGCCGCCCTCGTCCACCGATTCCCGGCCGCGCGTCGAGCCGCCGCCCGCCGTGGACTCGGCGTTCACCGCGGACGCCGGCACCCCGATCGGCCCCGCGCCCGTCGAGCAGACCCAGCAGTTCCGGCGGATCGAGGACACCCAGCGGTTCAGCCTCGCCGACCTCGAACAGGAGACCCGGCGCCGCGAGCAGGCGGGCCAGCCGGAGGACTCCCGCCGGACCGACGGCCGCGCGGAGTCGCCGCAGGCGTTCCGCGAAGGCGACGGCCCCGCCACCGACGACCGGCCCGGCCCGCAGACTCCCGGGCCGCAGCGACCGCAGGCGTTCGACCCGGGCCCGCCGACCACCCGGATTCCGATCGTCCCGCCGGCGCCGCCGCAGCCCGCGCGGCCTCCGGTGCCGGGACCGTCGGACGCGGAGCGGACGCAGCAGTTCCGCCGCCCCGACTTCACCGGCCCGCCTCCCGCGCCGCAGGCCCGGCAGTCCGCCCAGGCCCGGCCCGCGCCGCCCCGACCGGCGCCGCCGCAGCAGCCGAGCCCGCCGCCGCCCGCGCAGCCGCAGGACTTCGCCGCGCCCGCTTCCTTCCAGCAGCAGCCGCACCAGGACGCGCACCGGGCGACGCCGCAGCGCATCGAACCGCAGCCCGAACCCGAGCAGGACCACGACGAGCACGACCACCAGGACGAGCGCCCGGCCGCTCCCGCGCCGCGCCGCAAGCCGGCGACGGTGCTGCTGGCGGTGCTGACCGTGGTCGTGCTCGGAGCGGGGCTCGCGGTGGGGGTGCCCGCGCTGATCAGCGGGCTCAACGCCGCGCGGCTCGCCGACGCTCCCGCGCCGGTGCGGCTCGCCCCGTCGATCCGCCCGGTGGGCACCAGCGCGCCCGAGCCCGGCCGGTCCGGGGTGGAGGCCGCAGTGAGCGAGCCGCTGGCGAACCCCGTGCTCGCCCCCGTCACGGGCGCCGTGGTCGACGTGCAGTCCGGGCGCACCCTGTGGGAACGCGACCAGAACCGGCCGATGATGCCCGCCTCCACCGGCAAGCTGCTCACGATGAGCGCGGCGATGCTGGAGCTCGACCACGACGCGCGGTTCACCACCAAGGTGGTGCGCGGATCCGAGCCCGGCAGCGTGGTGCTCGTCGGCGGCGGCGACCCGACCCTCACGACGCTGCCCGCGGGCGAGGAGTCGGTGTACCCGGGAGCGGCGCGCTTCGACGACCTCGCCGCGCAGGTGCGGGCCGCGACGGGCGGCCAGGTCACGTCGATCCAGGTCGACACCAGCCGCTACCGGGGCGAGTCGACTGCTCCCGGCTGGCTGCCTGAGGACATCCCGGCCGGGATCATGGCGCCGATGGAGTCGGTGATGGCCGACGGAGGTCGCGCGGACCCGACCGACGACTACGGAACGCGCACCCTCTCGCCGGCGGCGAAGGCGGGCGAGGAGCTCGCCTCCCGGCTCGGGGTGCCGTCGTCGGCGGTCTCGGAGGGAACGGCGCCGAACAACGCGCAGGCGCTGGGTTCCGTCGACTCGCCGACCATGCGCAAGCTGATGGAGACCACGCTGATCCACTCGGACAACGTGCTCGCCGAAGCGCTGGCCCGCGAGGTCGCGATCAAGACCGGCAACGAGCCGTCCTTCGCCGGTTCGGTGAAGGCCGTGCGCGAAGTGCTGCAGCGCAACGACGTCGACCTCACCGGCGTGCAGATGTCCGACGGCAGCGGCCTGTCCACCCAGGACCGGATCCCGGCGAAGGTGCTGGCGGACCTGATGGCCACCGCGACCGCGCCCGAGCGCGACGGCGGGCTCTCGCAGCGGAGCTCGAAGCTGCGGGCGCTGCTGACCGGGCTGCCCGTCGCGGGCGGTTCGGGCAGCCTCGCCGACCGCTACGGCGATGGCGACGGGCGCGGCTGGGTCCGGGCGAAGACGGGCACGCTGGACGGGGCGAACAGCCTCTCCGGCACGATCCTCACCCAGGACGGCAGGCTGCTCGTGTTCGCGCTGATGTCCAACAGCACGGCCGCCCCGGACTCGGTCCGGCCCGCCCTCGACGAGGTCGCGGGCGCGATCCAGCAGTGCGGATGCCGCTGACCGGACGCGCCGCCGCAGCGGTGTCGCGGCCCAGCTCACCCGGAGTACGGTCGGTTTCGTGACTTCGCGATCCGCCACGCTGCCGCCCCGACCGAACAGCCGGGACGGAGCGCGGCGGA
Organism: Saccharopolyspora gloriosae; assembly: GCF_014203325.1. NCBI lineage: Bacteria > Bacillati > Actinomycetota > Actinomycetes > Pseudonocardiales > Pseudonocardiaceae > Saccharopolyspora > Saccharopolyspora gloriosae. The sequence continues at coordinate 6,152,963 of NZ_JACHIV010000001.1, read as the reverse complement.
CGCTCGACTGGGACCTCGCCGCGGCCACCGCGGGCCGGTTGATGCAGACCGGCCCCGAGGTCTCCCGGTCGGAGGCGGCGCACGCGGTGCGCGAGCTCCGCAGGGCGAGCGTCGCCGCTGAGACCCACGTGCGGGAGCTGACCGGGCTCGGCTTGGACCTGCCGGTGCTCGAAGGCGACGTGGTGGACCGCACCGAGTGGGTGCGGGCCGCGGCGCGCGGGCTCTCCGAGCTCACCGGTATCGCGCTGAACTCCCGTTCCACCGGCAGCGACCTGCTCGGCGGGCTCGGCGTGCGCGGCGCGGGCGTGCAAGCGGGGCTGGTGCTGTCGTACCTGGGCACCAAGGTCCTCGGGCAGTACGACCCGTTCCTGCCCAGCGACCAGGGCACCCGGCCGGGGCGGCTGCTGCTGGTGGCGCCGAACATCGTCGCGGCCCGCCAGGCGCTGGACGTGCCCGCGGACGACTTCACCATGTGGGTGTGCCTGCACGAGTCGACGCACCGGTTGCAGTTCAACGCGGTGCCGTGGTTGCGGGACCACTTCGCCGACAGCCTCGGCATGCTGCTGTCCGACCTGGACTCCTCGCCCGGTGAGCTGCTGAGCAGGCTGCCCGGCGCGGTGCGCGGGGTGCGGGCGGGGCCCGACGCCCAGTCCAGTCCTGGCGTGCTCGGCCTGGTGGAGCTGCTGCAAGGTCCCCGGCAGCGCGCCGCGCTCGATCGGATCCTGGCGCTGTCGACCCTGCTGGAAGGCCACGCCGATCACGTGATGGACGCGGTGGGCCCGGAGGTGGTGCCCAGCGTGGCGACCATCCGCCGCCGGTTCACCGAACGCCGCCAAGGCGGCGGCCTGCTGGACCGGCTGCTGCGCAGCGTGCTCGGCGTGGACGCGAAGATGCGCCAGTACGCGCAGGGCGCCGCGTTCACCCGGCACGTGGTGCGGGAGGTCGGCATGGACGGGTTCAACGCGGTGTGGACCTCACCGGAGCACCTGCCGACCCGCGCCGAGACCACCGACCCCGCCGCCTGGCTGCGCCGCGTCCACGGGTGAAAGCCCGCTCCGCTTCGGGGCGAGCGGCGGACCGAGCGCCCGGTGCGCGTCCGCCGGGGACCACAATGGGGCGGTGACCTCCGCTTCTGATCGTCGCGCGCCCGTCGAGGCGGGGCCCGCGATGCTCGAGGTCCGTTCCGCGGTGCGGGGTTTCCTCGCCGCCACCGCCGAGGTGCGGGACGCGCCGCTGGTGGTGGCTTGCTCGGGCGGAGCGGATTCCCTCGCGCTCGCCGCCGCGACCGCCCACTGCGCCCGCAAGCAGGAGCTGCGGGTCCGCGCCCGGGTCGTCGACCACGGCTTGCAGGACGGTTCCGCCGAGGTCGCCGCGCGCGCCGCCGATCAGCTCGCGCGGCTCGGGTTCGCCGACGTCGCGGTGCTGGCGGCGCGGGTGACCGGCCCCGGCGGCCCGGAAGCGGCGGCGCGGCGAGCCCGGTACGCCGAGCTCGACCGGGCCCGGCCCGCCGGGGCGGCCGTGCTGCTCGGGCACACCCTCGACGACCAGGCGGAGACCGTGCTGCTCGGCCTCGGGCGCGGCTCCGGCGCCCGCTCCATCGCTGGCATGCGCCCGTGGGACCGGCCGTGGGCGCGCCCGCTGCTCGGCGTCTCGCGGGACACGACGGTGCGGGCCTGCGCCGAGGCCGGCCTGCGTCCGTGGCAGGACCCGCACAACGGCGAGAGCCGGTTCACCCGTGTGCGGTTGCGCACAGAGGTGCTGCCGCTGCTGGAGGACGTGCTGCAGGGCGGCGTGGCGAGCGCGCTGGCCCGCACCGCGCGCCAGCTGCGGGAGGACGCCGACGCCCTCGACGAGGTCGCCGCGACCGTTCGCGCGCAGGTGGAACGGGGTGCGGAGCTGGATGCGGCGGCCTTGGCCGCGCACCCGCCCGCGGTGCGCCGCAGGGTGCTGCGCGGGTGGTTGCTGGAGCGCGGGGTCGCCGAGCTCTCCGACGCCCACCTCCGCGCGGCGGACGCGCTGGCCGGTGCGTGGCGCGGTCAGGGCCCTCGTGCGCTGCCGGGCGGCTTTGTGCTGCGCCGGGCGCATGGCAGGCTTCAGGTGGAACGTGGTGGACGGGGAACCGCCGGGCCGGTGAGCGGCGGGTGAACGTGCACCCAACAGCGAGAGGGGAAGCCGGTCCGTGTACGACGGCGACATCGCTTCAGTGCTCATCACCGAGCAGCAGATCCAGGACAAGACGGCCGAGTTGGCCAAGCAGGTCGCCGAGGACTTCCAGGACGCCAGAGGCGGCGATCTGCTGCTGGTGGGCGTGCTCAAGGGCGCGGTCATGTTCATGACCGACCTCGCCAGGGAGTTGCCGCGACCGACGCAGCTCGAGTTCATGGCGGTGAGCTCGTACGGCTCGTCGACCTCGTCCTCCGGAGTGGTGCGGATCCTCAAGGACCTGGACCGGGACATCGCGGGCAGGCACGTGCTGATCGTCGAGGACATCATCGACTCCGGCCTGACGCTGTCCTGGCTGCTGAAGAACCTGGCTTCGCGCAACCCCGCCTCGCTGGAGGTGTGCACGCTGCTGCGCAAGCCGGACGCCGTGCAGGTGGACGTGCCCGTCCGCTACGTCGGGTTCGACATCCCGAACGAGTTCGTCGTGGGCTACGGGCTCGACTACGCGGAGCGCTACCGTGATCTGCCCTACATCGGCACCCTCGATCCGAAGGTGTACACCTCCGGCCGGTGAGGAGCGCGCCTGCTGGGAGCAGGTGTGGGAAAGGTCCGGTTCCGTTCGGGGGTAGGCTTGTCGACCTGCACAACGCTCGGCGTGGTGGCGCGCTCGCGGCGGCCGGTACGCTGGTCCGAGGGGGTTGACGGCGGCGACGGTTCGTGCGCCGTTCACCGGTGCCGTTGCCCGAAGTGAAGTCAGGGAGGGTCGAGGCCGACCGCCGGCCGCAAGTGAATGGACCTCAAGCGCCTGCTCCGTAACCCGCTGCTTTGGATCCTGGCGGTGTTAGCGCTGATAATGAGCCTCAGCGTGCTCTTCGATGAGACCAAGGCCTATCAGCAGGTCTCGACCTCCGAAGCTCTCCGGCAGATTTCCGAGGGCAAGGTAGCCGAGGCGACCATCCAGGACAAAGAGCAACGCGTCCTGCTGAACCTGAAACAGGGTCAGAGCTTCGCCAACAGCAATCAGCTGATGGCGCAGTACCCTGCCGGCGCCACCGACGCGGTGGTCAACGACATCCGGCAGGCGAACGTCGACAAGTGGAACACCGAGGTCACCCAGGACTCGTTCTGGACGCAGATGTTGATCTATCTGCTGCCGATCGGTCTGCTGGTGCTGCTGCTCATGTGGATGATGAACAACGTCCAGGGCGGCGGGAACCGGGTGATGAACTTCGGCAAGTCCAAGGCGAAGCAACTCACCAAGGACATGCCCAAGACGTTGTTCAACGACGTCGCCGGCGCCGACGAGGCCGTCGAGGAACTCCACGAGATCAAGGACTTCCTGCAGAGCCCCGGCCGCTACCAGGCGCTGGGCGCGAAGATCCCGAAGGGCGTGCTGCTCTACGGTCCGCCCGGTACGGGCAAGACGCTGCTGGCCCGCGCGGTCGCCGGTGAGGCCGGCGTCCCGTTCTACTCGATCTCCGGTTCGGACTTCGTGGAGATGTTCGTCGGTGTCGGCGCCTCCCGCGTCCGCGACCTGTTCGAGCAGGCCAAGCAGAACGCGCCGTGCATCATCTTCGTCGACGAGATCGACGCGGTGGGCCGCCAGCGCGGTGCCGGCCTCGGCGGCGGGCACGACGAGCGCGAGCAGACGCTGAACCAGCTGCTGGTCGAGATGGACGGGTTCGACTCGCGCGGCGGCATCATCCTGATCGCCGCGACGAACCGCCCGGACATCCTGGACCCGGCGCTGCTGCGCCCGGGCCGCTTCGACCGGCAGATCCCCGTGTCGGCGCCGGACATCCGCGGCCGCAAGGCGATCCTGGACGTGCACTCGAAGGGCAAGCCGTTGGCGCAGGACGCCGACATGGACGGTTTGGCCAAGCGGACCGTCGGGTTCTCCGGCGCGGACCTGGAGAACGTGGTCAACGAGGCCGCGCTGCTCACGGCCCGCGAGAACGGTCAGTTGATCACGGGTGCGGCTCTGGAGGAGTCGGTGGACCGCGTGGTCGGCGGCCCGCGCCGCAAGAGCAAGATCATTTCGGAGCGGGACAAGAAGATCACCGCGTATCACGAGGGCGGGCACGCGCTGGCCGCTTGGGCGATGCCGGACGTCGATCCCGTCTACAAGCTCACGATCCTGCCGCGCGGCCGCACCGGTGGGCACGCGCTCGTCGTCCCCGAGGACGACAAGGACATGATGACCCGCTCGGAGATGATCGGGCGCCTGGTGTTCGCGCTCGGCGGCCGGTCCGCGGAGGAGCTCGTGTTCCACGAGCCCACCACCGGTGCCTCCAGCGACATCGAGCAGGCCACGAAGATCGCCCGCGCGATGGTCACCGAGTACGGCATGACCGCTCGGCTCGGCGCCGTCAAGTACGGCAAGGAGGAGGGCGACCCGTTCCTGGGCCGCTCCGCCGGGCAGCAGGCGAGCTACTCGCACGAGGTCGCGCACGAGATCGACGAAGAGGTGCGCAAGCTCATCGAGGCCGCGCACACCGAGGCGTGGGAGGTGCTCAACACCTACCGCGACGTGCTCGACGATCTCGTGATGGAGGTCCTGGAGAAGGAGACGCTGGTCCGCAAGGACCTGGAGCGGATCTTCGCCAGGGTCGAGAAGCGGCCCCGGATCACGGCGTTCAACGACTTCGGCGGGCGCACCCCGTCGGAGAAGCCGCCGATCAAGACTCCGGGCGAGCTGGCCATCGAGCGCGGCGAGCCGTGGCCCCCGCCCGCGCCCGAACCGGCGCAGGCACCGCAGGCCCCTGCTCCCGGTCCGAACGGTTCGGTGCCCGCGGGCGCCGTCCCGGCGGGTCAGTACAACCAGGGCCAGCAGCCCCAGGGCGGGCAGGGCACGGTCCAGTTCCCGCACCCGCAGGGGCAGCAGCAGGCTCCGCAGGGCCAGTACCCGCAGCAGGGCCAGCAGTACCCGCAGGGCCAGCAGCAGTACGGCCAGCCGCAGGGCCAGTACGGCCAGCCGCAGGCCGTGCCGCCGAACTACGGCGCCCCGCCCGGCTGGACGCCGGCGACGGCGCCGGGCGGTGCCGGTCAGCAGCCGTACCAGCAGTGGGTCCCGTCCTGGGAGCGGTCGCAGCAGCAGCCCGCGGAGCAGAACCCCGCGGCCGGTGCGCAGCAGGCCCCGCAAGCGGGCACCGCGGCACCGGGCACGCCGCAGTCGGGGCAGGACGCGGGTGCCGACCAGCAGTCCGGCGCCCAGCAGCCCGACGCGCAGCAGTCCCAGCAGGCTCCGGAATCGGAGCAGCGGGGAGACGACAAGGGCGAAGGCGGGCGCTGACCGCCTCGCGCCGAGAGCGACAAGACCGAGAAGGGGCACCGTCGCACGTCGACGGTGCCCTTTCTCGGTTCGGTGTGAGCCGGTGGAGGAGCGACACGTGATCAGCAATCTCGGTGAGCAGTCCGGACGGGACGAGTCCCGGCCGGGTGATACCGGTTTCGATCGACCGGCTTTCGACCAGGAACGAGCGGCGGCGGCGGTCCGCGAACTGCTGCTCGCGGCGGGGGAGGACCCGGACCGGGAGGGCTTGCGGGACACGCCCGCCCGGGTGGCCCGCGCCTACCAGGAGCTGTTCGCCGGGCTCTACACCGACCCGGACGAGGTGCTCGACCGCACCTTCGACGAGGCGCACGAAGAGCTGGTGCTGGTCCGCGACATCCCGATGTACTCCCAGTGCGAGCACCACCTGCTGCCGTTCCACGGCGTGGCGCACATCGGCTACATCCCGAACGAGAAGGGCCGGGTCACCGGCCTGTCGAAGCTGGCGCGGCTGGTGGACCTCTACGCCAAGCGCCCGCAGGTCCAGGAGCGGCTGACTTCGCAGGTCGCCGATGCCCTGGCGCGGAAGCTGGAGCCGCGCGGCGTGATCGTCGTGGTGGACGCCGAGCACCTGTGCATGGGCATGCGCGGGGTGCGCAAGGCGGGTTCGACCACGACGACCTCCGCGGTGCGCGGTATCTTCCGCAGCTCCGCCTCGTCCCGAGCCGAGGCGTTGTCGTTGATCAGGGGTTCGTGATGAGCGTGCTGCTTCCCCGGCCCGGCCGGTGCGCGGTGATGGGCGTGCTGAACGTGACGCCCGATTCGTTCTCCGACGGTGGCCGCTACCTGGACCGCAAGGCCGCGGTGGCGCACGGCGTCGAGATGTTCGAGGCGGGTGCGGACATCATCGACGTGGGCGGTGAGTCGACGCGGCCGGGCGCGGACCGGGTGCTGGCCGAGATCGAGATCGAGCGGGTGCTGCCGGTGGTGGCGGAGCTGGTCGATTGCGGGGTGCCGGTCAGCGTGGACACCACCCGCGCCGAGGTCGCCGCGGCCACCGCCGGAGCGGGCGCCTCGGTGATCAACGACGTGTCCGGCGGGCTGGCCGATCCGGACATGGCGCGGGTCGCCGCGGACACCGGGCTGCCGTGGGTGCTGATGCACTGGCGCGGCCACAGCCGCGACATGAATTCGCTGGCCGAGTACGGCGACGTGGTCGCCGACGTGCGCTCGGAGCTGCTGGCCCAGGTCGACGCGGCGTTGCGGGCGGGCGTCCGGGAGGACGCGATCGTGCTCGATCCGGGCTTGGGCTTCGCGAAGACCGGGGAGCACGACTGGGCGCTGCTGAACCGGCTGGGCGAGTTCGTCGGATTGGGCTTCCCGGTGCTGGTGGGCGCCTCGCGGAAGCGGTTCCTCGGCAGGTTGCTGGCCGACGGCGACGGCACTCCGCGCGCCCCGGCGGGCCGGGAGACGGCGACGGCGGTGGTCTCGGCGCTGGCCGCGGACCGCGGCGCGTGGGCGGTGCGGGTGCACGACGTGCGCAGTTCGCTGGACGCGGTCGCGGTGACCGCGGCGTGGAACACCGGAGGGACCGTTGGCTGACCGGATCACGTTGACCGGGTTGCGGGTGCGCGGCAACCACGGCGTGTTCGAGCACGAGAAGCGCGACGGCCAGGAGTTCCTGGTCGACATCACGGTGTGGGTGGACCTGGCCGGTGCGGCGGCCGACGACGACTTGGCGCAGACGCTGCACTACGGCGAGCTGGCCCAGCGCGCGGCGGACGTCGTGAGCGGGCCGTCGCGGGACCTGATCGAGACGGTGGCCGCGGAGATCGCCGACGGCATCATGACCGATCAGCGCGCCCACGCCGCCGAGGTCACGATCCACAAGCCGTCCGCGCCGATCCCGCTGACCTTCGCGGACGTCGCGGTCACCATGCGCCGGTCCCGGCGCGCGGCGCGGAACGGCTGAGCGCGCCGATGAGCAGGGCGGTGCTGTCGCTGGGGTCGAACCTGGGCGACCGGCTGGCGCACTTGCGGTCCGCGGTGGACGGGTTCGGCGACGCGGTCGTGGCGGTCTCCCCGGTCTACGAGACGGCGCCGTGGGGCGTCACCGACCAGCCGGACTTCCTCAACGCGGTGCTGGTCGTGGCGTCCGCCGACGTGGACGAGTGGGGCTGGTTGCGCCGCGGCCAGGAGCTGGAGCGCGCGGCGGAGCGGGTGCGGGAGCTCCGCTGGGGGCCGCGCACGCTCGACGTGGACGTGGTCACCGTGGACGGCGTGCGCAGCGAGGACCCGGAGCTGCTGCTGCCGCATCCCGGCACGCCCGCGCGGGCGACGGTGCTGATCCCGTGGTCGGTGGTGGACCCTGACGCGGTGCTGCCGGGCCACGGCCCGGTGGGCGACTTGGTCCGGGCGTTGCCCGCCGCGGAATTGGACGCCGTGCACCGGCGAGACGACCTGCGCCTGAGTTGAACCGGCGCAACGGCCCGCTCGACCGGTCGGTCGAGCGGGCCGTTCGGCCCGGCCGGCGCGGACACCCCCAGGAATCCGCTCCGCCCGAGCCGGATCGGTGCCGTGTTCCCTGCCGCGATCAGGGCAGGGTGGCGCGGACGGCGTCGGCGAGCCAGTGCGCCTGCCGTTCGGTGGTGGGGTGCGGCGGCCACTCGTTGATGATCGCCAGCAGTTCCCAGTACCGGGACAGCCGCTCGTCGTAAGGCGCGCCGAAGCTGTCCGCGAGCTCGGCGCGCGCGGCCGGACCGTCGGTCGCGCCCTGCTGGCGCGCCCAGAGCTCGGCGGCGTGCTCGGCCAGTTCACGGCCGCGCTCGGAATCCGGGGAGTGCCCGGCCTCCTCGGCCCGCTCGACGTCTTCGAACAGCGTCCACCAGCGCGCGGCCTCCTCCTTCGTCTGCACCGGGGTGGCGTCCCCGCCCCCCTGCTGCGCGGCCTGCTGCTCCCACAGCCGCCGCACCGTGGCGCGGAAGTCCGGGTTGCCGACGAGTTCGGCGAGTTCGATCCACGCCTCGACCTGTTCGGTGCTCGGGTCGTCCGGCAGCTCCGGTTTCGCGGACCGCATCCAAGCGGCGAACTGCTCGTTCACCTCCAGCCCGCCGATGGTCTCGTCCCAGAAGTCGTCGATGATCCGGTTGCGCTCCGCGTCGGACATGGTCGCCAGCTTGTGCATGAGTTTCACCTCTTCGGTCGATCGGTTCAGGTGCACGACCGCCCGCAGCACCGCGCGGCGGGTTCGCAGCAACCGCATCTGGTCCTCCAGCAGGTCCAGTTGCGCTTCGGCGAGCCGCCGCACCGTGGTCTCCTCGGCGAGGACTCGGCGCACTTCGTCGAGCCCGGCTCCGAGCTCGCGCAAGGTGCGCACCAGTTCCAGCCGCGCCATCGCTGTCACGTCGTAGAGCCGGTACCCGGAGTGCGTGCGGTCGGTGGGCGGCACGACGCCGCTGTCGGAGTAGAACCGGATGGTCTTCACGCTCAGCCCGGTGCGCCGGGAGAGCTCTCCGATCGTGTAGCGCTGCGTGTCGTCCACGAGTGAGACCTTCGGCCTTCCAGTCGGGGGAGACTCAAGTCCTTTTCGCGAGCGGATCGTCGGCCGGTGCCTTGCCGTCCGGTTCCCGCGAAGTGCGATGCTGGAATCGTGGCACCTCGGCAGCAGGATCGGATGACGTTCACGCAGGCGCGGCAGTTGGTCGTGGCCGCCTTGATCGCGGCGGCCTTGGCGTACGTCGGTGCCCGGTCGGCCTACGGCGCGCTGCCCCGGTTGCCCGCGCCCGCGGGCGCGACGCTGCTGCTGATCGCGGTGGTCGACGTGGTGCTGGCGCTGACCTTGCGCCCCCGCATCCAGCGCAAGCCCGGCACGGAACCGGTCGACGCGCTGCCCGCGGCCCGCGCCGTCGCCTTGGCGAAGGCGTCCTCGATGGCCGGCGCGATCATGTGCGGCGTGTGGACAGGCCTGCTCGGCCACCTGCTCCCGCTCCAGGACTCGGTCCAGGCCGCCCGCGAAGACATGACCGCCTCCCTGATAGGCCTGATCAGCGCGGCCGCCCTGATCGCAGCAGGCCTCTGGCTAGAACACTGCCTCCGCAATCCCGACGACCCGGAAGACCCCTACGAAGACGAAGACTGACCCTTCGCCCACGAAGCGAACAACGACCTCCACCGCCCCAACCCCGAGCACCGGAACCAAGCCCCCGCCTCGCGCCGAAGCCGTGCAGTAGAGCGAGCAAGCCACGCCAGCCTCGCGACCAAAGGCCGCGCCGTGCGGCGAAGCCCTGCCTCAGGCGGCGAAGCAAAGCCTGCATTACGGCCGAAAGGCCGTGCTTCGCGGCGAAGCCGTGCAGTGGGCGGGCGAGAGCCACGCCTGCCTCGCGGCCGAAAGGCCGTGCCTGTATGTGCGAAGCACATAGCCCACGTCGAAAAGCCGACCACCCGCGGGTTCTCAGTGCCTTCCTCGCGAGGACAGCTTTTTCCCTCGTGGTGGAGCCACTAGGGAAAAAGATCCCGCAGCGAGGAAGGCACTGAGGTTCCGCCACCCGACCACCAGAGCAAAAGGAGCCCAACCATCCTGCGGATCTCGATCCGGTAAAGGCCGGGTACCGTGGGGGCATGCCTGCCCCCGGCCGTTCCGCAGCCGCTGACCAGCGTCCGTCGGTGTTGTGGGTCGGCGCCTTGGTCCTCGCCGCCGCCGCGACCGCGATCCTGGTGCTGAGCAACGATTCCCGCGTGCTCAAGCTGGGGCTGGTGGCCGCGTTGTGGGCCGCGTTGCTGGGCGCGTTCGGCGTCGCGAAGTTGCGGGGGAAGGCGTCGGAGGCCGCTGAGCGGGAGGCGGAGCGCCAGCGGGTCTACGAGATCGAGTTGGAGCGGGAGATCGCCGCTCGCCGCGAGTTCGAGGCGACGGCGGAGGCGGAGGCGCGTCGCACGGCCGCGGCGGAGTCGGACGCCGAGATCCAGGCGTTGAAGGCGGAATTGCGGGCGCTGCGGGAGAACTTGGAGAAGATGCTCGGCGGGGATGTGCTGTTCGAGCGCGTCGCGCTGCGGGCGGAGTCCACTCGGGTGCGTTCGTTGCCGGAGCGTCCCGCGACGGGTGAGCAGCCGCGGTTCGCCTCCGGTGACACGGGCGCGCAGCCGCGGATCATCCAGCACCCGGAGGGGCGTGGCAGGCAGTTGCCGGCCGGTTACCAGGGGCAGGTCGAGCATCCGGAGCCGCACGAGCAGCCGCCGCACCGGGCTCCGGTGGAGCAGCCGCCGCGCCCGTCGAAACCGCGCAAGTCCCGGCCGCAGCAGGGAAGGCCCGCTCCGCGGCAGGCGGCCGAGGCGCGCAAGCAGCGCCCGGCGCAGTCGGGGACGCAGGGCGCGTGGCCGGAGTCCACTTCGGACAGATTGCGTCCGGTCCAGCCGGAGCAGGCGGCCCCCGTGGCGCACCCGGCGCCTGCCGGGCCTCCGCCGCCGGAGCAGCCTCGCCCGGAGCAGCCCCAGGTCGCCCGGCCGCCGGCGGTGCCGGATTCCGCGGCGCCGCAGCCCGCTCAGCAGGCCGCCCCGCAGCGGCCCGAGCCGGAGGCGTCCGACGATTCGGAGCGCCGCACCCCGACCCGGCAGGTCGAGGCGGGCGCGCACACCGAGGGCACGTCGGTCGTGGACCTGCTCGCCGCCTACGGCGATTCCGGGGCGCCGCCCGAGTCGAAGCGCCGTCGCCGCCGCCGCGGCTGAGCCGCGGGGAGCGGATCCTGCCCCAGGCGGTGTGGGGGCGAAGTGTCGCGTTCTAGGGTTTCGGGCGTGTCCACACCTGATCTCCCCGGTCCTGTGCCCGACCTCTCCGGCGCGCGCAGGTTGCAGACCCGCAAGCACTCCGCGGTCGGCTGGCCGGTGGCCGGGCTGCTGCTGCTCGGCGTCATCGGCCTGGTCATGGTGGGTGTCGCGACCTCCAGGGTGGGGGTGCTGCCCGCGCTGGTGGGCGCGCTGGCGGCGCTGATCCCGGTCGGCGTGGTGTTCGCCGCGATCGTGTGGATCGACCGTTGGGAACCGGAGCCGCCGATGTTGATGCTCGGCGCGTTCTTGTGGGGCGCGGGCGGGGCGACCGGCTGTTCGCTGCTGCTCAACGGGTCGGTGATCGGGTTGGGCGAGCTGCTGTTCGGGCCCAGCGAGCACGTCTTCTTCGAGCGGGCCGTGATGGCGCCGCTGGTGGAGGAGGCCGCGAAGGCGCTGTTCGTGGTGTCGCTGTGGTTCTGGCGGCGGTCGGAGTTCAACGGCCTCGTCGACGGCATCGTCTACGCGGGCTTGACGGCGGCGGGTTTCGCGTTCACCGAGAACATCCTGTACTTCGGCAAGGCCTTCTCGGAGGGCGGCTGGGGCAGCGCCACCGGCGGGGTCGTCGCGGTGTTCATCCTGCGCGGGATCTTGGCGCCGTTCTCGCATCCGCTGTTCACTTCGATGGTCGGCATCGGGATCGGGCTGGCTTCGCGGACGACGGACACGACGAAGCGCCTGCTGTGGCCGGCGGCGGGGTTCGTGCTGGCCGTGGTGCTGCACGCCGCGTGGAACGCGTCGACGCTGCTGGGCGGCACGGGCTTCCTCAACGTGTACTTCCTGATCATGCTGCCGATCTTCGCGGGCACCGGCTGGCTGGTGGTCTGGCAGCGCAAGCGCGAGCAGCGCATCGTCGCCGACCAGCTCCCGGTGCTGCAGCGCGCCGGGCTGATCCCGCGCAGCGAGGTGGAGATGCTGGCGTCGCTGGCGGGCCGCCAGGGCTGGTTGCGCAAGGTGCGCCAGAGCGCGGGGCCGGAGCCGGCGAAGGCCGTGCGGGACTACCAGATCGCGGTGACGGAGCTGGCGTTCCTGCAGCACCGGGCCGCGGAGGGGCGCACGACGAGCGCGGTGCGGCGAGCGCGTCGGGAGCAGCTGATCGAGGAGTTGAAGGCGGCCCGTCGTTCGGCGGTGGGGTCGCAGGAGGCGTTCCAGACGGCGCGGGTGAAGATCCACGAGCTGACGCAGAGCGTTCGCCGCCCCGGTTCCCGCCCGCAGCGCCCCGTCGAGCCGCAGAGCGCCCAGCCCCAGCCCGAGCGCCCGCAGGCGGCTCGCGCGGAGTCCTCCCGCCCGGACCTCGCCCCCCAGCCCGACCAGCGGCGCCAGCCCACCCCCCGGCAGTCCCCGCAGCAGCAACAGCCCCGCCCCGCCCCGGGACACCGCCCACCTCAACCGAACCCCAACCAGGCACCCCAGCAACCGGGCCAGCCCACCTCGCGCCGCCCCCCGCAACAACCTCCGAACCGCCAGAACCCCCCACCCCACCCCCCGAGGCAGTAGCCAGCACGGGAGACCCCGGGCCAAAGGCCGTGTCGAGCGAGCCGTGCGGCTGGAGCGGACGAAGCCCCACCTGAGCCGTGCTCTGGACGGGCGAAGCCACGCCTGCCTCGCGGCCGTAGGCCGTGCCTAGCGGCGAAGCCGTGCCTTGGGCGAGCGAAGCGAAGTCTGCGTTGCGGCCGGAGGCCGTGCCTGTATTCGCGAAGCGAATAGCCCACGTCAGGAAGCCGACCACCCGCGGGTTCTCAGTCGGTCTCTCGCGAGGACAGCTTTTCCCTCGTGGCGGAGCCACTTGGGAAAAAGATCCCGCAGCGAGAGACCGACTGAGGTTCCGCCACCCGGCCACCCGAGCAAAACGACCCCAGGTGGTTCTCACCACCCAACCAAGCACCCCGCACAACCCGACGGCTAGTCTCGCGCTGCTGTCCGGTACCCGACTGCGGGACTGGAACGGTTGGGAGGACGACGTGGCGATGTCTGCAGGACCTCGGCTGCGGGTCGGAGTGGTGTCCGCGGGCCGGGTCGGTGCGGTGCTCGGGGCGGCGCTGACGCGCGCCGGGCACGAGGTGGTGGCGGTGTCCGCGGTGTCGGACGCGTCGTTGCGCCGCGCGGAGGAGCTGCTGCCGGGGGTGCCGGTGCGCCCGCCCGACGAGGTCGCCGACGCGGCCGATCTGGTCGTTCTCGCCGTTCCCGACGACGTGCTGCCCGGTCTGGTGCGCGGCTTGGCGGCGACGGGTTCGCTGCGTTCCGGGCAGATCCTGCTGCACACCTGCGGTGCGCACGGCGCGGCCGTGCTGGAGCCCGCCGCGGAGCTGGGCGTGCTGACGCTGGCGCTGCACCCGGCGATGACCTTCACCGGCCGGGCCGAGGACGTGGAGCGGCTCGCGACGGCGTGCGTGGCGGTGACGGCACCGGAGGACGAGGCGGCGTGGAACGTCGGCGAGGTGCTGGCGCTGGAGCTCGGCGGTGAACCGGTCCGCGTCCCGGAGGGGTCCCGGCGGCTGTACCACGCGGCCCTGTCGCACGGCGCGAACCACTTGATCACCTTGGTCGACGAGGCCGCGGACCTGCTGCGGCAGGCGGGGATCGAGATCCCGGACCGGGTGCTGGCGCCGGTGCTGTCCGCGTCGCTGGACAACGCGCTGCGGTTCGGCGACCGGGGCTTGACCGGGCCGGTGTCGCGCGGCGATCTCTCCACGATCCGCGCGCACCTGGGATCGCTGCGCGCGACGGCGCCGGAGATGGTGGCCGGGTACGTGGCGATGGCGAAGCGGACCGCGGAGCGCGCCGAGAAGGCCGGTCTGCTCGATTCCCGAACGGTCACCGAAGTACACGAGGCGCTCGACGAGGAGCAGCGATGAGCACAGCCGAGAACGTGGGCGCGGGCCCCGGCTACACCGCGCGGGAGCTCACGGTGCACCGCCGCCCGGCGGAGCTGGCGAAGGTGACGCGCGCGCTGCGCGCCACGGGCCGCCCGATCACGCTGGTCCCGACTATGGGCGCGCTGCACGAGGGGCATCTGGAGTTGATCCGCGCGGCCCGGAAGGTGCCTGCCGCGGTGACCGTCGTGTCGATCTTCGTGAATCCGCTGCAGTTCGGCCCCGGCGAGGACCTCGACCGCTATCCGCGTTCGTTCGAGGCCGACTTGGAGCTGTGCCGCGAGGAGGGCGTGGAGCTGGTGCTCGCGCCGGAACCTGCGGACATGTACGCCCCGGACCGCCAGGTCGGCCTCACCGCGGGCGGGCTGGGGGAGCAGCTGGAGGGCGCGAGCAGGCCGGGGCACTTCGACGGGATGCTCACCGTCGTGGCGAAGCTGATCGGCATCGTGCGCCCAGATCTGGCGCTGTTCGGGGAGAAGGACTACCAGCAGCTGGTGCTGATCCGCCGGATGGCGCGGGACTTGAACTTCGACAGCCGCATCCAGGGCGTGCCGATCGTGCGCCAGGCCGACGGGCTGGCGCTGTCGTCGCGCAACGCCTACCTCTCGGACGAGCAGCGGCAGGCGGCGCTGGGGTTGTCCGCGGCGATGGCGGCCGGCGTGCACGCGGGTCCGGCGGGTCCGGACGCGGTGCTGGCGGCGGCGCGCGCGGTGCTGGATTCCGAGCCGCTGGTGCGGGTCGACTACCTGGAGCTGCGTGACGTCGAGCTCGGCCCGGTGCCGGACGCGGGCGAGGCGCGGCTGCTGGTGGCGGCGGAGGTCGGCGACACGCGGCTCATCGACAACGCGCTCGTGCAGCTGGGCCCGGCGCCGGAGTGATCCCGCGGCGCCGCGTCCGGTGTGCGCCGCACCCACAGGTACAGGCTTCGAATTCCGACCGCTCCGGGCGGTGGGGGAGGTAGTCCGCGATGTTCCGCACCATGCTCAAGTCCAAGATCCACCGGGCCACGGTCACCCAGGCCGACCTGCACTACGTCGGGTCGGTGACGATCGACGCCGAGCTGATGGACGCGGCCGATCTGCTGGAGGGCGAGCAGGTCACGATCGTCGACGTCACCAACGGCGCCCGCTTGGAGACCTACGCGATCACCGGCGAGCGCGGGTCCGGGGTGATCGGCATCAACGGGGCCGCGGCGCACCTGGTGCAGCCGGGCGACCTGGTGATCCTCATCGCCTACGGCGTGATGGACGAGCTGGAGGCGCGTTCCTTCCAGCCGAAGGTGATCTTCGTCGACGCCGACAACACGGTGCTGGAGCGCGGGGTCGACCCGGCCGCCGCGCCGGAGGGGTCCGGCCTGTCCAGCGGAGCCGCCACGGCCCAGCAGGAGGCCGAGACCGACGACGCCGCCAAGCTGGACGCGCTGCTGGCCGCACCCGAGGCCTGACCGGGCCCGTGCGCTGCGAAACGGGGAGGTAGCCGGTGCTGCTCGCGCTGGACGTCGGCAACACGAACATCACCCTCGGCCTGTACGACACCGAGTCGCAGGACTCGGGGGGCGGCCTGGTCCGGGATTGGCGGATGCGGACCGAGCCGCGGATGACGGCCGACGAGATGGCGCTGACGGTGCGCGGGCTGCTCGGCGAGCACGCCGAGCGGATCACCGGCATCTCCGCGCTGTCCACCGTCCCGTCGTTGTTGCGCGAGCTGCGGGTCATGCTCGGGCGCTACTGGGACGGCGTTCCGCGCGTCGTGGTGGAACCGGGGGTGCGCACCGGTGTTCCGCTGCTGGTCGACAACCCGAAGGAGGTCGGCGCGGACCGGGTCATCAACACGCTGGCGGCGCACCACCTGCACGCGACGAACTGCGTGGTGGTCGATTTCGGCACCTCCACGAACGTCGACGTCATCTCAGCCAAGGGCGAGTTCCTCGGCGGGGCGTTCGCGCCGGGTGTGGAGATCTCGCTGGACGCGCTGGCCTCCAGGGCCGCCCAGTTGCGCAAAGTGGAGCTCACCCGGCCCCGTTCGGTCATCGGCAAGAACACCGTGGAATGCCTGCAATCGGGGATCCTGTACGGCTTCGCGGGCCAGGTGGACGGCTTGGTGCGGCGAATCGTCGCCGAACTGGAATCGACCCACGGCGGCACGGCGGTGGTGCTGGCCACGGGTGGTCTGGCGCCGCTGGTGGTCGCCGAATCCCAGACGATCACCCATCACGTGCCCGATCTGACGTTGCTCGGGCTGCGGTTGGTCTACGACCGCAACTTCCGCTGACCGCCCTTCCTGGAGCGCCGACTCGCCGGAGAACCGCCCGTCCGGTTCTTTTTCGCGACGCGTCGTTCCCGCTCGGAGGGGTGGCGGTGGGAAAGCGGAATCCCGATGCCGGACGTCGTTAAGTGCTCACGACTAGTCGGCGACGCGGCGGTCGATACTTCTTGTCGGCTTGCCGGGAGAGCGGGATGCGGCGGTCGAAGAGTCGGCGGCGACCGAGGTCCCGGGCGGTGAGTCCGCACTTTCTGCTTGCCGATGAGTGCGGAATGTTGTGGACGCGGAGTGCGGGAATGTCGGGGCGGCACCGCAGATGTAGTGCGTCGGAGTGCGTAACGCGGTGCTCGATCCGCTTCAGCCGGACGCCCGGAATGACCCGATCCGGGGAGACCCCTAGGTTTTTCCTCGGCGGGGTGAGTGCGTTTGTGGAGTGGCTGCGCTAACCTGACCGTGACAATGTTCGGTGAAGGCTTCGATGACGGCTATTGTTGGGCACTGTCTCACTCTGTCGAACTCCATCAGGTCGGTCGTGGGGCGGCTCGAACAGTGCCGTCTCGAGCACCGGCCGACGAACCCGGCAGAAGGCCGAAGGGCTCACTGCAAGGTCGACCGGAGTACCCGGTGGCGCGCTCGGATTGGGCGGCCGCCGGGAAGTGCAGTAAGGGCAGTCGGTGTGGCCCGGGGCGGAGAGCCGGACCCGGGAAGCTCTCGGCAGAGCGGTCTCGGCAGAGTCGCGCCGTCATCGGCGTTTATTGCGGAAACTCCGGGGAGGACTGCCATCATGGCGCAGAAGGTTACGGTCACGCTTGTCGACGATCTCGACGGCGGCCAGGCCGATGAAACGGTCGAGTTCGCGTTGGACGGCGTCTCGTACCAGATCGACCTTTCCAACGACAATGCGAGCGAGCTGCGCGACGCGCTGTCGGGCTACGTCTCCAGCGCTCGCCGCGCGGGAGGTCGCAAGAAGCCCGGCCCGCGTCCCGCCGCGGCCGGTCGCGCCGCGGGCGGCTCCACGAGTGCGGATCGGGAGCAGAACCAGGCCATCCGGGAATGGGCCCGCAAGCGCGGCCTGAAGGTCTCGGACCGGGGCCGGATCCCCGCGGACATCGTGGACCAGTACCACAAGGCGAACTGAAGCCGTACTGACGCGATCAGGGGGTGCCGGGATTCCCGGTGCCCCCTGCGTGTTGTTCGGGATCGTTCGCGGATCTCCGGCCCGGAACACTTCACCGCATCGGCGCGCACTGCGTTGCGGAGTCGCCGATCTACGCGCGGTCACCGAACGCGGACATCCGGATCCCTGTCATCGCCGGCCGCGTTCGCGCGATCAGATCCGCTGCGCCGGATGCCGCATCCCGAATCTTCCTTCCAGCCGCACCGGATCCGATGTTCGCGCGCGCCAGGAATGCTGATGACCGGGCCGGGCGCGGCCGTCGTTCGCAGATCGGATTGTGACCTTCGGTGTTCGCGCCGGGCCCCTGTTTGTCGCTCCGGTCGGTTTTGCCGCCCGGGTCGTTTGCCGGTGCCGCGCCGATGATGTTCCGCGGCGGGGCGTTTTTCGCGCCGTTCCGGCGCCGGACTTCCGGACGTCGGGGCGTCCGCGTTTTCGGCGAACATCGCCGTCCGGGGTATCCGGCGGCCCGCGGTGAAATCGCTGCGGCGGGTGTTACGTGAGCGCGTTTCATGAGCCTCCGTTCCGTTCGGCGCTAACCACCGGGATTTCATCCTTCGCGAGACCGGGTGCGCCGCAAGATTGCCGTCGCGCTACTGGCGATCAGTCGCCCGAGCTAGGGAAATCCCTCGGTTGATCCGTTTCGGAATCGATGCTGATCAACTGGAAACGCGTTCTCGCCCGCTCCGGGCCGCCGGAAGTGACGAGCGGAACGCTCATCGCCTCCCGCGGACCGGTCCGTCCGGCGGGGGCCGTCGGTTAGCCTTAGGGCGGCCTAACCTAACTTCGAGGCCAGTGGCGGACCGGACGAGCGGGGAGTGGGACCTTGAGCCGCAGCGGAACCGTCGGGAGCCCGCCCGGCACCGAGCGCGAGGCCGCGCCGGAACCGGCGCCCCGGCTCGGAGCTCGCCGCAGACGGAGGCTGCTGGGCTTGGCGGTGCTGTTCGGCGTGCTCGTCGTCAGCTGCCTGCTCAGCGTCGCGATCGGGGCGAAGTCCATCCCGCTCGGCGACGTGTGGACCTCGCTGGTCGCCCCGGCCGGCTCGGAGAACTCGCTGATCGTCTGGGACCTGCGGTTACCGCGCACCGTCGTCGGCGTGCTGGTCGGCGCCGCGCTGGGACTCGCGGGCGCCCTGATGCAGGGCCACACCCGCAACCCGATCGCCGACCCCGGCATCCTCGGCATCACCCAGGGCGCGGCGCTGGCCGTGGTGCTGGCCGTGTACTCGTTCGGCATCAGCAGCCTCTACGGCTACATCTGGTTCGGCTTCGCCGGCGCGCTGCTGGGGGCGCTGGCGGTGTTCGCGATCGGCTCGATGGGCGGCGCGGGCGCGACGCCGGTGACGCTGGCGCTGGCGGGCATGGCGATCAGCGCCCTGCTGCAGGCCCCGACCTCGGCGCTGGTGCTCAGCGACCAGGAGAGCCTGGACACCTACCGGTTCTGGAAGGTCGGCTCGATCGCCGTCACCGACCCCGGCGTGATCTGGCAGGTGCTGCCGTTCGTCGTGGCCGGGCTGGTGCTGGGGCTGGCCAACGCCTCCGGCCTCAACGCGCTGGCGCTGGGCGAGGACGTCGCCCGCGGGCTCGGGCACCGCGTCCAGTGGACCCGGCGGCTCGGCGTGCTGGCGATCGCGGTGCTGGTGGGCGCGTCCGCCGCGGTGTGCGGGCCGATCAGCTTCGTCGGCCTGGTGGTGCCGCACATCGCGCGGTACTTCACCGGGGCCGACCACCGCTGGCTGCTGCCGTTCTCGGCGCTGCTGGGGTCGTCGCTGGTGCTGCTGGCCGACGTCGTGGGGCGGATGGTCGCGCGGCCCGCGGAGGTCCAGGTCGGGGTGATGCTGGCGATGGTCGGCGCCCCGTTCTTCATCGCGTTGGTGCGGCGCAGGAAGCTGGTGCGGTTGTGACACGGGTTCTCGACGCCCCCCAGCAGGTGCCCGGCCGATCGCCGCTGCGGCTCGGCCGCGTCTCCGGGGTCTTCCGGGTGCGCCCAATGCTGGTGCTGCTCGGCGGGCTGGTGGTGCTGCTGGGCGGCGTGCTGCTCGACATCGGCCTCGGCGAGTACCAGCTGAGCCCGGGGCAGGTGCTGGTCACCCTGTTCGGCGGCGGTGACTACGCCGACCAGTACGTCGTGTTCGGCCTGCGGATGCCGCGGGCGCTGACGGCGGTGCTGGTGGGCGCCGCGCTGGGCTTGGCGGGGGCGATCACGCAGGCCGTGGCGCGCAACCCGCTGGCCAGCCCCGACATGCTCGGCATCACCTCGGGTGCGGGCGCGGCGGCGGTGCTGGTGATCGTGTTCGGCGGCACCGCGGGCGCGCTGGGCGGCCTGGCCGAGGCGGTGGGCCTGCCGGTGGTGGCGCTCGTCGGCGGTCTGCTCGCCGGGTTCGCGATCTACGGGCTGGCGTACCGGGGCGGCGTCGACTCGTACCGGATCGTGCTGGTCGGCGTGGGCATCACCGCGCTGGCGGGCAACGCCATCTACTGGCTGCTCACGGTCGGCGACGTCAACGACGCCGGGCGGGCCATGGTGTGGCTGACGGGCAGCCTCAACGCCCGCGGCTGGGACCACGTGGTGCCGACGGCGATCGCGCTGGCCGTGCTGCTGCCGATGACCTTGGTGGGGGCGCACTCGCTGGGCGCGCTGCAGTTCGACGACGACACGGTCCGCGGCATCGGGGTGCGGGTGAACCTGGCGCGCGGCGTGCTGCTGCTGGCGGCCGTGGTGCTGGCCTCGATCGCGACGGCGGCGGCGGGCCCGGTGCAGTTCGTGGCGCTCGCGGCACCGCAGATCGCGCTGCGGCTTTCCCGGTCCTCGCGGCCGCCGCTGGTCGCGTCGCTGGTGTTCGGCGGCGCGCTGGTGGTGGCGGCCGACCTGCTGTCCCGGACGGCGTTCGGGGCGGCCGAGATGCCGGTGGGGATCGTCACCGCGATCTTGGGTGCGCCTTACCTGATCTACCTGCTCATCCGTCGGTACCGGGAGGACCGCGCATGACCTCACCCGTGTCCACACCCAGCCAGGCGGTGGACGCCGAGTCCGCCTCGCCGCGGCAGCGCCTCCAGGGGCGGGAGCTGCGGCTCGCCTACGGCGATCGGGTCGTCGTCGACGGCCTGGACATCGACGTGCTCGACGGGACGATCACCGCCGTCATCGGCCCGAACGGCTGCGGCAAGTCCACGGTGCTGCGCGCGCTGGCTCGGCTGCTGCCGCCGAAGGGCGGGCAGGTGCTGCTGGACGGCGAGCGGATCCACAAGATGCCGACGAAGGAGGTCGCCCGCGTGCTGGGCCTGCTGCCGCAGTCGCCGCAGGCACCGGAGGGCCTCACGGTCGCGGACCTGGTCGCGCGCGGCAGGCATCCGCACCAGGCCTGGTACCGGCAGTGGTCCTCGGACGACGAGCGGGCCGTGGCGGAGGCGCTGGAGCTGACCGGCATCGGCGACCTCGCCGAGCGCGCCGTCGACGAGCTCTCCGGCGGCCAGCGCCAGCGAGCCTGGTTGTCGATGGCCTTGGCGCAGGGCACCGACCTGCTGCTGCTGGACGAGCCGACGACGTACCTGGACCTGGCACACCAGGTGGAGGTGCTGGACCTGATCGGCAGGCTGCACGACGACAGCGGCCGGACCGTGGTGATGGTGCTGCACGACCTGAACCTGGCGGCCCGCTACGCGGACCGGCTGGTGGCGATGCGCGACGGCGCGATCGTCGCGGAGGGCGCGCCGGGCGACGTGCTCACCGAGGAATTGCTCGCCGACGTTTTCGGACTGAACGCTCGGGTGATCCCGGATCCGGTGACCGGTACTCCGATGGTGGTACCTATCGGTGGCAGAGCGAAGTCCAGCGTGCGAGATTAGATCGACCGGGGACACCCGAACGGGTGTGCTGGCCCTGCGGGAACGGGCCTTGTTCGCGCTGAGCGGACATCGGCCCGCGATCGTGTCCGAATGGAATGTCGCAGGCCAGCAGCTCGTTGGACGGTAAGCAAGACGGCGAACGGGTGCAGCGGGCTACCAGCGGGTCCGGACTCCGCAGGGGTGCGGCTACTACAGTGGACCCCAGAGTGCTGAACCCATCGCGGGCATCGGCGAGCAGGAGCCGTGTCCCGGTACAACACCGCCGGCGCAGCAGTCAGGGAGTGCGAATGTTCGAGAGGTTCACCGACCGCGCGAGGCGGGTGGTCGTCCTGGCCCAAGAAGAGGCCCGGATGCTCAACCACAACTACATCGGCACCGAGCACATCCTCCTGGGCTTGATCCACGAGGGTGAGGGTGTCGCCGCTAAGGCGCTGGAGTCGCTGGGGATCGCGCTGGAAGGCGTGCGGCAGCAGGTCGAGGAGATCATCGGCCAAGGCCAGCAGGCCCCGAGCGGTCACATCCCGTTCACCCCACGGGCCAAGAAGGTGCTGGAGCTGTCGCTGCGGGAGGCGTTGCAGCTCGGCCACAACTACATCGGCACCGAGCACATTCTGCTCGGGCTGATCCGCGAGGGCGAGGGCGTCGCCGCGCAGGTGCTCGTCAAGCTCGGCGCGGACCTGAACCGGGTGCGCCAGCAGGTGCTGCAGCTGCTCTCCGGCTACCAGGGCAAGGAGCCCGCCGAGGCCGGCGGTCGTGGTGAGGGCACTCCGTCGTCGTCGCTGGTGCTGGACCAGTTCGGCCGGAACCTGACGCAGAGCGCGCGCGAGTCGAAGCTCGACCCGGTCATCGGCCGGGACAAGGAGATCGAGCGCATCATGCAGGTGCTCTCGCGGCGCACCAAGAACAACCCGGTGCTCATCGGCGAGGCGGGCGTCGGCAAGACGGCCGTCGTCGAGGGCCTGGCGCAGAAGGTCGTCAAGGGCGAGGTGCCCGAGACGCTGAAGGACAAGCAGCTCTACACGCTGGACCTGGGCTCGCTGGTCGCCGGTTCCCGCTACCGCGGTGACTTCGAGGAGCGCCTGAAGAAGGTGCTCAAGGAGATCAAGACCCGCGGCGACATCATCCTGTTCATCGACGAGATCCACACCCTCGTCGGAGCGGGAGCGGCAGAAGGCGCCATAGACGCCGCGAGCATCCTCAAGCCGATGCTGGCCCGCGGTGAGCTCCAGACCATCGGTGCCACCACGCTCGAGGAGTACCGCAAGTACGTCGAGAAGGACCCCGCGCTGGAGCGCCGCTTCCAGCCGATCCAGGTCGGCGAGCCCTCGCTGGAACACACCATCGAGATCCTCAAGGGCCTGCGCGACCGGTACGAGGCGCACCACCGGGTGTCCATCACCGACGGCGCACTGGTCGCGGCCTCGACGCTGGCGGACCGGTACATCAACGACCGCTACCTGCCGGACAAGGCGATCGACCTGATCGACGAGGCCGGCGCCCGGATGCGCATCCGCCGGATGACCGCTCCGCCGGACCTGCGCGAGTTCGACGAGAAGATCGCCGACGTGCGCCGGGACAAGGAGTCGGCCATCGACGGCCAGGACTTCGAGCGCGCCGCGCGCCTCCGCGACGAGGAGAAGACGCTCCTCGGGCAGAAGGAGGAGCGCGAGACCCAGTGGAAGGCCGGTGACCTGGACGTCGTCGCGGAAGTCGACGACGAGCAGATCGCCGAGGTGCTGGCCAACTGGACCGGCATCCCCGTCTTCAAGCTCACCGAGGAGGAGACGACCCGTCTGCTCCGCATGGAGGACGAGCTGCACAAGCGGATCATCGGCCAGGACGACGCGGTCAAGGCCGTGTCCCAGGCGATCCGCCGCACGCGCGCCGGTCTGAAGGACCCGAAGCGCCCGTCGGGCTCGTTCATCTTCGCCGGTCCGTCCGGTGTGGGTAAGACGGAGCTGTCGAAGGCGCTGGCGGAGTTCCTGTTCGGCGACGACGACGCGCTCGTGCAGATCGACATGGGCGAGTTCCACGACCGCTACACCGCGTCGCGGCTGTTCGGTGCCCCTCCGGGCTACGTCGGCTACGAAGAGGGCGGTCAGCTCACCGAGAAGGTCCGCCGCAAGCCGTTCTCGGTGGTCCTGTTCGACGAGATCGAGAAGGCCCACCAGGAGATCTACAACACGCTGCTGCAGGTGTTGGAGGACGGTCGGCTGACCGACGGTCAGGGCCGCACGGTGGACTTCAAGAACACGGTGCTGATCTTCACCTCGAACCTCGGGACGCAGGACATCTCGAAGGCCGTCGGCCTCGGCTTCTCCGCCGGTAGTTCGTCCGAGTCGAACTACGAGCGGATGAAGTCCAAGGTCAACGAGGAGATGAAGAAGCACTTCCGTCCGGAGTTCCTCAACCGGATCGACGACGTCATCGTCTTCCACCAGCTCACCGAGAACGAGATCATCCAGATGGTCGACCTGCTCGGTGGTCGTGTGGAGAAGGCGCTGCGGGGCAAGGACATGTCCCTGGAGCTCACGACGAAGGCGAAGAAGCTGCTCGCCAAGCGCGGCTTCGACCCGGTGCTGGGTGCCCGGCCGCTGCGCCGCACCATCCAGCGCGACATCGAGGACCGGTTGTCCGAGAAGATCCTGTTCGGCGAGATCGAGGCCGGCCAGATCGTCATCGTCGACGTCGAGAACTGGGACGGCGAAGGCAAGGACGACGAGGCGGTGTTCACCTTCCGCGGTGAGCCGCGCCCGTCGACCGTGCCGGACTCGCCGCCGGTGGACCTGGCGTCCTCGGGCGGTTCCTCGGACGAGTCGTCCTCGGACAACACCTCCGACGAGTGATCTCGGATCGTTGATCCGACCAGCGGCCCCCGCACCCAGGTGCGGGGGCCGCTTCGTATCCGGGGCCGACAGGCCGAGCGAAGCCACGCCTACCTACCTAACGGCCAACAGCCGTACCTCCCGGCAAACCATGCAGCAGGATGGACGAAGCCCCGCCTACCTGGCGGCCGTAGGCCATGCCTTTGCGGCGAAGCCGTGCAGTGGGCGGGCGAAGCCACGCCTGCTTTGCGGCCGTAGGCCGTGGCTCGTGGCGAAGCCGTGCAGTGGACGAGCGGAGCGAAGTCTGCCTCGCGGCCGAAGGCCGTGCCTGTAAGTGCGAAGTACATAGCCCACGTCGAGAAGCCGACCACCGGCGGGTTCTCAGCGGCTTCCTCGCGAGGACGGCTTTTTTCCTCGTGGCGGAGCCACTTGGGAAAAAGATCCCGCAGCGAGGAAGCCGCTGAGGTTCCGCCACCCGACCACCCGAGCAAAACGACCGGGCGGGTCTGGGGGTCAGCGGACTCGGGGGAGTTGTTGAGTGGCGTCTTCGGAGGGGTCGACGCGGGGGAATTCTTCGGTGATGTCGTCGGCCAAGTCCTGTTCGGCCCGGTCGCGGCGAAGGCGGGCCACGATGAAGTAGCCGATCGCGAGCACGACGGCGCCGACCACGACCTTGGACACCACGCCCGCGTACTGCTCGACGAGGTACCAGTTCTCGCCGAGGAGGTAGCCGGCCACCACGAACAGCGTGTTCCAGATCAGGCTGCCCAGGGCGGTGAACAGGACGAAGGTCGGCAGCGGCATCTTCTCCACGCCCGCGGGCAGCGAGATGAAGCTGCGGAACAGCGGGATCATCCGGCCGAGGAACACGGCTTTCACGCCGTGCTTGGCGAACCAGGCCTCGGTGCGGTCCACGTCGGCGACTTTGACCAGCGGCAGTTTCGCCGCGATCCGGCGCATCCGCTCCCGGCCTAGGGACGCGCCTAGCCAGTAGAGCACCAGCGCGCCCACGACCGACCCGATCGTCGTCCACAGCACCGCCGAGACGATGTTCATGTCGCCTTGGCTGGCGGTGAACCCGGCCAGCGGCAGGATCAGTTCGCTGGGGATCGGTGGGAACACGTTCTCCAACGCGATGATCAGTCCGGCGCCCGGACCACCGAGGGTCTCCATCACGCTGACGACCCAACCGGTGAACCCGGTCGGCTCGGCGGCGGCAGCGGCCAGTGCGGTCGAGTGCATCGAGGCTCCGAACGATCGTCAAGGGGTCTCGGCAGAGCGGGCACCTCAGGGGGAGGTGCCACCGCGCGGCCGCACATCGGGCGGCTGAGCCGAACGGCCAGGTCGCGGACCCGTCGTGCGCTCGGTAGTCCGACGCCGAGCACAACCATGCGGTATGTCCGTTATTCCATGATTCCAGGCCGCCCCGGTATCGCGCCGTGTGATCCTCATCGCTCATCCACGCGCTGTGGACAAGTCGGCTTCCTGTGGATGAAACCTGTGGACAACTGGAGGGATCATCCCTTCTCTCCCGGTCGCGGTCCTGCGTAGCAGCACGCGGAGAGGGGTTGTCCACATGCGGGAGAAGCCCTGGTGATCGGCGCATTTGGCGTCGTGGCCAGTGCGAACGCGGCGAGCATGTCGAATGGCGACCGGGACATCGGGCGCGGGGCGGGAGTTGTCCACAGGTGAGGACAGTTCCGGACCTGCCTGGCTCAGTCGCGCACCTGTTCCGACGGTGGGCTCTGCGAAGCTGGGCAGGTGCGAGTGGCGATGCTGGGGCCGTTCCGGCTGCATGCGGCCGACGGCCTCCCGATCGAGGTCGGCGGCCCGCGCGTGCGCACCCTGCTGGCCAGGCTCGCGCTGGACGCCGGGCACGTGGTGCCCACCGAGACCCTGATCGCCGACCTGTGGGGCGCGCGCCAGCCCGCCGGCGCGCTCAACGCCCTGCAGTCCCTGGTGTCCCGGGCGCGACGCGTCACCGAGGTCGCGCAACCGCGCTCCGGCACCGCGGGCTACCGCCTGCCGCTCGACCGCGACGAGGTCGATGTGCACCGCTTCGACGGGCTGGTGGCGTTGGGCCGGGCGCGGTTGCGCGCCGGTGACCTCGCGGCGGCGGGCACGGCGCTGCGCGGAGCGCTCGCGCTGTGGCGGGGCGCCGCGCTGGTCGACTTCACCGACTCCCCGTTCGCGGCACCGCACATCGCGCGGCTCGACGAGACGCGGCTGGCCGCGTTGGAAGAACGCATCGACGCCGACCTGCGGCTCGGCGGGCACGGCGAGCTGATCGCCGAACTGGACGGCCTCTGCGCCCGCCACCCGCTGCGCGAACGGCTCACCGCCCTGCGGATGCGCGCGCTGCGCGCGGCGGGCCGCCGCTCCGACGCGCTCGCCGCCTACGAGGCGCACCGGGCGGACCTCGCCCACCGCCTCGGCGTCGACCCGTCCGCCGAGCTGAGCGACCTGCACGCGACGCTGCTGCGCGGCGATCCGCACCCCGCCGCCGCTCGCGCGGCGCAGCCTGCGGAACCCGCGCCCCAGCACACCGGGCTGCCCGCCCGGCTGAGCAGCTTCGTCGGCCGCGAAGCCGAGATCGCGCAGGTCGACGAGGCCCTCGCCCGCTCCCGCCTGGTGACCCTGTTCGGCCCCGGCGGGGCGGGCAAGACCCGCCTCGCGACGGAGAGCGCCGCCGCCATCGCCGACCGCCGGGTGTGGTTCGTCGAGCTCGCCCCGGTGCGCGACGGCAGCGACCTCGCCTCCGCGGCGCTCGCCGCGCTCGGCCTCCGCGAAACCCGGCTGCTGGAGGCGCAGCACACGCCCGGAGCGGCACGCCTCGCCGACGTGCTGGCGGCCGAGCCGACCGTGCTGGTCCTGGACAACTGCGAGCACCTGATCGACGACGCGGCCGGCTTCGTGCACGACCTGCTCGGCAGGTGCCCCGAGCTGCGCGTCCTGGCCACGAGCCGGGAACCGCTCGCGCTCACCGGCGAAGAGCTGCTCCCCGTGGGCCCGCTGGCCTTGCCCGGCGACGGCACCGACCCCGCCGACTCCGCCGCGGTCCGGTTGTTCCTCGACCGGGCGAGCGCCGCCCGCCCCGATTTCGCGCTCACCGACCGCACCGCCGCCGACGTGGTCGAGGTGTGCCGCGGGCTCGACGGCATCCCGCTGGCCATCGAACTCGCCGCGGCCCGGCTGCGGTCGATGAGCCTGCCGCAGATCGCCGAGCGCCTCGACGACCGGTTCCGGCTGCTCACCGGCGGGAACCGCAGCTCGATGCCGCGGCACCGCACGCTGCGGGCCGTCGTGGAGTGGAGCTGGGATCTGCTGACCGAGCGGGAACGGCTGCTCGCCGGGCGGCTGGCGGTGTTCACCGGCGCGGTGCGCGCCGAGTCGATCACCGCCGTGTGCGGTGACGAGGCGGAGCTGCCCGCCGCGGACGTGTTCTACGTGCTCTCGTCGCTGGTGGAGAAATCGCTGGTGACCGTCGTCGAATCCGAGCAGGGCACGCGCTACCGGATGCTGGAGACGGTGCGGGCGTACTGCTGGCAGCGCTGCGCGGCCGAGGCCGATCCGCGGCGGGTGCGGGCCGCGCACCTCGCGCACTTCTTGGCGCTGGCCGAGGAAGCCGAGCCGTGGCTCTACGGCCGGGACCAGATCGACTGGATGGATCGGCTCGACGCCGATCACGACAACCTGCTGGCCGCGCTGCACTGGGCCGTCGAATCGGGCGACGCCGACAGCGGGCTCCGGCTCGGTGCGGCACTGGCCTGGTACTGGTCGATGTCCGCGCTCGACGACGACGCCGCCGCTCGGCTCGCCGCCGTCGCCGCACTGCCCGGCCCCGCGTCACCGCAGGCCAGGGCCGCTGTGGGACTCGGCAGGATGGTGGCGGACACCGGTGCGGGCTGGACGGACCGGGTCCGCGCCGCGGCCCGCGCGGCGCGCGAGACCGACGCCATGGCGCGCTACCGGCACGCGGGCCTGCTGGAGGCGGGGGCGTGGCTCATGGCCGGGGAGTTCGACGAGGTGCGCCGCGTGATCGAGCGCGCCGAGGCCCACCCGGACCCGTGGGTGCGGGCCTCGGCGATGTTCGGGCGGGCGTTCAGCGCGGAGCACAGCGGCGATCCCCGCGCCGCCGAGGAGCACATGCGCACGGCGGCGGAGGCGTTCCGGGCGATCGGCGACAGGTGGGGCAGGGCGCAGACGGTCAACAGCCTCGCCGGGTTCCGCTCGCTGCGCGGTGATCACGCGGGCGCGGTCGAGGTGCTGGAGGAGTCGGTGGACGCCGTCCGCCAGCTGCGCTCCCAGGCGGACCTGGCGCCGATCGTGCTGCGCATCGGGATGGAGCGGATCCGCGCGGGGGAGCTGGAACGGGGTCGGGCCGACCTGGAACAGGCACGCTCGATCGCGAAGCGGACCCGGCCGTGGTTCGCGGTGTGGGCGTCGGGCGGGCTGGCCGAGCAGGCGCGGCTGTCCGGCAGGCTCGACGAGGCCGAACGGCACCTGGACGAGGCGGATCAGGTGCCGGTGGACGACCACGAGCTCTCGGGCATGCGCCACGTGCTGCTGCTGCACCGCGTCCGGCTGCTGCTCGACCAGGCGCGGCCGGAGGAGGTCCCGGCGCTGCTCGCCAAGGCGCTGGAAGGCGGCTTCGGGACGCGCGACATGCCCGCCGCCGCGGCCGTGGCGGAATGCGCGGCCCGTTGGCGGCTGGAAACCGGTGATCCGCGAGGCGCGGCCCGCTGCCTCGGCCTCGCCGCCGTGCTGCGCGGCGTCCTCGACGAGGGCGACCCCGACGTCCGCCGAGTCCGGGCGGCGTTGCGGGACACGACCGCCGAGCACGCCGCGGCGTTCGACTCCGGAGCGACCCTGGACCGCGAAGCCGCCATCGCAGCCCTCCGCACGACCCTAGGCGCCACCTGAACGCCCGCCTCACCAGCCGAAGCCGCAGAGCAGCGCCCCTCCCAGCAAACCGCCCCCGGCGGGTTCCCAGCGGAGTCCCGCGCGGACAACGCTGCGGTAGAGCCCCGCGAAGAGCGAACCCCGCAGCGACCGGACCCGCCTATCGCCGAACCCGCCGTGCCGAGCGAGCCAGCGCGCCCTGCGGCGAAGCCGTGCCTCCGCGGCGTAGCCGTGCTTTGGGCTGCGGAGCACGCCTGCCTCGCGGCCGAAGGCCGTGCTTCGCGGCGTAGCCGTGCCGTGGGCGAGCGGAGCGAAGTCTGCTTTGCGGCGGAGCCGTGCCTGTATGTGCGAAGCACATGGCCCACGTCGAAAACCGGCCCACCTGCGTGTTCTCAGCCGGTCTGTCGCGAGGACGGCTTTTCCCTCGTGGCGGAGCCACTGGGGAAAAAGATCCCGCAGCGAGAGACCGGCTGAGGTTCCGCCAAACGACCCCCACTCAAACCCGACGCCGATAAGCCCACATAGCCAACGGGAAGAAGACGGCGGTCAGGGCCACCATCCAGATCACCGTCGCCGTCAACGGCCCGGCGACCGGCCCGCCGATCATCAGCCCGCGGGCGGTGTCGGCGAGCTGCGTGACCGGGTTGATCTGCACCCACGTCTGCAACCAGCCGGGCATCGTCTCGGTCGGGACGAACACGTTGCTGCCCATCGTCAGCGGGAACATGAACGCCATCGCCACACCGGGCAGCGCCTGCTGGCTGCGGATCAGCATCCCGAGGAACACCGTGATCCAGCACATCGACAGCGCGAAGGCCAGCGCGACGAGGAACGCGGCGAACGCCTGCAGCGGCCCGGTCTCGATGCGGAAGCCCATCAGCGTCGCCACCCCCAGCAGCACCACGACGGACACGACGTAGCGCACGATGTCGCCGAACACGGCACCGATCAGCGGGGCGGACCGGGCGATCGGCAGGCTGCGGAAGCGGTCGAACACGCCCTTGTTGATGTCGGTGTTGAGCTGCATCCCGGTGCCGAGGCTGCCGAAGATCATGTTCATGGCCATCACGCCCGGCAGCGTCTGCTGCAGGTAGGCGCCGGTGTCCTGGGCGATCGCGCCGCCGAACAGGTACACGAACATCACCAGGAACAGGATCGGCTGCAGCGTGACGTCGAGCAGCCCCTCCGGGGACTTGCGGATCTTGAGCACGCTGCGCCCGGCCAGCGTGAGGCCGTGCCGCACGGTGCTCAGCGGTCCGATGCGCTCCCGCGGTGGCGGGGACGCCGAGGTCGAACCGGTGGAACGTTCGAGGGTGCTGGTCATGCCGCGGTCTCCTCTTCGGCGGATTTCCCGGTCAGCGCGAGGAACGCCTCGTCGAGACTGGGCAGTCGCAGGGCGAGCTCGTCGGCGGTGATCCCCGCGTCGTCGAGCCTGCGCACCAGGGTCGACAGCAGCACCGGGTCGTCCACCGGCGCGGTGATCAGGCCGCCCTCGTCGTGGGTGGCCGGTTGCGTCCCGGTGAGCTCGGCGACGATGCGCCGCACCTCGGGCACGTCCTCGGCACCGCTGGGACGCACCTGCAGGGTCTGCTTGCCGGTGCGGCGCTTGAGCTCGTCGGCGCGGCCTTCGGCGACGACGCGGCCGTGGTCGATGACGCTGATCCGGTCCGCGAGCTGGTCGGCCTCCTCCAGGTACTGCGTGGTCAGCAGCACCGTGACGCCTTCGCCGGTGAGCGCGGTGACCATGTCCCACACCTGGTTGCGGCTGCGGGGGTCGAGGCCGGTCGTGGGCTCGTCCAGGTACAGCACCTCCGGCCTCCCGACGAGGCTCGCGGCCAGGTCCAGCCGTCGGCGCATGCCCCCGGAGTAGGTCTTGATGGCGCGCCCGCCCGCGTCGGTGAGGCCGAACCGCTCCAGCAGTTCCGCCGCGCGAGCCCGCGCGTCCCGCCGGGACAGCTCCAGCAGCCTGCCGATGAGCACCAGGTTCTCCACCCCGGTGAGCTCCTCGTCCACCGACGCGTACTGGCCGGTGAGCCCGATCCTGCGGCGCACCGCCACCGCTTCGCGGTGCAGGTCGCGACCGGCGATCGTGGCGCGCCCCGCGTCGGGCCGCAGCAGCGTGGCCAGGATGCGCACCGCGGTCGTCTTGCCGGCGCCGTTCGGTCCGAGCACCCCGAGGATGGAGCCGGTGGGCGCGGCCAGGTCGATCCCGTCCAGCGCGGTCGTCGCGCCGAAGCGTTTCACCAGGCCTTCCGCCTGGATCGCGTAGGACATGCCGCCTCCTCGATTCGTTATGCTCCCCACCATCGGGGGTATCGCTGGCAGGCCGCGCACAGCGCGCTGACAGCCCGCGTGAGCCGCGCGACACCGGGGGTGCTGGATGGACACGGCGGTGGCCGAACCCGAGATCGACTCCGCGCCGCGCCGGCGCAAGAGCGGTCTCGTCACCGCGCTGTTCGTGTTGGCGGTGCTCGGTACGGCGGGCTGGGCCACGCCCGCGTTGCTGGGTTTCGACACGGCGAACCGCTACACGATCGCGCTGGTCGCGACCTTGCAGTACGCCGTGCCGGTCGGGTCGGTGCTGACGGTGCTGGGCCTGGTGCTGCGGCGGTGGTTGACCACGCTCGTAGTCGGCCTGCTGACGGTGGTGCTGGCGATCCTGGTCCTCCCCAGGGCGATTCCGGATTCGCCGACGCCGGTGCAAGGCTCGCCGCTGCGGGTGCTGTCGGTCAACTTGTTTTTCGGGCGAGCGCAAGCGGATCGCGTCGTGGACCTGGTGCGCGACGGCCGGATCGACGTGCTCAGCCTCCAGGAGCTCACCCCGCAGGCCGTCGCCGAACTGGACCGGGCGGGCCTCGCGGAGCTGCTGCCGCACCGGGTGCTGCACAGCGGGCCGCGGGCGGACGGCACGGGGATCGCTTCGCGGTATCCGCTGCGGGAGCTCGCGCTGGTGCCGCCGACGTCGCTGGCGCAGCCGTCCGCGCTGATCGACCTGCCGGGCCCGCGCGACGTGGAGTTCGTCGCGGTGCACCCGATCTACCCGATGGGCGCGGACACCGCCGACGGCTGGTTGCGCGAGCTCACCGCGCTGCCGCGGCCGGGTGGCGCGGCGCGGGTGCTGGCGGGGGATTTCAACGCGACGCTGGACCACTCGCCGCTGCGCGCGCTGCTGGGCGGCGGTTACGCCGACGCCGCCGAGGTCACCGGCGGCGGCCTCACCCCGACCTGGGGCGCCGGGTGGATGCCGCGCGCCACCATCGATCACGTGCTGACCAGCGAAGGCCTGGTGACCCAGGACTACGCGGTGTTCGACGTGCCCGGCAGCGATCACCGCGCGGTCCGCGCCCACGTCGTGATCCCGAACTGAGCCCGATCACCCTCGGTGGTCGAACTTTCGTTCGCTTGTCCCCGGGTGAATCGATTTATCGCGAAATTGTCGCTGTTCACGCCGGGTGCAGGTGCGGTCGGAGTGGGGGCGATCTCGTTGAGCAGGGGGAATGGCGGCCGGGGTGGTCGTCGCCGTGCGTGATCATTCCCGTTCGGGTGGGTAAGTGAACCCCGGCGCTCAGAGCAGCGCGTCGATGGCGCGCAGCGCGCTCAGCGCGCCGTCCGGGATCGAGGTGCCGCGGCCGTGGCGGACCTCCGGTTCCCGCGGGTTGATGCGGATCAGCGCACCGGAGGCGGCCGAGGCCAGCTCCGCGTGCCTGCGCACCGTCGGCACCGCCGTCCCCGCGCCGAGCTCCACCACCACGAGCCGAGCCGCCCGCAGCGACCGCCGCCACGCCTGCAGCTCGTCCAGCCGGGGCTGCGCGTGGCCGGGCACCCAGTCCCGGTCGCCGAACATCAGGATGTTCGGCCGCGCCGTTCCGCCGCAGTTCCGGCAGGCGGGCAGCGGTGACCGCGCGCGCATCGTCGCCGCGTCGACGGGCACCGAGACGTCGTCGGCGGGCCACACGTCGTCGGTGCACGGCTCCAGGCACTGCAGGTGGTGAATGCTGCCGTGGCACTCGGCGACGTGCTCCGGCGCGAACCCCGCCAGCTGGAACCCGCCGTCGACGTTCGAGGTGAACACCCGAGCCCCGCGCGGCATCCGCTCCGCCCAGCGCCGCAGGACCTCGAAGCCCGCGTGCGGCACCGTCTCCCGGTACAGCCCCAGCCGGTGCCCGTAGAAGCCCCAGGCCAGCTCGGGGTCCTCGGCGAAGTGCACCGGGTCGGCGACTTCCGCGAAGCTCAGCCCGAGCCGTTCGTACGGCGGGTAGGCCCGCCAGAAACCGGTGTCGCCGCGGAAGTCGGGCAGGCCGGAGTCGACGCCCATCCCGGCTCCGGCGCACACCAGCAGCGCCTCCGCCTCGGAGATCGTCTTCGCCGCGGCGGCGACGGATTCCGAACTCACCGCCCGGTGCTCCTCATCGTTCGTTCCGGCGGGCGCCGCGCCCACCTCATCGGCCGGCGCGGTGCTCACCTGCGCGTCACGCGTCCTTGTGCTTCTCCTGCACGACCTCGAACTCCAGCAGGTTCGAACCGGTGGCGACGGTGTTCTTGTGCTCGCCGGTGTGCGCGGCCTTCGCCGGGCCCTGCGCCCAGTTCTGGAAGTCCTCCTCGGACTCCCACTTCGTGTAGACGAAGTACCGGTTTTCGCCCTCGACGGGGCGCAGCAGCTCGAAGCCGAGGAAACCGGGTGAGTCCTCGACCGAGCCGTGCCGACCGGCGAACCGCTTCTCCAGCTCGGGGCCGGAGCCCTCGGGGACCTCGATCGCATTGATCTTCACAACAGCCATGTACCCAGCCTACGGATACCGCCGGGAGGTGGACAGCAGCGCGGCGGCGGAGCCCACCGGTCGGGACGCGCCCGGCTCACAACTCGATCTGCGGGTGCAGCCTGCCGATGGTCCACGTCCGGTGCCGCAGCACCACCAGCGACGTGATCAGCAGGAACCCGACCAGCACGCCGCCCAGCACGATCGCGTCCCAGATCAGGTGCTGCTGCTCCCCACCGGTGAACGCCACCCGCAGCCCGTCGACGAGGTAGCTCATCGGCAGCGCCGAGTGCACCGCCTGGATCGGTGCCGGAGCGGTCTCCAGCGGGTACAGCCCGCCGGAGGCGGTGATCTGCACCAGCAGCAGCGCCAGCGACACCAGCCCGCCGACCGCGCCGAACGCGGCGCGCAGGGCGTGGTTGATCGCGGTGAACGCGGCGGCCCCCAACGCGGTCAGCCCCACCGCGGCGGGCAGGTCCACCGGATCCAGTCCCAGCGCCAGGTCCATCGCGCCGAGCAGCACCAGGCCACCGATCACGCCCAGCGCCGCCGCCGGGAGCCAGCCGCCGATCGCGACCGACAGCGGATTCGTGCGCCCGCCCAGCGCGCGCTGGTTCAACGGCGTGAACAGCAGGTACGCGAACAACCCGAACACCCACAGCGCGATCGCGAAGAACAACGGCGCCACCCCGCGGCCGTACACGTCGGCGGAGTTCAGCGTCGTGGCCCGGACCACCGACGGCGTGCCCAGCTCGGAGGAGGCCCGCGCGACCTCCGTCGGCCCGGCGGGGGGCATCCGGTCGAGGCTGTCCCGCACTTGATCGGCGAGCCGACGCGCGCCGTCATTGAGCTGGCCCGAACTCGTCTGCGCCACCCCGATGTTCGCGACCAGCGTGTTCACGCCGTGGGTGAGTCCGCCGACGCCGCCGGTGAGTTCCGCCGAACTCAGCCGCAACCGCGTCGCGGGCTCGTCGATGTCGCTGACGTCCTGCTGCAGCGGCTCCAGCTCGTCGCGCAGCGCCAACGCCCGGTCCTGCGTGTCGGCGGCGCTGCCCAGCGCGTCCGCCGCCGCGTCGTGGACGCTGGTCGTGGTGGCGGCGAGCCGGCGCGCGTCGGCCAGCGCGGACCGGTACAGCGGATCGCCGCGCAGCTCGGGATGCCGGTTCGCGAGCTGCGCCAGTGTCCCCGCGGAACGTTCCGCTTGGCGCTGCGCCGCCGCCGTGCCGCCGGTGACCGCGTTGAGGTCGCGCACCGTCGCGCCGCTGGTGTCCAGCAGCGCCTCGGTGGTGGCGGGCAGCCGCCGCCCGGTGAACTCGGTGATCGACGACAGCCGCTGGTCGAGCTGCGCGGAGGCGCCCGCGATGTCGCGCACCCCGCCGGAGACCCGGCCGGTGCCGTCCCGCACTCCGGTGAGCCCCCGCGCCAGCGCCCCCGTGCTCTGCTTGTTCAGCTGGGTGCCCTGCACCAGCTGCTCGGAGATCTCCGAGGCGGTGCCGAGCTTGCCGCGGACCTCGCCGAGATCCCCGTACAGCCCCCGCGCGTAGGCGGCGTAGGCGGCGGCGTTGATCTGGTTCTGCAGCTCGTAGCGCGCCGTGTCGGCCATGATCCCCGCCAGGTGGCCGTTGGCGTCGTTCCTGGTCAGCAATACCGCCGGGCGCTGCGGGGCGCTGCGCGTCGAGTTCGCGAGCCGGGTGCTGAAGTCCTGCGGGACCTGGATGGTGAAGTAGTAGCGGCCCTGCTCCAGCCCGCTGCGGGCGGTCTTCGGGTCGACGAAGTGCCACTGGAAGGTGTCGGTGGTGCGCAGCTGCTGGACGAACTGCTCGCCCGCGTTGACCTGCTCGCCGTTGTGGTCGGCGGGCCGATCGGAGTTGACCACCGCGACCGGCATCTCCGACATCCGGCCGTAGGGGTCCCAGTTCGACCACAGCAGCAGCGCCCCGTACAGCAGCGGGATGAGGATCAGCACCGCGGGCGCGAACCTGCGCCACGGGCCGCGGAACCGGCGCAGCTCCAGCCAGGCGAGGTAGATCGCCTTCATCGGACGTCCTCGCCGGTGGCGGTGCTGAACAGCGGCAGCCCGGTGGTGTCGTCGCCGAAGTCGACGATGTTGTACGGCAACCGGATCAGCACGTCGGCTTCGGAAGTGGGTTCGGTCGAGCTGGCCAGCACGGTGATGCCCGTGTCGGCCACGGCCCGCAGCGCCGACCACACCCGGTTGCGCCCGGAGGGAAGCAGCCCGGCGACGACGTCGTCCACCAGAATCCCCGGCGGCTCACCGGCGGTGGCCAGCGCGATCGCCAGCAGCAGCCGGTCGTCCGGGTACAGCTCGTCGATCAGCGCGGCGCGGTCCACGTCCAGGCCGAGCGCCGCCATCGCCCTGTCCACGGCGCGTGCGGTGACCCGCGAGGTGACCCGGCGTTCACGGATGGCTTCGCGGACCCGCAGCCTGCCCTCCAGCTCGAACCCGGGGGAGAGCCGCGCGGGGATGATGGCCCGCCGCACCAGGCTCGCGCGGCGCGGGGCGTCGTCGATCTCGATGCGGCCCGCGACGATCTTCAACCGGCCGGACAGCGCGAGCAGCAGCGAGGTGCGGCCGGTGCCGCCTTCGCCGAGGATCACCGCGAGTTCGCCGGGGTACACGCGCGCGTCGACGTTCTCGAAGACGATGCCCTCCGGGCCGGTGGCGGTGATCCCGCGCGCCACGATGCTCACGCCGTCGACATCCATCTCGCTCCTCACACCGCGTGACAGGCTGCCGGTCCAAAGTGGCCCCTCACCTGGGCAAGAGCAACTCGGGCCGATACCCGCAGTAGTCCACTGTGGATGGAGTGAGTGTGCTGGTCGAAGGGCTGGAACGGCCGTGCCGCGCAGGGGCGGGAAGGCGGTTCCGGATCACCCGTTCCGGGGCTTGCCCGACCGGCCCGCGTCAGCGCGAGACGAGGACCTCCGGCTCGCCGCCGCGGGAATCGAGCACCGCGACCTCGGACACCGCCGCCCGCACCGGGGAGGTCGAGCGCAACGCCGCGAACCCGGCCGTGAGCTGCTCCCCGCTCAGCACCGGGGTGAGCGCGCAGTGCGGGATCCAGGCGCCGGGGAAGTGGTACGCCGACGGGTTCGCCACCTTGCCCGCCAGCACGTCGTGGACCGCCGAGTGCACCGCCAGCAGCTCCGCGTCCACCACGGCGGTCAGCAGCAGCACCGCGTCCTCACCGGGGAACGTGCCCAGCGTGTAGAACCACAGGTCCGGGAGGAACAGCGCGCCGAGCTCCGCGCGCAGCGCCTTGCGGGTGCCCGCCGGGATGGTGCTCGCCGCGGCCAGCGCCACGCTCGGGCGCCCCTCGGTCACCGGAACTCCCGCCGTCGCCACGGAATCGCGCAGCGCGCCCAGCCTGGTCTCGGTCGCGTCGTCGAAGAGCACGGTCAGCGTCTGCGCCACGGTTCGCTCCGTTCGGGTCGGTCAGTGCTCGCCGGGCAGCGCGAACCGGCCGTCCGCGGTCTGCTCCAGCAATCCGTCCACCAGCAGCGAATCCAGGCAGCGGTCGCGCTGCCCGGCGTCGGACCACGCGGCGTCGAGGAGGTCGCGGGTGACCGGGCCTTCCGAGCCGCGCAGCACGTCGAGCAGCTTGCCGCGCACCTGCCGGTCGGTCCCGGCGAACTTCTGGACCTTCTTCGGCGGTCCCGCGTACGCCGGCCGACCGGCGTGCTGCCACGCGCAGTCCGCCGCGATCGGGCAGCGCTCGCACGCGGGGGAGCGGACCGTGCACACCACCTGGCCGAGTTCCATGAGCGCCGCGGACAGCCGCGCCGCGCCGGTGTCGTCGGTGGGCAGCAGCGCGTCCACGTCGGCCAGGTCGCGCTTGGTCGAGGGCGGTCCCGCGTCGCCCGCGCCGTGCACCGCGCGGGCCACGACGCGGCGGACGTTCGTGTCCACCACGGGGGCGCGCAGGCCGTAGGCGAACGCCGCCACCGCGCGCGCCGTGTAGGCGCCGATGCCCGGCAGTGCCAGCAGGGTGTCCACATCGGACGGAACGACGTCGCCGTGGCTCGCCGCGATCGCCCCCGCGGCCTCGTGCAGCCGCAGCGCCCGGCGCGGGTAGCCGAGCTTGCCCCAGGCGCGCAGCACCTCGGCCTGCGAAGCGGCGGCGAGGTCGGACGGCCGCGGCCAGCGCGCCATCCACTCCTGCCAGATCGGCGCGACCCGGTTGACCGGCGTCTGCTGCAGCATGGTCTCGCTGACCAGCACGCCCCAGCCGGTGACGCCGGCCGCGCGCCACGGCAGCGGGCGGGCTTCGGCTTCGAACCAGTCGATCAGTTCGGTGGGGTCCCAGGCGATCGTCGTCATCTCGGCTCCGATCCTGCCAGCACGCGACCGGGCCGGTACCGGCACCCTCGGGCCCGCGCAAGATCACTCGAAGGGGTTACTCGGAGCCACTGATCATCCGGATCAATGCACCTGATCGGGTGCGCTCGCGTTGGGCTTTTCGGCGGTATCGCCGGGTTAGTGTCGGATCGTGCTGGACCCCATCGGACCGCTTCCCCGCGAGGTGTACTGGCGGCGCCGCGCCCTGGCGATCGGCGCGATCTTGCTGGTCATCGCCCTGGTGCTGTGGGGGGTCGCCATCCTGGCAGGCGCCCTGGCTCCGGAGCGCACCGCCGCCGAGCCCGCCCCGCAGGCCGCGCCGCCGCCGGCGCAGCCGCACGGCCCCCCGGCTCCGGCCGCACCGCCGCCCCCGCCGCCGTGCGCCGACCAAGACCTGCGGCTCGCCGCCGAGCCGGTCGACGACAGCTACCCGGCGGGCGAGCCGATCGCGCTGCGCATGGTCCTCACCAACGCGAGCTCGAAGTCCTGCGTGCGGGACACCAACCGCATGCTCCGCGAAATCGTCGTGTCCACATCGGACGGAACCCGGTTCTGGTCGAGCAACGACTGCCAGGTCGAATCCACCAACGAGACCCCGCTGCTCGAACCGGGCGAGTCGGTCCGCAACGAGATCGAGTGGACCGGCGTCTCCTCCACCCGCGACGCCACCCCGAAGCAGTGCGCCGCCGAGCACGACACCGCCGTCGCGGGCGACTACGTCGTCGGAGCCCGCCTGGAAGGCCTGATCAGCCAGCCGGTCCCGTTCAAGATCACCGGCTGACCGCCCGCCTTGATCTCGGCCTGAGCAGCGGGTCGCGCAGCGGCTCCGCCGCTGACAAGTGGAACGACCAACGACGTCGCTCACCTGGAAAGACGAGATCAAAGGCAGGCAGTGGGGTTCCGCCGCCCGGCCCGCCGCTCAAGCCGGGATCAGGGACGGTCGGTCAGAGGTAGTGGTCCGTGGTGGAGGCGTCGGCGAGCCGGATGAGGGCGTCGCGGATGAGGCGAGCGCGGGACTCGTCGACGTGCTCCACCGCGCACAGCTGCGCCACGTCGGCCGCCAGCAGCGCGCGCAGCGAACCGAACTCGGCCACGAGCGCCCTCCTGACCGCGGCCGGGAGCCGCGGAACCCGCGCCAGCAGCCGGTAGCCGCGCGGACGCAACTGCTCCTCCAGGTCCTCGGTCCCGCCCGGATAGCCGAAGGCCTGGGCCACCGCCGTCAGGTCCAATAGCGCCGTCGCGTCCAGCTTCGCCAATGCCGCGTCGACCTGCTCCGTGCTGGGCACCCCGCCCGCCGTCGGCAGGTACTCCTGCACGACCAGCTCCCGGTCCACGTCGATGCCGCCCACCAGCTCGTCCAGCTGCAGCTCGATGAGGCGGCCGTCGCGGCCCAGCTCGATCACGGCGCCCTCGATCTCGTCGGAGATGCGGCGCACCATCTCCAGCCGCTGCACCACGGTCATCGCGTCCCGCAGCGTCACCGAGTCCACGACCTCCAGCGCGGACAGCGCGTGCGTCACCTCGGCGAGCCGCGCGGTGTAGCGCTCCAGCGTGGCCAGCGCCTGGTTCGCGCGGGAGAGGATCTCCGGTGAACCGGACAGCACGTGCCGGTGGCCGTGGATGTACACGCTGATCAGGCTCATGGACTGGCTCACCGAGATGACCGGGTGGCCGGTGTGGATGGCGGTGCGTTCCGCGGTGCGGTGCCGGGTGCCGGACTCGTCGGTGGGGATCGTCGGGTCCGGGACCAGCTGCACGTTCGCGCGCAGGATGCGCGTCGCGTCCGTGGACAGCACCACCGCACCGTCCATCTTGGACAACTCGCGGAGCCGGGTGGCGCTGAACTCGACGTCCAGCCGGAAACCGCCGTCGCAGATCGACTCCACCGTCCGGTCGTGGCCCAGCACGACCAGCCCACCGGTGCGCCCGCGCAGGATGCGCTCCAACGCGTCGCGCAGCGCCGTGCCGGGTGCCAGCCACGCCAGCGTGGCGCGCAGCTGCTCGGGATGGACGCTTTCCGCCACCTGTCCTCCCCGGCTCGGAATCAGCGGGACCGCAGCGACTTCAGCGCGGTCTGCAGGTCCGGCACCACGGTCGCCTTGATGCCCGGCGGAAGCCGGCCCGAGTCCGGCGGCACCAGCGCCCGGTCGAAGCCCAGCCGCGCCGCCTCCGCGAGGCGCCGCCCCACCGCGCTCACCCGGCGGATCTCCCCGGCCAGTCCGACCTCGCCGATCACCACCATGTTCGGCGGCAGCGGCACGTCCAGCGAGGAGGAGGCGATGGCCAGCGCCACGGCGAGGTCCGCCGCGGGTTCGGTGACCTTCATGCCGCCGACCGTCGCGGCGAAGACCTCCTTCTCCCCGGTGCGGATGCGGCCGCGCTTGTCCAGCACCGCCAGCGTCATCGACACCCGGGCCGAGTCCAGCCCGCTGACCGCGCGGCGGGGGATCTGCATCTGCGTGGGCGCGACCAGCGCCTGCACCTCGGCCAGCAGCGGGCGCTTGCCCTCGACCATCACGGTGACCGCGGTGCCGGGCACCGCCGCCTCCTGCCGGTTCAGGAACAGGCCGGACGGGTCGGTGACCTCGGCGATGCCGTCGTCGCGCTGCTCGAAGCAGCCGACCTCGTCGGCCGGGCCGAACCGGTTCTTGATGCCGCGCAGCATCCGCAGCGAGGAGTGCCGGTCGCCCTCGAAGTTGAGCACCACGTCCACCAGGTGCTCCAGCGCGCGCGGCCCGGCGACGGCGCCGTCCTTGGTCACGTGCCCCACCAGGACCACCGGCAACCCGCGTTCCTTCGCCAGTGCCACCAGCCCGGAGGTGACCGCGCGCACCTGCGTCACGCCGCCGGGGGTGCCGTCCACGTCGGGGGACTGCACGGTCTGCACCGAGTCCACGATCAGCAGGCCCGGCTTGATCTGCTCGACGTGGCCGAGCACCGCGGACAGGTCGTTCTCCGACCCCAGGAACAGCTCCGGGTCCAGCGAGTCGGTGCGCTCCGCGCGCAGCCGCACCTGGCCCGCGGATTCCTCACCGGTGATGTACAGCGACGGGCCGCCGGTGCGGGCCGAAGCCCAGCGGTGCGCGACCTCCAGCAGCAGGGTCGACTTGCCGACGCCGGGCTCACCCGCGAGCAGCATCACCGCGCCGGGCACGATGCCGCCGCCGAGCACCCGGTCCAGCTCCGCGATGCCCGTCGGCACCGCTCGCGCCGAGTCGAGGTCGACCTCGCCGATCGGGCGGGCGGAGGTCGACGGCGTCGCCGGGGCCATCTTCGCGAGCGCGGGCTTGGCCGGGGCGGCCTCGTCCATCGTGTTCCACTCGTGGCACTTCGGGCAGCGGCCGACCCACTTCGCGACCTCGTGACCGCATTCGGCGCAGCGGAAGGCGGGCCGGGCGGCGCGGGTGTTCTTGGGAGGCACGATCGCGAGGCTATCCGGCAGCCCCGACGCGCCACGGTCCGACACACGCCCGCGTGTCGGACCGAGGCTGCGACCTGCCGGAACGGGCCCGGACATGCCGAAGGCCGCCCGAAGGCGGCCTCGGCTTCGACGGCTGAGCGCCGGAGATCAGTGGTGCGATTCCTCGCCACCGGTGTCGGGGCGCGGCGTGGAGTCCTCGCCGATCGGCACCTGCACGGTCAGCGGACCGGCCTTCTCGAACACGAAGGTCACCGGGATCGTCACGCCGGGCGTGATGTCCTGGGTGAGGCCCTTCAGCGTGATCGAGACCTCGCGCTGCTGGGTGCCGCTCGCGTGCGCGTTGTCCGCGCCGTAGGCGTGCAGCGCGGTCCGCGAGGGCAGCGTCCGCTCCTTGCCGACCTCGACCGAGCCCGCGAAAGTGCTGTTGACCTGCACGAGGCGGTCCAGCTCGCCGGTGTCGTTGATCAGCACGCCCGCGAGCGGGGCGGACGAACCGGCGGCGTAGCGGGCGCCGCTCTCGGGGAAGGACAGCGTCGCGTTGCGGACGCCGATGCCGTTGGCATCGCCGCTGCCGCCTGGGACGGCGGCGACCTGCGTGTCGGTCTCGGTGACCTGACCCGCGCTGCAGCCGGCGAGTGCGACGACGGCACCCAGGCCGAGGGCGGCCGAGGTCAACCGCACGCGAAAGGTGTGGTGCTGAGGGCGGCTCACGGTGGCAGTGTCCTTCCTGATAGCCGGACGACCGCGATGGAGCTTAATGGTCCGGTTCTCGTGACCAGTAGGCAGACCCCACATCGGTTCCCGATCCCGGGTCGTGAACCGTGTTCGGAGGGTGTCCACAGTGGATCAAACGGGGGCGCCGGCTACCCTCCGGATGCACGCCCGGAGGCTGTTTGTCAACCCCCGATCGCGTCCTGACCTGCGACGACACGCGGGAGCCGGTCGAGGCTCGGTTGCCGCGCATGCTAAGCTGGGCGCAGCGAAAGGGGCAGAGGACACATGGTTTTCAAGGTCGGAGAGACCGTCGTCTACCCGCATCACGGCGCCGCGCTCATCGAAGCAATAGAGACCCGTGTGATCAAGGGCGAGGAAAAGCAGTACCTCGTCCTCAAGGTCGCGCAGGGTGATTTGACCGTTCGCGTTCCCGCTGACAACGCCGAGATCGTCGGTGTTCGGGACGTCGTCGGTCAAGAGGGTCTCGATCGAGTCTTCGATGTGCTGCGTGCCCCGCATACCGAGGAACCGACGAACTGGTCCCGGCGGTACAAGGCCAACGTGGAGAAGCTCGCCTCCGGCGATGTGAACAAGGTGGCCGAAGTGGTGCGCGACCTCTGGCGGCGCGAGAAGGACCGTGGCCTGTCCGCGGGTGAGAAGCGCATGTTGGCCAAGGCGAGGCAAATACTGGTCAGCGAATTGGCACTGGCCGAAGGAACCGACGAGGGCAAGGCCGAGTCCCTGCTGGACGAAGTTCTCGCCACGGCGGTGTGATCGGCGGGTCCTGCTCAACGTGAACGTGGTGGCTCTCGTTCCGGCTGCCGGGCGCGGTGTGCGCCTCGGAGCCGGAATGCCGAAAGCGCTGGTCCCGGTATCGGGTGAATCCCTGCTGGTGCGCGCGGTCCGCGGTCTGCTGGACTCCGGCCGCGTGCACCGCGTGGTCGTCGCGGCTCCTCCCGACCAGGTGGAGGTCGTGGAACGCGATCTCGGCGAGTTCGATCCGGCCGTGGTGCACGTGGTGCCCGGTGGCGCGGATCGCACCGAGTCGGTCCGGCTCGCGCTCGCGGTCGCCGAACGCGTGGTTCCCGATGCCGATGTGGTGCTCGTGCACGACGCGGCGCGTGCGTTCACCCCGGCCGTCGTCATCACCGACGTGGTGGACGCCGTGCGCGCAGGTGCCTCCGCGGTGATCCCGGTGCTCCCGGTCGCCGACACGATCAAGCAGGTCGACGCGGGCGGCGCGGTCACCGCCACCGTGGACCGCTCGCAGCTGCGCAGCGTCCAGACCCCGCAAGGCTTCAGCCTCGACGTGCTGCGCGCCGCCTACGACGCGGCGGGCGACGCCGCCACCGACGACGCCGGGCTCGTCGAACGCATCGGTGGCGAGGTGCGCACCGTGCCCGGCCACCCGCACGCGTTGAAGATCACCACCGCGTTCGACTTGGCGGTCGCCGAGTCGGTGCTGGCGGTCGAACCGATCGGAGAACCCCGGTGACCGCACCACTGCCGAAGATCGGGCAGGGCGTCGACGTGCACCCCGTGGAAGCCGGCCGCGAGTGCTGGATCGCCGGGCTGCTGTGGCCCGGAGTCGACGGGTGCAGCGGGCACTCCGACGGCGACGTCGCCTCGCACGCGCTGTGCGACGCGCTGCTCTCGGCGGCGGGCCTCGGCGACCTGGGCGCCGTGTTCGGCACCGGCGACGACCGGTGGGCCGGGGCGCAC
Source organism: Saccharopolyspora gloriosae (assembly GCF_014203325.1). Classification (NCBI taxonomy): domain Bacteria; kingdom Bacillati; phylum Actinomycetota; class Actinomycetes; order Pseudonocardiales; family Pseudonocardiaceae; genus Saccharopolyspora; species Saccharopolyspora gloriosae. The sequence continues at coordinate 6,108,860 of NZ_JACHIV010000001.1, read as the reverse complement.
GGCGCTGAGCTGCTCACCGAAGTGCTCTCCCGGATCACCGCGGCCGGATATCAGGTCGGCAACGCCACGGTCCAGGTCATCGGCAACGCGCCGCGCATCGGCAAGCGCCGGGACGAGGCGCAGCGGGTGCTCTCCGACGTGCTCGGGGCCCCGGTGTCGGTGTCCGGCACGACCAGTGACGGGCTCGGGCTGACCGGACGCGGCGAGGGCGTCGCCGCGGTGGCCACCGCATTGCTCTTCTCGGTGGCTTGACCTGCGGATTCGGTTAATTCCGCGCCACCAGGGGGATAAGTCGGGGAAAGCTCGGGGTGCGCACCCTGGCCGTGGCGCTCACCCGGGGTCATGCTCGACCCATGGTGATCGAACGCAATCGCTGGGTGCGCAGGACCGTGGTCGGTCAGCCCTTGATCGCTTGGCCCTGCTCGATGCTGCTGTGGGCGGGTGGCGGTCCCGCCGCGCTCAGCCTCGCCGCCGTCGTCCTCTGGATCAGCACCGCCTCGTGCGTGTTCGGCATCGTCGCGCCGATGTACCGGGACGACGCCGGGCACTGCTGAGCGGGTGGTGAGCGCCGCGACCGGTCGCGGCGTGAGATCGGCCGCGATCTGCGGACCATGCCGGTCGCGGCCAGTACGGTGGGTTCCGTGAGCTTGCGCGCGGTGTTCTTCGACTACTCCGGCACGTTGTTCCGCTTGGAACAGGACGAGACCTGGCTCGCCGGGCTCACCGACGGCAGCGGGGATCCGCTGGACTTGGAGGCGCAGACGGAACTGCTGCGCAGGCTCACCGCGCCGACCGGCAACTCGGTGCGGATGGAACCGGAGTTCCTGGACGCCTGGGAGCAGCGCGACCTCGACCCCGCGATGCACCGCAAGTCGAACCTCGAAGTGCTGCGGTTGTCCGGAGTCGGCACCTCGGAGCAGGCCGAGGCCCTCTACGGCCGGCTCGTCGACCCGCTGTCCTGGACGCCCTACCCGGACACCGCGCAGGTGCTGCGCGACCTGCGCGAAGCGGGCGTGCTGATCGGAGTGATCAGCAACATCGCGTTCGACATCCGCCCGGCGTTCGCGAAGCTCGGCGTGCTGGACCTCGTCGACGAGTACCTGATGTCCTACGTCGAAGGCGTGATCAAGCCGGACCCGAAGCTGTTCCTGCGCGCCTGCGAGCGGATCGGCGTGGCGCCGGAGGAAGCGCTCATGATCGGCGACAGCGAGGAGGCCGACGGCGGGGCCGCCGCGGTCGGCTGCGCGGTGTCCATCGTGGAACCGCTGCCCACCGCGCAACGACCGGATGCGCTGCTCGCGGCGGTCGCCGAGCACGGCGTGCTGCCCGCGCCCACGACCGGAGCATGATCGGCTGAGCCCGCTCCGAGACGGTCCGACCAGGAGAGCGCCGCTAGCCAAGCCTTGACGAGAAGCCCCCTGTCGTGGTTCACGATCGAGGTATCCCCGTACCATCGAGGCGTGAGCCTGCACCTGCATGACACCGCGACCCGCACGACGCGCGAATTCCACCCGCGCTGCGACGGAGTGGCGTCGATCTACGTCTGTGGGGCCACCGTGCAGGGCGTGCCGCACATCGGCCACGTGCGCAGCGGGCTCAACTTCGACGTGCTGCGCCGCTGGCTGCTGCGCACCGGGTACGACGTGCGGCTGGTCCGCAACGTCACCGACATCGACGACAAGATCATCAACAAGGCCGACGAGGCGGGCCGCCCCTGGTGGGAGTGGGCCGCCACGCACGAGCGCGCCTTCGAGAAGGCCTACGACCAGCTCGGCTGCCTCCCGCCGTCGGCGTTGCCGCGCGCGACCGGGCACATCGGCCAGATGGTGGAGCTGATCCAGCGGCTCGTCGACAAGGGCCACGCCTACTGCGCGGGCGGCGACGTCTACTTCTCCGTCGGCTCCTTCAGCGAGTCCTACGGGCGGCTGTCCGGCCAGCGCCTCGACGAAGTGCAGCAGGGCGAGGCCGCGGCGGGCGGCAAGCGCGACCCGCGCGACTTCACGCTGTGGAAGGCCGCGAAGCCCGGCGAGCCGAGCTGGCCGACGCCGTGGGGCGACGGCCGCCCCGGCTGGCACCTGGAGTGCTCGGCGATGGCCACCTACTACCTGGGCGGCGAGTTCGACATCCACGGCGGCGGCCTGGACCTGGTGTTCCCGCACCACGAGAACGAACTCGCGCAGTCCAACGCCGCCGGCGACCCCTTCGCGCGGTACTGGCTGCACAACGCCTGGGTGACCATGAGCGGCGAGAAGATGTCGAAGTCGCTCGGCAACACCATGAGCATTCCCGCGGTGCTGCAGCGCGCCCGCGCCAGCGAGCTGCGCTACTACCTGGTCGGCCCGCACTACCGCTCGACGCTGGAGTTCTCCGAGGAAGCGCTGCAGGAAGCGGTGGCGACCTACCGGCGCATCGAATCCTTCGTGCGCCGCGTCGCCCAGCGCACCGGCGGCGTGGAACCCGGCGAAGTGCGCCCCGAGTTCGCGGCGGCGATGGACGACGACCTGTCCACCCCGCAGGCGCTCGCGGCCGTGCACACCGCGATCCGCGAGGGCAACGCCGCGCTCGACACCGGTGACGACCAGGTCGCGCGCACCGCCGCGGCCTCGGTGCGCGCCATGACCGATGTGCTCGGCCTGGACCCCCTCGCCCCGCAGTGGGCCGAGGAATCAGGTGCCGACGACGCCGCGCGCCGAGCACTGACAGAGCTGGTGGACGGCCTGCTGGAGCAGCGGCAGAAGGCTCGGGCGGAGCGCGACTTCGCCACCGCCGACCTGCTGCGGGACCGGCTGCTGGCTTCCGGCGTCGCCGTCGAGGACACACCCGACGGTCCGATGTGGACACTCAAGGACGGGTGACGAACGTTGGCAGGCAACGACAAGCGCCGTGGGGCGACCCGCAAGCCGGGCTCCAAGAAGGGGATGGTGAAGGGCTCCGGCGGCCAGCGTCGCAAGGGGCTCGAAGGCAAAGGCCCGACGCCGAAGGCCAAGGACCGCGTCCCGCACCCCGCGAAGAAGCGGGCCGACGCGGCCAAGGCGAAGACCGAACAGCAGAACCGCAGGCAGCGCGAGCAGCGTGAACTGCCGGAACTGGTCGCCGGGCGCAACCCCGTCGCCGAATGCCTCCGCGCCGGCGTCCCGGCCACCGGGCTGTACGTGGCGCAGGGCATCGACACCGACGACCGGGTCAAGGACGCCGTGCGCAACGCGTCCGACAAGGGCATCTCCGTGCTCGACGTGCCCCGCACCGAACTCGACCGGATCACCGGCGGCGCGCTGCACCAAGGCGTCGCCCTGCAGGTGCCGCCGTACAAGTACGCGCACCCCGAGGACGTGCTCACCCACGCCCAGGACTCCGGCATGCCACCGCTGCTGGTGGCGCTGGACGGAGTGACCGACCCGCGCAACCTCGGAGCGGTCATCCGCTCCGCCGCCGCGTTCGGCGCGCACGGCGTGATCCTGCCGCAGCGGCGCAGCGCCGGAATCACCGCAGTCGCGTGGCGCACCAGCGCGGGCACGGCCGCGCAACTGCCCGTGGCGATGGCGGTCAACCTGACCCGGACGCTCAAGGACCTCAAATCCGAAGGCCTGATGGTCATCGGGCTCGACGCCGACTCCGACATCACCTCCGACGAGCTGGAACTGGCCACCGGGCCGCTCGTCGTCGTCGTCGGATCGGAAGGGCGCGGACTGTCCCGGCTGGTGCGGGACACCTGCGATCAGACGGTGTCCATCCCGATGGCGGGGCAGGTGGAGTCGTTGAACGCTTCTGTTGCTGCGGGGGTTGTACTTTCCGAAGTAGCCCGCCGCCGTCGGACCCGTACTTTTTCCCGCTGAGACTGCCCGCCCGGTCTTTTTGTTCGGGTGGTGGGGTGGCGGAACCTCAGCTGCTTCCTCGCTGCGGGATCTTTTTCCCGAGTGGCTCCGCCACGAGGGAAAAAGCTGTCCTCGCGAGGAAGCAGCTGAGAACCCGCGGGTTGTCACCTTTTTGACGTGGGCTATGTGCTTCGCACATACAGGCACGGCTTCGCCGCAAGGCAGGCTTGCTTCGCAGCCCAAGGCACGGCTTCGCCGCGAGGCACGGCCTTCGGCCGCGAGGCAGGCTTGCTTCGCCGCCCAAGGCGCGGCTTCGGTGTACGGGGGTTGCTCGCCGGGGGGATTACTTCTGGGCTTGGCCGAGGGTTGTGTCGATTGTCAGGGCTGCGGACACCACGAGGCTTATCAGCGGGTCCGGTAGTGGGCGGTGCAGCTGGAGGACGTAGTTGTCGGCCGTGGTGAACATGGCTTTGCCGAGGCCCTGCCAGGTCTTGCTGATCTGGCCGATGTGCTCGTCACGCTCGTCGGTGATCTTGAAGTCCCAGGCGCGCAGGTTCTGGGCGGTGATGCCGCCGATGCGCCTGCCGTCCACCTCGAAGGCGAACCGCGGCTTCCCGAAGGCGTTCTCCATCCGGATGTCGCCGACCGGGGTGCCGTCGGGGCGCTGGACGTGCACGGTCGACTTCCACATCGTCGCCGGGCGGTTCATCGTGAGCACCGGTGCGCCCCCGGCGTCGCGGATCTCCAACCGCACCGTCATCAGGGCGTCGAGCTTGGTGAACAGCCGCAACGCCTTCTGCACGCCGCTCTGACCCGTCTGCACCACCGAACCGAGCTGCCCGCCGTGCTGGTCGTAGACGGCGTACTCGTTGGCCATCTCGATCAGCTTCGCCTTCTGGTTGACCACCAGCACCGGCTCGCTGAACAAGGTGCCACCGCCACCGGCCACGGTCCCGCCGACGCCGGCCTGCTGCTGCGCCTGGTGGCGGACGGAATCCGAATCCCCGGTGCCGCCGAGCGCCAACTCGATGGGGGAGGCATCTCCCTGCCCCGCCGGTCGCGCTCCCGGAGGTCCGCCCGGCTGCGGCGGCGGTTGCGGCGGGCGCGCTGGCTGGACGTGCTGGGTCCACTGCCTGCCGTCCCACCAGCGCACGTAGCGCTGGTCGACTTGGTCCGGGTACCAGCCCGGCGGGGGCGGAGCGGTCATGAAACCCAGAGTAGGTAACCGGGGCGGCGCTTGTACGCGGTTCGAGCTGAACCATTCGCGGCAAGTGCGGTGCACCGCTCGGCTAGGCTCCGAACCCGACACGATCGGGAGGCCGGGGCCTCCCAGCACCGCGAGGCCCAACACCGATGTACTTTTCGACTCCGCTGTTCCTCTGGTACTTCCTGCCGTTAGTGCTGATCGCGGTGCTCGTCGCACCCCGAGCCGCGCGCAACGCGATCGTGGCGGTCGCGAGCCTGGTGTTCTACGCCAGCGGAGCGGGCGGCACGACCTTGCTGCTGCTGACGTGCATCGTGGTCAACTTCTTCGCCGGACGTTCCCTCGAACCCGACGAGTGGGAACCGCGCCCGCACCGCAGGACCGTGCTGATCGGCGCGGTGTCGTTCAACCTGCTGGTCCTGGTGGTGTGGAAGTACGCGGGATTCGCCACCGAGCAGCTCGCGACGCTGGGCCGGTGGTTCGGCGGCGACTTCCCGGTGCTGCAACTGGCGCTGCCGATCGGGATCTCCTTCTACACGTTCCACCACATCTCCTACGTCGTGGACGTGTACCGCGGCGAGCGGCCCGCGCTGCGCAACCCCGTCGCCTTCGTCACCTACATCGCGATGTTCCCGCAGCTGGTGGCCGGCCCGATCGTGCGCTACCGGGAGATCGCCGACCAGCTGCCGCAGCCCCGCACGCACCGGCTCGACGACATCGCAGCCGGGTTCCCCCGGTTCGCGTGGGGACTGACGAAGAAGGTCGTCGTCGCCGACACGCTCGCCCCCATGGTCGACGCCTGCTTCGCGACCCCGGCCGAGGACATGAGCTTCGCCGTGGCCTGGCTCGGCGCCATCGGCTACACGGTCCAGCTGTACTTCGACTTCTCCGGCTACTCCGACATGGCGATCGGGCTGGGCCGGATGCTGGGGTTCCGGCTGCCGGAGAACTTCGCCCGCCCCTACTCCTCGGTGACGGTCACCGAGTTCTGGCGGCGCTGGCACATGTCGCTGTCGCGCTGGTTCCGCGACTACGTCTACATCCCGCTCGGCGGCAACCGCCGCGGCACCGGCCGCACCTACCTGAACCTCACGATCATCTTCGTGCTCACCGGCTTCTGGCACGGCGCCGCCTGGACGTACCTGGTGTGGGGCCTGTTCCACGGCGCGCTGCTGGTGATCGAACGCGCGACCGGCCACGACGCCGCCCCGGCGGGCCGCTGGGCGCTGCTCGGCAGGCGCGTCTCGACGTTGCTGCTGGTCGTCGTGGGCTGGGTGTTCTTCCGCGCCCCGGACGTCGGCACCGCGTTCACGATGATCGGCCACATGCTGCTGCCGGACCTGTCCGGGCTCACCGACATCGTCGCCGCATCCGTGACGCACCAGCGGGTGTTCTTCCTGCTGGTCGCGCTCGTCGTGGTGGCGCTGCCCGCGTCGACCGGCACCGGCCCGTTCCTGGAGTCGGTCCGCTCCCGCCCCGCCAACGCCCTGCGCATCGGCGTCATGACCGCGGGCCTCGCCTACTCGGGCCTGCTCGTCGCCACCGGCTCCTTCAGCCCGTTCCTGTACTACCAGTTCTGACCGCGACCGAACGCTTCATGCCGGAAGGGAGAACAGTGGTGGCTCGGTTGTGCGGGGTGGGTGTGCTGTGACGCTCGTGGAACCGCGCACGGGCGGGAAGCGGCGCGGCTAACGTGAGCGGCGTGTCCATGACGGAACCCACGGAGTTACCTGCGGTCCACGAGTCGTGGTTGCCGCGCGAGCACCCGATGCACCGGCCGCGGCACGGCAGACGGCAGCTCACGGCGCTGGTGTGCGCGCTGCTGTTCCTCACCGCGCCCGCCACGACCTGGGTGTTCGGGGCGCGGGCGGAGCAGCTGGAGAACCGGCCGCTCGCCGAGTTCCCCGGCATCACCGAAGGCTGGGGGTTCCTCACCGGGCTGAGCCCGTGGGCCGCCGAGAACCTGCCGTTCCGCGGGCAGGCAGTCCGGTCCGTGCACGGCATCAGCCAAGGCGTGTTCGGGGAGCAGGCGCGGCTGGAATCGGGCGCGCACAGCTCGCCGGTCGGCACCGGCAGCGATCAGCAGCAGCCGCGTCCGCCGCTGAACGAGAACGTGTTCCCCAAGGTCATCGAGGGCAAGGCGGGCTGGCTCTACCTCGGGCACGACGTGGCGTACCCGTGCACGCCGAAGCGGGACCTGGACGAGGTGATCGCGGGACTGCGGCGGTGGCGCAGCGTCGTCGAAGCGTCCGGGCGGGAGTTCCAACTGGTCATCGCGCCGGACAAGTCGACGATGTACCCGGCGAACCTGCCGGAGCACTACGCGGGCGAGGACTGCTCGTCGCAAGCCCGGGAGGAGTTCTGGCGGCGGCTGCCGACCGCGACCGGTGCCGTCGACATGCGGGAACCGCTGCGGGACGCCGCCGACCGCAACGGGCGGGCGATCTACCACGACATCGACACGCACTGGACCCACGAAGGCGGCATCACGATGGTCTACCAGCTCGCCGAGCGGCTCCGGCCGGGCAGCACGGCCGGGTGGAAGCTGCTGCCGAGCAGGGAGTACCCGCACTCCGCCGACATCCCCGACCAGCTCGGGCAGAGCCGCACCGTGCCGATCCGGGCGTACTCGCTGGCCCCCGACGGGGGCGCCGACAACACGCGGTTCCAGCCGAGCGACTTCCACGAGCCGCTGCGGCTGGAATCGGCGCCGAAACCGGGCATGGTCGACGCGCCGACCCGGATGGTGGGCGACTCGTTCACCCAGTTCGCCAGCCCGTACCTCGCCGCGACGTTCGCCGACATCGCGATCGTGCACCCGGAGGAGATCGCGAAGCGGCCGCAGGAGACGGGGGCGCTGCTCGCGGAGGGCGACGTGGTGACCTTCGAACTCTCCGAGCGGTTCGTCTCCGGCGGGCGCTACGACCTGCTCGACCCGGCCGTGGCCGACCAGGTCGGAGCGATCCTCGCCGCCGACCCGCGCTGACGACCCGCGGCCTCGGGTGGAGTGAACGACGCCCGGCGGTGAGCGTCAGGCCGCGGCGGGCGCCGGAGTGCGGGAGGCGCGGCGCAGGCGGACGGTGCCGACGGCGCGGCAGACCAGGTAGATCACGAACGACAAGATCGTCACGAACGCGCTCACCGGGGCACCGGGCGCCAGCGACAGCACGATGCCGCCCAGCACCGCGACCTCCGCGAACACCACCGCGAGCACCGTGGACAGCAGCGGGCTCGCGGTGATCCGCGCCGCCGCCGCACCGGGCGTCACCATCAGCGCCAGCACCAGCAGCGCTCCCACCGTGTACACGCCGAGCGCGGTCGCCACCCCCACCAGCACCGCGAACAGCGGGGTGAGCAGCCGCGCGGGCACCCCGCGCGCCGCCGCCACATCGGGGTCGACGCTGGCGAACAGCAGCGGCCGGTACACCACGGCGAGCACCAGCAGCACCACCGCCGCGCTGCCCGTCAGCAGCGCCACGTCGGCCGAGTCGACGCCGACGATCTGGCCGATGAGCAGGCTGAACTTGTTCGCGGTGCGCTCCGGGTTCATCCACAGCAGCAGCACGCCGAGACCGAGGCCGAACGACAGGATCGCGCCGATCACCGAGTCCCGTTCGCCACCGCGCTGCCCGAGGAAACCGAGCAGCAGCGCGGCGACCACCGCGCCGCCGAGCGCGCCCACCCCGACGCTCGCGCCGAACAGCAGCGCCGCCGCCGCGCCGGTGAACGCGAGCTCCGCCGTGCCGTGCACCGCGAACGACATCTTCCGCGCCACCACCAGCGGTGCCAGCGCGCCCGAGACCAGGCCCAGCGCCGCCGCCGCCAGCAGCGCCTGCTGCACGAACGGGTAGCCGAGCAGGTCGGCGGTGAGCTCGAAGTCGAAGAACCGGCCGAGTGCGTCGGTCAGGGTGCTCATGAGGTCTCCGCGGCGCAGTGGTGGTGATCGACTTCATCGGTGCCGGTGACGACGAGCCTGCCGCCGACCCGCGCCACCTCGACGTCGGAGCGGTACAGCTCCGAGAGCGTCGCCGACGTCATCACCTCGTCCGGGGTGCCGATCCGGAACCGGCCGTCGACCAAGTACAGGATCCGGTCGACCAGCGGCAGCACCGGGTTGATCTCGTGCGTCACGAACAGCACCGCGGCGTCGGTCTCCTTGGCCTGCCGAGCGATCAGCCTGCTCACGTTGCGCTGGTGCGCGATGTCCAAGGACAGCAGCGGCTCGTCGCACAGCAGCACGTCCGGCTCGCCGACCAGGGCCTGCGCCACCCGGAGCCGCTGCTGCTCACCACCGGAGAGCAGGCCCAGCGGCATCCGCGCGTACTCGGTGGCCTCCACCGAGCGCAGCGCCCGCTCGACGCGCCGCTTGCGGTCCTTGCGCCGCCGGAAGCCCACGCCCCAGTGGTGCCCGTCCAAGCCGAGCCCCACCAGGTCGCTGCCGCGGACGGTCAGCGTCGGGTCCACCGAGCGCTGCTGCGGGATGTAACCGATGCGGGAACTGCCGCGCCGCACCGCCTCGCCCGCGACGTGGACCTCACCGCCGCTGAGCGGCTGCAAACCGAGCAGCACGCGCAGCAGGCTCGTCTTGCCGGAGCCGTTCGGGCCCAGCACGGCCAGGAACTCACCGGGGCGCACGTCCAGGTCGAGCCGGTCCCACAGGACCCGGGAACCGTAGGCGAGGCTGGCTTCGCGCAGCCGGACCGCCGGGTCGCGGCCGGACGTGACCGGGACGCTGCGGTCCGGTGCTGCGGTGTCGGTGCTGGGTTCCACGGTGGCTCTCGGATCAGTGGTGGGGTGCGGGTCGTTCGGGGTGCGGCGCGGGGCCCGTTCAGGGGCGACCGGCCAGCGCCGCTTGCAGCGCCGAGATCTGACCGTCCATCCACCGCACGTAGTCCTGATCCTGCGGCAGGGTCTCGGTCATCTCGACGACCGGGGTCTGATTCTGCTCCGCGCCCTTGCGGACCGATTCGGTGACCGGGGATTCGGTCTGCGGGTTGTAGATCACCGCTGCGGCCTGCCGGGAGTTCACCGCGTTCTGGATCTCCGCGACGGCGGCCGCGGCCGGGTCGTTGCCCGCTTCGACGGAGTGCACGAAGGACTGCGGGGTGATGTCGGTGAGCCCGGCGGACTCCACGAGGTAGTGCGCCACGGGCTCGGTGACGATGACCTTCTTGCCGTGCTCGGTGGCCGCGATCTGGTCGACGCGGCCTTCCAGGCCGCCGATCTGCTCGCCGAACCGCGCGGCGTTGTCGCGGAACTCCTGGGCCCGCTCGGGCTGGATCTTGCCGAGCTCCTCGGCGACGCGGTCCGCGGTCTCGCGGACGACGTGCAGGTCGTACCAGACGTGCTCGTTCACGGAGTGGTCGTGCCCGGCGTGCTCGTCGGCGTGGGCGTCGGAGTGACCGGCGGGGGCCTCGGCGTGCTCGTCGGCCGGTGCACCTCCGTGCTCGTGGCCGTGCTCGTGGTCCGCGGCGGGTTCCTCCGCGTGCTCGTGCTCGCCTTCGACGGCCTGCACGGTCGGCTTGCCCGCGCCGGTGCCGTCGAGGATCTGCTCGGCGAACTCGTCGTAGCCGCCGCCGTTGAGCAGCACCAGGTCGGCGTCGCCGACCTTCGCCGCGTCCTGCGGGCTGCTCTCGTAGGAGTGCGGGTCCGCCGCCGGGTCGTCGATGATCGACTCGACCTCGACGCCAGGGCCGCCGACGGCCCGTGCGACGGAGGCCCAGACGTTCGTGGTGGCCACGACCGTCAGCTCGCCGTCGTCAGCGGCCTGATCGGAGCCCGTGCCGCCGCAGGCGGTGGCGGTCAGCGCGGCGACCGTGAGGCCGGCCAGCGCCGTGCCGCCGCGGCGGGCACGTCGGGTGAAGACGGTCATGAACGCACTCCTCGGGGACGCACCGTGAGGTGGGGACGCCGGGGCCGGGGGACCTTCGACGACCGCAAACGGAAACCGTTGTCATGTGCAGCGTACGCCGTGCCAACTGGGCCGAACCATCGAACGGGTGAGCCGAGAGGTGTGAACATGACAACGCTTCGCATTATCGCCCGCACCTTCCACCGATCCAGCCGCCCGGCCGAGTCACCCCCGTCCGTGTGACCGCCCCGCGACGAGCAGCCGCGCACCGAGGCGGACAGGTGGGGGTGAACGGCCCGTTCGTCCAACGGCATTGGACGAACGGGCCGTTCACTCGGAAAGCGGAGTCGCCGCGTGCTCGGCCGGGTGGGCGGGTTCGTGGGTGAACGGACCGTCTGCCCAATGGCATTGGACGAACGGTCCGTTCACTCGAAATGCAGGGTCGCCGCGTGCTCGGCCGGGTGGGGTGAACGGCCCGTTCGTCCAACGGGATTGGACGAACGGGCCGTTGACTCGGAAACGCGGCCGTGGCGCCGCCGGGGCAGCGCGCTGAGGTGGGGGTGCGGTCATCGAGTGGGGGGGTGAACGGCCTGTTCGCCCAACGGGATCGGACGAAGGGTCCGTTCACCGCCGCCCGGACGCGGAACGCACGATGCCCCCGCCTGGGCGGGGGCATCGGGTGTGCGGAGGGAGCTGATCAGGAGGTGAGGCGGGTGCCGTCGTCGGGGCGGAACAGGTGCACTTCGCTGGAGTCGCGCAGCGCGACCTTCACCTGCTGGCCCAGCGCGGGCGGGGTGCGGCCGTCGGTGCGCACCACGAACCGCTCCGGCGAGCCGTTGACCTGGATGCTGCCGTGCACCAAAGCGTCGGCGCCGAGCTCCTCGACGAGCTCGACGACCATGTCCATGCTCTTCTCGTCCTCGCCGGAGACCAGGCTCAGCGCTTCGGGGCGCACCCCGAAGGTCACTTCCTTGAGTCCGTCCGCGGCGGACAGCGCCGCGCGGGTCAGCGGGATCGTCTGCCCGTCGAGCTCGGCGCCGCCCGCCGACAGCGGCACCGTCTTGAGGTTCATCGCGGGGGAGCCGATGAAGCCGGCGACGAACGCGTTGCGCGGGTTCTCGTACAGCTCGCGGGGGCTGGCGACCTGCTGCAGCAGCCCGTCCTTGAGCACCGCGACCCGGTGGCCCATCGTCATGGCCTCGACCTGGTCGTGGGTGACGTAGATCGTGGTGGTGGACAGCCGCTTCTGCAGCGCCGCGATGTTCGCGCGGGTCTCCACGCGCAGCTTCGCGTCCAGGTTCGACAGCGGCTCGTCCATCAGGAACACGCTGGGTTCGCGGACGATGGCGCGGCCCATGGCGACGCGCTGGCGCTGGCCGCCGGAGAGCGCCTTGGGCTTGCGGTCCAGGTACTTCTCCAGGTCGAGCATCTTGGCGGCTTCGGTGACCTTGGCCCGGATCTCGTCCTTGGGGGTTTTGCGCAGCTTCAGCGCGAAGCCCATGTTGTCGGCGACCGTCATGTGCGGGTACAGCGCGTAGGACTGGAAGACCATCGCGATGTCGCGCCCCTTCGGCGGGGTGTTGGTGACGTCCTCGCCGCCGATGGTGATGGCGCCTTCGTCGACGTCCTCCAGGCCCGCGAGCATCCGCAGCGCGGTGGACTTGCCGGAGCCGGACGGTCCGACGAGCACGAGGAACTCACCGTCGGCGACTTCGAGGTCCAGTGCGTCGACCGCTCGCACCGGCGGGTTGCCGGGATAGAGGCGGGATGCCTGTACGTAAGCGACCTCAGACATATGCGACGCACCTTTCACTGACTCGGGTTAAGCGACAACGTATCGCTTAACCGCGTTAAGGTCACTGGTTTTCGAGAACCGGTTCGGTGCGTGATCATTCGAGCGCGGAGGGTGATCGTTGCCGATCGGCAATGGGATCTGCATCTCCGGCGGCTTCACCCCCGGGTACTGAACCGTTACGGTTCCTCCATGGCTCGGTCAACGAATGCCCGACGGCCTGCGACGCTGGCTTCGCTCGCGGCGGAGCTCGGGGTCTCCAGGACCACGGTGTCGAACGCGTACAACCGCCCTGATCAGCTCTCGCCGGAGCTGCGCAAGCGGGTGCTCGACACCGCACGCAGGCTCGGATACCCGGGCCCCGACCCGGTGGCGCGCTCGCTGCGCACCCGGAAGGCCGGGGCGGTCGGGCTGCTGCTCACCGAGAACCTCTCCTACGCCTTCCGCGACCCCGGCGCCATACGCTTCCTCGAAGGCCTCGCGCTGGCCTGCGAAGACGCCGGGCACGGGCTGCTGCTCATCCCGGCGAGCCCGGAGCGCGAAGACGTCGCCTCGGTGCACCGCGCCGGTGTCGACGGGTTCGTCGTGTACTCGGTGCCCGACGACGACCCGCACCTGGCCGCCGTGCTGGAACGCCCCGTGCCGGTCGTGGTCTGCGACCAGCCGCGCATCGACCAGCTCGACTGGGTCGGCCCGGACGACGAGGGCGCGGTGAAGGTGCTCGCCGACCACCTGATCGGGCTCGGGCACCGCCGGATCGGGGTGTCCTGCATGCGGTTGGCGCGCGGGCGCAACGACGGCATCGCCTCCGTGCACCGGCAGGCGAACGCGAGCTTCCACGTGCAGCGCTCCCGGCTGACCGCGCTCGCCGCGGCGTTCAGCGAAGCCGGCGTCGACTGGTCGCAGGTGCCGGTGGTGGAGCGGTTCGACCACACCACGGAATCCGGCGCGTCCGCCGCGGCTCAGCTGCTGGAGATCGACCCGGAGATCACCGCGATCATCTGCACCTCGGACATCCTCGCGCTGGGCGCCCTCGACGAGGCCCGCCGCCGCGGGCTGCGGGTGCCGGACGACCTCACGGTCACCGGCTTCGACGGCATCGACGACGCGGACCGGGTGGGCCTGACGACCGTGCGCCAGCCGGTGCTGGAGAAGGGCCGCGCGGCGGGCCGCCTGCTGCTGGACACCAGCGAGCCCGGCAGGCCGCGCGACGTCGTGCTGGAAACGCAGCTCGTCACCGGCAGCACCGCCGCTCCGCCGCGCTCGGCGGAAGAACGCTGGTTCGGCCCGTGAGCCGAGCGCGGCTGCTCGGCCGCCGCCGAGCGAGCTCCGGTCAGTAGTTGCGCCACTCGCCCTGGACGTACCGCAGGATCGTCGGGTGCATCAGGGTCGACGGCTCCAGGCCGGGCAGCCGATCGCGGTCCGGCGGGAAGGCGGTGGCCGCGGCCAGCGTGCGGTCGTCCAGCGAGCGCAGCGGCGGCGCGTCGGCGGGCAGCCGCAGCGGCGGCGGGGGACCCGCGGCGGCGAGGTGGAAGCCCCACTCGCCGAAGCTCGGCACCGACACCTGGTACGGCACGGTGCTCAGCCCGGCCGTGCGCATCGTCGCCTCGATCGCCCAGAACGCCTTCGGCGCGAAGTACGGGGAGCCGGCCTGCACGGTCACCCGCGCGTGCTCGGCCATCGCGTGGCGCACCAGGCCGTAGAACTCCGTCGAGTACAGCTTCGCCGTCGCCGTCGAATCCGGGTCCGGCATGTCCACGACGACCGCGTCGAACCGGGTGCGGTTGTCGCGCAGCCAGCTGAACGCGTCCGCCGAGACCAGGTGCACCCGCGGGTCCTCGAACGCGCCGCGGTTGAGCTCCGACACCCGCGGATCCGTCCGGGACAGCCGCGGCACCGCCGGGTCCAGCTCCACCAGCGTCACGTCCCGCACGTCCGGGTAGCGCAGCACCTCCCGCAGCGCCAGGCCGTCACCGCCGCCGAGGATGAGCACGTGCGAGCGCGGCCCGTCGAGCACCGGGTGCACCAGCGCCTCGTGGTACCGGTACTCGTCCACCGAGCTGAACTGCAGATCGCCGTTGAGGTAGAGCCGGGTGTCCGGGTCGCCCTCCAACGGTGACGACTCGGTCAGCACGATCTCCTGGTACGGCGTGCGCAGCGACTGCACCACCGGGTCCTTGTACAGCGCTTGCCGCGCGGTCACCTCGAAGTCGTCCGCGAGCAGATAAGCGCCGCCGAGCACGAGCCCCACCAGCGCCGACGCGGAGACCAGCAGCAGCGTCGCGCGCTTCGAGAGCTCCCGGCGGAACACGGTGAGCACCAGGCCCAGCCCCGCCGCCGCGTTCACCATCCCCACCAGCAGCGCGCCCTGCAGCTGCCCGAACAGCGGCAGCAGCACGAACGGGAACGCGAGGCCGCCGAGCAGGCCGCCCACGTAGTCCGCCGCGAACAGGTCGGCCACCGCCGATCCCGCGTCCTGCTTGCGGATGCGCTGCAGCAGCACCATCAGCAGCGGGATCTCCGCGCCGATCAGGGCGCCCAGCACGAGGGCGGTGACGATCAGAACCGGCGTGTAGAGGCTCAGCCACGCGAAGGCGGCGTAGAGCACCAGCACGCTGAGGCCGCCGAGCAGCGCGAGCAGCACTTCCACGGCGGCGAACGCGGCGGCGGCCCAGCGCTGCAGCGGTTTCGCGGCGAGCGCGCCCACGCCCATCGCGAACACCATCAGCGACAGCACGATCGAGGCCTGCCCGACGGTGTCGCCGATGAGGTAGCTGCCGAGCGCGACCAGTGCCAGCTCGTACACCAGGCCGCAGGCCGCGCACAGGAACACGGCCACCAGCACCGCGGTGCGGGCCGCCCGGCTGCGGGGCCGCGCCGGCGGCTCGGTGGTGCCGTCGTCCTCGGTGCGGGGAGGGGTGTCAGCGCTGGTGGACATGGCGACCAGCTTCCTTGCCGGAGTCGAGGTGCGGGGCGTGCCGGGCGGGAGCGGACCGCTCGCGCCCGGCCTTCGCCGGCGTCACCAGATGGCGGCGGCCATGATCACCGCGATGACCACGTGCGCGGCGGCCGAGACCCAGGTGCCGGGGTGCAGGGTCTCCGAGGACAGCTCGTCGCCCAGCTTGCCGGGGGTGAGGGCATCGATGAGCAGGAACGACAGGCTCATCAGCACCAGCCCGAGCAGGCCGTAGACGACGGTGCCGACCAGGCCGGCGACGAGGTCGTCGGCGCTCGCGGCGATGGCGGTGGTGAGGATGATCCCCACCCCGATCAGGCCGGACACCAGCAGCAACGCGGCGTTCGGGTTGCGCCGCACCCAGATCAGGTCGCGCAGCCTGCCGGGCGTGGCGAGGTCCACCAGCAGGTAGCCGAGCGCCATCATCAGCGTGCCGATGACGCCGTAAGCGACGGCCGCGAGCAGTCCGGAGAGCAGTTCCTGGAGCAAGGTCGTTTCGCCCTTCTCGTCGGGTGGGTCGGTGGCAGACCCGGTGTGGGGAGCGCCTTCGGCCGGGGCCGGTTCGAGGCGCGTGCCCGGAGGCGGGTGGTCAGTCGTGCGCGGCGGTCATTTCCCGGTTCCGGGACCGCCGCCGCGGAAGGTCTCGCCGCGCATGCCGAATCCGCCCCAGGCGTGGCCGACGTGCGAGTGGTAGTGCCGGTAGGCGCGGTCGACGTCCATCACGTGGATCACCGAGCCCGCCGCGCGCGGCTGGATGATCACCGCGTCGTCGGAGTAGCGCAGGTAGACGCCGCTGGCGTCGGTCTGCTGCGACTGGGGTCGCCAGCGCGACGTGATCTCCCGGGCCACCACGGGCACCGGTTTGGGGCTGGTGTAGGCCTTGTTGTCGCTGTCGCCGCGGATGTCCAGCGACGAGGCGCGGTGGTAGTGGCCCGCCACGTACCCGCGCGGGCCGGAGCCGCCGCCGAGGGTCGCGATCAGCGCGACGGCCAACGCGATGACGACGACGATGCCCGCCAGGACGAACCAGAAGCCGCGTTTCATCGAGCCACCCCCGTCAGATCGCGGTGGGGTAGATGCGCACGTCGTACCGGCTGAGCTCCTCGCCGGTGGCGGCCTCCCAGTCCGAGTCGCCGTAGGACTCGAAGCCCAGCAGAGCGCCGTCGCTCGCCTCGTAGTCCTGGTAGCGGACGGAGCCCTGCTCGGCGAGGCCGGTGGTGGCCTCGCTGCGGAACGTCGCCGAGCCGGACTCCTCCCGCTCGTAGCTGCGACCGCCGAACTCGAGGTGCTTCGCGCCGGGCTCACCGGCGTCGTCGACCGGGGTCCACAGCGTGAGCTCCAGGTCCGGGTCCTCCTCGATCGCGAGCCACACCTGGGTGCCCTTGGCGTCGTCGAGCAGGTGCTCCGCCCAGCCCCAACCGCCTTCGGAGAGCCGCAGGGTGCCGCGGACGGTGTAGCTCAGGCCGCGGATCTCCACGATGTCGCCCGCTTTCAGGGCGCGCGGGTCGCCGCGCAGCGAATCCTGGTCGCCGGTGTGGAACGGGTCGGTCGGGCGCGCGGTCTCGTTCGGCGCGGCGCGCATGCGTCGGTACAGCATCACGCAGCTCGCCACCGCGACGACGACGCCGACGAGCACGATCGCGATCGTCAGTCCGGTCACGTGAATCCCCCAGATGTCCGTGCGGCTTCCCGCACAGGTGCCTTGACTTGCGCCGGAGCGTAACCGCCGCGTTCGACCCGAACGGCGGTTTCGCCGCAAATCGTGATCGGAAATCCGCCCGGAGTTCGGACCCCGCCACGCAGCGCGATCGACCGGCTCCACCGAGGCCACGCCCGCCCCGCGAGGGTGCTGTGGACGAATCGCCCCGCTGTGGACAACTCCCGCGATTTCGCGAGAAGTTTGAGCGGACCCCCACGCCGCGAACCGCCGAAAAGCCGCTCCGAGCTGCGGAGGTGGTGGCGCTCAGGGGAGTGGGGGGGCGTTCGATTTCGCGCGAAATCGGCGGGGTGCGCAGCGAAACGGGCCGTTCACCCGGGTGGGGTGAACGGCCCGTTCGCGTGCACAACGCGGCTCAGCGCGTCACTGGGACAGCAGCTGGGCGCAGCGGATCAGGCCCAGGTGGGAGTACGCCTGCGGGTGGTTGCCCAGCGAGCGCTCCGCGATCGGGTCGTACTCCTCGGCGAGCAGACCGGTCGGGCCCGCCGTGTCGACGATCTGCTGGAACAGCTCCTCCGCCTCGGTGCGGCGGCCGATCAGCAGGTACGCCTCGATCAGCCACGCCGCGCACAGGTGGAAGCCGCCCTCGTCGCCGGGCAGCCCGTCGTCCCGGCGGTACCGGTAGACGGTGGAGCCGCTGCGCAGCTCCGACTCGATCGCCGTCACCGTGGCGCGGAACCGGTCGTCGGACGGGTCGATCAGCCCGGACAGGCCCACGTGCAGCGAGGCCGCGTCCAGGTCGGAACCCTCGTAGGCGGTGGTGAACGCCTGCACGTCCGGCTGCCAGCCGTTCTTGATGACGTCCTGCGAGATCTCGTCCCGCAGCGCGTTCCAACCGGACTCCGGCTCCCGGCCGTACTGCTCCGCGAGCTTGACCGCGCGGTCCAGCGTGACCCAGCACATCACCTTCGAGTAGACGTGGTGGCGGGGCTGGTCGCGCTCCTCCCAGATGCCGTGGTCCGGTTCGAACCAGCGGTGCGACACCGCCCCGGCCATCGCCTTCACGAGCTCCCAGTCGCGGTCCCGCAGCGCGCCGCGCGCCGCGGCCAGGTGCGAGACGAGCTCCACGACCGGACCGAACACGTCGAGCTGGACCTGCTGGTCGGCGAGGTTGCCGACGCGCACCGGACGCGAACCGGCGTAGCCGGGCAGGCTGTCGATCACGGCTTCCGGCCCGAGGCTGGTCCCCTGCAAGGAGTAGAGCGGGTGCAGCCGCTCCGGTCCGGGCAGCGTCTCCAGCACGCCGTGCAGCCAGTTCAGGAAGCCTTCGGCCTCGTCGGTGGAGCCCAACGTGACCAGGGCCTGCGCGGTCATCGAGCCGTCGCGCAGCCAGCAGTAGCGGTAGTCCCAGTTGCGGACGCCGCCGATCTCCTCGGGCAGCGAGGTCGTCGCGGCGGCCATGATGCCGCCGGTGTCGGTGTTGCACAGCCCGCGCAGCGTCAGCGCGGAGCGGCCCACCAGGTCGCGCTCCAGCGCGGGCAGCGTCAGCGTCTCCAGCCAGTCCGACCAGTACACGTCGGCGGCGTCGCGGCGCTCGGACTCGGTCTGCTCCGACGGGTCCAGGTCCTCCGTGCCGCAGCGCAGCTCCAGCACGATCGGGGCGTCGTCCGAGGCCTCCACCACGGCGCGCGCGGATTCGTGCATGCCGTCGGAGGTGATCTCCCACTGGATCGCGGGGGAGCGCAGCACCATCGGCTCCGAGGTGCCCATCACCCGCAGTCCGCCGGACTCCGGCACGAGCCGCACCGGCACCTGGCCGAACTCGGGGCGCGGGGCGAACTCGATGCTCGCCGTGGTCTCGCCGGTGATCACCCGGATGAGGTCGGTGCGGTGCCCGTCCACCCCGTGCTCCAGGTAGTCGGTGACCAGCAGTCGCGACCAGCGGGTCTCGACGGTCATGGTGCCCGGCACGTAGCGCTGGCCCAGCGGCAGCGGACTGCGCGGGGCGCCGTTGCCGCCGTGCGGGCGGATCGAGAAGTGCCCGGCACCGGGGCCGCCGAGCAGGTCGGCGAACACGGCCGCCGAGTCCGGACCGGGGTGGCACATCCAGGTCAGCCGCGCGTCGGGGGTGAGCAGGGCGACGGTGCGCTCGTTGGACAGCATCGTCAGCCGCTCGATCGGCGGAGCCTGCTCGCCGTAGAGCCAGGTGCGGCGCTCTTCCATGAGGAACGCCAGCGCCGTCGCGACCTGCGTGGTGTCGGCGACGCGGAACTGCGCGAGCGTGTCGCCCTCGCCGACCTTGAGGCCGAGGTCCGGGCCGTGCAGCCGCGCGAAGGCCTTCTCGTCGGTGACGTCGTCGCCGAGGAAGATCGCGGCGGTGGCGCCGACCTGGTGGCGCAGCGCGTCGAGGGCGTTGCCCTTGTCGGTCTGCACGACGGCCAGCTCGATCACCGCTTTGCCCTCGGTGACCTGCACGCCGTCCCAGGTTGCGGGCCCGGAGCGGACCTCGTCCAGCACTCGTTCGGCGACGGCGGCGTCGGCCCGGCGCACGTGCACCGCGACGCTGGCCGGCTTGGCCTCCAGCGACACCCCGTCGTTGCCGGCGACGATGTCCTGCAGGCCGCGCTGCAGCGCGGTCCGCAGTTCGGTGGCCTGCGGTTCGAGCTCGTGCACGAAGCCCACGTCGAACTCGGAGCCGTGGCTTCCGACGAGGTGGACCTCGGACGGCAGCCGGGACAGGGTGGCGAGGTCGCGCAGTGCCCGGCCCGAGATCACCGCGGTGGTCGTGGCGGGCAGGGACGCCAGCGAACGCAAGGCGTGCACCGATTCGGGCAACGGCTTCGCCGCGTTCGGGTCGGCCACGATCGGGGCGAGAGTGCCGTCGTAGTCGCAGGCGACCAGCAGTCGAGGGGTGCGCGCGAGCTGGACGATGGTGCGGCGCAGCTCGGCGGGGAGAGCTTCGGCGGTCAACGCCATACTCCTCTGGGGCGGTCGGATGGGTCTACATGACCGATTCGGTGTCGAGCGTGCGAGTCGGGTTCACTGCTCGTCGCCGGTGATCGATCATTGTGTGCGGTTCCCGGAAAATCGGGAATCACGCGATGTTCGCGCTAGTCAGTCGGGGGTGTCCCCAGTGCTTCCAGAAACGATCGCGCCCAGCGATCGACGTCGTGCGTGAGCACCTGCCTACGCAATGCTCGCATCCTACGGCGGCCTTCGGCCTGGTCGATGTCGAGGGCGGAGAGCAAGGCGTCCTTGACCCCGTCCAGGTTGTGCGGGTTGACGAGGAACGCGCTGGTGAGTTCCGCGGCGGCCCCGGCGAACTCGCTGAGCACGAGGGTGCCGCCCAGATCGTGGCGACAGGCCACGTATTCCTTGCACACCAGGTTCATCCCGTCGCGCACCGGCGTCACGACCATGACGTCGGCGGCGCAGTAGAACGCCACCAAGTCCTTCTTGTCCACCGAAGTGTGCAAGTAGTGCACTGCTGGGTGACCCACGCGGCCGAATTCTCCGTTGATCCGGCCGACTTCGCGTTCGATGCCTTCGCGCATCTGCTTGTAGTGCTCGACGCGTTCCCGGCTGGGCGTCGCGATCTGGATCATCGCCACGTCCTCGGCCCGGATCTGCCCGTCGGCGAGCAGCTCGTGCATCGCGTGCAGCCGCACGTCGATGCCCTTGGTGTAGTCGAGCCGGTCCACGCCGAGCATGATCCGGCGCGGATTGCCCAGTTCAGCGCGGATCTCCTTGGCGCGCTGCTGGATCTCCTTGCTGCGCGCCATCTGGTCCAGCTCCGAGGAGGCGATGGAGATGGGGAACGCCCCGACGCGCACCGCGCGATCCCCGACCTGCACCACGCCGGGCCGGGACCGCACCCCGACCTGGCCGCGGCTCGGCTCGAACCCCGCGAGCCGCCGCGCCAGCCACAGGAAGTTCTGCGCACCACCCGGACGGTGGAATCCGACGAGGTCCGCGCCGAGCAGCCCGCGCACGATCTCCGTGCGCCACGGCAGCTGCATGAACAGCTCCACCGGCGGGAACGGGATGTGCAGGAAGAAGCCGATGCGCAGGTCGGGGCGCAGTTCGCGCAGCATCGCGGGCACCAGTTGCAGCTGGTAGTCCTGCACCCACACCGTCGCGCCCTCGGCGCTGACCTCCGCCGCGGCTTCCGCGAAGCGCCGGTTCACCCGGCGGAACGCCTCCCACCACGACCGGTCGAACACCGGCGGCACCACCACGTCGTGGTACAGCGGCCACAGCGTCGCGTTCGAGAATCCTTCGTAGTAGTCCTGGAATTCGTCCGCCGAAAGCCGCACCGGGTGCAGCCGCATGTCCTCGTCGGTGAACGGTTCCACGTCGACGTCGGCGACTCCGGGCCAGCCGACCCACGCGCCGTGCCGGGCGCGCAGGAACGGCTCCAG
Organism: Saccharopolyspora gloriosae; assembly: GCF_014203325.1. Taxonomy (NCBI): domain Bacteria; kingdom Bacillati; phylum Actinomycetota; class Actinomycetes; order Pseudonocardiales; family Pseudonocardiaceae; genus Saccharopolyspora; species Saccharopolyspora gloriosae. Next base: position 6,087,167 of record NZ_JACHIV010000001.1, on the reverse strand, counting down.
CGCCGTCACCAGGCCCCCGGGGCTGTGCTTCCAGCGTTCGGTGCCGTCCGGCAGCTTCTCCAGATCGACCGGGAGCCGATTGGCCACGACGACGAAATCCGCACGGGTACTGCCGCTGGTCACCGGTGTTGCCTCCTCGGGAGACTCTGCTGTCTCGGGCGGGATGGGCTGCGCCGACGGCTTGGTGCTCTTCCGCGGCTGGGCCCCCTGGCGGGGGTCCGTCCCGGATCACTCACTACCCGCAGGCGAGGCTAGTCAATCTGCTCATCGCCCGCGTCGTTCGTGTGGGCCAACGACCCCCGAGTCCTTGCTCACTTCTCGTTGGTGTCACGGCTGGTCCTGCTCGTGCTCAGGAGACTCCCGCGCGCTCGGCCGGGACAGGTGCAGGTCCACCGGGCCGTCGCGGAGCCGGGGCCCGGCGGGCGAGCCCGTTCACCGGGTGGTGAACGGGCTCGCGGTGCTCACTCCAGCCGACGGCGGGTGGGGCGCAGCGGACCGGACAGGCGGGGACCCGCGATGCGGCGTTCGAGCCTGCCCAGGCGGGTCCGCACGGGCTGGGCGAGGTACTCGCCGAGCACCACGCCCGCGCCCAGGGCCAGGCCGGTCGCCGCGGCCACCATCAGGGTCGACATGCCCGAGGGGTTGCCCGCCACCGCGATCTCGTACAGGCCGCGGTAGGTGGCCAGGCCGGGCAGCAGCGGAGCCACGCCGGACACCGCGATCACCAGCGTCGGAATCCCGAAGTGCCGGGTGGTGATGCCACCGGCGAAACCGACGACGGTCGTGGCGATCGCGCCCGCCAGCACCGGGTGCACCCCCACCAGGTCGCTGACGAGGAGTCCGGACACGCCCGCCGCGACGGCGCCGCCGAGCCCCGCGATGATCAGCGGGCGAGGCGGGGCGTAGCTGGCCAGCGCGAAGCACGCCGAGGTCGACGCGCCCGCCAGCACCTGGATGGGGATCATCAGCGGCTGCGACGAGTCGATCTGCGCGGCACCGACCTCCCGGAGGTCGCTGCCCTGGTTGACCGCGCCGAAGATCTCCACGCCCGTGTAGAGCGCCAGCACCACTCCGGCGATCAGGCCCGCCGACATCAGCGCGAGCTCCGCGATGCGCCCGGCGGCGGTCACGTTGTAGCCGGTGATCGCGTCCTGCATCGAACCGACGACGGTCATCCCGGACAGCAGCACGATGATGCTCGCCGCCACCGCCAGCGCCGGACTCGCCAGCAGGTCGAGTTCGGAGCAGGCCAGCGCGATGCTCGTGGCGATGACGCCGCCCACCGCCTGCTGGAAGAAGAACGGCAGCGCCCGTTTGTTCAGCATCCGGCCGATCCGGTCGACCAGCGCCGTCGCCACCGCGGCCACCAGCGCCAGCCGCGGATCGCCGCCACCGAGCAGCACCGACAGCGAGGCCGCCATCCCTGCCCACGCCAGGGTCGCCACCCAGCGCGGGAACGGGTGCGGCGCGGAGGTGATCTTGTCCAGTTCGGCGTAGGCCTCGGACGCGGAGATCGAACCGGCGGTGATCTTGCGGACCAGGTCCTCCACGTCGGACAGCCGCGTGTAGTCGATGGACCGGTTGCGCACCACGCGCAGCGAGGTGATCGGCACCTCTTCGGTGCCCCGGTAGCAGGAGACGGTGATCGACGTGTAGATCACGTCGACCTCGCAGTGCGGCAAGCCGTACGCGCTGACCACACCGATGATCGTCGCGGTCACGTCGGAGGCGCCCGCGCCGCTGGCCATCTGGACCTCGCCGATGCGCAGCCCCAGGTCCATCACCAGATGGACCGTTGATTCCTCGGGCAGTGCCGGCCCGTAAACGGCGTTGCGCGTCCCGACCGTCTCGGCCGGCTCGCGCCGCCGCAGCACACCTCGGGCGCGCTGCGTGATTCCCACCGCAGACCTACCTTCCTGCTCGCCACCTCGCGGCGATCGTGTTGATCGTCCCCTCGGCCATCGGCCCGCACGCCTCAGCCGTTGCACGTCCTGTTGGTGTCGTCCGTCACGAGCCTGACACCTGCCCCGCGCGCCCGCGGGCGAGGGGCCGCACCGGCACCGGCCGCCTGCCGGTCGCGGCCCGGCGCCGACTACGATGTGCGCGCACGGCGTGGCCGTGCGCGCCGCTGTAGCTCAGTTGGTAGAGCACCCGCCTTGTAAGCGGACGGTCAGGGGTTCGAGTCCCCTCAGCGGCTCCGCTCCGAAGGCGCTGAGCTCGGGTGGTGCTGGACTCGACCGGTTCGGCAGGTGGTCGGGGGATGCCCGGCGCGGGGGGCGGGCCGGTGTCGGTGGGTTTCCCGGCGGCGCCCCGCGGCGAACGCACCTGCGGCGCGAGCACCGGGTTCGGTCGTGCGACCGGGGGCACGGGTCGTTTCGCCTACTGATGATCGGTGATCGAAGGTCGATTCTGTACTACCCGACCGGGCGACGGCTCGTGAGCACGTCCCGTGACGAGTCCCGCCGAACGGCTGCAACGCGGCACGTCACGGGATCGGAATGGCGAACCGGCGGCCCGGGTCGGCCCACGCCGCGAGGACGTCCTCGTTGAGCCGGAGCAGTTCGCGCTGGTAGGCGTGCAGGTCGTGCGCCGTCGTGTCCGGGTGCAACGACTCCAGCACCAGCGGTGGCGCGGCGTCGGGCACCTCCACCGGCTCGGGCGCGTGAGCGGGCTCCGGCTCGGGTTCGGGCTCGGCTCCCCGCGGAGGTTCCGCTGCGGGTGCCGGCGGCGGAAGCGCCCGCAGCGGCGGCGGGGGAGCGGCTTCGGGCAGCACCGGCGGCAGCGTGGCCAGGTCCTCACCGGCGCGCAGGATCGCGCGCGCCGCCCGGCGCCCGGCTTCGTCCTGCTGCATCCGCCAGCGGCGGATCAGCTCCGCGGCGGCGGCCTGCCGCACCGGGTCGCCCGCGGCGTCGGCGGCCTCGGACCGCGCGAGCTGCTGGAGGTTCTCCAGCGTCACCTGGTACTCGCCGAGCGCGTCGGCGGCGGCGTAGTGCGCGTCGGCGGACTGCCGCCACCGCTTGCTCAGCTCGTACTGGGCCGCGTCGAAGCGATCTCGGGCTCGTCCCGACCACGACTCGACCCGCACGTCGCGCAGCGCGCGCCCGGTCTGGTCGAGGTGGTCGGCCAGTGTCCGCAGCCGATCGCATTCGGTGACGATGCCCGGGGCGTTGCCGGGCAGCGGCGGCTCATCGGAGGGTGGCTGGATCATCCGCGTTCGCTCCGGGCTAGCCGCGGTCGAGCGCGGTGATCAGCGCTCGTTCCAGGTCGGCGTCGATCCGCGCGTAGTCGTCGGCGGTGGCGCGCAGCCGGTCGGTGAGTTCGGCCGCTTCGCCGGCGAGTTCGGTGCCGGCTCGGGAGGAGTCCTCCTGGAAGGCCTGGAGCGCCCGGGTCAATTCGTCGTTCCCCGCCTGTTCCGGGTTGAGCTGAAATTTGCGAACGGTCTGTTCTCGGAAGTCGTCGATGATGTGCTGCGCGGTGTTCGCGCTCCGGTGCAGTTCTTCCGGAGAGGCGAAAAGCCGCCCCGCGGAATCGTCCAGCTCGGCCATGGCCGGAGAATAGCGGGAATCCATCCGTTGATTCATCCAGGTCGGGGACGAGGCCTACTCGGACCGCAGCGTTTCGCGGATCTCGGCGGTGAGCACAGGTGGAATGCTCATCGTCCCGGTGAGCGCCATCGGTTCTCCGGCGCACGGGTTCAGCAGAATTCCCATCGGATCCGAAGTCCGCGTCGCGGTGCGCACCAGGTCGGCTCCGAGCAGCCGGTGGGACCCGGTGGCCCACGGTGCCGAGGAGGCCCGCCGGTAGTCCTCCAGCAGGTCCGCCCGGGTGAACGCGCACACCCACGTGCTGCGGCCCGCCGCCCGGACCGCGGCCAGCCCGCCCGCGGGCGAGCACGGCACGTGGACGTCGTGGGCGAGGAAGCAGTCGATCGCGCGGCGCACCGTCGAACGCGGATCGTGCAGCGCCCGCAGCGCATCGTCGACCCCGCCGCGCCCCGGCTCGGGCCGCGGTGCCAGGGCGTTGCCCGGCGCGGGTTCGAGTTGTCGCGCCGTACCGGGCTCGGGCGCCTTCGGCGAGCGGCATTGCTGGTCGAGGCACCCTTGGAGGTGCTCGATGATCTCGTCCATCCGCCGCTCGATGGTGCGCGTGGAGAACCCCGCGCCGAGCTCGGCCGACAGCGCCGCGACGCGTTTGCCGTAGGTGAGCCCGTTGAGCCCCTGGTGCGGCGGGAGGTTGTAGGACACCTCGGCGATGCGGGTCAGCTCGGGGGCCAATTTCGCCAGCCATGCGTCCAGCCACCGCGCCAGCTGCTCCTGCACGCCCGCCGCGTCCGTCCCGGTGATCCGCAAGATGCCGCGCAGCTCGGGTCCCAGGCGAGCGTGCAGGTCCGCGCGCCGCACCCCGAGCCCCTTGTGCAGCGACGCCAGCGCCTTTCCCGCATTCTTGCGGGTTCTGTCGTCGTTCCCCATTGTTCCCCTCAGTTTCGCGCGGAGACTAAAGGGCGGGAGTTGATCTCGTCAATGAACCGCGCCGGAAGGCGGGAAAGCGCGGGATCGACCTGGCTTTTCGCCACATTCCCGCCAGCGTGGCGGGAATTCCGCGGGTGGCGCTTCGCCTGGCGGAAAGGCCGGGCTTGGCGGATTCCTGGCGAGTGCTCCGCCGACCGTGGTAATCGCGTCCGGAGGCGGAATAGCTTCGGTTGCGTCGTGTCGATTCGTCACCGCCGACGCGGTGCGTGGAGTGAGGAGAGAACGTGGACTCGATGATGGTGGTCGTGGTCGTCCTGCTGGGGGTGCCGTCGATCTGCTTCGCCGGGCGGCGCCTGTCCGAGCAGTGGGCGATCGAGCGGTGGGAGTGCCGCGCCGCCGCCTGGCTGCGCGCCCTGTCGCAGCCGGATCCGCTGCTCGGGCGCGGCTGATCCACCGCTCGATCGCGGCCGAGCTCACCCCGCGGGGTTGAGGTGGATGATCCCGAAGATGCCGCCCGCCGGGTCGTGGACCACGGCGAAGCGGCCGGGTTCGATGTCGACCGGGTCGACGACGGTGGCGCCGCCGAGGCGGGTGACGTCGGCGAGGGCGCGGTCGGTGTCCGGGACGGCGAAGTACACCAGCCAGTGCGCGGGCACTTCGGCCGGCCAGCTCTCGTCGATCCGGATCATCCCGCCGATCTTTCGGCCGCCCAGTCGCAGCAGCCGGTACTCGGTGTCGCCGACGGCCTGCGGTGCCGCGTCCCAGCCGAACACCGCGCGGTAGAACTCGGTGGCGCGGTCGGGTTCGCGGGTGGCCAGTTCGTGCCAGCAGGGGGTGCCGGGCTCGTTGACGACGGTCGAGCCTGGGTGCTGGTTCGGCTGCCACAGCGCGACGGCCGCGCCGGTCGGGTCCGAGCACAGCGCCATCCGGCCCGCGTCGAACACGTCCATCGGGTTCAGGTGCACCTGGCCGCCCGCGTTCCGGACGGCTTCGGCGGAGGCGTCCGCGTCGGTCGTGGCCACGTAGGTGGTCCAGAACGTGGGGCCCTGCCGGGGTTCGTCCTGCGGGCCGATGCCCGCGATCGGCTTGCCGCCTCGCTGGCAGATCAGGTAGCCGCCCGCTTCGGGACCGGAGTCGTGCACGGTCCAGCCGAACAGCTCGGCGTAGAACTCCGAGGCCGAACCGGGGTCGGCGGTGTTGAGATCCACCCAGCAGGGCGTGCCGGGCGGGTACGACGTGATCTCCATGAGAGCCCCCGAGGTTCGTGGAGTACGGCCGCCGGACCCTTGACGGCGGGGTGCGGCCGAGGCCCATAGTGGGCATTCGAATGTTGGTGTGGTCAATCGAACGGCGCATCTCGATCAGGTCTAAAAGCTGGGATGTGGTGGCGAATAGTGACCAATTGGTTGACCCATTACCCGTTCGGGTGAGGTCATGGGACCACTTGACCGTCCCCACAGCGTTGCCGCTGCTACCCAGAGGAGATCAGCGTGTCCCTGGCACGAGTGCTGACCGGAGCGGCGGGCCTGGCCCTGGCCGCCGCCGCCTTCGCCGTTCCCGCCCAGGCCGCCGCCCCCGCGGCGCCCGCCCCCATCGACATGCAGCCGATGATCATCGACGGCGAGGAGGCCACGGACGCTCCTTGGGCCGTTCGCCTGCTCAACGACGGCCAGGAGGCCTGCACCGCGACCGCCATCTCCGCCGACTGGGTGCTCACCGCGCAGCACTGCGTGGAAGGCGCCGGCGACGCGATCAGCTTCAAGGTCGGCAGCCTGAACCAGCACGAGGGCCAGGAGGTCAAGGCCAAGGCCGGCGGCGTGCACGTGCACGACAGCGTCGACCTCGCGCTGGTCAACGTCGACACCCCGATGAACGTCGAGTTCTCGCCGCTCGGCTCCACCGGTGACGTCAACAACGGCGACACCGTCCAGGTCTACGGCTGGGGCGCGACCTGCACCGACCAGCCCGAGGCCCAGTGCCAGGCCGAGAACCTGAAGGTGGCCGACGTCAAGGTCACCGACATCGCCTGCACCGACTACCGCGGCGGCACCGCGGTCTGCGCCGACCGCGTCAACGGCATCACCGCCGGTGGCGACTCGGGCGGCCCGATGTTCTCCAACGGCACCCAGGTCGGCGTGGCCTCCACGAGCGACCGCGCGACCTCGACGGCGTACACGAACGTCACCGAGTACCGCGACTGGATCAAGGAGACCGCCGGCGTCTGATTCGCCTGAGGCTCTCCAGCAGTACCCCGCGTCCGGGGCCGCCACGGCGGCCCCGGACGTGTGCGTTCCGGTGGCGGAAAGTGAGAGCCCGTGCACCCGGGGTGGTCGATCGCCGGATGAAGATCGCAATTCCCGGAGCGGTCCGTGAAAAATGTGGCCGGGCAATCGAGTCCGGGCCCGGACGTGCAGCTGCGACGGGCGTTTTCGCTGGTCACGCCCGTGATTCGCATATTCGATCACTATGCGTCTTAGATCGTTATCACTGCGTTGATGCGCGGCGCAACAATCCTGTCGTGCTCATCACGTGTAAAATCGAGTATCGCCTGGTAGTGACGCCAGGAAACGGTCGCGTACCTGACGCGTTACCGATGTTCTGTTAAGTTGGCAAAGCATGACCGGCGACAAACCCAGCCATAACGGCGACGGACCGAATGGCGGACGGAATGCAGGGAGTGGTTCTTCCGCTTCCGGTGAGATCGGCATTCCGGTCGTCGCGGACGGTCCCGCACTCTATCGGATCACTCGTGATTCGCAGGTGCTCGATGTGAACTCGTCCTACGCGTACCTGTTGTGGTGCCGGGACTTCGCGCACACCACCGCGGTGGCGCGGGAGGACGGCGACGTGGTCGGTTTCGTCACCGGCTACCTGCGCCCGGACGCCCCGGACGTGCTGATGGTCTGGCAGGTCGCCGTGGACGCCTCGCAGCGCGGCCGCGGTGTGGCGGGCAAGCTGCTCGGGCACCTGCTCGACCGGCTGGTGCCGGAAGGCGTCCGCTACCTGGAGACGACCATCACCGCCGACAACACCGCCTCGATCAAGCTGTTCTCGGCGCTGGCCAGGGACCGCGGCACCGAGCTCGCCCGCAGCGAGCTGTTCGGCGCCGAGCTGTTCCCGGACGCGCACCTGGGCGAGGACCTCTACCGGATCGGCCCGTTCGCGGCCCCCGGTGTCGTGGCAGGTGAGGCCGCCGCGGCGCCACGTCCGGCGGACTAGCGCGAGCACGTCCCGCACGGCTCTCGGTGGGAGCCGGTGGCGCGGGGAACGTGCGGGGGCGGGGTCATCCGCCGGCCGCGCCGCACAGACGAACGAGTTCCGACCGGCAGGTCTCCCCGGCGGGGACCATGACCGATTTGCAGCCGGTGGCCGCTTCGGCCGCCGCGAACGGAGGATCGTGAACGATATCTTCGCAAGCCTCGAATCCGAGGTCCGCAGTTACAGCCGCACCTGGCCGACGACGTTCGACAAGGCGGGTGGCAGCTGGCTCTACGGCGAGGACGGCACGCCCTACCTGGACTTCTTCGCCGGCGCCGGCGCGCTGAACTACGGCCACAACAACCCGCGGCTCAAGCGCAAGCTCATCGAGTACATCGAGCGCGACGGCGTCACGCACGGGCTCGACCAGGCGACCGCCGCGAAGCGGGAGTTCCTGGAGACGATCGACGAGAAGCTGCTCAAACCGCGCGGGCTGGACTACAAGGTCCAGTTCCCCGGGCCGACGGGCACCAACTCGGTCGAGTCCGCGCTCAAGCTGGTCCGCAAGATCACCGGCCGCGAGTCGATCATCAGCTTCACCAACGCGTTCCACGGCATGACCCTCGGGTCGCTGTCGGTGACGGGCAACTCGATGAAGCGCGGCGGCGCGGGCATCCCGCTGGTGCACTCCACGCCGATGCCCTACGACAACTACTTCGACGGGCAGTACCCGGACTTCCTGTACTTCGAGCGGCTGCTCGAGGACAGCGGCTCCGGCCTGAACGAGCCCGCCGCGGTGATCGTGGAGACCCTGCAGGGCGAGGGCGGCATCAACTCGTCCCGCCCGGAGTGGCTGCGCGGCCTGCGCGAGCTGTGCGACAAGCACGGCATGCTGCTCATCGTCGACGACGTGCAGATGGGCTGCGGGCGCACCGGCCCGTTCTTCAGCTTCGAAGAGGCCGGCATCACCCCGGACATCGTCTGCCTGTCCAAGTCCATCGGCGGCTACGGCATGCCGCTGGCCCTGACGCTGATCAAATCCGAGCACGACGTGTGGGAGCCCGGTGAGCACAACGGCACCTTCCGCGGCAACAACCCCGCGTTCGTGACCGCGTCCGAGGCGCTGAAGCTCTACTGGAGCGACGACGCGCTGCAGAAGAGCACCATCGCCAAGGGCGAGCGCGTCGGCCAGGTCATCGGCGAGATCGCCGACAAGTACGAGGGCGCCCAGGCCAAGGGCCGCGGCCTCGCGCGCGGCCTCGGGTTCGAGGACCCGGAGACCGCGGGCAAGATCTCGAAGGCGGCGTTCGACCGGAAGCTGATCCTGGAGACCTCCGGCCCGCAGAGCGAAGTGATCAAGATCATGCCGCCGCTGACCGTGTCGGATGAAGAGCTCGAACAGGGGCTTCAGATCATCGTCGATTCGGTGCAAGCTGTGCTTGCCTGATCCAACAACGCACGCGACGGCCGGTCCCGCACTTCCGGGCCGGCCGTCTCGTACGGCACCACCGGCACCACGAAGGAGGGCATTGTGTTCGTCCGCAGCCTCGAAGAGGTCGAGAACACCGACGACGACATCCAGACCGAGAACTGGCGCAGCAAGCGCATCGTGCTGGCCAGGGAGAAGGTCGGCTTCTCGGTGCACGAGACCACCCTTTACGCCGGTACCGTGAACGACTTCTGGTACGCCAACCACATCGAAGCCGTGTTCGTGTACGAGGGTGAAGGCGAGCTCGAGAACAAGTCGACCGGCGAGATCCACCAGCTCAAGCCGGGCACGCTGTACATGCTCAACGAGCACGACAAGCACCAGGTCCGTCCCAAGACCGACATCCGCACGGTCTGCGTGTTCAACCCGCCGGTGACCGGCCGCGAGGTGCACGACGAGAACGGCGTGTACCCGCTGATCGTGGAGGACTGACCGGGCATCGACCCGGCGTTCCCGCCGCACCGCCCACGAGCCGCCGCCCGCGGCCGTGGGCGGTTTTTCATGCCTGCCGCGCCCGTCCGGGAAACCTCGCCGGAACGCATGCGTAATGACCGCGGCGGTCGGGTAGCCCAGAACTGTCTGGTTGCCTGCCGCGGTGTGCGACACGTATCCCCCGACGAGGGGAACGGCCACCGACCGAGGAACCGAGAAATGGCGCCCGATTCCGACGTGGAATCGGGCGCTCCGGCGGTAATTCGCGAAGGAGGCGCAACTGATGACCGTCGCGGATGTGACGACTCAGGACCGTTATCCGACTCGGCGCGGCACCGAGTCCGCATTCATCGAACGCACCGATCCCGTCGTGTGGTCCGGCGTGCGCGCCGGACCGGCGACGCGGACCGACCTGGCCGCGCACGAGGCCAAGGGATTCCACACCGTGCCGGGTCTGCTGTCCCCGGCGGAAGTGCAGAAGTACTGGCAGGAACTCGATCGGCTCACCAAGGACCCCGAGGTCCGGGCCGATGAGCGCACCGTCGTGGAGAAGGACTCCGGCCAGGTCAGGTCCTTGTTCGAGGTGCACCGCACCAGCGAGCTGATCGCCGAGCTGGTGCGCGACCCGCGAGTGCTGGACCGGGCGCGGCAGATCCTTGGATCCGAGGTCTACGTGCACCAGAGCCGGATCAACTACATGCCGGGATTCAAGGGCAGCGGGTTCTACTGGCATTCCGATTTCGAGACCTGGCACGCCGAAGACGGCCTTCCCGCGCCGCGCGCGGTGAGCCTGTCGGTGGCGCTCACCGACAATTATCCGTTCAACGGCGGATTGATGGTCATGCCGGGCGCGCACCGCACCTACGTGTCGTGCGTGGGCCGCACTCCGGGGGAGAACTACAAATCTTCGCTGAAGGAGCAGAAGGTGGGGGTTCCGGGCGAGGACGACATCACCCGGCTCGGCTACGAGCACGGGATCGAGCAGTTCACCGGGTACGCGGGGTCGGCGTTGTGGTTCGACTCGAACACGATGCACGGGTCCGGCAACAACATCACGCCGTTCCCGCGGTCGAACATCTTCATCGTGTTCAACAGCGTGCGCAACGCGCCGGTGGCGCCGTTCGCGGCGGACCGGCCGCGGCCGAGCTTCGTCGCCGCGCGGGACCCCAGCGCCGTCGTGCGCTGACGCGGCACCGCCCGGCCCGGTCGCGCGACACGCGGCCGGGCCGGTTCGCGTTCGACCCCTCTCCGGGGTCATGCTCATCCTGAACACATTGCTTGAGCCCCCGAAAGGGTTGGAATACTGATTCCGATGAGTGATCGTGGACGGTGTTCCATGGCGTCACCCGCTGACAGGGCGGTCCAGGAGAGCGGATGAGCACACTGCACCACCCCGTCGAGGCGATGCCCTCCGACATGCGCGACAGCGTCACCACGCCCAGCGCGGCGCGCGTCTACGACTGGTACCTCGGCGGGGCGCACAACTGGGAGATCGACCGCGCTTTCGGACAGCGCGTCGTGGAGATCGTCCCCGGCATGAAGGCCTACTGCCGGGCCAACCGCCGCTTCCTCAACCGGGTCGTGCGCTACGCCCTCGACTCCGGCATCCGGCAATTCCTGGACCTCGGCTCCGGCCTGCCCACCGTCGGCAACGTGCACGAAGTCGCCGAGCTGCACTGGAGCTCCGCGCCCGAAGCCCGCGACCCCGGCGACACGCGCGTCGTCTACGTGGACAACGACCCCGTGGTGCAGTCGCTGGGCGGACTCATCCTCGACCGGGAAGGCGACCCGCGACGGCACCGCGCGCTGCGCGCCGACCCGATCGCCGACCCCGGCGGGATGTGGGCGCTGCTGGACGACACCGGGGTGATCCGGTTCGACGAACCCATCTGCATGCTGATGCTGTCGATGCTGCACTTCTCCAAGGACGCCGTCGGCCCGCACGGCGCGCTCGACGCGCTGCGGGAACGGCTGCCCAGCGGTTCGCTGCTCGCCGTGTCGCACTGGACGACCTCCGACGCGACCGAACAGGAGCAAGAGGAGAACCGGCGGCTCGTGGAAGCCTACGAGCAGTCGACCCACCCGGGGCAGCTCCGCTCCCACTCGGAGATCCGGGCGTTCTTCGGGGACTTCGCGATGGTGGAGCCCGGGTTGGTCTATGCGCCTCAGTGGCGGCCGGATGGGCAGGAGGAGTTCACCGGCGACCCGGAACGCTCCCGAATGCTCGCCGGGCTAGCTCGTAAGGCATGAGTGCCCGCCCGGTCGGTTTGGACGTGTGGTCGGGTGGCGGAACCTCAGTGCCTTCCTCGCTGCGGGATCTTTTTCCCGAGTGGCTCCGCCACGAGGGAAAAAGCTGTCCTCGCGAGGAAGGCACTGAGAACCCGCGGGTGGTCGGCTTTTTGACGTGGGCTATGTGCTTCGCACATACAGGCACGGCCTTCGGCCGCCGGGCAGGCGTGGCTTCGTCCGCCCAGGGCACGGCTTCGCCGCAATGCACGGCCTTCGGCCGCCGGGCAGGCGTGGCTTCGTCCGCCCAGGGCACGGCTTCGCCGCAATGCACGGCCTTCGGCCGCCGGGCAGGCGTGGCTTCGTCCGCCCAGGGCACGGCTTCGCCGCAATGCACGGCCTTCGGCCGCCGGGCAGGCGTGGCTTCGCCCGCCCAGGGCACGGCTTCGCCGCAATGCACGGCCTTCGGCCGCCAGGCAGGAGCACTTCGCCGCCCAGAGCACGGCTTTGCCGGGAGGCAGGGGCTTTGGTCGCTTCCTGGTCTCTGGGCAGGGCTGGGGCGAAGGTCAGGGGGCGGGGGGTGGGTCCAGGCCCAGGTAGCGGCGTTCGTTGAACTTTTCGCCTGTGCAGGAGGCTCCGATGTCGTGGCCGATGCGTTCGATCACGTCGGCCAGTTCCAGGCGGGACAGCCATTGGCGGGGGAGCGCGGCGGTGCCGTGGCGGGCGCCGAGGATGGCGCCGGTGATCGCGGCCGTGCTGTCGCTGTGCCCGGAGTGGTTCGCGGCCAGGCGCAGCGCGTCCGGGAACTGCTCCGGCCGGGGCAGCGCCAGCGCGCAGTACGCGCCGATGGCCAGGGCTTCCGGGCCGATCCAGCCCTGCCCGAGCCGTTCCACGTGCGAGACGGAAGCGCCCAGCCGGGACAGCGTGGAGGCCTCCGCGAGCAGGCCCGCGGTCTCCCCGTCGTCGCGCAGCACGCGCCCCGTCGCCTGGTCCACCGCGTCCGGCAACCGCCTGCCCTGCACGGCGATCAAGTGCACGATCAGCGACAGCGTGCCCGCCGACGCCCAGCCACCGCCGCCGCCGTGGGTGAGCGCGGCGAGCCGGCAGCCGAGCCCGTAGGCGATGGTCGCGCTGGGGGCGAAACCGACCGGCGTGCTGCGGTCCACGCCGCCGCAGCCCTTCGAGCTGTTGCGCGGGCGGTCCGGGCTGCCGAGCTCCGGTTCGCCCAGCGCGCGCAAGCTGGTGAGCCCGGGCGCGCGGCTCGCGTACAGCTCGCCCTCGGCGAGCAGACCGGTCGCGCCCGGCGGCGGCTTGGACTCCTGCTGGGTGATCAGCCAGCGGCGGTAGGCGGCCGTGACCGTTTCGACGGGTCGCCACTGGCCGCCGTTGTTGCCCTGGGTCCACGCGCTGAGGTAGCCCTCGCCGGTGAACAGCGTCATCTGCGTGGCGTCGCCCAACAGGGCTTGCGGAGGCGGCTCGGTGATGCCCTGCTCGCCGTGCTCGGCGCGGATCCCGTCCAGCTGCTGGAACTCGACCGGTGCTCCGAGCGCGTCGCCGAGAGCCCCGCCGAGCAGGCAGCCCACGGCCCGATCGACCACTGTGGACGGTGGGGGCACGCGGTGATCTCCTTCTCGGGCACTGCTTCGGCGGCGGTCGATCAGTGCCCGACTCTACTGGGCGGTATGGCGGGCGCGGCGGCGATCCGGCAACCGCGGACGTCGTCGCCGCGTGCGGCCCGACACCCTGGCATCCGGCGCCGGATGCGTGAATGATCAACTTTCCGGACACCGCGGCGCGCCCCGGTCGGGTGATCGGCGCGTCTGCCGGAGGCTCGACGGTCGCGCCATCACGTTCGGCCGATCGGGTGACGCCTCGGATGGTACCGGTGGGCGCCGGTCGAAGATCGCTACCGTGTGTCCGCTTCGCCGGGAGTGGACTCCGCGAGTCCGAGTGACCGAAACTGACGAGGATCGAACACGCAGCGAACGGCAGGTGTCGAGGGGCATGCAGGGGCAGGACGCAACGCCCGATCGGAGGGGCGCCAGCCGCGAGGACGCCGGTCCGGACACCGCCGGATTCACCTTCCGCGTGCTCGGCCCGCTCGAAGTCCGCTACGACGGGGCGCCGCTGCAGCTCGGCTCCGCCTCCGTGCGCGGAGCGTTCGCCTGCCTGCTGATGGAACCCAACCAGCTCGTCTCCATCGACCGGCTCATCGACACCCTCTGGGGGGACGAGCCGCCCGCGACCGCCCGCACCATCGTGCACGGCTACATCTCCCGCATCCGGCGGCTGCTGCACGGCCACGGCGACGCCGACGCGGCCGGGCGCCCCGAGATCCTCACCCGCTCGCCCGGCTACCTGCTGCGCATCGACCCCGAGCGCGTCGACGCGCACCGCGCCCGCACGCTGATCAACGAGGCGCACGGCAAGGACCCCGCGGCCAGGGCGGCGCTGCTCACCGAAGCCCTCCAGCTGTGGCGCGGCCCCGTGCTCTCCGGCATCGTCGCCGAACGGCTGCACCAGATGGTCGGGCCCAACCTCGACGAACTGCGGCTGCTCGCCCTGGAAGAGCGCATCGCCGCCGAGCTGGAACTGGGCAAGCACCACCGGCTGGTCGTCGAACTGGCCACCCTCGTCGACCAGCACCCGCTGCGGGAACGGCTCACCTACCTGCTGATGCTCGCCGGGTACCGGGCGGGCAACCGCGCGGAAGCCCAAGCGCGCTACCACGCGCTGCGGGAACGGCTCTCCCACGAACTCGGCATCGACCCCGGCCCCGAAGTGCGCACCCTCTACGAACGGCTGCTGCGCGACGACGAAGCCCTGCTCAGCGGCACCCAGCGGCAAGCCGACCGGGAAGTCGCCCCCGTCGGCCCGGTCCCCGCCGAACTGCCGCCCGCCGTCGCCGGGTTCGTCGGCCGCGAACGCGAAATGGCGCTGCTGGACCGGATGGTCGAACGCGACCGCGGCGACACCACGCTGCTCGCCGTGCTCACCGGCACCGCGGGAGTCGGCAAGAGCGCCGTCGCGATCACCTGGGCGCAGCGGGTCGCCGCGTCGTTCCCCGACGGCCAGCTCTACGCCTCGCTGCGCGGATTCGACTCCGAACGCGCGCCGTTGTCCCCGGGCGAAGCGCTCACCAGCATGCTCAAGACCCTCGGCGTGGCCGCCGACGCCATCCCCGTCGACCTCGACGACCGGGCCGCGCTGTTCCGCTCGCTGCTCGCCGACCGGCGCGTGCTGGTGCTGCTCGACAACGCCCGCGACTCCGAGCAGGTCCGGCCGCTGCTGCCCGGCGGATCCCGCTCGCTGGTGCTGGTGACCAGCAGGCGCAGGCTCGACGGGCTCGTCGTGCGCAGCGGCGCCCGCGTGCTGCCGCTGGAGACGCTGCCCACCGAATCCGCCGTCGCGCTGCTCGACCGCGCGGGCGGCATCGACGGGTCCGCCGAGGAACCCGAGGCCGCGCGGGAACTCGCCGAGCTCTGCGGCGGGCTGCCGCTGGCGCTGCGCATCGCCGCCGCCCGGCTCGCCGCGAACCCCGCCCGCGGCATCGCGGGCCTCGTGCGCGAACTCACCGACGAGAGCAACCGGCTGCACGCGCTGGACATCGACGACGCCGACACCAGCGTGCGCCGCGCCTTCGACATCTCCTACCGGAACCTGCACCCCGTGCACGCCGCCACGTTCCGGCAGCTCGGCCTGGTACCGGGGCACACGTTCACCGCGCACGCCGTGGCCGCCGTGTGCGAAACGGACCCGCCCGGCGCATACCGCAGGTTGCGGGCGCTCGCGCTGGCCCACCTCGTGACCGAGTCCGAAGTGGACCGGTTCGGCATGCACGACCTGCTGCGGCTCTACGCGCGGGAACTGCTCACCGCGCCCACCTGCGACGGCAAGCAGGACGGCGCCGGCTTCGCCGAACGCGACGAGAAGGCGTTCACCCGGCTCCTGCACTACTACCTCGTGGTCGCCGACCACGCGCGCCGCTTCCTGCGGCCCGCCCGCGACGACCTCGACCTCTCCGGCGACTCCACCATCGAGCAGCCCGAGATCCGCAACCGCACCGAAGCGCTGGCCTGGTTCGACTCCGAGTGGCCCAACCTGGTCGCCGCCGTGCGCGCCGCGCACTCCCACGGCCTGCACGAGTACGCGTGGCGGCTGGTGCGCTGCCAGTTCAACTACCTGGTGGTGCGCTGCCCGTGGGAGGACTGGATCCAGATCTACACCGTCGGCCTCGAATCGGCGCGGCTCGCCGCCGACCCCGTCGGCCAGGTGCTGATGCCCGCCGGGCTCGGCGTGGCCTACGCCCGCACCGGCAAGCACGACGAGGCGCTGGCGCACTACGCCGACTCCTACCGCTGCGCCGTCGCCACCGGGAACGCTGGATGGCTGGCGTTGGCGCAGGTCAACATGGGTGCCGTGCTGTTCCGGATGCAGCGCTACGCGGAGGCGCAGGTGCACTGCCGGGACGCGCTGCGCGCCTACCGCACGCTCGGCGACCGCTACCGGGAGGCGGGTGCGCTGAACAACCTCGCCCAGGTCGAGCAGGCCAACGGGCGGCTCGACGAGGCGTTGGAGCACTTGCTGGAGGCCGAGGTGATGTACCGCGAGGCCGACGACCTCGAAACCCTCGCGATGGTGCTGAACAACTGCGGCGAAGTCAGCATCGAATCGGGCAGGCTCGACGAGGGTGAGGGCTACCATCACGAGGCGCTGAACGTGGCGCAGCGCTGCGGGTCGGCGATGCACCAGGCGTCGGCGTACATGGGGCTGGGCGACGTGGCGCAGTCCCGCGGTGATCGCTCCGTGGCCCGCACCCGGTGGGAGACGGCGCTGTCGATCTACGAGACCGGCGGGTCACCGCGCGCCGCGCAGGCCAAGTCCCGGCTGCAGTCCATTGACGACATCGGCGCCTGACTCCGCGGCAGCTCACATGGTGTCCACTGTGGACGTTTAGCCGACGTTTAGCCGATGTCTAGCCCGGACTGCCAAAGTGCCTTTCGTGCGGGTCAGCGTCATGAACGGCCCGCACCGGGTGGCACTGGGGGAAATCCGAGGGGGGATTGCCGCCCGGCCGTCCCGGCCGAGCCCGTGCCAACGGGCGACGGTCGGGGCGGACGCTCCGAGCCCGGGGCGCTCGGAGCGATCCGGGAGGACGTGGGGGTGGGTGCGGACCTTTGGACTGGGGGATTCCAGAGGTCCGCACTTCGTCTTTCTCAGCCGAGGTGGGAAGTCTCGCTCGGCTTGACGTGCGGCGTCGGGCTGCCTCGCGGCGAAGCCGTGCCTGGGGCGAGCGAAGCGAAGTCTGCCTTGCGGCCGAAGGCCGTGCCTGTATTCGCGCAGCGAATAGCCCACGTCACAAAGCCGACCACCGGCGGGTTCTCAGTCGGTCTCTCGCGAGGACAGCTTTTTCCCTCGTGGCGGAGCCACTCGGGAAAAAGATCCCGCAGCGAGAGACCGACTGAGGTTCCGCTACCCGGACACCCCAGCAACACCAGCCGTGGAAGCAATCAGTAAACCCGACATTCCACGCACCACCGAAACCACACGCCCAAACCCGGGAAGGCTCTAAAACCCGACCCCACACGCCAAGCCGAACCCGACTCCACAACCGTGGCTTCGCCCACCCACCTGCGCGGCTTCGTCGCGAAGTCAGCGGGGGTGGGGGGATTCGTGGTCGGTTGTTCGGCCGGCGTTGGTGCAGAGGCGTTCGAGCTGCGGGCGCTTCGGGCCGCGACCGTCGCCGCTGGACCGGCCTCGGAGGCGGCGGACGATCCACGGGGCCAGGTGTTCCCGCGCCCACTGGATGTCCTCGGCGCGCTGCACGCGCCACGGGCGCGTCGGGAGTTCCGGCCACGGGGTGCGCCAGTCGTCGTCGATCTCGACGCCCAGCGCCTCGCAGGCCCGCACCGCCACCCGGCGGTGTCCCTCCGAGGACAGGTGCAGGCGGTCGTCGCTCCACGCCCGCGCGTCCTGCAGCACGCGCATCGACCACAGGTCCACGACGTAGCACCCGTGCTTGTCGGCGATGGCGCGCAAGTGCGCGTTGTAGGTGCCGACCTTACCGCGGACGCGCCGCAGCACGGGCGTCGTCGACGTGTCGAATCCGGTGCCGATCAGCACGTCCGAGCCGATCGCGTGCAGCCGGGTCACCGCGTCGTCGAACATCGCGGCCAGCTCGTCCGGGTCGCTGCCGGGACGGATGATGTCGTTGCCGCCGCCGACCAGCGACACCAGCGCGGGCCGCAGTTCCAGCGCCTGCGGCACCTGGTCTTCGGTGATCTGGCGCAGCAGCTTGCCGCGCACCGCGAGGTTCGCGTACCGCAGCCGCGGGTTCTGCGCCGTCAGGTGTTCCGCGAGTCGGTCCGCCCAGCCGCGGCACCCGCCGCCGGGGGACGGGTCGGCGAGCCCTTCGGTGAAGCTGTCGCCCAACGCCACGAAGCTCGGCCAGTTCGCCCGCCGCGCTCCGCCACCCGTGTACTCCCGGCCGTTCATCGGCCCTCCTCTTGCGCTTGCTGTCCTTCGCCCGGAGAACACACTGATCCTCCGAAGACGACCTACGCCACCGTCGGTTACGGACGAGTGATTAACGGCACCTCAACGTCTCGATTTTGTTCCGCGCAGGCGCGCGCCCACTCCGGCGGCACGATCCCGCCGGATGTGGGACACGCCGCACCTTGCCGAACAGGGGCGATGGATGGCACGCGCGTGCACCCGCGTGAATAAAGGTGGCTTACCGGGAAACGACGGTACGCCTCGAACGCGACTGCTAATGTCGCTCGGCGGTAACAGGAGGAACGAGGGGGCTCGTGATGTCGCGATCGACGCAGGTGGCGACCCTGCGCGAGGTGGGGGACACCGTCGCCGCAGTGGTCATCCGGCCCCTGGCGCGACCGACTGCCACCGGCGCGGACCACCAGGTGACAGGTGCCTGAGTGGGCAACGACGGCAGGACCGGGCACGTCGTCACGACGGTGCCCGTCGCACTGATGCGGCACGTCCGGGCGAGGGGCCCGCGGCGACCGCAGTGCATCCGAGAGCTGGGGGAGAAGTGACGTCACCGCACAATCCGGCGGCGCCGGGACCGGCGGGTCATCCGCCGCCCGCCGCGCCGCGCCGGGCGGCCGAACCGGGCGGCGCCCCCCGGCACCTGCCTCCGGCGCGGGACGCCGGGCGCCGTGACTCCGCCCCCGCCGGGCAGCTGGGACGACCCGCGCCCGGCGTCGCGACGCGACGCCCGGCGCCCCCGGCGCGGCAGGCGAACGGATCCGGTGGTGCCGCCCGGATCGGCGGCGAACTCGGGCCCGACGCCGCATTCCGGAGCGAACGGCCCTCGCCGCCCGAATTCGGCTCCCGTCCGGTCGATGAATCCTTTTCGGCGGGTGAGACCGTCATTTCCCGGGAATCCCTGATTTCCGAAGAGTCCCATTATTCCGAATCGCTTCTCGGTGGTGAGCACCTGATGTCCGGGGATTTCCGGGAGTCCGGTGACGGGACGCCGCACGACGCGGCGGACTCGCCCGGTGCTGACGGCGCGCACGGCGAACCGCGCCGGTCCTCGCCCGAGTTCCGGCGCGTCGGCGACCTCCAATCCTCCGGCGAGCTCCCCGTGCCACCCGGGCCCGGCGAACTCCGGCCCCCGGAGCAGCCACCGCAGGCCGACCCGGCGCGGGCCGCCGACCGGCCGCGGCGACCGGGCCGCCCGGCGCCTCCGAGCGGGCCGCCGTCCGCGGACCCGCCGCCGTCCCGGCCGCAGCCCCCGGAACGCCCCGGGATGCCGGTGCGCGGCGTGCTCGGATCGGTCGGGGAGCTGGCGCCCCAGGGCGAACTCCGCGCGGGCGAGCTCCACCCGGACCAGTCGCCCGCGCGGCACGACGAGGCTCGCCGCCCCGCCGCACCCCGCCCGCCCGCCCGGCCGGGCGGGTTCGACCTGCGCTCCGAGTTCGCGGCGCTCGCCGCCGAACCCGACCCGTTCGCGCTCTGGGAGCGCATCGAGCGGCTCGGCGAACGATTCGTGCACGAGCGGCGCAGGCCGGCGCCCCGGCCGCGGCCGGTGCAGCCGGAACGACCGGAACCGGCTGGGGGGACCTCCGCGCTCTCCGGTGATCTGGCCGGTCCCGCGGAACCGCCCCGGCCCGCCGAGGCAGGCCCCGCCGACCAGCGGGACGGCAACCGGCCCAGCGGGTTCTCCGGACCGCTGACGGGAGCGCTGCCGCAGCCCGGAACCGAGGCGGCCGCCGACGAACCGCCTCGGCAGCCGAGCCGCCCGCCCGAGTCGCCGCACGACCGCACCCGGCCAGCCGCCGGACCGCGCCCGCTGCCGCAGGTGCCGCCGCGCCCGTCCGAGCTCGACGCGGGTTCCGCCCCGGCGGGACCGACGTCGGGACGGCTGCCCGTGCCGGAGCCCCCCGCGCCGCCGCACGCCGGTGAGCCGGGCCCCGTGCCGCACTCCTCCGGGCAGCTCCCGGTCGGCCCGCCGCCCGCCGGGCCCGCGATCGGCCAGCACGGGGAGCAGGCCGGGCCGCAGCTCGCCGGGCCGCCTCCGGCCGGGCCGCAGCAGTCCGGGCCGCCGCCGGTGTTCCACGGACCGCCCGCGCACGAGCAGGACCGGCCACCGCGGCCCGAGACCCGGTCGGGGCGGCGGCACGCCGACCCCGAGCAGCCGGAACCCGAGGACCTGTTCGGCCTGCCGGAGGCCCCGGCCGCGCCGGGCGGCCTGATCGGGCCACCCGGTGAGGTCGAGGACCCGCCGCGGCCCGGTGTGCCCGCGGCGGGTCCGCCGCGCCTCGCCCCGGACCAGCAGCCGGGGCACCGCGCGGGCCCACCGCCGATGCCGCAGCGCGCTCCCGGACGGGAGCCGCACCCGGACGCCGCCCGCGAGGTGCCGCCCGGTCGCCCACCGCTCCCGCCGGAGGCCGTCCAGCGGACCGAGCCGATGTCGCCGTCGGGCGGCATGCCGTTGCCGCCCAGAGCGGAACCGGCGTCGCCGCCGCGCGGCATGCCGATGCCACCGCCCGGAGCGGGGCAGGCACCGCCGCCCGCCGGAGCGCCGATGCCGCCGGAGGCCGGTCCGCCGCCCGGTGGCCCGGAGCCGATGTCGCCGCCGCGTGGCATGCCGATGCCGCCTCCTGGCGCCGACGCCGGGCAGCGGCCTCCCGCCGCGCGTCCGGGGCCGCCGCCCGCCGGGCCGCGTCCGGACGGTCCGCCGATCCCGGCGGGTCCGCCGCCGGGGGCCGGTGCCCGCCCGCCGATGCCCGGGACGCAGCCGCCCCCGCCGCCACCACAGCAGGCGACACAGCAGCCTCCGCAGCCGCAACCCGGGCAGCCGCAGCCTGGGCAGCAACCAGCGCCGCAGCAGCCCGGGCAGCCGCAACCGCCGCAGCAGCCCGTCCAGCATCAGCCTGGGCAACCGCCGCAGCAGCCCCCGTCGCCGCAGCCGGCGCCGCAGCAGGGCCCCGACCAGCAGCGGCCCGACCAGCGCGGCGGGGAGCAGCCGAACCAGCAGCGGCCCGAGCCGCAGCAGCCTCCGCAGCGGCAGATCGACCGTTACGAGTCGCGTCCCGATGGCGGCTTCGGCCCGATGGGTTCCAAGGCGCGGACGTCCTCCTCGCGCGGGCGAGGCTCCCGCCGCACGTCCTGGGCGGCGTCCGACGAGGTCCAGCAGGAGTCCCGCGAGAAGGAGTACAGCACCGGCGGTTACCGGCCGGGCGAATCCGGACCGAACGAGCGGGGCCCGCAGTTCCTGCTCGAAGCCGACGACGGTTACGACGAGGAGTACGGCAGCGGGCGCCTGGTGGCGCCCCCGGTGCTCGGCGAAGCCCCGCCGGGATACCGCGACTTCTGACGCGCGCCGCGCTCTGATCCCCTGGTTCACCGGCGGGCTCCGCGCGAGCCCGCCGTACCGAAGGTGAGATACGACAGCCGATGGTCGACACGATCGCCCTCTCCCTGCCCGCCGTGGATGTGCTCGGCGAGCAGCTCAACCTGGACGTCCGGCAGTACCCGTTCGAGCTGTCCCGGCCGGAGGAGTCCGCCGAGGAACGCGCCCGGCTGGTGCGGCAGGTGTGGGGAGAGCTGGAATCCTCGGGCCTCGCCGTCGACGGCCGCCCGGAACCCGAGGTCGAGGACGCGCTGTACCTGCTGTGCGGGTCCGAGGTGTCCATCGCCGCCGCCGGTCTGGTCGACGTGCGCAGCGGGCAGCGGCTCGCCGCGCGCGTCGTCGCGACGGGTGAGGTGGGCGTGGTGGGAGTGCTCGACGGGCGCCGGTTGCACCTGGAGTTCCTCGACCCGCACGACCTGCCGGAGGTGTGCGCGGACCTGTTGCCGCAGGCCCCGGCGGCGGTGGGCGAACCGGTCCGGGCCGAGCGCACCGCCCGGCCCCGGGCGCTGGAGGAGATCATGAGCCGGCCGCGGCACCGGATCGGTCACTTCCTGGTCTCCGGGGCCGACCGGCGGGCCGGTGCCGCCGCGCACCCCGGACTGACCTGGTTCGACAACGACCTGGGCCGGTTCACGCTGTTCGGCGAGCCGGCCCCGGACGGCCGCGACGTGCTGACCTGCGCTCCCGCCGACCGGGCCGCGATCGTCGACCGCCTGGCCGATCTCCTCTCCCTGGTGGCCCACGACTGAGCCGCGGTCCGCGGGGCGTCGTTCGGTGTGATTCGTCGCGGCGACCGATCGGTGGGTGCGTCGACGGCCGCCGGTGCGGCAGGCTGGAGGTGTGATGCGGGATCGGCAGACCGGGCGGGCGCGCACCGCCGCGGAATCGGGCGGCCGGGAATCGGGCGTCCCGGAACCAGGTGCGGAGCGGGATTCGCTGATGCGGCTGCTCGGCGGACGCACGAGCGCGCTGGACGCGAGCCTGCCGCCGGTGCTGTTCGGGCTCGGCTGGTACCTCGGCGGTGAGTCCATCGCCGCCGGTGGCGCGGCGGCCGTCGCGGTCGGCGCGGTGCTCGGCGGGTGGCGGCTGCGCAACGGCGCCCGCCCGCTGGCGGTGCTGGTGAGCCTGCTGGCGGTGCTGCTGGGCGCGGTGATCGCGCTCTACACCGGCAACGCGGCGGACTTCTTCCTCGCGCGGCTGGTCACCAACGCCGTGAGCGCCCTGATGTGGATGGTGAGCATCGCGGCCCGGTGGCCGCTGCTGGGCGTCGTGGTGGGCACCCTGCTGGGGCAGGGGCGAACCTGGCGGCGTGATCCGGCGCTGCTGCGCGCCTACAGCCTGGCGAGCTGGGTGTGGGTCGGGCAGTACGTGGTGCGGTTGCTGGTGTTCATCCCGCTGTGGCTGGGCGGCGCGGTGCTGGCGTTGAGCGCGGCGCAGGCGATCCTCACCTGGCCGCTGGTGGCCGTGTGCATCGCGGGGAGCTGGTGGGTGCTGCGACGCGCCCTGCCCGCCGACCACGCCGGGATCCGCCACCCGCGGGTCGCGGACGAACCCGCGACCGCCGCGAGCGGCGAACTCCGCTCCGCGGCGGACGGCGACGACTGACCGCCGCCGAGCCCTGGCGATCCCCGTCACGGATGTGGACAACCCGACCGCACTGACCACCACTCCAAGCCCTCCGAACCCGGTCGAACCTCGTGAAATCTCGCGCAGTTTCGCGAGGAATCAGAGCCGAACGTCCACCGCGACGAGGCTCGGCGGCGGGCGAAGTGCCAGCGCACCAGGGGTGTTCGCCGGTGCGGGGCGAGGGTGGGGGGCGTTTGGTTCCTCGTGAAATCGCGGAAGTAGTCCCCCCAGCGGCGTGATCCGTCCACAGCTCCGGTGCTGCCGGTGGGGGTGTGGATGAGCCGCGGGCCGTCGGCGTTGCCCGGGGCCGCTCAGATGCCCGGGTAGCGGGGGGCGTCCGGGGTGAGGTCGAGGGCGGCGAGCCAGGCCGCACCGGCGGCGCCCGGCCCGGCCAGGTGCAGCGGCGTGCCGGGCAGCCGGGCGCCGAGCTCCGCGCGCAGGGCGGTGCCGACCGGGTTGCCCTCGGCGGTGAGCCCACCGGCCAGCACGACCGGCCCGGAGCCCCCGGCCCGCACGGCCGTGCCGGCGAGTTCGACGGCAGCGCGCCCCACGATGTCCGCGCCTGCCGGGTTGCCGTCCGCGCAGGCAGCGGTGACCAGCGGCGCGAGCTCGGCGAGCCGGATCGGCGGCGCCCCGTTCACCGCGGTGATCAGCTGCTTGCGGACCCGGACCGGCTCGTCGCCCGGTTCGCCGTCGAGCGCGGTCACCAGCACGGCGCGGGCGAGCCCTTCCGGCGCGGTTCCCGTGTCCAGGGTGCGCAGCGCGTGCCGGACGGCTTCCCTGCCGAGCCAGAACGCGGACCCCTCGTCGCCGAGCAGCCAGCCGTGCCCGCCCGCGGAGGCCACCTCCCGGTGGCCCTCGATGCGGGCGGCGATGGCGCCGGTCCCGGCGATGAGGACGGTCCCGGCACCGGCGGCGGTGCCCGCGGCGAACGCCACCTCGCAGTCGCTGACGATCCGCACCGGGCAGTGCAGGCCGAGCGAGTTCCAGCCCTGCTCGAACAGTCCCGCCACCCGCGGATCCGTCATGGCGCTCACCCCGGCCATGCCGAGGACCGCGGAACCCACGGCGCTCCCGTCGAGGTCGCCGAGCGCGGCGCGGGCCGCGGCGGTGACCTGCGCGACGGCGTCCTCCGGGGGGTGCGAGTTCGGGTTGCCGCCGCCCGCGTCGCCGCTGCCCACGAGCCGGCCGCTCAGGTCGCCGACCTGGGCGCGGCTGGAGGTACCGCCGATGTCGAGGCCGAGCACTAGGTCCCGCATGGGTTCCGTTGTACCGGAGGGCAGGGGCATCGCGGGGGTGATCGGCGCGTTCACCGGCCGGTCATCCCGGCCCTGCGCCGAGCCGGGCAGCGGGCACGGGCCACACTGTGGGATCGATCGTCGGGGCCGATGCGGCCGGGGAAGGACGAAGCGATGACCGTCGACGCGCACCACCACCTGTGGGACATCGACGTCCGGGACCAGCCGTGGATCACCGGGCCCGAGCGGGAGGCGTTGCACCGCGATTTCCGGCCTTCCGACCTGGCCGACGCGATCCGCGGCACCTCGGTGGACACGACGGTGCTGGTGCAGACCGTCGCCGACCCGGACGAGACGCCGGAGATGCTGGTGCTGGCCGATTCGGTGCAGTGCATCGGCGCGGTCGTCGGCTGGGTGGACCTCACCGCGCGCGGCGTGCGGGAACGGCTCGGCGCGCTGCTGTCGCACCCGGCGGGCCGCTGGTTGAAGGGCATCCGGCACCCGGTCGAGTTCGAAGCGGACCCGGACTGGCTGATCAGGCCGGACGTGCTGCGCGGGCTCGCGGCGGTGGAGGACGCCGGGCTGGTGTTCGAGCTGCTGGTGCGCCCGCACCAGCTCCCCGCGGCGATCAAGGCGGTGGGCGAGTTCCCGCAGCTGACCTTCGTGCTGGACCACTGCGGCAAGCCGCCCGTCGACGGCGATGCGCGGCGGTGGGAGTCGCTGGTGCGGCGGCTGGCGGAACATCCGAACGTGCTGTGCAAGCTCTCCGGCCTGGTCACCGAGTCCGGGCAGCGACCGCCGGACGTGGAGGTGCTGCGGCCGTGCGTCGAGGTGGTGCTGGACGCGTTCGGGCCGGGCCGGTTGATGTTCGGCTCGGACTGGCCGGTGTGCACGTCGGCGGCTTCCTACCGGGAGGTCCTGCGGCTGGCCGCGCAGCTGGTGGGCGGGCTCTCGCAGCGGGAGCGGACGGCGATCTTCGACGGCACCGCGCGCCAGGTCTACGAGCTCTGATCACCCGGCTCGGTGCCGACCGGCTCGTCCCGATCACGGCCGGTGATCCGAGTTGATCGCGGGCCGGTCGCGTTTTCCTCCATCTCAGCGGTGGTCATTTGTGACCCGTTCGGCGTAATCTGACGCTGCCCGCCTCACCCCGCCCCCTCGGTGAGGCGGGCTCCTACTTTTCCGCTGCGCACGGGCCAGACGCAGCGGGTTTGCCGTTCGGGACCGTTTTGGCAGGTCTCGGCACCAATGGCGGGATCGGGGCCGGTGCTTCGTCCGAAAAGACGAGTGGCTCCGGAACGGATCAGCGGGTGCGGGTGACCTTGGACAGCCCGCGCGGCCGGTCCGGGTCGCCGCCGCGGGCGACCGCGAGCCGCAGCGCGAGCCGCTGCACCGGGAGGATCTCCAGGACCGGCGCGAGCTCCTCGGCGCAGGCGGGCACCGGGATGTGGTGCGCCGCGGCCGGTCCGGAACCGAGGGTGCAGACGTCGGCGCCGCGCTCCCGGACCGCGTCGAGCACGTCGCGCATCGCCGCGCCGCCCTTGCCTTCGCCGCTGACCGCGAGCACCGCCGTCTCGGCGTCCACGGCGGCCACCGGTCCGTGCAGCAGGTCCGCTCCGCTGTAGGCGCGGGCGGGCAGGTAGCTCGTCTCGGCCAGCTTCAGCGCGGCCTCCAGCGCCGTGGCCAGCGAGTAGCCGCGGGCGGTGGTCACCAGCCGCCCGGCGAACCGGTAGCGGTGCACCGCCTCGGCCACCGCGTCGGAGCTCTCGTCCAGCGTCCGCCGCGCCAGGTCGGGCAGGGCCGCGGCGTCCTGGCCGGTGCCGCCGCGCACCGCGTCGATCAGCAGGTACAGCGCGAGCAGGGTGGCGCTGTAGGTCTTCGTCGCGGCCACCGCCTGCTCCTGGCCGGCGCGGATGTCCACGGCGAGTTCGGCGGTGGAGTTCAGCGTGGAGCCGGGCGTGTTCGTGATCGCGACGGTGGTGGCGCCGCGACGGCGGGCCGAGTCGGTGACCTCGATCAGGTCGGGGGAGCCGCCGCTCTGGCTGACGGTCAGCAGCAGCACGTCGCTGAGGTCGGGCTGCGCTCCGTAGAGCGTGGTGGTGGAGGGCGAGACGAGTCCGGTGGGCAGCTGCAGCAGGACTTCGATCAGGTACTTGGCGTAGAGCGCCGCGTGATCGCTGGAGCCGCGGGCCGCCAGCAGCGCGAAGCGCGGTTTGCGCTGCGCGATGGTGGCCGCGACGGCGGCGATGTCGGTGCCGGCGAGCAGGTCGGCGAAGATCCGCGGCTGCTCGTCGATCTCGGCTCGCATGCTCTGGCCGGGGTTCGCCTCGCTCATGGGTGCCTCTCACTCGGCCGATTAGGTCTAGACCAATGCTAGCGAACGTGCCGCTTTCCCGAGAGTGACCCGTGTGACACTCCTGCTGCCACCCGGCGTTCGCCTCAAGATCACCAATGTGGGAAAACTGGGGAGAACGTGATGATCGTGCCGTTGTTCAGGCATGCTGGACAGTCCTGGCGCGGTGTGCGGTGAGCCGCCCGGAGCCACCGCTCGTGCGGGGTGAGGGCTCCACCGGGCCGTGCGCGGGAGACGCGGTCGCGGCCACCACGTCAGGGCGAGGCTCGGCGGTAGGAGGACAGATGCTGGAAACGTCGGTGTCCGGCGGGGCGGACACCCCGGTGCGCGCGCAGCGCGAACCCAAGTACTGGGGGCTCAAGCAGCACCTGCTGGACATGCTGCGCTCGCTGCCGCCGGGATCACCGATCCCGACCGAGCGCGCGCTGGCCGCGGAGTTCGACGTCTCCCGCACCACGGTGCGCCAGGCGCTCGCCGAACTCACCGTCGAAGGCAGGCTGCTGCGGGTGCAGGGCAAGGGCACCTTCGCGGCGAAGCCGAAGGTCGCGCAGCGGCTGCAGCTGTCCAGCTACACCGAGGACATGCGCGCCCAGGGCCGCCAGCCCACCTCCCGGCTGCTGGAGGTCGTGGAGGAACCCGCCGACCACGAGCTCGCCACCCTGCTCGGCACCCGTCCGGGCGCGACGGCCCTGCGGTTGCGGCGGTTGCGGCTCGCCGACGGGGAGCCGATGGCCATCGAGACCACGCACCTGGCGCTGTCCCGCTTCCGGGGCCTGACCACCCGGCTGGAATCGGGCGGGTCGCTGTACCGGGTGCTGCGGGAGCACTTCGGCGTGGAGCTCGGGCACGCCGACGAGACCATCGAGACCGCGCTGGCCAGCCCGGAGGAGGCCGAGACGCTCGGCGCCGACGTGGGCCTGCCGATGCTGCTGCTTTCCCGGCACTCCTTCGACGCCGCCGGTGAACCCGTCGAATGGGTCCGCTCGATCTACCGCGGCGACCGGTACAAGTTCGTCGCCCGCCTCAACCCTCCGAAGTGAGCAGGTTCGCGAGCTCTCCCGCGTCGATGTTGCCGCCGGAGACGACCGCGACCGTGCGGCCCGGCGGCAGCCGCCGGTGCAGGCAGGCGGCGACCGAGACGGCACCGCTGCGCTCGGCCACGATCCGGGCTCGCCGAGCCAGGTGAGCGACGGCGGCGTCGATCTCCGCCTCGGAGACGGTGACGATGTCGTCCACCCGGTCCAGCAGGTGCCGGAAGGTCAGCTCGGAAGGCTGCGCGGTGAGGCCGTCGGCGCCGGTGCGGGTGCGCAGCTCGATCGGCCAGGACACCCGGCGGCCCGCGTGCAGGCTCTCGCGCGCGTCCGCCGCCAGCTCCGGCTCCACGCCGATGATCTTCGCCGCGGGCCGCCGCGCGCGGATGGCCGTGGCGACCCCGGACAGCAGGCCGCCGCCGCTGACCGGCACCACCACCACGTCCACCTCCAGGTCCGCCGCGATCTCCAGGCCGACGGTGCCCTGGCCCGCGATGACGGCGAGATCGTCGAACGGCGGCACCAGCGTCGCTCCGCGCTCGGCGGTGATCCGCTGCGCGGTGCTCTCCCGGTCGGCCACGTCCACCGCCACGACCTCGGCGCCCAGCTCCCGCGCGGCGGCGATCTTCGCGGCCGGTGCGGTGTGCGGCACGACCACCGTCGCGGGGACGCCGAAGGCGTGCGCGGCGTGGGCCACGGCGCGGGCGTGGTTCCCGCTGGAGTAGGCGACGACGCCGCGGGCCCGGACCGGCTCCGGCAGCGCGGCGATCGCGTTCAGCGCGCCGCGGATCTTGAACGCGCCGGTCGGTTGCAGGTTCTCCGGTTTCACCCAGATCTCCCGGTCCTCGATCCCGATCAGCGGGAGCAGCGGGGTGCGGACCACGGCCGACGGCCCCGCGACGGTGCTGATGCGGCGCTGAGCGGCCTCGACGTCCTGCGGTGTCACCAAGTCCATGACCGCGATCATGGCCGATCCCGGCGCATCCGCCCAGCGGTCCGCTGACCTGCGGCGCGGCAAGGCCGCCGAACAGCCGTCCGCCCGGTTCGGAATTCGATCGTCCATAGTGCTCAATTCCGCACTGATCTTCGTGGAAACCGCGCCGTTACCGCGTTACCCGAAGTGGCAGTTATCACGAAAGCGCAACGATCGGGAGAATCGCGGCGAGATCAACCGTTGACGGAGTCAGAGAGAGCGCGCCGAAGTAAGTAGGAGCCACATGGCGAAGGGGAATTCCGAACGGGGGGCGACCGGAGCCGACGACAACGACGAGGCCGCGGAAAAGAAATCCAAGAAGATCGAATTGTCCGGCGCTCAGGTCACCGGTGGCGCCCTCGCATCGGTGACCGCCGCGTTCCTCGGGTCGTACCTCGGGGTCGCGGGCACCGTGTTCGGTGCCGGATTGACCAGCGTCGTCATCACCGTCGGCGGTGCCCTGTACCAGCGTTCGCTGGAGACCACCAAGGAGAAGCTGGAGACCACCAAGGACAAGCCGAACGTCCTCGCCGCCCGCGCGGCGCTCAAGCGCGCCACCAAGGTGACCCTCCAAGCGCCACCGCCGCCGCGCCCGCGCGAGCGCGCGATCACCGGCACCACGCCGCCCCGGGCTCCCGCGGAGGAGGCCACCCGCAAGATCCAGGTGCCCGGCGCGATGCAGTGGCCGGGCGGTGAGCAGGTCGAACACGACCCCGACGCGACCAGGCGGATGGACACCGGCGCGGCGGAGGCCGAAGCCAGGACCCGGATGCTCGCCTGGAACGACGCGGCGAACAAGGACGACGCGACCCGCCAGGTCGAGGCCGTCGAGGAGCGGGTGACCGAACCCGCGCCTCGGGTCGGCCGCGGCATCCGCTGGGGCGTCGTGGCCGTGACCAGCGCGCTCATGTTCGGGCTCGGCATGCTGGTGATCACCGGGTTCGAAGGGGTCCTCGGCAAGCCGCTCTCCGGCGGCGACCGCGGCACCACCATCGGCCGCGTGCTCACCCCGGCGGCGAAGCAGGGCGAGCAAGCGCGCGCGCCGCAGCAGGAGGAGTCCGCGGAACCGAGCTCCACGCGGCGGTCGGAACCCAGCACCTCCACCTCATCCGAGCCGTCCGGCGGCGAGCAGACCGCGCCCGGCGAGCCCGGCGAATCCGGGCAGAGCGACGCGACGGAACCGACCCGCGAAACCGGCGGATCCGAAGCCCCGGCCACCGGGGAGACCACCGGCGCCGAACAGCCGCAGGAGTCGGGAGCCGACGTTCCCGGCGGCGAGATCGGGCAGCGGGAAAGGGTCGACGCTCCGTGATCGAATAGCAGCTGATGGTGATGATTCCCGGTTATCCCGCTCAAAAGCGGGTTAACCGGGATTTCTTCGTCGATTGATGCGGCGAAAGGAGGATGTGCGGATCGGTGGTCCCCACCAATACTGCTCCCCGTCGGGATCTTTGAGCCCCACCTCAAGGAGTAGGGAGACCAACCTATGACGCGCAAGCTCGCGGCCAGAGTGGCCGGGACGATCGTGCTGGCCGCCGGAACCGTCGCCGCCTTCACCATGCCCGCCTCGGCCACCGTCGCACCCGCGCCGGAGAAGGCCGCCACCCAGCTCGAAGCCATGCAGCGCGACCTCGGCCTCACCGCCGACCAGGCGCAGGCCCGGCTGCACAGCGAGGCCATCGCCAACACCGCGAACCAGACGCTGCGCGGCTCGCTCGGCGAGGCGTTCGGCGGCTCCCGCTACGACGCCGACCTGGGCAAGCTCGTCGTCGGCGTCACCGACGCGAACCTGATCGACCAGGTTCGGGCCGCCGGAGCCGAAGCGAAGCTGGTCGAGTACAGCACCGCGCAGCTCGGCGGAGTCGTGGACGGCCTCAACGCCCACCAGGCCCCGCAGGGCGTC
Organism: Saccharopolyspora gloriosae; assembly: GCF_014203325.1. NCBI lineage: Bacteria > Bacillati > Actinomycetota > Actinomycetes > Pseudonocardiales > Pseudonocardiaceae > Saccharopolyspora > Saccharopolyspora gloriosae. The sequence continues at coordinate 6,056,349 of NZ_JACHIV010000001.1, read as the reverse complement.
ACCGGGTGGTACCTCGACTCGGCCGCCAACTCGGTCGTGCTCACCGCCGCCACCGGTTCGGCCGCCACGGCCACCGAGTTCGTGCGCTCCACCGGCGTGGACCAGCAGGCCGTGCGGGTCGTCGAATCCGAGGAAGCCCCGCGCATCCTCGCCGACGTGGTCGGCGGCAACGCCTACATGATCGGCAGCGGCGCCCGCTGCTCCATCGGTTTCTCCGTCGAAGGCGGCTTCGTCAGCGCCGGGCACTGCGGTAGCGAGGGCGACACGACCAGCACGCCGTCGGGCACCTTCGCCGGTTCCTCGTTCCCGGGCGACGACTACTCCTACGTGGAGACCGCGTCCGGCGAGACCCCCCAGCCGCTGGTGAACGACTACGCGGGCGGCACCGTCGGCGTCGGCGGTTCGACCGAGGCCGCCGAAGGCGCCTCGATCTGCCGCTCCGGTTCCACCACCGGCTGGCACTGCGGCACCGTCGAAGCCAAGAACCAGACGGTGAACTACGCCGAAGGCACCGTCGAGGGCCTCACCCGAACCGACGTGTGCGCCGAGCCCGGTGACTCCGGCGGTTCGTGGCTGTCCGACGACCAGGCGCAGGGCGTGACCTCCGGTGGTTCGGGCGACTGCACCAACGGCGGTACCACGTACTTCCAGCCGGTCAACGAGATCCTGGACGCCTACGGCCTCACCCTGCTCACCCAGTGAGCCAGGGGGCCCGGACCTGCCCCTCAGATCCGGGTGACGCCTGATCCAGCCCAGAACGAGCTGCACCTCAGCCCCACGAGGTGCAGCTCGTTTTGCATGTTGTCGTGGTCGTTTTGCTCGGGTGGTGGGGTGGCGGAACCTCAGCTGCTTGCTCGCTGCGGGATCTTTTTCCCGAGTGGCTCCGCCACGAGGGAAAAAGCTGTCCTCGCGAGCAAGCAGCTGAGAACCCGCGGCGGTGCCGGTGGGCAGGGTGGTCGCTGCTCAGCGGCTTCGCCGCTGACAGGACAACGACCACGCCTCGTGGCGGGGCCACTTCGGAAAGGGGGCCGAAGCTGGAAGAACGCTCGCCGTCAGGTCGGGAGGCCTGCTCGGAGTGATTCGGCGGCGGACTGGGGGTCTTCGGCTTCGGTGATCGCGCGGACCACGACGATTCGTTCCGCGCCTGCCGCGACCGCTTCGGCGAGGTTCGCGTGGTCCACGCCGCCGATCGCGAACCACGGCCTGCCGTGCCCGCGGTGCTCCGCGGCGTGGCGCACCAGCTCCAGCCCCGCCGCCTCGCGGCCCGGCTTCGTCGGCGTCGTCCACACCGGGCCGGTGCAGAAGTAGTCCACGCCCGGTTCCGTGGCCGCCGCGTCCGCCTGCACCACGTCGTGCGTGGAACGGCCGATCACCACCTCGTCGCCGACGATGCGCCGCGCCGCCGGCACCGGCAGGTCGTCCTGACCCAGGTGCAGCACGTCCGCCTCCGCGGTCAGCGCCACGTCCGCGCGGTCGTTCACCGCCAGCAGTGCGCCGTGCCGCACGCACGCCTCCGCCAGCACCTCCAGCGCGGCGAGCTCCTGGCGCGCCTCCAACGGCGCGCCGCCGGAGGTCTTGTCCCGCAGCTGGATGATGTCGACGCCGCCGGACAACGCGGCCTCGGCGAACTCGGCCAGATCACCCCGCTCCCCGCGCGCGTCGGTGCAGAGGTACAGCCGTGCGTCGGCGAGCCGCGTGCGGATGCCGTAACCGTCCAATCCGGGCATGCCCCCAGGGTATCCGCAGCGGGGGAGGGCACCGGCCGGATGCTGACCTCACCTGGCGGAGTGAGTACGGTGGGTGGTGGTCCGCACGGGAGTCCGGAGAAGAACCGGACTGAGAGGGGGCGACCGCCCCGACCGTCGAACCTGATCCGGGTCATGCCGGCGCAGGGAGCGTAGATGTCGCAGCAGTCAGCCGTCACCGTCGTGGGCGGCGGGATCATCGGTCTCGCCGTCGCGTGGAAAGCCGCGCGCGCGGGGCACCGCGTCCAGCTCGTCGACGCCGGTGAACGCGCCGCGTCGTGGGTCGCAGGTGGCATGCTCGCGCCCGTCGCCGAAGCGTCCCCCGGCGAGGAGGAACTGCTCGAACTCGGCTCCGACTCGCTGCGGCGCTGGCCCGAGTTCGCCACGGAACTGGCCGCGGACTCCGGCCTGCCCACCGGACTGCGCCGGGAAGGCACGCTCGTCGTCGGCGTCGACGGCGCCGACCGCGCCGAACTGGACATGCTCGCCGACCACCTCGCGTCCCGCGGGCGCAGCGTCACCCGGCTCACCGGCCGGGAACTGCGCCGCGCCGAACCGTCGCTCGGCCCAGCCGTGCGCCGCGGCCTGGAAGTGCCGGGCGACCTCGCCGTGGACAACCGGGTGGCGCTGGCCGCGCTGCGGAAGGCGGCGGCAGCGGCGGGCGTCGACTTCCGCGACGGGCGGGCGCTGCGGGTGCGGCCCGGCGCGGTGGAACTCGCCGACGGCACCGCGCACTGCGACGTCGCGGTGATCGCCGCCGGCGCCCGCTCCGGCGAGCTGCACCCCGGGCTGACCGGGCGAATCCGGCCCGTGAAGGGGGAGGTGCTGCGGCTGCGGGCGCGCGCCACGGCGCTGCCGCCCCCGACCCGGACCGTGCGCGGACCGGTGCACGGCAGGCAGGTCTACCTGGTGCCGCGCGACGACGGCGGACTCGTCGTCGGCGCCACCCAGTACGACGCGGGCTACGACCTCGACGTCACCGTCGGCGGAGTGCGGGACCTGCTCGCGGACGCGGAACGGCTGGTGCCGGGCCTCGCCGAGTACGCGCTGGTCGAAGCCATCGCCGGACACCGGCCCGGCACGCACGACAACCTGCCGCTGATCGGCGAGCTGGAACCCGGCGTGCTCGCCGCGACCGGGCACCACCGCAACGGTTTCCTGCTCGCACCGATCACCGCCGACGCGGTGCTCGCGGCGCTGTCCGGCGCGGAACCCACCGCGACCGCCGCCGACCCCGGGCGAGGCGCGCGGCCCGTTTCCCACGACAGAGGAGGGCAACCGTGCAAGTAGTGATCAACGGATCGGCTCGGCCGGTGGACGAGGACGCCACGCTCGCCGCGGTGCTGGCCGAGTTCGGCGTGCCCGAACGAGGAGTCGCCGTCGCCATCGACGGAACCGTGGTGCCCAGGGCCTCCTGGGCGGCCACCGAACTGCACGACGGCGCCGCCGTCGAAGTGCTCACCGCGGTGCAAGGAGGCTGACGTGGACGATCCACTGGTGATCGCCGGGCGCGAGTTCGGCTCGCGGCTGATCACGGGAACCGGGGGCGCAGCGAACCTGTCCGTCCTGGAACGCGCGCTGCTGGCCTCCGGCACCGAGCTCACGACGGTCGCGATGCGCCGCGCCGACGCGGGCGGGCGCACCGGCGTGCTCGACCTGCTGCACCGGCTCGGCATCGAAGCGCTGCCCAACACCGCGGGCTGCCGCACCGCGGCGGAAGCGGTCCTCACCGCGCAACTGGCGCGGGAAGCCCTGGAGACGAACTGGGTGAAGCTGGAAGTCGTGGCCGACGACGACACCCTGCTGCCCGACCCGGTGGAACTGCTCGACGCCGCCGAACAGCTCGTCGACCAAGGATTCGTGGTGCTCGCCTACACCAACGACGACCCGGTGCTGGCGACCCGGCTCGCCGACGCCGGCTGCGCGGCCGTGATGCCGCTGGGCTCGCCGATCGGCACCGGCCTCGGCATCCGGAACCCGCACAACATCGAGATGATCGTGTCCCGCGCGACCGTGCCGATCGTGCTCGACGCCGGCATCGGCACCGCCTCCGACGCGGCGCTCGCGATGGAACTGGGCTGCGACGCGGTGCTGCTCGCCAGCGCCGTCACCCGCGCCCAAGACCCGGAACGGATGGCCGCCGCGATGCGGTCCGCCGTCGAGGCCGGTCGGCTCGCCGTCGGTGCGGGCCGGATTCCCCAACGCTTCTGGGCCACCGCCTCCAGCCCCGCACGTTCTTGAGGGGGAATTGCCCGCCCGGTCGTTTTGCTCGGGTGGTCGGGTGGCGGAACCTCAGCCGGTCTCTCGCTGCGGGATCTTTTTCCCAAGTGGCTCCGCCACGAGGGAAAAAGCTGTCCTCGCGAGAGACCGGCTGAGAACCCGCGGGTGGGCCACTTTTTTGACGTGGGCTATGTGCTTCGCACATACGGGCACGGCTTCGCCGCAAGGCAGGCGGGACTTCGTCCGCCCACTGCACGGCTTCGCCGCAAGGCAGGCGGGACTTCGTCCGCCCACTGCACGGCTTCGCCGCGAGGCAGGCGGGACTTCGTCCGCCCACTGCACGGCTTCGCCGCGAGGCAGGCGGGACTTCGTCCGCCCACTGCACGGCTTCGCCGCGAGGCAGGCGGGACTTCGTCCGCCCACTGCACGGCTTCGCCGCGAGGCAGGCGGGACTTCGTCCGCGAAGCAGGCGTGCTTCGCCGCCCACGGCACGGCTTCGCCGCCCACGGCAGGGTTCCGCTGGGAAGGCGGGGGCTTTCGGGGTCAGCGGATTCTGAGGCGTTCTGTTCGGACGAAGTTGATGGTGTAGCTCTTCCAGGGTTCGTTGCCGAGGGTCTGGTCGATGGCGGCGCGGGCGTGCAGCGCGTTCTCGACCAGCGAGCTGGCCAGCAGTTCCGTGGCGGGGGCGCCGGTGGACTGGATGTCCGGGATCTTCGCCGTGCTCCGCCCGCTGAGCAGCTGGTCCACCGCCTTGAGCGCGGGCACCGCGACCGCCCGCTCGTTCTCGGGGCGGAACGCCAGCGTGGCCACGTCCTGGCGCAGCGCGTCCAGCGCGGTCGCCGCCGCCCGCGTCGCGTCCTTGTCCTCGTCGGACTCGGGGTCGTCCAGCAGCGCGGGCATGCCCAGCAGGTCCTGGGTGCGGCGCAGCGCCAGCACGTGCGCGGAGCGCATCGCGGCGTGCACGTCGTGGCCCTGACCGGCGGCGCGCACGCTGCGCAGCAGCTCCGACACCGACCACACGGTGGAGCGGATGGCGCCGCGCACGTCGGGGACCATGCTGCTGGGCAGCACGATGAAGCTGATGTAGCCCACGCCGAGCGCGATGGCGGCGCCGACGGCGGTGTTCGAGGCGAAGCTGATCGCGATGTTCGCCAGCGGGCGGTCCAGCCGCATCGCCTGGTCGATCACGGTCACGACGATCAGCGAGCTCAGCAGCACCTGGTAGTCGGTGCGCAACCGCTCCACCCCGAGCAGCATGCCCGCGACCACCACCGGGACGAGCAGGTAGACGCCGGGCAGCACGGTGATCAGCACCGACAGCATGACCACGCCGAGCACGGCGCCGCCGGTGCGTTCCAGCGCGCCGTTCATGCTGTCCCGAGCGGCGGGCGCGAGCACCACGTACAGCCCGAGCAGCAGCGTCGAGGCCGACGGGTCGTGCAGCAGCAGCACGATGACCATGCCGACGCCGACGGCGAGCGTGCAGCGCAGCGCGTGCCGGAACAGCGAGGAGCGCAGCGACAGGTGCGCCTTGATCCCGCCGAGGGCCCGCTGGCGGCGGCCGCCGGGAGCGGGCGGGCTGGCCGCGGCCTCGGTGCGCTGCACGACGGCGCCGCGGATGCGGTCGAGTCCCTCGTTCATGCCGCGCACCGCTTCGGGCAGGTCCTGCCGCCCGCCTTCGGCGACGACGGCCTGCGCCGGGTCGACGCGCGCCATCGCGGGCAGTCCGCTGCACGCGCGGGAGCGCACGGCGCGGGCGAGTTCGGCGGCGACGAGGTCCGCTTCGACGACGATGCGGTGCAGGCGTTCCGCTTCGACCCGATCCGCCTGCTGCGCCTGGGCCAGCAGCGTTTCGCGGGCGGCGCGGAACCGGGCGGCACCGGCGAGCACCTGGCCGAGCCACGTGCTGGAGCCGTCCGCGCGCCACGCGCTCGCCGCGATCTCCAGCACGCCCGGACCGGGTTCGAGCAGGGTGCGGGACACGGCGTGCCGGGTGGCGCGGGTGGGGTCGCCGATCCCGATGAGCACGCGCAGGACCAGCGCGAACACCGCGCCCGCCGCGGTGGACAGGAACAGCATCCACGCGGGCTGCCCGGCGCCGATGCCGGTGGTGGTGGCGACGAGGGTGGCGGCGGCGAAGGTCTGGCCGCTGACCCGGTACTGCTCGCCGAGCGCGGGCAGCATGCCGGAGCCGAACACGACCGCCGCGACCAGCAGCCCGGCCAGCACCGGGATGCCGTCCAGCAGCGGCCCGACCGCCATCACCAGCACCAGCGCGGGCCCGAACCACGAGAACCGGTGCAGGTCCGAGCGCAGCGACTGGCCCCCGGCGGCGACCAGCGCGAACACGGCGGTGAGCCCGCCGATGAGCGCGGGCGTGCGCAGGTCGAGCAGCCAGCCGACGGCGGTCGCGGCCACCGCGGTGACCAGCACCGCCATTGCGTACTGGCGTTGTCTGAGGTCGGGGGCACCGGCCTCGGTGTTCAGCCCGGCGATCAGCCGGTTCTTCATGGTCGTCCACCCGGATGCTGCCACGGCGGTCGCTTCGCTCCTGACGTTCTCGTTGCGTGTGCGGGGGGCAGGCGCAGCGCGCGCGTCGCCGGTGCTCACCGGCGGGGGCTGCCGCATGCCTCACGCTTTATGTCGACGAAACCCGCCTTGTGAGTTACCCGTGGCGTTGAAAATCACCCGATCCGGTAACTCAAGTCTCGATTTCGGCCTGTTCCGTGGTCGAGCCCGTCTCAACTACGCGTCTGTCCGCCGGATCAGAGCGAGCGCGGGCTCACCCGCCAGAACGTCGACACCGGCCCCACGCCCGAGCCGAGCGGGTACGCGTGCTCCACGCTGCGCGTCACGAACCGCTTGCCGGCGGCGACGGCGTCCGGCATCGACGCGCCCTTCGCCAGCGCGGCCGTGATCGCCGAGGCGAACACGTCGCCCGCGCCGTGCGTGTGCTCCGTCGAATAGCGCGGGCCGGGCAGCGGGATCGCGTCGGTGCCGTTGAACAGCAGGTCCACGCACTCCGGGTCGTCGAGCAGGTGGCCGCTCTTGATCAGCACCCAGTCGGGGCCGAAGTCGTGGATCGCCTTCGCCGCGTCCAGCAGGTCGTCCCGGCTGCGCGCCTCCAGGCCGGTGAGCAGCCGGACCTCGTCGAGGTTCGGCGTCACCAGCGTGGCGCGCGGGAAGGCCTGGTAGCGCAGGGCGTCGAGGGCGTCCGGGCGCAGCAGCGGCTCACCGCTGCGGGACGCGGCGACGGGGTCGACGACGAACGGGGTGCGGCCGGTGCGCCCGATGCCGTGCTCGTCGCAGACCGCGACGACGGCTTCGATCGTCGCCGCCGACGACAGCACCCCGGTCTTCGCCGCGTCCACCCCGATGTCGGAGGCGACGGCGGCGATCTGCGCGGCGACGGTCTCCGGCGGGATCTCCACGAGCCCGGTGACGCCGACGGTGTTCTGCACGGTCACCGCGGTCACGGCCGTCATGCCGTGCACCCCGCAGGAGAAGAAGGCCCGGAGGTCGGCGTGCATGCCGGCGCTGCCGCCGGAGTCGGAACCGGCGATGGTCAGCGCCGTCGGCGGCGCCGTGTCGTGCGCCGGTTGTCGCAGGTGGGCGGGTGTCGCGTGCATCCGGCCCATGCTACGACCCCTTCCCGCCGACGATCCGGCCCGTGTGGAACCTGCCGATGCGAAACACCCGAGCACTGCCCGCCGTGCCCGGAAGCGAGTGAACGGACCGTTCGTCCGAACCCGTTGGGCAAGCGGTCCGTTCACCTCGAATCGGGAGCGCCGCCGCGGGTGCTCGGAAGCGGGTGAACGGACCGTTCGTCCAGCCGGATGGGACGAACGGTCCGTTCACTCCGGTCAGTTGACGATGGGGAGGTAGACCTCGCCGCCGGAGCCGGTGAACTCCTCGGACTTCTCCCGCATGCCTTCCTCGATCGCCTCGACGCTGGTGAGGCCGTGCTTCTCGGCGTAGTCGCGCACGTCCTGGGTGATCTTCATGGAGCAGAACTTCGGCCCGCACATCGAGCAGAAGTGCGCGGTCTTCGCGGGTTCCGCGGGCAGCGTCTGGTCGTGGTAGGCCTTCGCGGTGTCGGGGTCGAGCGCCAGGTGGAACTGGTCGGTCCAGCGGAACTCGAAGCGCGCCTTCGACAGCGCGTCGTCCCACTCCTGAGCGCGCGGATGCCCCTTGGCGAGGTCACCGGCGTGCGCGGCGATCTTGTAGGTGATCACCCCGGTCTTCACGTCGTCCCGGTCGGGCAGTCCGAGGTGCTCCTTCGGCGTGACGTAGCAGAGCATCGCCGTGCCGGCCTGCGCGATCATCGCCGCGCCGATCCCGGAGGTGATGTGGTCGTAGGCGGGCGCGATGTCGGTGGTCAGCGGCCCCAGCGTGTAGAACGGCGCCTCGTCGCACAGCTCCTCCTCGAGCCGCACGTTCTCCGCGATCTTGTGCATCGGCACGTGGCCGGGGCCTTCGATCATCACCTGCACGTCGTGTTCGCGGGCGATGCGGGTGAGCTCGCCGAGCGTCTCCAGTTCGGCGAACTGGGCGCGGTCGTTGGCGTCGGCGATGGAGCCGGGGCGCAGGCCGTCGCCGAGGGAGAAGGTGACGTCGTAGTCGCGCAGGATCTCGCACAGCTCGGAGAAGTGCGTGTAGAGGAAGCTCTCGCGGTGGTGCGCCAGGCACCACGCGGCCATGATCGAGCCGCCGCGGGAGACGATGCCGGTGACGCGCTGCGCGGTCAGCGGCACGTACCGCAGCAGCACTCCGGCGTGCACGGTCATGTAGTCGACGCCCTGCTCGCACTGTTCGATCACGGTGTCCCGGTAGATCTCCCAGGTCAGCCGGGCCGGGTCGCCGTTGACCTTCTCCAGCGCCTGGTAGATCGGCACGGTGCCGACCGGCACCGGCGAGTTGCGCAGGATGCGCTCGCGCGTCTCGTGGATGCGCTTGCCGGTGGACAGGTCCATGATCGTGTCGGCGCCCCAGCGGGCCGCCCACACCATCTTCTCGACCTCCTCCTCCACCGACGAGGTCACCGCCGAGTTGCCGATGTTCGCGTTGACCTTCACCAGGAACTTCTTCCCGATGATCATCGGTTCGCTCTCGGGGTGGCACCGGTTGGCGGGCAGCACCGCGCGACCGCGGGCGATCTCGTCGCGCACCAGCTCGGCGGGCAGGTCCTCGCGGGCGGCGACGAACTCCATCTCGCGGGTGATCACGCCCGCCTTCGCCCAGGCCAGCTGCGTCCGGTGCTCGGCGGACCAGCCGGCGCGGGTCTCCGGGAGTCCTTTGTGGACGTCGATGGTCGCGGTGTCGTCGGTGTAGGGCCCGGAGGTGTCGTAGACGTCGAGGTGCTCGCCGTTGCTGAGCTCGATCCGGCGGGCGGGCACCCGCAGGCCGCCGACCTCGCGGTGCACCTTGCGGGAACCGCTGATCGGCCCGGTGGTCACACCGGTCCCGGTGGCATTCGAGTCCGCAGTGGACAGAGGGGGACGCACGTCGGCCATGGCCGTTCACTCCCTACGCCGGCATTATCCGGTCAGGTTCAGGCGGTCGGCGGCCCCGGATCGGATGATCCAGCCGCCCTCTCAGCCCGCTTCCGGTGCGAGCTCCCGCGATCAGTTGTCGGCGCCGACGTTAGCCGCGCCGCCACGGTCTGCCAAGCCCCGATTCGGGTCGATGACGGCGCGGCGGATCAGGGATAGGCTGTCTAGCAGGGAAAACGAACTCTTGTCAGACCTGGAGGTTACAGTGCGCGACGACACCAGCACAGGAGGTGATCGCGTTGTGAGTGCTGCACCGGTGCTCCAGGAATCGTCCTGGGAGACGTTTCTGCTGGTGGCTTTGCGGGAGCGAATGACACCGGCGGTCGTGTTGCCGGGCGAAGACGCCCTGCTCGCCGTGGAGATCACGTCGAAGAGCGGTGCCGAGACCGACCGCGGCGCCAAGCACAAGGCGTACGCGCAGGCCGGAATTCCGCTGTACCTGCTCATCGACCGCTTCGCGCCGCGCTGGCCCACGGTCACGCTGTTCTCCGAACCCGATGGCGACGCCTACCGGGAATCGCACGCCGTCCCGTTCGGGAAGCCGATCGAGCTGCCGTCGCCGTTCGACGTCACGCTGGAAACGCAGGACTTCCCGCGGTGAGGCTCAGTCCTCGTCGTCGGCGAACGGGTCGCCTTCGACCGCCGGGTCCCAGGAGTGGCCGGGAAGGCCCCAGCCGTTGCGCTTGACCGCTTTCTTCGCCGCGCGCGCGTTGCGCCCGATCAGCCGGTTCAAGTACAGGTAGCCGTCCAGGTGGTCGGTCTCGTGCTGCAGGCAGCGGGCGAAGAACCCGGTGCCCTCGACCTCCACGGGCGAGCCGTCCACGTCGAACCCGGTGACCTTCGCCCAGCTCGCCCGCCCGGTCGGGAACGCCTCGCCGGGCACCGACAGGCAGCCTTCCCAGTCATCGTCCGGGTCCGGCATCGTCTCGGGGATCGCGCTCGTCTCCAGCGTCGGGTTGACCACCACGCCGCGGTGCCGCACGCCCTCGTCGTCGGGGCAGTCGTAGACGAAGACCCGCAGGTCGACGCCGATCTGGGTGGCTGCGAGCCCGGCACCGTTGGCGGCGGTGTTCGTCTCGAACATGTCGTCGACCAGGGTGCGCAGCGCCTCGTCGAAGTGCTCGACGGGGCGGGTGGGGTGGTGCAGAACCGGGTCGCCCACGATGCGGATCGGGTGAACAGCCATGCGGCGGAGGATATCGGTACGCCGCCGCGACCCGCCTCGGGCGTGGCCGTTCGCGCGGCGCGCGACGCCCATCGGAGTGATCTTCGTCGGGCGGTTCGCGGATCTCCGCCGAGGGCGTGTTGGCCGCGCACGGCCTTCGGGGACGCGTGATGTAATGGGGGCGGAATCACACGCGTGTGATTCCGGCGAACGCGGGGGTCCCCGGATCGCGACGCGAGGAGCCAGATGGACGCCGCCCAGATGCTGACCGTGCACGAGATCGCCCGGCAGTGCGAGGAATTGGCGCGTACCGACGGGCAGCGCGAAGCGGCTCCGGAACCGGTGCCCGGCAGGCACTTGCGGCCGGTCGACCCGCCCACCGAGCCGCTGCCGCGAGTTCCCGCCGAACCGTCCACATCGGACGATTCGGCGTTCGCGGAACGGGCGGCGGGTGCCTCGGCCGATCGGGAGCTCGGCGATCGCGAGCTGAGCATCCTCGCGTTCGAACGGCAGTGGTGGAAGGGCGCGGGCGGCAAGGAACGGGCCATCCGCGAGCTGTTCGACATGTCCGGCACGCGGTACTACCAGGTGCTGAACAACCTGTTGGACGACCCGGCGGCGGCCAGGGTGGATCCGATGCTGATCAAACGTTTGCGCAAGGTGCGGGCGAGTCGGCAGCGTGCCCGGCAGGCCCGCCGACTGGGAATCGAGTGGCACTGATGACTTCCGGGGAACCCCCGACCAGCCCGTCCGCCGCGAAGATCGGCGGTTACGCCCTCATCGGAGCGGGCGCGCTCTCGGCCGTGATCGGCCTGACGACCTTGGTCTCCGGCGGCTCGGATGACGCCGCGGCGCCGCCGGTCGATCAGCAGCAGACGGAGGCGCCGCTGCCGCCGTTGCCGCCGCTGCCCGCGAGTTCCGAGGAACCGCCGCCGTCCTCGTCGATCGCGCAGCCGCCGCCCGCCGCCGAGGAGCCGCCGCAGCTGCCGGATCCCGAGCCGCAGGCCCCGCCGGTGAACCAGCCGCGCCCGGAAGCGCCGGACGCCGAGCACGGCCGGCAGCACATCGTCGTGCGGGTCTACAACAACAGCACCATCAAGGGCTTGGCGCACCGGGCCGCCGACGACTTCCGCAGCGTCGGCTACGAGGTCCCGGAGGTCGGCAACTACGCGCGCGGCACGATCCCCACGACGACCGTCTACTACCGCCCCGGCACCGCCGAGGAGGCGCAGGCCAAGGAGGTCGCCGCTGCGTTCCAGGCCCGAGCGGAACCCCGCTTCGAAGGAGTCGGCGACGCGAGCCCCGGCGTAATAGCCATCATCACCAACGACTACAAGGGCCTAGGCAAGGGCGGCAAGTAACCCCCGCTCCAGCAAAGCCCCCGTCCCAACGAAACCGCGCCCCAGACAGGCAAACCCCCGCCTGCGTGCCTGGCGGCGAAGCCGTGCCTTGGACGAGCGAAGCGAAGTCTGCCTGGCGGCCGAAGGCCGTGCCTCGCGGCGTAGCCGTGCAGTAGGCGGGCGAAGCCACGCTTGCCTTGCGGCCGTAGGCCGTGCCTGTATGTGCGAAGCACATAGCCCACGTCAAAAAGCCGCTCACCCGCGGGTTCTCAGCCGGTCTCTCGCGAGGACGGCTTTTTCCCTCGTGGCGGAGCCACTTGGGAAAAAGATCCCGCAGCGAGAGACCGGCTGAGGTTCCGCCACCCGACCACCCGAGCAAAACGACCGGCTCAAACCCTCAACGACGTGAATCAGCGTAGGACTGCAGGGTTGCTAGTTGGTCGGGGTCCAGCGAGGGGCGGACTGCTCGGCGGGCGGCGTCGAGGTGCGCGGCGGAAACTTCGGCGGCGTCGAGGGATTCGCGCATCGCGGTGAGCGCGGCTTCGCGGACGAGGGCGGCGCAGTCGGCGGCGGAGTAGCCGTCGAGGTCGGCGGCCACCGCAGCCAGGTCCACGTCGGGGGTGAGCGGGGTGTTCTTCGCCGCGGAGCGCAGGATTTCCGCCCGCGCGTGCTGGTCCGGCGGCGGGACGTAGACCAGGCGTTCCAGTCTGCCGGGGCGCAGCAGGGCCGGGTCGACGAGTTCGGGGCGGTTGGTCGCGCCGAGCACCACCACGTCCCGCATGGGTTCGACGCCGTCGAGTTCGGTGAGCAGCGCCGCCACGACGCGGTCTCCGACGCCGGAGTCGCTGGATTGGCCGCGTCGCGGTGCGAGTGCGTCCACTTCGTCGAGGAAGATCAGGGTGGGGGCGGCGTTGGCGGCGCGCAGGAACAGTTCGCGCACGGCTCGTTCGGATTCGCCGACGAACTTGTCCATCAGTTCGGCGCCTTTGACGGACAGCACGTTGAGCCGTCCGCTGCCCGCGAGCGCCCGGATCAGGAACGTCTTGCCGCAGCCCGGTGGCCCGTACAGCAGCACGCCGCGCGGTGGTTCCACGCCGAGCCGGGTGAACGAGTCCGGGTAGCGCAGCGGCCACAGCACCGTTTCGGTGAGCGATTGCTTGACGTCGACCATGTTGCCCACGTCGTCCAGGGTGAGCCCGCCGGTGCGCAGGTCGTCCGATGTGGACATCGAGATGGGGCGCACGGAGGACAGCGCGGCGATGAGGTCGTGCTGGGAGAGGGTGGGTTCGGCCGCGTTGTCGCGGTGGCGCAGCGCGGCGCGCACCGCGGATTCCCGGCACAGCGCCACCAGGTCGGCCGCGGCGAAGCCCGGTGTCCGTTCGGCGAGTTCGCCGAGTTCCACGTCGGCGGCGAGCGGCGTGTTGCGCAGCAGCACGCGCAGCAGTTCCACGCGGGTCGCGGAGTCGGGGAGTCCGATGGTCAGTTCCCGGTCGATCCGGCCGGGTTCGCGCAGCCGGGGGTCGACGGATTGGGGTTGTGCGCTGGTGACGACGATGGCGACCCGCTCGGCGTTCATCGCGGCGGTGAGCGCGTCGAGCGCGACGGTCGCCAGGGGCGGCGGTTCGGTGGCGGGCAGCAGGCTGTCCACGTCGGTGAGCAGCAGCACGCAGTTCCGGCCGTTCGCGGCGATCTCCGTGGCGCGGTCCAGGGATTCTTGGAGGCGTCGGGCGGCGCCGCGGGATTCGAGGGCGGCGATGCTGGGCGCGGTGACTTCGACGAGTTCCGCGGACACGGAGGCCGCGACCGAGCGCACCAGGGTGGCTTTGCCGACACCGGACGGGCCGCTGACGAGCACGCCGAGCCGGGCGGTGGCGCCGAGCCGGTGCAGCAGTTCCGGTTGTTCGAACGACAACCGGAGCCATTCGGCGAGCCGGTTCGCGGTCTCGCGCGATCCGGCGAGGTCGCTGACGGGGACGGCGGGTTCGGTGGGCGCCACCGGGGAGGGAGGTGCGGCGGGGCCGACTTCCTCGGGTTCGGCGGGCGCGCTCGGGGCGGGTTCGGGGGAGCCGCGCCAAGTGACCACAGTGGACGGTTGCACGGTGGCGGGGCCGTCCGGATCGGTGGCGGCGATGGTGATCAGCTCGTTGGTCCAGGTCGTGCCGATCGACGCGGAGAGCCTGCTGCGGACCTGCCCGGCGTGGGCCGCCGTCGACGGGGCGAGGTCCTGCGGCAGCAGCGACACGGTGTCCCCCGGCCGGAAGACCTTGCCGGTCAGCGCCAGCCTGATCACTTCCGGCGGAGCCGCGGCGGTGGCGAGCCGGGAACCGGCCACCGTGACCCGCCGAGCGGGGGTCGCCCGCACCGGCGCGACGCCGACTTCGGCGCCTTCACCGAGTCCCAGGTTCATCAGGGCCACGTCGTCGACGAGCACCACGCCCGCCGGCCCGCCGCGGTCCGCGGCGGCGGCCAACGCCACCGTCACCCGAGCCCCGGTGAGCGCCACCGCGTCCCACGGCCGCAACCCCAACGCGTCGAGCACTTCCGGGTGCAACCGCACCACACCACGACGGGTGTCGGCAGCGGACGGCGACAAGCGAACGTTCAAGGTCAAGGACGGCACACCACCGACCCTAGCCGTCCCCGACCCCACCCCTCACCCGCAAACCCACCCCGAAGCCAGCGGGCACCCCTTACCGGCCCGAACCAACGCACCGAACGAAGGAAGCGAAGCCGAGCAGCAAGCGGACGAAGCCCACTTGCCTAGCGAAGGCCGTGCCTTGGGCGGCGAAGCGAGCCTGCCTTGCGGCCGTAGGCCGTGCTTCGCGGCATAGCCGTGCCTTGCGGCGGAGCCGTGCTCTGGGCGGCGAAGCAAGCCTGCTTTGCGGCCGTAGGCCGTGCCTTGCTCTGGGGCGGACGAAGTCACGCCTGCCCTTGCGGCGAAGCCGTGCCTTGCGGCGAAGCCGTGCCTTGGGCGGACGAAGTCACGCCTGCCTTGCGGCCATAGGCCGTGCCTGTATTCGCGCAGCGAATAGCCCACGCAAGCAAGCCGACCACCCGCGGGTTCTCAGCGTCCTTCTCGCGAGGACAGCTTTTTCCCTCGTGGCGGAGCCACTTGGGAAAAAGATCCCGCAGCGAGAAGGACGCTGAGGTTCCGCCACCCGACCACCCGAGCAAAACGACCGGGCGGGCAGTCTCAGCGAGAACGATTCCCGCGGAGCCCGAGGCGGCGCCAGCTCAGGCGGGGGCCGTCCGGTCCGCGGTTGCGTCCCCGCCGCATCCGCTGCCGCGCGCCCGCGAGCGCGCGCCGGGGGTGCGGTGGGCGCAGTCCGAGGCGGCGCTGGGTGCGCCTGCGGATGGCGCGCCGTTCGCGGGGCGCGGCGGCCCACGCTTCGGGGTGCCGGACGAGCCAGCGGTGCCGGTACACGGCGTACGGGATGTGGATCAGGTACACCAGCAGCGCCACGGCCAGCGAGATCAGCGGGAACATGATGATCCCGGCGGCCAGCACGGCCACCAGCACCAGCAGCGGCGCCATCAGTCGCGGGGGGACCTTGACGGTCTTCAGCGACAGCGTGGGCACCCGGCTGACGGCGAGGGCGGCCACGGCCACCATCCACACCATCACGACGGGTTGCTGCGCCCACCAGCCGGCGTAGCCGAAGTGCGCGGTGAGCACGAGCGGCAGCAGGGCCAGGAGTCCCGCGGCGGGCGCGGGCACGCCGACGAAGAACTCCTTGCTGAACGCGGGCTGCTCGGTGTCGTCGAGCAGGGTGTTGAACCGCGCCAGCCGCAGGATCATGCACACCGCGAAGATCAGCGCCGCGATCCAGCCCGCCCGGTTGTCCTGCAGCTGCCACGCGTAGAGCGTCAGCGCCGGGGCCACGCCGAACGACATCGCGTCGGACAGCGAGTCGAGCTCGGCGCCCATCCGGGTGGAGGCGTCGAGCAGCCGGGCGATGCGGCCGTCGAGCCCGTCCAGCACGGCGGCGACGGCGACGGCGGCGATGGCCCCGGTGAGCTGGTGGTTCAGCGCGAACTGCACCGCGGAGAGCCCGGAGCACATCGCCAGCACGGTGATGGCGTTGGGCAGCAGGCGGATGCCGGGCGGGGCGAGGCGCGCGCCGTTCATGCCCGCTCGCCACCGGTGGGGAGTTCGGCGAGCACGGTTTCGCCGCCGACGGTGCGCTGGCCGGGTTCGACGAGGATCCGGCTGCCGGCCGGGACGTAGAGGTCCACGCGGGAGCCGAAGCGGATCAGCCCGTAGGTGCGTCCGGCTTCGGCGCGGTCTCCGTCGCCGACGCAGCACACGATGCGGCGGGCGACCAGGCCGGCGATCTGCACCACGGCGAGCTCGTGGCCGTCGTCGGTGCGCAGCAGCAGCGAGTTGCGTTCGTTGTCCTCGCTGGCCTTGTCGAGGTCGGCGGAGAGGAACTTGCCGGGCCGGTAGGCGGCGTGCACGATCTCGCCGGTCGCTGGGAGCCGCTGCACGTGCACGTCGAAGACGGTGAGGAACGCGCTGACCCTGGTCATGGGCCGGTCGCCGAGCCCGAGTTCGGGCGGTGGGGTGGCGGATTCCACGTGCGCGACGGTGCCGTCGGCGGGGGCGACGGCGATGCCGTCGCGGGCCGGGGTGACGCGCTGCGGTTCGCGGAAGAACCACGCGCACCAGGCGGTGGCGATGCCGCCGAGCACGCCCGCGGGCCGCCACGCGCGGCGCAGCAGCAGGGTGGCGACGGCGGCGCCGAGCACGAACGGCTTGCCCGCCGGGTGCATGGGGGGCACGGTGTCGCGGGCCAGCTTGGCGAGGTGCGCGAGCGGGTTGCCGCTGGCGGGGGACGTGCCGGGTTCTGTCTGGGTGCTCATCGAGCTGCTACACCCCTGCGTCGGAGGTCGTGACCGCGGCGCGTCTGCTGCGCTGCGGCCGTGTCGGTACAGCATCGCCGACGTGCCCTCGGCGGCTGCGCCAGGGGGCGGAGTCGATCATCGGTGGTCGCCTCGCGGTGCTGACGATGTCCTTGGCCGCCCGCGGCGTCGCGGGCAGGTGCGGAGCCTGTCACGTCGTGGACTTCGCGATGCGCGGTGGGGAGCGTTCCGGGGCGCTATGCCTGCTCTGAACGGGTGAGGCGGTGCGCGGGCGCTCCGGGAGGCCGCCCGCGGCGGGCTTCCGGCGGGTGGCGGACCGCTCGGCGGGCGCTCGCACGGAGGCGCGTCGCGGTGGGTCGCGAGCCCGGTGGCCGCGGGGCGGGCGGGCTCAGCCGCAGGTGAGCGGGGGTGGACGTAAAAGTGCCGGGGTGGCCCGGCGCCCCCGAAGCGCCGGTGCCACCCCGGCACCAACCGCAAGGCGCCTCCCCGTTGGCGCCAAACGGTCCCCGATGTGGGCCCGTGCACCCCCCGACGGCACACGGAGCCCGGTGTCCGCTCCCTCCCTGGTGAGAGGGGGCTGACGTCTAGTGAGACGGAGTCGATCGACAGGTTGTTACGCAGTTTCCAGTGTAATTGAGCTCACACGAACTACGTAGCCGCTATTGGAGGACATTGCGGGTCGAGATTTGTAACCGAGAGTGACATTTTCGCCGCCGCATCCCTCACTCGTCCGAGGGCTCCCGGTGGTCGTCGATCCGCATCCGAGCGCCCATCAGCTCGCCCAGACCGCCGTAGGGGTCGCCGCGCTCATCGGTGTCCGCGGTGCTGCCCACGACCAGCACGGCCACGTCGTCCTCGCCCTGCTCGACCGCGTCCGAGCGGACCGTCGAGGACGAGGCGTCGTCCAGGTACAGCTCCAGCTTCAACGACCAGCCGGACCGCTCCTGGGTCAACGTCGTCGCCGCCACGTCCCGGCTGTCCACCCACTGCGCGTCCTGCTTGCTCCGCAGCCGCTCCACCGGGGCCACCAGCAGCTCGTCGAGCTCGTCGAGCTCCGACTGCCGCACCCGCGCCGACGCCCCGGCCAGCAGCCGCCGCGCCGTGCTCGCCGAGCTCGGCAGGAACACCAGGCCCCGGTCGGTCACCAGCAGGTCGTATCGCTCACCCGCGTACTGCACCGGGCTGACGATCCCCGACACCGACGGCTCCGGCTCCGCGGCGGGCTCCCTGGCGTGCTGCAACGGCACGCCCAGATCCACCAGCGCCCGGTGCAGGCCGGGGACGAGCCGCGGATCCGCCACCGCGGGCCGCACCAGCCGATCCGGGTCCAGCGGCCTGCCACCGCTGAGCCGCACCACCGAGTCGCCCGCCCAGTCCAGCTCGTGCTGCGCCCGGCCCGCGCACACCAGCGCGTCCACCACGGCACCGCCGAGCAGCTCCGTGAGCGTGTCCACCACGGCCTCGTCCACCCGATCCGGGTTCAACCCCGGGTTCAGCACCGGGTTGATCAGATCCGGGCCCTCGCCGCGGTGGATGGCGGCGAGCACGCCGCCGATCGCGGGCGGGCACTCCAGGCCGCTCTGCGCCACCGCGGAGCTCAGCAGCCCGGCCTGCCGGGCGACCTCCGCGGCCCCCGCCTTGCGGGCCAGGTCCGGCCACGGCAGCCGCGGGCCGAGCCCGTCGATCAGCAGCTTGTTCTCCAGCTCCGGCACGCTCTTGCGCGGTTCCCGCAGCAGCGCGAACGCCGGATGCTCCTCGGGTTCGCGGTCGCCGCCGCGCAGCCGCTTCATCGCCTCCACGCGGTCCCGCGTGGACGGGCGCACGTCGCGCTCCTCGGCGAGGGCCTGCTTGACCCGCTCCGCGAGCTGCGGCTTGCGCTCCGGGTGGTCCATGAACGCCCGGAACCCCAGCAGCAGGTCGGGGGTGTGCTCGACCTTGGTGGCCATGCTCAGGTACTGCTCGGCGTAGTCGCGCCAGCCGAGCTCGACCGCCTTCATCTTGCGCAGCGAGGTGACCGCCGCGCGCTTGCCGGCGGCCTTCACCGCGATGGTGTCCGCGCCGAACCACAGCTCGTCGCCGACACCGGAGGCCATCGCCGAGTAGGCGCGGGCGTAACCGGTGAACAGCCACTTCACCGGGCCGCTGGTGAGCCCGTTCGCGGTGCGCCGCACGCTGGTGTCGACCCGGTCGGCCAGCACGACCAGCTTGCTCGCGCCGACGGTGCGGCCCAGCTCGCGGGCGGTGACGGCGCGCAGTTCGCTGGTGGACAACCCGGCGATCAGGGGTAAGCCGACCTCCAGGTGCCGGGACCGGACCTTGAGGCCGAGCAGCGCGGTGTCCTCCCGCAGCCGGGCGGTGGGCTGCGAGGTCACCCGCACGTCGTCGGGCGAGGCGGCGCCCGACCCCGACGCGATCGAGTCGATCATCTTCCACACCTTCGGCTGCGCGGAGCGGGTCAGCTCCACGCCGCGCGGACGTTCCCGTCTGCGCAGCACCGTCCGCCAGCCGACGCCGATCAATGCGGCCACCAGGACCGCGGCGAGCCCGGCGCGCATGCCGCCGCCGAAGTCGAGGCGGACGGTGTACGCCGCTATCGCCAGCAGTCCCAGAACCAAACAGGCCGGGACGGCGAAGAAGCCGATGTGCAACGCCAGCGCCAGGGCGGCGCGCCAGGGGCCACGCACGGTGTTGAAACTCCTGAGTGAGGGGACGATTTTGCCCGCGATCCGGCTCCGTGAGCGGGAACACCGGAAGTGCGCTGGCAGTCTTAGCGGAAAACAGCCGGACGTCAATCCATCAGAAGTACGTCCACAGTGGAACCGGCTGGCAGTTCCGTGATCTCCTCCGGTATCTCGAGCAGGCAGTTCGCCGTGGCCATCGCGGACAGCAGGTGCGAACCGGGGCCGCCGTGCGGGGTCACCGTCCCGTCGGCCGCGTCGAACAGCGCCCTGCGGTACTGCCGCTTGCCGGCCGGGATCTCCAGCGGACGGGTCAGCGTCGCCTGCCGGGAGGGGCGTTCGGCGTCGCGGTGCCCCGCGGCCCGCCGCAGCGCGGGCCGCACGAAGATCTCGAACGACACCATGGCGCTGACCGGGTTGCCCGGCAGCGTCACCACGGCGGGTCCGCCGCGGTAGTGCCCGGCGCCCTGCGGCATGCCGGGCTGCATCGCGACCTTGGTGAACTCGACGCCGTTGCCCGACAGCGCGTCCTTGACCACTTCGTAGGCCCCGGCGCTGACCCCGCCGGAGGTGATGATCAGGTCCGTGGTCTCCAGGTGCGGAGCGAGCGCGGCGTGGAACGAGTCCACGTCATCGGGCACGAAGCGCAGCAGCTCCGGCTTCCCGCCCGCGTCGCGCACCGCGGCGGCCAGCATCAGGCCGTTCGACTCGTAGATCTGGCCGGTCCGCAGCGGCGAACCGGGCTCGACGAGCTCCGATCCGGTGGAGAGCACCAGCACCCGGATCGGCCTGCGCACCGGCAGCCGTGCGGCTCCGACGGCGGCGGCGATGCCCAGCTGGGTCGGGCCCAGCGAGGCGCCCGCCGCCAGCACCGCCGTGCCGACCTGCACGTCCTCCCCGGCGCGGCGCACGTGCGCGCCGGGTTGCGCGGAGGCCTGCACCTGCACTTCGGCGGTGCCGCCGTCGGTGCGTTCCACCGGCACGACCGCGTCCGCCCCGGACGGCACCTGGGCGCCGGTCATGATCCGGTGCGCGGTGCCGGGCAGCAGCGGTGGGCTGTCCAGCCGGCCCGCGGGCAGGTCCTCGCTCACCGGCAGCTGCACGGGGTGCTGCGGGCTCGCCTCGGTGACGTCGACGGACCGCACCGCGTACCCGTCCATCGCCGAGTTGTCGAACGGCGGCAGCGGGATCGCCGCGACCAGGTCCTCGGCCAGCGCCAGCCCGAGGCAGTCGGTCAGCGGCCGGGATTCCACGGGCGCCGGGGGCAGCAGCGTCGCGACCCAGGCCTGGTGCTCGCGCACCGGGGTCAGGCCGGAAGGTCCAGTTGCGTGGGGCACCGCACGATCATCGGTCATCGGGTACCGGGCTGTCGCCACCGGCGTGCGGAAAGTCGCCTCGGCGCGCGTGGCAGACTGCCAGCGATCGTGTGAGCGGGGCGGTGGAGGGGAGCTGCTGTGCAGGTACGGAACCGGCACACGCCGACGTTCGGAGTGGCCCGGTTGCTGCTCGCGCCGGGGGAGCCCGCCCGGATCGCCACCGGTTCGATGCTGGCCACCAGCTACGGGGTCGCGGTGGAAGCCCGCGGCGGCGGCCTGCTCAAGTCGCTGACCAGGAGCGGTTCTTCCGGCGGGGCCACGTGCACCGCGGGACAGCAGGGCGGCTGGGTCGACGTCGCCCCCGCGCTGCCGGGTGATCTGCACGTGCTGGAGCTCGACGGCCACGGCTGGTGCGTGGCGAGCGCGGCGTGGCTGGCTTCGGCGGCCGGGGTGCAGCTCGACGACCAGTGGGCCGGGTTCAAGAACCTCTTCGGCGGGGAGCGCGGATTCCTGCGCCACGCGAGCGGTCAGGGGCCGCTGGTGCTGGCCTGCTACGGCGCGCTGGACGTGATGACGTTGCAGCCGGGGGAGTTCCTCACCGTCGACACCGGGCACGTGGTGGCCTACGGCGAGAACGTGCAGACGCGGCTGCGGCAGCTGGGCCACGGGGTGGCGCAGTCGTTGAAGACCGGCGAGGGCCTCGTGTTCGATTTCGCCGGCCCGGGGCAGGTGCTGGTGCAGACGCGGGATCCGCGGTCGATGGCGACCTGGTTGCAGTCGCAGGGGTCGGGCTCGCCGCGTTCCTGACCGCCGCATTCGCCCGTTCGGCATGCCGCGGTGAAAGCGAGCGGCGGTTTTCCGAAGTCGAATACCGTGGAATATTCCAGGATTTTCCACTCCTCGATTCGGTGTAGTGGAATGCGGTCCACTACTCGCAGTCGCGGGTAAATCCACTCTTTTGGAGCAGTATTTAGCGGAAAAGTCGCAATGGTCGACAGCGGACGAATCGGTCCGGCTCCGGTAGCGTCATCCGTGCTCCATCGGCGCTTTATCGGGGCGCCGTGCGTCACATTTCAATGAGGAGGACGCCGTGGCGGTCGGCACGGTCAAATGGTTCAACTCGGAGAAGGGGTACGGCTTCATCGCCACCGATGGTGGTTCAGATGTGTTCGTGCACTACTCCGCGATCAACATGTCCGGTTTCCGCACCCTCGCCGAAGGTGACCGGGTCGAATTCGAAGTGAAGGCGGGGCGTGACGGCCGAAGCCAGGCTGACGGCGTCCGCAAGGTCTGAAGCTCGTCGCCCAGTGGCCCGCCCCGTTTCGAGGGGCGGGCCACTGGGCGTTCCGGGCCGAGTCCGCATCGATGCGAGATCGGACTCGCGGAACCCGAAGACGGAGGTGATCGCGGGACGTTAGGCTGCTTCGCGTGTCGGAAGACCTCACCGGGCGCCGCCTCGGCCACTACAAGATCGACGGAGTCCTCGGCCGCGGCGGTATGAGCGTGATGTACCGCGCCACCGATACCCGGCTGGGCCGCAAGGTCGCGCTCAAGATCATGGGTGAGCACATCACCGGTGACGCCGAGTTCCGCGAGCGGTTCGTCGACGAAGCCCGCAACACCTCGGCCATCGACCACGCGAACATCGTGCCGCTGTACGACTTCGGCGAGGTCGACGGCATGCTCTACATCGCGATGCGGCTGGTCGACGGATCGGACCTGGCCAGCCTGATCAAGGACGGCCCGATCTCGCCGCCGCGCGCGCTGGAGCTGCTCAGCCAGGTCGCCGAGGCGCTCGACATGCTGCACGAGCGCGGTCTCGTGCACCTCGACCTGAAGCCGGCGAACGTGCTGGTGACCTCGCGGGAATCCTCCAGCGAGCACGTGTACCTCGCGGACTTCGGGCTCACCCGGCGCGGCGCCACCGGCCACCGCACCAGCTCCGGCGACTTCCTCGGTTCCCCGACCTACGCGGCACCGGAACACCTGCGCGGCGAGCCCGTCGACGGCCGCACCGACCTGTACGCGCTGTGCTGCATGCTGTTCGCCTGCCTCACCGGCCGCCCGCCCTTCCAGGGGCAGGTGCAGGAGGTCATCCAGGGGCACCTGAGCACCGCGCCGCCGTCGGCGCTGTCGCTGATGTCGCTGCCGGTCGGGCTGGACGAGGTGCTGCGCAAGGGCATGTCGAAGAAGCCCGACCAGCGCTACGACACCTGCAAGGAGCTGATGGCGGCGGCGAAGGCCGCGCTGAACGCGCCCCCGGACGCGCCGACGAAGAAGACGATGCCGACCGTCGGCCCGCCGTCCGGCCCGCAGTTCGCCCAGCAGTCCGGCCCGCTTCCGCAGCAGCAGCCCGCCCCGGCGCCGAACCCGGGCACCGGTCCGCAGCAGGCGCCGCCGCTGCCGCAGGGTCCGCGTCCGCCGAGTCCGTACGGGCCGCAGTACCAGCCGCCGCGCCCGCCGTCCGGTCCGGGCGGCGACCCGGTGCGGCTGCGCCCGCCGATGCCCGCGCAGTCCTCCTCGTTCGCCACGAACAAGGGCGGCGGCTCGGTGAAGTGGCTGGTGCCGCTGCTGATCGCCATCGCCGCGATCGTGCTCGTGATCGTGTTCATCGCGATGGCGTCCTCGGCGGGCGGCGGTTCCGGTGGCTCCGGCGGCGCCCCGCGCTCCGCGGAGAACTCCTCGTCCTACGATCCGGGCAGGCTGCCCACCGAGGTCCCGACCGTCACCGAGTGAGCATGGCGTTGGCCACCCGATGGATGGCCCGCCCGCGGCTCGAACGGGGGAAAAGCGGCTGGCCGGGGCGGTGCCCGACCTGAGCGGCTTGCACTCGCCGTGCGGGAGTGCTAAACCTGGATCTGGCACTCAGCGCAGTTGAGTGCCAGGTCGGGACGGTGAGGCCGTCCGCGCGTCGCCACACGACGGCTTCGCGTGACCGGTCGTCCGTCGCGGGCACCGAGCCTGGCCGAGCACAGAGTCCTGCCACGGGGTGTACCTGCCTTTCGTGGCGTCCAGATAGGTGGAGGACCACACCGCAATGGCCAAGATGATCGCGTTCGACGAGGAAGCCCGCCGTGGTCTTGAGCGCGGCATGAACACCCTCGCCGACGCCGTCAAGGTGACGCTCGGGCCGAGGGGCCGCAACGTCGTGCTCGAGAAAAAGTGGGGCGCGCCGACCATCACCAACGACGGCGTCTCCATCGCCAAGGAGATCGAGCTCGAGGACCCCTGGGAGAAGATCGGGGCCGAGCTCGTCAAGGAAGTGGCGAAGAAGACCGACGACGTCGCCGGTGACGGCACGACGACCGCCACCGTGCTGGCCCAGGCGCTGGTGCGCGAGGGTCTGCGCAACGTCGCCGCCGGTGCCAGCCCGATCGCCCTCAAGCGGGGCATCGAGAAGGCCACCGAGGCGATCGCCGAGCAGCTGCTCAAGAGCGCCAAGGAAATCGAGACCAAGGACCAGATCGCCTCCACCGCGGCGATCTCGGCCGGTGACCGTCAGATCGGCGAGCTCATCGCCGAGGCGATGGACAAGGTCGGCAAGGAAGGCGTCATCACCGTCGAGGAGAGCAACACCTTCGGGCTCGAGCTTGAGCTCACCGAAGGCATGCGCTTCGACAAGGGCTACATCTCGCCTTACTTCGTCACCGACACCGAGCGGATGGAGGCGTCGCTGGACGACCCCTACATCCTGCTGCTGAGCTCCAAGGTCTCCAACATCAAGGACCTGCTCCCGCTGCTCGAGAAGGTCATGCAGGCCAACAAGCCGCTGCTGATCATCTCCGAGGACGTCGAGGGCGAAGCGCTGTCCACCCTGGTGGTCAACAAGATCCGCGGCACCTTCAAGTCCGTCGCGGTCAAGGCCCCCGGCTTCGGCGACCGCCGCAAGGCGATGCTGCAGGACATGGCGATCCTGACCGGTGGCCAGGTCATCAGCGAAGAGGTCGGCCTCAAGTTGGAGACCGCTGACCTGCCGCTGCTGGGCCAGGCCCGCAAGGTCGTCGTCACCAAGGACGAGACCACCATCGTCGAAGGTGCGGGCGACGACGAGCAGATCGCCGGCCGGGTCAACGAGATCCGCGCCGAGATCGACCGCTCGGACTCCGACTACGACCGCGAGAAGCTGCAGGAGCGGCTGGCCAAGCTGGCCGGCGGCGTGGCCGTCATCAAGGCCGGCGCGGCGACCGAGGTCGAGCTCAAGGAGCGCAAGCACCGCATCGAAGACGCGGTCCGCAACGCCAAGGCCGCCGTCGAGGAGGGTGTCGTCGCCGGTGGCGGCGTGGCCCTGCTGCAGGCCGCCGTGTCCGCGTTCGACGGCCTCAAGCTCGAGGGCGACGAAGCGACCGGTGCCAACAGCGTCAAGCTGGCCGTCGAGGCCCCGCTGAAGCAGATCGCGATCAACGCCGGTCTCGAAGGCGGAGTCGTGGCCGAGAAGGTCAAGAACCTGCCCGTCGGACACGGCCTCAACGCCGCGACCGGCGAGTACGAGGACCTGCTGGCCGCCGGCGTGCCGGACCCGACCAAGGTCACCCGCTCGGCGCTGCAGAACGCCGCGTCGATCGCCGCGCTGTTCCTGACCACCGAAGCCGTGGTCGCGGACAAGCCGGAGAAGGAGTCCGCTGGCGCGGGCGCCGGCGGTGGCGACCCGATGGGTGGCATGGGCGGCATGATGTGACCCAAGCCGATACCCGGGATTCTTGAATCCCAGCTATCGCACGAAGAAGGGCCGTTCCTGCGGGGGCGGCCCTTCTTCGCGTCTAGGGGGCTTTGGAGTCTCCCTGGCTTGGCGTGGGGGTTGGGTTGTGGAGTCTCGCTCGGCTTGGCGTGGGGGGTCGGGTTTTAGAGCCTGCCCGGCTTGGGTGTGTGGCTGGGTTTGTGGAGTCCCGCTCGGCTTGGTGTGCGGCGTCGGGTTTTAGAGCCTTCCCGGGTTTGGGCGTGTGGTTTCGGTGGTGCGTGGAAGGTCGGCTTTAGGGATTGCTTCCACGGCTGGTGTTGCTGGGGTGTCCGGGTAGCGGAACCTCAGCGTCCTTCTCGCTGCGGGATCTTTTTCCCGAGTGGCTCCGCCACGAGGGAAAAAGCTGTCCTCGCGAGAAGGACGCTGAGAACCCGCGGGTGGTCGGCTTGCTTGCGTGGGCTATTCGCTGCGCGAATACAGGCACGGCCTACGGCCGCAAGGCAGGCTGGCTTCGCCGCCCAGGCACGGCTTCGCCGCCCAGGCACGGCTTCGCCGCGAGGCAGGTGGGCTTTGTCGCGCATTGCGCGGCTTTGTCGAGGGAGGGGTGGTTTCGCTCGCTCGTGGCAGGGACTTGGTGGGGGACGGTGGGTTTTGCTTCGTTGGTCTTCGTGGGGGTTGTCGCCTTGGGGTGAGGGACGGTGCTGGGTGTGGCGTCGAACGGGGGATTCCGGGGGTGGCGGTGGTGGGAATCGGTGGCGCAAGCCGGTCAGGTCACGGCGATCGCGGGGGCGGTGTGATCTCCTGAGTGCCGCGTGTTCCGGGTACTACGGGTTGAGGAGGTTCGGGCGGATGGCCAGTTCAGGTGCGTGGCGCCGGGTCGGTGGTGCGGCGGCGATGCTGCTCAGCGCCGCTCTGATCGCCGCGGGCTGCACCGATGCGGCGGCACCGCCTCCGCAGCAGCCCCCGACCGGCGGCGAATCGGGGCCGGCGTCCTACCCGGCCGAAGGAGTGCCGGAAGTGGTGCCGCAGCCGCAGAAGGCGGAACGGCTCGGCGACGACGTGGCGGTGCGCGGCAAGGTCGAACTCGTCGTCGACCCGTTCGTCGACCCGCAGACCCGGGACCTGGCGCAGCGCGTGCTGCGCGAAGCCGGTGCCTCCGACGTCGTCGTGCGCGAACCCGGCGCGGCCGCCGAGGACGCGACACTGCTGGTCCGGATCGGTGACCGGATGGCCCCGGGGATCGTGAAGGGCCTGCAGGCCAACGGCTGGGGAGCCCCCGGTTCGCTGCCCGAAGAGGGCTACGTGTTCGCGGCCCGCGGCGGGCAGGACAGCGTGGTGCTCGGGGCGGACGACGCGACCGGCGCCTACTACGGCGTGCAGACGCTGCGCCAGCTCGCCTCGCCCGGCCGGATCGCCGGGGTCGGCGTCGTGGACCAGCCGAACATGCCGCTGCGCGGCTCGATCGAAGGCTTCTACGGCAGCCCGTGGACGCACGCCGAACGGATGGACCAGCTCGCGTTCTACGGCGACGTCAAGCTCAACACCTACATCTACGCGCCGAAGGACGACCCGTACCACCGGGAGCGCTGGCGCGAGCCGTACCCGGCGGACAAGCTCGACGAGGTCAAGCAGCTCATCGGCCAGGCCGGGGCGCACCACGTGAAGTTCACCTTCGCGCTCTCGCCGGGAACGTCGATCTGCTACAACGACCCCGCCGATTTCCAAGCGCTGCAAGCGAAGTTGCAGGCCGTGTACGACTCGGGGGTGCGGGACTTCTCCGTGCCGTTCGACGACATCTCCTACACCCGCTGGAACTGCGCCGAAGACCAGGAGCGCTACGGCGCACCGGGCGAAGCCGCCGCGGGCCGCGCGCAAGCCGAACTGCTCAGCCGGGTGCAGCGCGAATTCATCGACACCCATCCCGGCGCGCAGCCGCTGCAGACGGTGCCGACCGAGTACTCCGACTACGACGACTCGGCGTACAAGACGGCGCTGCGCGACGGGCTCGACCCGCGGGTCGTGGTGATGTGGACCGGGGACGGCGTGATCCCCGAGCAGATCACCGTCTCGGACGCGGAGAAGGCCGCGCAGGTGTGGGGCCGGAAGGTGTTCCTCTGGGACAACTACCCGGTCAACGACTTCAACAAGTCCGTCGGCCGGTTGCTGCTCGGGCCGTACGGGGAACGCGAACCGGGGTTGAGCGAACAGCTCGTCGGCGACGTGGTGAACCCGATGAACCAGGCCGCGGCCAGCAAGGTCGTCGAGGTCGGCGCCGCCGACTTCGCCTGGAACGACGACGATTTCGACGCGCAGCGCGCGCACCGCGCCGCGGCCCGCTACCTGGCGACGGACCCGTCGGCGGCGCTGCGGCCTGCGTCGGCGGCCGACCCGGAGACCACCCGGGCGCTGCTGGTGTTCTTCGACCTCAACAGCATGTCGCCGCTGGCCAACGGTTCCCCGTGGCAGCCGCCCGCGCCGGAGCTGGAACGTCGGCTGGAGGAGTTCCGCGGCGAGTGGGACGGGGGCGATCGGGCGAAGGCCCTCGCCGGGCTGCGCGACTACGCCCAGCAGATCGCGCAGGCGCCCGAACGGATCCGGTCCTCGGCGCCGAAGGACTTCGCCGCCGACTCCGAGCCCTGGCTGCAGGCCACCGACCTGTGGGGCGACGCGCTCGTGACCACGGTGGACGGACTGCAGGCGCGCCAGGACGGCAACCAGGCGGTCGCCGACGAGCGGTTCGCCGCCGCCGCGGAGCTGGGCCGCCGGGCCGAACAGGTGCAGACGGTGCCGGGGGAGACCCGGCCGCAGGGCGCCGTCCGGCTCGCCGACGGGGTGCTCGACGTCTTCGTCCGGGAGGCGCCGCAGCTGCCCTGATCTCCTTCAGTCCTGCGGGACGAGGACCCAGCAGACCAGGTAGAGCAGGATTCCCGAACCGAAGCCGAGGATGGTGGCGGCGACCAGGCCCACCCGGACCAGGGTGGCGTCCACGCCCAGCAGGTCGCCCACGCCGCCGCACACCCCGGCGATCAGCCCGTCGCGCCGCCGCCGGAACCGCCGATACGCGGGTTCCGCGGCGGCGCCGTTCGTGGTGCCGGTGGTCTGATCGCGGCCGGTGGACTCGGCTCCCGGCACGTGCTCCGCGCCGGGAGCCGCCGTCGCGGTGCTCGCGGACGGGGCATCGACCTGGGCGGTGGTCTCGTCGAAGCGGTGGTTCGTCGTCTCGGTCATGGTCGCCAGCTTGCCGGGCGAGCGGCCCGCGAACCTCCGGGACGCCCCCGGTCGAACCCCGACCTCGCCCACCGCGCGGGCTCAGGGCGCCCCGGGCTCCGCGCGGGCGCGTGACATGATCGGCTCGACGGAAGGGGTGGCGGCATGAGCCGGTTCAGCGGGTTTCCCGCGCACGTCGAGAAGTACGTCGGCACCGTGCGCGGAGCCGACAGCCGGGACACCGAGGGGCGCGAACGCGACTACCACCTCGTGTACTGCGACCACCACTCCGGCCCGTACGTGTCGCTGCTGACCAGCGGCCTGCGCGAGCACACCGCGGGCGCGCCGCTGCCGCAAGAGGTGCTGTGCACGGTGCACGCCGACCAGGAGCGGTACGGGCGGCACCTGACCTCGGTGATCGCCGAGCTGCTCACCGAGTCGAACAGCCGGGTCGGCTACGGCGCGCTGATCATGAACGATCGGGCGCTGCTACCCGGCACGGAGGTCGCGGGCGCGCTCGCCGCGCCGCACCCCTACCTCGCCGACGAGTTCGACGTGCTGCTCGACGAGGACGGCACGCCGGTGCTGCAGCTGATCACGCTGCTGCCGATCACCCGCGCCGAGTCGCAGCTGGTGGCCCGCTACGGCAGGGACGCCCTCTACGACCGCTGGGAACAGCGCAACGTGGACCTCACCGACATCACCCGTCCCTCCGCCGCCTGACGCCCCCGGCGTGTCGGATTTCGCGCGATTTCGCGAGAAATCGAAATAGGTTCGCACGCGAACGGCCTCGATCTCGACCCGAGCGCGGTGTCGTGGCCAGGGGGGATCGTCGGTCGGAGGGGAGCACGCCGGGATGGGTCGTCCTTCGACTTCTCGCGAAATTGGCGGAGGTTGAACAACGTTCGGCGGGATGGTGGAAGTGAGCGGGGGCTCGCTTACGCTCGTGGTGTGGGTGATGACGGTGAGGTGGGGATGTGGTCCCCGAGCGCGGTGGCCGCGGCGTTGGACGATGCGGGGTACCTGCCGAACGCGGGGATCGCGACCGCCGCGTTCCTCGCCCTGAGCATGCGGCGCCCGCTGCTGTGCGAAGGGGAGCCGGGGACCGGCAAGACCGCGCTCGCGCAGGCGCTGGCCAAGGCGCTGGGCGTGGACCTGATCCGGTTGCAGTGCCACGAGGGCATCGACGCGTCGCAGGCCCTCTACGACTGGGACTTCCCGCGGCAGCTGCTGCACCTGCGGACCCTGGAGGCCGCCACCGAGGGCGCGCTGGACGCGGATGCCGCCGAATCCTCGCTCTACACCGAACGATTCCTGCTGGCCCGCCCGCTGCTGCGCGCGCTGCGGGAAGCGCCGTGCGTGCTGCTGGTCGACGAGATCGACCGCGCCGACGACGAGTTCGAGGCGTTCCTGCTGGAGGTGCTGTCCGAATACGCGGTGAGCATCCCCGAGTTCGGCGAGGTCCGCGCCACCGTCCCGCCGGTGGTGGTGCTGACGTCGAACCGCACCCGCGAAGTCCACGACGCGCTCAAGCGCCGCTGCCTCTACCACTGGCTGGAGCACCCGGACCTGGAGCGCGAGGTGGGCATCCTGCGCCGCAGGTTGCCGGACCTGCGCCCGCGGCTGGCCGGGCAGGTGGCGGAAGCGGTGCAGCGGATGCGGGAACTGGACCTGGTGAAACCACCGGGCGTCGCCGAGGCGCTGGACTGGGCGCAGGCGTTGCAGGCCCTGGACGACGACACCTTCGACGCGGACTCGGCCGCCGCCACGCTGGGGGCCGTCCTGAAGTACCGCGAGGACACCGACCGGGTCCGCGCCTCGGGAATCCTCGGCGAACCGGACGATCGGGACTGAGGTCCTTCCGCGCCGGTGGGCCCTGACTCGCCGAACCGGGTCCTGACCTGCGCGCTCGTCGCGGCGAGCGGGACGGCCGAGGGCGTCGGCGTTCGAGCGCTCCGCCGGTGCCGGGCGAGCGCGACTCCGCCCGTCCTGCCGATCAGGCGTCCTCCGGACGCGTTTTTCGCGGCACAATGGGGGAATGGACACGCTCACCGGTCTGGTCGGGTTCGCCCGGTCGCTGCGGTACTCCGGCATGGCGTGCGGGCCCGACCGGGTGCAGGCGTTCCTCGCCGCGACCGAGCACACCGGCCTCGCCGAGCGGTCCGCGGTGTACTGGGCGGGCCGGTTGACGTTGTGCTCCGACCCGGAGGACCTCGCCCGCTACGACGCGGCGTTCACCTCGTGGTTCGACGCGGCACCGCCGCCCGCCGCCGAGGTGCCGAGCGCGCCGCGCCGGACGCGGATCGCGGCGCTCGCCTCCGGGGAGGCCGACGAGGACGCCGCCGACGACGACCCGATCAAGGCGGCGGCCAGCGCCGACGAGGTGCTGCGCCACCGCGACCTGGCCGATCTCGGCGCGGCCGAACGGGAACACCTGCGGCGCCTGTTCGCGCGGTTGCGCCCGGACCCGCCGAGCCGTCCCGCCGTGCGGTGGAGCCGTTCGCGACGCGGACCGCTGGATTCCCGCGCGACGCTGCGGACGATGCTGCGCACCGGTGGCGAACCGCTGCGCCTCGTCCGGCACCGCCGGGCCCGCAGGCCGCGCCGGGTGGTGCTGCTGATCGACGTGTCCGGCTCGATGAGCCCGTACGCGGACGCGCTGCTGCGCTTCGCGCACGTGGTGACCCGCCGCGCCCCGGCGAGCACCGAGGTGTTCACGCTGGGCACCCGGATGACCCGCGTGACCCGGCAGCTGCGCCAGCGGGACCCGGAGCACGCGCTGCGCGCGGCGTCGAAGGCGGTGCCGGACTTCTCCGGCGGCACCCGGCTCGGCGAAACGCTGCGGGCCTTCCTGGACCGGTGGGGGCAGCGCGGGGTCGCCAGGGGAGCGGTGATCGTGGTGTTCTCCGACGGCTGGGAGCGCGGCGACGTGAGCCTGCTCGACGAGCAGCTGCGCAGGTTGCGGCGGCTGGCCCGCGCCGTGGTGTGGGCGAACCCGCACGCCGGGCACGAGGGGTACGCGCCGGTGCAGTCCGGGATCGTGGCGGCGCTGCCGCACCTGGACGGGCTCGTCGCCGGGCACAGCCTCGATTCGTTGCAACGGGTGTGGTCGTGGGTGCTGCGCCTCGGGAATGCGACGGGGGTCACCGGCGCTGAGAAGTCCATGGCTGGGGAAAGGCCGGAAACCCGGGAAAGGCCGGGAACAGCGGAGGTGGCTCGTGCGTGACGTGCTCGATGAGGTGGCCAAGCGGTGGGAGTCCGGTGAGGCGGTCGGCCTCGGCACCGTGGTGGCGACCTTCCGGTCCGCACCACGCCCGCCGGGCGCATCGATGCTGGTGACCCAGGCCGGGGAGGCCGTCGGCAGCGTCTCCGGCGGCTGCGTGGAAGGCGCCGTGTACGAACGCGCCACCGCGGCGCTCGACGGGGAACCGGCCGCGTTGCAGCGCTACGGCGTCAGCGACGACGACGCGTTCGCCGTGGGGCTGACCTGCGGCGGCATCCTCGACGTGTTCGTGGAGCGGGTGGATCGCGCCTCGTTCCCCGATTTCGACGCGGTGACCGAATCGGTGCGCGCGGAGGAGCCGGTGGCGGTCGCGACCGTCGTCGACCACCCCGACGCCGCCCGGATCGGGGCGCACCTGCTGGTGTGGAACGACCGCACCCGCGGCGGCCTCGGGGAGCGACGCGTCGACGACGCGGTGGCCGACGACGCGCGGGGCATGCTCGCCAGCGGGCGCAGCGGAGTCCTGGAGTACGGACCGGAGGGGCAGCGGCGCGGCGAGGGCATGCGGGTGTTCGTGAACTCCTTCGAACCGCCGCCGCGGATGCTGGTGTTCGGCGCGATCGACTTCGCCGCCGCGATGGCGCGCATCGGCTCGTTCCTCGGCTACCGGGTGACCGTGTGCGACGCGCGGCCCGTGTTCGCCACCCGCAGCCGGTTCCCCGGCGTGGACGACGTGGTCGTGGACTGGCCGCACCGGTACCTCGCCGCGGAGGCCGAGGCGGGCCGGCTGGACGCGCGGACGGCGGTGATGGTCCTGACGCACGACCCGAAGTTCGACGTGCCGGTGCTGGAACTCGCGCTCCGGCAGCGGATCGGCTACGTCGGCGCGATGGGGTCGCGGCGGACCCACGACGACCGGATGCAGCGGCTGCGCGAGAACGGTGTGTCCGAGTCGGACCTGGCCCGGCTGTCCTCGCCGATCGGCCTGGACCTGGGGGCTCGAACTCCGGAGGAGACCGCGGTCTCGATCGCGGCGGAGCTGATCGCGCTGCGCTGGGGCGGCCAGGGCGCCCGCCTCGCCGAGACCGAAGGCCCGATCCACCGCTGACCACCGGCGGCCGGGCCTGGTTGTTCCCGCCCCCTTGCGGGAGCAACCGCAGCGGATTCCGCGCGTCCCTCGGAAGGAATGCACGCGAAAGACTTCCGAGAGGGGACGGACGAATGCGGAGCTTCACCACCGCTGCCCTGGCACTGTGCGCCGGGGCGCTGCTGACCACGGGGACCGGTCAGGCCGCCGCGACCGCAACGGTGGACCCTGCTCCGCGGGACGTTTCCGCGTCGAACTGCTCGGGTGAGGACTTCGCGGTCACCTTGCGGGCCCAGGCCGATCCCGGCTCGTTCCTGCTGGAACTGCGCAACACCTCCGAGGAGCGCTGCCTGCTCGGCGGCTGGGTGCGCTTGACGCCCGTGACGGCGAAGGGCACGCCGATCGAGGTGCCGACCGGCTACGTCGAAGTCCCCGCCCCGCCGGTGGCCGACCAGCAGCTCGAACCGGGCGGGACCGCCTACTCCGGGGTGCGCGTCGAGTACGGCGACACCGATTTCACCGCCGTCGGCTTCGATGCGACTCCGGCGGACATGACCGGGAAGTCGCCGACCACGGTCGAAGGTGCCGGTGATCCCTACCCGCGCCTGCCGGTCCGGAGCCTCCGGGTTGGCACCCTCCAGCCGACGCCGGAGAACGTTCTCTTCTGACGGGTTCGCCGAGGTCGGCGGATCAACGGCCGGTGCGCGCGTCGAGATCTCGGCGAGCGGGGATCACCCGGCCATGGGAACCGGGTTGCCTGCGGCGGGGCGGCGTAGCAGGCTCGGGGACGTGACGCCCGTCACTCGAACGGGGTCATCGTGTTCCCGAACGCCCGCGCTCCCGCGGCCCGTCCTCTGGAGGCCCGATGCCGCGCATCACCGTCAACGTCGACGGCACCGACTACACCGACGACGTCGAACCCCGCACACTGCTCGTCCAGCACCTCCGCGAACGGCTCGGCAAGGTCGGCACCGTCGTCGGCTGCGACACCAGCAACTGCGGAGCCTGCACCGTCCACATGGACGGGCACAGCGTCAAATCCTGTTCCGTGCTGGCGGTCCAAGCCGACGGCCACGACATCACCACGATCGAAGGGCTCGCCCGCGACGGCGAGCTGCACCCGATGCAGCAGGCGTTCCACGACAACCACGCGCTGCAATGCGGGTTCTGCACGCCCGGCATGATCATGCAGTCGCTGGACCTGCTCGCCGAAACACCGGACCCGGACGACCAGCAGGTCCGCGAAGGACTCGAAGGCAACCTCTGCCGCTGCACCGGCTACCAGAACATCGTCCGGGCCGTCCGCGACGCGGCGCAGCGGATGCAGCCGGGAGCCGGACCACCGATGGAGCACACCGACGACACCCCGCGGCAGCGCACCGGCGAGCAGCAGGCGGAGGTGACGCGCCCATGACCGCCACTGCGGAGCCGGAACTCGGCCGCCCCCGCAAGCGCAAGGAGGACGCCCGGCTGATCACCGGTCGCACTCGCTGGACCGACAACATGGTGCTGCCGGGCATGCTGCACCTCGCCGTGCTGCGCAGCCCCGCAGCGCACGCCCGGATCGCCTCGATCGACACCGAACGCGCCCGCCGGATGCCCGGAGTCCGCGCCGTCCTCACCGGCCGGGACCTCGCCGACGAGCAGGGCAGCCTGCCGTGCGCGTGGCCCATCACCGAGGACATGCTGGCCCCGCAGGCACCGTCGCTGGCGGTCGACGCGGTGCACTTCGCCGGTGAGGCCGTCGCCGTCGTCGCCGCCCGCAGCGCAGCGGAGGCGCGCGACGCGCTGGACGCGATCGACGTGGACTACGACGACCTGCCCGTCGTCCTCGACATCACCGCCGCCGCTGCTGCGGATTCCCCGCTGGTGCACGAAGAACTCGGCACGAACCGCAGCGCCACCTGGACCTTCGACTCCGCCGAGGCGGGCACCGGTGGCGACGTGGAACGCGCGCTGGCCGACGCGGAAGTGCGGGTGGACCGCACGTTCCGCCAGCAGCGGCTGATCCCCGCGTTCATGGAACCCCGCTCGGTCGTCGTGGACCCGACCGGTGAGCAGTTCACGATGTGGTCGGCCACCCAGGTGCCGCACATCCTGCGGCTGATGCTGGCGATGACGCTGGGCGTCCCGGAGCACCAGGTCCGCGTCATCGCGCCCGACGTGGGCGGTGGGTTCGGCGGCAAGCTCCAGGTGACGCCGGAGGAGATCATCGCGTTCCTGCTGGCCCGCAGGCTCGGCGTGCCGGTGAAGTGGACGGAGACGCGCTCCGAGACGATGGTCGCCGCCCACCACGGCCGCGACCAGGTGCAGCGGCTGTCGCTGTCGGCCCGCCGGGACGGCACCGTCACCGGGCTGAAGGTGGAGCTGCTGGCCGACATGGGCGCCTACCTGCGGCTCGTCACGCCCGGCGTGCCGATCCTGGGCGCGTTCATGTTCAACGGGATCTACAAGTTCCCCGCCTACCGCTTCAGCTGCACGAACGTGTTCACCAACAAGACACCCACCGACGCCTACCGCGGCGCGGGCCGGCCGGAGGCCACGTTCGGCATCGAGCGGATGATGGACGAGCTCGCCGCCGAACTCGGCATGGACCCGATGGAGCTGCGCCGCAAGAACTGGATCGAGCGCGACGAGTTCCCGTTCGACACGGTCTCCGGGCTCACCTACGACTCGGGCGACTACGCGGCGGCCACCGACAAGGCGATGCGGCTGCTGGGCTACGACGAGCTGCGCGCGGAGCAGGCGGAACGCGCGCGGCGCGGCGCGACGGTGCGGCTGGGCATCGGGATCTCCACGTTCACCGAGATGTGCGGGCTCGCCCCGTCCCGCGTGCTCGGTTCGCTGTCCTACGGCGCGGGCGGCTGGGAGCACGCGGCGATCCGGGTGCTGCCCACCGGCAAGGTCGAGGTCGTCACCGGCGTCTCACCGCACGGCCAAGGCCACGAGACGGCGTGGAGCCAGATCGTCGCCGACCGGATGGGCGTTCCGTTCGAGGACGTCGCGGTGCTGCACGGCGACACGCAGAGCTCGCCGAAGGGCCTGGACACCTACGGTTCGCGGTCGCTGGCCGTCGGCGGCATGGCGGTGGTCGCCGCCGCCGACAAGGTGATCGACAAGGCCC
This sequence comes from Saccharopolyspora gloriosae, assembly GCF_014203325.1. Taxonomy (NCBI): domain Bacteria; kingdom Bacillati; phylum Actinomycetota; class Actinomycetes; order Pseudonocardiales; family Pseudonocardiaceae; genus Saccharopolyspora; species Saccharopolyspora gloriosae. The sequence goes on along the minus strand of NZ_JACHIV010000001.1, from coordinate 6,020,154 downwards.
GCAAGATCGCCGCGCACCTGATGGAGTGCGCCGAGGACGACGTCGAGTTCACCGAGGGCCGGTTCGGCGTGCGCGGCACCGACCGGGCCACGGCGCTGGGCGAGGTGGCGCTGGCCGCGTTCGCAGCCCACGACCTCCCGGAGGGCGTGGAGCCCAGCTTGGACGCCGACGCGACCTTCGACCCGGAGAACTTCTCGTTCCCGCACGGCACCCACCTGTGCGCGGTCGAAGTGGACACCGAGACCGGTCGGGTGCGGATCCGGAAGTACGCGTGCGTGGACGACGTGGGCGCGGTCGTGAACCCGCTCATCGTGGAGGGCCAGGTGCACGGCGGGCTCGCGCAGGGCATCGCGCAGGCGCTGTTCGAAGAAGCCGTCCACGACGAGGGCGGCACGCTCACCACGGCGACGCTCGCGGACTACCTGGTGCCGTCCGCGGTGGACCTGCCGGAGTACGCCACCGACCGCACCGAGACGCGGGCGACGTCGAACGCGCTGGGCGTGAAGGGCGTCGGGGAGGCGGGCACGATCGCCTCCACCCCGGCGGTGGTCAACGCGGTGGTGGACGCGCTGCGGCCGTTCGGCGTGACCGACGTGGAGATGCCCTGCTCGCCGCAGCGGGTGTGGCGGGCGATCACCGGGGCGCGCGCTTCCGGTGCCACCGCGCCGGAATCCGGTGGCGGCATGGGTTCGATGACTCAGGGAGGGACCCGATGATCCCGGCGGCATTCGACTACGTCGCACCGTCCACAGTGGAAGAGGCGGTGCTGGCGCTGCAGCAGGCCGGTGACGAGGCCAAGGTGCTCGGCGGCGGGCAGAGCCTGCTGCCGGTGCTGCGGATGCGGCTCGCCGACCCGCAGCTCGTCGTCGACGTGGGCAAGATCCCGGAGCTGCGCGGCGTCCGCGCCGACGGCGACCGCATCGCCATCGGCGCCATGACCACCCACCACGAGATCACCCGCGACCCGCTGGTCCACGAGCACCTGCCGCTGCTCGAACTGGCCACCCGCACCGTCGCCGACCCGCAGGTGCGCCACCGCGGCACGTTCGGCGGGTCGCTCGCGCACGCGGACCCGGCCGGGGACCTGCCCGCGCCCGCGCTGGTGCTGGACGCCGAGATGGTGCTCGCCGGACCCGGCGGGCGCCGCGCGGTGCCCGCCGCCGAGTTCTTCGTGGACTTCTTCACCACCGCCCTCGAACCGGACGAACTGCTGGTGGAGGTGCGGCTGCCGAAGTGGACGGGCTGGTCGGCGCACTACGAGAAGTTCAACCGGGTCGCCCAGGCCTGGTCGATGGTCGGTGTCGCCGCCGCCGTCCGAGTCGACGGCGGCACCATCGCCGAGGCGCGCGTCGGGCTCACCAACATGGCCGCCACCCCGATCCGCGCTTCCGGCGTGGAACGGGCGCTGGTCGGAGCCCCGGCCACCGCGGACGCGATCAGGCAGGCAGCCCGGCACGCCGCCGACGGCACCAGCCCCACCGCCGACGCGAGCGCCGACGTGGACTACCGGGAGCACCTCGCCGAGGTGCTCACCGGGCGCGCGGTGTCCGCCGCCGCCGGGGTGTAGGAATGGACGGGTCGGTGCGTCCTGCGGCGCACCGGCCTCCCTGGTGCACGGCGGCGTGCGCGGGGAGACTGGCGCGGGTGGTCGCCGGTCGGGGCCACGTCGCCGTGCGCATCCGGCGCGCACGCCCGCGGAGCTTCGCCCCGCACACCGTGCGGCGATCTACCAGGAGGACTTGTCCCGTGCAGATGCAGCACCACTTCACCGTTCCGGTCCCGGTCGACGTGGCGTGGCCGGCGATCATCGACCCCGAGCGGGTCGCCCCGTGCATGCCCGGCGCCACCCTCAGCAGCGCCGAGGGCAACGACTTCGCCGGTTCGGTGAAGGTGAAGCTGGGCCCGATCTCCTTGCTGTACAAGGGGACCGGCTCGTTCAAGGAGGTCGACGAGGCGGGGCGCCGGGTCGTCATCGACGCCAGCGGCAAGGACTCCCGCGGCAACGGCACCGCGGCGGCCACCGTCACCGTCACGCTCACCGCGGACGGGGACAGCACCTCGGCGCAGGTCGACACGGATCTGAAGGTGACGGGCAAACCGGCTCAGCTCGGGCGCGGGCTGATGTCCGAGGTGGGCGGCAAGATCCTGAACCAGTTCGCGGGCAACCTGGCCCGGAGCCTCACCGGCGAGGACACCGGCGCCGCGGGCGCGACCGGGTCGGGTCCGGCGGCGAAGTCCGGCACGACCGGCGGCGCCGCGAAGCCGGGCGAGACCGCGAAGTCCGGTGAAGCGGCCAAGTCCGGTGAGGCGGCCGGTGACGCGAAGGACGCCACGTCCGCGAAGTCCACCGCCGGGCAGCCGACGAACGGCGAGCACCCGACCGCGGCGGCCGAGGCGTCCGCCGCGGCGAAGGCCGCGCGGGTCGGCCGCACTCCCGCGTGGCGGGTCACTTCGCCCGCCTCGGAGCGGGCCGGATCCGCCGACGCGGTGGCCTCCTCCACCACCGCCGCCCAGCGCCCCGCCGAGCGCGCCGACTCGGTGATCACCGGTGGCACCGTGCCGAACGACGAGGCCATCGACCTGCTGGGCGCCGCGGGCACCCCGGTGCTCAAGCGCGCGCTGCCCGTCGCCGCCGCCGTGCTCGTCGTGGGACTCCTGCTGCGCCGCCTCCGCCGCCGTCGCGCGTGAGGCGCGGGGTCACCTGCGGGGTTCGCGCGTGCCCGCGCTGACGACTCCCGCGCGGTTCGCCCAGCCCAGCGCCGTGTAGAGGTGTCGGCCCTGCCTGCTGGCGGTGAGCAGGCCCGTTTCCGCTCCGAGTCCGATCGCCGCGCGCACGAGCGAGCTCATCACCGCGCCGCCGAGGCCGCGCCGCCGGTGCGTGCGGTAGGTGGCGATGTTGTGCGCCACGGCCACCCCGTCCAGCACCACCATGACGCCGTGGGCGGCGGGACGGTCGTGCTCGTCGACGATCCGGATGTCGAGGATCGGCCCGTCCCGGTCCAGCGACACCGCGTACGGGGCGGCGACCGGGAGGTCCGGGTGTTCGCGCAGGTCGATCGTCATGAAGTGCTCCTGCTCGGCGGCGAGCCGGAGCCCTTCCTCGCCCAGCACCTCCGCCACCTCGCGCGGCGCCGTCGTCGGCACCGTCAGCCAGTCCGGGTGCGGTGAACCGGCGACCTGCGCGGCGAGCGCGCGCAGCGCCCCGGGGTCCCCGTCGGCGTCGAGCACGAGGCTCTCCAGGTGGCGGCCCGGCTTGCCGGACAGCACGTGCAGCGCCCCGTCCGCCTCATCCGCCGGAGCCAGGCCGCACGCCACGCCCCAGCCGCGCTGCCAGCAGCGGACCAGGTGGGGCAGGGACTGCGCGGAGCCGGTCATGCTTCCACCCAACCATCCCGCCCACCACCCCGACCCGAAGGGAGTGAACGGACCGTTCGTCCAACGGGTTCGGACAGATGGTCCGTTCACTCGGTGAACCACTGCTCCCAGGGGCGTAGCGCTCGCGAGGCGGGTTCGAGTGAACGGACCGTTCGTCCAACGGGATTGGGCAGGCGGTCCGTTCACTTCATCTGGGTCGACTGCTCGCCGGTCGAGTGGGGTGGTTGCGTGAGCGGACTGTTCGTCCAACGGGATTGGACGAACGGTCCGCTCACTTCGAACCGGGTGGGTCAGCGGGTGGTGAGGAGGGTGTGCACGCGGACCAGGCGGTCTAGCCAGCGGCGCTGGTCCTCGGCGCCGGGGGTGGCGGCGGCGACCCGCGCCGGGTCCGGCAGCGGAGCGCGCCGCGGCACCGGCAGCACGCCCGCGCGCGGCACCAGCGAGTCGCTGACCACGTCCCCGTCCAGCAGCGACATGGTCCCCAGCCCGCACGCGAAGGGCAGCTCCGGCAGCGCCCCGGCCAGCGCGAGCTGCGCGGCGAGACCCACGCTGGTCTCCACGGCGGAGGACACCACGCACGGCAGCCCGCACGCCTCCGCGACTCGCAGCGCGCGCCGCACCCCGCCCAGCGGGGCCGCCTTGAGCACGGCGACGTCGGCGGCCTCGGCGACGGCGACCTTCAGCGGGTCCTCGGCGCGGCGGATGGACTCGTCGGCGGCGATGCGCACCTGCACCTTGCGGCGCACCGCGGCGAGGTCCTCGATGGTCGGGCTGGGCTGCTCCACGTATTCGAGGCCGCCCGCGGCCCGGTCCAGCTCGGCGATGCGGGCGATGGCGGTGTCCACGTCCCAGGCGGCGTTCGCGTCCACCCGGATCGCCCCGGTCGGCCCCAGCGCGTCCCGGACGGCGGCGACGCGTTCGACGTCGTCGGCGGGGGTCTGGGAGCGTTCGGCGACCTTGACCTTCGCCGTGGTGCAGCCGGAGGCGGCGACGATCGCGTGCGCCTTCGCGGCGTCCACGGCGGGCACCGTGCAGTTCACCGGCACCTGGTCGCGCACCGGTTCCGGCCAGTCACCGGCGCAGGCTTCCAGCGCCGCGGCCAGCCAGGGCACGGACGCGGCGTCGTCGTAGTCCTCGAACGGGCAGAACTCGCCCCACCCGGCCGGGCCGCCGAGCAGCACGCCCTGCCTGCGGGTGATGCCGCGGAACCGGGTGCGCATGGGTAGGCCGTACACGCGGACCGCGTCGAGCTCGGCCAAGCTGATCGTCGACCCGTTCGCGGTCATGTCTGGTCCTTCCGGCTCGGCCGTCACCACGGCGTTCCTCCCGAATTCGGGTGCCCGCGTCATCGTCTCGCCGGAGCGGCCTTCCCGCGGACCCGAGCGGACGCGGGAGGTGCGTGCCAGGACGTCGTGGGGCGCACGACGCGAAGCGCCGGCCCCCGCGCGGGAGGCCGGTGCGATCGGGTTCCGCGCGGCGTCAGGCGACGCTGGGGCGGCCCAGGTCGAACACGTCGACCTCGAAGCGGGCCCACTGCTGGCGCAGCGCGGTCACCCCGTTGTCGAGGATGTAGTTCAGCTCGCCCAGGGTCACCGGCAGCAGCGTGTACACCTGCAGCTGCTCGGTGCCGTCGGGATCGGTGAACCGGGTGAACTCCGGTGGGAACAGCGGGTGGCCGCTGGCCAGGACGCCGTAGAACTCGGTGTCCGGCAGCAGCGGGTTCTCGTTCGGCACGATCTGGTCCGGCACGAGGTGCGTGCCGCTCTGCACCAGCAGTTCGGACGTCACGTCCACCAGGTGCCGGGCCGCTTCCGCCTGCTCCTTGTAGACGGTGCACGCCAGCTCCTGCGCCGGGTCCGCGCCCAGCGGCTGGAACCGCAGACCCGAGCTGATCACGGTGCTCAGGTGGTACTGCTCCAGGTGGAAGAACACCAGCCCGTAGCCGCGGTTCTCGCCGCGCACGTTGGGCGGCTCCGCGGCCGTGGGGGTGCCCGCGTGACGTTCGAGGTTCTCCGCCAGCCCGATGAACCGGTGTGCACCACCCATCGCGGTGTTGTGCTTCTCGGTGGTCATCCGATCTCCAGTGCTGCGTGTGCTGTCGCAACGGTAACCGGTGCCGTCTGAGGCACGGGTGGTTTCACCGACGACCACGAAAATACGACCTCGCTCCTGCGTCGTGGCGGCGGGTGCCGCAACCGAATTCGGGTCCCGCGTCGCGCGGGCGCGGGTGCGGCTCAGCCGACATCGGGCAGGGCCGGTCCGAGCAGGTCGTCGGCGTCCACGATGCGGTAGGCGTAGCCCTGCTCGGCGAGGAACCGCTGCCGGTGCGCCGCGTAGTCGGTGTCCAGTGTGTCGCGGGAGACGACCGAGTAGAAGTGCGCCTGCTTGCGTTCGGTCTTCGGCCGCAGCAACCGGCCCAGCCGCTGCGCCTCCTCCTGGCGGGATCCGAAGGTGCCGGAGACCTGCACCGCCACCGACGCCTCCGGCAGGTCGATGGAGAAGTTCGCCACCTTCGACACGACGAGCCTGCTGATCTCGCCGTTGCGGAAGGCGTCGAACAGCTTCTCGCGTTCCTTGTTCTTCGTCGAGCCTTCGATGATCGGGGCGTCGAGCGCTTCGCCGAGCTCGTGCAGCTGCTCCAGGTAGGCGCCGATGACCAGCGCCGGCTCACCGGGGTGCTGGTCGAGGATGGCGCGCACGACCGGGGCTTTGGTGCGCGCGGTGGAGCACACCTTGTAGCGCTCCTCGGCTTCGGAGGTCGCGTACTGGAGCCGTTCGTTGTCGGTGAGCGTGACCCGGACCTCGACGCAGTCGGCGGGGGCGATCCAGCCCTGGGACTCGATGTCCTTCCACGGCGCGTCGAAGCGCTTCGGGCCGATCAGCGAGAACACGTCGCCTTCGCGGCCGTCCTCGCGCACCAGGGTGGCGGTGAGGCCGAGGCGGCGGCGGGACTGGAGGTCGGCGGTCATCCGGAACACGGGGGCGGGCAGCAGGTGCACTTCGTCGTAGACGACGAGGCCCCAGTCGCGGGAGTCGAACAGCTCCAGGTGCTTGTACTCGCCCTTCGACTTGCGGGTGATCACCTGGTAGGTGGCGATGGTGACCGGGCGGATCTCCTTCTTCTCGCCGGAGTACTCGCCGATCTCCTCCTCGGTGAGCGAGGTGCGTTCGATCAGCTCCCGCTTCCACTGCCTGCCCGCGACGGTGTTGGTGACGAGGATCAGCGTGGTCGCGCCCGCTTCGGCCATCGCGGCGGCGCCGACGAGGGTCTTGCCCGCGCCGCAGGGCAGCACGACCACGCCGGAGCCGCCCGCCCAGAACGACTGCACGGCTTGGCGCTGGTAGTCGCGCAGGCTCCAGCCGTCCTCGGCGAGTTCGATGGGGTGCGCCTCGCCGTCGACGTAGCCCGCGAGGTCCTCGGCGGGCCAGCCGATCTTGAGCAGCAGCTGCTTGAGCCTGCCGCGCTCGCTGGGGTGCACGGCCACGGTGTCGTCGTCGATGCGGGCGCCGAGCATCGGGATGATCTTCTTGTTGCGCAGGATCTCTTCGAGCACCGCCCGGTCCAGCGAGATCAGCACCAGCCCGTGCGCCGGGTCCTGGGCGAGCTGCAGCCGGCCGAACCGGCCCATCGTCTCGACGATGTCCACCAGCAGCGGCTGCGGCACGGGGTAGCGGGAGAAGCGGACGAGGCCGTCCACGACCTGCTCGGCGTCGTGCCCCGCGGCGCGCGCGTTCCACAGCGCCAGCGGGGTGATCCGGTAGGTGTGCACGTGTTCGGGGGCGCGTTCCAGCTCGGCGAACGGCGCGATGGAGCTGCGGGCCTCGTCGGCCTGGGCGTGGTCGACTTCGAGCAGCAGGGTCTTGTCGGACTGGACGATGAGCGGTCCGTCGGTCACGGGTGCGGCTCCTCGGGCTGGACGACTCTTTGCGCAGGTGATCGGCGTGCGGAACAACGGCCGGACCGTCCTCCAGTATTCCACTGGTCGCGTTCGGTCCGACCGTGCTCCCGCTGAGTGGCCACCCGGTGGCGGAACGGGGTGGTTCTGGGAACGATTCGCGGGTTTCCGGACTGGCCGAGGTGGCGGTCGGCTAGGTTTCCCGCTCGGCACGTAGATCATTTAGGAGATGCCGTGAGCGTTCCGCCGCAAGGTCAGTACCCACCGGGGCATCCTCGGCAGTCGCCGGGGCGGCCGACGCGGTGGGGGCCGCCGGCGGGACTCCCGGCAGCGCCGTCGCAGGGGTCGTTCCCGCTGGGCACGCCGCGGCAACCGGGCCACGGCCAGCTGGGGTACCAGCGAGTGGCCGCCGGGCAGCTCGGAGTGCAGCCGGGGGAGCAGGCCCCGAGCTATCCACAAGTGGACCACGGACAGCAGAGTTGTCCACAGGGTTATCCCCAGGCGGACCCCGTTGGTCCACAACAGCCTGCTCAGCCGCCGAAGAAGAAGCGCGGCGTGCTCGGCGGCGTGCTCGGCTGCGCCGGGTTCCTCCTCATCGGCGTCCTGCTCACCGTCGGCCGGTCCTTCGCGGGCATGAGCGGCGGCATCCCGGAGGTCGGCGAGTGCGTGGCCATCACCGACGACTCCCAGGACGACCTCGCGTTCGAGACCACCGCCTGCGGAACCGCGGACTCCGACCACCGGGTCGTCCAGGCGAAGCGGAACCACGACAGCTGCGACGGCGACTACTCCGAGATCACCCAGGGCTCCACCAGGCTGTGCCTGATCCCGGACGTGACCACCGGCGACTGCCAGAAGGTCCCGGGCGCGAACAGCGCGGGCATCTCGATCCCGATGGGCATCGACACCAAGGTCCCGTGCGGCGATCCGGCGGCCACCGTCGAGATCGTCGTGGCCGCCGACAGCACCGCGGGCGAAGCGGTCTGCCCGGCCGACGCCGAGAACTACGCCGTGTTCGACGACCCGCCGAAGACGTTCTGCTTCGAGCTGCTGCGGTGATCTCGTCCGGTGGACCGGCGCGTGCGGGGTGTGCTGGGGTGATCCGGGAGTCGATTCGGGAGGTCGGTAATGGGTGAGCGGACGGTCCGGGACGTCACGCGGGAACTGCTGCGCGGGCTGGGGCTGACCACCGTGTTCGGCAATCCCGGCACCACCGAGGTCCCCTTCCTCACCGACTGGCCGGACGACTTCCGCTACGTGCTGGGCCTGCAGGAGTCCGTGGTGGTCGCGATGGCCGACGGGTACGCGCAGGTGCGGCGGGCCCCGGTGCTGGTGAACCTGCACTCGGCGGGCGGGGTCGGGCACGCCCTGGGCGCCGTGTTCACCGCCTACCGCAACCGCACCCCGATGATCGTCACTGCCGGGCAGCAGACCCGGACGCTGGTGTTCGACGAGCCGTTCCTCGGCGCGACGGACGCGGCGACCTTCCCGAAGCCGTACGTGAAGTTCAGCTACGAGCCGGCGAGCGCGGCCGACGTGCCCGCCGCGATCGCCCGCGCGCACCAGGTGGCGATGACCCCGCCGCAGGGCCCGGTGTTCGTCTCCATCCCCGCCGACGACTGGGACCGGCCGGCCTCCGACGTCCCGCCGCGCCCGGTCACCCCCGGTCCCGCGCCGGATCCGGACGCGGTCGCGGAGCTGGCCGCCGCGCTGGACGGCAGCGAGCGCCCGGCCTTCGTCGTCGGACCGGCCGTCGACCACGACGGGGTGGTGCCGGAGCTGGTGGAGCTCGCCGAGCGCACCCGGGCCGCGGTGTGGACGGCGCCGCTGTCGCCGCGCTGCTCGTTCCCCGAGGACCACCCGCGGTTCGCCGGTTTCCTGCAGCCGGAGCGGCGCCTGCTGGCCGCCGAGCTCGCGGCCCACGACCTCGTCGTGGTGTGGGGTGCGCCCGCGTTCACCTACCACGTCTACCGGGGCGAGGCGGAGGCCGAACTGCCGGAGATGTTCCTCGTGCACGACGATCCCGAGGTGCTCGCCCGCGCCCGGCGCGGCAGGGGAGTGCTGGGCACCGTGGCGCACGCGGTCCGCGGCGTCGCCGAACTCGTCGGCCCCGGCTCACCGGGAGAGCGCGTCGAGCCCGCGCGGGCGGCCGGGCCGCCGCGCCCGGCGGCGAGCACGCCGCTGAGCGCCGCCTACGTGCTCGCCGAGCTCCGCGCGGCGTGGCCCGCCGACGCGGTGGTGGTCGAGGAGGCGCCGAGCCACCGCAACGACCTGCACGACCACTTCCCGATCACCTCGCGGGACGGCGGTTTCTTCGCCTGCGCCTCCGGGGCGCTGGGCTACGGCATCGGCGCCGCGGTCGGGGCGGCGATCGGCGGTTCGTCGCGGCCGGTGCTGGCGCTGCTCGGCGACGGCTCCAGCATGTACGGCATCCAGGCCGTGTGGTCGGCGGTGCGCGAGCAGGCCCCGGTCACGTTCGCGATCCTGGACAACGCCCGCTACGCGGCGGTCGCCGTGCTCGGCGAGGCCGGCGGCGGGCGCAAGCTGCCCGGCGTCGAGCTGGGCGGCACGGACTTCGCCGCCCTCGCCCGCAGCCTCGGCTGCCCCGCCACCACGATCAGCACCCCCGCGGAGCTAACCGAGGCCCTGACCACGCTCACCCAAGGCCCCCACCTGCTCCACATCAAGGTAGGAGCAGAACAACGCCACCTCTACTGACGACGTACCCCCGCAGCCGCCGCCCAGCCGCTCAGACGACCATCGTCCTGTCAGCGGCGAAGCCGCTGAGCAGTGACCCAGCACGCAACCGGCACCGCCGCGGGTTCTCCGTCGTCTTCTCGCGAGGACAGCTTTTTCCCTCGTGGCGGAGCCACTTGGGAAAAAGATCCCGCAGCGAGAAGACGACGGAGGTTCCGCCACCCAACCCCTACGCAGAACGAGCAGCCATCAAGCCCCAGAAGCGATGAGCGTTGTCGCGTCTAGCGGATGATCGATGAAGGTGAAGCTGTGCATCAGGTCCGCGACGCGCTGCATCTGGGTGCCGTCGGGCACCGCGCGGTAGGTGACCAGCTCCGTCTCGGCGGCGACCTCCGGGGAGATCCGCGCGACGTCGGGCAGCAGCGGCTCCACCGTCCGGCGGTCCCTGGCCTCCAGCGTGGCGCGGGTGAGGCCGCGCTGGAACGCGGCGACCGTGCGCGGGTTGTCCTGCACGAAGCGCGCGGTGGCGCCGTACCCGGACAGCGGCAGTCCTTCGGCGGGCCCGACGGCCGTGTCGAACGCGGTGCGCGCGCTGCCTTCGCGGGTGGCGATGGTGATGAAGGGTTCCGTGACCAGCGCCGCGTCGAGGCGCCGCTGCGCGAGGGCCGCGGGCATGTTCGGGAACGAGATCGGCGCCAGCTCCACGCGGTCGGTGGGCACGCCCGCGTCGTGCAGCGCGGATTTGACCAGCAGGTCGGAGACGGTGCCGATGGCGCTGACGCCGACGACCCGGCCCACCAGGTCGGCGGGCCCGCGGACGGGTGAGTCGGGCGGGACCATCACGACGGCGGTGCCGGGCGCGGCGGCTCCGGCGTCGGCGACGATGCGCAGGTCGGCCGCGCCTCGGGACTGCGCGGTCAGCAGCGGCACGTAGCTGCTCAGGGCCACGTCGTACTCGCCGCTGATCAGCGAGGTGAGCGCGGCGCTGCCGTCGGTGGCCTTGGTGATCTCGACCTGGAGGCCTTCGTGCTGGAAGTAGCCGCGCCGCACGGCCAGCGCCAGCGGCGCGTACTCCGTGGTCGGCAGCGTGCCCACGGTGATCGTGGCCTGTTCGACGCGGTCGTTCCCGCCGTCGTCCCGCGCGCGGCCGAGCAGCCCGCAGCCGCTGGTGGTGAGCAGCGCGGCGGAGCCCGCCGCGGCGAGCAGGCCGCGCCGGGACAGCGGCCTGGCCGGTAACCGTCGAGGTGAAGCGGACATGGCCGGGGCCTCCTCGTCGGGCGGAGCACGGGGACCGACAGCAGTTCGCCGGCGACCCGCCCCGGTCGCCGGCGATCCGGCTTCAGCTGCCTAGTGGTGCGTGATCACGCGCCACCGGTCGAATTCTGCTCCAACGGAGGCGGTTGGACCAGCATCGTGGAGACATCGACCTTCTTGTCGATCTGCCCGAAGCGCTGCATCAGGTCCGCGACCCGCTGCAGCCGGGAGGCGTCCATCGAGGTCGGGATCTTGCCGAGCTCCACGATCGGCGCCAGCTCCGGGGTGATCTTGGCGAACTGCGGGAGCAGCGGGGTGACCTCGGCGCGGTTCTGCCCGGCCACCTGCGCCCGCTGCACGGCCCGCTGGAAGGCCTTCAGCGTCTCCGGGTTCTCCTCGGCGAACTTCGCCGTGGTCATGGCGCCGGCCACCGGGAAGTCCGCGGTGCCGCCGGAGAACGCGTCCATGATCGAGACGGCGCCGGCGTTCTTGGCGGCCTGGGTGATGAAGGGTTCGGTCATCACCGCGGCGTCGATCTGGCCGTTCTGCAGCGCGGGCAGCATGTCGGGGAAGCCGAAGCGCACGAACTGGTCGTCGGAGACGTTGATGCCCCGGTCCTGCAGCGCGGCCTTGGTGCCGATGTCGGTGATGGCGCCGGGCGCGCTGTAGGCGATCTTGGCGCCGGCCAGGTCCTCCGGCTTCTTGATCTTGGACCCGGGCAGCACCATGATGTTCATGGTGTTCGGCACCGAGATCATCATCTCGCTGATGATCTTGAGGTCGGCCGCGCCGGTGGCCTGCGCCTTGATCGGCGCGGTGTAGCTGCCGAGGCTCACGTCGTTCTGACCGGAGATCAGCGAGGTCAGCGCCGCCGGGCCGTCGGAGACCGGCTGCACCTTGACGGTGAGGCCCTCGTCGGCGAAGTAGCCCTTGGCCTGCGCCACCGCGATCGGAGCCTGGGACAGCGCGGGCAGCGAACCCACCACGACCGTGTCCTTCTCCAGCTTGCCACCACTGCTGTCGCCGCTCGCCCCGTCGGAGCCGCTGAGCAGACCGCAGCCGCTCAGCGTGAAGGTCGTGATGCCGATGGCGGCAATGGACAGCAGCGCGCGGGTCGCGCGGCGCCTTCCGCGAGATGCGGATCCGGTCGGTCTGCTCGGCATGCGGGGGTGCCTCCTCGGGCGAGCGTGCGTAAAGGGGGACGGAGGTGCCCGAGCGGGGTGGCGCGCCGGAAGCCCACGTCTGGCCTGCTAAACAGGCTGCAATAGGATTGGAATCGCACTTACCCGAGCGTGTCAAGGTGATCTAGTTCCCCGTGACCAACTGTAATTACATTGGGGCTCGGTGTAGCACGATGTCGGTCGGCGACGCTTTTTTCTCGCATTGAGGGAAATATGTGAATGTGCGGCCGCTGCTGAGGAGAATGCTGATGGAGGCTTCAGGTGGGCCGACCGTGCGCGACGTCACGCGCGGCCTTATGCGCGATCTCGGGTTGACGACCGTCTTCGGCAACCCCGGCACGACCGAGGTGCCGTTCCTGGACCAGTGGCCGGACGACTTCCGCTACGTGCTCGGGCTGCAGGAGTCCGTCGTGACCTCGATGGCCGACGGGTACGCCCAGCAGACGGGCAACGCGGTGCTGGTCAACCTGCACTCCGCCGGCGGGGTCGGGCACGCGCTCGGAGCGGTGTTCGGCGCCTACCGCAACCGCACGCCGATGATCGTGCTGGCCGGCCAGCAGGACCGCAGGTTGCTGCCGCACGACCCCTTCCTCGGCGCGACCGAAGCCGCGCAGTTCCCCAAGCCGTACGTGAAGTGGTCGCTGGAGCCCGCCCGCGCCGCCGACGTTCCGCTGGCGCTGATCAGGGCGTACCAACTGGCGATGCAAGGTCCGCGCGGCCCGGTCTTCCTGTCCGTGCCTGCCGACGACTGGGACCAGCCGGGTGAGCCCGTCACGGCCCCGCACCCCGTCGCCGCGCCCGCGGCGGACCCGGCGGTGATCACCGAGCTCGCCACCGCGCTGCGCGACTGCGAGCGCCCCGCCTTCGTCGTGGGGCCCGCCGTCATCGAGGCGGGCGCCGTCGCCGACCTGGTGGAGCTGGCCGAGCGCACCGGCGCCGCGGTGTGGATCTCGCCGATGGTCTCGCGCTCCTCGTTCCCGGAGACGCACCCGCAGTTCGCCGGGTTCCTGCAGCCCGCGGAACCGGCGGTGGCCGCCGCGCTGCGCGACCACGACCTGGTCGCGGTGTTCGGGGCGCCCGCGTTCACCTACCACGTCTACCGCGGCGAACCGGAGCACCGCAGGCCGCAGGGCTACGTGATCAGCGACGACCCGGAGATCCTGGCCCGCACCCAGCACCTGCGGGGCGTGCACGCGGGGCTCGCCCCGGCGCTGCGGCAGCTGCTGGGCGAGGTCGCGCCGTCCGATCGGCCCGCCGCCACGGCCTGGGAGCGCCCGGAACTGCCGGAGCTGACCAACCCGCCGCAGGCCGATCACGTGATCAGCCTGGTGCACGAGCTGCTGCCCGCGGACGCCGTGGTGGTCACCGAGGCGCCGACGCACAAGCAGACGATCCAGCGGCACCTGCCGTTCCACTCGCCCGACCAGGACTTCCACGCCGGGGCCAGCGGTTCGCTGGGCTACGGGATCTCCGCGCTGGTCGGGTCGGCGCTGGCCGCCCCGTCCCGTCCGGTGCTGGGCATCATCGGTGACGGCGCCAGCATGTACGGCATCCAGGCGCTGTGGACGGCCGCCAAGGAGCACGCGTCGCTGACGATGCTGGTGCTGGACAACGAGGAGTACGCGGCGGTGCGGGTGCTCGGCGAGGTCGGCTCCGACGGCAAGATGCCCGGTGTCGCGCTCGGCGGCATCGACTTCGTCGCGGTCGCGCGCGGGCTGGGCTGCTCGGCGCGCCGGGTGGAGGACCTGGCGGAGCTGGACCGTGAGCTGCGCGCGGCGCTGGCCGAACCGGGGCCGACGGTGCTGCACGTCCCGGTCGCGCCGAGCGGCCGGAAACTGTACTGATCGAATTCCCGAATTCGGGGGGAATCCCTCGCGAACAATCCGAGCTCCGGGTGCGGACGGCAATTCTGGGATTTTCCCCAGTCTTTTCATGATTCACCCGGAGCCCGTATTCGGAGAGTGATCACTACTTCCGAGTAAGTACTCGGATTCGGGGCCGTGAATGGCGTCCGGGACCAGAATTCACCGGACTCGGCGATCACGTTCCGAAGCGATGTGCCCGCCGCGCGCCGAGGGGCGGGCGGCGGGTGTCGCGTCGTCAGGTGGCCGGGATCACTCCGCGGTGGCGCCGCCGGAGACCGCCGCGCGCGGGTCGGCGGTCGCCGCGGGCGAGTGCAGCAGCCGCGCCACGTGGCTGCGCAGCCGCACGAACTCCGCCGAGGCGCGGGTGCCGATCTGGTCCCGCTGCGAGCCCAGCGGCACGTCCAGCTCCGCCACCACCGTCGCGGGCGACTTGGACAGCACCAGCACCCGGTCGCCCAGGTAGATGCTCTCGTCGATGTCGTGGGTGACCAGCAGGATCGTGCTGCCGTACTCCCGGCGCACCGACAGCAGCAGGTCCTCCAGCTCGAACCGGGTCTGCGCGTCGACGGACGCGAACGGCTCGTCCATCAGCAGCAGCGCCGGCCGGGTGGCCAGCGCGCGGGCGATGGCGACGCGCTGCTGCATGCCGCCGGAGAGCTGCCACGGGTACTTCTTCGCCGCGTCCGAGAGCCCGACCCAGGCCAGCGCCTCCTCGGCGCGTTCCCGGCGGTTCACCGAGCGCGTGCGCAGCGGGAACTCCACGTTGCCGCGCACCGTCATCCAGGGGAACAGCGAGCGGCTGTAGTCCTGGAACACCACGGCGAGGTCCTCGGGCACGCCGTCGATCTCGGTGCCGCGCAGCGCGATGCTGCCCGAAGTCGGGCGCTGCAGTCCGCCGATGATGCGCAGCAGCGTCGACTTGCCGCAGCCGGACGGGCCGACGATGCAGGTGAGCTCGCCGGTGCGCACCGCGAAGCCCAGCTCCTCGATGGCGACGTGCCGCTGCTTCCCGGGGTAGGTGTGCCCGAGCCCGGTCACTTCCAGCATGGTGCTCACGGTCATCCTTTCGCTTGAGCGGGCTGGTCGGAGACTTGCTGCCAGCTCAGCGCGCGCCGCTGCACCGCGAGCAGGCCGGTGTTGAGCAGGTAGCCCAGCAGCGCCAGCAGCACGATCCCGGCCCACAGGTCGGGGAACTCGAACTGCTGCTGCGCGTAGATCAGCTGGAAGCCGAGGCCGGAGCTGGCGCCGACCATCTCGGACACCACCATCAGGATCAGCGCCTGCGAGAGGCTGACCCGCAGCCCAGCGAAGATCTTGGGTGCGGCGGCGGGCAGCACGATCCGCGTCCACCACTGCCAGCGCCCGATGCGGAACGCCGCGGCGGTGTGCTGCTTGACGGCGTCCACCGAGGCCGCGCCGTCGGCGGTGTTGAGCACGACGGTGAACACGGTGCCGAAGATGATCGTCGCCAGCTGCATCGGCGTGCCCAGGCTGAACAGCACGAGGAACAGCGGCACCAGCGCCGGGGTCGGCAGCGAGCGGCAGAAGTCCAGCAGCGGCCCGACGTACTCGGTGGCCGTGCGGGAGCGGCCGAGCGCGATGCCGACGACCACGCCGATCACGCCGGAGATCAGCCAGCCGCCGAACAGCCTGCCCAGGCTGGGCAGCACGTCGCGGAAGACGGCGTCGGTCAGCCACAGCTGCGAGGCGGGCCCGGTCAGCCAGATCTCCCAGGCGTGCGCCACGATCTCCGTCGGCGGCAGGAAGTAGACGTTGCCCGCGGCGCGGGTGGCGAGCTCCCAGAGCACCACCGCGATCAGCAGCAGACCCCACTTGCCCAGGAAGTTCCGGAGTAGCGTCACAGTTCCTCCCGGCTCTCGGTCCAGCCGAACAGCCGGCGTTGCGCCTGCTGCAGCCCGGAGTTGATCAGGTATCCGATGGCGCCGACGATGACCGTGCCCGCGAGCACCAGGTCCATCTGCCCGCCGCCGCTGCTCGCTTCGAGGATGAAGGTGCCCACGCCGCGGGCCCCGCCCGCGATGAGCTCCACGACGACCACGACGACCAGCGCGATCGAGGCCGAGATGCGGATGCCGGTGGCGATGAACGGCGCCGCGTGCGGCAGCGCCACGGTGAACATGGTGCGCACCTTGCCGAAGCCGAAGGACCGCGCGATGTCGGTGTAGAGCGGGTCCATCTCGTCCAGCGCGTACATGGTGTTGAACAGGATCGGCCACAGCGCGGCGTAGGTGGCGAGCACGATCTTGGTCTCGGGGCCGGAGCCGAGCAGCAGCATGAACAGCGGCAGCAGCGCCACCGCGGGCAGCGGGCGCAGGAACTCGACGACGGTGAGGCCCGCGACCCGGGCGGGGCGGACGCTGCCCAGCAGCAGGCCCAGCGGGATCGCGATCAGCGCGGCGAGCCCGAGCGCGATGAGGAAGGTCAGGATGGTCGCGATGGTGTCCAGCGCGAACTCCGCGTCGGTGCCGAGCAGTTCGACGATGCGCGGTCCCACCGTGGAGGGCGGCGGGATGAAGCGGGCGTCGAGCACGCCGAGCGCGCAGCAGAGCTCCCAGAGCACCAGCAGGCCGGCCAGTCCGGCCAGGCCGCGAGCGAGTCGGGCCACCGGTCAGCTCCTTTCCGGCGGTGCGCAGGGATCGCGGCGGGGGCGGGTCTCGCTGCCGGAGGCGGTGCGCATCCTGACTGTCTCTCCTCGCTGAACGGCGTGGATGTCCCGGTGTCGCGGGCTCGGGCCGAGCGGGTCCGGGCGCCGGTCGGCAGGTGGGCGTACCACGTGCTGCGAACGGCCCACGGCGGCACTGTCGTCGCTGGTCGAACGGATGATGATCACCCAGGCGACGGTGTCGATGAGCTCGGCTCTAAGGTGCTCTCAGTGCTTGTAGTACGGCGGTCGTCGATCGACCGGGACTCGCGGAGCCGCAGAGCCGGTCGTGAGCCTAGGTGATAGCCCGAACGGGTGGTAGGTCGGGCGTTTCGGATATCCGGAACGCGCGACGGACACGGTGAGTGATGGGCTAGGTCAAGACTGCCGATGCTCCTCTTTGGAGTGAAGGCAGCGCCCGGGTACGTTACCTTCCGTGTCCTTACCCACTTCCCCGTCGACGGTCGTCGCAAGTACCCTGTGCTGCGCTGGAACGCTGGGCGTCCCGGTACCGTCACAACGGGTGCCGGTCCGCCTTCCGTGGCGAGATTCGGCCTGCTGAGCTGCAGGTTCGATCCTGAGCGCGGTGCAAGTGTAGATTTTTCGTGAGCGGTGCGAGCCTCCGCTGCTGTCGGAAGAGGAAGCCTGGAGTGGCCCGAGGAGACACAGGTCGCGAGCGCCTGAGCCGCACGGAGCAGGCGGACGCCGGTATCCACCACATGGGCGAGGCGCTCGGCACCGAAGGTCAGTTGCTCGGCACCGATAGTCAAAGTGCTTCGCTGGACCTGGGTTCCGCGCATCCGCGGTCCGGTCAGGACAGTGGTCCCGGCGACTGGCGACTGAGTAACTGGCGACTGCGCACCAAGCTGTTAGCGGTCCTGCTCATCCCACTGATCAGTGCGGTCGTCTTCGGCGGCCTGCACATCTACGACGGGTTCAGGGAAGCCCGTCTGCTCGAACGGACGCACCAGCAGGTGCACCTGGAGAAGGCCGCCGACGACCTGACGCACGCCTTGCAGCGCGAACGCGACCTCGCGGTCGCCCACGTCGCCGCCGGCCGGTCCGGTGACCGGGTCCCGATGGAGGAGGCCCGCGGCGCCGTCGACACCGAACTCGGCGAGTTCCAAGGCCTGATCGGGCAGAACGACTCCGACGTCGCCGCCCCGTACCGCATCGCGGCGGGCAACCTGGACGGTCGGCTCAAGAGCCTGCGCGACTCGGTCGACACGACCCAGTACCCGCCGGAAGGCGTGCTGCGCACCTACAGCCAGAGCATCAGCGCGCTGCTCGACCTCGGTCAGCAGAGCGTCAGCAACATCGGCGACTCCAACCTGCTGCGGCTGACGCTGGCGACCAACGCCGTCGCGGACGCGCAGGAAGCGGCCTCGGTCCGGGCCGCGCTGCTCAACGACGCGATCCGGGCGGGCCAGTTCCGCACCGACCAGAACCGCCAGCTGCTCGCCGCCGAGGCACAGCTGCAGACGGCGATCAGCGACTTCAACGCCGTTGCCACGGAACCGCAGCAGCAGCTGTACCGGGACACCGTCACCGGTGCCGACGTCGACCGCGCGAACAGCATGTCGCAGACCGCGCTGGCCTTCGACAGCGCCGAGCAGTCGCTCAGCGGCCTGAACCCGCAGGAGTGGGACGCGGTCGCGAACAACAGCGTGGACCTGATCGACAAGGTCGGCGGCACGCTGCACGAGCGCCTGGAGGAAGCGGCCAACGACGCGGCCTCCGGAGCCCAGCAGCGCACCATCGCGATCAGCGTCGCCACGCTGCTGGCCCTGGTCGTGGCGCTCGCCGTCGCCCTGGTCATCGCGCGGTCCCTGCTGGGTTCGCTGCGCACGCTGCGCCGCTCGGCGCTGGACGTGGCCGACCGCGGGCTGCCGGAGGCGGTGCGTTCGATCCTGACGGACTCCGGTCCGGGCTCGGGTTCGCTCACGCACATCGAGCCGATCCCGGTCTACAGCCGGGAGGAGATCGGCAAGGTCGCCCGCTCGTTCGACGCGGTGCACTCGCAGGCGCTGCGCCTGGCCTCCGAGCAGGCACTGCTGCGGAACAACGTCAACGACCTGTTCGTGAACCTGGCCCGCCGCAGTCAGACCCTGGTGCAGCGGCAGCTGTCCCTGATCGACCGGCTGGAGCAGGACGAGCAGGACCCGGACCAGCTCTCCAGCCTGTTCGAGCTGGACCACCTGGCGACCCGCATGCGCCGGAACAACGAGAACCTCCTGATTCTCGGTGGCACCGACCTGACGCGGCGGATGATGCAGCCGGTCCCGCTGACCGAGGTCGTCGGCGCCGCCGTGTCCGAGGTGGAGCAGTACACCCGCGTCTCGGTCGCCGACTCGCCGGAACTGGGCATCCAGGGCCGCGTGGTCAACGACTTCGTGCACCTGGTGGCGGAGCTGCTGGAGAACGCCACGGTGTTCTCCAACCCGGACACCGACGTCACCGTCCGCACCGCCTACCGCAGGCAGGAACTGGTGCTGGAGATCCGGGACCGCGGCGTGGGCATCGACGCCGCCGAGCTCGGCGAGATCAACGAGCGCCTCACCCGGCCCCCGGAGATCGACGTCGCGGTGTCCCGCCGGATGGGCCTGTACGTGGTCGGGCAGCTGGCCCGCCGCCACGACATCCGGGTGGACCTGCGCAACAACGGCGACCTCGAAGGCGGTGTGACCGCCAGCGTGCGGCTCTCCGGCGAGTTCGTCGTGCAGCTGACCCCGGACGGTCCGCGGCCGATGCCCGACGTGCAGCGGGTCTCCGCGGACGACCGGGACGCGACCGACACCGGCACCCACCTGGGTCTGGCCGCCGCGTTCGGCGGGGCCGCCTCCAACGGCCGCCCGGCGGACTCGGCGTCGCAGCTGCCGCCGGTGGAGCCGTCCGGCACCGACCCGGAGCCCTCCCGCACCACGCAGGTGCCGGTGAGCAGCAACGGGCACGGCGGCATCGAGAAGACGCACGTCTCCCCGGTGTGGATCACCGAGGAGGACGAGCCGGAGCCCGCGCTCGAACCGCAGGACGAGCCGCAGAGCCCTGAACCGGCGGCGGCGCGTCAACCGGAGGTCGAGCAGCAGGACGTCCAGTGGCAGGACGGGGCCGAGGACGAGCCGGCGGGCGACGAGCCCGGCGACTACTCGTTCCGCGTCGCGTCGGGCGATGCGTTCGGCGTGAGCGACGTGCCGCGTTGGCACACCGCCGAGCAGGCCGCCGTCCGGCCGGACGCCGAGCCGCCCACCGCCGTGAACCGCCCGGCCGCGGAGCAGAGCTCCGAGGTGTGGCCGGACGAGGAGTCCCGCGCCGACGCGGACTTCGACGGCCAGTGCGGAGCCCCCCCGGGATTGGACGCGCCGCAGTTGGGTGAGGACGTGACGACCACGCTGGGCCGTGTCCAGGGTGAACCGCAGGACTTGTTCCACAGCCCGTACGAGGCCGAGAAGACGCAGCAGATCACGCGTCCGCCGAACGGTTTCGACTGGGACGCCGGCCTGCCCGCGGAGGAGCCGCGCGATGCGGCGCCGTCGGCGGGGGCGGCTTCGAGCCCGCCGCCGCTGGGCTACGCGCACCAGGCCCGCCGCGAGGGCGACGACGCTCCGACGGAGCGGCTGCCGATCTACGAGGCGGTGCTCTCGCAGTGGTTCCGCGAGGGCAGCGACGAGCCGACGCCGGAAGCGACCGCGCCCAGCGCGGGGTCGCTCAGCCTGGACTCGTCCGGTTCGGGAACTCGGTCCGCCGAGTCCTCCACCGACGCCCAGGCGGACTCCGGCGCGACGGCGGACACCGGTGCGAGCACCGGCCGCCGGGCTCGTCGGGAGGCGATGGAGCAGCACGATCCCGAGCCGATCAGCGGCTCGGATGCGCTCGACGCGACCAGCGGGTTCAGCGCCGTCGGCGGGGAGAACCCCGCGGCCGGTGGTGCGGACACGTCGACGCCGGGCCGTTCGGACAGCGGCGGGCACATCCTTGCCACGCCGCCCGATCCGGGCTGGGGTTCGGCGGATGTGGGCTGGCAGGCCGCCGAAGCATTGGTGGCGCAAACCCGCCAAACCCAGGAGACCACCGCGGCGGGGCTGCCCAAGCGGGTTCCGAAGTCGAACCTGGTACCGGGCTCCGCAGCACCGCGAACGCAGTCTCCGATGCCGACGAAACCTGCCGCACCGCGTTCGGCCGATGCCGTTCGTGGACGGATGTCCAACTTCCAGAGCGGCGTCCGGCGTGGTAGGCACGCAAAGGCAGAACCAGTCTCGACCGAACCGCCCCGCTCGACCCCGAGCCGTCCCGAGGAGCAGGAGTGACCGGGTCCGTCCAGCAACCCATGAGCCAGAACAGCTTCAGTTGGCTGATCACCGATTTCGTGCGCCGGGTTCCCGGCGTCGCGCACTCCGTCGTGGTCTCCGCGGACGGCCTCCTGCTGGCAGGTTCGCAGGGCCTGCCGCGGGATCGCGCCGAGCAGCTGTCCGCGGTCGCCTCCGGGCTCGTCAGCCTCACGCAGGGCGCAGCGCGCTGCTTCGAGGCGGGCGACGTCACGCAGACCGTCGTGGAGATGGAGCAGGGCTACCTGTTCCTCATGTCCATCAGCGACGGGTCCTGCCTGGCGGTGTTGGCGGCTCCGAACGCCGACATCGGCCTGGTGGCCTACGAGATGACCCTGCTCGTGGAGCGGGTCGGCAAGCAGCTCACGCCCGAACTGCGCGCGCAGTTGCAGGGCATGGTCCGGCGATGATTCTCGCCGTGCCGTTCGAATCGGCGACGTGTGAGGGGGATTCGTCATGAACTCCGGTCCCGATCCGAACTGGGACGGCGACCTGTTCCGGATGTACAACCGCGGCGGCGGAGCCGACTCCTGGCAGGACGACTTCGTCGACGATCCGCGCGGCGGGCAACCGGAATCGTGGCCCGGTTCGTCGGGCGGTTCCGACTACAGCCGTGCGCTGTTCGGCGGACCCGGAGCCGACCTGTTCGGTTCCGGGATGTCGTCGTCCTCGATGCCGTCGGTGTCGTCGGGTTCCGTGCCGGGACCGTCGAACCCTGCTCCGCAGGACCAGGGTTCACCGCTGGACCTGCCCTACGGCCACAGCTCGCCCGGTGCGGGCGCGCACGGCCGGCAGTCGTCCGGTTGGGATTCTCGGGGCTGGGATTCGCAGGCCGGGAGCGGTTCCCGCGGGCAAGGGCGCCACGACAGCGGCCCGCCGTCGGGTTCGATGCCGTCCCTGTCGCAGTCCTTGCCGCCCGTGTCGCAGTCGCTGCCGTCGATCTCCGGATCGATGCCCGCGATCCCCGGTGGTCCGTCGGATCACGGGGAAATGCAGGACACGGGCTCGTTGGTGCGACCCTATGCCCGAACGAGGGGCCGCACGCGGACCGATTATGATCTTGCTATCGAGACGCTGGTCTCCACCAGCGAGCGTGGCCGGGGGCAAAGCAACCCGGCGACGCCGGAGCACCGCTCCATTTGCGGGCTCTGCGTGGAGGCCCGGTCGGTCGCCGAGGTCGCGGCCCACTTGCGGCTGCCTCTGGGTGTGGTGCGGGTGTTGATCGGTGACATGGCCGGACTCGGCTTGGTCCTCATCCACGAGAACGGAATGGTCGTGGGAGACGGACCGTCGATGGAATTCTTGGAGAGGGTGCTCAGTGGCCTCCGGAAGCTCTGATCCCCGGGCGATCATGCAAAATCAAAGCAGCGGCAAGACCTCGACCAAGATCGTCGTCGCCGGCGGTTTCGGGGTCGGCAAGACGACCTTCGTCGGCTCGGTCTCCGAGATCATGCCGCTGACCACCGAGGCGGTGATGACCGAGGCGAGCGTGGGTGTCGACGACCTCACCGCGACGCCCGGCAAGGTCACCACCACGGTCGCGATGGACTTCGGCCGGGTTTCGCTCGATTCCGACCTGATCCTGTACCTGTTCGGCACGCCCGGACAGCACCGGTTCTGGTTCATGTGGGACGACCTGGTGAAGGGCGCGATCGGCGCCATCGTGCTGGTCGACACCCGCCGCCTCGCGGACGCGTTCGCGTCGATCGACTTCTTCGACGACCGGCAGCTGCCGTACGTCGTCGCGGTGAACACGTTCGACGGCATGTTGCACCACAACATGGAGGACGTGCGGGAGGCGCTGACGATCGACAAGTCGGTCCCGATGATCTCCTGCGACGCCCGCAACCGGGAGTCCACCAAGACGGCGCTGATCACGCTGGTCGAGCACGCGATGCGCCAGCGCCTGTCGATGCCTGCTTCGTCGTCGAAGTCCCAGGCCAAGAGCTGACAGCCGGAACGCGGTCCACGGGGAGACCGCGTTCCTCGGCGTCGGCTCAGCCGTCCAGCGCGCCGCTCTTGAGCGCGTTGAGGAACGCGGACCACTGCGCGGTGTTCGCTGTCAGGTGCCCGGCCTCGGGGGCTTTGCTGTCTCGGATTGCCTTGGTGGAGCGGGAAAGTGCGACCTCGGCGCAGTTGTTCGCGCCTTGCGACCGGGATGCCTTGCGCCACTTGTAACCGGTCGCGTCGCTCATGCTCACTCCGTCGCTTGCCTTAACTCGTTGACCCGGCGCTCCAGCGTCCGAGCCGTTTCCCGGTCCGAGGATGCCACCATGCGAGGCCTGCGATGAGCGACGAACGCGTCACGGACCCGGTGCACCCGGGTGAAATCCTCAACGAGGAGTACCTGCGGCCGCTGGGTGTCAGTCAGTACCGGCTGTCCAAGGACATCGGTGTTCCCGCGCGAAGGATCAACGAGATCGTGCGCGGCGCCCGGCGCATCAGCGCTGACACCGCCCTGCGCATGGCGCGCTACTTCGGCACGACGGAGCGTTTTTTCCTCAACTTGCAGGAACACTACGACCTCGAAGTCGAGAAGGACCGCATCCGCGACGAGCTCGACCGGATCGTTCCGCTCGCCCAAGCGGGCTGAACGCTGCGAGGCTGCTGATCAGCCGTCCAGCATGCCGCTCTTGAGCGCGTTGAGGAAAGCGGACCACTGCGTGGAATTCGCCGTCAGGTGCCCTGCTTCGGGGGCTTTGCTGTCTCGGATCGCCGTGGTCGAGCGGGTGAGAGCGACCTCGACGCAGTTGTGCGCGCCTTGCGACCTCGTTGCCTTGCGCCAGATTTCGTCGGTCGCGTCGCTCATGCTCACTCCGTCGCTTGCTTCAACTCCTTGACTCGGCGCTCTAGCATCCGAGCCGTTTCCCGGTCCGAGGATGCCACCATGCGCAGGCTGTCGAAAGCTTTTTCGTGCGCCTCCGTGTGCACTGGCTTGTCCATGTACTCGGCCCCGGTCAGGCCTTCGAAGTAGGCGAAGGTCGCTGGCGGTTCAGACAGGCTGATCAGGGTGAACGAACTGCCAAGCGCGACATGCTCACCCGCCGCGAACGGCAGCAGTTGCAACGTGATGTTCGGGCGTGCGGCCATTTTCCGAAGGTGCTGGAGTTGTTCTCGCAGCACGTCCCGTCCGCCGACCTGGCGATGCATGGCAGCCTCGCCGAGTACCACCCATAGTTTCGGGCCGTCATCCGTGAACCGATTCGCTCGTGAACCTCGTTCTGCCACCGCTGGTTCCGGGTCGGTGGTCTCGTCGAGCGGGTTCGACAGCAGCGCCCGTGCGTACGACTCGGTCTGCAACATCGCGGGAATGACCTCGGGGTCGTAGATCTTGACCTCCGTCGCCGCGCCTTCCAGTGCCACGTACGTTGCCGCCCAGTCCGGCACCCGCGCCGGCTGATCGCGTCGCCGGGCTTCCTTGGCCAGGGTGCGGAGCCGGGTGGTGTCTTCGCTTTCGGTGACGCCGAACATGCCGAGCAGCACGTCGACTTCGGCCGCCGACACGGTGAGATCGCCGCGTTCGACCTTCGTCAGCTTGCTCGGATACCAGTCGAGCCGTTCGGCGATCTCCTTCGGTTTCACCCCGGATTCGCGCCGCAGGTTCCGCAGGATCAGGCCGACCTGCACACGGCGGACGGCGGGCCAGGAGTTGTTCATGCCCGTGGATCTTGCCATGAAATGTTCCATGAACATGATCGCTCGATCGAGCGATTGCTGAATGAAATTTCAATCGGCTACGTTTCGGCCATGGTCAAACCCTGGTCGAGATGGCGCACCCGGCGGCACTCCCGCCGTTACTGGCGGGAGCTGCACCGGCGCCGGAGCCGTGTCCGCCTCGGGTGACCCCGAGTCGCTGATCCGAGTTCGAGCAAGCCGGGAAAGCATTGCGAACAAGGGAGTTTCGCGTGACCGTGCGGGATTTCGGCTGGATGGCCGCGGCGTACGAGCCGCACTGGCACCGCATCATCGGCGTCACCGGCAGCGGCTCGGCGATCGGCGAATGCGGCCACTTCGTGCGCGGCCCGGTGCACCGCAGACTCGACGTCCCGCGCGACCTCCCCAGTGGCCGAGAGCTCTGCACAGTCTGCCTAACTCTCGGCCCTTACCCCGCCGAAGAGTCCGCCGGGCAGGTCGTCGACTCGGCTCCGACTTGGCCGACCTGACCCCCTGATCCGGTCCGATGCCGCCCCCCCTCTTCCCCGACCGGCTTCGGACCGTTCGCCCGGTCCTCGCGTTCCCCGGCGCGAGGGCCGGGCTCCCCACCCACACCGCAGAAGGAGCCCGCATGGCCGCCCCTGACGATCCCGCTCCGATCGGCCCGCCCATCCCGTCCCGCGTGGACACCGACGTCCTCGGCAGCGGTGTCGGTCCGGATACCGATCCCGAATCCTCGTGACGGATCGAATCGCAAGGGGCAGCGGCGAAGCTGATCCACACCACGGTGGAAGTGATCCGCTGGGCTGATCAGGTGAGGCACGGGGAGGTGCCGCAAATCGCCTGGTACGGGCGATATCGTGCGTGCGGCGCGCCGACAGGGGAGGGAGACGCGTTCGTGGTTTATGGCGACCGGCACGTGATGCGGGAAACACGAGCAGGCTGCACCGGCGGTCTTCGGAGCCGAGCACATCGAATCCGACGAAGCCGAGGAACAAGTACCGGAAACGGTGTACCTGCCGTCTCAGCGAGTCACCCGGCAGGACGAGGAAGTGACGCTTGAGCTGCGCGACACGGCTCAAGGCGACCGTGCGTTGCTGGCGTTCACCTCGCTGCGCGGACTCGTGGACGGCTGCGGCGACGGACAAGCCTGGGTCGCGGTGCGTGGGCATCAGCTCGACGATCTTCGAGCTCGTTCGGGAGCGGATGTGATCCTGTGGGATGCGGCGCTGCCGGTGGACGAACGCCGCACCCGCTACCAGGAGGGGGCGCGATGAGCAGGCTGCACGCCGACCCGGCGTTGCTGGCTGAGCTCGCCGCGAAGCTTCGCGGTGCGAGCGCGGATCTTGAAGGCGGAGCCTCCGAACCACCGGAGACGCGGGCAGGCGCGGTGACCGGCGCTGTTGACGGCGCGATCGCAGTGCTGGCTGAGGCGTTGGGCAACGCCGTCGTGGACGTGGGCGCCCTGGGCGATTCAGTTGCGGAGAGCCGCACTGCATATGTGGAGACCGATTACGAGCAGGCGGCCGCGTTCAAAGCGCAGCAGCTGCAAGCCGAACAGCCGCGCTAGCGCAGGGGGAGACGGTGGGACTCGACACCGAAGTAAAAGGAGACCCCGACAGCTTGACCGCGACCTGCGGCTGGCTGCGCGGACAGGCCGAGCACGCCGATACCACCGGCGACCGGCTTCACGGGGTGCGCGGCGATTCCGAGACCGGTTGGCGCGAACAGGCAGGCGATTCGTTCCGGGCCGTGCTCGACCAGGCGGGGAAGATCGTGGACAATCTGGCCGGATCGTTGTCCGAGTTCAGATGCAGCGCGCCCGTGACGTCGCGACCGAGGGCGGACTGGCGATCAAGGGCTACGAGATCCAGGAACCCGGTCCAGCGCCCGCGGCGCCCGAGACACTGCCCGCCGACCGCCCTGCCACGCAGCAGCAGAAGCAGGACCACGCGGCGGCGACGCAGGCGGCCGCGGCCTTCGAGAAGAAGGCGCAGGCCTACGCGCAGGCGAGCCAGATCGTCAAGGAAGCCAAGAAGAAGGAGACCGATTCCCAGCACGTGCTGGTTCGATTCCTGTCCGGCACCTTCGACCCGGCGAAGCTGGCACTGACCCTCACCGACATGACCAGCGGGGCCACCGCCGCCGTCGCGGTGCGGACCAGCAAGTTCAAGGAGTTCGCCGAAACGGCGATGAGCAAGGCCGAACGTGCCTCGAAGCTCGCTGCTAGCACCGACCTCAGCTTCGCCAATCGGTCCAAGGCCATCGGCATCCAGGTCACCAACGAGGTGAACGCCAAGGCCGCGCTGAACGACGCCATGGCGACCCGCTCCGCGAGGGTCATCGACCGCTTCCCGGACCGGGTGAAGGCGGGGATCAAGCGAGTCGACACCAAACTGGTTCCCAGGGACCTGAAGGGGCCTAGCCCGGTCCTGAAAGGGGCTGTGAAAGTCGGCCAGCGGATACCGGTAGCCGGTTTGATCTTCACGTCTATCGGCGTCGGCGTGGACGTCACTTCGGGAAAAGACCCGACACAAGCTGTGGTGGGCGGAGCCTCATCGCTTGCCGCTGGTGCAGCGGTTGGTGCTTGCGTCGCTGGACCGGTCGGCGTGGTCCTAGGAGGAGTGGTCGGTGTCGGAGTTGGGTTTGTCGTTGACGAGGTGTGGCCGGATTGACCGCTCCAACTCCGGTCTTGTCGTGAAGGATGGGGTCTGAAATTGCCGCAGGTGGCGCCGAAACCGAATCCGAAGTCCGGTGAACCACGGCCTCCCCGTGCTCCGGTGGCCGGTTC
The DNA here is from genome assembly GCF_014203325.1 of Saccharopolyspora gloriosae. Taxonomy (NCBI): domain Bacteria; kingdom Bacillati; phylum Actinomycetota; class Actinomycetes; order Pseudonocardiales; family Pseudonocardiaceae; genus Saccharopolyspora; species Saccharopolyspora gloriosae. The sequence continues at coordinate 5,992,457 of NZ_JACHIV010000001.1, read as the reverse complement.
CGGGGGGTACACCGATAAAAATGTGTCCAGCAGGGCGAAGTATCCGTCCGCTCCCGAGGGGCGTGGCCAATTGCTGGAGTGGTACCAGGGAACCGTGTGGGCCTCAGTCGGTGCCGGATGCATCGTCTCGGTCTTGGGGATCGGGTACGCGACTTTGCGCGACTGGGGAATCGAGTGGATGTCCACTTGGTGGATGTGGTTGCTGATCTTGAGCGGTCCGGTCGTCTTCTACTTCTACGGCAAGAAGCACGGAATCTCCGCCGGTGCGGACTGGTTCGCGGTGAAGGGTGGGCATGTCGACGTCTACGAGCTGACGAAGGTTCAAATCGTCGGGACCAGCGGCGGCCTGTCGTGGGATCTGGAGCTCGCGGACCGGAAGGGCACCGAGCTCTCCATCAACCTGCGGGAGATCCAGGCCAACCGGGACCTGTGGGACCTCGTCTACAACGGCATCGCCCACTCCGTGAACCGTGGCGCGAAGACGAATCCGAAGGCCCTCGACAAGCTCAAGCTGCGGTGATCAGTCCTCGACGACCGCTACGGATGTGATGCGGTGCAAGGGGAATCGGCCCGGTTCGCCGCTGCCCCTGTCGACGCCTTGGAGGACTCCGCCGCCGACGCTGACGGGTTGCACGACGACCTGGCTGGACACGCCGTTGGAGTTGACGAAGCCGAGCCACACGCTGCGCTGCTGGGCGGCGGCGTCGCGCAGCAACCGCAACGTCGCCTCGGCGCTGGGCCTGCCGCGCTCGGGGCTCATGGCGCTGCCCCTGCGCACCGAGCCCGCGCGGTCACCGGAGCGCAGCTGCGCGATGAGCTCCGCGAGCTGCTCCTCGCCGGGCGGGGTGGGCAGCGCCGCCTGCTGAGTCGTCCTGGCGCGACCGCGCACCCGGTGGCCGTCGGAACGCAGGTCCAGGATCTGGCCGTCGGGGCCTTCGGCGGCGGGGGCGAACCCGGCCGCTCGCAGGCCGTCCAGCACCTCCACCAGCGGTAGCGGGCTCACCAGCACGGTGGGCGCGATGCGGCGCAGTTCCAGCTCGCCGATGCCGGGACTGGCCAGCACTTCCGCCAGCAGCACCGAATCGTCGCAGCGCAGGAAGGCCGACGCGGTGCCCGCGCGGAGCCTGCCGTGCCTGCGCGCCACGTCGTCGATCAGGTACGTCAAGCCCTGCGGGATGGGGGTGCGGGACCGGTCGCGGAACAGCGCGTGCAGCTCGTCGGCGCTGCGGCCCGCGTCGAGCGCGCGGCGTACGCTGCTCTCGCCGACCCGGTAGACGGTGGCGCTGCCCGCGGACTCCACATCGGCCACGAGGTTCATGTCCGCGGCCAGGTCCGGTTCGAGCCTGCCGGGCGCGACGACCGTCAGGTCCGCCTGCACCAGCACGTGGTCCAGCGGTTCCGGCAGCGCCGAGGTCAGCACCTGCGCCGCCGTGCTCGCGTCGTCGAACAGCACCGCGCGCCCGGCGCTCGACAGCGCGCCCAGCGCGACGACGCCCAGCGCCGTCGCCTCCCGCAGCGTCCAGCGCACCAGGTCGTCGCGCAGCCGGCCACCGCGGCGCGGAGCGCGCCAGGCCAGCACGGCCGCCGCGTCGTCGGCGGCGCGCACCCCGTGCCCGCCGGGGAGTTCGTCGAGCAGGCCGAGGATCCGGTGCCGGTCGCGGGGCGCCAGCGGGCGGCGCAACTCCTCGGACAACGGGCCCAGCAGGCGGTCCTTCTCGTCGCGCGCCCCGATCAGGCCCGGCAGCCGGGGCAGCTCCACCCAGCTCTTCGCCAGCGGTGCCCACCGCTGCTCCGGTCCGGAAGCGAGCCAGGTGTCGGCGCCGTAGGTGAGCGTCCACCGCGGTTCGCCGCCGTCGGTGGCGGCGAGGAGGTTCGCGGCCACCGCCAGCTCCACCAGCAGCGACACCCGGGCTTCGTCGACGTCGAGCTCCTTCGCGGCGCGGCGGATGTCGCGCACCCCGATGCCGCCGGAGCGCAGCACGTCCGGCGGGTCCTCGCTCCACAGGTGCAGCATCGACTCCAGGTGCCGCAGCAGTTCCAGCACTTCGCCCGCGGCGGTGGAGTCCACCGTGGCCTGGTCGTGGGCGACGAGGTCGAGCAGCGGTTCCTCCGGCTCCACCGGCCCCATCGGGTCGGCGCCGCGGACCGCGAACGCGAGCTGGCGGGGCAGCTCCACGGTCTCGGTGTCGCGGCGCAGCAGCAGGCCCTTCGCGAGCAGCCGCTGCACCGGCGTCGCCGCCTCGTCGGCGGTGATCCCGCGCCCGGCGTCCTTGGTGCGCCCGATCGGCCGCGAGCCGGCGAGCTTGCTGACGAGGTCCCGCTCCTGCTCGTCGAGTTCGGCGAGCGCGGCGTCCGCGGCGTCGGGGGTGAGGTCGTCGGCGGGTCGGCCCAGCCCGGCGGGGAACGCGGGCAGCGCCTCCCGCGCGGTGGGCACCACGGCGAGCTCGGCGTCCTCGCCCCAGACCAGCGCGCGGCGCCGCAGCTCCTCCACGGCCCGCCGGGTCCGCTGCGGGGTCACGCCCGAGCCGAGCATCTCGGCGACCGCGTCCAGCGGGACCGGCGCCGAATCCGCGTCCAGCAGCACCAGGGCTTCCAAGGTGGACAGCGCGAACGAGTCCAGGTCCTCGCAGGCGCGCGCCACCGACGAGCGCACCCCCGCGCGGGTGGCCAGCACGGACGTGTCCGCCGGCGGGGGCGTGGCCAGGTCGGGCCGCATGCGCAGCAAGGCCGTGAGGTCCTCGTCGCCGCGTGCCCGCAGGGAGTCCGCGAGTGAAGCCATCCCCGCCACGATACCGAGTCCCCCCTGCGCAGCCCTCGGATCGTGAGTGATCAGGCACGGCGAGCGCCGGGTGCCGCGAGCGGGCGCTCCGACGGCGGGTGATTCGCGTCGTATCGGGCAGGGCGGGGTTCGATCGCGCCGCCGGATCGGGCAAACTGGGGGTCGTACGCCCACGACGACTTTCCGGAGGATCACCGTGGCCGGTGGCAACGCGAAGAAGGACCGCATCGACCCGACGTGGCCGCACGTGGGCGACGGGGAGCACCCGGTCAGCGAGCTGGTCGCCGACAAGCAGGGCGCGCTGTCGCCGTTCGGTGACGTCACGTTCCCCTTCGACGAGGGCACGTTCCCGTACGAGCACCCCGTCACCAAGATCAACAAGTGACTTCGGGCGGCTTCGGCCGCTCGCGCACCGGCCCCGGATCCCGCGCGGATCCGGGGCTTTCGTGCGTTCGGGGAGCTCGTTGTCAAGACCGACCCGTCGGTAACCGTGCCGGACGTCAATCACACTTGAGAAAGTTCTAGGCTTTTTCTCCGCCGGGTGAAGTTCAATGGCTTTGGTGGGCGCTGGATCTTGCCCCAGCCCCGAGTGGTGTGCTTCGGGCCCGGCGTTCAAGTTGAAACTTCGCGCGCGACAGGGGTGTGGCCATGCCGGTTCCAGGTCCGGGTTACTCGATCACGGTCCGAGTGGAGGCGCCGCCGTCGGCCAGCGCGGCGGGCGACCTCGCCAGCGCCATCGGCCGGGCGGGCGGTGTCATCACCGCGTTCGACGTCGTCGAATCGCACGCCGACCGCATCGTCGTGGACATCACCTGCAACGCGCTGTCGGCCGACCACGCCAGCGACATCACCGACCGGCTCGGCGAACTGCCCGGCGTCAAGGTCCGCAAGATCTCCGACCGGACCTTCCTCGTCCACCTCGGCGGGAAGATCGAGGTGAGCTCGCGGGTCGCGCTCGCCAACCGCGACGACCTCTCCCGCGCCTACACGCCCGGCGTGGCGCGGGTGTGCACGGCCATCGCGGAGAACCCCGAGGACGCCCGGCGGCTGACGATCAAGCGGAACTCGGTCGCCGTGGTCACCGACGGCTCCGCCGTGCTCGGCCTCGGCAACATCGGCCCGGAGGCCGCGCTGCCCGTGATGGAGGGCAAGGCGGCGCTGTTCAAGAAGTTCGCCGGCGTCAACGCCTGGCCGGTGTGCCTCGACACCCAGGACACCGAGGAGATCATCCGCGCGGTCGAGCTCATCGCGCCGGTCTACGGCGGCATCAACCTGGAGGACATCGCCGCGCCGCGTTGCTTCGAGATCGAGGCGCGGCTGCGGGACAAGCTGAACATCCCCGTGTTCCACGACGACCAGCACGGCACCGCCATCGTGGTGCTGGGCGCGCTGCGCAACGCGCTGCGGGTCGTCGGCAAGAACATCGAGGACTGCCGCATCGTGGTCTGCGGCGTCGGTGCCGCGGGCTCGGCGATCATCCGGCTGCTCCAGCACAAGAAGCCCGCCGACATCATCGCCGTGGACATCGACGGCATCGTCCACAGCGGGCGCGGCGACGAGGACGAGAACCTCCGCTCCATCGCGGCGGGCACCAACGTCGACGGGCGCACCGGCACCCTGTCCGACGCGGTCAACGGAGCCGACGTGTTCATCGGGGTGTCGGCGCCGAACCTGCTCAGCGGCGACGACGTGGCCACCATGCACGACGACGCGATCGTGTTCGCGCTGGCCAACCCGGACCCGGAGATCGACCCGCTGGAGGCGCAGCAGCACGCCAAGGTCGTCGCCACCGGCCGCAGCGACTACCCGAACCAGATCAACAACGTGCTCGCGTTCCCCGGCTTCTTCCGCGGCCTGCTCGACGCGCACGCCCACGAGATCACCGACGACATGATGATCGCGGCGTCGAACGCGATCGCCGACGTCGTCGACGGCGAGGAGCGGGTCAACCCGTCGTTCATCGTGCCGAGCGTCTTCGACACCACGGTCGCCCCGGCCGTCGCCGAAGCCGTCCGCAAGGCCGCCATCGCGGGCCGCACCGAGCAGCCCTCGCACGGCGGTTCCTCGATGCCCTGGTCAATGGCAGAAGACCTCGACTACTGAGCCCGGAGTGCCCGCCCGGTCGGTTTGGGCGTGTGGTCGGGTGGCGGAACCTCAGCTGCTTCCTCGCTGCGGGATCTTTTTCCCTAGTGGCTCCGCCACGAGGAAAAAAGCTGTCCTCGCGAGGAAGCAGCTGAGAACCCGCGGGTGGTCCGGTTGCGTGCTGGGTCGCTGCTCAGCGGCTTCGCCGCTGACAGGACGAGGACCAACGGTGCCGCTCACCTGGGAAGGCAAGATCAAGGGCGGGCCGTAAGGTTCTGCGGTATGGCGCAGGACGAGCTCACGCACGTGGACGAGTCGGGGGCGGCTCGCATGGTCGACGTCTCCGCGAAGGAGGCGACCGCCCGGACCGCCGTGGCCACCGGGGTCGTGCGAACCACCGCGGAAGTCCTCGCGCTGGTGCGGCGGGACGGGTTGCCCAAGGGCGATGCGCTGGCGACCGCGCGGATCGCGGGGATCATGGCGGCGAAGCGGACGCCGGACCTGGTCCCGTTGTGCCATCCGATCGCGCTGTCCGGTGTGAAGGTGCAGCTGGACCTCGGTGACGCGGAGGTCCGGATCACGGCCACGGTGCGCACCACCGACCGGACCGGTGTCGAGATGGAGGCGTTGACCGCCGTCACCGGCGCCGGCCTCGCGCTGCACGACATGATCAAAGCGGTCGATCCGGCCGCGGTGCTCGACGCCGTCCGCGTCGAGCGCAAGGAAGGCGGCAAAACGGGCACCTGGGTTCGCGAGGACTGATCGTCCCGCTGCCGGTGGCGGCTCGTAGTCTGGAGTTCGGCGCGGCGACGTGACGTCCCCGTCGTGCCTGCCCGCGATCGCAAGGAGTTCCGCCCATGCCAGCCCGCTCCGCTCGTGTCGTGGCCGCGTCGAACCGCGCCGCGGCAGGCGTGTACACCGACCGCACCGGCCCCGTCATCGTGGAGTGGTTGCGCGAGCGCGGTTTCGAGGTCGGCGATCCGGTGGTCGTGCCGGACGGGGAGCCCGTGGGCCGGGCGCTGCGGGACGCCGTGGCCGCCGAGATCACGGTGGTGATCACGACCGGCGGTACGGGGATCAACCCGACCGACCGCACGCCCGAGGTCACAGCCGAGGTGCTGGACCACCAGATCCCCGGTTTGGCCGACGCGGTGCGCGCGGCGGGGCTGCCGCAGGTGCCGACGGCCGTGCTGTCCCGCGGCGTGGCCGGTGTGAGCGGGCGGACGCTGATCGTCAACCTGCCGGGTTCGCGCGGCGGGGTCGCCGACGGGCTCGGCGTGCTCGACGGCGTGCTCGACCACGCGGTGGACCAGCTCCACGGCGGTGATCACGTGCCCGGCGGCGAGGTCGATCCGGCCGCCGAGGCCACCTCGGAGCCGGTCCGCGAGCACGCGGCGGTGCTGCTCGCCGAGGTCGCCGACCGCCCGCTGCTGGTCGAGGACGTGGCGCGCCTGGTGGAGGACCGGGCCGCGGGCGCGGTCGTCACCTTCGGCGGTGTGGTGCGCGATCACGACGGGGGCCGGGGCGTCACCGAGCTGGAGTACGTCGGGCATCCCAGCGCCGAAGAGGTGATCCGCGAGGTCGCCGCCGAGCTGGCCGGTCGCCACGAGGGGGTCCGGGCGTTGGCAGTGGCCCACCGGGTGGGCCTGCTGGCCATCGGCGACGTGGCGCTGGCCTGCGCGGTAGCCGCCGAACACCGCAAGGAAGCGTTCGCGGTCTGCGCCGAACTGGTCGACGAGGTGAAGCGCCGCCTCCCCATCTGGAAGCGCCAGGTCTTCACCGACACCACCGAGGAATGGGTCAACTGCCCCTGAGACGGTCTCTACGCCCCGCGCGACGACCTCCAGCCCAAGGACCCTCGCGTCCCGGTCGATCTCGCTGACGCCCGTCCTTGAGCGTTCCAGGCACATCCAGATCTCAGCGAAGCAACGATCCCAGATCACTCAGCCTGCCCTCCGGCCCAAAGCGGGCGAAGCCCCACCCGCCCTACGGCCAAAGGCAGGCCAAGCGGCGAAGCCATGCAGTGGGCGGCGAAGCGCACCCGCCTCGCGGCCGAAGCCGTTCCTGCCGGCGAAAGCCGTGCAGTGGGCGGGCGAAGCCACGCTTGCCTGGCGGCCGAAGGCCGTGCCTCGCGGCGAAGCCGTGCCTTGGACGAGCGAAGCGAAGTCTGCCTTGCGGCCGGAGGCCGTGCCTGTATGTGCGAAGCACATAGCCCACGTCGAGAAGTCCTCACCGGCGGGTTCTCAGGTGTCTTCTCGCGAGGACAGCTTTTTCCCTCGTGGCGGAGCCACTTGGGAAAAAGATCCCGCAGCGAGAAGACACCTGAGGTTCCGCTACCCGGACACCAAAGCAAAAAGAGCCGTGCAACCCCCAAAAAGTGAAACGGGACCCTGCCGCTGGGGGTGGCGGCAGGGTCCCGGGTCTGGGAGTCGGGCCGGCCCGCACGGGGGAACGGGCCGGACGTCCGACTCCACGCCAGGTCAGGGACCTGGCCGGGTGATCACTTGATGTCGAGCTGCTGGCCCGGGAAGATCATGTTCGGGTCGTCCAGCACGTGGCTGTTGCGCTCGAAGATGTCCTGGTAGTTCACGCCGTACTGGCTGGCGATCTTGCCCAGGGTGTCACCGGTCTGCACCGTGTAGTCGGCACCGCCGGACTTCACGGTCGACTTCTTGGTGGACTTCTTGGAGCTGGTCTCGCTCTTCTTCGAGGAGGAGCTCTTCTCCGAGGAGCTGCTGGACTTGCTGCTGGTGCTGCCGCTGGTCCAGCTGGTCTTCGCGGTGCAGCCGGGCCAGGCGCCGGAGCCCTGCGAGGCGAGGACCTTCTCGGCGACCGCGATCTGCTCTTCGCGGCTGGCGTCCTTGGCGTTCGACGCGTACTGGGTGCCGCCGTAGGCGGCCCAGGTGGACGGGGTGAACTGGAGTCCGCCGGAGAAGCCGTTGCCGGTGTTGGCGCTCCAGTTCCCGCTGCTCTCGCACTGCGCGAGCTTGTCCCAGTCGGCGGCGTTGGCGGGTGCTGCGATCGCGATCGGGGCGGCGACCACGGCACCGGCGATGGCCAGCCGGGCGGCGTTGCGGGCGATGCCGGCGGTGGAAGGTTTGCGGTGCTTGCCTTCGTAGCGAGTCATTTCCCTCTCCTGCCGCGCTTGCGAGGTGAGCTGTCGGGTTCGGACTGAGAGGCAGCCCGGCCGGCTCGGGAGCCGGCTTCACCCCTAGGGCGTTCGGGGCGCCCAGTGGTGGTTCCCCCGCCCCTGTCCGGTTGGTTTCTTTCGGGGGTGGGAAGCCCGCCGGACAGGGTTCGGCGCTGCGGGCTTCCGTGGTCCTTGCTGATCGGTTCGGGGCCGACCGGAGAGCGACACTACGTAACCGATCGCCGAAGCGGAAATCTGAGCATATGTGACGGTCGTCACAGTAACGATGACTCGGGGGTGTCCGATCTCGATCGTTCTTGCTGATCAGAGCGTCGTTATCAAGTCGTTTCCGGGCTGAGATCGATCACCGTCAGTGAGGCGTGGCTCACCTCTTCGGCGCCCTGGAAACCTGCTCGTTGAGTGCTCGTAACTCCCGGGGTGCTCTGAATCGAGTCCGGATCAGGCGTGGATCGAGCGGATTTCGCGATCACTGACTGATCAAGCGGCGTGACTCTGAGTCAATGTCGACCTCGGTCGAGTGATCGACTCGGCGAGATCGCGGACGGAGTCGCGGGACCGGTTCGAAGATCAAGAGACGGTCGCCGGGGGCGCCGTCGGGCAGCGGTGCGGAGTCACTCGAACGCACACCGGAAAGTCACCCGGGGGAGTGTGTCAGACACGCCGGGGAGTGTTGTATTCGCGCACGCGCGCCTGCGCGGGCGGATCAATAAGGAAAGAACTCGAACGCCGCAGCCGTTCAGCCACCCGCGAACGGCGGCAGCACGTCCAGCTCATCGCCGTCATCGACCGAGGTCGAGCGGTCGCGCACCGCGACCCCGTTGAGCAGGAAGCTGCAGGCGGGCACGACGCTCGCCAGCCGCTCGTCGTGCGCGCCGAGCACCGCGTCGATCACGTCGGAGGCCCGCACCGGGCCCGGCGAGCCCGCGGAGACGCGCAGGGTCTCCTCGGCCACGCCGGCCGCGGCCCTGGCGCCGGCGAAGTAGCGCACCCGCACCGCCAGCGCGGTCGGGGTGTCGTCGAACTGCACCGTCATGGCTGGTCAGCCTCCGATCGCGCTCATCGGGCGGGACGGCTGGGCGAACCCGTCGTCGTCCATTCCGTGCCCGGCCTTCTTGGCCCACATCGTTTCCTGCCACAGCCGGGCTAGTTCGTCGTCCCCGGCGCCGTCGCGCAGCGGGCCGCGCAGATCGGTCTCGGTGGTGGAGAACAGGCAGGACCGCAGCTGCCCGTCGGCGGTGAGCCGGGTGCGGTCGCAGGCCGCGCAGAACGGCCGCGTCACCGACCCGATCACGCCGACCGTGCCCGGTCCGCCGTCCACCAGCCAGCGCTCGGCGGGGGCGGAACCGCGTTCGGCGACGTGCGGGGTGAGGGTGAACTCCTCGCCCAGCCGTTCCAGGATCTCGTCCGCGGTGATCATCTGGTCGCGGTCCCAGCCGTGCTGCGGGTCCAGTGGCATCTGCTCGATGAACCGCAGCTGGTAGCCCTCGGTCAGGCAGAACCGCAGCAGGTCGCCCGCTTCGTCGTCGTTCACGCCGCGCAGCAGCACCGCGTTCACCTTGACCGGTTCCAGTCCCGTCGCCTTCGCCGCGGCGAGCCCGTCGAGCACGTCGTCGAAGCGGTCGCGGCGGGTCAGCTGGTGGAAGGTGTCGGCGCGCAGGGTGTCCAGCGAGACGTTGACCCGGTCCAGCCCTGCCTCGACCAGCGCGTCGGCGTGGCGGTGCAGGTTGATCCCGTTGGTGGTCAAGGAGGTCTTCGGGTTCCCGGTCAGCGCGCTGGTGGCGCCGATGACGTCCACCAGGTCCTGGCGCAGCAGCGGTTCACCGCCGGTGAACCGCACGTTGGTGACCCCGAGGGTCTCCACGGCGATCCGGATGAGCCGGTTCATCTCCTCGGTGTCGAGCATCTCCTGGCGCTTCAGCCACGGCAGCCCCTCGGCGGGCATGCAGTAGGTGCAGCGCAGGTTGCACTTGTCGATCAAGGAAACGCGGAGGTCGGTGGCCACGCGGCCGAACCGGTCGATCAAGGCCGGGGTGTCCGGACGGGTCGACGTGTCGGTCGCGGGGCGCACGGCCGGGATGCCCAGGTCCACTGCGGTCACCGTTCGAGCCTAACCCTGCCCGGAGGGGTATTTCGATCGTCGTGCCCGGCTTTCTCCTGCCAGTACGGCGGATTCCTCACCTGCGGAAATCCACACCGGACGGTGACCGGGACGCAACTGCGTGTTCGATGACACTGTCTCAGCCGCAGCTGCGGCAGTAATCTGCACGACTGTGCCGCACTACCGGATTTCCGAAGCCGCCGGGCTGCTGGGCGTCAGCGACGACACCGTGCGCCGCTGGGCCGACGGCGGTCAACTGCCCACCGCGCGCGACGGCTCCGGCCGCCTCGTCGTGGACGGCGCCGACCTCGCCGAGTTCGCCCGTGACCAGGCGCGTGCCGTGCCCGACCCCTCCGGGGTGGGCAGGTCGGCCCGCAACCGCTGGGTCGGGCTGGTCACCGAGGTCGTCTCGGACCGGGTGATGTCCCAGGTCGAGTTGCAGTGCGGCCCGCACCGGGTGGTGTCGCTGATGAGCACCGAGGCCGTGCGGGAACTGGGGCTCGAACCGGGAGTGCTGGCGGTGGCGGTGGTCAAATCGACCGCCGTCGTGGTGGAGACACCGGGAGGCTGACGTGGTCAAACCCAGAGTTGTCGCGGCGTTCGCCGGGTTCGTGCTGTTACTGGCCGGGTGTTCGACGGGCGGCACCGGGCAGGCGCAGGGCGAGCGGACGGTCACGGTGCTCGCCGCGGCCTCGCTCACCGAGTCCTTCGACGAGCTGGCCGGGCGGTTCGAGGCCGAGAACCCGGGGGTGAAGGTGCAGCTGGACTACGCGGGTTCGTCCACGCTGGTCGAGCAGCTCGCCCAGGGGCGCCGCGCCGACGTGTTCGCGTCGGCGGACACCAAGAACATGGACAAGGCGACCGGGGCGGGCGTGACCGGCGCCGAGCCGCAGGTGTTCGCGACGAACAAGCTGACGATCGCGGTGCCGAAGGGCAACCCGGACCACATCGCCTCGCTGGCCGACCTCAACGCGCCGGGCAGGCTCGTCGTGCAGTGCGCGCCGCAGGTCCCGTGCGGTTCGGCGGCGCGGACCGTGGAGCAGGCGGCCGGGCTGCGGATCAACGCGGCCAGCGAGGAGAACGACGTCAAGTCGGTGCTGCGCAAGGTCACCGCGGGCGAGGCCGACGCCGGGCTGGTCTACGTCACGGACGCGAAGGCCGCCGCCGACCAGGTGCAGGGCGTGGACTTCCCGGAGGCGCAGCGCGCGATCAACGACTACCCGATCGTCTCGCTCAAGGACGCCCCGGAACCCGAGCTCGGAGCGAAGTTCCTGGACTACGTGCGCGGCCCGGTCGGTGCGGAAGTGCTGACGGCGCACGGTTTCGGCACCGAATGAGCCGGAGCCGGACGCGGCGGGCGCCCTCGGCGGGGTTCCCCGCCGTGCTGTGGGTGCCCGCCGCCTTCGCGCTGGCGCTGATCGTGCTGCCGGTGCTCGGCCTGCTCACCCGCGTAGACCCGGCGCGGCTGCCCGCGCTGCTGACGAGCTCGGCGGCAGTGGACGCGCTGGACCTGTCGGTGCGCACCTCGCTGGTGGCGACGGTGCTGTCGCTGGTGTTCGGCGGCCCGCTGGCGGTGGTGCTGGCGCGGGCGCGGCTGCGCGGGGTGCGGGTGCTGCGGGCGGTGGTGCTGCTGCCGCTGGTGCTGCCGCCGGTCGTGGGCGGACTGGCCCTGCTGTACCTGCTCGGACGGACGGGTCCGCTGGGCGGCTTGCTCGACGACGCCGGGCTGCGGCTGCCTTACACGACGGCGGCGGTGGTGCTGGCGCAGACGTTCGTGGCGATGCCGTTCCTGGTGGTGGGGCTGGAGGGGGCGCTGCGCTCGGCCGACGCCCGCTACGAGCAGGTGGCGGCGACGCTGGGCGCGGGCCCGTGGCTGACGTTCCGGCGGGTCACGGTGCCGATGCTGCTGCCCGCGCTGGGGTCGAGCGTGGTGCTCACGTTCGCCCGCGCGCTGGGCGAGTTCGGCGCGACGATCACGTTCGCGGGCAGCCTGCAGGGCACCACCCGCACGTTGCCGCTGGCCGTCTACACCACCGCGCAGTCCGATGTGGATGCGGCGGTGGCGATGTCGTTGCTGCTGGTGGCGCTGGCCCTGCTGGTGATCGGCTTGGCGGGGACGAAGGCAGTGGAGGGACGCGCGTGACCGGTCTGCACGCCCGCATCGAGTTCGCCCGCCCCGAGTTCACCCTCGACGCGGAGCTGGCGGTGGCGCCGGGGGAGGTGCTGGCGGTGCTCGGCCCCAACGGCGCGGGCAAGTCGACGTTGCTCTCGGTGCTGTCGGGCCTGCTGGTGCCGGACCGCGGCCGGGTGGGCCTGGACGAGCACGTCTGGTGCGACACCGACCGCGCGGAGCACGTGCCGACGCACCGGCGCGGTGTCGGGCTGCTGGCGCAGAGCGCCTTGCTGTTCCCGCGCATGTCGGTGCTGGAGAACGTGGCGTTCGGCCCCCGCGCCGCCGGTGCGGGCAAGGCCGCTGCTCGGGAGACCGCTCGGCGCTGGCTGGACGAGGTGGACGCCGCCGAGTTCGCCGACCGCCGACCGGCGCAGCTGTCCGGTGGTCAGGCGCAGCGCGTCGCGCTCGCCCGCGCGCTGGCCGCCGCGCCGAGCCTGCTGCTGCTGGACGAGCCGCTGGCCGCGCTGGACGTGGACGCCGCGCCCGCCGTGCGCGGCCTGCTGCACCGGGTCCTGCGGGAGCAGCGGCAGCCGACGGTTCTGGTCACCCACGACGTGCTCGACGCCGTGGTGCTGGCCGACCGGGTCGCGGTGCTGGTGGACGGGCGGATCATCGAGCAGGGCCCGACGCGGCGGGTGCTGACCCGCCCGGCGGCGGCGTTCACGGCCCGCATCGCCGGGCTCAACCTGCTCACCGGTGCCGCCGCCGACGGCGGGCTCGTCTTCGGCGACATCCCCGTCACCGGCCGCACCGCGGAGGACCTGGAGCCGGGGGAGCAGGCGGCGGCGGTGTTCTCGCCGTCGGCGGTGGCCGTGCACCGGGAACGCCCGCACGCCAGCCCGCGCAACGCGGTGCCGGTGCGGATCGACGCGCTGGAGCCGCGCGGTGACGTGGTGCGGTTGCGCGCCGAGACGCGCACGCCGGATCCGGTGGTGCTGGCCGCCGACGTGACCCCGGCGGCCGTCGCCGACCTGGGGATGTCCGCAGGTGATGACGTGTTTTTCGTGGTTAAGGCCGCCGAAGTAGCCATCCACCCGGTGTCCGGAGGATCATCTGGGGCGTGACTGAGGAAGCGCCCTGGACGTACTTGATGGACATGGACGGCGTGCTGGTGCACGAGGAGCACATGGTGCCCGGAGCCGATCGGTTCCTGGCCGAGCTCCGCGAGCACGGCCTGCCGTTCATGGTGTTCACGAACAACTCGATCTTCACCCCGCGAGATCTGCGGGCCCGCCTGCACCGCACCGGCCTGGACATCCCGGAGTCGGCGATCTGGACCTCCGCGCTGGCGACGGCCCAGTTCCTGGAGAAGCAGCGTCCGGGTGGCAGTGCGCACGTCGTCGGCGAGTCCGGTCTGACGACCGCGCTGCACAACATCGGCTACGTGCTCACCGACCGCGACCCGGACTACGTGATCCTGGGCGAGACCCGCACCTACAGCTTCGAGGCGATCACGAAGGCGATCCGGCTCGTGGAGAACGGTGCGCGGTTCATCGCCACGAACCCGGACGAGAAGGGTCCGAGCAGGGAGGGCACGTTGCCCGCGACCGGTGCGGTGGCCGCGCTGATCGAGCGGGTCACGGGCCGGGCACCGTACTACGTGGGCAAGCCGAACCCGCTGATGATGCGGTCGGCGCTGCGGGCGCTGGGGTCGCATTCGGAGAACACGCTGATGATCGGCGACCGGATGGACACCGACGTGCGCTCCGGCCTGGAGTCGGGCCTGCAGACGATCCTGGTGCTGACCGGGATCTCCGACGAGAACACCGCGGAGCTCTTCCCGTACCGGCCCACGAAGGTGATCAACTCGGTGGGCGACCTGGTCGGCCACACCGCCGACCCCTTCGGCGCCTGAGCCCGGACGTGAACGGCCCGTCCGGTCGGACGGGCCGTTCACCTGGTCAGCCCCGGGTGGGCAGCCGGTCGTCGGAGTCGATGATCTGCTTGCCCATCGGGAACAGCGACACCGGGATCAGCTTGAAGTTGGCGATGCCCAGCGGGATCCCGATGATCGTGACGCACTGCGCGATGCCGGTGACGATGTGCCCGAGCGCGAGCCACCAGCCGGCCAGCAGCAGCCACAGCACGTTCCCGATCGAGGAGAACGCGCCCGCGCCGGGTTCGTCGACGAGGCGCCGCCCGAACGGCCACAGCGCGAAGTTCGCCATCCGGAACGAGGCGATGGCGAACGGGATCCCGATGATCGTGATGCCGAGGACGAGGCCCGCCACGACGTAGCCCAGGGCCAGCCACAGCCCGCCGAAGATCAACCAGATCACGTTCAACAGCAATTGCATGCGTCCGAGCTTGCCATGATCATCCGGTCGGGGGCTCAGGTACTCCCCTGAGGTTTCCCGTCTTTGATCTTGCCTTTCCAGGTGAGTGGCGTTGTTGGTCGTTGTCTTGTCAGCGGCGGAGCCGCTGAGCAGTGACCGGCTTGAGCAGGCCGAGCACCGCTGAGGTTCCGCTGAGTGGCCGGCAACTCAAGCCGAGATCAAAGACAGGCGGTGAGGTTTCCCTCAGACCTTGAGGTCGCCTTCGAGGACGGTGACGGCCCGGCCGCGCAGTGCGATGCGGTCGCCGTGCGGGGTGGCGCGGACGAAGCCGCCGCGCGCCGAGGTCTGCTCGCCGACGAGTTCCGCGCCCGCCCGCCCCAGCTCGGCCGCCCAGTACGGGGCCAGCTTGCAGTGCGCGGAGCCGGTGACCGGGTCCTCCGGGATGCCGGAGGCGGGGGCGAAGAACCGGCTGACGAAGTCGATCCCGTCCCGGTCGCCTTCGGCGGTGACGATCACGCCCCGGAGCGGCCAGGCGCCGATGCGCTCCAGATCCGGTTCCAGTGCGCGCACTTCGGCGGCCGAGCCGACCCGCACGAGCAGGTCGTCGGAGGTCGACAGCACCGCTCGCACGGTCGCGCCGGGCAGCGCCTCGGCCAGGTCGGCGGGGCCGTCCGCCGGGCTCGGCGCGCTCGCCGGGAAGTCCATCCCGATCCAGCCGTCACCGGCGTCGGTGCAGATCAGCTCGCCGCTGCGGGTGCTGAACCGCTGGTCGCCGCCGAGCACGTGCGCGGTCGCGAGCGTGGCGTGCCCGCACAGGTCGACCTCGGTGGTGGGGGTGAACCAGCGCAGCGGTTTCGGTTCGGTGCCGTCGAGCACCACGAACGCCGTCTCGGCGTGCTTCATCTCGGCTGCCACGGACCGCATCCACGTCTCGGAGGCGGGTGCGTCGAGCAGCACCACTCCGGCCGGGTTGCCGCTGAACGGGGTTTCGGTGAAGGAGTCCACGACGTAGATGCGCACTCCGGCAGCCTACGGCTCAGGGCAGCGCGAGCAGGCTCACGGCGACGGCGGCGACGCCCAGGCCGAGCAGGAACAGCAGGTTCGCCACGAAGTCCAGCGCTCCGGCCGCCGACATCGCGTGCGCGGGCCGTTCGGAGCAGAGGCCCCGGTGCAGCACCGCCGCCGGCGCAGAGCGAGCACGGTCCTTCTCCTATCCTGCAGCGGAACGACCGTCGGCTGGTCCTGGTCGTCGACGGCGCCGAGCACGCCGTCGAGACCGGGCGGACCACCACCGTCGACGGCGACGTCCCGCACGCCTCCCGGGGCGCGGGGTGAGCGGACCTGCGGGCTGATCATGACCGTGCGGCTGTGACGGGGGAAGGTGGGGGACGTGCGCAAGATCGACCGGTGGATCGTGGACCACCCGATGGTCGCCGCGGTGTCCGTGTCGATCGCGGCCGCGGTGCTGAACCTCGCCATATCCGTGCTGCTGCACCCCGACGGGCTCCGGTTCGGCGTCGGCAACCTGTGGCTCGCACCGCCGCTGGGGGTCCTGGCGTACTTCCTCCTCTTCCGGCCGATCAGCGACAAGCACCGCGGCGGCTAGACGTCGGGACGAGCCGCCGGGACCCCTCGATTTTTTGCGGTTCGGGCGCAATCATGAGTGCTCCGCGTCATACCCAGCGTCGGGGAGGGCACTGTGGACACCGTTCGACCAGCAGAACCCAGTTACGACTCGGGGATCTCCGAGGTGCCGCTGCTCGGCGACACCATCGGGGGCAACCTGGACCGCGTCGCCGCCCGCGTGCCGGATTCCGACGCGCTGGTGGAGCACGCGCGAGGGCGCCGCTGGACCTACCGCGAGTTCGTCGCGGACGTGGACGCGCTGGCCCTCGGCCTGCTGGAGGCGGGCATCGGCAAGGGTGACCGGGTGGGCGTGTGGGCGCCGAACCGGGCGGAGTGGACGCTCACCCAGTACGCGACGGCGAAGATCGGCGCCGTCCTGGTCAACATCAACCCGTCGTACCGGCTGCACGAGCTGGAGTTCGTGCTCAACCAGGCCGGGGTGCGGATGCTGGTGTCGGCGCAGCGGTTCAAGACCTCCGAGTACACCGAGATGATCGAGCAGGTGCGCCCGAACTGCCCCGGCCTGGAGCAGGTCGTGCTGTTCGACGACGCCACCTGGGACGCGCTGTTCGACCGCGGCCGGGCGGGGGATGCGGCGCGGCTGGCCGCGGCGCAGGCCGAGCTCGGCGCCGACGATCCGATCAACATCCAGTACACCTCGGGCACCACCGGGTTCCCGAAGGGCGCGACGCTGTCGCACCACAACATCCTCAACAACGGTTTCTTCGTCGGGGAGCTCTGCGGCTACTCCGAAGTGGACCGGGTCGCCATCGTGCCGCCCTTCTACCACTGCTTCGGCATGGTCATGGGCAACCTCGCCTGCACCAGCCACGGCGCGGCGGTGATCATCCCGTCGGAGGGCTTCGACGCGCGCACGGCCCTGGAGGCGGTCTCGGCCGAGCGCTGCACCTCGCTGTACGGGGTGCCGACGATGTTCATCGCCGAGCTCGACCACCCGGACTTCGACACCTTCGACCTGAGTTCGCTGCGCACCGGCATCATGGCGGGCTCGCCGTGCCCGGCGGAGGTGATGAAGCAGGTCATCGACCGGATGGGCATGACCGAGGTGTCCATCTGCTACGGCATGACCGAGACCTCGCCGGTGTCCACGCAGACCCGCGCCGACGACTCGCTGGACCGCCGCGTGTCCACCGTCGGCCGGGTCGGGCCGCACCTGGAGGTCAAGGTCGTCGACCCCGTCACCGGGCTCACCGTGCCGCGCGGCGAATCGGGGGAGCTGTGCACCCGCGGGTACTCGGTGATGCTGGGCTACTGGGAGCAGCCCGACAAGACCGCCGAAGTGATCGACGAGGCGCGCTGGATGCACACCGGCGACCTCGCGGTGATGGACTCCGCCGGGTACGTCAGCATCACCGGGCGGATCAAGGACATGGTGATCCGCGGCGGCGAGAACGTGTACCCGCGGGAGATCGAGGAGTTCCTCTACACCCATCCGGACATCGTGGACGCGCAGGTCATCGGCGTTCCCGACGCGCGCTACGGCGAGGAGCTGATGGTGTGGGCGCGGCTGCGGGCCGGGGCGCCGGAGCTCACGGCGGAAGCGCTGCGCGAGTTCTGCACCGGCAAGCTCGCGCACTACAAGATCCCCCGCTACGTGCACGTCGTCGACGACTTCCCGATGACCGTCACCGGCAAGATCCGCAAGGTCGAGATGCGCCAGCAGGCGAAGGACCTGCTCGGCTTGGAGGACTGAGCCTCACCGGTCGGTGCCCGCGAGGTGGTCGCGCAGGCGGGCGTGGCGGAACTGGTGGACCGCGCCCGCCCTGCGCAGCACGCCCCGGTCGTAGGCGTCGTCGAGGAACCGCTTCGGCCGCCACGGCAGCCGCCCCGTCAGCGGCAGCCACAGACGCGCGAACAGCAGCCAGCCGCCCCACGCGGACAGCGCCACCCGCGTCGCCGCGAGCATGATCCCGGCGATGGCTCCGAAGGTCAGCCCGTATCCGAGGTGGCCGGTCACCGCGCCCGCGACCACGGCGGTGAGCCCGGTCGCGAGCACGAGCACAGCCGCACGCCCGAGGGCGACCGCGCGGTCGGCGCGCAGCAGTTGCCACGGGTCCGTCGCGTCGTCGGCCTGATCCTCGCCGAGCGCGGACACCGACCCGTTCGCCAAGGCGCCCGCGAGCGTTCCGGCCAGCGCCACGACCGACTCCGCGGCGATGCCGGGAGCGAACGCCGCCACGGTCACGGCCACCACGCCCGCCGCGAACACCGACTCCAGTACGGCCACCAGCACGACGACCAGCACGCTGAGCAGCGGATGCGTCCGCAGCGGGGTCGTTCGCCGAGCCCGATCGTCGCGGATCATCCGCATCGTGCCCGCCAGCCCGAACGTGGCCGCGAACGCGGTGGCGGCCACGAGCCCGTTCCTGAAGCCGCCGGCGAACGCCACCGCACCTCCGAACAGCATCGCGATCACGAAGACGAGCGCGAACCACAGCACCAGCCTGCGGCCCCGTGGCCGCCGCTTGGAGCTCGGTCGCCGCAGGTGCAGCCGGACCCGTTCCGGTTCGTGCTCGCCCGAGTACCAGGTCCGCAGCTCCGCGCTGAGGCCGGTGAGGAGTCCGACCCCGAACCACACCGCCGTGAGCTCGGCCCAGAGCCCGAGCAGTAGTCCCGGCGCCCCGAAGCAGAGCGCGAACGAGGCGGCGGTGACCAGCACCCGGGTGCGGCGGCGCAGCGCCGCCGGTACCCGCCACCAGGCGAGGTCGTGGGAGCCTCGCACGACCAGGTCGGCGGCGAGGCGGCGGAGCCAGCGGTGGGCCTGGTCCGGGCGCCACCGCCCGGGGCGACGGACGGGGTCGTACCGGGTGTCCAGGTAGACGCTCAGCAGGTGTTCTTCGAGTCGTTCCGGGGTGCGGAAGCGGTCGGGGTCGAGCAGTTCGGCGGGGTCGCGGTCCGCGTCGTCGTGGCCGGTCCGGGCCAGTGCCACCAAGAGCGGGGTGGTGAGGGCCGCGGCCAGGTTCCGGCTCTCGGGTGCGTCCGGTTCGGAGCGCACGTGCTCGAACACCGCCGCCCACTCGGCGGCACGGGCCTTCCCGCTGCCGCGGCGCAGGTGGTGCGCGGCTTCGCTCGGGCGGAGGTCGTCGAGTTCGATCACTGCGGCGCCGCGCACCGCTCGGTCCGCGCCCACCGCGTCGGCGTACTCGTCCCGCCTGCTGGTCACGACGACCGGCGACGCCAACCTGCTGATCTCGCGGACGGCTTCACGTCGGGAGCGCACGGGGATCTCGTCGAAGCCGTCGAGGACGGGCAGCACCCACTCGTCCTCGACGAGCGCGGCGGCCTTCCCGCCCACCAGGAAGGGGTGGTCGCGTTCGAGCAGGTCGACGAGCCGAGCCCGCAGGCCGGTGGTGGTGGGGTTCCAGTCGCCGAGACCGAACAGCACCGGCACCCGCCCGGCGCGACCGCGCTCCGCCAGCAGATCGAGGATGAGCCGGTGGACCAGCGCGGTCTTGCCCGCACCGGCACGGCCCAGGACCACCAGCCGTTCCGAGTGCACGTCGCGGTAGGTCCGCCGGATCTCGGTGAAGGAACCGGTCAACGACCGGGGCCGCGCCTCGTCGCGCTGAACGTTGTCCCAGTGGTCGACCAGGGCCTCCGGCGCCGGGTGCCAGCGCACCGGCAGCGCCCCCGGATCGTCCAGTCCCCACCGCTCACCTTCTTCGCGGCTGAGCGCGGCCACCCTGCGTGCGAGCTCCCGCGCCGACGCTTCCGGCGATCCGCTGGGGGCCGGCGGTTCCGGGTGCACGATGAGATCACCGTGCACATCGCCGCCGACCTGCACGAGGTCACCGCCGACGGTGCCGCGGTTGGTGTTGCGGTCCCGGCCGTGCTCCGTCACCTCGCCAGTGTGCCGCGAAGATCGCGGTGGCGGGGCGGGATCGGACCATCCACGAGCGGTCGCCGAGCACTCCCGGCGACCGCCAACGGCCACCCCTCTTCCACAGCTCGTTCAGGTGTGGAGAACTCGCGCAATTTAGCGCGAAATTGAACGAGCCGACCCGCCACTAGATCGGCGTAGTACCTGCTCAACAAGGTTGTGAGGGCTGTGGACAAGTCCGGAGTCCCCGCAATTTCTCGCGAAATTGCGGGGACTCCGGGGCGGGTGTCAAGCCTTGGCGAGTTCGGCTTCGTCCTCGGCGCCGAACTGGTCCTCCAGCTGCTCGGGGGAGGCGTCCACGTCGATCTGGGCCAGCGGAGTGCCGCGGGCCGAGGAGATCGCGCCGAGGCGGCGGCTCGCCCGGTCGGTGGCGTAGGTGAGCAGTTCGTCGGTGTCGAGCTCGAACGGCCGCACCTCGGGCGCGTCCGCCGGGACCCACTGGATGAGCTCCATCGCGTGCGGCAGCAGCTCCTGCATCATCTCGTCGACGTGGTCCCAGTTCTTCTCGTCGGCGGCCACGTGGCGCCGGCAGGTGAACGTGCCCCACGCCATGTGCCTGCGCTCGTCGTCACCGATGTGCCCGATGAGCTTCTGCATGCCGGGGAACAGGCCCCGGCCGCGGCAGATCTTGTTCCACGCGAAGTACCCGGTAAGCGCCAGGGAGCCCTCGACGACGTGGTTGTAGGTGACCGACGCCCGGATCTGGTTGCGCGGCCCCGGATCGGTGTCCAGCGCGTGCAGCACGGTCGGCAGCACGTCGTAGAAGATCGTGCGGTAGCCGGGGTTGTCGTCGACGTACTCGTTGAGGTTCTCGTTGAGGCCGACCGCGTCCATCCACAGCCGGAAGGCCTGAGTGTGCTTGGCCTCCTCGTACATGAACTGGGTCAGGTACATCTCGTCGCCGAACCGGCCCTCGGCGGCCATCGCGGACAGGAACGGGCGGAGGTCCTGGGTGACCGCTTCCTCCCCGGCGATGAACTCGGCGCAGAGTCCGGCGACGCTGCGCCGTTCGTCGTAGGTGAGTCCCGCCATGTCCTGCGCGTCCTGGGTGAAGTCGAGGTCGGCGGGGTTCCAGAACTTGGCGTTGCCCTTGGTGAACAGCCGCAGCGGCAGGGAATCCCAGTTGAGGCCGCCGGGGCGCAGGGAGTGGAAGTCGTCGCGGTGCTTGCTGCTGTGCGTGGTGGTCGTCATTGGCCTGCTCCAGCTCGCCCGAGAGGTGTGAGTCACGTTACACACCGATTTTCGGTACCCAAGAGTTCCGCGTCAAGGGCGACCGGACTCCCGCGTTCCCCCGTTAGCCTGCACCCGTGACTGCTGCGACCGTCGGATTCGACCTCGACCTGACCCTCATCGACCCCCGGCCAGGCATGATCGCCGTGTTCGACCGGCTGCGCGACGAATTCGGAGTGCCCGTCGACGGCGAGCACTTCGCCGCCAACCTCGGCCCGCCGCTGCCCGACGTGCTGCGCACCTACGGGTTCGACGAACAACTGGTGCACCGCCTCGTCGCCCGGTTCCGGGAGCTGTACCCCGACGTCGTCATCCCGGTGACCCGGCCGATGCCCGGCGCCGACGAAGCCCTGGCGGCCGTGCGCGCCCACGGCGGCCGCGCGCTCGTCGTCACCGGCAAGTTCGAGCGCAACGCAGAACTGCACCTGAAAGCCCTCGACTGGCAGGTCGACCGGCTCGCGGGCGACGTGTTCGCCGCCGCCAAGGGCGACGTGCTGATCGACGAAGGTGCCTCGATCTACGTCGGCGACCACCTCGGCGACATCGTCGGCGCGAAGACCGCCGGAGCCGTCGCGGTGGGCGTCGCCACCGGGCCCTACCGGGCAGACGAGCTCGTCGAAGCGGGCGCCGACGTGGTGTTCGCCGACCTCACCGAATTCCCGGCCTGGCTCGCCGCGCGCGCAGGCTGATCAGCGGCGGCGGGTGCGGGCCACGGCCCCCACGACGCCCACGATCAACCCGAGCGGGGCCAGCAGCGTCGCCAGGTTCAACCACAGCGGCAAGTCCGCGATGCCCGTCGCGTAGAGCCCGAACACCACGACCACCGCGAGCACGCCCGCGGCGAACAGGCCCACCGCGAGCGGCAGCACGATCGAACGGGACGGCGCGGCGCTCATGCCGATCAGCGTAAGCGCTGCACCCGCCCGCTCGGCCCGGGTGTGGGCGGGACCTCGCCCGGCCGGACGCGGCCGACCGGGTGTCGCTCCGCCGCCGCTGCGCGGGAACGCGGGAGAAACGCCTGCGCACGGCGCTGCCGGTCGATGCGCGGGCGGCCCTGGGTGAAAGGGGCGGTGATGTCTTGTTCCGGGCGGGTATCCTGGAGTCGACGCGTCCTGGGAACGCTCGGCAGTGTGGTGTTCCGGGGCGTTTTTGTTGTGCTAGGGCCGGATCGCGTCCTCGGCACGACGCACGATGACGACCAGAGGGACCCGCTCGCTTCCGGCTCGCCCGCTTCGGGCCCCGAGGTGGAACGCGCGGGCAGGGCATCGACAGGGAACGGTGAGGACAGTGCCGACCGGCAGGGTCAAGTGGTACGACGCGGACAAGGGCTTCGGCTTCGTGACCCAGGACGGTGGGGAGGACGTGTACGTGCGGTCCTCCGCGCTGCCGTCCGACGTCGAATCGCTCAAGACCGGTCAACGCGTCGACTTCGACATGGCGCAGGGCCGCCGCGGACCGCAGGCGCTGCGGATCCAGCTGCTGGACCCGCCCCCGTCGGTCGTCGAAGCCCGGCGCCGCCCCGCGGACGAACTCCACGGGATGGTCGACGACATGATCAAACTGCTGGAGCTGAAGGTGCTGCCCGACCTGCGCCACGGCAAGTACCCCGACCGCAAGGTGTCCAAGCGCATCGGCGAAGTCGTCCGCGCGGTCGCCCGCGAGCTCGATCCGGGGGCTTGATCCGGGAGCGAAGGGTCGCCCGACGTGCGGCGTCGGGTCGTAGAGCCTTCCCCGGTTCGGGCGTGTGGCTGGGTTAGCGCCGTACTCAGCGCCGAAGCCATGCCTTCGGCCGCGAAGCAACCCCACCTCGCGGCCGAAGGCCGTGCCTGGCGGCGAAGCCGTGCAGTGGGCTGCGAAGCAAGCCTGCCTTGCGGCCGAAGCCTGCCTTGCGGCCGAAGGCCGTGCAGTGGGCTGCGAAGCAAGCTTGCCTTGCGGCCGTAGGCCGTGCCTGTATTCGCGCAGCGAATAGCCCACGTCAAGAAGCCGACCACCGGCGGGTTCTCAGCTTCCTTCTCGCGAGGACAGCTTTTTCCCTCGTGGCGGAGCCACTTGGGAAAAAGATCCCGCAGCGAGAAGGAAGCTGAGGTTCCGCTACCCGGACACCCCAGCAACACGAGCCGTGGAAGCAATCAGTAAACCCAGCATTCCACGCACCACAGCAACCACACGCCCAAACCGGGGAAGGCTTTAAAACCCGACGCCACACGCCAAGCCGAGCGGGACTCCAAAGCTCGGCTCCAAGGCTCGGTTGGTCAGCGGGGGTCGAGGACCCAGGTTCCGGAGATGCCGAAGTCGACTCCGCCTTCGGCGCCCGCGGTGAGGACGGCCGAGTACTGCTGGACCTCGACGTGCTCCAGGCGGGTGCCGTCCTCGGGGACGCGCAGGGTGTAGGAGTGGCGCGTGTCCGGGGTGAACACCGGGGTGCGGCCGTCGATCTCCTCGCCGTTGGTGCCGCGGTAGATGTAGGCGACCTGCCACGGCGTGGCGGCCACGTCACCGGGCACCGAGATCTGCAGCGGCGCTTTCTCGGGTACGCGCAGTTCGCCCACCGGGTCGGCGGGCGGCGGGGAGCACTGCTCGCCCGTCGCGTCGCAGAACCGGGCGGGAGCGACCTCGATCGCGTCGCCATGCGAGTAGAAGGTGACCTGCGGGTCGGCCGGCGCCGAGCATCCGGCCAGCGCGGCGATGCCCAGCGGAGCCGCGAGCAGCAGCGACTTCAGTCCACGATGCACGCCGTGAGCCTACGGCCCGGCCGGAACCCGTTCGGTGCCCGGTCGGGGGATGTGGCCGCGGCGCGGTCGCGGAACGAGACTGCCGCCGCGCCCCACGATGATCGTTTGGGTGAGCACGAGCGCGAGGATCGCGGCGGTCGTGGTGAACCCGATCCACCACACCGGCGGCAGCAGCACGCCGAGCGCTCCGCCGAACACCCAGCTCAGCTGCAAGATCGTCTCGGAGCGGCCGAAGGCGGAGGCCCGCGCCCGCTCGGTCACGTCGCGCTGCACCACCGCGTCCAGGCACACCTTGGCCAGCGCGCTCGCCGTCGCCCCGACGAGCCCGACCGCGACGGCCACCGGCACGCCCGCCAGCACCGCCGCGCACACGGTGATCGCGAGCGCGGCGCCCAGGCAGCTCACGATCAGCCGGTCCGGGGCGCTGAACCGCATCCGGGCACCGGCGGCGTTGCCTGCGAAGCTGCCCAGCCCGGCTGCGCCGCCTACCGCGCCGAGCAGCACCAGCTGCAGGAACGGGTCCTGCCGGGTGCTCTCTTTGATCACGAACGCGGCGAACAGGGTGAGGAATCCCGTGAGCACCCGGATGCCGCCGTTGCCCCACAGCGCGACGACCACGTGCGGGCTCAGCGGGGTGCGCTTGCGCTTGCCCGCCACGTCCCGCTCTCCCGCCGAGCTCTCCACCCGGGGCGTGACGCGCAGGCACAGCCAGGAGCCGAACGCGGCGAGCGCCGCCATGAACCACAGCGCCCCCGGCGAACCCAGCAGCCACGCGAATCCGGAGGCCGCCGCGCCGAAGACGCCTCCGGCGGCCAGTCCGAACGTGGTGAGCCGCGAGTTCGCCGTGGTCAGGTTGATCGCCCGCGGCAGCACCCGGGGAGTCATCGCCGCCTTGAGCACGCCGAACGATTTGGACAGCACCATGCAGCCCAGCGCCGCCGGGTACAGCAGCCAGCCGTCGAAGTTCAGCGCCATCACCGCCGCCAGCAGCACGCGCACGCCGAAGGACACCGCGAGCGCGGTGCGCCTGCCCTGGCGCAGCCGGTCCAGCGCCGGGCCGATCACCGGGGCGATCACGGCGAACGGGGCCACGGTGATCAGCAGGTACAGCGCGACCTTGTCCTTGCTCTCGCCGGTGGCGGCGGAGAAGAACAGCGTGTTGGCGAGCGCCACGGCCATCGCCGCGTCGACCGCGTAGTTCAGCATCACGGCGTAGGTGAAGCGGGCGAGTCCGGATTCGGCGGCGCCGTCGGCGTGCGCGGCGGAGAAGAACAGCCGCATCGCCCGCCGCGTCAGCTGGCGCCCGCGCCAGGCGGCGACCCGCGTGATGGTGAGCTTGCGCGGCGGATCGGTGGCGTCCCACCGGCCGCGTCCGGAGCGGGTGTCCTCGCCCGGCGCGGTGTCCTCGGAGGTCCGGTCGCGGGGTTCGTCGCGCACCGCGTGCTCGGTGGTGGCGGTGTGCTGGGCGCTCGCGGCGCGTTCGGTACCGCCGCGCTCCTCGTCGGCCGGGTGCTCGGGCTCGCCGGGGCCTGCCGGGGTTTCGGCGTCGGCGGGGCGGCGGGACGCGGCCTCGTGATCGTCGGCTCGCTGGTCGCGCCGCCGCCGGTCGCCGAAGTCCTGCGGGATCCGGGAGCGCCTGCCGCGACGTCCGGCTCCCCAGCCGGGCCGTCCGGCCGGTTCCTCGTCGGCGTGCCCGTTGCGTCGGAGCCCCATGCGCTCATCCTGCCCTAGGCGAAACCTCGATCGCGCCCGTTGCTCGGCTGCTCAGCCCACCGGTGGAGGACGCCGCGTCCGACACGCCGATCGGAGTTGTCCACAGCGAACCCCGACCTGTGGACAACCTCCGTGATCACGTGAGTTCTCCACAACTGAGGCGTCGTCACGTCCTCACCGGAACGAGGCTGTGGAGAACTCCGCCGATTGGTGTGGACCGATCACTCGGGTACGAAGCGCACCCGGTACACGTGCGGCCACAGCTTGCCGGTGAGCAGGTACTCGTCGGTGCCGGGCACGGCGGCGATGCCGTTGAGCACGTCCGTCCCGGACCGCTCGGTCCACGGCAGCAGCCCCGAGGCGTCGACGACCATGTTGACCTGGCCGGACGCCGGGTCGATGCGCACCAGCCGCTCGCTTCCCCACACGTTCGCCCACACCTGCCCGCCGGCGCATTCGAGCTCGTTGAGCTCCGGCACCGGCCGTCCTTCGAGCGTGACCTCGACCGAGCCGGTGGGGGCGAACGTCGCCGGGTCGCGGAACGTGAGCCGCGAGCCGCCATCGCTCATGACCAGCCGCGTCCCGTCGTGGCAGAGCCCCCAGCCCTCGCCTTCGTAGTCCACTCGGCGCAGTTCCCGCAGGGTCTCCCGATCACGTTCCAGCGCAACCCCTTCCTGCCAGGTGATCTGCCAGATACGGTCTCCCACGACGGTGATGCCCTCGCCGAAGAGCTCCGTGGGGAGACGTTCCTCCTCCAGCACGCGGCCGGTGTCCGGGTCCAGCGCCCGCAGCACCGAACGCCCGTGCTGACCGGTGCCCTCGTAGAGCGTCCCGCCGGACAGTTCCAGGCCCTGGGTGAACGAGGAGCGGTCGTGCGGGAGCACGCGGGTCACCATCGCTCGAAGGTGTGGCACGCTGCGCGCGTGCCCAATGCTCTGATCGGTGTGCTCGCGGTGGTCCTGGCCTTCGTCCTGGCCTGGTACGTCCGTCGAGCACGCAGCCAACCCCAGGCCGCCCAACAGGCTCACGATGATCACACCTGTGGACAGACGGTTGCCCAGCACAGTTCTCCTGGGGAGATCTCCGGTTCGCACCCCGAAAGCCTGACACGGGCGGCGACCGCACCGACCCCGTACGGCACAATCGAGCACGTGACGCCTATGCCTGCTCCGACCACCGACCCGGACGCTCCGCTCGGAGTTCCTGGGGAGCCGAGCGGCGAGTCCACGGGGACCCAGCCTGAACCGGCCCGGCTCGACCCGACGTTGGCCGCGGCCGTCGACACGGCCCGCGCCGCAGCGGAGAGCGAGGCCGGTCCCGCGACCGATCCGAGCGGTTCACCGATGTTGACGGTGGACTCCGACGACGCCCCCGTCGGGGCGCACGCCGGTGTGGAGCCGGAGGGTCCGGACGCGGCCACGCACTACTTCGAGTCGAACTACCCGGGTTACGTCGGCTGGCGCTGGGCGGTGACGGTCGCCATCGCCGGTCCGGGCGAGCCCGTCACGGTCAGCGAGGTGGTGCTGCTGCCCGGCCAGGACGCGCTGACGGCTCCCGCGTGGGTGCCGTGGAACGAGCGGGTGCGGCCGGGTGATCTGGGCGCGGGCGACCTGCTGCCGAGTTCCCCGGACGACACGCGGCTCGCCGAGGGCTTCCTGTCCGGTGCGGACGAGTCCGTCGAGGCGCTGGCGCACGAGGTCGGCTTGGGCCGCAAGCGGGTGCTGAGCTTCGAGGGCCGGTTGGCCGCGGCGGAGCGCTGGCACGACGGCGAGTTCGGTCCGGGCAGCGACATCGCGAAGCTGGCCCCCGGCGCGTGCGGCACGTGCGGTTTCTTCCTGCCGCTGGCGGGGTCGATGCAGGCCGCGTTCGGCGTGTGCGGCAACGAGGTCGCCCCGGCCGACGGCCGCGTGGTGCACGTGGAGTTCGGCTGCGGCGCGCACTCGGAGGCCGAGGTGGACACCTCGTCGACGGTGCCGATCGCCGAGGTCGTCTACGACGACACCACGCTGGACTTCGAGTCGCGCGGGTGACCGGTCACGACGTCTTCGGCACGGCCGAGCTCCGGCGGGCCGTGCTGCAGTCCTGGGAGTCCTCGCCGACGAGGTTCCGGGAGGACGCGAACGCCGAGGAGGACTTGCGCCTCGGCGGCTACCGCGACCGGCTGCTGGTGGAGCTCGCGCAGAACGCGGCGGACGCCGCCGGTGCGGACGGCGTGCTGCGGGTCGCGTTCACCGACGGCGAGCTGCGGCTCGCGAACACCGGTGCGCCGCTGACGGCGGAGGGCGTGGAGGCGTTGGCCTCGCTGCGCGCGTCGGCGAAGCGCGACGGCGCCACGGTCGGCCGGTTCGGCGTGGGTTTCGCCGCGGTGCTGGCGGTCACGGACCGCCCGCGCGTGGTGTCGACCTCGGGTGCCGTGGAGTTCTCGGCGGAGCGCACTCGCGCGGAGGCCGCGGAGCTGCCCGGCCCGGCGAAGGAGATCGAGTCCCGCGAGGGCGGCGTCCCGGTGCTGCGCTTGGCGTGGCCCACCGAGGAGACCCCGCCGGAGGGCTTCAGCACCGAGGTCCGGCTCCCCGTTCTGTCCGATGTGGACGGTGACGCGCTGCTGGCGGGTTTCGCCGAGCACGCCTCGGACCTGCTGCTGGCGCTGCCCGCGCTGCGCGAGATCCGGGTGGGCGCGCAGACGTGGCGCCGCGAGGACCAGGGCGCGTCGCGGTCGGTCGTGCACGGTCCGCACCGCAGCGATCGCTGGCTGCTGCACCGGGTTTCCGGCCGGTTGGGCGAGTTCGCCCTGGAGGGCATGGGGGCCGAGGCGCGCGGCGGCGCCGAGTGGTGGGCGTGCTGGGCGGTGCCGCTGGACCCCGATGACGTGCCGATCCCGCTGGCCGAGGACATCCTGCACGCCCCGACTCCCACCGAGGAGCGGTTGTCGCTGCCCGCGCGCCTGCTGGCGGGCCTGCCCGTGGAGGCGGACCGCCGCCGTGTCGCGAGTTCCCCCGCGGTGGACTCGGTGCTGACGTTCGCCGCCGAGAGCTACCCGGACCTGGTCGCGAAGGTCGCCGCGGAGCACCGCACCGCGCTGGTCCCGCTGCCCGGCTTCCCGCTGTCCGATGTGGACGGCAAGCTGCGGCAGGGCGTGCTGGACCGGCTGCGCGTGACGGAGTGGCTGCCCGGCGGTGCGGGCGGTTCCGTCGCCCCGCACGGCGCGGCGGTGCTCGACTACTACTCGCCGGAACTGGTGTCGTTGCTGGCCGACGTGGTGCCCGGCCTGCTGGCCGCGGACCTGTCGGACGCCCGGCAGCGGCGCGCGCTGAGCACGCTGGAGGTGCGGCGGCTCGGTTCGGCGGACCTGGTACAGGCGGTGTCCGGGCTGGAGCGCCCGGCGTCGTGGTGGCACCGGTTGTACGACGCGCTGGCGCCGATCCAGCGCACCGATCTGCGCGCCCGCGAGGAGTTCGCGGCGCTGCCGGTGCCGCTGGCCGACGGCCGCACCATCACCGGTGTCCGCGATGTGCTGCTCACCGACGGCGACGGCGATTCCGGCCCCGCCGCGGTGCTGTCCACACTGGACATCTCAGGGCTGCGCATCGCACATCCCGACGCGGCGCACCCGCTGCTGGAGCAGCTGGGCGCGCACCGCGCGGGCCCGGCGGAACTGCTCGACGCCCCGCCGTTGGCGGAGGCGGTCCGCGGCAGCGTCGCCGACGCCCAGGCCGGGGCGGACGTGCTGCCGCTGACCGAATCGGTGCTCGGCCTGGTGCGCGATTCCCACGCGCACGACTGGCTGAACGCACTGGCGCTGCCTGACCAGGACGGCGAGATGCGCCGCGCGGACGAGCTGCTGCTGCCCGACGCCGCGCTGCTGTCCGTGCTCGACCCGGACGAGATCGGCCCGGACGCGTCGCTCGGCGTGCTCGACGCGGCGTTCGCCGCCCGCTGGCCGCGCGGCCTGCTGCGGTCGATCGGGGTGCTCGACGGTTTCGCCCTGCACGTCGAGGACGACCCCATCGACCCCGACGACCGGTTCGCCGACAGCGAGCAGTGGTGGCGCGAGCAGGAGCTCGCGGCTGATGGAGCGTGGCCGCCCGCCCGGTTCACCTCGGTGCGCGATCTCGACCTGGTCGCCGACGAGGCGTGGCCGGAGGCGATCCGCCTGCTCAGCGCCTCCACCGACATAGCCCAGGCGCTCGACGACCCGCACGGCCACCCGGCGTGGTGGCTGTCGCGCTTCGCGCTGCTCGCCGGGCATCCGCCGCGTTCCTGGCGGCTCGCGGGCGCCGAGGAGATCGCCGGGATCTACGACCCGGTGCCCGACGTCGGCCTGAGCGAACCGCAGCTGCGGCTCGCGGGCGTGCGCGGCGCGCTGCGCATCGACGACCCCGACGACGCGGCGGACCTGGTCGCGAGGCTCGGAGATCCCGACCGCGCCGTCCGCGCCGGCACGGCCCTGCGCGCCCACCGGGAACTCGCGAACGCGGTCGCCGACGGCGTGATCGCCCCCGGGTTCACCGGCCCGCCCGAGTCGGTGCGGTCCATCTCCGGGGCCGTGGTCAGCGCCGAACGGGCCGTGGTGCTCGACGAACCGTGGATGCTCGGCGTGCTCGAAGCACCCCTGGTCGTCGCGGGCGGCGGCCCCGACCAGTTCGACGCCGAAGCGCTAGCGGAATTGCTCGACCTCCCGCTGGCCTCCGAGGAGAGCACCATGCGGGTGCTGGGGGAGGGCCGCGCCCAGAAGTGGGCCGAGGTCGGCCGCGTCCCCGGAGCCTGCGAGCTGCTGGGGATCGCCGTCCCGCGCGGCGAAGTCACCCTGCACGACGGACTCCGCGTGAGCACCCGCGCCGGTGAGCAGCGCGTGCACTGGTGGGTCGACGAGGCGGGCGCGGTGCACGCCGAACGCACCCCCGACGGCCTCGCCCGCGCCCTCGCCTGGGCGGCCGGAACCTGGGACACCCGCTTCGCGCTGGCCGCGCTGCTGGCGGATCCGGAAGCGGTCACGCTCCTGCGCTGACGAAGTGAACGGACCGTTCGCCCAACGGGATTGGACGAACGGTCCGTTCATGCAAGAAGCGCGTCAGCCTCGCAGTGACCGGGTGAACCGGTGCCACGCCTGGCGCTCGAACACCAACATCCCGCCGTCCCGATCTTTGGTGTCCCGCACGCCGACGACCTCGGGAGAACCGCCGACCTCGACGCAGTTCTGGGCTCCGTTGCTGAAGGTGGACTTCCGCCAGCCGACCTCCACACAGTTGCCCTGCGGGCCGCTGTAGGTGGATGCGCGGAACCCCACCTCGACGCAGTTACCTTGTCCTGCGCTTCTGCTCGACACTCGCCACTGACTGAACATCCCGACCAAGATCTCCTACCCGCTCGCGCAAGGCGCGCACCGAATCGCTCGGATCCATGGCGTGCGCTCGCAGGTGTTCGGTCACCACGCAGAACTTGCGAACCTGCACGGGTTCCTCAACCCATTGAGCGCCAGCCTGGGTTTCCAGGTACACCACGTCTGGATGCCACTCTTCCGGGTAACTGAGGAGAACGAAAGGGCCGAGCGCAGGGTGGCCTGCCGCCGCGAAGGGCATCACTTGCACGGTGATGTTCGGCTGTTCGGCGAGAGCAACGAGGTGAATGAGCTGCTCGTGCAAAACAGCCTGGCCGCCCACCGGTCGTCGCAGCGCCGCCTCGCTGATGATCGCCCACAAGGTGAGAGCGTCCGACCCACGCAGCCGCTGCTGTCGCTGCAGACGAAGTTCAACTTGCCGATCGATCTCCTCAACGTCGGCATCGAGCACGGTCGCTTTAGTGGTGGCACGGGCATAGTCCGCGGTTTGCAACAGGCCCGGGATGAACTCGGACTCGTAGGTCATCAGTGACGATGCCTCGGCTTCCATGCCTACATAGGTGTCGAACCACGTAGGCATGACATCGCCGTACGACTGCCACCAGCCCTGCTTCTTCGAGTCACGGGCGAGGGTGACCAAAAGATCTCGCTCCGTTTTCGTGACGTCGTAGAAGGCTGCAAGGGCATGTGCATCGGCCACGCTGACCTTCTGTTCGCGCGCCTCAATGCGGCTGACCTTCGATTGCTTCCAATCCAGCCCAGCCGCCGCTGCCGTCTGTGTGTACCCGGCTTGTTCGCGAAGTTGGTAGAGCCTTTTCGCCAGCACTCGGCCGCGCACAGTTGGGCTGATCATCATGCTCGCCAGTTTCGTCAGGTCCTGCGTGTCACTCCAGGGGGTCCACTCGAACGATACCTAGTCAATCGCATAGATGCGATGTGAGCATTTATGCGAGTCGATGTTGAGTTCTGGGAAGGAGCGAGCATGTTGGCGAACGGGGCGAAGGTGGGGCTGTGGCAGCCGGTGGGTGGTGGTCGGCACGCCTTCGACCTGGTCGCGCGCAGCTCCGAACCGGGTGAGCTCGTGAAGGCGCTGTGCGGCGTAGTGGTGAGCACCGACGAACTGCAGCGCATCGCCGACGAGCTCGCGTGGATCCAGGAAGCGACCTGCATGGACTGCTGGCGCGTGCTCGCGAACCGTCCGCGCTGATCGCGGACCGATGACCCGGACCGGTCGTGGTGACCCCCGACCCCACACCGGTTCGTCGGGTGGCCGGGCGGGTCCACCTCCCCTCCCGCTCGGTCACCCTCCCAACCCGAGGAGAACCCCGAATGCCGGCAGAGAGCGAAGAGCCCGAAGGCTGCTGGGCCGCCTTCGGCTACCAGAACCACGTGATCCCGGTCGGCGCGGTGCAAGCCGTGGGCTTGTGCGGAGTCATGGCCGACCCGGCCGACGTCGGCCCCCGCGACGGCCGCCCGACCTGCTCGGTCTGCTCCGTCGAAGCCCGCAGTGGTGATCACCGCATCGTCCCGTTCCCGAGCAACGAGTGATTGTTAATAGCCGACGGCCGCGATGCGGACTTGCCCACGAAATCGGGCATTCGCCCTCGGCACGACCTCACCGCGTGCTGTGCTGATCGACGATCACGACCTCGGAGAATCGGACCCCACGAGATGACACCGCCCTACCCGCCGAACGGCCAGCAGCCGTGGAACGGTCAACAACCTTGGCAGGGACAACAGCCGCCGGTCGGACAGAGCGGGCCGCCCAGCCAATACTTCCCTGGTGGCTGGCAGCAGCCGGTACCGCAGTGGCAGCAGCCACCTCCGCGCAAGCGCCGCACAGGTCTGATCGTCTTCGGCGTCGTGATCGTGGTGTTGTGCCTCATCGGTGTGTCGATCGGCATCTACGCGCTGCGGTCGGGCGCGGCCGAAGCCGACGAAGGTCGGCCGGAATGGGACCCGTCCACACAGATCAACGCCTCCACCATCAACGAGATCGACCCGGACGCGCTCTTCTGGGAGATGTTCGAGCGGCAGTCCCAGGAACCTGTTGTCCGAACCGTAGAGGAGACCTACCAAGACAAAGCTGCTTACGTCGCAGGCGTGGTCGAGTACGGGGACGACACGATCGTCGACTATCGATCCAAGCAGTACATCAAGACTTCGCTCGACGCGGACGAAGGAACGATCCAAGCGCGATGCGTCGGTGACACCTCGTACAGCTGGGCCAGCTACCGGAACGGCTGGCATGATCCCGACAGCGGAGGGTGTCGGCTGCGGCGCCATGCCACCTACGCGGGCGACGGAATCATCCCTGGCGGACTCACGCCGCCGCAGAGCGACGCCATGATCACACACCTGACAACCAGGTACTCCGGCTTCTTCCAGGCGGGCAAACCGGAGCTGGTCGATATCGGCGGCAAGAGGTTCGTCCGGCTTCCGGTTCGTGCAGAACCAGTGAATACCGGAGGGTTGTACTGGGGCTTTCAGGTAGTGACCTGGTCGTTCCAGAAGACCGGGCTGACAGCGGAGGAACTTCCCTACATGCAAGGGAATGGGCCTGGCGAAGGGGCGAACATGGCCTACTACCTCGACCCCGAGACATTGCTGCCCGCTTATCACTTCCGCGAGCAGACCGAAGTTCTCGGTGAGGACGGCAAACCGAACGCGAAGCAGAACCCCCTGCCGGTGCAGCGCGTCGAGTTCGTGCGGCCCGCCGAGTTCCCCGCAGACCCGCTGTCCGACACGAGACCTCCCACCCTCACCTGGGACCGATCGGTGCGATGACCCGAGCGAAGGGGCCGCGCACCTTGATCGGTGCGCGGCCCCTCAACGCCGTCGAGCGTTCGCCCTAGCTCACTCCCCGAAGACCGGGGGAGCGGTGCGCGGCATGTCGTTGAGCCAGACGTCGTCCTGCTCCTCGAGCCAGCTCGGGTGCTCGTGCTCGTCGTCCTCGCCGCCCTGGCCACCGCGACCGGCACCCATGCCGCCGCCCATGCCCATGCCGCCACGACCACCGGCCCCGGCGCCCTTCGCGCCGGCACCACCGGCACCGGCCATGCCGCCACCCGGCGTGCCGATGCCCGAACGGCCACCCGCACCAGGCTGGTTCGCGGCACCGGCCCCGGCACCAGCACGACCGCCAGCGCCCATGCCGCCCGCACCGGCGCTACCACCCGCGCCCGCACCGGCTCCACCGGCGCCCATGCCGCCCGGCATCATCCCGAGCCCGGCACCACCGGCCCCGGCACCCGCACCGGCGCCACCACCGGCACTGGGGAGCGACGCCGGAGCCGGCATCGTCGAGGGGCTGGTCCCAGGAGCCCACGACGAACCGCTGCCAGAAGGCGTGTCCGGGAAGCTCGAACCACCAGGCCCGAACCCTGAACCACCACCGACGCCACCGATCCCACCGCCGCTACCGCCAGCACCAGGACTACCGCCTGATCCGACGCCCATCGGCGAGTTGATCGCCCCACTGCGATCGAAGGAGCTCTGCCCCTGGTCGCCGCTCTGCCCCGGCGGCGGGTCGAACCGCGGCGGGTTCTGGATCTCGGGACGGATCGTGTTGTCGTAGGTCGAGTACGTCTGCTTCGCGGCCTCGGCCGCCTCGGTGGCCTCGCGTTCCTGCTGCTGCAGGTCCGTTTCACCGCCGACGAGCCAGGCGCCGCCCTTTTCAATGAGGCTGTCCGTCGCGTCGACCTTCTTCGGTTCCGGCATCGAGTTCCGGACCGTGAGGAACCCGTCGACCTGCCGCTCGATCGAACCACCGGCGGATTGCGACGTCGATTGAGCGTTCGTGAGGAAGCTCGTCATTGGTTTGGTCGAGTTCCCGAACTGCTCAGCGGCTTGGCCCTGCCAAGCGACGTTCGCGTCTCGGTTCGCCGTTTCGAGTAGTTCCAGTGCGGCTCCGAAGCGCTCGCTGATCGCCCCCTTCAGGTCGTCGGCGGCACGGGTCATCTCTTCGGGCCCGGCGCCCTCGGTGATCTGCTTGTACTTCTCCGGGTGGTTGAACCCCACCTTTTGCATGATCTCGTCGATGTTGCCGGAATCGGACGGCGCTACCAGCGCAACGCCGACCATGATCGGTATCGCAGGGGGGACCATGTTGCATCATCCTGTTCGGCCTTGCGCCTGACCTCGGATCAGGCGGCTGGAATGTTCTGGACCACTTCGGCGGCGATCTTCTTCGCGTATCCGCACCCGTCGTTCATTTCGGGGGCGCCGCCTGAGTTCATTGCGTAATAGACATCGACAGACTGGGTGTCGGAGACTCCGACGATCACTGAGCACAGCGAATCGGAGAAGTTCACCAGCGCTGCCGGATACCCGGCGACCTCAGTGGGTTCGAAATTGTCGAAGTTGTCCTTGCGTTCGTGCGTGGCCGTCATGCCACCTTGATTTGAGTTGATCTCGATGCGTGCTGTGAGCATGTCGCCTTCCATGCTGCACGCAGGCTCCTTGTACAAGCTGTCAGCCTGCTCTGGAGCCCCATCGACTTGAAGGGCGGTGCGTTGCTCCGGAGTGAGCAACTGGCAGGCGTCCGCAACGCCCTTGAGGTTCTTCGGATTCTCGACTGCCAGTGCAGGATCGATGTTTTCCGTGCTAGGCGCGGCCTGCGGAGGCTGCTGCTCCCCTTCGCCGCCGACTGCGCACGAGGAGATCGCGGTGAGCATGAGGAGGGATGCGGTGAGCACGCTGGTACGTCGTAGCACAGAAAATTCCTTACGCCTGAGTCGGAGTGGCTGCGTCGTCGGCGGACTGGTAGTCCTTTTGGGCCGCTTTCAGCTGATTGATCTGGTCTTGAATGTGCTTGCGGGCAGCGGTGACAACTTGCGTGATACCGCCCTCGGAATTCCCCATGAGCTTCTTGATGGACTCGGCGGCGCCCTTGCTCACCTCGTCATCACCAGGAGGCTTGAGGACGCCTGAGTTCCTGACTTTGTTGAGGATCTCGTCGAGCTCGCCGCGAGCATCCTCGTACTTCGCGATCATCCCCGGAATGGCGTCCGTGTCGACGGAGAACGACGCCCCGGAGCTGACGCCCCCGTTGTTCACCGTCGTGTTGATGGTGGCCATGTTGTCTTACCCCCTAGTGTCACGTTGATCCGTGATCAGGCCTCAGCTTGCCAGATCACGCCTGTGCAGTGCACCGATACGACGTCACAACGCCGCATCTCGTTCCCCGCGCGCGGGCGCGATCACGCGTTCGGCCCAGCGCTCGGGAGGTCACCACGTGGAGCGGCGTTGCGCGGCGGTGGTGAGGTCGCCGAGGACGCGGCGGAAGGTGCCGATGTCGGCTCCGGCGACCATGCGCTGGTTGCCGGAGTTGTAGATGGACACCCGGCCGCCTTCGACGTCGACGACCTGCACGGTGTGGTCGCCGCGGAACTCCTTGCGCTGCGCGTTCCACACGGTGACGCCGATCTGGCCCGCGCCGAGCTTCGTGCCGTCGAGCAGTTCGGTGGCCTTGCGGAAGCCCGTCACGTCGATGCCGCGGGTGCGCAGGCCCTGCTCGATGGCGCGCGGGTCGGTCTGGCCCTTCTTCTGCACGTCGGCCATGACGGCGCGCATCTCGGTGAGGTCCACGTTGACGGGCTTCATCTTCAGCGGCGGGTGCTCGGGCAGCACCGAGGCCAGCGCGGGCACGGTGTCCTCCGCGCGGACGCGTTCGAGGACGTAGCGGTCGCCGTGCATGACGGTGCGGACCGCGACCTGGCCGGACTGCGACATCGCCGCGCGCAGCTCGGTGCCCTTCTTCGCGGAGAACCGCAGGTCGTATTCGACGGCGGTGGTCGGGTAGATCCCGATGAGGTCCCACACCTCGTCGCTGACCTGGTTCGCGCGGTTCACCAGCCCCCGCTGGCGGCACCGCGCGTCGGCCGCGTCGAGCTCGGCGTTGATGTCCTGCACCGGCGTGCCGTAGTGGCTGAACTGGACGACCGGCGGTAAGCGCTTCAGGCCCGCCCAGCCGGCGAGGACGGCGAACTCAAGGCGATCGACATCGAGTTTGAACGCCACTTCTTGCTCCCCCAGTCGTAGGTACTTCGCGAGCAGCAGACTAGCGAATGGACCACTTCCGGAGAGCACCTTTCCGGTATCGCACTATCCGTCCAGACCGGACAAACCCTTCCACGCCCCGCGGGAGCCGCGGCGCGACGCGTTGCGCTGCCAGCGGAACACTCCGTACCCGGTCAAGCCCAGGACGAACCCGGCTACGCAGGTCCAGAACTCGAAGCCGCCGGGGGCGGTGACGGCGAACAGCACGAGGCCCGCGAGCCAGATCCCCGTCCCGGCCAGCACGACCGGCGTGGGCTGGGCCAGCCTGCGTGGCAGCGCGGGCACGGTGCGTGGCGCCTCGGCGGTCGTCGTCGCTGGTGAGGCGGGGGTGCGTGCGCTGTCTTCGGTCACGTCGGGCAGGCTACCCCGGTAGTCGTCAGCAGGGTGAGGTAGTGATGGCGGACAGGAATCCGGACGATTCGCCCACCGGGCCGGACAGCGGCTCCGAGCAGTCGCGGGAACGTTCCGGTAAACCCGACGCGCAGCCGGTTGCGGGATCGGATCGCGGTCCCGAAGATCCACGCATGGCGAGTGGGAACGAATCGGGAGCTCGGGGCGGAACCGGGGTGCTGGACCGTTACTTCAAGATCACCGAGCGTGGTTCGACGCTGAGCCGGGAACTGCGCGGCGGGCTCGTCACCTTCGTCACCGTCGCCTACATCATCGTGCTCAACCCGCTGATCCTCGGCAGCTACTCCGCGGACTCGCCGACGGCGAAGCGCGACGTGCTCGGCGACATCCTCACGGTGCCGCAGGTCGCGGCGAGCACCGCGCTCGTCGCGGGCGTCATGACGCTGCTGTTCGGGCTCGTCGCGAACTACCCGTTCGCCATCGCCGCGGGCCTGGGCATCAACACGCTGCTCGCCGTCACCATCGCCCAGCAGGTGAGCTGGCCGGAGGCGATGGGCCTGGTCGTCGTCGACGGCATCATCATCCTGATCCTCGTCGCCACCGGGTTCCGCACCGCCGTGTTCAACGCCGTGCCGCCCGAGCTGAAAGCGGCCATCGCGGTCGGCATCGGCCTGTTCATCAGCTTCGTCGGCCTCGTCGACGCCGGGTTCGTTCGCCGGTTGCCGGACGCCGCGAACACCACCGTGCCCGTGGGGCTGGGCATCGACGGCTCCATCGCGTCCTGGCCCACCGCCGTGTTCGCGTTCGGCCTGGTGCTCACCTCGATCCTGGTGGCGCGCAAGGTCCGCGGCGGCATCCTGATCGCCATCGTGATCAACACCCTGGTCGCGATCGCCGTGGAGGCCCTGGTGCACGCGGGCCCCTCGGAGGGCACCGACCCGCAGGGCTGGAACCTCGGCTACCCGGCGCCGCCGGAGCAGATCTTCGGTTTCCCCGACCTCTCGCTCGTCGGCGACATCTCCTTCGGCGCGTGGACGCGGCTGCCCGCGCTGGCCGCGGCGATGCTGGTGTTCACGCTGGTGCTGGCGAACTTCTTCGACGCCATGGGCACCATGACCGGCCTCGGGAAGGAAGCCGGGCTCGCCGACCGCAAGGGCAACCTGCCCGGCATCGGCAAGGCGCTGGCCGTCGAGGGCGTCGGCGCCGTCGCGGGCGGTGCGGGTTCGGCGAGCTCCAACACGGTGTTCGTGGAATCGGCCTCCGGCATCGCCGAAGGCGCCCGCACGGGGCTGGCGAACGTGGTCACCGGGCTGCTGTTCCTGGCCGCCATGTTCCTCACCCCGCTCTACAGCGTGATCCCCGTCGAAGCCGCCGCGCCCGCGCTGGTCGTGGTGGGCGCGATGATGCTGGCCCAGATCCGCGACATCGACCTGTCCGACTTCACCATCGCGCTGCCCGCGTTCCTGACGATCGTGGTCATGCCGTTCACGTACTCCATCGCCAACGGCATCGGCGTCGGCTTCATCAGCTACGTGCTGATCCAGTCGGCCACCGGCAAGGTGCGGACCGTGCACCCGCTGATGTGGGTCGTCTCGGCCGCGTTCGTGCTGTACTTCGTCGCCGACCCGGTCTCCGCGCTGTTCGCGGGCTGAAAGCCGTTGTTGAGCTTGCTTCGCGGAGGTGTCCGGGTAGCGGAACCTCAGCGGCCTTCTCGCTGCGGGATCCCGTTTTGAAGTAGCCGCCTACTGGGCAAACGGGCTGTCCTCGCGAGAAGGCCGCTGAGAACCCGCCGGTGGTCCTGCTGCGAGCGTGGTCACTGCTCAGCGGCTCCGCCGCTGACAAGATCGACCGGGGCGGAAGTCGTCAACGGCTGACGATCGGGTACGAATTCGCCACCTCGGGTGATCGTCGGACGTCGAGTCCCCTAAGCTCCGCGCATCGCGCCCGACCATGGGTCGATCGTCCGATTTGTCGTCAAATAGTTTGGTAGACTAACGACGTGTCCGAGATCGCTGAACGTGAGCGCACGCTGGCCACTCGGCTGCGGATGGCCTCCGTCCGACTCAACCGCAGGTTGCGGGCGCAGAGCACCGACTCCGTCGTCACGCTCTCCCAGTTGTCCGCGCTGTCCTGCCTGCACAAGGCCGGAGCCATGACACCGGGCGTGCTCGCCGCGAAGGAAGGCGTGCAGCCGCCGTCGATGACCAGGGTCATCGCCGCCCTCGAAAACCTCGGCCTGGTGGTGCGCACCCCGCATCCCACCGACGGGCGGCAGGCCGTCGTCGACCTCACCGACGCGGGCCGCGCCCGCATCGATGAGGAGATCTCCGCTCGGGAGCGCTGGCTCGACATCCAGCTCGCCGAGCTGACCAAGGAAGAGCGCGCGACGCTGAGTCGCGCCGCCGAGATCATGGAACGGATCTCGGAGCGCTAGAGGGGAGCTGAGCACGTCGGCGGTGTCAGGTGAATCGCTGCACCCGTCAGGGCACGGCCCGGACGGTGCGAACCGCACATCCACCACCGGCGAGCTCGCCGCTCCGCCAGGCCGGGAGGGCTCCGGCGGCGGCATGTTCGGCTCGCTGCGGGTGCGCAACTACCGCTACTACGCCTCCGGTCAGGTCGTCTCGCTCACCGGCACGTGGATGCAGCGGGCCGCGCAGGACTGGCTGGTGCTGGAACTCTCCGGCGGCAGCGCCGGCGCGCTCGGCGTGGCGGTCGCGCTGCAATTCCTGCCGACGCTGCTGCTGACGCTGTGGGCGGGCACCGCGGCCGACCGGTTCGACAAGCGGCGCCTGCTGATCGCGACGCAGATCGCGCTGGGCGCGTGCGGACTGCTGCTCGGCCTGCTCGACGTGTCCGGGGTCGTGCGGCTCTGGCACGTGTACGCGCTGTGCGCCGTGCTCGGCGCGTTCGCGGCGATCGACGCCCCGGTCCGCCAGTCGTTCGTGGTGGAGATGGTGGGGCCGTCGCAGCTCACCAATGCCGTCGCGCTGAACTCGATGACCTTCAACCTGGCGCGCATCGTGGGCCCCGCCATCGCGGGCGTGCTCATCACCGCCGTCGGCACCGGCTGGGTGTTCCTCGCCAACGGCATCAGCTCCGCCGCCGTGGTGGGCGGGCTGCTGCTGATGAACGCGGCGCAGCTGCACCGCCCGGACCGGGTGCCGAAGGAGCGCGGCCAGGTGCTCGCCGGGCTGCGCTACGTGCGGCGGCGGCCCGACCTGGTCGCGGTGATGGTGCTGGTGTTCTGCGTGGGCACCTTCGGCATGAACTTCGAGAGCACCTTCGCGGTCATCGCCCGCAACGTGTTCGGCCGCGACGCCGACGGCTACGGACTGCTGATCACGATGCTCGCGGTCGGCACGCTGTCCGGCGCCACCCTCGCCGCGCGCCGCAGCGGCAAGGAGGGCTCGCGGCTGCGGCTGATGGTGTTCGGCGCCGCCGCGTTCGGGCTGCTGGAGGCGGTGGGCGCGCTGATGCCGGGCTACTGGTCGTTCGCGGTGATGCTGATCCCGGTCGGGGTGGCGGTGATGACCTTCACGACCAGCGCGAACTCGACCGTGCAGCTGAGCGTCGACCCGTCGATGCGCGGGCGCGTGATGGGCCTCTACATGCTGCTGTTCCTCGGCGGGAAACCGCTGGGCGGGCTGGCCTCGGGCTGGCTCGCGGAGGTGCTGGGGCCGCGGTCGCCGGTGCTGCTGGGCGGGCTCGCCTCGTTGCTGGCCGCGGTGGGTTGCGGACTGCTGCTGTGGCGGGGGCGGAGATCGGGGGTTGCAGAGCCTGGGAGGTTAGGCTAACCTAATACATGTCCGCTTCGTGGTGGGAGCGGCAGTCAGTTCGGGAACAGAGCGAACCCCGCTTCCTCCGGGAGGCGGGGTTCGTTCGCGTTCGGACCCGCGTCGCCGGAGCACTACGCGCGGTGCTCCGGCACCACCCCGGACAGCACTTCGGGGCCTTCCCGAGAGGAAGGCCCCGAAGTGTCGAGCGTCCGCGGTGCGCCGGTGCCCGGCGCGGCGGGATCAAGCGGTGGGCAGGCGCAGGCCGTTGTAGCCGGCACGCGCGTCGGCGAAGCGCTTGCCGACCTCGTCCCAGTTCACGACGTTCCACAGCTGCTTGACGTAGTCCGCCTTGACGTTCTTGTACTGCAGGTAGTACGCGTGCTCCCAGATGTCGAACACCAGCAGCGGCGTCGTGGCGATCGACAGGTTCGAGTGGTGGTCGCGCAGCTGCTGCGTGATCAACCGCTGACCCACCGGGTCCCACGCCAGCACGCCCCAGCCGTTGCCCTGGATCGTGGTCGACACCGCCTCCAGCTGAGCGCGGAACTTGTCGAACGAACCGAAGTCCTGATCGATCGCCGCCGCCAGCTCACCGGTCGGCTTGTCGCCACCGTTCGGCGAGAGGATCTTCCACCACACCAGGTGCAGCGAGTGCCCCGCCAGGTTGAACGCCAGGGTCGTC
This sequence comes from Saccharopolyspora gloriosae, assembly GCF_014203325.1. Taxonomy (NCBI): domain Bacteria; kingdom Bacillati; phylum Actinomycetota; class Actinomycetes; order Pseudonocardiales; family Pseudonocardiaceae; genus Saccharopolyspora; species Saccharopolyspora gloriosae. The sequence goes on along the minus strand of NZ_JACHIV010000001.1, from coordinate 5,950,489 downwards.
TCCAACCCCACGATCGACCCGAAGTCGCCCTTGTCCCGCGCCTCCGCGATCTTCTCGATCGTGTCGTTGGCGCCCTTCACGTAAGTCGCGTGGTGCTTGCTGTGGTGCAGCTCGTTGATCTCACCCGAGATCGCGGGCTCCAGCGCCGCGTAGTCGTAATCCAACTCGGGCAGCACGTACTGAGCCATTGAGCGTCTCCCTGTGCGCGTATCGCTGACAGTCCCTAGCAATGGCAAATCTAGTAGCAACTGTCCGGCCGCCGCAGTCCGGGCGGGGTTGATCTCAATCACCGGGACCGAAGGCCCGCGCACAGGGGTTTTCGCGCCTCACTCCACGGGCCAGTCGTGCACCGGTTCGCCGGCGTCGGTGAGTTCCACGTAGCGCCGCAGCATTCCCGTCAGCGCCGCCTGCCGGTCGTGGCCGCGCTGCTCCAGCCGCGCCACCACGTCCCGCTGCCACGACGAGCCGGTCTGCTTGCGCAGGCAGCGCGCTTCGATGACGCCGAGCGTGTGCTCCCGCGCCGCGTCGGAGACCCCGCACAGCCGCAGGCCCTCGTGCGCCATCGGCAGCAGGCGGCGCAGCACCAGCTCATCCGGGGTGATCCAGCCCGCGCCCGGCCAGTACAGGTGCGAGTCCATGCCGTGCCGGGCACCGGTGTAGAAGTTCTCCTCCGCCGCGGCGAACGACATTTGAGTCCACACTGGACGGTCCTGTTCGGTCAGCGCGCGCTGCACGCCGTAGAAGAACGCGGCGTTGGCCATCACGTCCGGCACGCTCGGTCCCGACGGGAGCACCCGGTTCTCCACCCGCAGGTGCGGAACGCCGTCCACCAGGTCGTACACCGGGCGGTTCCACCGCCAGATGGTGCCGTTGTGCAGCCGCAGCTCCGCCAGCGTCGGCGCCCGCCCGGCCTGCAGCGCGGCCACCGGGTCCTCCTCCTCCGGTTCCGGCAGCAGGGCGGGGAAGTAGCGGACGTTCTCCTCGAACAGGTCGAAGATCGAGGTGATCCAGCGTTCCCCGAACCACACCCGCGGGCGCACGCCCTGGTTCTTGAGCTCCTGCGGCCGGGTGTCGGTGGCCTGCTGGAACAGCGGCACCCGCGTCTCGTGCCAGAGCGCTTTGCCGAGCAGGAACGGGGAGTTCGCGCCGATCGCCAGCTGCACTCCGGCCAGGCATTGTGCGGCGTTCCAATGCGCGGCGAAGTCCTCGGGTGCCACTTGCAGATGCAGTTGCACTGATGTGCACGCGGATTCGGGAACGATGGAGTCCGCGTAGCACCGGAGCTGTTCCGGGCCGCCGTCGCCGAGCGGGGCGCCCTCCATGTCCAGCAGCATCTCCTCGCCCTTGGCGGTGAAGATCTGCTCGTTGAGCTGCGAGTACCGCGGGTTGTGCGACAACCAGCCCGGGTCGAAGTGCCCGCGCTGCAACGTGGGCAGCGTGCCGATCAGCACCAGCTTCGCGTTCGCGTCCTGCGCCTTGCCGTCCGCGCGCAGCAGCGCCTTGCGCAGCTCGTGCTCCAGCTCCAGCGCGCCGTCCCCGGCGAGCGCGCGGGGCAGCACGTTGAGCTCGATGTTGTGCTGGCCCAACTCGGTGGTGAAGGAAGGATCGTTGATCTTCTCCAGCACCACCGCGTTCGACATCGACGGCTCCATCCGCTCGTCGACGAGGCTCAGCTCCATCTCCAGCCCCATCTGCTGGTGCGGGAAGGAGAAGTTGCCCTCGGCGAGCATCCGCGCCAACGCGTCGAGGCCGCGCTGCATCTTGTCTCGATAGCGTTGCCGGTCCACAGGAGTGAAAGCCCGACTGGTCACGTGCTTCCCCATGCCGTCTCCCTGCTCGGTCGGCCAGCACGCCGGCTAGGTGGACACCAACCGTGACACATCGGTACCCGGCGGACCAGCGTCCAAAACGGTGTTCGAGCGAGCACTCGAATACCGCACTTGACCAGCGGGAAAAGTGACTTTCCAGACCTCAGTCGGAGGCCGTGGTGAGCCTCTCCAGCTCCGCTCCGGTCAGCTCCAGCTCGGCCGCTACCAGCAGCGCCGTGAGCTGATCGGTGTTGCGGGCGCTGGCGATCGGGGCCGCGATCGACGGGCGGGCGCGCAGCCAGGCCAGCGCCACCGACGCCTCCGGCACTCCACGCAGCGTTGCGATCTCCTCCAATGCGGTGAGGATCTTGACACCCCGCTCGTCCAGATAACTACGCGCGGCATCCGCGCGCGGGCTGTCGGAGAACGTGTCGCCCGGCCGGTACTTGCCGGTGAGGAATCCCTTCGCCAGCGCGAAGTACGGCAGCACCGGCAGCTTCTCCCGCGCCACCAGCTCGGCCAGATCGGTCTCGTACTCGGCGCGCTCGACGAGGTTGTAGTGCGGCTGCACCGCCTGGAAGCGGGCGAGGCCCTCGCGGTCGGAGGCCGCCAGCGCCGACGCCAGCCGGTCACCGGTGAAGTTCGAGGCCGCGAGGTGGCGCACCTTGCCCTCGCGCACCAGGCCGTCGAACGCCGCCATCGTCTCGGCCTGCGGCACCGACTCGTCGTCCTCGTGCGCGTAGTACAGGTCGATGTGGTCGACGCCGAGGCGCCGCAGCGAATCCTCGGCGGCGGCGCGGATGTTGTCGGGGGACAGGCCGCGGCGGCCCGGCAGCTTCGCGACCTTGGTGGCGATGACGACCTGGCCGCGGTTGCCGCGAGCCCGCAGCCACTCGCCGATGATCGTCTCGGACTCGCCGCCGGAATTGCCGGGCGCGGAGGCCATGTAGAGGTCGGCGGTGTCGATGAAGTTGCCGCCCGCGGCGACGTACGCGTCGAGCACGGCGAACGAGTCGTCGCGGTCGGCGGTCCAGCCGAAGACGTTGCCGCCCAGGCAGATCGGGTGGACGTCGAGGTCGGTGGTGCCCAGTGGGGCCATGGAAACCCTGCCTTCGGTCGTCGTGTCCTCACCGGGCGCGTGCCCGGCCCGCACCTCCCGGAGCTCTCACCGGAGCGGGGTGCGGCGTGCGGTCGGAGGTCGGCGGCACAGCCGTGCCGGAGCCGGGCGTGATCGCGACTCCGGGCCGCACGATATTTCCTCGCCCGCGCGCGTCGTCCACCTGCGTGGGGTGCACGACGCGCGCGCGGCGGACCACGAGGTCAGCGGTCGGAACCGGTCCGGTCCGGCTCCGCCGGGGCCTCGGCCGGGGTGCCGTGGCGAACCTCGGCGGAGCTGGCGACGACCTCCGTGCGATTGAGCCCGCGCCGCCCCAGCGTCAGGAACATGGCGGTCGCGGCCACCACGACGCCGAACATCACCAGCGCCATCGGCACCGCGGACCCCGTGCCGCCCAGCCCGACCAGCGGCGCGGCCAGCGCGCCGACGATGAACTGGCACACGCCCAGCAGCGCCGACGCGCTCCCGGAGACCTCGCGGTTGTCGGCCAGCGCCAGCATCGTCGTGTTCGGCATGACGAAGCCCAGCGCCGAGACCATCACGAACAGCGCTCCCAGCAGGAACGGCAGCGGCAGGTCCAGCACCGCCGCCGACAGCAGCACCGCGCCCGCCACCGAGGAGGTCAGCAGCGCGCCCACCAGCAGCTGCGCCTCCGAAGCCACCCGGCCGACCAGCCGCGCGTTGACCTGCCCGGCCAGCACCAGGCCGATCGCGTTCGCCCCGAACGCGATGCTGTAGGTCTGCGGCGACATCGCGTAGATGTTCTGCAGCACGAACGACGAACCGGAGATGTAGGCGAACATCGCCGCCATGCCCAGGCCGCCGGTCAGCGCGTTGCCCAGGAACGACGGTGCCGCCAGCAGCGAACCGAACGTCCGGAAGGTGCTGCCCAGGTTCGCGGGCTGGCGCCACTGCTTCGGCTTCGTCTCCGGCAGCAGGAACGCCGCGACCAGCAGCAGCAGCGTGCCGAACGCGGTCAGCACGACGAACACGCCGCGCCACGTGGTGTGCGCCAGGATCTGCCCGCCCGCGACCGGCGCCAAGATCGGCGCCAGCCCGGTCACCAGCATCAGCGACGAGAAGAACCGGGCGGCCTCCACACCGGAGTACAGGTCGCGGACCGCCGCTCGGGCGATCACCATGCCCGCCGCGGCGCCCGCGCCCTGCAACAGCCGCAGGCCCGCCAGCGCGTAGATCGACCCGGACAGCGCGCACAGCACCGACGCGACGATGTACACGGCGAGCCCGACCAGTAGCGGGCGCCGCCTGCCGACGGAGTCGCTGATCGGCCCGGCGACCAGCTGGCCCAGCGCGAGGCCGAGCAGGACCGCCGTCAGCGTCAGCTGCGCCTGTGACTCGGTGGCCCCCAGCTCCGTGGTCAGCTGCGGCAGCGCAGGTAGGTACATGTCGATGGACAGCGGCCCGAAAGCCGTCAGCCCACCGAGGATGAGCGCGAATTTGGTCTTGCTCCCCAACCGGCGCTGGGCCCCATCGATCGTGGTGTCCTCGGCGGTGGACATGGGTCTCCTCATCGGGTTGCCACCGGACGTGCTGCGGCCCGGCGGAATCGGTGCGAGTGCGGTCGGTGGTGGGCGCCCCCCGGCACGCCACCTGCGAACCGCCTCACCGCGTCGCGATCGCTCGCGGGCGAGCCGGACGCCTCAGAGTTCCGGGCGTCGCCCGGGCCTCCGGAACGAGACGGGCGACGACGACAGTTTGCTCTCTGCAACTAACAATGTGGGAGTCCCCGTTATGCCCAGCGCCCACACCCGACCGTTGTGAGCTCGATCATCACGGGCCGCGGCCCGGCAAGATCGCGACACCGTTCCGGCCGGGGCGATGCGGAATGCCAAAATGCACGCGTGGCACGCGTGCACGAGGTGACCGACGTCGACGACCCGAGGGTCGACGACTTCCGGGACCTCGCCACCGCCGACCGCCGCCCGGACCGCCCCGGTGGCCGCGGCCTGGTCATCGCCGAAGGCACCGTGGTCGTCGAACGACTGCTCGACTCCCCGTACCCGGTGCGCGCGCTGCTCGGCGTCCGCAAGCGCCTCGACGCGCTCGCCGACCACCTCACCGGCGTCGACGTGCCCGCGTACGAGGTGTCCGCGGACGTGATGAGCCGGATCGTCGGCTTCCACCTCAACCGCGGCGTGCTCGCCGTCGCCGACCGCGCCCACACCGTCGACGCCGACGAGCTGATCAGCGGCTCCCGCAGGCTCGCGGTGCTCGAAGGGGTCGGCGACCACGAGAACCTGGGCGCGCTGTTCCGCAACGCCGCCGCGCTCGGCATCGACGGGATCCTGCTCGGCGGGGGCTGCGCGGACCCGCTTTACCGGCGCAGCATCCGGGTGTCCATGGGTCACGTGCTGCGCGTCCCGTTCGCGCACCTCGACGCCTGGCCCGGCGGGCTGCGGACGCTCACCGAGCACGGCTACCGGATCGCCGCGCTCACGCCGCGCGCCACGGCCGCCTCGCTGCGGGACGCCGGGCTCGACCAGGGCCGCGTCGCGGTGCTGCTCGGCTCGGAAGGGCCCGGCCTGGCGGAGGACACCATCTCCGCCGCGGACCTGCCGGTGCGCATCCCGATGAACCCCGAAGTGGACTCGCTCAACGTCGCCACCGCCGGTGCGATCGTGTTCCACGCGATGAGCGGAGCACGATGACCCGAGCAGCGCAGCGCTCGCGGTGGGAACTGCGGGTGCGCCGAGGACGCGCCGTGCTCGTCAACCGAGCCGCGACCGAGGATCAGGAGCGGCGAGCCGTCCACGAGTACGACCCGGCGCGGCTCGCACTGCCCTCGACGCTGGTGGAAGACCTGCACGAGTGGGCGCACGTGGTGCACACGGTGCCGCCGGACCAGGACATCTCCGGCGAGACCTCCGCGGTCCTGATGTCGCGCCGCGGCCGTCAGCTCGCGGCGCGGCTCGCCGCCGAGACCGGCGGCGAGGTCGGTTACTGGGACCCCTCCCGCGGCCGGATGAGCCGGGTCCGCCGGGCGGCACCCGCCGACGGACCGCCGGAACCGGTGCCGTGGGCCACCGGGATCACGATCAGCGTGGTGATCGCCGCGATCGTGACGGTCTCGCTGGTGGTGGTCAGCCGCGGCCTGGCCGAGGTGAGCCTGGTGCTGGCGCTGCTGGTCAACGCCGTCGTGGTCGGCGGCTTCGCCCCGTCGATCTGGCTGGGCAGGCGAGTCCCCGTCTGGCGCTGGGTCGCCTTCGGAGCAGCCGGCGGAGTCCTCTTAGCCTGGCTGGCACTGCTGCTCTCCTTGCTGGGCTGATCGAGATCGGAATCGTCGACTCGGCTTGCCAGGTGGGGCGGGTGGCGGAACCTCAGCGGTTTCCTCGCTGCGGGATCTTTTTCCCGAGTGGCTCCGCCACGAGGGAAAAAGCTGTCCTCGCGAGGAAACCGCTGAGAACCCGCGGGTGGTCGACCTGCGTGCTGGGTCGCTGCTCAGCGGCTTCGCCGCTGACAAGACAGGGATCAAGAACCCTGCCCGGCCGCAACGACGAGATCAAAGGCAGCCTCCCGGTCCGGCAGGCCCTGACGCCTCACGCGAGCGGGATGTCTTCGCCGTGCTGGTCTGCTGGGCGGGGGCCGAACCAGCGGCGTTCGGCGGCGGTGATGCGGACGTCGTTGATGCTGGCTTCGCGGCGGCGCATCAGGCCGGTGCCGGTGAACTCCCACAGCTCGTTGCCGTAGCTGCGCCACCACTGGCCGTCGTGATCGCGGCACTCGTACTGGAACCGGACCGCGATGCGATCACCGGTGAAGCTCCACAGGCTCTTGCGCAGCGCGTAGTCCAGTTCGCGCTCCCACTTGGCGGTGAGGAACGCGACGATCTCCTCGCGGCCGGTGACGAAGGTGTCCCGGTTCCGCCAGACCGAATCCGGCGTGTACGCGAGGCTGACCCGGTGCGGATCGCGGGTGTTCCAGGCGTCCTCGGCGGCCTGGACCTTCCGCGCCGCCGTCTCCTCGTCGAAGGGCGGGAACGGCGGACGGGGCTCGGACATGGCGATCTCCTCCAGGCTGTCGCGGCGGTCGAGCGCGCACACGCGAAAGGCCCCTCCGGACGGCACCGCCGTCGGCGAAGGGGCCTCGCGCACGTGCGTCAACGGTGGGAGCGCACTCCCAGCAGGACGTCCTCCCAGGACGGGACCATCGGGTGGTTCTTGCGCCTGCGCGCCGGTTCGGTCTTGCGCGCGGCCTCGTCCTCCACCGCTTCCAGGTCGTCCTCACCGGCCTGCTCGGCCAGCGGTGCCGACTGCTCCGGTTCCGGTTCGGACGGCGCGGGAGTCGGTTCGAGGTCCAGGGACGGGATCACCGGGCTCGCCTGCTTCGGCGGTGCCGGCGGAGGCGGGGTGGCGGCCTCGTCCTCGACCGCTTCCTCCTCGGACTCGTCCAGTTCCAGGGCCTCGCGGGCCAGCGCCGTCACCGGCCGGACCGTCCGCAGCGGGCGGTTCGGCGACGGGTCCAGCAGGTCCACCGCGTGGTCGTCGAGCGGCGCGACGGTGCCGCCGTGCGCACCCGGGTGGAACACCCAGTGCGCGTGGTTCTCGGAACGACCGGCCTGCCAGTGCAGCCGGACGACCCACTTGCCGTCCTCGCCGCGCCACGCGTCCCAGTTCGCGTCGGTGAAGTCGTGCCCGCGCATCCCGAAGGTGTGCGCGACGACCTCGCCGAGGGTCTGCACGTCGGGGCCGTCCTCGCGGACGGGGTGGGCGCGCTGCGAGCGCTCGGCGATCTGCGCGCGCTCCAGCAGCACCGGGTAGGCGTAGCGCTCCACCCGCTGCTCCGGGATGCCGGCGGCGGTGGCGACGTCCTCGACCGAGGCGCCCGCGCGCACCCGGGCCTGGATCTCGCGGGGGCGCATCTGCGCCTCCATCTCGATCTGCACCTGGCCGAGACGGGTCAGGTCACCGCGCGCGGCGGCACGTAGCCGTTCGTCGGCGGGCACCGAAAAACGGTCGCCGTTCTCGGGGTCTTCACAGATGACGGTCTCACCGTCCTCATCAAGCCCGACAACCCGCAGCGCGCGCATACGCCAGCCTCCCCGGTCGTTGTCACCAAGCTGTGACCGTAACCCGGCGTGCCCTCTTGACGGAGGAGCCACGCCGGGTTCGGTGTCGCTTCGTGACCATCCTCTCCCTACCCGATCTTGCCTGAATAGCGGTCGACATGCGAACACTTGGCGAAATCCGACCACTATTCCGATCACAGCAAGTGATCAACAGCCAGTTCGGGTGACACGGATGTGCCGGTCGCCATGGTGCGCGGGCGACCTCGTGAGACAGGCGCGCCGCGCTCAGGAAAGCTGAGAGACCACCCAGTCGATGGACTTCGTCAGCGCCGTGACGTCGTCCGGCTCGATCGCGGGGAAGGTGCCGACCCGCAGCTGGTTGCGGCCCAGCTTGCGGTACGGCTCGGTGTCCACGATGCCGTTCGCGCGCAGCGCCTTGGCGATCGCGGCGGCGTCGATCGAGTCGTCGAAGTCGAGCGTGACCACGACCTGCGAGCGCTTCGCCGGGTCCTGCACGAACGGCGTGGCATAGCTGGAGGCCTCCGCCCACTGGTACAGCCGCTGCGAGGACTCGCGGGTCCGCGCCGAGCACCAGTCCAGGCCGCCCTGGGAGTTCATCCAGTCGATCTGGTCGGCGAGCAGGAACAACGTCGCCACCGAGGGCGTGTTGTAGGTCTGGTCCTTGCGGGAGTTGTCCAGCGCGGTCGGCAGCGACAGGAACTCCGGCACCCAGCGGTCCGAAGCGCCGATCTCGCCGATCCGCTCGATCGCGGCCGGGCTCATCGCGGCGAGCCACAGCCCGCCGTCGGAGGCGAAGGACTTCTGCGGCGCGAAGTAGTAGACGTCCACGTCGGCGGCGTTGAACGGGAGCCCGCCCGCGCCCGAGGTCGCGTCGACCGCGATCAGCGCCTGCTCCGAACCCGCGGGGCGGGTCGGCGGCACCATCACGCCGGTGGAGGTCTCGTTGTGCGCCCAGCCGATCAGGTCGACGCTCGGGTCGGAGACCGGAGCCGGGGCGTCACCGGGGTCGGCGGACACGACGACCGGGTCGGCCAGGAACGGCGCGCCCTTGGTGGCCTTGGCGAACTTCTGGGAGAACTCGCCGTAGGTCAGGTGCAGCGACTTCTCCCGCACCAGGCCGAACGTCGCGGCGTCCCAGAACGCGGTGGTGCCGCCGACGCCGAGCACGACCTCGTAGCCCTCGGGCAGCGAGAACAGCTGGCCCAAGCCTTCGCGGACCCGTCCGACCAGTGCCTTGACCGGCTTCTGCCGGTGCGAGGTGCCCATCACGGCGGCGCCGTCGGAGGCGAGCCGGGCGAGCTGCTCGTCGCGGACCTTCGACGGGCCGCAGCCGAAGCGGCCGTCGGACGGGCTGAGCTCGCTGGGCAGCTTCAAGGTGGTCGGGTCGGTTTCGGCCTGCGTCATTCCGGCGCCTCCGGGTGTTGTCGAGTCGGCTTGTCGCACGGGTGCCCCGCTCCCGGGGAACGCCTGCGTGGGGACGATGGGGTTCGGCGGACCCCCGGTCGCCTCGGTGACCGGCGCCGTTGCCGGTTCAGGGCTCGGTGCGTGTTGCGGCTACGGGTCGGAAAGGTGAATTTCCGGGTGCGCCGCAGGTGCCTGAGCCGCTTGGCAACTTACTGCGCGGGAGGCGCTTTGGCCAGCAACCGGACCTTCAGGTGATCGAAACTAGGCCGTGTGACCAGGCATTTCAGGCATCGGTGCGGCCGGGTGCGCCGCAGCACTTCTTGTACTTGCGCTCCGATCCGCACCAGCACGCAGCGTTGCGCTCCGGCGGCCAGCTGCGCCATTCGCCGCGCAGCAGCAGATCGGTCCGGTACTGCTCCAGGGAGCCCGCGGCACCGGTGGGCAGGTCGACCTCGGCGCAGAACGCGGCGTAGCCGTCGGCGGAGCCGTCCACGACGGTCGCGCGCTTGCCGTCGCGGTCGGCGAGCAGCATCTCGCGCTGCAGTTCCAGCAGGTGCGCGTCGTGGTCCTGGGGGAGGGGCAGCTCCGGTTCGCGGCTGCGGAGTTCGGCGAGGGCGTCGGCCGGCCAGTGCAGCACGACCACGTCGTGCCGGTCCGCGACCTCCTCGAAGAACGCCTCGGAGAGGTCCCGGTCGAACGCCGCGTCGGAGATCATGTCCAGCGCGCGGTCGAGGTCGTCGGGCTGCTCGCCGAGACCGGTGCGGATCTCGCGCCGCATGCGCAGCAGCTCCACGCCCGGGTCGTCGACGCCGAGATCGGCATCGGGGTCGGTCACGTCCGGGATCAGGCGGCCGATGCCGATGTGGAGCCAGCGCAACGCCGCCGCCGTGTCCCCGGCGTGCTGGTAGGCGGTGGAGGCGGCGATGTAGGTGTGCTCGCGGGCGGTGAGATCGTCCATGAGCTCGTTGAGCAGCGCGTCGGCTTCGGCGCGTTGGCCGCGCCGCATCAGCATCTCGGCGTAGGTGGCGCGCGGGTCGAACAGCGAATCACCGGAGTCGGCGTCGATCGCGGCCAGCAGCGCGGCGCGTTCCCGATCCGGTTCGTGCGCGTTGCGCCAGTAGCTCGCGGCTTCGACCAGGTCATCGGTGCGTTCGCCGCTGTGCTCGGCGTCCGCTTCGAGTTCCTCGGCCCGCGCGATGGCGGCCTCGCGGCTGCTGTCCCCGCTCATGCCGCCACTGTACCGAGATCGATACGCGTAGTGACAGGGCGCCGCCGCTCCGTCACGGAGCGTTCCCGCGGGCTCGTGCGGAGGGCGAACTCCGCACGAGCCCCGCGCGGCCGGAGGGCGGGATCAGACCGCGACCGGCAGGAACTTGACCGAGTCCCAGCCCTCGACGTGCTGCGGCGAGCGCGGCTCCGGGCCGACGTACTGCGCGGACGGGCGCACCAGGCGGCCGGTGCGCTGCTGCTCCAGCACGTGGGCGGACCAGCCCGCGGTGCGGGCGCAGGTGAACATCGCGGGCATCATCTCGGTCGGCACCTGGGCGAAGTCCAGGATCACCGCCGCCCAGAACTCCACGTTCGTCTCGATCGGCCGGTCCGGGCGCCGCTCGCGCAGCACCGACAGCGCGGCGCGCTCCAGCTCGGCGGCGGCCTCGTAGCGCGGAGCGGAGAGCTGCTCGCAGGTGTTGCGCAGCACCCGCGCCCGCGGGTCCTCCGCGCGGTACACGCGGTGGCCGAAGCCCATCAGCCGCTCGCCGCGGTCCAGGATGGACTCGACGACCCCGCGGGCGTCGCCGGTGCGCTCGGCCTCGGCCAGCATCGGCAGCACCCGCGCCGGAGCGCCGCCGTGCAGCGGACCGGACATGGCGCCGACCGCGCCGGAGAGGCTGGCCGCCACGTCGGCGCCGGTGGAGGCGATGACGCGGGCGGTGAAGGTGGAGGCGTTGAGGCCGTGCTCGGCCGCCGACACCCAGTAGGCGTCCAGCGCCTGCACGTGGGCCGGGTCGGGTTCGCCGCGCCAGCGGGTGAGGAACGCTTCGGTGAGGGTCGCGGCCTCGGCGACGCGTGCCGCCGGCACGGCGGGCAGGTCGGTGCCGCGAGCGGACTGGGCCACGTAGGACAGTCCGAGCGTCGTGGTCAGCGCGAGCTGGTCGCGGGCGGTGTCCTCGGTGATGTCCAGCAGCGGCTCGAACCCGTGCGCGGGCGCGAGCATCGCGATCGCGGCCTGCGCGTCGGCGCGCACGTCGCCGGTGCGCACCGGCAGCTCGGCGGTTCCGGCGTCCGGCAGGCCCCGGCCGAAGCGGCCGTCGACCAGCAGTTGCCACACGTCGCCGAAGGAGACCTTGCCCGCCAGGTCCTCGATGTCGACGCCGCGGTAGCGCAGCGCGCCGCCGTCCCGATCGGGTTCGGCGATCTCGGTCTGGAACGCGACGACGCCTTCCAGGCCGGGGCGGAAGTCGGAGCCGCCTGTGCTGGTGCCCATGATTGCCTCGTCTCCTCGTTGAGTCGTTCGGATGGCCGGGCGCGCTGCGGCGCTCGGCGGGACGTGGCGGGGTGCATGAGCACGAATGCGATCGGTCGCAGCCTGTGCTGTGCCGGTAACACTGCACCCGGCGCGCGGGCGGAGGCAATCGGTGCGGACGGTCCCGATGGCGAAGATCACACGGCCTCCGGTGCGGGACGGTTGTGACAATCCCGCGAAAAGGGTGTTAACCAGGATCAATTCCCGCGCTGATCGGCACTCGGCGTTCGGGTGACCGTGCTACAGAGGTGTCATGCACCTTGCCCCGCACGAGCGAGACAAGCTCCTCGTCCACCTGGCCGCGCGGCTCGCGCGGGAACGCCTGGACCGGGGCCTGCGGCTGAACCACCCGGAAGCGGTCGCGCTGATCACCGACCACGTCGTGGAGGGCGCGCGGGACGGGCGCGGCGTCGCCGAGCTGATGCGCTCCGGGCGCGACGTGCTCCGCGCCGACCAGGTGCTCGACGGCGTGCCGGAGATGCTGCACGACGTGCAGGTCGAGGCCACCTTCCCCGACGGCACCAAGCTGGTCACCGTCCACGACCCGATCTCGTAGGGGCGTTCCGCGCTGGTGGTCGGCTCCTCGACGTGGGCCGTGCGGGCCCGCGGTCCGGGCCCGAGTCGTTCTCGATGAGCAGGGAGGCGTCATGCCGGATCCCGTGATCCCGGGAGAGGTGCTGCCCGGTGCCGAGCCGGTGCCGCTGAACCCCGGCCGCCCACGCGTGCGGCTGGTCGTGGTGAACACCGCGGACCGGGCCGTGCAGGTCGGCTCGCACTACCACTTCGCCGCGGCCAACTCCGGTCTGTCGTTCGACCGGGAGGCCGCGTGGGGGCACCGGCTGGACGTGCCCGCGGGCACCGCGGTGCGGTTCGAACCCGGCGTGGACCGGGAGGTCGACCTGGTGCCGATCGGCGGCGCGCGGATCGTGCGCGGGCTGCGCAAGGAGTACGCGGGGGAGCTGGACGCGCGCGACGCCGCGCCCGGCGATCCCGGCTACGGCGCGGTGGGGGAGGGCAACGCGTGAGCACTCCGTCCGTGGACCGCGCCCGCTACGTGGAGTTGTTCGGGCCCACCACCGGCGACCGGATCCGGCTCGCCGACACGAATCTGCTGGTGGAGGTCACCGAGGACCGCAGCACGGGGCCCGCCGGATCAGGCGAGGAAGCCGTGTTCGGCGGCGGCAAGGTGATCCGCGAGTCGATGGGCCAATCCGCGGCCACCCGCGCCGAAGGCACCCCGGACCTGGTGATCACCGGAGTCGTGGTGCTGGACCACTGGGGCGTGGTCAAGGCCGACGTGGGCGTGCGCGACGGGCGCATCGTCGGCATCGGCAAAGCGGGCAACCCGGACATCACCGACGGGGTGGATCCGGCGCTGGTCATCGGGCCGTCCACGGAGGTCGTGGGCGGCGGCGGCAAGATCCTCACCGCCGGCGGGGTGGACTGCCACGTGCACTTCATCTGCCCGCAGGAGATCGACACCGCCATCGCCTCCGGGCTCACCACGCTCATCGGCGGCGGCACCGGCCCGGTCGAGGGCAGCAAGGCCACCACGGTCACGCCGGGCGCGTGGAACCTCGGCCGGATGCTCACCGCGCTGGAGCAGGCGCCGGTGAACCTGCTGCTGCTCGGCAAGGGCAACACCGTGCGCGGCGACGCCCTCGACGAGCAGCTGCGAGCCGGGGCGGGCGGGCTGAAGCTGCACGAGGACTGGGGCTGCACGCCCGCGGTGATCGACGCCGCGCTGCGCTGCGCCGAACGCTCCGGGGTGCAGGTGGCGATCCACACCGACACGCTCAACGAGACCGGATTCCTGGAGTCCACGCTCGCGGCGATCAACGGCCGCTCCATCAACGCCTACCACGCCGAAGGCGCCGGCGGCGGGCACGCGCCGGACATCATCCGGGTCGCCGCCGCCGCGAACGTGCTGCCGTCCTCGACGAACCCGACCCGGCCGCACACGGTGAACACCATCGACGAGCACCTCGACATGCTGATGGTGTGCCACCACCTGAATCCGGCGGTGCCGGAGGACCTGGCGTTCGCGGAGAGCCGGATCCGGCCGAGCACCATCGCCGCCGAGGACGTGCTGCACGACCTCGGCGCCATCTCCATGATCAGCTCGGACGCGCAGGCGATGGGGCGCATCGGCGAAGTGATCGTGCGGACCTGGCAGACGGCGCACGTGATGAAGGACCGGCGCGGCCCGCTGCCCGGCGACGGCGCCGCCGACAACCTGCGCGCCCGGCGCTACCTCGCGAAGTACACGATCAACCCGGCGCGGGCGCACGGCATCGACCACCTGGTGGGCTCGGTCGAAGTGGGCAAGCTCGCCGACCTCGTGCTGTGGGAACCGAAGTTCTTCGGCGTCCGGCCGGACGTGGTGTTCAAGGGCGGCTTCCCCGCGTGGGCGCAGATGGGTGACGCGAACGCCTCGATCCCCACGCCGCAGCCCGTGCTCGGGCGCCCCATGTTCGGTGCGGCGGGCCGGGCCGCCGCTCGCGCCGGTGTGCACTTCGTGGCGCCGGAGGCCGTGGACTCCGGGCTCGGCGACCGGCTCGGGCTGGAGCGGGAACTCGTCGCGGTGCGCGGCACGCGGCAGGTGACGAAGGCGTCGATGCTGCTCAACGACGCCACCCCGGACATCGAGGTGGACCCGGACAGCTTCGCGGTGCGCATCGACGGTGATCTGGTGGAACCGCAGCCGGTGCGCGAACTCCCCATGGCCCAGCGGTACTTCCTGTTCTGACCTGATCGGAGGCGGCGGATGACGGGACTCGCGGTGCTGGCGCTCGCCGACGCGCGGTTCCCCGGCGGCGGCCACGTGCACTCCGGCGGTGTGGAGGAGGCCGCCGCGCGCGGACTGCTCACCGACGTGCCGAGCCTGCGCGAGTTCCTGCACGGCAGGCTGCGCGGCGCGGGCGCGGTGCAGGCGGTGTTCGCCGCCGCCGCGGCCCACGCCGCGCACCGCGCCGTTCCCCGCGGGCACTGGGCGGTGCTGGACGCGGAGCTCGACGCGCGCACCCCCTCCCCGGCCCAGCGCGCGGCCTCCCGCGCGCAAGGGCGGGGCACCGTGCGGTCCGGGACGGTGGCGTGGCCGTCGGCGGCGCTGGACGACCTGATCGCCGCGACCCCGCGCCCGCACCACCCGATCGTGCTGGGCGTGCTGGCGGCCACCGCCGGAGCCGCGCCCCGCGAAGCGGCGCTGACCGCCGGGTACCTCGCCATCAGCGGACCGTCCTCGGCGGGCGTGCGGCTGCTGGGCCTGGACCCGATGGCCGTGAACGCCGTCGTCGCCGACTTCGCCGCCGACATCGCCGGCATCGCCGACACCGCGGCGTCGACCGCCGGGGCCGACCCGGCCGACCTGCCCGCGCCGGGCTCGCCCGCGCTGGACCTGCTCGCCGAATCGCACGACCGCCACCACCAGGAAGAGGTGCGTCTCTTTGCCTCCTGACCACGGCCACGGGCACACCCACGAGGTCGACTTCGACCCGGCCTCCGCCGGACCCGACCCGCACGCCGCGGTGAGCCGCCTCGGCCGGCCGTTCCGGCTCGGCATCGGCGGCCCCGTCGGCAGCGGCAAGACCGCGCTCACCGCCGCGCTGTGCCGGGCGCTCGGAGCCGAAGTGCGGCTCGCGGTGGTCACCAACGACATCTACACCACCGAGGACGCCGACTTCCTGCGCTCCGCCGGGGTGCTCGACCCGGACCGCGTCGAGGCCGTGCAGACCGGGGCGTGCCCGCACACCGCGATCCGCGACGACATCACCGCGAACCTCGACGCGGTGGAACGCCTCGAACACCGGCACCCGGGACTGGAACTGGTCATCGTGGAAAGCGGCGGGGACAACCTCACCGCCGTGTTCAGCCGCGGCCTCGCCGACGACCAGATCTTCGTCGTGGACGTCGCGGGCGGGGACAAGGTGCCGCGCAAGGGCGGCCCCGGCGTCACCACCGCCGACCTGCTCGTGATCAACAAGGTGGACCTCGCCGAGCGCGTCGGCGCCGACATGGCGGTGATGCTCGCCGACGCGCACCGGATGCGCGGCGAGCTGCCGGTGATCGCGCAATCGCTCACCGAGACCCCGAACGCCCCGGACGTCTCCGCCTGGGTCCGGGCGCGGCTCGGCGGTCCCGGCCAGGACCCCCGGTGAGGCGGGGCTCGCGGTGAAGGCCTCGGCGGTGCTGCGGGTGGAGCTCGACGCGCGCGGCCGCAGCGTCGTGCGGGAACTGCGCTGCGCGGCCCCGCTGACGCTGGTGCACCGGCGCGCGGCCGTCGCAGGCGCGGACGGGGCGATCGTGCACCTGGTGAGCTCGGCGGCCGCCCCGCTCGGCGGGGACGAACTGCGGCTGCGCGTCCACATCGGACCCGGCGCGCGGCTGCAGCTGCGCGGCACCGCCGCCACCGTCGCGCTGCCCGGCCGGTGCGGCGGAGCCAGCAGCGCCGACGTGCGGATGGAGATCGGCGCCGGCGGCAGCGTGGACTACCGGCCCGGAACGACCGTCGTGACCGCCCGCGCCGAGCACCGCGCCGCGTTCCGCGCCGACCTCGCCGCCGACGCCCGGCTGCGCTGCCGCGAAGTGCTCGTGCTCGGCAGGCACGGCGAACCATCCGGAGAGCTGCGCACCACCACCGACCTCGTGCGCGACGGCGTGCCGCTGCTGCGCCAGCACCTCGACCTCGGGCCCGGACCGCTCGCGGACAGCGCCGGTCACCTCGCGGGCGCCCGCGTGCTCGGCACCGAAACCCTGCTCGGCGGCACCGATCCGGCCACCCCGAGCAGCGGCCCGTGGTGGTCCCTGGTGCCGCTGCCCGCCGGGGGAGCGCTCGCGACCGCGCTCGCCGCCGACGTCGTCACCGCGCGGCGCAGACTCACCCGAGCACTCCAACACCACCCGGAAGCAGCAGTGCAACCCCCGGAAGCGTCGGATGACAACCCGGACGGCGACATCGCGGTCAGCGCGCCCGCACGGAACCGGACGAACCGGCCCTGAACCTGCTGCCATTCGAGTGTGCTCGCCGTCACTGCATCGTTTGCGGGATCGATCGTGACGTTTCGACCGGTTCGGCGTGCGTTCCCAAGCCGTTTACCGTCATAGCGGTGCCCGTGGCGCACCGCGGTTGCCGCGCCGACCGGTTCGGCTCGTATCCTCCGGCGCCGCCGATCAACAGGCACACCAGTCGGGTCAGGGAGGAAATGACGGATGTCCGAAAGCACCGTGAGCACCGGCACTTTGTCGTCCATGCGGGTGTCCTACGAGGCTGGCTCCCTGCAGGAGGGCCTGCTCGCCGACACCTGGCACGAACAGCTGCGGATCTGGTTCGACGAGGCCGTCCGGTCGGAGGTGCCGGAGCCCAACGCGATGGTGCTCGCGACGGCGGACGCCGACGGATTCCCCTCCTCGCGCACCGTGCTGTGCAAAGGATTCGACGAACGCGGGGTGGTCTTCTTCACCAACTACACCTCGTCGAAGAGCCACGACCTCACCGCGACCCGCGTCGCCGCCGCGACCTTCCCGTGGCTCACGCTGCAACGCCAGGTCAACGTGCGCGGCACCGTCGAGAAGGTCAGCAGCGACGAGACCGCCGAATACTGGGCGGTGCGCCCGCGCGGCTCCCAGCTCGGCGCGTGGGCCTCGCCGCAATCCCGCGTCGTGACCGGGCGCGACGCGCTGCAGTCCTCGCTCAACGGCATCGAACGCCGCTTCGCCGACGCCGAGAAGGTGCCGGTGCCGCCGCACTGGGGCGGCTGGCGGATCAGGCCCGAAGCCGTGGAGTTCTGGCAAGGGCGGCCCGACAGGCTGCACGACCGGCTCCGCTTCCGCCGCAACGACGAACGCTGGTCCGTGGAGCGGTTGGCTCCGTGAGCCGCGGTTGTGGAGCCGGGTTCGGCTTGGCGTGTGGCGTCGGGTTTTAAGGCCTTCCCCGGTTTGGGCGTGTGGTTGCTGTGGTGCGTGGAATGCCGGGTTCACTGAGTGCTTCCACGGCTCGTTCTGCTTTGGTGGTCGCTTAGCGGAACCTCAGCGGCTTCCTCGCTGCGGGATCTTTTTCCCGAGTGGCTCCGCCACGAGGGAAAAAGCTGTCCTCGCGAGGAAGCCGCTGAGAACCCGCGGGTGGGCGGCTTTTGGACGTGGGCTATTCGCTGCGCGAATACAGGCACGGCCTTCGGCCGCAAGGCAGGCGTGGCTTCGCCGCCCAAGGCACGGCTTCGCCGCACGGCACGGCCTTCGGCCGCGAGGCAGGCGTGGCTATCGCCCGCCCAAGGCGCGGCTTCGCCGCTAGGCAAGCACGGCTTCGCCGTTCACTGCACGGTTTTGCCGCTCGGCGCGGCCTTCGGTGCTGAGCAGGCTTGTTTCGCCGTTCGTTGCACGGCCTTGCCGCGGGGCATGGCCGCTACGCATGCGTGGGTTCGCTCGCCCACTGCGCGGCCTTCGGTCGCGAGGCACGGCTTCGCCGCTAGGTGTGGGTTTCGGTCGTGAGGCGGGGTGGTTTTGCTGCTGGGAGGCACGGCCTCCCGGGCGGGTGGGTTCGGTTTTTCTTGTGGTGCTTGGTTTTCGGCCGCTGGCCCTGTTCGGCTTGGGGTGGGCGTGCTGGGGGGAGTGGGTTCGGGGGTTCACCTGGATGGTGGTGCGGGGCGTCGGGTGCGTCACAACGGATGGTTTCTTTAGCCAGGCTCATGGCTAGGGTGGCCCTTCGTGGACGAGGACAGCGGGCGCGCTACGGAAACCCGGCGATCTTGGCGATCGGTGCTCGGCAAGGTCGTCCTCGACACCCGGCCGTTGCAGTACCCGGCGTACCGGCGGCTGTGGACCTCCAGCATCGTCACCTCCGTCGGGGCGCAGTTCAGCGCTGTCGCGGTGCCCAAGCAGCTCTACGACCTCACCGGCAACTCCGCCTACGTGGGCCTCGCGGGGATCTTCGGCCTGGTGCCGCTGCTGGTGTTCGGCCTCTGGGGCGGCGCCGTCGCCGACATCGTGGACCGCCGGAAGCTGCTGCTGGTCACCAACAGCGGGCTCGCCGCGACCGCGATCCTGCTGTGGCTGGTGGCCGCGAGCGGCACCGGTTCGGTGTGGCTGGTGCTGGTGCTGTTCGCGCTGCAGCAGACCTGCTTCGCCGTGAACATGCCGACGCGCAGCGCCGCCATCGCCCGGATCATTCCGGCCCCGCTGCTGCCCTCGGCGCAGGCGCTGGGCTCCACCGTGTTCCAGCTCGGATCAGTCGTCGGGCCGCTGCTGGCCGGTGTCCTGCTGCCGCTGCTCGGGCTGTCGGTGCTGTACCTGGTGGACGCGCTCGCGCTCACCGTCGCGGTGTGGGCGGTGTTCCGGCTGCCCGCGCTGCCGCCGCTGGAAGGGGCGCCGACGAAGGCCGGGCTGCGCTCCGTCATCGACGGGTTCCGCTACCTCGCCACGCACCCGGTGCTGCTCGCGTCGTTCCTGATGGACATCATCGCGATGGTGTTCGGGATGCCGCGCGCCCTGTTCCCCGAACTGGCCGAGCGCGTCTACGGCGACCCGCCGGGCGGCGGCGCGGCGCTGGGCTGGCTGTACGCGGCGATCCCGCTGGGCGCCTTCGTGTTCGGGGTGCTGTCCGGCTGGCTGCACCGCATCCTGCGCCACGGCGTCGGCGTCACCATCGGCGTGCTCGTGTGGGGCGTGGCGATCATCGGGTTCGGGCTGGCGGACTCGCTGTGGCTCGGGGTGCTGTTCCTCGCCATCGGCGGCGGAGCGGACCTGGTGAGCATGGTCTACCGGAGTTCGATGCTGCAGGCGGCGGCGACCGACGAGATGCGCGGGCGCATCCAGGGCGTGTTCACCGTCGTCGTCGCGGGCGGCCCGCGGCTCGCGGACGTGCTGCACGGCAGCGGGGGCGCGGCGATCGGCGCGCAGGCCACCATCGCCGCGGGCGGCGTGCTCGTCGTGGTGTGCGCGCTCGCCGCGGCGCTGCTGATCCCCGCGTTCTGGCGGTACCGGGCGCCGACGGCCTGACCCTCTTGCGGCGGCCGTCGCGGAGCGGCCCGCGATCTCACCGGATCGGAGCAGCGAACGCGCGGTGCTGCGGGAGGCGGTGACGGTCCGGTTCCGATCCGGCCGCGGAATCTGCCGATCGGGTCGGCGATCCGATCACCGCGCGACGTGAAAAGCGCAGGCCGCGGACTGTCACTGCGACATTCGGCCGCACCCGGTGCGTCCGGTGGCGCAGGCGTTCTACCAGGGGTGCCCCAAGATCGCCCCAGCTGAACCGGCACACTTTCCTGCCATGGCCAACGACACGACCATGGACAACGAGGCGCCCGACGGTGCGCAGCCCGGCCTGAAGCAGGTCATGGGGCCGAAACTGCTCCTGTTCTTCGTGGTGGGAGACATCCTCGGCACCACGGTGTACTCCCTGACCGGCAAGGTCGCAGGCAAGGTCGGCGGCGCGCTGTGGATTCCGTTCGTGGTCGCCTTCGTGGTCGCGTTCCTCACCGCGTGCAGCTACCTGGAGCTGGTGGGCAAGTACCCGAAGGCCGGTGGCGCGCCGCTGTACGTGCACCGCGCGTTCGGCATCCACTTCATCACCTTCATCATCGCGTTCGCCGTGATGTGCTCCGGCATCACTTCCGCCGCCTCCGCGGCGCAGGCGTTCAGCGGCAACTACCTGGAGGAGATCTTCCCCAGCGTGGGTCCGGCCGCGATCGTCGTCGCGCTGGCCTTCCTGATCGTCCTGGCCCTGATCAACTTCAGGGGCGTGGGCGAGTCGGTGAAGATGAACGTGGTGCTGACCTGCGTGGAGCTCGGCGGGCTGCTGCTGGTCATCCTCTTCGGCGCCTACGCGCTGATCAGCGGCTCCAATGACCCGGCGGTCGCGCCGGACCCGGGCAGGCTGCTGGAGTTCAACCCCGAGTCCAGCCCGCTGCTGGCCGTCACCTCGGCGACCGCGCTGGCGTTCTTCGCGATGGTCGGCTTCGAGGACTCGGTGAACATGGCCGAGGAGACCCGCAACCCGGCGAAGGTCTTCCCGCGCGCGCTGCTGCTCGGCCTGTCCATCACCGCCGCCATCTACCTGATCATCGCGGTGATCACCTCGACGCTGGTGCCCACTGACGAGCTCGCGGCGACCGACGCGCCGCTGCTGCTGGTCGTGAAGGCCGCCGCGCCGTGGTTCCCGCCGATCCTGTTCTCCATCATCGCGCTGTTCGCGGTCACCAACACCGCCCTGATCAACATGCTGATGGCCAGCCGCCTCGTCTACGGCATGTCGAACGAGCGGATCATCCCGTCGGTGTTCGGCCGCGTGCACCGCTCCCGGCAGACGCCGTGGGTCGCGATCCTGTTCACCAGCATCCTGGCCGTGGTCCTGGTGAGCCTGCTGGAGATCGAGGACTTGGGCAGCACCACCTCGCTGCTGCTGCTGGTCGTGTTCGCCATCGTCAACGTCGCGGTCCTGGTGCTGCGCAAGGACGTCGTGGAGCACAAGCACTTCAAGGCCCCGACGTGGATTCCGGCGCTGGGCGCCGTGCTGTGCCTGTTCTTCGCGAGCCCGCTGTCGGGCCGTCCCGTCGCCGAATACCTGGTCGCAGGGGCCCTGCTGCTCATCGGCGTCGTGTTCTGGGGCGTGAACCGGCTGATCGCCGGCCGCGTCGACTTCGACCCGGACAAGCTGGCCAAGTAACCGGTCTCGCCGAAGGAGTCCTTTCAGAATGACCTGCGCAGCGGGTCGCTCAGCGGAACCTCAGCGGCTTCGCCGCTGACGAGACACCGATCAGAAGATCATTCTGGAAGGACCCCGAAGCCCCGTCCCGCGGTGAAAACCCGCGGGGCGGGGCTTTTTCGCGTCGGCCACGGCCGCGGCGCGCACGTTCTAGAGTGGTCGGTGTGAATGATCCAGTCGCGGCCACCGGCAGGCAGTTCGAGATCGTGCACGGCGCCGCGCGCGCCGTGGTCACCGAGGTCGGCGCCGCGCTGCGCTCCTACGACGTCGACGGGGTGGCGTACTCCGAGACCTACGACGCCGACGAGCGCCCGCCTGGCGGCGCCGGTGCGGTGCTGGTGCCGTGGCCGAACCGGGTCGCCGACGGCACGTGGACCCTGGAGCGGGAGCCGCAGCAGCTCGCGCTCACCGAACCCGAGCGGCACAACGCCATCCACGGCCTGCTCCGGCACACAGCCTGGACGGTGGTGGAGCACGCCGAGTCGACGATCGTGCTGCACGCGATGGTCCCTGCGCAGCCGGGCTGGCCGGTGCCGCTGCTGACCTCCATCGGCTACGCCCTGGACGATGCCGGGCTGACCGTCACGCACACCGTGGAGAACCTGGGCAAGCGCGCCGTCCCGTTCGGCGTCGGCGTGCACCCGTACCCGCGCGCCGGGCTGGCCGAGACCGACGACTGCACGTTGCGGCTGGCGGCGGCGACGGTGCTGCCGGTGGACCCGGAGCGGTTGCTGCCGGTGCGCCCGCCGCGCGCCTTGGAAGGCGACGAGCAGGACTTCCGCCGCGGTCGCAGGTTGGCGGGCGTGCTGCTGGACACCGCCTTCGGCGGCGCCGTCCCCGCGCCCGGCGACTCCCTGGTCCGGCACTCGCTGACCGACCCCTCGGGGCACGGCGTGGAGCTGTGGGCGGACCCGGTGTTCAAGTGGGTGCAGGTCTACACGAACGACGAGTTCCCCGGCCGCGGCCGGGCCGTCGCCATCGAACCCATGACCTGCCCACCGGACGCCCTCAACTCCGGCACCGACCTCATCACCCTCGCCCCCGGCGAGGACTGGATAGCGCAGTGGGGCCTGCGTCCGTTCTGAGCGGCTCGCTCGTCCGACCTCGGTAAGCCGCGCGCCAGGCAGGCATTGTCTTGTCAGCGGCGGAGCCGCTGAGCAGCGACCACGCACGCAGCCGGACCACCGGCGGGTTCTCAGCTGTCTTCTCGCGAGGACAGCTTTTTCCCTCGTGGCGGAGCCACTTGGGAAAAAGATCCCGCAGCGAGAAGACAGCTGAGGTTCCGCTACCCGGACACCCGAGCAGAACAAGATCGAACGTGGCGGGCGATGAGCATGCGTTGGATCTGGTTTGTGCCTTCGAAGATCTGGAGGACCTTCGCTTCGCGCATGTAGCGCTCGGCGGGGAAGTCGCGGGTGTAGCCCGCGCCGCCGAGGACCTGCACCGCGTCGGTGGTCACCTTCATCGCGGCGTCGGTGGCGACGAGCTTCGCCACCGACGCCTGCATCCCGAACGGCCGGCCCGCGTCGCGTCGCCGCGCCCCGTCCAGGTAGGCGGCGCGGGCGGACTGCACGGCGGCGGCCATGTCGGCGAGCAGGAACTCCACGCCCTGGAACTCGATGATCGCCTTCCCGAACTGCGTGCGCTGCCGCGCGTAGTCCACGGCGAGGTCCAGCGCCCCCTGGGCGAGCCCGACGGCGCAGGCGGCGATGCCGAGCCGGCCGGAATCGAGGGCGTCCAGCGCGATGGACAAGCCCTGGCCCTCGTCGCCGATGAGCCGCTCCGCCGGTACTCGGGCGCCTTCGAACCGCAGCTCCGTGGTGGGGGAGCCGGTGAGGCCCATCTTGCGTTCCGGCGGTGCCGCCGACAGCCCCGGCGTGCCGCCGTCGACGAGCAGGCAGCTGATGCCGCGCGGCCCGTCGTCGGAGGTCCGCGCCATCAGGGTGTAGAAGTCCGCCACGCCGCCGTGCGTGATCCACGACTTGCTGCCGGTGACGACGTAGTCGTCGGCGTCGCGCTCGGCGCGGGTGCTCAGCGCGGCGGCGTCGGAACCGGCGTGCGCCTCGGACAGCGCGTAGCCGCCGAGCAGCTCCCCGCCGATCATCTCCGGCAGCCAGCGTTCGCGCTGCTGCGCGGTGCCGTGGTGGGCGAGCGGGTAGCAGGACATGGTGTGCACGGACAGGCCGACGCCGACGGTCATCCAGGCGCTGCTGAGCTCTTCGAGCACCTGGAGGTAGACCTCGTAGGGCTGGGCGCCGCCGCCGTGCTCCTCCGGGTAGGGCAGGCCGAGCAGGCCGGAGGCGCCGAGCAGCTGGAACGCCTTGCGCGGGAAGCGCTCCTGCTCTTCGGCGCTCGCGGCGGCGGGGGCGAGCTCGTCGCGGGCGATCTCCGCGGTCAGCTCGAGCAGGTCGGTGGCTTCCTGGCTGGGCAAGAGGCGGTCGACGGCCATGGTGGCGCTCCTTGGGCGGAACCGAGGTGGGAGGCGAGCCGGGGTGGTGGTTCGCGTCGAACGGGTCCGCGGGTCGCGAACACCGGGATGGATCAACGGTACTGATAGCAGTACTGCAGGACTCGTCAGAGTACTGTCGATGTCCGTTTCGCGCCAGGCCCGGAGACCCACCGAGGTCCCGCGCTGTGGCAGTCTCGTGCGCATGAACGCCCCCGACCCGGCCGCGCGCGCCGACCAGGCGACCGCCGGAGCGGCCCGCCGCGGCACCGCGCGCACCCAGGAACAACGCCGCGCCGACCTGCTCGACCGGTTGTGCGCGCTGTTCCTGGAGGAGGGGTTCGCCCGCTTCACCCTCGACGACCTGGCCGCCCGCCTGCACTGCTCGAAGTCGACGCTCTACACGCTCGCGGGCAGCAAGGAGCAGCTCGCGGTCCGGGTCGTCGGGCAGTTCTTCAAGAACGCCACCGCCGGGATCGAGCGCTCCGTCGCCGAGGTCACCGATGTGCGCGCCCGGATGCGCGCCTACCTCGACGCCGCCGCCGAACAGCTGCGCCCGGCGTCGCGGCGGTTCATCGCCGACATGGCCGCCAACGCCGCCACCAGCGCGACCTACCAGGCCAACGCCCGCGCCGCCGCCGAGAACATGCGCCGCTACATCCGCGACGGCGTCCGCGACGGCGTGTTCCGCGAGGTCCACGCCGCCTTCGTCGCCGAAATGGTCAGCGGCACCATCGGCGCCATCCAGCGCGGCGAGATCGCCGAACGCACCGGCCTCACCGACGCGGAGGCCTTCGCCGAACTGTCCCAGTTCCTGATGGGCGGCCTGTTCGAACCGGTCGCCGACGATTCACGGATCACCCCACTTGTCGCGGAGCACACTGGTCCGTGATCCCCGACCGGCCGGCGGCGATGCCGCGGGCGCGGTGTCCGGCCCCGGCCGGAACGGAAGTTCAGCACGTCAGCACCCAGCACGGAGGAATCGTGATCGTCATCGGTGGAGAGGCCCTCGTCGACCTCGTCCCGGACTCCGCCACGGCAGGCGGCGAACTGGGGCCGCTGCACCCCCGCCTCGGGGGCGGCCCGTACAACGTGGCGATCGCACTGGGCAGGCTCGACGTGCCCGCCGGTTTCCACGCCACCCTGTCCACCGACCAGTTCGGCGACAAGCTGCTGGAGCGGCTGGTCGACTCCGGGGTGAGCACGGACCTCGTCCGGCGCGGGCCGGAGCCGACGACGCTGGCCGTGGTCGGCCTCAGCGAGGACGGCTCCGCGCGCTACAGCTTCCACACGGAGGGGACCGCCGCGCGCTTCGTGGCCGACCCCGGGCCGCTGTCCGACGAGGTCACCGCGGTCTCGTTCGGCACGCTCGGCATGGTGCTGGAGCCGGGCGCGACCACCTACGAGGCGGTGCTGTTCCGGGAGGCCGAGCGCGGCCGGTTCGTGGCGCTGGACCCGAACATCCGCGCCGACCTGATCGCCGACCCCGCCGCCTACCGCAAGCGCTTCGAGAGCTGGTTGCCGTCGGTGCACCTGCTGAAGCTGTCGGTGGAGGACGCGGAGTGGCTGGCCGGGGACGAGGACCTGCAGTCGGCGCTGCGCCGCTGGCAGCAGGCCGGACCGGCGGGCCTGGTGCTCACCAAGGGCGCGGACGGGCTCACGGCACTGGTCGGGGACGGTGAGCTCGTCGAGGTGCCCGGCGTGCGCGCCCAGGTCGCCGACACCATCGGCGCCGGGGACACGGTGCACGCGGCGCTGCTCGCCTGGCTGCACCGCGCCGACGCGCTCTCCCCGGAGGCGGTGCGCGGCCTGACCCACGACCAGTGGCGCGAGGCGCTCGGCTTCGCCGCCCGCGCGGCGGCCATCACCGTCTCCCGTCCCGGAGCGGAACCTCCCACCTCCGCCGAACTCGTCTGACACCGGCCCGCAACCGCAGGCCCCGGCGTTCTCCGCGGGCAGCTCCGCCGCGCCCGGGAGCGCCGGGGCCTGCGGTTCGGGCATTCCGGACGCGGGTGCGAGGCGGTGGATCACCGGTCCGCGCCGCGGCGGCGCCGGAGGAGCAGCGCCGGAGGGCCGGTTGCGGCAGTCGGGTGCCGGGCACCCGGCGTCCGGGCTGATCGGTGATGTGATCGTGGTCCCACCTGCCCAAAAGGGCTAACACGATTGCTGCGCGAGGGGCCTGGAGCGGTCTAGCGTGGCACGTGACAGGACCCCAACGGGGTGGTGCTGCGGCGGTCCGGAAACCCCCGACCGGCGCACGCGCGCGACCGACCACGCTGCTCGAGCACTGCGGTGCCGGGAAGTGCGCAGTCGTCGGCGGAGCGCCAGCCCCCATCACGAGCGCGAGAGGTTCCCGAATGCCCGACGACGCGACCGCCAAACGTACCGTCGCGCTGCGCTACGACGGTGGCGAGCACGAAATGCAGGTGACGGAGCCGACCGAAGGCTCCGCCGGTGTTGATCTCGGGAAGCTGCTGTCGCAGACCGGTTTGGTGACGCTCGATCCGGGTTTCGTCAACACCGCGGCCTGCAAGTCCGACATCACCTACATCGACGGTGACGCGGGCATCCTGCGCTACCGCGGCTACCCGATCGAAGAGCTGGCCGCCAAGTCGAACTTCATCGAGGTCAGCTACCTGCTGATCTACGGCGAGCTGCCCACGCAGGCGCAGTACGACGAGTTCGCCGACCGCATCCAGCGGCACACCCTGCTGCACGAGGACCTCAAGCAGTTCTTCGACGGCTTCCCCCGCGACGCGCACCCGATGCCGGTGCTGTCGTCGGCGGTCTCCGCCTTGTCGACCTTCTACCAGGACAGCCTGGACCCGTTCGACCAGAACCAGGTCGAGCTCTCCACGGTGCGCCTGCTGGCGAAGCTGCCCACCATCGCGGCCTACGCCTACAAGAAGTCCGTCGGCCAGCCGTTCCTGTACCCGGACAACTCGCTGGGCCTGGTGGAGAACTTCCTGCGGATGACCTTCGGGTTCCCCGCCGAGCCCTACGAGGTCGACCCGGCGCTGACCCGCGCCCTCGACCTGCTGTTCATCCTGCACGCCGACCACGAGCAGAACTGCTCCACGTCCACGGTGCGCATGGTGGGCTCCTCGGAGGCGAACCTGTTCGCCTCGATCTCCGCGGGCATCAACGCCCTGTTCGGCCCGCTGCACGGCGGTGCGAACAGCGCGGTGCTGGAGATGCTGGAAGGCATCCACGCCAACGGCGGTGACGTCGACTCGTTCGTCGAGCGCGTGAAGAACAAGGAGCCCGGCGTCAAGCTGATGGGCTTCGGGCACCGGGTCTACAAGAACTACGACCCGCGCGCCGCGATCATCAAGAAGACCGCGGACGAGGTGCTGGGCAAGCTCGGCGCGAACGACCCGCTGCTGGAGATCGCGCTCAAGCTGGAGGAGAAGGCGCTGGCCGACGACTACTTCGTCGAGCGCAAGCTCTACCCGAACGTCGACTTCTACACCGGCCTGATCTACAAGGCGATGGGCTTCCCGACGAAGTACTTCACCGTCCTGTTCGCGCTCGGCCGCCTTCCCGGCTGGATCGCGCACTGGCGGGAGATGCTGGAGGACCCGGCCCGCAAGATCAGCCGCCCGCGCCAGGTCTACACCGGCGAGGCGGAGCGCTCCTACCGGTCCATCGGCGAGCGCTGAGCCCGCGCCGCCGGCGGGCGCGCCCCGCGAGCCGTGCGGGCTCGACGGGACTCGTCTTCGGCGGAGCTGAATCGAAAGCTGAATCGTCCTAGCGGCTCCGGCCGCGGCGGGTATCGGCCCGCTCGTTCCGTCCAGGCCCCGGTGCCCGGCTCCCCAGCCGGTCCCGGGGCCGACTCGTGCCCGGCCACGTCCCGACGCGGTGCGTAGGGTCGGCGGGCATGAGCGCACCCGCGATCCTGTGGTTCCGGCGTGACCTTCGGGTCCGCGACCATCCGGCGTTGGCGGCGGCCGGGGACGGCGGTCGCCGGGTGATCGGGGTGTTCGTGCTGGACGAGGCGCTGCTCGCGCCGTCCGGCCCGGTTCGGCGCACCTTCCTGTACCGCTGCCTGCGGGAGCTCGACGCGAGCATCGGCGGCCGGCTGCTGGTGCTGCGCGGAGACCCGACGGAGGTGCTGCCCGAGCTGGTCGCGGAGGTCGGCGCCGACTCCGTGCACGTCTCCGCGGACGCCGGGCCCTACGGCCGGGAACGCGACGAGCGGGTCCGGGCCGCGTTGGGGGTCGACTGGGTCGTCACCGGTTCGCCGTACGCGGTCACGCCGGGGCGGATCACCAAGCGCGACGGCACCGCCTACAAGGTGTTCACGCCGTTCCGGCGAGCCTGGGAAGAGCACGGCAGGCCCGCTCCCGCGGACACCGACGAGTCCGCGGTGGACTGGCTGCTGCCGCGGAAGGTGCGCGCCGCCGGTATCCCCGAGGACGAGGACCTGGGCGGGACCGTGCTGCCGCCCGCGGGGGAGCGGGCCGCGCTGGAGCGCTGGGACGACTTCCGCGACTCCGCGCTCACCGGCTACGACGGGGACCGGGACCGCCCGGACCGCGCGGGCACCAGCCGCATGTCCCCGTACCTGCGGTGGGGCTGCGTGCATCCGCGCACCCTGCTCGCCGATCTGGACGGCAGCACCGGCGACGGCGCGAGCAGCTACCGCGACGAGCTGGTGTTCCGCGAGTTCTACGCCGACGTGCTGTGGAACTGGCCGGGCAGCGCGCGGCACAACTTCGACACCCGGTTCGACCGGATGCGGCTGGACACCGGTGACGACGCGTGGGAGCGGTTCGAGGACTGGTGCGCGGGCCGCACCGGTTTCCCGATCGTCGACGCGGGGATGCGGCAGCTGCTCGCGGTGGGCTGGATGCACAACCGGGTGCGGATGGTGGTGGCGAGCTTCCTGGTCAAGGACCTGCACCTGCCGTGGTGGTGGGGTGCGCGGCACTTCATGCGGCACCTCGTCGACGGGGACCTCGCGTCGAACCAGCACGGCTGGCAGTGGGCGGCCGGTTCGGGCACCGACGCCTCCCCGTACTTCCGGATCTTCAACCCGATCACGCAGGGAACGAAGTTCGACCCGGACGGGAGCTACGTCCGCGAGCACGTCCCGGAGCTGCGCGGTCTCGACGCGAAGCGGACCCACCAGCCGTGGACCCTGCCGGAGGGCCCGCCGAACGGGTACCCGCCGCCGATGGTCGAGCACGGGGTGGAACGCCAGGAAGCCCTCGCCCGCTACGGCGAGATCAAGACCTCGACGTGAAGACCGGTGCTCCGAACGAGGAAGCCGTCCGCACTAGGAACCGCTGAGAACCCGCCGGTGGCCGACCCGCGTGCTGGGTCGCCGCTGGCAGGCGCGCAGCGTTGCCCCGCAACGAAGAACGGCCCGCGCTCTCCTTCGCGGAGGCGCGGGCCGTGCTGCGGTGCGGTGTGGACTCAGTCGCCGCGGCGGATGGGACCGAGGATCTCGCGTTCCTTCGCGCCGCTGACCAGGGTGATCGGCCGCCACATCATGTCGCCGAGCGCGATCACGCTGTCGTCCGAGAGCTGCGTGAGCTGCTGGATCTGCTGCTGCCGGCGCTGCGGCTCGAAGTACCAGAACCGGGCCGCCAGCTGCGCCTGCTGCAACGGCAACCGCTGCAGCAGGATCAGGTCGGCGGCGTTCGCCGCGGTCCCGCTGCCCGCCTGCGGGTGCAGGTAGGGCAGCACGTACATCGTGGTCTGCCACGGGGTGCGCGGCGCGAACATCTCCTGCGGCACCGCGCCGCCGTCGTGGATGATCAGCAGCGGTGCGTCCTCGCTGCCGCGCGGCAGGTCGTACGGCGCGAGCCTGCGGAAGCTGAACACCGGTGCGGGCTTGCCGTCCGGGGTGCGCCCGGCGGCCTGCTCCACCGCCCGCCACGCCGCGGGCCGCCCCGTCGCCACGTGCACCCAGGCGCCGGCGGCGATGGCGCGCAGCGCGATCTGCCGGGCCAGGTACAGGCCGCCGACGGTGACCAGGCGCGTCGGTTCGGGACGCAGGATCGACGCCGTCATCGGTTCGCGGTTCGGCCCCGCCCCGATGATCATGCCGCCGCGGTCCCCGGGCGGGGCGACCAGGTCGAGCATCTCGGGCCGCACCAGGAATTCCGGGGCGGTACCGGTGCTGTTGCCCGGAGTGTCGAGCGTGCGGGTCCGGCTCATGCCGCACCTCCCAGCGGAAGCGTTCCGGTCAGCCCGGCCAGCTGCATCCCGCGCAGCGGGGTGAGCGTGAGGTTGAGCTTGTTGCTGATGTTGCGCAGCTGGTGGTCGGCGGTGCCGAGCGCCTCCGGGCTCCGCGCGCTGATCCGGACCAGGCCGCGCAGCCCGACCTCACCGTCCTCACCGGTCGGTGCGATGGACAGCGCGATGCTCGTGGAGCGCCCCCGGACCCCGGTGAGCGCGTTGATGCTCTCGCTCATGTGGTTCGGCCAGCCGGTGATCGCGTAGCTGGAGTGGCTGAAGCGGTCCGCGGTGACGCCGCTCCACCGCTCCTTCAAGCCGATCGGGCGCTGGGTGCCGAGCGCGTCCTGCAGCTCGGCGGAGGCGACCCCGGCCTGCAGCAGTTCGTCCGGGTCCAGCGGCCGGGTCACGATGCCCTGCCCCGCGAGCGCGTTGCGCACCCGGGACAGCGCGCCGATCAGCGCCCGGTGCGCGCCGATGATGCCGCCGCCGCGTTCCCCGATGGCCTTCGCGCAGGTCTGCGGATCCAGCCGCACCGCGACCCACGTGGTGCGACGCGCGGCGGCGGAGGAATTGCCCATCAGCTCCAAGTAGGAGTTCAGCGCGGGCGAGTCGGGCATCAGCGCGGTGCTGCCCGGGTAGCAGTGCCAGATCACCTGGATCGCGTCGAGCACCACGCCCCGGTCCTCCAAGCACGGAGTGAGCACTCCGAGCGGCAGGTTCGGCGCGGAGTTGGCGGGGTTGAGCAGCGGCGGCGTCGGGTCGACCATCAGCACCGCGGTCCATTTGCCGTTGTGCCATGACAATCCGACGGGATTGCGGTCGTGGTCCTGGCCGCGGGCGACGACGAGGTCCTCCACCAGGATGCGCAGCAGCGCCACCCGGTGGTTCTCATCCGGACCGATGATGCCGTCGCCGTTCTTGTCCTCGGCGAACTCGCTGACGTCGTCCGACGGCGGCACGGAACGGCGGGTGTGGCTGCGGGTGCGGTAGTCCAGGACGAGGCCGAACCACTGGGTGAACCAGCGCCCGCGCCTGCGCAGCAGCGCGATGATCAGCGCGAGCGCGGCGACGCCCGCGGCCACCGGCCACAGCATCTCGTTGAGCAACACGAGGATCAGGCCGAGCGCCAGGCCGACCTCGATGACGACGATGTTGGCCACCGGCATCGCCCCGAGGCTGGCCCCGATGGTGCGCCGACGCGCTCGGATGCGCGTACGACCACCGCCGGTACCGGAGGCGTTCGGCTGGGCCGGATGTTGCGTACTGACGGACATCCGTTCGGTCTCTTCCCCTCGCAGGTAGTGCGCACGCGGTAGGTGCGCCAACCAGGTCATTCGGCAGCCGTTCCCAGAGAATGCGGAAGGGTTCCATCGAACCGGACCCGTGCGGCGCCTCTCTACGGCTATCCTGCGGAACCGTACCTCGGACGGGAGAGCTGTAGGCGAAGAATGGCATCAACACCCACAACGAAGTCACAGGTTCAGGCGTATCAGTTCGTCCTTCGCCGCATGGAATCGGCGCTGGTGCGCAAAGACGCGGTGATGCTGCACGATCCGATGGGCTCGCATAAGCGCGCGACCGTCGCCGGCGCCATCCTCGCCTGTATCGGGCTGATCGGGTTCCTGGTCTGGGGCCTGTTCGGCGGGAAGGGCTCGGTTCCGGATCCGGGGTCGATCGTCGTCGGCAAGGAGAGCGGCAGCGTGTACGTCGTCACCGCCGACGACGCGGCGCAGAAGCGGCTGATCCCGATGCTGAACATGGCGTCGGCGAAGCTCCTGGTGATGGCGCAAGGCGGCGGCCAGGGCGGTCAGGCCGTGCAGGCGACCACCGTGAAGGAGTCGGCGCTGGCCGACTTCCCGCGCGGTCCCCGCACCGGCATGGTCAACGCCCCCAACTACCTGCCGGATCCCGGCAACATCGCCGAGCCCGCGTGGGCGATCTGCGATGTCGGCCAGGTCCGGGACAACGTCGACGCGGACCAGGCGCAGCGGTCGACCAAGGTGGAGACCACGGTCATCGGCGGCGATGCCGACCACGGCACCGAACTGGCGCCGGACGAGTCGCTGTTCGTGCAGGACGCCAGTTCCGGGCAGGAGTACTTGATCTACCGGGTCGAGAACCTGCCGGGCCGTCCGAACACGAAGGCCGTCAAGGCCCAGGTGGACCGCTCCGAGCAGGCCGTGATGGACATCTACGGGCTCAACGGGCAGACCCCGCGCACGATCAGCACGAACATGCTGAACTCCGTGCCGGACGCGCCCGCGCTGCAGATCCCGGAGGCTCCGAGCGGTCCGGTCGGCTACATGCAGAACCCGTACGACTCGGGCGATGTGGTCAAGCAGACCGTCGCCGGTGCGCCGGAGAAGTTCTACGCGCTGCTGCCCGAGGGCAAGCAGGAGATCAGCCCTGGTGCGGCGGCGGTGCTGCACGCCAGCAAGCGCGGCAGCCAGGAGATCCCGAACTCCACGGGCACCATCACGGAGGCGCCGACGGCGGACACGCAGAAGCTCGACATGGACGCGTTCCCGACGGTGGTCCCGAAGCCGCTGAACTTCCAGCAGGCGGCGACGTCCTGCGTGAGCTGGCGCAACATCAACGGGCAGCACCACATCACGGTCACCACGGGCGAGAAGTCGCCCGCGAAGACCGCCCCGGTGAAGCTGGCCCAGCACGACGGGACCGGGCCGAAGGTGGACTACTTCTTCATGCCCGCGGGCAAGGCCGCGGTCGTGCGGGGAGCGTCCAACGAGGCCGGTTCCGACTCGGGCCCGCTGTACCTGGTCTCCGACCAGGGCGTGATCTACGGCATCAAGGACGCCGCGACCGCGCAGGGGCTCGGCGTGATCAACAGTCCGGTCGGGCTGCAGGCGGGTCCGTCGGGGATTCTGCGCACGTTGCCCAAGGGCGACCTGCTCGACCCGGCGCAGGCGAGCTACGTCTACGACTCCGTCCCGGTGCCGCCGGGCGGGGTGAACCGACCGCCGCCGAATCCCCAGGCCCAGCAGCAGTCCGGGAGTTCCGCGACCGGTAGCTGATTCGTAGGGGGAACCGTTGCGCCTCGGTTCCCGTCCCAGGGATGGTGCGTCCGCCCGCAGGTCCACTCGGATCTGCGGGCGGACCGCTTTCCGGCCCTCGGGGCCGGGGACGACGACTACTGGGAGGTGCCGGATGGCGGGGATCCGGATCGAGACCGACGAGCTGGCGCGGCACGCGGAAGCGTTGCGGGCGGCCGGATCCGCGGTCGGGGAAGCCGGCCGGGAACGGGGCGCGGCGCCGAGCGGTGCCGATTTCGGCGCCTGGGGCGCGGCGGCCGCGGAGCCCTACGACCGGCTCGTCGGGGCGTTGCGGCAGCGGATCTTCGGGACCGCGCACGCCGTAGCGGACGCGGGCGACGAGCTCGCCGCGGTGCTCGCGCGGCACGAGGCCGACGACGAGGACCACGCCGCAGAGCTGGGTCGCGAGGGGGAGGCGTGATGGCGTCGGCGGACCCGGGGGACTCCGGGATGTTGCAGTCGAACGACTTGTGGACGGTTCGCGCGGCGGTGCGATCGGAGCCCGCGGACGCGGAAGGCGACCCGGTGGTTCCGGTCGAGCCGCCGGTCGCCGAGGCCGCGCCGCCCGCCGAGCCCGCGTTCGAGATCGACCGGCAGGACGTGTTGGTGCAGCTGGAATTCCTGCGCCAGGCCATCGGAATCCTCGAAGTGCCCGACCCGTTCGGGCCCGAGTTCGCCGTCGCCACCGGGGCGGGGGAGCAGCTGCGACCCGCCGCCGAGTCCTGGCGGGCGGCGGCGTCCGTGCTGCACCCGAGCATGTCCCTGGTGTCCGATCAGGTCAGCGGCATCGACGGCTGCTGGGACGGGGCGGACTCCGACGCGTTCGTCGCGCAGGTGCGCCGGATCGGCGCGCGCGGCGGCGAGCTGGCGGTCGCCGTGACCGCGCTGGCCGACGAGCTCGACGGCGTGGCCGAGTCGTTGCGGGTGCTGGGCCGGGAGATGCGGGAGCTCATCGCTTCGGTGGCCGGGCCGGTGCACGCGGCGCTGCGCGAACCGGATTCCGACCTGCCGGCGGCTCGCGAACACCTCATGCGGATCCGGCGCCCCGCCGCCGGGCTGGCGGAGTCCGTCACCGAGACGATGGCCGCCTTCGGCCGGTTCTGCGCCGAGCAGGAGGACGCGCTGCCGTCCGCACCCGACCTCGCCACGGTGTCGGGAAGTCCGTTGTGGACGGACTTCGGGACCGGTACCGCTGCGGAACCGGCGCCCGGCGACTCGGCGGACCCCACTCCGGCCGTGACGGTCGCCGCGCAAGCCGACGAACCGGCCGCCACGATTCCAGCGCAGGCCGACGAACCGGACACCGCCGTTCCAGCCCAGGCCGACGATCCCGCCGCCACGGTCTCCGCGCAGGCCGATGATCCGGACGCCACGAACGGCGCCGACGCCGTCCCCGCGGCCGGTCCCGCGGCGGCGGCCACCGGCGGCGCGATGGCCGGTGGCGGCATGGTCGGCGGCATGATGCCGATGGCGGGCATGGCCGGAGCGGGTGCGGGCGGCGGCCAACGCCGCCCGAAGCGCCCCCGCGCCAAAGCGGACCCGTCCGAGCTGTTCGGCACCCCGGCGCCCGCGGCCGAACCCGTCCTCGGCGACACCAAGAAGAAGCAGCAGGAGAAGCACCCGTAGTCCCGCGATTTCGCGAGAAATTGAACGGGACCAGCGTGTCGTACACCCCCTGTGGACAACTGTTCTGGCTGTTCAGGAGGGGGTGTGCGGGGCGGGATCGGGCGGTTCGCCTCGTCCGGGTGGTTCAATTTCTCGCGAAATTGGCGGAATCGTCCACACCGTGACATCGGGCGGGAGTCCGGCTGCGGACGCGAAAAGGCCCGGGGGAGTCCGAGGGGACTCCGCCGGGCCTTCGTCGTTCGCGGGCTCAGTCCTCGTCGTCGCCCGCGCGGCGAGCGCGGACGGTGCGCACGGCGTTGAGCAGGAACGCGGTGAACAGGACCGCGCCGATGCCGCCGAGCGAGCCGCCTACCGCGATCGTCATCGCGGCCCAGTCGGTCTGCGGGATGGCGTCCGCACCGAGCCGGGCAGGCTTGGCCGGTGCGGGCTGCTTGCCGTGCTCGGCGGGCACGACGTCGCTCAGCGCCGCCATCGGATCGATCATGCCGTACCCGACGATGTCGTTGCGCCCGTTCGGGCCGCCGGGGCTCAGCGTGGTCTTCTCGATCCGATCCATGACCTCCTTGGCCGACAGCTCGGGGAACTTCTCCTTGATCAGCACCGCCAGCCCGGACACGTAGGGCGCGGCGAAGCTGGTCCCCTGGATCGGCCCCGGCTCGCCCTGCGGACCGGTGGCGAGCTGGTTGACCACGCCCGAGCCGCCCCTGCCGGGGTCGAGCGCGGCGAGGTCCTCGCCCGGTGCCGCGACGTCCACCCACGGGCCGGGAACGGTGAACTCCGACGGCTGCCCCTGCTGCCCGATCGAACCGACCGTCAGCACGTACTCGTCGAACCACGCGGGCAGCACGGCCGTCGTCGGGTTGCCGCTGGGGTTCTTCTGGCAGCTGTCCTGCGTGTTGCCCGCCGCCGCCACGATGACGATCTTCTTGTCGTAGGCGTTCTTGACGGCGTTGTAGAGCAGGTTGTTGTAGCCGCCGCCGTCGGCCATCGCCGCGGCCATCGACTGGCACGACGACTGCGAGATGTTGATGACGTCGACGTTCTGATCGGCCGCGTACTGGATGGCCTGCGCCATCGTCCGGGTGTCGCCGATCGTCTTGTTCTGCGCCTTGTCCTGGAACAGCGAGGACGACTGGCGCAGCGACATGATCGTCGACTGCGGCGCCACCCCGACGAAACCGGTGCTGGGGTCCTCCGAGGCGGCGATGATCCCGGCCACCACGGTGCCGTGGCCGTCGCAGTCCGAGTTCGCCCCGCCGTCCGGCACGGCGCTGCCGCCGCCACCGTTGAGGTTGAGCCGAGGATGCGGGTTCACCCCGGTGTCGATCACGCCGACCGTCTTGCCCGCGCCGGTCAGACCCTCCTCGTGGGCCTGCTCGAAGCCGAGCACGAGCTGGCTCCACGGCTTCTCCTCGACGGAGGAACCGCTGGTGTTGGCCTGCATGCAGCCCTGGGTCGGCTCGAAGTTGCCGCTCACCGACAGCGGACCGGACGGCGGAGTCGCCGGGGACAGCGGCGGCGGCTGGAACTCCACTTCATCGGCCATGGCCGGCTGGGCGGGGCCCAGCGCGGTCAGGCCGAGCACGGAGATCAACGCCAGGCCGCACCGCAGCTTCCCGCCACGCGAGTTGAAGCGCATCGAATTCGCCCTCAGAGAGAGATGTTGAGGTCGCGGATGGTCATGTACAGATCCATGACGCCGAGCGCGAGCGGCAGCACCAGCGCGATCAGCACCGCCTCCAGGATGTCCACCGTGCGGCGCTGCACCGGGGAGAACCGGCGGTTCGGGAACACCACGCCGAACACCAGCGCCAGCACGCCGAGCAGCACCAGCGGCGGGAACACCCACGCCACGGCCACCGGCATCAGCGCGGTCTGCACCAGCAGCCCGGCAGCCACGCCGACGGCGGCGAGCAGGCCGTTGAGCAGCAGCGCCACGGCCTGGCTGCCGTTGGCGTAGTTGCGCCCGCGCAGCAGCAGCACCGCGGCGACGACGATCGCGTACAGCGCGCCCCAGACCCCGCCGCCGGGGACGGTCACGGCGAGGATCGCGCCGAGCGCGGCGGTGAGGCCGCAGCCGATGATCAGGCCGGTCATGTACTGGTGGGCGAGGCCGGTGCGGCGCTCGATCATGCGGTAGTCCGGGAAGCCCTCGTCCTCCTTGAGGTCGTCGGCGTTGCCCGGCACGTGCGGCAGCGGCAGCTTCGCGAGCTGGATGGTCAGCCTCGGCAGCAGCGAGATCCCGGCGAGCCCGACGGCCCCCGCGCCCGCCGCGACACCGGCGGCGCTGGCACCGCTGGGCAGCAGGAGCGTGGCGATGAACGCGAGCACCGCGAACGCCGACACGGTGGCCGCGGCGATGAACGTCACGATGCCGGTGCCGATCACCATCAGCGAGATCGCGGCGAAGATCAGGACCAGCGCGCTGGCCAGCAGCAGCGCCGGACGCAGGTCGTTGCCGGGGACCGCGTTGAGCCCGGCCACGAAGGCCATCGGCAACGCGCCCGCCCCGGCGATCACGGTGCCGGTCGTCGCGGCGCCGTAGGCGCGCGTCACGACCGAGCCGATGCCGGTGGCGAACACCGCCACCACGACCGCGACGATCGCGGTGATGACGTGGAACAGGATGCCGCCGAACTGGCCGGCGAGCCCTAACGACGCCGCCGCGGCGACGAGCCCGAGCACGCCCGCGGTGTGCCCGATCTTGGCCGCCGTCTCCTTCGTCCACGGCCGGTAGCTGCCCGGCTCGGCCTCCGCGAGCGCGTCCACGACGTCGTCGTACAGCGGCGGGGGCGGATTGTCCGAACGACGCCGCAGCTGGAGCAGATCACCGTCCACGATGCCCAGCGACGCCAGCGTCTGGCTGTTGTCCAACGGCTCGTCGCCGAGCTTCGCCAGGCACCAGCCGCCGTGTCGCGAACCGCCGTCGACGCTGCCCTCGCGGGCCATGTCCAGCAGCATCGGCAGCAAGTCCGCCACCGCGACGTCGGCGGGCAGCGCCAAGTCGATGCGAGTATTCGGCGCCACCACTGTCACGCGGCTGAACACCGTGGTCCCGGTCGCCACTGAGGCCCCCTACTTCCTAGGTCCTTGCATTTGGGTCCTTCTGCGCCTCGATCCGGCCAAGTGCGGCTTTTCTCGCCGAAAGCGGCCCGCCCGGCCGAAGAGCGCCCCTAGTATGGCCGCACCGACCACGCGGGAGTGAAGGGTTTGGTCGAACTCGTGCCAACGGGTTCGTATCCGGTTGGTCACGGACGAACCGGAACGCCCTGGGTCCTGCTGAAGTCAGTGCCGTGGACGGTACAGAATGCCGCCTGCGGCAGTAGGGGCGTCGCCACTGAGCCCGCCGCTCCACATTGCTACGACTTGAAAGGTTGCTGCCTCCGGTGAGCACGCTGCAGTTCAAGCGAACGCCACGCATGGCCGCTCCGAGGCCTCCGGGCGGCGAGGTGCACCTCGAACCGCCACCCGAGATCCCCCGGGTGATTCCGGGCAACATCGTCCAGAAGGTGCTTCCGGGCGTCATGATCGTGGCATCCCTCGGGATGATGGTCTTCATGCTTCAGCGGGCGAAGGACAACCCGATGATGATGATGATGCCGATGATGATGCTCGTG
Organism: Saccharopolyspora gloriosae; assembly: GCF_014203325.1. Classification (NCBI taxonomy): domain Bacteria; kingdom Bacillati; phylum Actinomycetota; class Actinomycetes; order Pseudonocardiales; family Pseudonocardiaceae; genus Saccharopolyspora; species Saccharopolyspora gloriosae. The sequence continues at coordinate 5,911,964 of NZ_JACHIV010000001.1, read as the reverse complement.
TCGACCTTCGGGATGATCGCGGGCGGCGGCAAGGACGGCGGCCAGAAGAAGGCCGAGATGAACGAGGACCGCAAGGACTACCTGCGCTACCTCGGTCAGATGCGCGACCGCGCCCGCGAAGCGGCCGACGAGCAGCGGCTCGCGCGCGAGTGGGTGCACCCCGACCCGCAGACGCTGTGGTCGGTCGCCAACGGCACGCGGCGGATGTGGGAGCGGCGTCCGAACGACAACGACTTCTGCCAGGTCCGGGTGGGTCGCGGTTCGCAGCGGCTGGAGACCCGCCTGGTGCCGCCGCAGACCGGCCCGGTCGACGAGCTGGAGCCGATCACCACGCTGGCGCTGCGCCGCTTCGTGCGCGCCCACTCGCTGGTGTCGGAACTGCCGATCGCCACCTCGCTGCGCGGTTTCGCCGCCGTCGGCCTGCAGGGCGAGCGCGCGCTCACCCGCGGGCTCGCGCGGGCGATGCTGACCCAGCTGGCCACCTTCCACTCGCCGAACGACGTGATCATCGCGGTCGCCTCCAGCGGGCGGGCCCGCACCGAGTGGGACTGGGTGAAGTGGCTGCCGCACGCCCAGCACCCCACCGAGACCGACGGCATCGGCCCGATGCGCCTGATGGCCGGGTCGCTGTGGGGCATCGAGGAGATGCTCGACGAGCAGCTCGCCGAGCGCGCCCGGTTCCAGCGCAACGCGGCCCCGCCGGAAGGCCAGCCGCACATCGTGATCCTGCTCGACGACGCCGAGATCAGCCGCGAGGAGCAGCTGATCGTCGAAGGCGGACTCGCCGGCGTCACGATGATCGACCTGTCCGATGTGCTCGGTCAGATCACCCAGCGCCGCGGCATGCGCATCGTGGTGGAGGCCGACCGCATCGGCGCCCGCGGTCCGGGCAGCGTGGAGTGGTTCGGCGAGCCGGACTCGCTGACCATGGAGGAGGCCACCGCGGTGGCCCGCCTGATGTCGCCGTACCGCATCGCGGCCGGTGCCTCGGCCGTCGAGGACAGCGGGGCCGTCGAGCCGCTGACCACCCAGCTCAACTACATCGAGCAGCTCGGCCTCGCCGGTGACCCGGTGACCTTCGACCTCAACGAGGCCTGGCGCCCGCGGCCGAAGGAGGACCTGTACCGGGTCGCGATCGGCCCCGGCGAGCAGGGCGAGATCGTGCACCTGGACATCAAGGAGACGGCCTCCGACGGCATGGGGCCCCACGGCCTGTGCATCGGCGCGACCGGTTCCGGCAAGTCCGAGTTCCTGCGCACCATCGTGCTGGGCCTGCTGGCCACGCACTCCTCCGAGTCGTTGAACTTCGTCCTCGTCGACTTCAAGGGCGGTGCGACGTTCAACGGCTTCGAGTCCGCCCCGCACGTGTCGGCGAGCATCTCGAACCTCGGTGACGACTCCACGCTGGTCGACCGCATGCAGGACGCGCTGGCCGGGGAGACCAACCGCAGGCAGGAAGTGCTGGACAAGGCGAAGGCCAAGAACGTCTGGGACTACCGCAAGCTCTACGAGGCCGGCGACGCCAACGCCCAGGAGCCGCTGCCCGCGCTGTTCGTGGTCATCGACGAGTTCGGCGAGCTGCTGCAGGCGAAGCCGGAGTTCGCGGACCTGTTCGCCAAGATCGGTCGAGTGGGTCGGTCGCTGCAGGTCCACCTGCTGCTGGCGTCCCAGCGGCTGGAGGAGGGCAAGCTGCGCGGCCTCGACGCGCACCTGTCCTACCGGATCGGCCTGAAGACGTTCAACGCCTCCGAGTCCCGCGCCGCGATCGGCATCCCGGACGCGGCGGACCTGCCTGCCTCCGGTGGGCACGGCTACCTCAAGCACCCGGAGGGCATGGAGCGCTTCCGCGCCTCCTACGTCTCCGGGCACCTGCACCAGACCAGCGGCCGGCGCCCGATGGGCCAGGCCGCCTCGCCGGTGACGGGCGAGAAGCGCCCGCGCTTCTTCATCCCGGACTTCATCGAGAAGCCCCCGGAGCCGGAGACCCCGGTGGCGGAGGAGCCCAAGGAGAAGAAGGTGGACGAACTCGCGCCCACCGACTTCCAGCTCGTGATCAGGAAGGTCGAGGGCGCGGGACCGCCCGCGCACTCGGTGTGGCTGCCGCCGCTGGACGCGCCGCCCACGCTGGACGGCCTGCTGCCGCCGCTGCAAGCGACCGACGACCGCGGGTACACCGCGGCCGGGTCCGCGGGCGCCGGCAAGCTGGAAGTGCCGATCGGCCTGGTCGACGTGCCCTACAACCAGCGCCAGGACCACCTGATCCTGAAGTTCGCGAACGGTTCCGAGGGCAACGGGGCCGTGGTCGGCGGGCCGCAGACCGGCAAGTCGAACCTGCTGCGGACCATGATCACTTCGATGGCGCTCTCGCACACCCCGCAGGAGGTGCAGTTCTACTGCATCGACCTCGGTGGCGGGTCGCTCTCGGCGCTGCGGAACCTGCCGCACGTCGGCGCCTACGGCAACCGGCGTGACCTGGACACGGTGCGCCGCACCATCGCCGAGATCAAGTCGCTGGTGACGGCTCGGGAAGGCCGGTTCCAGGAGGCGGGCATCGACTCGATGGCCGACTTCCGCAACCGCAAGCGCCGCGGCGAGATCACCAACGACCCGTACGGCGACGTCTTCCTGATCATCGACGGCTGGGAGGCGTTCCGCGCCGAGTCCGAACTGGAATCACTGGAACCGGAGATCAACAACCTGGTCCAGCAGGGCCTCGCGTTCGGCGTCCACGTGTTCCTCGCGGCGAACCGGTGGGCGGGCATCCGCCCCCAGCTCAAGGACGCGCTCGGCACCCGGATGGAGCTGCGGCTCGGTGACCCCGGCGAGTCCGAGTTCGACCGCAAGATCGCCAAGATCGTCCCGGTCGGCCGCCCCGGCCGCGGACTGCACCCGACGGGCCTGCACTTCCTCACGGCACTGCCCCGAGTGGACAGCGAGCAGCTCAGCGAACGCGTCAAGGCCGAGGCCGCGCGCGTGGCCGAGTTCGAGAAGGCCGAGCAGGAGGGCCGCACCCCCGAGGGCTCGCCGAACCCGCGGCCCGCGTGGGAGCTCTACAACGAGGACCTCGCCGACGGCGTCGCCGACCTGGTCAACCGGGTCAAGAGCTCCTGGAAGGGGCGGCCCGCGCCGCAGGTCCGCCTGCTGCCGGAACTGCTGCCCTACGAGCAGCTGCCCGCCAAGGAGCAGCAGCCCCGGCCGCACCTGGTGCCGATCGGCATCAACGAGGACGGGCTCAACCCGGTCTACCTGGACTTCAAGGCGGAGCCGCACTTCTACGCGTTCGGCGAACGCGAGTCGGGCAAGACCTCGTTGCTGCGCACCATCGTGCAAGGCATCACGACCCGCTACACGCCGCAGGAGGCGATGATCCTCCTGGTCGACGTGCGGCGGACGATGCTGGGCGTCGTGCAGACCCCGCACCTGATGGAGTACGCGGTCAGCGTCGACCAGCTCAAGAACAACGTGCGCGACGTGGGCGCGGCCCTGAAGAAGCGGATGCCCGGACCGGACGTCACGCAGGACCAGCTGCGCAACCGCTCCTGGTGGAAGGGGCCGGACCTGTTCATCGTGGTCGACGACTACGAGCTCATCTCGCCCCAGGGCAACAACCCGCTGGCACCGCTGGCGGAGTACGTCGCCCAGGCCTCCGACGTGGGGCTGCACATGGTGATCGCCCGCAACTCGGGCAACGCCAGCCGGGCGCTGTTCGAGCCGATCATCGGCAAGATGCGGGAGGTCTCGGCGCCCGGTCTCGCGATGAGCGCGAACAAGGACGACGGCCAGCTGGTCGGCAACGTCAAGTCGCGGCAGCTGCCGACGGGGCGCGGCATGATGGTCAGCCGCACCTTGCGCGGCGGCCCGCAGCTGATCCAGGCGGCGCACATCCAGCCGGAGTGATCGGCGGATCGCACTGGTGAGCAACGAGAACCTCCCCCATCCGCGCGGTGGGGGAGGTTCTTCGTCGCTCTCGGTGAATGACACGATCGAGCGAAGATCTTCGCCGGTCGTCGCGCCTAGGGTGTGGGCCATGCCGGATACCCCCCGCGCCCGAGCGCTAGGAAAGGAATTGCGCGTCGCCCGCGAGCAATCCGGTCTGACATTGCGTCAGCTCGGTGATCTGATCGGTTGTTCGGAGGCGAAGGTCAGCCGGATGGAGACGGCACGCCGCCGCCTCGCGCCGAATTCGGTGCGGGCATTCCTGGATGCGGTCGACGTGCGCGGCGCGAACCGGGATCGACTGCTTCGGCTCGCGTACGACATCGACGAGCCGGTCTGGTGGGAATCCGGTATCGGACTGCCCACGCAGCTCACCGAACTCATCGATGCGGAAAACCGCGCGGTGAGCATCACCGAGGTCTCCGAAGTCCTCATTCCCGGCCTGCTGCAGATTCCCGATTACGCGCGCGCCCTGTTCGCCGCCACCGATGTCGCCGTCGAGCAGCTGGACCGCCTGATCGCGGTGCGCCTGTCCCGGCAGCGGATATTGAACCGCGCGGATCCGGTGCGCTACCTGGTCCTGCTGGACGAGGCCGCGCTGTGCCGCGCGGTGGGCGGGCCTGCGGTGATGGCCGCTCAGCTGCGCGCCGTGCTGCACGCCTGCGAGGCCTCGAACGTCACCGTGCAGGTGGTGCCGTTCTCGGCGGGCGCGCACACCGGCATGGACGGCCCCTTCCTGCTGCTGGAGTTCCTCCGGAGCAGACCGGTCGTCCATCTGGAACAGCGCCGCTGCGGAGCTTTCCTGGATGACCCGGAAGACGTAACGCCCTTTCAGCACGCTCGTTCTAGGCTGTGCCGGACGGCGCTGAGTCCGAATTGTTCAATGGAACTCGTGGCGGCTTATGCGCGCAGGTACGAGTGCTGGGAGGGCACTGCACATGGGGACGGGACGTTGGCGGAAATCGAGCTACAGCGGTAGCCAATCGGCGTGCGTAGAGGTGGGGTCCCTCGCGAAGCGGGTCGATGTGCGGGATTCGAAGGATCAGACCGAGGTGTTGTGCTTCCGGCGCGAGCAATGGCGCACTTTCCTGGCCGAGATCAAGTATTCCGATTGAGTCCGCGGTAGCGGACGACGTGCGTCCTGGATTCACCGCGCGAGCGCGCAGGAACGCGTGAACCCGCTTCATCGATGCCGGTCGGAGCGGTTTGTTCCCCGCTCCGACCGGCATCGTCGTCTCCGACGGGACCGGTAGCCTGCGAGTCGGCACCGGACGGCAGACGACAGCGATTCCGCGTCGCACCGCTCCGGAACAATCGGGGCATCGCGTCAAGAGCCGGTCGCGAAAGCCACCCGATCGAGGGCAGACTGTTGAACCGTGCGCACCCTCGGCCTCTAGGGTGCTCGGTGGATTCGGGATCGGAGCCCCGACTCGCGCGAACCGTTCGGGGGAATCTGGGTTCGCGCACGGTTCGTCCCGCCGCGAGAGCGGCCCGGCGAAGACACCGCCACGACCGCGCGGCGGTGCGCGAAGGAGTAGTGGGTGTCCCTGCACGTCTCGGTCGACTTCGGCACCTCAAGCACGTGCACCGTGGTCTCCGTCGGCGGCGGTGAACCGCAGGTGGTCGTCGTCGACGGCCAGCCGCTGGTGCCGTCGGCGGTGTTCGCCGCGGCCGACGGCACCCTGTTCGTCGGCCACGAGGCGGAGCGGCAGGCGGCCGTCGACCCGTCCCGGTTCGAACCGCACCCCAAGCGCCGCATCGACGAAGGCGAACTGCTGCTCGGCAGCAGCGTGCTGCGCGTCGGCGACGTGGTGCGCTCCGTGCTGCAGCGCGCGGTGGGCGAGGCCCGCCGCTTCGCGGGCGGCGCGGGCGTCGACCTGCTCGTGCTCACCCATCCCGCCGACTGGGGCGCCGTCCGCGCGGGCGTGCTGCGCCAAGCCGCCGCCGGGTTGGCGAAGGAACTGGTGCTGGTCCCCGAACCGGTGGCCGCCGCGGTGTTCCACTCCGCGGGGCACGGCCTGCCCGACGGGGGAGCGCTGGCCGTGCTCGACCTCGGCGGCGGCACCGTCGACGCGAGCGTCGTGTGCAAGCAGGGCCAGGCGTTCCGGGTGCTGGCGACCAAGGGCGACCCGAACTTCGGCGGCGCCGACATCGATCAGGCGCTGTTAGAGCACATCGGAGCCGTCGTGTCCGGGATGGACCCGGCCGCGTGGCACAAGCTCGTCGACGGCAGGGAGATGGCCGACCGGCGCCGGCGCCGCGTGCTGCGCCAGGACGTGCGCGGCGCGAAGGAGACGCTGTCCCGGCACACCTACACCGACGTGCCCATGCCGCCGCCGTTCTCCGACGCGCACGTCACCCGCGCCGACCTGGAGCGGCTGGTGGCCGCGCCGCTGGCGAAGGCCGCGGACCTGGTGACGGCCACGCTCCACGACGGGCAGGTACCGAGGGAGCGGCTCGCGGGCGTGTTCCTCGTCGGCGGTTCCAGCCGGATCCCGCTGGTGGCCCGGCTGATCCACGAACGCACCGGCGTCCTGCCGACCACCCTGGACCAGCCGGAGACGGTGGTGGCGCGGGGCGCGCTGCGCGCGGTGCGGCTCGACCCGGAGCGCACCGGCGGGCTCGCTCCCGCGGGCGGGCACCGGGGCACGAACGCGCCCACCGTGCGCCGCCCGGTGGCGGGCGGGCCGCAGCAGGCCTGGGCACCCCGGCCCGCCCCGGCGGACGACTCGCTGAGCCGGGCCTCGACCGTCGTCATCGGCGGCAGCGATCGGACCCGTCCGGTGTTCCACACCCCCGCTCCGCCGCCGCGACCGGCGCGGCCGTGGGTGCTGGCCGGTGGCGCGGTGGCGGCGCTCGCCGTGGTGGTCGTGGCGGTGCTGCTGGCCGTCCAGGCCACCAGCGGGCAGGCCGAGCCGCCCGCTCGGCACGTCGCGCAGTACGAGTACGCCTTCGACTACCCCGGCGACTGGCAGCAGACCGGTGGCGACCCGCAGCTGTGGCAGACGGTGATCGCGCCGCCCACCGGGGGCGACGACCTGATCCTGGTGCAGCAGGGCGACCTCGGTTACGACACCGAGGAGGGGCGTTCCCGCGCCGTCGCCGACCTGCGCGCGCAGTACGACCGCTTGAACGCCGACGGCGGCCGGTTCTCGGACTTCGACGAGCGGCTGCCGTACGCGGGCGAGGACGTCGTGTACTACCGCGAGTCGCTGCCGAGGGCGACGGTGGAGTGGTTCGTGCTGCACCGGGGGCACTTCCAGGTCAGCGTCGGATGCCGCTACACCGGCGCGGGCAAGCAGCAGGTCGAGTCCGCCTGCGAGCAGGTCGTCTCGTCGCTCGCCGTCGGCGGCTGACCCCGGTGCGCCGGTGCGGGCCTTTTCTCGCACGGGCGGGAGAGGGAAGAATCGATAGCGGGTGCAAATCGCTTGTGCAAATCACTCGCGCGAATCGAGTTCTGCCGAGCTGCTCGCCTCCATTTCGCATTCGCTAATGGCTTTTGACCTGCGGGTTCCGCGTTCTTCGTTCACAGGAGCAACCGTTTGCGAAAAAGCCGGGACAGGGCGGAACCGAACATGGCAATGTCTGCGTCGTAGGTTCATCGATCTTCGAGCAACGAATGAAGGGGGCCACCTATGAGCGGGATGGGTACCGACGCGGACCTGATGGCGAAGGCCGCAGGCCAGGTCGAAGAGGTTCGGGGCAACGTCGAGACCGCGGTCAGCACGCTGGAGGGCCAGATCCAGCCGGTCCTGACCTCCTGGAAGGGCGGCGCGTCCGACGTCTTCCGCCGCCTGATGGACGCGTTCAACGAGAACGCCAAGACCATCAACCAGAAGCTGGGCGAGATCAGCGAGAACATCCAGACCTCGGGTCAGGCGTACACCCAGAACGAGGAGGAGCAGGCCCAGGAGATCTCCAAGATCGAGGGCATGCTCGGCGGCTGAGCTCGCCTCCGACGTTCTTTCTCCACCTTCTTCCGACCACTTCACGTGAGGGGACTTCACCATGGAAATTCGGGTTGATTTCGGCCAGCTGAGCCAGGCCGCCGACGACCTGGGCGGCGCCGCCACCAAGATCCAGGCCGAGCTGGACGAGCTGGAGAACATGCTCAAGCCGCTCGTCGCGTCCTGGGAGGGTCAGGCGCAGGAGGCGTACCGCGCCGCGCAGGACGAGTGGGACAAGGCCGCCCAGAACATGATCGAGATCGCCGCGAAGATGGGTATGGCCGTCAACGCCGCGAACGACTCCTACCAGGCCGGTGAGGCGAAGAACGCCGGCCGCTTCGGTGGCTGATCTTCCCGCCGTGCTCGTCGCCGACCCCGTGCGCCTCCGTGGCCCGGGGTCGGTGGTGTTCCGGTGGGCGGGTGTCCGGAGCGTCCGAGGCGCCCGGTAGCATCCACTCGGCGACAAGACACGTCGACGGCGTTTCCCGATGAGGGGGACCCCGTATCGGTGGGTCTTTTCGCCAGCGAGTACCCTGATTGTTTGTTGTGCGGTGCGCGACTGCGGTGTTGGAGCGGTGACCGGCCCAACGGAACGCCCGGCGAGAGCCGAGGCCGAACCGGGGCCACAGGTCTCTGGTGACACCCAGGACGTGCCGGTTCCCCGGCCAGACCGGGGCTTCCGACCCGGCACGGTTCCGATGGGCTCCCCAGAGGAACACACGGGGTCCGCACCGAGATTCCGACGCGAACGACGACGAGGTAGATCCGTGCGCACGTACAGCCCCAAGGCCGGCGAGGTGACCCGCGCCTGGCATGTCATCGACGCCGAGGACGTGGTGCTCGGTCGGCTGTCCACCCAGGCCGCCCTGCTGCTGCGCGGCAAGCACAAGCCGACTTACGCCCCGCACCTCGACACCGGCGACTTCGTCGTCATCGTCAACGCTGAGAAGGTGGCGCTGACCGGCAAGAAGCGCGACCAGGCGTTCCACTACCGGCACAGCGGCTTCCCGGGCGGTCTGCGCAAGCAGTCCCTGGGGCAGGTTCTGGACTCCCAGCACCCCGAGCGGGTGTTGGAGAAGGCCATCAAGGGCATGCTGCCGAAGACCAAGCTCGGCCGGGCCATGGGCAAGAAGCTCAAGGTCTACGCCGGCCCGGAGCACCCGCACGAGGCCCAGAACCCGCAGCCGTACCAGATCAACGCGAAGGTCGAGAAGTGACCGAGGGACCCGAGGACCAGCCAGTGACCACTCCTGAGCCGGAAGAGACTCCGGTTATCGAGACCGTCGGCGAGGACGTCGTCGAGAACATCGGCGAGAACTTCGCCGAGACCGCTGAGGCGGACGTCGAGACCGAGGTCGAAGACGCGCCTCAGGAGTTCGCGCCGATCCCGTCCGGCCGCGCCGTGCAGACCGTCGGCCGCCGCAAGGAAGCCATCGTCCGCGTGCGCCTGACCTCCGGCAGCGGTGGGTTCAAGCTCAACGGCAAGGCGCTGGAAGACTACTTCCCGAACAAGGTGCACCAGCAGATCGTGAAGGAACCGCTGGTTCTCGTGGAGCGCGCCGAAGGCTTCGACGTGCACGCGAACCTCAACGGCGGTGGCCCCTCCGGTCAAGCCGGTGCGCTGCGCATGGCCATCGCGCGTGCGCTCATCGAGCTCGACGCCGATGACCGCCCGGCGCTGAAGAAGGCCGGCATGCTCACCCGCGACCCGCGGGAGAAGGAGCGCAAGAAGTACGGCCTCAAGAAGGCCCGCAAGGCTCCGCAGTACAGCAAGCGCTGACCTTTCGTACGATTCACGGGAGCAGCCGTGGCGTCCGCGCGACGCCGGGGCTGCTCCCGTGGTCTTTTTGTATGCCGGGTTCGGGCCTGGCATGGCTCTGCCGTCGATCCAGGAGGATTCGCTGCACATGTCCCGGCTGTTCGGCACCGACGGAGTACGCGGCCTCGCGAACTCGGACCTGACGCCGGAACTGGCGTTGTCCGTGGCGGCCTCGGCGGCCCGCGTCCTCTACGACCGGGACGACTCGCGTCGCAGGGTGGCCCTGGTGGGCCGCGACCCGCGGGCCAGCGGCGAGATGCTGGAGGCGGCGGTCACGGCGGGCCTGACCTCGGCGGGCATGGACGTGCTGCGGGTCGGCGTGCTGCCGACGCCCGCGGTGGCCTACCTGGTGGGCGAGCTGGGCGCCGACATCGGCGTGATGATCTCGGCCTCGCACAACCCGATGCCCGACAACGGGATCAAGCTGTTCGCCGCCGGTGGTCACAAGCTGCCGGACGCGGTGGAGGACGAGATCGCCGCGCGGCTGCACGAGGACGTGCAGCGGCCCACCGGGTCGCACGTCGGCCGGGTGCGGGACGTGCCGGACTCGGTGCAGCGCTACGTGGACCACCTGCTGGTGGCGACGCCGCAGCGGCTGGACGGCATCCGGGTCGTGGTGGACTGCGCGAACGGCGCGGCTTCCAGCGCGGGGCCGGAGGCGTACCGCAGGGCGGGCGCCGACGTGGTGGCCCTGCACGCCGACCCGGACGGGCTCAACATCAACGACGGCGTGGGCTCGACCCACCTCGACGAGGTGCGGGCGGCGGTGCTGGAGCACGGCGCCGACCTGGGCATCGCGCACGACGGTGACGCGGATCGCTGCCTCGCGGTGGACGCCGCGGGCGAGGTCGTCGACGGGGACCAGATCCTCGCGATCCTGGCCGTGGCGATGAAGGAGTCCGGCGAGCTCGCCGACGAGACCCTGGTCGCGACGGTGATGAGCAACCTGGGGCTGCACCTGGCGATGCGCGACCACGGCGTGAAGCTGCGCACCACGAAGGTCGGGGACCGCTACGTGCTGGAGGAGCTGCGCGCCGGCGGGTTCTCGCTGGGCGGCGAGCAGTCCGGTCACGTGGTGCTGCCCGGCCACGCCACCACCGGCGACGGCGTGCTCACGGCGCTGCGCCTGATGGGTCGGATGGCCGCGACGGGCGAGACGCTCGCGTCGCTCGCCACCACGATGGTCCGGTTGCCGCAGGTGCTGGTGAACGTGAAGGTCGTGGACCGCTCGCTGGCCGTGGCGGCGCCGTCGGTGTCCGAGGCGGTCGCCGCGGCGGAGGCCGAGCTGGGCGAGAAGGGCCGGGTGCTGCTGCGCCCGTCCGGCACCGAGCAGCTGGTCCGGGTGATGGTGGAGGCGCCCAGCGAAGAGGTCGCGGACGCCACGGCGCGGCGTCTGGCCGAAGTCGTTGCTGCCATCCGGTGATCTTGTGATCTGAGTCTCCCTTGATCGGCCAAAGTGTGAGACGGTGCTCACATGGGTGCCATCGTTGTCGCCGTTCTCGTCGGGCTTGTCGCCATCGGCCTGGTCGCTGCCGTCCTCGTGCTCTCCGCTCTCGGCATAGCCGGGACGAAGGCCCTCAACGCCGTGCACGACGGCGGCCAGTGGTGGGTCAACCGCCGTTCCCGCAGGCACGGCTGAGCGGGGGCCTGAGATGCGCGGGGAGCGGTTCGCGGATCTGTTCGTCATCGTGCTGCTGCCGCTGGCCGGGATGGCGCTGGCGGTGATCCTCGCGATGCTGATCATCTCGATCTGAGCCGAACCTCCTGCCACCGGCGATTCCGCGGGTCCTGAGCCGCGTCGAGCCGCCGGTGGTCCGCGTGCGCCCTCCGATACGTTGTGCGCGGAGAAGAGGGGGACTCATGAACGTGATCATGCTGCTGGTGAGCTTGCTCGTCGGCGGGGGTGCCGGCGCGCTGACCGCCGCGCTCGTCGTCAAGGTCAAGCTCGGCGGCGCCGCCGCGCAGTACGGGCCGCCGCCCGGATATCCGCAGGGGCCGGGCGCTCAGCCGTTCCCGCAGCCACCGCCGCCGCAGCGGTTTCCGCCGCAGCCACCGCCGTCCCAGTCGTTCCCGCAGCAGCAGATGCCGCAGCCCTACCCGCCGCAGGGGCCGTATCCGCCGCGCTGAACCTTCGCGTATGCAAGGAGATCATCGGATTCGGCCCGTTCGCCGCGCTCAGCTGCCAGGGTGAGGAACCTGGCGTTGCCACCTGACGTCGCAACGTTGCGATCCGGTGGGGGCGTGGAGTGCGAGGAGGGGCAACGATGGCAGGTTTCGGGACGAACTCGGGGGAGTTGGTCGCCGCCGCGAGCAGCATCAGGGGCACGGCGGATCCGGTGCGCGACGAGCACGCCGCGAAGATCGCCGACCTTGGCTTGGGGGCCGGGGACTTCGGCCGGGTGCACCAGCAGGCGTTCGGCGGGTACCAGGACGCGATGGCCAAGCTCGCGAAGTGCGTGACGTCGATGGCCGAGGCGATGGACGACTTCTCGCAGAAGCTGGAGCAGACCGGCCAGGGCTATGACTGGTCCGACGCGGACGCATCGGAGACCGTCGGCAAGTCGGGGAGCAACTGATGGCGGAGGAGAAGCAGCCGACCGTCGACGAGGTCAAGGCGCTCCTGGACAACGGCGACGTCTCGGACGAGGCGAAGCGGAACCTGCTGCTGATCTACCGCCAGCGGAACTTCTTCGAGGACACCTCCGCTCTCGATCCGTACATGGACAAGTACGACGACAGCGGTTGGCGGGTCTCCGGTGAGGGCTTCACCACGTGGGACCCGGACGAACATCTCCAGGAGTCCTACGAGGAAGCGAAGAAGCAGGCCGACGCCGCGGGGGAGAAGGACCGCAAGCACGACGAGGCGATCAAGGGCGGGCAGGCCACGATCGACGGCACCCAGCGCGCGGCCGACAACGGGGAGAAGGGCGGCGCGGGAGCCGACTCCTCGGACGAGCTGCTGGACGCGGGCAACGCCGGTTTGCGCTTCTTCCGCGACCTGCTGCCGGTGTACCACCGGATCGGGGCGATCAAGAACCAGCGCGTCGGCGTCGGTCAGGTCAAGCAGGCCGAAGATCGCTTCCACGAGCAGCGCGGCATCCAGTTCGCGAAGTTCGCGCGGGGCACCGAGGACCTCAACGCCGCCGAGAAGGGCATGCGCAAGGCGCACGAGGAGATGTCGACGCGCCTCGGCCGGCTGTGGGGCGGCTGGAGCGGTGCGGCATCGGAGAGCTCGCAGCAGTTCTTCGCGGACAAGTTCACCCCCACGGTCAACGAGCGCGTGATCAACAGGGTGAGCACGGCGGCGCAGAGCACCACCGCGGCGATGAAGGGCCTCGGCGACCTGTGCCGGGAGAAGTCCCGCTACGTGCTGGAGCTGGAGAAGCGCCGCGAGCAGGTCACCTGCGGCAAGAGCACCAAGGACTGGGACACCACGATCGACCTGGCCAACGGCAGCGATGACGACGAGGTGATCCGCAAGGTCGCGGCGATCTGGCAGATCCCGATCAATGAGGACTGCGGGGACGCTGACGACGCCACGAAGGAGGCGGCGAAGAAGAAGGCGCAAGAGATGGCCGACGGCTTCGCCATGGCGGTCGAGGACGAGTGGGAGAACTTCGACAAGAAGTGCACCGACACCAAGACCGCGGTCGATGACACGTGGAAGAAGCTGAACGAGGAACTCGGCAAGGCCGAGGAGAACCCGTTCAGCAACCCCGGCCCGGCGCAGGACGGTGCCGGGCCGCAGGGGCCTGGCCAGCAAGGTCCTGGTCAGCAGGGCCCTGGAGGCGCTCCGTCCGGCGGCTCGCCGGGAGGTTCGCCCGGTGGTTCTCCAGGGGGTTCGCCGGGAGGTTCGCCCGGTGTATCCCCCGGCGGCTCGCCGGGTGGAGCGGCGGCGATGCCGGAGACTCCGGCGATGCCGGAAGCCCCGAAGATGCCCGAAGCCCCCGAGATGCCCGAGGTGCCGGGGATGCCGCAGCCCGGCGCGGCCGGGCCGGGTGCTCCGGAGGTCGAGACGATCGGCGAAGGTCAGGACGCCGTTCAGATCCAGGAGCCGGACCAGCAGGGCACCTCGCAGGTCACGGTCATCGGCGAGGACGGCAAGCCCAAGACCTACGACGTGCGGTTCGGCCCGGAAGGCGGCATGCCGGGCGTGGGAACGAATCCGACGCCGGGTGCGATGCCCGGTCAGCCAGGTATGCCTGGTGTGGGGACGAATCCGACGCCGGGTGCGATGCCGGGCCAGCCAGGTATGCCGGGTGTGGGGACCAACCCGACGCCGGGCGCGATGCCAGGTCAGGAGGGCGCCCCGCTCGGTACGGGCGCCGCGTTCCCAGGAGGCCAGCCGCCGCAGCCGGGCATCCCGGTGGTGCCGGGTGAGGACGGCAAGGCCGTGATCCACGAGGGCGATCGCACGATCACCCTGGAGCGTGCCCCGGACGGTTCGATCAACGTCGAGGTGGACGCCGGCGGTGGCCGGCCGCCGATCCAGGAGACCGTGGAGTTCGGCGCGGACGACCAGCCCGCACCCGACGCCCGCACCGCCGCTCCCGGAGCCGTGCCGGGCGCTCCGCCCGCTCCGCCCGCTCCGCCCGCGATGCCCGGTGCGGAGCCCCTCGGGCCGGACGCGGCCGGAGCTCCGGTCGGACGCGACCCCGGCGCGAGCTTCGATCCGTCCGCACCGGTGGGAACTCCGCCGCAGGTCGGCGGGTTCGACGCTCCGGCGTCGGGCGGCACCGAGCCGGTGGTTCCGGCGGCGTCGGCGACGAGCGCCCCCGAGGTTCCCGACGGTCCGGCGCCGACGAGCTCGCAGTCGGCGGGCTTGGCCAGCGCGTTCACCAGCGAAGGCGTGTCCGGTTCGTTCGCGAGCATGTCCGGGCAGCTGTTCGCCGGTGACCTCGGCGCCGAACCTCCCGCGCAGCACCCGTCACCGTTCGGCGGCCCACCGCCGCAGGCGGGCGCGACGGGGCTGGCCAGCGCGGACGACGCGGCCTCCGGCAGCCCGCAGGGGGCGACCGGGATGGGCACGATGTCCGACCCGGCCGCCGCGCAGGGCGGTCAGCAGCAGTCCGGTGGCGGCGCCATGGGCGGCGGAATGATGGGCGGCATGGGTGCGATGGGCGGCGGCCAGCAGGGCGGCGGCGGTGAGCAGGAGCGGACGAACTCCAGCCCGTGGCGCACCCAGGGGCAGCTGTTCGACGACGTGGTGGACGACTCCGGTGCCCGGCACCGGGCGGTGCTCGGTGAGGACCGGCAGGGATGAGCGTGACGCGGGGAAGGACCGCCTGAGATGAGCACCGAGACACCGGAGGCGCGCGCGTTCCGGGAATCGATGAACCGGCTGGTCAGCGACGACGTGAACCGCAGCCACGAGCTCACCAAGAGCTCCAGGGAGAGCGCGGACAAGGCCACGGCCGCCATCGAGAGCACGGTCGCCACGGCGAAGAAGATGGCCGAGCGCATCCGGGAGCGCACGGAGCGGGAGAACGCCGAGCGCAACCGGGTCGCGGAGATCGACGTCGGCATCGAGGACGACGAAGAGGAGTACACCGACCCGGCCCCGCGGCCCGCCCCAGCGGGCAGGCCGGAACCGGTCGCGGAGACCAGGCCGGAACCTCCTCCGCAGAGCCGTCCGGAGCCGCCGCAGCAGGGCTGGCAGCAGCCGCCGCCGCGTCCCGCTCCGCGCCCCGCGGCCCGGCGGCGGCCGGTCCTCGACGACGAGGACGACGACTTCTCGAACCGCAGCTGGTTGAGGTGAACGGCAGCCGCGTCAGCGGTACTGCGGCGGGTAGCCCTGCGGCATCGGTGGTCGAGCCGCGGGGCCACCGTTGATCGCGGGGACGAACGAGAGGCCCGCGATGATCGCGCCGAGCACCAGGACGATCACGAAGCGGGTGTCGACGATGTCGTCGAAGTTGAGCCGCAGGTGCGTGGTGGCGACGGTGTGCACTTCGTAGGCCGCGTTGAGCAGGAAGCCGAGCACCGCCGCGCCGCCCGTGAGCACGGCGAACACCCGGGCGGCGCGTGCTCGGGCGAAGTGCAGGATCGCCGCCGTGAGCGCGAACGCGCCGGCGAGCACGATCCCGACGCCGCGCAGCATCGACAGCGCGATGTTCACGCCCACCTGGGTCTGCCCGTCGAAGACGATGCTCGACGCGGCGGCGCTGCTCACGATGGACGTGATCCCCTCTTCGACGAAGAAGAGCGCGAGCACGCAGAGCACGACGGCGAAGGTGATGCGCGGCCGTTCGACGCGGGTTTCGCCGGTCCGCCCGGCGCCGGGAAACCCGGCTGCTGCGGGTAGGTCCACTGGGCTTGCCTCGGTGCCTGCGGGTAGCCCTGCTGCACCGGGTACGCCTGCTGCGGATGGCCCTGCTGCGGCGGGGCGGCGTGCGGAAAACCGTGGGGTCCTGGCTGCGGCGCGCTCATGCCGGTGATTGTGGCCGACGTGATCGCCGCGGCGGGCCGTTTCGCCGCGACCGTGCGGAATTCGACCCCGGTCAGGCCGTGAGCTGCTTCGCCGTCCGGCTGTGCTCCTGGTCGATGGCGGCACCGGAGACGTCGCCGTCGAGCAGCGCGTCCCACCGCTTGTCGGCGTTGAGGTGGCGCAGCAGGAACGCGGTGATCAAGGCGCGGGTCGTGCGCTGGGTGCGGTATTCGGCCTTGCCGTGCAGCACCAGTTCCGTCCAGTGCCTGCCTTCGGTGATCCCGAGGTGGCTGGCCTTGGGCAGGTCGCGCAGCTGCACCGGCCCGCCCCACGCCGCCGCGATCGGTTCGGCGTTCGCGACGGACGGTGCCAGCAGGTCCTTCCCGCCGGTGAGGTGCAGCCCGGGTGCCGTGACGCGGTGCGCGGCGGCCAGCGCCGACGGCATCGTCTCGGTCACCGCGAACGTCGCCACGGCCCGCACCCGCGGGTCGTCGGCCGCGGCGAGCACGGCGCTCCCGCCGCCCAGCGCGTGGCCCGCGACGCCGAGCTTGCCGTCGTCGACGCTGATGTCGCCCGTGCCGAGGCGCACGCCGGTGCAGATGTCGAGGGCGGTGCGCAGGTCCGAGGCCAGCATCCGGTGCGAGGCCAGCGGGCCGCGCTGGGTGCCGGGAGCGGCGGCGACGATGCCCCAGGACGCGAGGTGGCGCAGCAACCCGGTGTACCGGCGGGGCGATTGCAGCCACCCGTGGCCGAACGCCACGGCGGGCAGCCCGCGGCCGCTGCGCGGCGTGCACACGATGCCGGGCAGGCCGACCAGCGCGAGGTCGCCGTGCAGCACCTCGTGCGGTCCGCGGTGGGACAGTTCTTCCAACGCCTTCTTGGCATTCCGCGCCATGGTGGGTCACGGTAGCCGACGCGGCAGTGGGCTCGCCCACGCGAGGCGGACGGCCCGTGACGTGGCGGACGCCTCGGGTGAGATTCACCGGCTCTCCCGGGCCGCTGGACCGCCTTCGTTCGAGTGCCGGTGCGGCGATCGTTCCGCCGCGCTCACCACGCCGAATCCCGCCTCGATCCGCTGACCAGCGCCGATGATCGTCCGAGAACGATCTCCCCGGGACCGAGGTGCCGGGTCGCACCGTCAGGTGCGGGCGCCGTGCCCGTTCTGAGGTGTTCGGCGGCGGTGGCTACGCTGACTCGGGTGTGCGGCATCGTGGGTTACGTAGGACATCGTCAGGCGCTGGACGTGGTGCTGGACGGGCTCAGGCGGCTGGAGTACCGGGGATATGACTCGGCGGGCGTCGCGATGCTCGACGGCTCCGGTGGTCTCGCGGTCGAACGCGCCGCGGGCGCGTTGTCGAACCTGGAGGGCAAGCTCGCCGGGCAGGACGGCTCCCGGTTCACGGCGACCAGCGGCATGGGCCACACCAGGTGGGCCACGCACGGCGCGCCGACCGACCGCAACGCGCACCCGCACCGGGACGCCGCGGGCAAGGTCGCGGTCGTGCACAACGGCATCATCGAGAACTTCGCCGCGCTGCGCGCCGAGCTGGAGACCGCCGGTGTCGAGATGGCCAGCGAGACCGACACCGAGACCGCGGCGCACCTGGTGGCCGCGGCCTACGCCTCCGGTCCGACCGCGGGTGAGCTGACCGCGAGCGTGTGCGCCGTGGCGCGTCGCCTGGAAGGCGCGTTCACGCTGCTGGTCACGCACGCCGACGAGCCCGACAAGATCGTCGCCGCGCGCCGGTCCTCGCCGCTGGTGGTGGGCGTCGGCGACGGCGAGAACTTCCTCGCCTCCGACGTCGCGGCGTTCATCGAGCACACCCGCGACGCGGTGGAGCTCGGCCAGGACCAGGTCGTCACCATCGACCGCGGCGGCTACCGGGTCACCGACTTCGACGGCGCCGAGGTGCAGGCGAAGCCGTTCACCGTGGATTGGGACCTCTCGGCCGCCGAGAAGGGCGGCCACGACTACTTCATGCTCAAGGAGATCGAAGAGCAGCCCGAGGCGCTGGAGAACACGCTGCGGGGGCACTTCGTCAACGGCGGCATCGTCCTCGACGAGCAGCGGATGACCGAGCAGGACCTGCGCGACATCGACAAGGTCTTCGTGGTCGCCTGCGGCACCGCCTACCACTCGGGCCTGCTCGCGAAGTACGCCATCGAGCACTGGTGCCGCATCCCCGTCGAGGTGGAGCTGGCCAGCGAGTTCCGCTACCGCGACCCGGTGCTGGGCCGCGACACGCTGGTCGTGGCGATCTCGCAGTCCGGGGAGACCGCGGACACCTTGGAGGCGGTGCGGCACGCGCGCACCCAGCGGGCCAGGGTGCTGGCGATCTGCAACACCAACGGCGCGCAGATCCCGCGCGAGTCGGACGCGGTGCTCTACACGCACGCCGGACCCGAGATCGGGGTGGCGGCGACGAAGACGTTCCTGGCGCAGATCACCGCGAACTACCTGGTGGGCCTCGCCTTGGCGCAGGCGCGCGGCACGAAGTACTCCGACGAGGTGGCGCGCGAGTTCGAGGAGCTCGCCGCGATGCCGCAGGCGGTGCGCCAGACCCTGTCCACCGTGGAGCAGGTGCGCACGCTCGGGCGCGAGCTCGCCGACTCGAAGGCGGTGCTGTTCCTGGGGCGCCACGTGGGCTACCCGGTGGCGCTGGAGGGCGCGCTCAAGCTCAAGGAGCTCGCGTACATGCACGCGGAGGGCTTCGCCGCGGGCGAGCTCAAGCACGGGCCGATCGCGCTGATCGAGGACCGGTTGCCGGTCGTCGTGGTGATGCCGTCGGCGAAGGGCCGGGCGCTGCTGCACTCGAAGATGCTGTCCAACATCCGCGAGATCCAGGCGCGCGGTGCCCGCACCGTCGTCATCGCCGAGGAGGGCGACGAGGCGGTGCGCCCGTTCGCGGACGAGCTGATCGAGATCCCGGCGGTGGCCACGCTCCTGCAGCCGCTGGTGTCGACGGTGCCGCTGCAGGTGCTCGCCGCGGAGATCGCCCGCGCCCGCGGCTACGACGTGGACAAGCCCCGCAACCTGGCCAAATCCGTCACGGTGGAGTGATCACCACCGCCGCTTCGCGCCTCCGGACGGGCCGTTCGACCACAGCGTCGAGCGGCCCGTCCGGCTTTCGCGGACCGCCGAGGCGAACTCGCTCCCGAGCGAACGGCCTGTTCGCCCAACGGGATTGGGCAGACGGTCCGTTCACTCGGAACCGCTGCCGCTCTCCGGCTGGGGTGAACGGCTCGTTCGTCCAAGGAGGTTGGGCGAACGGTCCGTTGACTCGAACCGGTTCTCGCTCGGTTCGGGGGGTGAGCCGGGGTGGACGGCCTGTTCGTCCGATGAGATTGGGCAGACGGTCCGTTCACTCCCGTCCGGTTCCTGTCCGGCCGGAGGGTGAGGTGGGGTGAACGGCCTGTTCGTCCAACGGGATTGGGCGAACGGCCTGTTCGTCCAACGGGATTGGGCGAACGGCCTGTTCGTCCAACGGGATTGGGCGAACGGTCCGTTCACTCGGAGACGGTGTCGGTGCGGTGGGTGGCGCGACAGGGGCGCGGTGATCGGGTAAGACGGCAGCAACCGCGAGTGGGAGGTCTCCGTGCAGGGAGTGTGGACGCCGGATCAGATCCGGGCCGCCGAGCGCAGTGTGTTCGCCCGGACCCCGGAGCCGTTGGTGATGCGCCGCGCCGCGTTCGCCGTCGCCGCGCACAGCGCGCGGCTGCTGGCCGAGACGACCGGAGCGACCGCGGGCCGGCACGTGACGTTGCTGGTCGGAGCGGGCAACAACGGTGGGGACGCGCTGTGGGCCGGTGCCGAGCTGCGCCGCCGAGGAGCCGGGGTCACCGCGGTCCTGCTGGCTCCGGACAAGGCGCACCCGGCCGGGCTGGCGGCGTTGCGCCGCGCGGGCGGCCGGGTCGTGGAGGCGTCGGGGCCGGGCGCGGACACCGCCGGCATCGGGGCCGCCGCGACGGACGCGGTGCAGCGCGCGGACCTGGTGATCGACGGCATCGTCGGTCTTTCGGCGCGGGGGAGCCTGCGCCCGGTGGCGGCCGAGCTGGTCGCTCGGGTCGAAGCGCCGATCGTGGCGGTCGACCTGCCCAGCGGCGTCGACCCGATCACCGGGGCGGTGGACGGGCCCGCCGTCGACGCGGACCTGACCGTCACCTTCGGCGGGCGCAAGCCGTGCCACGTGCTGGGAGCGGGCGCGGTGCTGTCGGGCTCGGTCGTGGTGGCCGACATCGGCCTGGGCGATGATCTTCCCGAGCCTGATCTGCACGTGCTGGAGCCGTCGGACGTCGGCGCGGGATGGCCGGTGCCGGGGGCGTCGGACGACAAGTACTCGCAGGGCGTCGTGGGTGTCGCGGCGGGGTCGGCGACGTATCCGGGTGCGGCGGTGCTGGCCGCGGGCTCGGCGGTGCAGGCGACGTCGGGCATGGTCCGCTACGCCGGGCCCGCCGCGGACGTGGTGCGGTCCCGATGGCCGGAGGTGGTGGCGACCGGGTCGGTCGCCGACGCGGGACGGGTGCAGTCCTGGGCGGTCGGGCCGGGCATCGGCACCGGGGCCAGCGGGCGCGAGGTGCTGCGGCACGTGCTGGAGTCGGGGCGCCCGGTGTGCGCGGACGCGGACTCGATCACGTTGTTCGCGCAGGACCCGACGCTGTGGGACGCGCGGGAGCCGGACGCGGCGGTGGTGCTGACACCGCACGCCGGTGAGTTCGAGCGGCTCGCGGGCGAGGTGGGCCCGGACCGGGTCGCCGCGGCGCGGGAGGTGGCGCGGCGCGACGACGTGGTGCTGCTGCTCAAGGGCAACACCACGGTGATCGCCGCTCCGGACGGCCGAGTGCTGGTCAACCCTTCGACGCACGCGTGGCCCGCGACGGCCGGGTCGGGCGACGTGCTCACCGGGTTGATCGGGGCACTGCTGGCCACGGGGATGGACCCGTGGCTGGCCTGCGGTTTCGCCGCGCACGCGCACGCCCTCGCCGCCGAGCTCGCCGCCCTCGGAGGTGCCGGCGAGGAGGCCGGTGCGCCGATCGGGGCTTCAGCCCTGCTCGCGGCGCTCCCGGCGGCGATCCGCACCCTCCGCTCCACCTGATCGCACCGCCCCGCCGCTGAAGTGAACGGACCGTTCGCCCAACGAGATGGGACGAACGGTCCGTTCACTCGTTTCAGAGCGCGCGCCGTGTGGTGATCACGCGGGCTGGGTGAGCGGCCCGTTCGTCCAACGGGATTGGGCGAACGGTCCGTTGACTCGGTTCGGGGTCGGGGGTGAGCGGCCCGTCCGCCCAATGGGATTGGGCGAACGGGCCGTTCACTCGGATCAGGGGCGTGCGCTGTGCGGCGATCCGCGTGGGCGTTGGGGTGAGCGGACCGTTTGCCCAACGGGAGCTCCGTTCACCTGGAGCTGGAATCTCACGTCGCGTGGGGCGGGCTGGGGTGAGCGGACCGTTTGCCCAACGGGATTGGACGAACGGTCCGTTCACTCCGAACCTGAGCCGCCGTGCGCAGGGCGCTGGGAGCAGCAATGCGCACGGAGGGTGATCAGCTGGTCTCCCAGGGTGGTATACAAGGAACGTGATGAGGGTCTGCTTCACAACCAGGCGGTGATCGGCAATGCGTGTGCGACGATGTCGGCGCCATGACTGAGCAGCCCGCGCACCGCGCCGACCTGCGCATTGACGTCGATGCGCTTCGCCACAACGTCGCCTTGCTGGCCGAACGGGCTCAGCGCTCGGGCGCCCGGACGATGGTGGTGGTGAAGTCCGACGGGTACGGCCACGGCGCCGAGGTGGTGGCCCGCGCCGCGCTCGACGCCGGTGCTTCCGCGTTGGGCGTGGCGGCCATCGGGGAGGCCTTGCGGCTGCGGGCCGCGGGCATCACCGCTCCGCTGCTGTGCTGGCTGCACGTCCCGGGTGACGATTTCGACGCGGCCGTCGCGGCCGATGTGGAGCTCGCCGCGTCGTCGGCCGCCGAACTGGACGCGATCGCGACCGCCGCGCACGCGCGGTCCCGGGTCGCCAAGGTGCACCTCAAGATCGACACCGGGTTGAGCCGCAACGGCTGCCCGCCGGAGCTGTGGCCGGCGCTGGTGGAGCGCGCGGCGAAGGCGCAGGCGTCGGGCGTGCTGGAGGTGGCCGCGGTCTGGTCGCACTTGGCGTGCGCGGACGAACCGGGCCACCCGTCGATCGACGCGCAGGCCGCCCGCTTCCAGGACGCCTACGAGCAGGCGCGCGCCGCCGGGCTCACCCCGATCCGGCACCTGGCGAACTCGGCGGCGCTGCTGACCCGCCCCGACCTGCACTTCGAACTGGTCCGGCCGGGCATCGCCGCCTACGGGCTGGACCCGGTGCCGCACGCGGGCGATCACGGGCTGGTCCCGGCCATGACGTTCCGCTCCGAGGTGGTGCTGACCAAGCGCGTCGGCCCCGGCGAGAGCGTCTCCTACGGCCACCTGTGGACGGCCGACCGCGAGTGCACGTTGGCGCTGGTGCCGGTGGGCTACGCCGACGGCGTGCCGCGCAACCTGTCCGGCCGGATGGACGTGTGGCTGGCCGGGCGCCGCAGGCCGGTGGTGGGCCGGGTGTGCATGGATCAGCTGGTGGTGTGCTGCGACGACGATCCGGTCGCGGTGGGCGATGAGGTCGTCCTGTTCGGCCCTGGTGAGCAGGGTGCGCCGACCGCCGCGGAGTGGGCGGACAAGCTGGGCACGATCCACTACGAGATCGTCACCGGCATGTTCCGGCCGCGGGTGACGCGCACCCCTACGGAGGTGGCGACATGAGACCGGTGTGGCAGGCGCTCGCCTGGTCCAGCGGGGTGCTGGGCGCGGCGGTGACGGGGGCGGCCGTCGGCGTCGCCGCGCACAGCTCGCGGATCGCGACCCAGCGCCACGACGAGGACGACCTGTACGCGCAGGAGAGCCTGGGGCGGTTGCGGCCGGACCGGCAGTCCACGGTGGCCGCCGATGACGGCGTGCCGCTGGCGGTGCAGGAGATCAAGCCAGCCGACGGCGGGCACGCCGATCTCACGGTGGTGCTGGTGCACGGCTACGCGCTGGATTCGCGATGTTGGCACTTCCAGCGCCGCGACCTGCCGCTGATGACGGATCCGCGGGTGCGGGTGGTGCAGTACGACCAGCGCAGCCACGGCCGGTCCGGGCATTCGTCGCGGCGCAACAGCACGATCGAACAGCTCGGCAAGGATCTGGACGCGGTGGTGCGGGCGACCGCTCGGCGCGGTCCGGTGGTGCTGGTGGGGCATTCGATGGGCGGCATGGCGATCATGGCGCTGGCCGAGCAGCAGCCGAAGTTGTTCCGCGACCGGGTGTGCGCGGTCGCGTTCATGAGCACGTCCGCCGGGGAGATCGGCGCGTCCGGCCTGCCGAAGCCGTGGTTGTCCCGGAACAACCCGCTCACCCGTGGCCTGGGTGTGCTGGCGGGCCTGCAGCCGGAGCTGGTGGAGCGGGTGCGCCGCACCGGCGGGCAGTTGGCGTGGAGCATCGTGCGGGCGCTGTCGTTCGGCGATCGCGAGGTCAGCCCGTCGCTGGTGGACCTGATGAACAAGATGATCTCCGCGACGACGGTCGAGGTCGTCACGGACTTCCTGGAGACGCTCGGGTCGCACGATCGCAAGGCCGCGCTCGCCGGGCTGCGCCACACCGAGGTGCTGGTGCTCAGCGGCGATCTGGACCGGATGACGCCGTTCTCGCACTCCGAGGTGATCGCCGGGGAGTTGCCGGAGGCGGAGCTGGTGCGGGTCGAGGGCGCCGGGCACATGGCGATGCTGGAGCAGCACGAGCTGGTCACCGGGCACCTGGTTGGCTTGGTGAAGCGCGCGGCGCAGCGGATCTCGAACGGGGAGAAGAAAGTGAGCGGCCGGTCATGAGCGCGGATGTGGCGTCCACCGCCGAGTTGGCGACTCCGGAGGAGGCGCTGGACTTCGGCCGCCGCCTGGGCGCCGGGTTGCGCGCCGGTGATCTGGTCGTGCTGGACGGTCCGCTGGGCGCGGGCAAGACGGTGCTGGCGAAGGGGATCGCCGCGGGCATGGGCGTGACCGGCCAGGTCACCTCGCCGACGTTCGTGATCGCCAGGGTGCACCACCCGGCTGGGGACGGTCCGGCGCTGGTGCACGTCGACGCGTACCGGCTCGGTGGGCTGGAGGACATCGACGACCTGGACCTGGACACCGATCTCACCGATGCGGTCGTGGTCGTGGAGTGGGGTGCCGAGGTCGCGGCGCGGTTGGCCGACGAGTACTTGATGATCCGGTTGCACCGCCGTACCGACGACGTGCGCGAGGTCGTCCTGGAGCCCCACGGCGACCGCTGGCACACCTGATCCCCCTTCCTCGGCCTCCCCGAACGGCTGGGGACGAACTCCTCACCTGGGATGACTCGCGCGATTTCGCGAGGAATTGCGAGCCCCCGAAGTGGATGCCTGGGCAGCTACGTGGCTTGATCTGGGGTTATTGCTGGGGTTCGGGGTTTTGCGGGAGTGGTGGGGGTTTGATTTCTCGCGAAATTGCGGGGTTGCTGCGGGTGGTGAGATCCCTCGTTCGGGGTGGAACGGGGTTTCCCCGGGACGTGGCGGCTGGTGACCGCCGGTAATTCGGGGGTCGTGATCCGGCCGTAGGCTGAGCTCGCACATCGCTCGGGCGCGGAAGGGCACATCGGTGATCGAGTTCTTGTCGGGGTTGCCGGTGTACGGGCTGTTCGCGGTGGCCTTGGTGGTGCTGGCGATGGAGTCCGGGTCGCCGATCGGGCTGTTCCTGCCCGGTTCGCCGACGCTGCTCGCGCTGGGGCTGCTGTCGCGGCAGGGCGTCGCGAACCCGTGGGTGGCGGTGCTGGTGGCGGGTGCGGCTTCGGCGCTGGGCTGCCAGTGGGGTTTCCTGCGGGCTCGCAGGCTCCGGTTGCTGGACCGGGAGGCGGGTTCGGCCGATCTGCTCGACCCGCCGAACCGGTTGGAGCGCAAGCTGATCCAGCGCATCGGGCGGGAGCGGGTGCGCCGGCTGCTGACGTTCCTGGACCGCCGTGCGGCGGCGACCGTGGCGACCGGTCACTTCTTCAGCGTGGTGCGCACCTTGATGCCCCGCCTGGCCGGGCGCGCGGGCGTCTCGCATCGCAGGTTCAGCTCCGTGAACGTCCCGGCCGCGTTCGCCTGGGCCGCGTTGCTGGTCACGCTCGGCCGGATCGCGGGGGCGGCGTTCGACCAGGTCTCGTCCGCGGTGGGGTTGGCCGGGCTGCCGGTGGTGCTGGTCGCCGCGGTGATCGGGTCGATCGTGCTCGTGGTGCGGCGTCGCCGGTCCCGCGCGGACGCGGAGACCTCGGCGGACGCGGAGGCCTCAAGCGCTGTGTGAGGCGGTCCGCAGTTCGGCGCTGAGGTCCTTGGCGAGCCGTCGCATCAGCGGGACGATCGTGTCCGTGGCGATCCGCGTCATGCGCCCTTCGGGGCCGCTGATCGAGATGCCCGCTCCGGCGGGGGCGCCGGGCACCGCCACGGCGTAGCAGCGCACGCCCACTTCCTGCTCGCCGTCGTCGATGGCGAAGCCCTGTTCGCGCACGCGCCCCAGCTCGTCCTGCATGGCGGCGACGGTGGTGATGGTGCGTTCGGTCTGCGCCCGCATCCCGGATCGGCCGAGGAGCTGCGCGACGGTGTCGGTGGCGAGGTCGGCGAGCACGGCCTTGCCGACGGCGGTGGCGTGCACGTCGACCCGGCGGCCGACCTCGGTGAACATCCGCATCGAGTGCTGCGACGGGACCTGCGCGACGTAGACGATCTGGTCGCCGTCGAGCACGGCCATGTTCGAGGTCTCGCCGGTCGCTTCGGTGAGTTCCGCCAGGTAGGGGCGCGCCCAGGACCCGAGCGAGCGGCTCGCGGTTTCGCCGAGCCGGATGAGCCGCGGCCCGAGCGAGTACCGCCGCGACGGCTGCTGCCGGGCGTATCCGCTGGTCACGAGGGTGCGCATGATGCGGTGGATGGTCGGCAGCGGCAGCCCGGAGGCTTCGGCGAGTTCGGAGAGCGCGACTTCGCCGCCCGCGTCCGCCATCAGTTCCAGCAGGTCGAAGGCGCGTTCGATGGACTGCACCCCTCCGCCTTGGTTGGCACGGCGTGGCCCGGTCATCGCTGCGGTCCCTTCGTCGGCCTCGGAGGTCGGCCTGGTGATCGATTCTAGTCGGCGGTGCCCGAGCTCATGTTGCCTCGGGCCATACGTGGAAACTAACATCCACGATGCAGAAAAGCACTGAAGCGTTGTGGCGCTACCGGGCGTGACCCGGCGCGGCGGCGAGCGCAGGTACCCGAGAGAAGGTGGGCTTCCATGTCCGACACGACCCCAGCGACGAGCGTGCAGGTGCTCGGCGGCTCCGTGGAGCGGGGCGACGAGATCCTCACCCAGGAGGCTCTCGACTTCGTCGCTGGTCTGCAGCGGAAGTTCGGCGCCCGCCGGGACGAGCTGCTGGCCCGCCGCGTGCAGCGCCGGGACGAGGCCACCCGCAACGGCCGCCTCGACTTCCTGCCGGAGACCAAGGAGATCCGCGAGTCCGACTGGCAGGTCGCCACGCCCCCGGCCGACATCGCCGACCGGCGCGTGGAGATCACCGGCCCGACCGACCGCAAGATGTCGGTGAACGCGCTGAACTCCGGTGCCCGCATCTGGCTGGCCGACCTGGAGGACGCGAACACCCCGCACTGGGAGAACGTGGTCAGCGGCCAGGTCAACCTCTACGACGTGGTGCGCAAGCAGGTCGAGCTCACCACCCCGGAGGGCAAGCAGTACAAGCTGCGCGACGACGTGCAGCACGCGGTGCCGCTGGTGCGCCCGCGCGGCTGGCACTTCGACGACAAGCACGTGCTGGTCGACGGCAAGCCGATCGTCGGTGCGCTGCTGGACTTCGGGCTGTACTTCTTCCACAACGCCCAGGAGCTGGTGAACCGGGGCAGCGGCCCGTACTTCTACCTGCCGAAGATGGAGAGCCACCTCGAGGCGCGGCTGTGGAACGACGTGTTCACCCACGCCCAGCAGGAGCTCGGCATCCCGCACGGCACGATCCGCGGCACGGTGCTGATCGAGACCTTCCCGGCGGCGTTCGAGATGGAGGAGATCCTCTACGAGCTGCGCGACCACTCCGCGGGCCTCAACGCCGGTCGCTGGGACTACCTGTTCAGCGTCATCAAGACGTTCCGCGACTCGGACCAGTACATCCTGCCGGACCGCAACACGGTCGGGATGACGGCGCCGTTCATGCGCGCCTACACCGAGCTGCTGGTGCGCACCTGCCACAAGCGCGGCGCGTTCGCGATCGGCGGCATGGCCGCGTTCATCCCGAACAAGAAGGACCCGGAGGCCAACGACAAGGCGATGGCCAAGGTCCACGACGACAAGAACCGCGAGGCCGGCGACGGTTTCGACGGTTCCTGGGTCGCGCACCCCGGTCTGGTGGAGATCTGCTTCGAGGAGTTCGACGGCGTCCTCGGTGACAAGCCGAACCAGATCGACCGCAAGCGCGAGGACGTCTCGGTCACCGCCGACGACCTGCTGTCGGTGAACCGGACGCCGGGCCAGAAGACCATCGAGGGCCTGCGCGCGGCGGTGGACGTCGGCGTCCGCTACATCGTGTCCTGGCTGGGCGGCAACGGTGCCGCGGCGATCCACAACCTGATGGAGGACGCCGCGACCGCCGAGATCTCTCGTTCGCAGATCTGGCAGTGGCTGCACAACGACGTGGTCCTCGCCGGTGGCGAGCAGGTCACCGTCGACCTGGTGCGCCAGGTGCTGGCCGACACGGAGAAGGCGCTGCGCGCCGAGAACGGTTTCCCGACGGAGAACCTGGGCCAGGCCGTCGAGCTGTTCGAGCAGGTCGCGGTCGCCGACGAGTTCGTGGACTTCCTGACGCTGCCCGCGTACGAGCGGATCTGATCGGGCGTTTCGAAGAGGGGGCGGTGTCGTGCCGCCCCCTCTTCCGCCGTGGGAATCCGTTCACGTCCGGCGGCTCCGCCACGGGCGGACGACGATCAAAGTTCAAGGTGCAAGGGCTTCTTTCTCGCCGGAGGTGTGTGTGCGGACGTCGTTGAACGCGGATCAGGTCGAGTCGCGGTTGGCCCGGTTGTCGGCCGTGGACGAGGACATGGCGCGGCGGTATCCGGGAGCCGGTGCCGCGCGGCAACCGGTGCACACCTGCTACGTGCCCGCGGGCGCGGTCGACTCGGGCACCTTGCGGCAGTGGGCTGACACGGCGCTGGGCACGTTCGACGAGCACCTGCCGGAGCCCGCTTCGCTGACGTTCCTGCTGGGCCTGGACGGTCCGGTGGCCGACGCGGTGCATCCGCGGGTGCGCCAGAAGCTGGCCGGGGCGGCCGTGGAGGACCTGCGGATCGACTTCGAGGACGGCTACGGCGCGCCCGGTGACGAGGCGGAGGACGCCGACGCCGAGCGCACGGCCGGTGTCGTCGCGGGCTGGTTGCGCGACGGGCAGCAGCCCGCGACCTTCGGGCTCCGCGTGAAGTCCTTCGACGACGCGGAGTTGCGCGCGCGGTCGGTGCGCACCCTCGACGTGTTCCTGACGTCGTTGTTGCAGCGGTGGGGGAGCCTGCCGAGCGGGTTCGTGCTGACCTTCCCGAAGGTCGTCGACGTCGCGCAGGTGGAGGTGTTCGTCGAGCTGCTGGAGCTGTTCGAGCAGCAGCTGGGCCTGGCGGCGGGGTCGCTGCGCTTCGAGATCCAGGTGGAGACCACTCAGTCCATCGTGGACGGTTCGGGCCGGTTCGCGCTGCCGCGCTTCATCGCGGCCGGTGCCGGGCGGGTCAGCGGTCTGCACTTCGGCACCTACGACTACACCGCGAGCTGCGGTCTCACCGCGACCCACCAGCACTTGGCGCACGGTTCCTGCGACTTCGCCCGGCACGCGATGCAGGTGGCCGCGGCGGGCACCGGGATCTTCCTGTCCGACGGGTCGACGAACGTGCTGCCCGTCGGCGAGCAGCGCGACCACGGCTGGCGCAACCACTACGACCTGGTGCGGCGTTCGCTGGCGCACGGTTTCTACCAGGGCTGGGACCTGCATCCGGCGCAGCTGGTGAGCCGGTACGCGGCGGTGTTCGCCGCGTTCCGCGAGACGGCGCCCGCGCAGGCGCACCGCCTCGCCGCTTACGTCGGCGCGGGCGGCGGCGCGGTCCTGGACGAGCCCGCCACGGCCCGCGCGATGGCATCGGCCTTCGTCCGCGCGTTGGACGGCGGGGCCATCGACGCCGCTGAGGCGCAGGCGATGACCACGATCGACGAGCCCGGACTCCGGGCGCTCGCCCGCCTCTGACCTGCCGCGACCTGGCGGGCTGATCGCTCGCCGGGTCGGAGGTCCCACTCCGCCCGTTCCGGTGCACCGTTGCGCCGGGCGGGCGGTTTTCTTGCGCGGGCGCGTCCGCGTTGACGAAGCGGAACACTGCTCCGTATATTTAACGGAACAGTGCTCCGCTTTGGTGTGCTGAAGCGGCCGCCGACCCGCGACGAGGTGGTGCGGCGGCCATCGAAGGGAAGACGCGCACCATGAACGACTCGACCCACGCGGCCGACGCCGCACCCGTCCTCTCGGTCCGCCCGGTGGTGCTGCCGGTGCCGGGCCGCCCGGTGGACCTGGAAGTGCGGGTCTCCGCGCCCGTCACCGGGACCGGCCTGCCGGTGATCCTCCTGTCGCACGGGCAAGGCCACTCCCACCACCTCTCCTCGCTCGACGGCTACGCGCCGCTCGTCGACCACTGGGCCGCGCACGGCTTCGTCGTGATCCAGCCGACCCACCTGAGCTCGACGACGTTGCGGCTCGACACCGACGAGCCCGACGCGCCGCTGCACTGGCGGTCGCGGGTGCTGGACATGTCGGCCGTCCTCGACCGGTTCGACGAGATCGAGGACGCCGTCCCGCAGCTGCGCGGGCGGCTGGACCGGGAGAAGGTCGCCGTCGCCGGGCACTCCATGGGCGGGCACACCGCGAGCATGCTGCTGGGTTCGCGGCTCACCGACCCGACCGACGGCTCGGTGGTGGACCTGACCGAGCCGCGGATCAAGGCGGGCGTCCTGCTCGCCGCGCCCGGCCGGGGCGGCGACGCCGTGACCGAGTTCGTCGCCGAGAACTACCCGTTTTTCCTGGGGATCGACTTCGCCGAGATGGCCGCTCCCGCGCTGGTCGTCGCCGGGGACGCGGACGCCTCCGAGCACCTGACCGTTCGCGGCCCGCAGTGGCACGCCGACCCGTACTTCCTCGCGCCCGGCCCGAAATCGCTGCTCACCCTGTTCGGCGCCGGGCACGGGCTCGGCGGCGTGTCCGGGTACGACGTCGCGGAGACCACCGACGAGAACCCCGAGCGGGTGGAGGCGGTCCGGCGGCTCACCACGGCCTACCTCCGCTCGACGCTGCACCCCGGCGACCCCTCCTGGCAGGAGGCGTGCGCCGACCTGGCGGCCACCCCGACCCCGCTCGGCCGAGTCGACTCGAAGTAGCCCACCCGCGCAGCGCCGGGATGAAGTGAACGGCCGGTTTGCCCAACGAGATTGGACCAACGGTCCGTTCACCCGAACTCGAACCACGCGTCAGCGGCGGATCGGGATGGAGTGAACGGACCGTTTGCCCAACGGGATTGGACGAACGGTCCGTTCCCGAAGCGCGGGTCGGGGGCGGATCGGGGTGGAGTGAACGGACCGTTTGCCCAACAGGATTGGACGAACGGTCCGTTCACTTGATCCGGAAGCGCGGGTCGGAGGCGAGTCGGGGCGGAGTGAACGGCCTGCTTGTCCGATCCCGTTGGGCGAACGGGCCGTTCGTCCGGAAGGGGCGTCGGGCTGAAGGGGGTCTGGTGGGGGTGGTGGGCGGCTAGGGTTGGCGGGACGGGTGATCGTTCGAGGAGGGGCCATGGCCGGGAACGACAACGAGCTCGCCGCGACCGAGGACGCGTTGTCCGCGCTCGCCGCTCGCCTCCGGGAGGACCAGGTCTTCGGGCCGGTCGTGCAGCAGGGCGACACGACGTTGGTGCCGGTCGCGCAGGTCCGCACCGGTGGTGGGCTCGGCGGCAGGAAGAAGCGGGGAACCGGCGGGGGAGTCGGCGCCGTGGCCCGGCCCGTCGGCGCGTGGGCGGTCACCTCGGAGGGCGCCGTCTGGCATCCGGCGGTGAGCGTGAACCGCATCGTCCTGGGCGGTCAGCTCGCGCTCACGGCGATCGGCGTGGCTTGCGCCATCGCGTTCCGCCGCAAGCGCTGACAGTCCCCGCTCAGGCGGTCGGGTCGATGCCGGACCAGGTGATCAGGCGGGTGGCGACCTCGTCGATGCTCGGGCGCGCGGCCGGGTCGGGGGCCAGGCAGGCGTCGACGGTGCGGGACAGCCGGGCGGGCAGGCGGCGGCGGGTGCGCAGCGGCGGCGGTGCGCCGTCGAGCTGCGGGTAGTGCCGGGAGCCGTCCTCGCGTCGTTGCCGGTGTGAGACGTCGACCCACGGCGGTGCGCCGGAAAGGGCCTCCCACAAGGTGATTCCGAGTCCCCAGACGTCGGTGGCGGCGGTCATCTCGCCACCGCGCGCCTGCTCGGGCGAGAGGTAGTCGAAGGTGCCTGCGGTGTTGTGCTCGCCGATGCGGCAGGCGAGGCTCAGGTCGAGCAGCACGGCCCGCCCGCCCGCGGAGACCACATTGGACGGTTTCACGTCGAGGTGCGCCCAGCCCTGGCGGTGCAGGTAGCCGAGCACGGAGCACAGCTGGATCCCGAGGATCGCCGCGTCGACGGGCCGCAGCCGCGCGTGCTGGTCGAGCAGGTAGCTCAACGTCGCGCCGGGCAGCGTCTCGGTGATCACCACGGGACGGGCGGGCTCGCTGCTGAGCACCGTTTCGTAGCCGCGCACCAGGTGCGGATGGGTGAGGGAGCCCAGCAGCATCCCTTCGCCGCGCAGCCACCCGGCGGCGGTGGTGTCCTCGGCGCGTTCCGGGCGCAGGGTCTTGCCGACGCAGCGGCAGCCGCGCTCCTCGCTCCAGAGGTCGTAGACGTCGAGCCGATTTCCCCGCCGCAGCAGGGAGAGCACGCGATAGCCCGGAGCGAGGTGCTCGCCGGCTTCCAGGGCGGGGCCGGGAGCTCCCCAGTCGTCGTCTTCGCCGTAGTAGGAACTCGGCGCGTCAACGGCCACGGGCCACCGTTTCGTTCGCAGGTGCGGGGTGTTTCGGCCGGAGCCCGGCGCGGTGGCGCCGGACTCGCGGGCTCGGCTGGTCCGGGCTCGTTCAGCTGCGGCTGCGGTGGCGGCGGCGGCCGGATCCGCTGCGGCTGGAGCTGTCGCGGCGACGGCGGCGGTGGTCGCTGCTGGAGTGGCTGCGCCCGCGGTGGTGCCTGCGGCGGTCGCTGCTGTCGCGGGAGGAGCGGTGGTCGTGCTTGGCGGGCGAGAGGGAGCTGAACAGCTTGCCTAAGTCCATTGTGGATTCTCCTGCGTCCGGTGCCGGGGCGTGACCTCGCCGCGGACGATCTGGCGAGATCAGCTCCTCGCCAGGCTACGCGAAGATCGGTCATACCGGACCGCGCTGCCGTCGAGCGGAGCCCACCCCGGCGCGGGACACGAGTGAACGGCCCGTTCGTCCAACGAAGCTGGAGTGAACGGCCCGTTCGTCCAATCCGATTGGGCAAGCGGTCCGTTCACTTCATCCGATACCCGTCACGGCGTGGACGCCTGGTTCCGAGTGAACGGCCCGTTCGTCCAATCCGATTGGGCAAGCGGTCCGTTCACTTCGATCGGCTCGCGGCGGCCCGGCGAGGGCGGGCCGGGGGCGGGTGAACGGACCGTTCGTCCAGTGGGATTGGGCGAACGGTCCGTTCACTCACCGGCGGTGGGGGTGGTGGCCGGGCGCGACGGAGTGGGGGAGCGCCCGGCCACCGGCCGGTCCGGTGCGGTGTCGGGGAGGTGCCGCAACGGGCCGGGGTTCGGAGACCGGTGGATTCCGGTGTCGTGTCAGAAGTCCCAGGTGAGCAGCAGGTAGTCGTGGGTGCGGGCGATGTCGGCGCACTGCGGGCACCGTTCGGTGATCTGCTCGGATCGGGGGCGGCGCGGTGGCGGGGTGTCGAAGGGGACGCGGATCCAGGTGCCGCACAGCGTCGCGGCCCGCTCGCCGCCGGGCAGCGCGCCCGGCCGGGAAGGCGTCGCGTGGCGCAGGTACAGCGCCAGCCCGACGATCCAGAACGCCACCGGTCTGGGGCATCGGAAAGGGTGGGGCAGCGCCATTTCGTCCTCCTTTCGGTTCGATCACCAGCGGAACCGCTGACGAAACGAAAGGTAGATCGCTATTTTGTGTTTCCGCCAAGATGAGACTTCGCAGCTCACGATGGGTGCCGGTGGCTTCGTCGTCTCACTGCTCGGCGAGAGGAATCGGCGAATGCGGAGGTGACCGGATGCGGCACGCGGACAAGCTGCGCCAATTGGGGCTCGGCGTGCAACTGCGCAAACTCCGGGAAAGCAGGGGCTTATCCACCCGATCGGTGGCGAAATCGCTCGGTGTCTCACCGGCTTCGATCAACCGCACGGAGCTCGGCAGCAGGTCGCCCAGCCGCGAAGAGGTCAGCGCGCTCTGCGCGGTGTTCGGCGTCGTCGGCGACGAGAAGCAGGAGCTCATCGAGCGGGTCGGGGAGTCGAAGGACAACGCTGCCTGGCTCGCGACCGAGCACGTACCGGACCAGGTGACGAGCTTGATGATCCTGGAACGGGAGGCCGTGGAGATCACGGCGGTGGAGTTGGCGCTGGTTCCGGGACTCGCCCAGACCGCCGATTACGCCCGCTTGATCCTGGGGTCGTCCCTCGCTCCCGGTGTTGATCTGGAGCGGCAAGTCGCTACTCGACTTGGGCGCCAAGCGGTGCTGTCGAAGCCGAGAGCGCCGAAAGTCGCCATGTTCTTGGACGAGGCAGTGCTCTGGCGAACGCTTGCGAACGCGAGGATCGCTCAAGAGCAGCTGAGGCACCTCATCGCCGTGCAGCGCAGGGATAACGTAGCGATCCGAGTCCTGCCGTTCGATGCAGTGCCGCACGAGGGGCTGCGCGGTTCGTTCACGCTCTACGAGTTGGCGGACGGGACGCCCTACGTGTTCGTGGAAGCTCGCAGCTTCGGCGTCTTCGTCACTGAAACTTCAGCAGTGCAACCGTTTGTGGAAGTGTGCAACGGGCTGGGCAAACATGCTTTGGATGCGACAACTTCCGACGACATGATCTCGGCGGTCGCGGAGAGGCTCGGAGATGGCTGAACTGAAGTGGCGCAAGAGCACGTGGAGCGGCGACTACAACTGCGTCGAAGTCGCGCTGTCACCAGGGTCCACGGCGGTGCGGGATTCCAAGGCGCCGGAGGACGGGCACTTCACCGTCCCGGCCGCGCAGTGGGGATTCTTCTTGCACACGCTCAAATCCGGCCGTTTCGACCGGTGAGCGGGCGGTGGGCGGCCCGCCCGATGCGGGGCCGCCCACCTACCGGATCAGGGCTGCGGCACGACCGGCGCGTTCACCGCGGCGGCGGCGTCGATGACGCCGTGCCCGGTGAGCAGGCTGAACTGCCCGGTGTTGTCGCTGCCGGGGGTGTGCGCGGTGTCCATCAGGACCTGCTCCACCTGGTCCACGGAACGACCTTGCGCCGTCAGCAGCGCGGCGGCACCGGCGACCATCGGGGCGGCCATCGAGGTGCCCGCGAGCGCGTCGTAGTCGGGCTGGCCGCACTTCGGCGTGCCCATGCCTCGCGGCACGGTGGAGATCACGTCGTCGGCGCAGACGTCGTCTCCCGCGCCGCCGGGCGCGGACACGGCCTTCATGTCCAGCTTCAGGCCGAAGTTGGAGTAGGAGGCCTTCTTCTCCTCGCGGTCGGTGGCCGCGATGCACAGTGCGCCCTTCTCCCACGCGGGGGTGTCGCACAGCGGCGCGGTCTCGTTGCCCGCGGAGGCGACGACCACGACGCCCTTCGAACGGGCGTACTCGATGGCGTCCTTCGCGTCCGCTTCGATGCCGAGCAGCGTGAGCAGCTGGGTGCCGGGCTGCGCGCCGAGGCTCAGGTTGATCACGTTGGCGCCGTTGTCGGCGGCGTAGCGGATGCCCGCGCCGATCTCGCTGAACGCGCCGGAACCGTTCTCCAGCACCTTCACCGGCATTATCTTCGCGTCGGGGGCGACGCCCGCTCCGCCGATGCCGTTGTTCGCGGCCGCGGCCGCGATCCCGGCGACGTGGGTGCCGTGCACGTCGGTGTCCTGACCGACGCCGTCACCGCCGACCCAGTCGCCGTTGCCGCACGGCGCGGGAGCGCCGCCGCAGGCGAACGTCGCGCCCGGGACGAGCTGGGACTGCAGGTCGGGGTGGCCGAGGTCGACCCCGGTGTCGACGACGGCGATGACCTGCCCGGCGCCGGTGCTGGTCTGCCACGCCTGCTCGGCGTGGATCTGGTCGAGGCCCCACTGCTGGCCGGCCAAGGGATCGTTGGTGGTGGCTGCGGAGGCGGACGGCGTGGCTAATGCCGTCAGGCCGGCGACCGTGACTGCGAGGGCCCGTAAACGCATGGGCTGCTCCTGGGTTTCGGCGAAAAGTTCAGGCGATTAACGACAGCCTGACGATCGACGTTTCGTCCCGATACATGACCGAGTCCAGAAGCCGCTGTTCGGTTCAGCGAATTGCTGCGAACGGAGCAGTGTTGAACGGATAAAACGGACCCGATGTCCTCAGAGGACATCGGGTCCGCTCCCTCCCTTGCCCCATCCGGTTGCCTCGCAAGGAGATCGCGCGCCATCGGAGGGGACTGATCGGAACGATAGCCGGGGAGGTGTCCGCGCAGAACTCATCGAGCAGTGCACGATCGGGTGGATTCCCATGATCGTTCAAGAGGAAATTTCCCGCGACAGCACGGGATTCAGGCCGTCCCAGCTCAGTTCCGCGATCCACAGCCCGCGATCACCGGGCGGCTCCGGGAGGTCGCCGTGGAACGCGATGAGCCCGCCGTCGTCGAACACGTCCTGGCCGCCCGGATTCCGCACCGCGCCGCCCAGGATCTCCTTGCTCAGCAACGCACCGGGCGCTTTCGTGAACGGACCCGTCGGGCTCGACGAGGTCGCGTAGTTCGTGAAGTAGTCGCCGCTGTCGAAGGTGTTGCCGGAGAACAGCAGCACGTACCCGCCCGGCCTGCGCAGCAGCGTGGGCGCTTCGACGACGCCGGATTCCTCCGGCCGGTCCGCGCGCAGCAGCGACACGTCCGCACCGGTGGGCGTGAGGCCGTCGGCGGCGACGGGACGCAGGTGGATGGTCGACGGGCCGCTGCGGGCGCGGGTGCCGCGGGAGTCCTTGTAGAGCAGGTAGCGGCTGCCGTCGTCGTCGACGAAGCTGCTCGGGTCGATCACGTCGCCCTGGCCGGGAGCGCAGATCAGCGGATCCGGCCCGGTCGGGATGAACGGCCCCTCGGGGGAACCGGCGACGGCGGCGCCGATGCACTGGCGGCCGGAGGGCGCGTGGTGCGCGGTGTAGTACAGCAGGAACGTGCCGTCGTCGCGGGCGCTCACGTCCGGCGCCCACACGTTGAGGCTGCCCGTTTCGGACGGGCCGATCCACGGCGGCAGCTGCGGCAGCGCGTCGGCCCGCTGCTCCCACGATCCCGTCGCGTCGGTCGCGGTGGCGAGCTGCACGTTGTACCCGGCGGTGTTCGTCGCGTACGCGTAGTGCGTTCCGCCGTGGGTGAAGACGTCGGGATCGGGGAAGTTCCGGGAGATCACTTGCCGGGCCGCGTCCGCTCCCTCCGTTCGCTCGCGCGCCAGGGCGGTCGGTGACATGAGCAGCAGCAGAATGGCAGTGGTCAAGCTAATGTGTCGGCACTTTCGCGGCACGGCCCCTCCTTCGGTGACCGCACCAGTGCACCGGCGCCCCGTGCGCCTCGCTGGACACATTCACCCCACGAGTGACACCCGATCGTGCCTCTCAGCGGGCGGACGACCGGTTTCGCGGTAGCCGGAGATCCGCCTGCGCGCTCGGACGAGCCGTCCACCCGGCGCGCGGTCAGGAGGACGGCTCATCCGATCAGGAGGAAAGATCACTCACCCGGATCGGCGCGCAGCGGCGCAGCGTGATCAGCGGGCTGCTCCGGCGCGCGGCGGTGGAAGAGGGCGTTGAGGGCGAGCGCCGCCAAGCAGCCCGTGCTGATGCCGGAATCCAGCACCGTGCGCAACGCGTCCGGGGCCTGCGCGTAGAAATCGGGCTGCACCACGGGAACCAGGCCGATGCCCAGCGACGCGGCCACGATCAACGCCTGGAACGGGTCGCCGAGATCCGCGCGCCCGAGGGTGCGGATGCCGCTGGTGGCGACCGACCCGAACAGCACCAGCGCCGCCCCGCCCAGCACCGGCTGCGGCACCAGCGAGACCACCGCGCCCACCACCGGGAACAAGCCGAGCAGCACCAGCACGCCGCCACCGGCCGCGACCACGAACCGGCTGCGGACCTGGGTGAGCGCCACCAGCCCCACGTTCTGCGCGAACGCGCTGCAGGTGAACCCGCCGAACACGGCGCTCAGCGCGCTACCGGCGCCGTCGGCGCGCAGCCCGGCGGCGATGGTGCGCTCATCGGCGGGCCGGTCCACGATCTCGCCGAGCGCGATCATGTCCGCGGTGCTCTCCATCATCGCCACCAGCATCACCACGCACAGCGAGAGCGTGGCGCTGACGCTGAAGCTCGGCGCTCCCAGCGCGAACGGCACCGGCAGGCTGAAGATCGGCGCCTGCTCGAACGTCGAAGTGTCGACCAAGCCGAACGGCCACGCGATCACCGTGCCCGCGACCAGGCCGATCAGCAGCGCGATGCGGTTCCAGAACCCGCGCAGGAACCGGTTGAACAGCAGCACCAGCACCAAGGTCACCGCGCCCAGCGCGATGCGGCCGGGCGAGCCGTAGTCCGCAGCCGCCGAATCCTGCCCCGCGATCCACCCGATGCCCACCGGCATCAGCGACAACCCGATCAGCGTGATCACGGTGCCGTTGACCACCGGCGGGAAGAACCGCACCAGCCGCGAGAAGTACGGCGCCACCAGGAACGCCAGCGCCCCCGCCACCAGCACCGCGCCGTATACCACCGACAGCGGGTTCTCCCCGGTGGGCTGCGCGATGATCGCCAGGATCGGGGCGACCGAGCCGAACGTGACGCCGTTGACGAACGGCAGCCGCGCCCCGATCCGCCAGATCCCCAGCGACTGCAACAAGGTCGCCAGCCCGGCGGTGAGCAGGCTCGCCCCGATCAGCAGCGTCTGCTGCACCCCGGACAACCCCAGCGCCTCGCCGATGATCAGCGGTGGCGCGACGACGCCCGCGTACATCGCGGCCACGTGCTGGACGCCGTAGGCCACCAGCCTGCCGGGGGCGGGCAGTTCGTCCACCGGGTGGACATCGGTGCCGGCGTGCTTCTTGAAGGCCATCGAGGACTCCTCGGCCATGGGAAGGGATTCGGCTGATTTCCTACCGGGCGACGATTTTCCGCGGATTTCGGCGCGTGTCCGCCGGATCAATTCTCCGGCGCCGATCCTCGTCCTTTCCAAGGCAGCACGAATCGGCTGATCGGATGTGGAATCGGTGCCGGAACAACGGCTCGGTGAAAGGCGGGTTCGCCCGCGGGCGATCGGATCGACGGTGGTCCGCCCGTGGGCGACCGGATCAACGAGGATTCGCCCGCGGGCGACCGGATCAACGAGGATTCACCCGCGGGCGAATCGGGGCGGGTCAGAACTCCGGGGTGCTGTACCAGGCCATCGGCGCCTGCTCGACGTCGTCGCGGGTCACGGTGCCCTCGATCAGGCCGTACGGGCGGTCGGCGGCGAAGAAGACCTCGTTGTCGTTGGCCAATCCGAACGGTTCCAGATCAACCCGGAAGTGGTGCTTGTTCGGCAGCGACAACCGCACTTCCGCCACGTTCGGATGCTGCTTCAGCACTGATTCGCCCATCGCGTACAACGTCTGCTGCAACGCGTAGCTGTGCGTCGTCGCGAACGCCTCCAGCAACGTCGTGCGGACCGAGTCGAAGCTCGCCGCCCAGTCCACGTCGGTGCCCAGGTGGCGCCAGCGCGCCGTGACCGCCGTGGCGAGGATGCGGTCCGAGGTCTCCGGCAGCGTCGTGTACTCGTCCTTCGGGTAGCCCCAGAACTCCGAGCCGGTGGACTTCAGCACCACCAGGTCCTTCAAGCCCGTCACCACGTGCGCGGTGCCGCCGTCGAAGGTGACCGCGGCGGTGCGCTTCTCATCGCTGCCGCGCCGGAACGAGTGGTCGTGGCCGGAACCGCCGACCTCGATGCGCTCCCACGCGTGCTCCTCGACGAGGATTCGCGCGCCCCGCACCGGTTCCTGGGTGTCGACGAAGTGCTTTCCCAGCCGCAGCGCGAAATCCTCGATCTCGCCGACCGGGGCCTGCTTCGCGAACGCGTAGGCGGTGTTCTTCTGGGTGTCGGTCGGCAGCACGTTCGCGTTGTCGCCCGTGTGGTGGGTGGAGTCGAACTCGCCGCGCAGCGACGTGCCGATGGTGAGGTCGCGGATGCCGTGGCGGTCGCCGTCGCGGTCCACCGCGACGAGCCGGATCTCTGCCTTGCCGTACTGGTTCGGTCCCAACACGATGCCCATCGGGCGATCAGCTCCCTCGGTAGGTGGAGTAGGCGAACGGGCTCAGCAGCAGCGGAACGTGGTGGTGCTGAGCGGGATCGGCGATGCGGAAGGTGATCTGCACCTGCGGGTAGAAGGTGTCGGTGCCCCGCGCGGCGAAGTAGGCGCCGATGTCGAACGTCAGCCGGTAGTCGCCCGCCGGGAGCGCGTCCGGGCCGAGGTCGCCGATGCGGCCGTCGCCGTCGGTGACGCCGTCGGCCACCAGGTCCGCGCCCTCCAGCCGGACCGCGATCCCGGCGGCCGGGCGGCCCAGCGCCGCGTCCAGCACGTGCGTCGTGACGGCGCTCATGCGATCACCTTCTCCAGGCGCAGCAACGCGATCTTGCGCAGCTCGTCGGCCACCACGCCCAGTTCGGTGCGCGGATCGTTGTGCATGCGGGAGCGCAGGACCTCCAGCAGCTCCGCACCGCTGCGGCCGCTCGCGCACACCAGGTACACGTGGCCGAACCGGCGTTCGTACTCGGCGTTCTCGGCGCGCAGCGCGGACTTCAGCGCATCATCGCCGAAGTTCACCCCGGACTGCTCGGAGCGGGACCAGGTCGAGGACGTGTCGTGGCCGTCGGCCCGCTCGCCGATCCTGGGGTGCGCGGCGAGCGCGGTGTGGATCTCGTCGGAGGTGAGTTCGCGGGCGGCGGCATCGGCTCGGGCTAGGACGTCCGCGGCGGTCGCGTAAGGGCGGGCGTCGGAGAGCCGCTGCGCCCAGCGCGGGACGTCGAGGCAGGCTCGCAGTTCCAGCAGGAGCTCGGTCTTGGGCAGGCCGTTGAACCGGTCGGGTGCTGACATGGTGTTCCCATCGCGCTCGGATGAGACGAAAAGCTACGACCAGCACCCAGTGGTGTCAACACTTTGTTGAAGTTGCAGGTGGGGGAGGCTGTTATTCGCGGTTCAGATAGTTGTAGACCGTGAACCGGCTGACTCCGAGGGCCTTCGCGACCGACTCCACCGACTTGCGCAACGTGAACGCGCCGCGCTCCTCCAGCAGCCGCACCGCGCGCTGCTTGTCCGCCCTCGGCAGCTCCGGCAGCGCCGCGCCCAGCTCTGCCTCCACCTCGGCGATCAGCCGGTCCAGGGCGCTGGTCAGCTCCGCGCCCGGCAGGCGGACGGCGACGGCGGGCTCGCCCTCCCAGTACAGCAGCACGTCGCTCGGTTCCCGGTCCTCGACGGGAACCGAGGTGGCGCCGAGCTGCGCCAGCAACGGCGCGATCGCGGAAGCGAGCGGATGCACCCGGACAGCGTAAGGACTCCGCGCCACCCGGTCGCCCACCGGTGTTCGGAGCCACCAAGGATCGGCCGCGCACCCAGCCGGCCCCGCGGTCACCTTGTGGACTACTCGGGAGATCTCGCGAGAAATTGAACCACCCGAACGAGGCGAGCCCGTCGCTTCACGGCCGCGAGGCGCACGTTGAACAGGGGGAACGAGTTGTCCACAGGGGTGTACGACACGCGGGGCGCGTTCAACTTCTCGCGAAATCGCGGGTGTCCCCGGAGGTGGTCAGGTCTCGTCGACGGTGACCTGGAGGGTGATGCGGTGCGCGCCCGAGGCCAGCGCTGAATCGAGGACGCGGGAGATCGCGGGCAGCACCGCGTCGCGGGCCCCGGTGACCGACGTGCCCAGCGGGCCGAAATCCGGTTCCAGTCCCGCCTCGCGCAACCGGTCCCGCGCGGCCAGCGCGTGCTGCGGCGGCTCGCCCTCGCCGTGGAACGGTTCGGTGGTGAACTCCGCGGTGACCTGCGGATCGGTCGGATGCATGCGGGCCTCCGGAAGGAGCGGGTGCCGGTGCGCACACTGTACGGGCCGGAGAACACCGGCCACCCCGCAGCCGGAAGCGGTGCCGCGCAGGGCATCCCAGTCCGCTGAACGCGACCGGATGGGGTTCCGCTGATCGGGCGAGTCGGGTGGAATGTGCGGGTAACCACCGTGAGCCGAGGGAGAGCGCTGTGCCCGGTCCCGTCCTGATCGCGCCGGACAAGTTCAAGGGGTCGCTGACCGCCCCCGATGTCGCGAGCGCGCTCGCCGCGGGACTGCCCGGGGTGGAGGTGCGGCTCGCCCCCATCGCCGACGGCGGCGACGGCACCGTGGAAGCCGCCATCGCCACCGGATTCCGCCGCATGCAGGCGCGTGTCACCGGCCCGGTGGGCGCACCGCTCACCGCCGAGTTCGCGCTGCGCGACGACACGGCCGTCGTGGAACTCGCCTCCGCATCCGGGCTGGCGCTGCTGCCCACGCGGGAACTCGCGCCGATGACCGCCTCCAGCTTCGGCACCGGGGAGCTGATCCGCGCCGCGCTCGACGCCGGAGCCCGCACCATCGTGCTCGGTGTCGGCGGCAGCGCCTGCACCGACGGCGGCGCGGGCATGGTCGCCGCGCTGGGCGCCCGGTTGCTCGCCGACGCCGGGCGGCCGCTGCCGCCGGGCGGCGGGGGGCTCGTCGAGCTCGCCGAGGTCGACCTCTCCGGGCTCGATCCGCGCCTGGCCGAAGCCGACATCGTGCTCGCGTCCGATGTGGACAACCCGCTGCTCGGGGAGCACGGCGCCGCGCACGTGTACGGGCCGCAGAAGGGCGCCGACCCCACCCAGGTCCGGCTGCTCGACTCCGCGCTGCGCAGCTGGTCCGGTGCCGTGACCCGCGCGGGCGGGCGCGAAGCCGCCGCCGAACCCGGCGCAGGCGCGGCGGGCGGAGTCGGCTACGCGGCGCTCGCCGTGCTCGGCGCGCGGCAGCGACCCGGTGCGGACCTGGTGTTCGAACTCGTCGGCTTCGACGCGGCGCTGCCCGGCGCCGCACTGGTCATCACCGGCGAAGGCTCGGTGGACGAGCAGACCCTGCACGGCAAGGGCCCCGCCGTCGTCGCCGAACGAGCGGCGGCGGCCGGAATCCCCGTCATCGCCGTCGCCGGGCGCTGCACGCTCGCGCCGGAACGCCTGCGGGAAGCGGGATTCGCCGACGTCTTCGCCCTCACCGACGTCGAACCCGACCCCCAGCGCTGCATCCGGGAAGCCGCATCCCTGCTCCCCGTCCTCGCCGGGCACGTCACAGCGAAGTGGCTCGCCTGAGCGACTGACCGGCACCGCTGCACCAGGCTGGAACGAGGGCCGACGCCAGCGTGAACGGACCGTTCGTCCGGACGGGGCGGTCCGCCCACGTGCACCCGACCGCATCGGGCACGCCGATGTCGGGTGCGGTGGGGTGGTGGCTTCCTAGCGTGGTGAGCACGAGGGAAGGAGATCCCGGTGCTGGAGCGGTTGAACGAGGCCTTGGAGCACATCGAGG
The DNA here is from genome assembly GCF_014203325.1 of Saccharopolyspora gloriosae. Lineage (NCBI taxonomy): Bacteria > Bacillati > Actinomycetota > Actinomycetes > Pseudonocardiales > Pseudonocardiaceae > Saccharopolyspora > Saccharopolyspora gloriosae. The sequence continues at coordinate 5,868,928 of NZ_JACHIV010000001.1, read as the reverse complement.
CGCACCTCGACGAGCAGCTGGACCTGGCCGAGGCGGCGCGGATCGCGGCGACGTCGGAGCACCACTTCCGGCGGATGTTCTCCGCGCTGGCGGGGATGCCGCTGTCGGAGTACGTGCGGCGCAGGCGGCTCACCCGCGCGGGCGCCGAAGTGCTCGGCGGGACGCGCACGCTGCTCGACATCGCGGTGCGCCACGGCTACGGCTCCGGTGAGGCGTTCGCGCGGGCGTTCCGCGCGATGCACGGCGTCGGGCCCGGCGAGGCGCGGCGCGACGGTGCCGTGCTGCGTTCGCAGCAGCGGATCTCCTTCCGGCTCATCGTCGAAGGGAGCAGCGACATGCGATACCGGATCGCGCAACGGGACGAGTTCTTCATCGTCGGCAAGAAGGCCAGGGTCCCGCTCGTCCACGAGGGGATGAACCCGGCGATCGTCGAGCACGTCCAAGGCATCGGCGCGGACGAGCTGCGGCGCATCGCCGCGTTGTCCGACCAGGAACCGGCCGGGATCATCGCGGCCACCGACGACCTCGACGAGAGCCGGGCGGAAGGGACCACGCTCGACTACCACCACGGGGTGGCGGCGAGCGCCGCCGGTCCCGATGACCTCGACTCGCTGCGCGTGCCCGCCGGGACGTGGGCGGTGTTCGAGAGCTCCGGGCCGATGCCGCAGTCGATCCAGTACCTGTGGCGGGACGTGTTCACCCAGTGGTTCCCGTCGAACCCGTACCGCAGCAGGCCCGGCCCGGAACTGCTCAGCACCCGGCTCTCCGAGGACGGCGAGCACGCCGACGCGGAACTCTGGATCCCGGTGGAACGCGCCGAGGGCTGACCGTCAGGGAACCCGGAAACCGCGGAAGGTCACCGGCTCCAGCATCGTGAAACCGAGGCGTTCGTAGAGCGCGATGGCGGCGGTGTTGGAGTCGGTGACGTGCAGGAAGGGGCGTTCGCCGCGGGACCGGATGCGGGCGGCGAGCGCGCGCACCAGGCGAGCGGCGTGGCCGCGGCCCCGGGCCGCCGGGGCGGTGCAGACGGCGCTGATCTCCGTCCAGCCGGGCGGCCGGAGCCGTTCACCCGCCATGGCGACCAGCGCGCCGTGCTCGTCGCGGACGCCCAAGTAGGTGCCGAGTTCGCGGGTGCGCGCCCAGAACGGTCCCGGCTCGGTCCGGGCGACGAGGTCGAGCATGTCGGCGACGTCGCCCGGACCGAGCTCCACCGCGGATGCGGGCTCGGCGTCCGCGACGCCGTCGGCGGGGCCGACCATCCGCCGCGCCGGGAGGGAGAAGACCGGTTCCCACTCCGGTGGCGGCGTCGCCGGGCTGCTGAACAGGTCGGCGAGCGCCCCGCTGCCGAGCAACCGGGCCAGGTCCGCCCACTCGGCCGCGCCCGCATCGGCGGGCACCGCCGCGAACGTCGTGACGTCCGGCAAGTAGGTCGCGGCCGAACCGACCCGGCGGGCCAGGTGGGCGTGGTGGCCGCGCAGCGACTCGCCGACCGGATCGTCGAGCGCCCTGACGTCGCTGTCCACCACCGGCCCCTCCCCGTTCGGCACGTCAGTTCACGACGATGGTGTCCACGGGAAGGTCGGGCGCGGCGGCGAGGTCCAACGGCGACGGCTTCGCACCCGAGGCGACGACGTGCGCGCCGAGCGCGGCGATCATGGCGCCGTTGTCCGTGCACAGCCGGGGCTTCGGCACCCGCAGCGTGATGCCCGCCGCCGCGCAGCGCTCGGCGGCCAGCGCCGACAACCGCGAATTCGCCGCCACACCACCGGAGATGACCAGCGTGTCCACCCCGAGGTCCTGCGCGGCGCGCACGGCCTTCGCGGTGAGCACGTCGGCGACGGCCTCCTGGAACGAGGCGCACACGTCGGCGACGGGGACCTCCCGGCCCGCCCGCTGCTCGGTCTCCACCCAGCGGGCCACCGCCGTCTTCAAACCGGAGAACGAGAAGTCGTGCCGCGAATCGCGCGGGCCGGTGAGCCCGCGCGGGAACGCGATCGCCTTCGGATCGCCCTGCTGCGCCAGTTTGTCGATCGGCGGACCACCCGGATAGGGCAGGTCGAGAATGCGGGCGACCTTGTCGTAGGCCTCCCCGGCGGCGTCGTCGATCGTGGACCCGACCTGCGTGATCCGCTCCGCGACGCCTTCCACCAGCAGCAGCTGGCTGTGCCCGCCGGAGACCAGCAGCGCCAGGCACCGCGACGGCAGCGCCCCGTGCTGCAAGGTGTCCACGGCGACGTGCCCGCCGAGGTGGTTCACCCCGTACAGCGGCACGTCCAGCGCCACCGAATAGGCCTTCGCCGCCGCGACGCCGACCATCAGCGCCCCCGCCAGGCCCGGCCCCGCGGTCACCGCGATGGCGTCCACATCGGACAGTTCGAGTCCGGATTCGTCGAGTGCGCGCCGCATCGTCGGCGTCATCGCCGTCAAGTGCGCTCGGCTCGCGATCTCCGGAACCACCCCGCCGAAGCGGGCGTGCTCGTCGACGCTGGAAGCGACGGCATCGGCGAGCAGCTCGACCGAGCCGTCCGCGCCGAGCCGCACCAAGCCGACACCCGTCTCGTCGCAAGAGCTCTCGATGCCGAGCACGATCCGGTCGGTGGTCACGACGGACCACCTCCCTCCGCGGTGGGGGAATCGGCCGCGGGCCTGCGCATCGTGTGCGCGTCCGCGCCCGAAGGCTGGTAGTAGCGCTTGCGCAGGCCGACGATCTCGAACCCGTGCTTGCGGTACAGCGCGATCGCCGGGTCGTTGTCGGTGCGCACCTCGAGGAACGTGGTGGCGCGGTGCTCATCGGCACGGGCCAGCAGCCTGCGCAGCAGCGCCGCGCCGACGCCCCGGCCCTGCTGCGCCGGGTCGACGGCCATCGTGTGCACCTCGGCGTCCACCTCCGGCGGCTTGCCCGCCAAGGACAGGCCCGCGTAGCCGATCAAGTTCTCGTCGGCGTCGTAAGCACCCAGGTAGTAGTGCCCGCGATCGATCTCGGCCACGAACGACTCCAGCGACCACGGGTCGTCACCGGGGAACAGGACCTGCTCCAGCTCGGCGCACCGCTTCAAATCGCTGCGGCGCAGCTTCGCCACGAACGGCGCGCTCATGCCGTTCCCCGCCGATCATCCGGGCTGACCTGCTTGCGCGGGCCCGGCGCGGTGGCGTCCGGGCGCCGCAGGTACATCGGGACCGGCGGCGTCGGCTCCGCGCCGCTCTGCAGGTCGTGGCGCGCCGCGGCGACCAGGCCCGTGGGAGTCGGGTACTCGGTGCCGAGCACGTCGAGCCCGAAGACCTCGCGGTGCGGCGCCGCCATCTCACCGACCGCGAAGTCCAAGTCCAGCCCGTCGATCTCAGCGGGCACGTCCGCCGGCCGGTGCACGTGCGGGCCCGTGAGCCGCTCGCGATCGGCGCCGTAAGCGGCCCAGTAGACCTCCTTGCGCCGCGCGTCCGTCGCGACGAGCAGCCGCAAACCGCCGGCCGAAGCCCCCGACACCGCGGCGCCGGGCTCACCGATGTCGGCGACGACGCCCTGACCCGCCGCGCCGTCCGGGACGGCGGCGGCGATGGCATCGAGGCTGCACACCGGGTGCACCGGCACGTCCAAGGCCTGCCCGAGCGCGGCAGCGGTGACCATGCCCGCGCGCAGCCCGGTGAACGGCCCCGGCCCCGAGCCCACCACGATCGCGTCCGCATCGGCGAGCCGGTGACCGGCCTCCGCGACGGCCGCCATCAAGTGCGGCGTGAGCAGTTCGCCGTGCGCCCGCGCGTTCACCGTCACGCGTTGCGCGAGAGGCCGGGGCCCGCCGCCGTCCAAGGCGACCAGTCCAGCGGTCACCGCAGGCGTAGAAGTGTCCAACGCAATGACGAGCACAGCGAAAAAGACTACGTCAACGCTGGTCACCAGGGTTTCCGGGGTGCTGCTCCACGAGAACCTCGCGGCCGAAGGCCGTGCCTAGCGGCGAAGCCGTGCAGTGGACGAGCGAAGCGAAGTCTGCCTTGCGGCCGAAGGCCGTGCCTGTATTCGCGCAGCGAATAGCCCACGTCCAAAGCCGACCACCGGCGGGTTCTCAGTGGCTTCCTCGCGAGGACAGCTTTTTTCCTCGTGGCGGAGCCACTTGGAAAAAAGATCCCGCAGCGAGGAAGCCACTGAGGTTCCGCTACCCGGACACCCGAGCAGAACGAGCCGTGGAAGCACTCAGTAGAGACGACCTTCCACCGCGCCACTACAACCACATGCCCGAACCGGGGAAGGCTTGAAAGCCGCTCCACACGCCCGACCGCGCGACTCCCCGATCAGCTGGGCCGTAGGACGACGGACGTCGTGTGCGGGACGTCGGCTCGGACTCGGTACTGGTCCTGGACCGGGACGGGGGTGTCGCCGAGGCCGGTGACCGCGCCTACGTGCAAGGTCACGAAGGGGTCCTGGCGCAGTTGGTGGGCGAAGTCGGTGCGTTCGGTGTTGGAGTGCCGTTCCGCCGCGACCGCCAAGTCCTCGCCGGACACCTGGAGCCCGCCGTCGGGGCCGGACAGCAGCGCCCACGCCGTGCCGATCTTCACGCCGTTGTCCTGCGGCGGCAGGAAGTCGAACCACTGCTCGTCCACCGTCGACGACCAGCGCCCCACGGGCTGCGAGTGGAACCGGTCCGGGTAGGACTCGCCGGGACCGCGCCCGTACCAGTCGAAGTCGGTGAACGACTCCGGCAGCCGCAGCGCGAACCCGGCCCTCGGCAGCCACGGCAAGGCCCTCGTGAGCGGCCCGAACGCCTCCACCGTGTGGTCCAGGGCGACCGCCCCGGACCCGTCCACGGTGTAGGTCCAGCGGCTGCCGAACCCCTCACCGGGCACGTCCGGCGCGGCCGAACGGGTGTCGATGGTGATCCGCGCCCGGCCGTCCGGCAGCGCGGTGGCGTCGAAGCCGAGGACCTGCGTGACCAGGCGGTCCAGCCCGGCCGCGCGGAACTTCGCCTCCGGTTCGATGCCGCTCCAGTCGCTCCACTCGTTGCCCGTCGGCGCCCGGAACACGTCCAGCTCCGGCCCGGCGACCAAGCGCTGCACGCCACCGGAGTCCATCGAGCTCAGCGCACCCGTCCGCTCGTCGAACTCGTAGCGGAAATCAGGCCCGGACACGGTGGCGCCGTCCACGGAGACCCGGCCGGGCGTCGAACCCTCGACGGGTGCGGGCGCCGGGTCGGTGCCGCCCGCGGGCAGCTGCTCGGCCGACACCACGTGACCCGCGGGCAGGCTCGGGGCGTCGGCGCGTTGCCGCGCCCGCAACTCCAGGAACCGCTCCGTCTTCCCCGCCTGCGGCAGGTCCAGCCGCACCTGCTCCGCCCCGCCCGCCGGGACCTCGACGTCGAGGGTGCCGCTCGCGAGTTCCTCGCCCGCCTCCACCAGCCGCCAGCTGAGGTCGTAGGCCGCGGTGGACAGCGTGTGGTTCAAGTTGCGCACGGTGAACCGGCCCGGTGCCCCCGCGTCCTCGAACCGAACCGGGGCGTGGCTGTAGGCCAGCTGCGCCAGCTCCGGCTGCGGCGTGCGATCCGCGTTGATCAGCCCGTTGGCGAGGAAGTTCGACGAGCCGTAGTCGTGGAAGGTGCCCTGCTGCCGCTCCTCGTCGAAGTTCAGCGCCAGCGCCGCCTCCCGCGCCGGATCGGCCGCGAGCTCCGCATCGCTGAGCGCCCGGTCGTAGATCCGCGCCGAGTCCACCACGGCGTGCGCGGTGCGGCCCGCGAACGAATCCGCGTGCTTCTCCTGGTTGCGGCCCACCGACACGGTGTACATCGTGTTCGACGCGATCTCGCCGGAGTACGGCTGCGCCGCGACCTCCTCGCCGTCGATCAGCAGCCGCACCTGCGACCCGTCGTAGACGCCGGTGAGCCGGTGCCACTTCCCCCACCAGTCGTCCGGCACCTCGACGCGGGCCGTGTGCCACGAATCCTCGCCGTAGACGAAGAACTCGACGTGCCCGGCGTCCGGCATCTGCAACGCCCACTGCTTGTCGCCCTTGGACAGGTACGTGCCCGATCCCTGCCAGGACAGCGGTTTCACCTGGACGTCCAAGGTGACGGCCTTGCCGGTGATCTCCAGCGCCGGATCGCGGTAGGCCTCCGCCCAGTCGTCCAGCCCGGACAGCTCGACCGCCTGCCCGGACACGCCCGGCACCGGCTTCGGATCGCCGCCGTAGTGCACCGGGACGTCGTTGCCGGAGGAGTCCGGCGCGATCCGCAGCGGCCGCACCAAGCCCTGGTCCACCCAGTCCCACACGAAACCGCCCTGCAACGACGGGTCCTCGCGGATGGTGCGCCACATGTCCTCGTAGTGCCCGAGGCTGTTGCCCATCGCGTGCAGCCACTCGCCCATCACGACCGGCTTCGTCGTCCGCTCCGCGATCTCGCGCAGGTGCTTCGGCGACGGGTAGCGCGGCCCCCACACGTCGGCGAACGGCGCGTCGCCGTCGGGGGAGTTCGACTGGTGGTACAACGGCCGCGTCGGATCGGTGGCGTGCGCGTGCTCGGCCATCGCGTAGTGCGCGGCGCCCAGCCCCGCCTCGTTGCCGGTGTCCCACATGATCACGCTCGGGTGGTTCTTGTCCCGCTCCAGCAGCGCCTCGAACCGGTCCGCGAACGCCGCCTGCCACTCCGGCCGGTCGGCGAGGCAGTCCTGATCGCCGGTCGCCGTGCAGTCCTCGCGGTAGTGCGTCTCGACGTCGACCTCGTCGGCCAGCAGCAGGCCGTTCGCGTCGGCCAGCCGGTACCAGTACGGATCGTTCGGGTAGTGCGACGTGCGCACCGCGTTGACGTTGTGCTGCCGCATCAGCGCGACGTCCTCGCGCTGCCGGTCGCGGCTCACGGTGCGGCCCGTCTCCGGATCGTGCTCGTGCCGGTTCACGCCGCGCAGGTCCACCGGTTTCCCGTTGAGCAGCAACTGCTCGTCGCGCACCTCCACCTCGCGGAACCCGACGGGCTGCTGCGTGGTGTGCACGACCCGGCCCTGCGCGTCGGCGAGCTGCACCACCGCCGTGTAGACCTCCGGCGTCTCGTCGCTCCACAACCGGGGCGCGCGGACGCGGCGGTCCAGCTCCACCGAGGCGCCCGGACCGGTGACGTCCACGCCCTGCGCGAACCGGTCCACCACGCGGCCCTCCGGGTCGTGCAGCGCGACCCGCACCTCGTGCGCGCCGACCGTGCCCGCGTCGTTGCGCACGTCCACGCCCAGCCGCACCGTCGCGTCGGTGTAGGCGTCGTCGAGCTCCGTGCGGATCGTGACGTCCTCCAAGTGCGTGCGCGGCACGCTGTAGAGGTGCGCGTCGCGGAAGATCCCGGACAGGTGCCAGAAGTCCATGTTCTCCAGGTAGCTGCCCGAACCCCAGCGGTGCACCTGCACGGCGATCGTGTTGCGGCCCGGCGCGAGATGATCGGTCACGTCGAACTCCGCCGGGGTGTAGCCGCCCTGGTCGTAACCCACGTAGCGGCCGTTGACCCACACGAACCAGCCGCTCGTGGCGCCTTCGAAGCGCAGCAGCTGCCGTCGGCCGTCCCAGTCGTCGGGCACCTCGAACTCGCGCACGTAGGCGCCGGTCGGGTTCACGTCGTCCGGCACGTTCGGCGGGTCGTAGGGCGCGACCTCCGACGGCACGTTCCGGTAGATCGGGCGGTCGTGGCCCTGCTGCTGCCACACGCCCGGCACCTCGGTCTCCGGCCAGTCCGCGCGGCCGTGCTGCCACCCGGCGGGCAGGTCCCGGTGGTGGTCGGCGTAGCCGAAGTGCCACGGGCCGTTCAACGGCAACGTCCACGGCGTCGGCTCGTCGGCCGCCGCGTCCAAGTCGTCGCGGGCGGCGCGCAACGCCTGCTCCGCGTCGGCGTAGGGGCGCAGCAGCGCGTGCGGCCGCTCCTGGTTCTCCCCGGTGCGCTCCGGATCGTCCAAGTAGGACTCGACGGCCGCCGGATCGCTCGGGCCGTCCACCGGCGCGGCCTGCGCGGGCGGGCTCAGCAGCCCCGCCGCGACGAGCAGCACGGCCAGCGACGTCAACGCCCGGACGCGGGCGGACTTTCCTGCCGGGATGAGCTGGGGGTGGCGCGCGGACCGCATGAGCCCTCCGTTGGTGCCCGATGCTGCGAGTGTTCTGTTGTGGAAGGCCGAGCCTTCGCCGGGTGATCCTGGCCGTCCCGGGCAAACCGGTCAACGGCCGTTCGTGATCTCCGCCCGAACAGCCCAGCTCCGCCGAACGGCCCAGCGCACAGGCCCGTGCGCGCCCTCGCGAAGCGAGGTGAACGGCCCGTTCGCCCAACCGGATCGGGCGACCGGTCCGTTCACCCCAAACCCCCGCACCCCGAACGCCCTCATGCCCGCACACCCGAACCCGGGCGGCGAACCGAGTCAACGGACCGTTCGTCCAACGGGATTGGTCGAACGGTCCGTTCACTCCGGAAAGAGCTCCGGACGGCGACGGCGCCGGGATCTCAGGAGTGAGTGAACGGCCTGTTCGTCCAATCCGCTTGGACGAACGGTCCGTTCACCCGGCGAAAGCCCTCCCGAACGCCGTGCTCCGTGGGCGAATCGAGCCGGGGAGGGGAGCGAGTGAACGGACCGTTCGTCCAACGGGATTGGTCGAACGATCCGTTCACTTCGAAAAATCAGCGCCCGGCTCAGCCGATGGCGCGGCCCGCGTAGGGCGGAGCCGGTTCGGTGGCGTCGGCGATCCGCCGGGCCACCTCGTCCGGGAACGGGACGGCCCTGCTCGCCGCCGAATCGACGTGCAGCGCCAGCAGCTCCTCGGTCGAGACGACCTCTCCGCCGACCGCCATCTCGTGGCACAGCACGAGCTTCTTCGACCCGCCGCCGACGACGCGGGAGGTGACGATCAGCTCCGAGTCCGGCCCGACCTCCCGCAGGTACCGGACGTGCGCCTCGACGGTGTAGAGCGAGCGGCCCGTCGAGGTGCGGTACTCCGCGTCCAAGCCGAGCCGGTCCATCACCGCGTCGGTGGCGAACCCGAACACCAGCACGTAGTACGCCTCGCTGAGGTGCCCGTTGTAGTCGATCCACTCGGGCCGGACCCGCTGCCGGAACTCACCGCTCACGCGCCGCCCCCTCGGACCTCGCGCACCGCGCGCAGCACGGCGATCACGGCCCGGTCCCGGTCGGCGACCAGGTCCGCGATGCTGCGGCCGTCGGCGGTCTCCTCGCAGCCCTCGACCATCCGGTCCCGCAGTTCCGCGGTGAGCTCCGGCGCCTCCAGCCGCGTCCACGGCGACTTCAGCGACGGCCCGAAGTGGTCCAGCATGTGCGCCATCCCGCCTTCACCGCCGGCGAGGTGGAAGGTCAGGCACGGTCCGAGGAACGGCCACCGCAGGCCGGGCCCCTCGGTGATGGAGGCGTCGATCTGCTCCACGGTCGCCTCGCCTTCGGCGACCATGTGCAGCGCTTCGCGCCACAGCGCCTCCTGCAGCCGGTTCGCGATGAAGCCGGGCACCTCCCGGTCCATCGTGATGACGGATTTGCCCGCCACTTCGAAGAACCGCGACGCCCACCGCACCGCTTCCGGCGCGGTCCGCTCGCCGCCGACGACCTCCACCAGCGGGATGAGGTAGGGCGGGTTGAACGGGTGCCCCACGACCAGCCGCTCCGGAGTGGCGCAGCGCTGCTGCATCTCCGTCATGCCGTAGCCGGAGGTCGACGAGGACACCACGACGCCCGCCGGGGTCGCCGCGTCGATCCGCGCCAGCAGGTCCTGCTTGAGCTCCAGGTCTTCCGGCGCGCTCTCCTGCACGAACTCCGCGCCCGCCACCGCTTCGTCCAAAGTGGACGTGACGGTGAGCGCGTCGCGGGAGGCGCCGGGCGCCAGACCCAGCTCGGTCAGCGCGGGCCACGCCGCGTCGACCAGCCGCCGCAGCTTCTGCTCGGCGTCCGGCGCGGGATCCCACGCGGTCACCCGGTAGCCGCGGGCCAGGAAGTGCGCCACCCAGCCGCCGCCGATCACGCCCGCGCCGACGCACGCGACGTGGCGCACCGATTCCGGTTCCACCGGAGCCCCCATCAGGCGTTCCTCCGCTTCAACCCGAGCTTCGCCCGAGCCTGGTCCGGGGTCGCGATCCGCGCGCCCATGCCTTCGACGATCGTCACCGCGCGCTCCACGAGCTGCGCGTTCGTCGCCTTCACTCCCTTGCTCAGGTAGAGGTTGTCCTCCAGCCCGACGCGGACCTCGCCGCCGAGCAGCGCCGACTGCGCGACCCACGGCAACTGGTTGCGGCCGATGCTGAAGCTGGCCCAGTTCGCGCCTTCCGGCAGCATCTTCACCATCGCCTGCAGCACGCCCGGGTCGGCCGGGGCGCCGTACGGGATACCCATGCACAGCTGGAACAGCGGCGGCGCGTCGATCAGGCCCTCTTCGATCATCTTGGTGGCGAACCACAGCTGGCCGGTGTCGAAGATCTCCAGCTCCGGCTTCACGCCGAGCTCCTGGATGCGCTTCGCGCCGGCGCGCAGCATGTCGGGGGTGCTGATGTAGAGCTGGCTGCCTTCGCCGAAGTTGAGCGAGCCGCAGTCCATCGTGCAGATGTCCGGCAGCAGCTCCTCCACGTGCGGCAACCGGTCGAGCCCGTTGACCAGGTCGGTGCCGTCCACCGGCTTGAGCGGATCGTCCGGGTCGATCACCAGGTCGCCGCCCATGCCCGCGGTCAGGTTGATCACGACGTCCACGCCGGATTCGCGGATGCGGCGCACCACCTCGCGGTACAGCGGGACCTCGCGGGAGCCCTGGCCGGATTCGACGTCGCGCACGTGGATGTGCACCACGGCGGCGCCCGCGTTCGCGGCCTGCACGGCGGACTCCGCGATCTGCTCGGGTGTCACCGGCACGTGCTCGCTGCGGCCGACGGTGTCGCCGGCACCGGTCAGCGCGGCGGTGACGATCACTTCCTCGTTCATGCGCCCTCCCCTGTCGTGGTCCGCTCGCGGCGGCCCGTAGCGCGGCGACGCTAGCAGGGGCGTTGCGATATTCGCAATGCTCCGTCCGGGGTGCGACGGCGCGGCGGGGAAGTGGCGTTCTCGCTAGCGGAAGGCACAGGAAGGCGAGGGGAGTGGTGTGGTCCAGGGCTCGGAACTGATCATCGAGTCAGTTCGTTGCGAACCTCGGTCAATGCTCGGCCGATCAGTGGCTGAACCAGAACGCCTTCGTCACGGCCAGGAACTCGCGCCGCGCCCCGCGCGCCGACACCCGCCGCAGCCCGTCCGCCGCCGCGTCGTGGCCCACGCCGAACGCGTCGATCCCGGCCCGGCGGCACAACGCGATCGACCGGCGCAGGTGGAACTTCGACGTCGCCACCGTGACCCGCCGCAGGCCGAACGCCGCGACCGCGCTCCGGCACGACGCCCAGGTGTCCACACCGGACTCGTCCAGCTCGATCGCCGACTCCGGAATCCCGTTGCGCACCAGGAATTCCCGCATCACGACCGGTTCGCTGTACCCGCGCGACCGCGGGCTGCCGCTGACCAGGATCCACCGCACCCGGCCCGCCCGGTACAGCTCCACGGCCACGACGAGCCTGCCCTGCAGGATCCGGCTCGGCAGCCCGTCGCGCCGCACCCCGGCGCCGAGGACCAGCGCGGCCTCCGTCGCGGGCACGTCGGCGAGCGTCCGCACCCGGCCCGAGCTGCGCACCCGCACCCACACCGACGGCAGCGCGCCCAGCGCGCCCAGACCCGCCGCCGCACACCATCGCCCACGCATCAGGCAAGTGTGCCGTGCCACCGGCCCGCGCGGTGCAGCGGCCGAACGGGTGCCGCCCGCCGCCGGGCGGCACCCGCGAGGCTCACGCCGGCTTCAGCCGCGGCTCGCCGTCGGCCACCACGAAGCCGCGTTCGGTGCGCACCTCCGCACCGGGCTTCGTCACCTCCGGGACGATCCGGTAATCGGCGCGCAGCTCGTCCGCGGTGAAGCGGGTGCGGACGTAGCCGCGGCGGTTCTTGTGGAACTTGATGTGCGGGTTCTCCGCGAGCACCGCGTCCTTCGCGTCGTCGTCCCCGTCGCCACCGCTGGTGATCGAGGTCGTGACGAGCTCGGTGCCGACCACTGCCGAGCCGGTGTCCTCGTGCTCGGCCTGCACCTCCGCCGCCCAGTGCCGGTGCACGTCCCCGGTGAGCACCACGCCGTTGCGGACCTGCCCGAGCCCGGCGGCGATCCGGTCCCGGTTCGCCACGTAACCGGCCCACGAGTCGGTGCTGAACGCGACGCCGTCGGTCAGGTCGTTGTCCAGGCGCGAGAAGAACACCTGCTGGCCCAGCACGTCCCAGCGCGCCGCGGAGTTCGCGAACCCGTCCAGCAGCCAGCGCTCCTGCTCGGCGCCGGTGATCGTGCGGTCCGGCTCCAGCCGCTGCGCGCAGTCCACGTTGCCGACGTCGCCGCAGGGCTGGTCGTCGCGGTACTGGCGGGTGTCGAGCATGTGGAACGTGGCCAGGCCGCCCCACTGCAACCGCCGGTACAGCCGCATGTCGATGCCCTCGGGCTTGGCCGTGGACCGCAGCGGCATGTTCTCGTAGTACGCCTGGAAGGCCGCCTTGCGCCGGTCGAGGAAACCGGAATCCGGCTTCTCCGGCGTCTCGTCGGCCCAGTTGTTCTCGGTCTCGTGGTCGTCCCACACGACGATCCACGGCGCCACGGCGTGCGCGAGCTGCAGGTCCTCGTCGGTCTTGTACTGGGCGTGCCGCTGCCGGTAGTTCGCCAGCGTCCGGGTCTCCGGCCCGAGCACCTTCCGCACGTCGTCGGCGTCGGCGGCGTACTCGTACTGGTAGTCGCCGAGGTGCAGGACCAGGCCGGGCTGGTCCTCGGCCAGCCGCCGGTAGGCGGTGAAGTGGCCCTGGCCGAAGTGCGCGCAGGACGCGAAGCACATGGTCAGCGGGTCCATCGAGCCCGGCGCGGGCGCGGTGCGGGTGAACCCGGTGCGCGAGACGGCGCCCTCGGCGCGGAACCGGTAGTAGTACTCGGCGCCGGGGCGGAGCCCGTCGAGTTCGACGTGCACGCTGTGCCCGAGCTCGGGCGCGGCCTGCGCTTCGCCGCGCCGGACGACGCGGCTGAACCGCTCGTCCTCGGCGACCTCCCACTGCACGGGGACGACCTTGGCCGGCATGCCGCCGCCACCGTCGTCGGCGGTCGGGTCAGGAGCGAGGCGGGTCCAGAGCACGACGCCGTCCGGCAGCGGATCACCGGAGGCGACGCCGAGCGTGAACGGGTCGGCGAGCCTGCCGGTGCCCGCGCCGGGCAGCGACAGCGGTCCGGCCGAGGCGGCTCCGCTCAGCGCGGCGGTGCTCACCGCGGCGGCGCCGCCGAGCAGCACGGCCCGGCGGGAAACGGATCGGGATGTGGTGGGGTCGGGCATTCGGGCGGTCCTCCCAGAACGTCGGTGGCTGCCGTCGAGGCGTGCGTGAGCACGCCGAACAGGGCTGTGTCCTGCTTTCGGCTTCACTCGAACGAGTGGAAAGGTATCCGCGCCCGGTGGGCATCCGGTTAACTTCTGGCGAAGACGGGTTGTTGATCACCGCGCCCGCGCTGCAGGTCTCCCGGGGCCGGTGCGAACCGGAACGGGAGGAAGGTCAGCGAGGGCGCCAGCCGGACCGGCCGGGAGGCCCGGACGGACCGGGAGGACGGGATGGGCGAGGGCGGCGTTCCCACGGGCGATTCGTGGGCTTCGTCGGAGCCATGCGGCAGAACCTAAGCCACATTGCCTCGATGGTGTGAACCGCCATCGGGTTCCGGTGACATTTCCCGCATGCCGATCTACCTGCGAAGATCGGCATCAGGGCCGGTCGGCGGCGACCGCGCCGCGCCGCCGCCCGGCCCGCTTCGCGCGGGCTCCCGCCCGCTCACCTGGCCGGTTCTCCCGGCGAAGATCGGCGCCGCTCCGGGCGCAAGATCGCGCGGGTGATCCGGAGGCCCCCGCGCGAGCCGTTTCCGTCTCGCGGCACCGGCGTCACCCCTTCGGAGCAGCGGTGCGCGAGGGGCGCGAGGGGCGCGATCGGGCGCGTTCCCGGAACGCCGGCTCCGGGAGATCGCGACGGCTCCGGCAGGATCCGGGGAGCTCGGGGAAAGCCCCGCTCGTCCGATGTCCGCCTTCGAGTGACGGCTGAACGGGTGCCCGGTGGTTGAGCCTTGGCACTCGGCTGGGTAGAGTGCCAATCAGCACGGCGCCGCAGCGCCCCGGCACCCGCGACGACGGGGAGCCACGGAGCCGTCACCCAGACCAGAGCCAACGCTTACGCAGGCCCCAGAAGGTGGAGGTCACACCGTGGCGAGCATCAAGCCGCTTGAGGACAAGATCGTTGTCCAGGCGAGCGAAGCCGAGACGACGACTGCGTCCGGCATCGTGATCCCGGACACCGCCAAGGAAAAGCCCCAGGAGGGCAAGGTCTTGGCCGTCGGCCCGGGTCGCGTCGACGACAAGGGCAACCGCGTCCCCGTGGACGTGCAGGAAGGTGACGTCGTCATCTACTCCAAGTACGGCGGCACCGAGGTCAAGTACAACGGCGAGGAGTACTTGATCCTCTCCGCCCGCGACGTGCTGGCCGTCGTCAACTGACGACTTCCGCACCATGCGCACCCCACCGCCCCGGTGGTCCCGCCTCCGGGACCGCCGGGGCGGTGGTTTGTCCCAGGCCGGACGCCACGCCCCGCACGCCACTCGGCGACGCGGCGACTCCGCCGCCCCGACGTCCCACCCAGGCGACAGCCGACCGGACCAACGCCCCGGCCCCGCGAGCGCTCGCGGCCTCCGGCCGGGCGATGCGCCGGGTCGGTCGGAGCTCGCGCCGGGACGTTCGCGACCGGCACCTGAACACCCATGCTGAAGGGCTGTTGAAACATGGCTAAGCAGATCGCCTTCGACGAGCAGGCGCGCCGCGCGCTGGAGCGCGGTGTCAACCAGCTCGCCGACGCGGTGAAGGTGACCCTCGGACCGCGCGGCCGGCACGTCGTGCTGGACAAGCAGTTCGGTGGCCCGCAGGTCACCAACGACGGCGTCACCATCGCGCGCGAGATCGAGCTCGAGGACCCGTACGAGAACCTCGGCGCCCAGCTCGCCAAGAACGTCGCCACCAAGACCAACGACGTCGCGGGCGACGGCACCACCACGGCCACCGTGCTGGCCCAGGCCCTGGTCAAGGAGGGCCTGCGCAACCTGGCCGCCGGCGCCAACCCGGCCTCGCTGGGCAAGGGCATCCAGGCCGCCACCGACGCGGTCGTCGAAGCCCTCAAGGCGAAGGCCACCCCGGTCAAGGGCCGCGACAACATCGCCCAGATCGCCACCGTCTCCTCCCGCGACGAGAACATCGGCGCGCTGGTCGGCGAGGCGATGGAGAAGGTCGGCGAGGACGGCGTGATCAGCATCGAGGAGTCCTCGACGCTGGCCACCGAGCTCGAGGTCACCGAGGGCGTCCAGTTCGACAAGGGCTTCGTCTCGCCGTACTTCGTCACCGACTCCGAGCGGCAGGAAGCCGTCCTGGAGGAGACCCAGATCCTGCTGCACCGGGACAAGATCTCCAACATCCAGGACCTGCTGCCGCTGCTGGAGAAGGTCGCGCAGAACGGCAAGCCGCTGCTGATCATCGCCGAGGACGTCGAGGGCGAGGCGCTGTCCACCCTGGTCGTCAACGCGATCCGCAAGACCTTCAAGGTCGTCGCGGTCAAGGCCCCGTACTTCGGCGACCGCCGCAAGGCGTTCCTGGACGACCTGGCCGCCGTCACCGGCGCGCAGGTCATCGCCCCCGAGGTCGGGCTCAAGCTCTCCGAGGCCGGTCCCGAGGTCCTGGGCAGCGCCCGCCGCGTCACCGTCACCAAGGACGACACCATCCTGGTCGACGGCCACGGCGCCAAGGACGACGTGCAGGCGCGGGTCGAGCAGATCCGCAAGGAGATCGAGGCCAGCGACTCCGACTGGGACCGCGAGAAGCTGCAGGAGCGGCTGGCCAAGCTGGCCGGCGGCGTCGCGGTGATCAAGGTCGGTGCCGCCACCGAGACCGAGCTCAAGGAGCGCAAGTCCCGCATCGAGGACGCGGTCGCCGCGTCCAAGGCCGCGGCCGAAGAGGGCAGCGTGCCCGGCGGTGGCTCCAGCCTGATCCACGCCGCCAAGGCGCTGGAGGGCGACCTCGGCCTCTCCGGTGACGAGGCCACCGGCGTGCGGCTGGTCCGCAAGGCGCTGGAGGCCCCGCTGTTCTGGATCGCCAGCAACGCGGGCCAGGAAGGCGCCGTCGTGGTCTCCAAGGTCCGCGACCTGGACTGGGGCGCGGGCTACAACGCCGCGACCCTGGCCTTCGGCGACCTGCTCGAGCCGGGCATCGTCGACCCGCTGAAGGTGACCCGCTCCGCGGTCGCCAACGCGGCCTCCATCGCGCGCATGGTGCTGACCACCGAGAGCGCCGTCGTGGAGAAGCCCGAGGAGGAAGAGGAGCCGGCCGGTCACGGTCACGGCCACTCGCACTGACCCCCGCTGAACCGGGGCGCCCGTCCGGGGGCTCCGGTTCAGGGGTGCAACACGAGATCAGGGGCGGCACCTTCGCGGTGCCGCCCCTGATCTTTTTGCACGCCTGCCTCGGGGGCCGCCGCGGATGACGCCCCTCGCAGTCATCCGATTCGGCCTGCCCGTGCGGCGCCGCCACCGCCGTTCGTCGCGGCGGTCGCGTCTCATCCGGCCATTGCGGCCACCCTGCGCTTGCGGGTCTTGATGATCACTTCGCGCTCGGACTCGGAGAGCCCACCCCAGATTCCATAGGGTTCTTGCACTGCCAGCGCGTGCCGACGGCACTGATCGAGAACCGGGCAGTGCTGGCACACCTCTTTCGCCTTCGCCTCACGCCGCGCCCTTGCCGGGCCGCGTTCGCCGTCGGGATGGAAGAAGTACGCGCTGTCCATTCCGCGACACGAACCCTTGATCTGCCAGTCCCAGATATCGGCGTTCGGGCCTGGAAGACGTCGAGTGTCGGCCATTGCGACAACCACCTCCCACCGGTGGATCCCCTCCCCGCCACGGCGGCTGCCGTGGCCTCGCATGATCCAAGGTAGAACCGCGCCAATACTTGTTCAACCCCTTTCGCGCCGAAAGCTGTTCACTGACGGGTGATCTCTGACCGGTGGCATCCGGGAGTGCCCGCTTGCCACCGGCCGTCTCGATCCGGAACATGACCGCGTGACCATGCGGGAGGAACCCCTGTCCGGGCAGCACGGCGCTGCCCGGGAGGTTGATCCACGACTTGCCGACCACCTGGACGGCCCGGCCTTCCCCCGCGGCGCGGCGAACGCCGACGAAGATCGAGACGACGCCCGCCGCAAGATCGCCCGCGAGGCGGGGGAACGGCCTGCCGACGACGGTGCTCAGGCGGACACCGGAAGGCACCACCGCGCGCCCGAGGTGGAAGCCTCCGGTGCGCGAGGTGCCGACGCCGAGTCCGACCTCACCGCAGGAGTGCTCGGCTCCACCCCGGAGGAACCGCGGCTGACGGTGGCCGCCGTCGCGCGCAGGCTCGGCGTCGCTCCCGCGACGCTGCGCACCTGGGACCGGCGCTACGGGCTCGGCCCGACCGATCACGCCTCCGGCAGCCACCGCAGGTACGGCCCGGAGGACGTGGCGCGGCTCGAGCAGATGCAGCGCGCGCTGCTGCGCGGCGCCTCCCCGGCGGAAGCGGCGCGCTACGCGCTGGCGGCCACTCCGCCGCTGCCGCGCCATGCCGACGACGGCGCGCAGGCGGCTCCGCCCGCGCCGGCCGAGCCCGTCCTCATCTCCGGCGTCCTGGACCCCCTCGAACCCCCGGCCGTCGAGTCGACGTCCAACCCGGGCGGGCGGGGGCTGCGCCTCACCGGCGCCGGACCGCGCGCCCGCGGGCTCGGCCGCGCGGTGCTCGCGCTGGACGCCTGGCACCAGCAGCGCCTGCTCGCGGAGTCGATCGAGGCGCAGGGCGTGCTCGCCACCTGGCGGGAGGTGCTGTCCCCGGTGCTGACCGCGGCCGGCGAGCGCTGGCAGCACACCGGTGTCGGAGTGGAGGCGTTACGCCTGCTCACCGACAACGCGTCGACGGCGTTGCGGGCGGTGCTGGCCCGCGCGCCCGAACCGAGCAATCCGCGCCCGGTGCTGCTCGCGCCGGCGCCTGGTGAGCAGCAGGAGCTGGAGCTGGTCGCGCTGGCCGCGGAGCTGGCGTCGCGCGGCATCGGTCATCGCCTCTTCGGAGCCGGTCTGCCGCCGGAGGGCCTGCACGCGGCGGTGCGCCGGGCGGCGCCCGCGGTGATCGTGCTGTGGGCCGATCAGCCGCACTACGCGGCGCCCGCGCTGCTGTCCGACCTGCCCATCAAGCGGCAGCGCGCCGTGGTCCTCGCGATGGGCGCCGGATGGGCTCCGGGCAAGTTACCCGCTCCCGCTGAGACGGTCGCTTCGCTCGAGAGCGCGGCGGAACTGATCGGCCGGACCGTTCTCGACTAGAACGTGACGCAAATCACATTCGAACGTTGTCAGTTGATTGCCGGGTGTCGCGAGATCGGGTGGCGGATCGCTCGGCAGGCCCACGCACGGGTGAACATCGCAGGTATGGGCCTTAATCGGCGGGTGACGTAGGAAGGCGTGCGTGCCCGCGTCGGCCCCTGCTCCGTTCCGGTGAATATCTCGATGGGGTGGCGTGAGCCGATCTCTGGACGGATTCAGCACTAGATCGTGTCAAGGTCCGCCCCGCTGCGTCCGATAGGGGAAGTGGAACGTCACCCGCCTGCAGGAAGGAGTTCCCGTGACGACGGTCCTGATCTGCGATGACCGACGTAGCGTCCGGGAAGGACTCACTCGCGTGATGTCTGCTGTCCCCGGAGTGAGTCGGATTGATTGCGTAGCCCACGGTGATGAGCTGCTCGCCCGCTTCGCGCGGCAAGCGGTGGACGTCGTGCTGGTCGGCACCCAGCGAGCGGTGCCGAACGGTGTCGAGGCCACCAGACGGCTCGTCTCCGCTCATCCCCAAGCCAATGTGATCGTCTTCGGTGCGCCGGACGACGCGGGCAGCATCGCGGCGGCGATCGCCGGTGGTGCGCGCGGATACCTGCGCTGGGACGCCTCGCGGCCGGAACTGGTCGCCGCGCTGGCGCACACCCTGGCCAGCACGTCCGTCCCCGCGCCGCGGCAGCCGTCCGACCCGGGCGTGCAGCTCACCGAGCGAGAGCTGCAAGTGCTGCGGGGGATGAGCCAGGGCAAGAGCAACGGCCAGATCGGCCGCGAGCTCTACCTGTCCGAAGACACCGTCAAGACCCACGCCCGCCGGCTCTTCCGCAAGCTGGGAGTCCGGGATCGGGCGCAGGCCGTGGCGCACGGGTTCCGCCGGGGACTGGTCGCCTGAGCCGAACGGACTGCCACGGATGCCCACCTGCTCGCTCGATCATCCGGGTTCCGGTCGGAGCGCCACGTGCGCCGATCGCCCGCGGGCGGCGGACCGTGCCCCGCGCCGCACCGGTTCCGGGGCGCACGTCCCGGACGGTTCCGGCGCCCGGCCTGGCCCGGCGACCGAGTTCTCGCGCGCGAGGGCTCGACGGATGATCCGCGGAGGTTCCGTGGGAGCTCCTTCCTGTTGTGTGACGCCCCTCGCCGGAACGCGGCCCTCGGCCGCCACCCGGTTCACCTCGACGCCGCCGTTCGGGCTCGGCGGTGTCGGCAGGACTTCCGTCGCCATGCCCCGGTGCATCGCACCGGGACGTGGCGACGGACACGTCTCATGACCCGGCCAGGTCGAGCCGGGAGTCGATCGCGGTCGCCGCGTCCGCCCTTACCATCCGTCGATCAGTGCGAGTTCCGTACTGGGCGGACGATGCTCGGGTGGATATCTGGTAGTTATGGTTACGTGACAACGACCGCCGCTGGCCCCCACTCCCTGTTCAGGGATCTGTCCTTTCCCGGTACGGTGACCTCGGCGCTGCGTGCGGAGCACGTGATGTTCGCCGGGCAAATCCGAGTCGCTTGAACGCGTAACACCAGGGCTGCTGTCTGCGATGAGCAACGTGGGGGACGGGCTGGACGCACTTGTAGGCGCCGCCGTCGACGGCGATCGTCAGTCGATCGAGCGCTTGCTGGCCGAAATCCGTCCTTTGGTGGTGCGGTACTGCCGCGCCAGGGTAGGACGAAACGAACGGTCGTTCGCTTCGGCGGATGACGTCGCCCAGGAAGTGTGCCTCGCCGTGTTGACGGCGCTGCCCAGCTACCGGGACCAGGGTCGTCCTTTCCTGGCGTTCGTGTACGGCATCGCCGCACACAAGGTGGCTGATGCGCACCGAGCGTCGGCCCGCAACCGCTCCGAACCGGTGGCGGACGTTCCGGACACCCCGGAGTCCGAGGCTGGACCGGAGCAGCGGGCCATGCAAGGTGAGCTTTCGGGCAGGATGGCGCAGCTATTGCGTGTCCTCCCGGCCAAGCAGCGGGAGATCCTGCTGCTCCGGGTGGTCGTCGGGTTGTCCGCGGAGGAAACCGCCGAAGCGGTCGGTTCGACTCCGGGAGCGGTGCGGGTGGCACAGCACCGCGCACTGGCCCGGCTACGCAAGACGCTGTCCGCGGAGGAGGTGGTCTGAATGGTCGAGCGGGAAGAGCCCGAGCGCTCCCCGAAAAGGGAGCACACCTCGGACGTTCCCGTCGATTCCGGCCGGCAGGACGACCGTGCGGGCGAGACACGTGCTTCGGAGGACTCTCCGGCCGTGCCCGCCGCTGGCGAGGGAGCCGAGCTGATCGACAATCGAGAGTCCGACTCCGCCACCTCGGTGGCAGCCGGGTCGAACGCCGCCGGGGTCACCGACGGTCCGGTGCCGGACGCCGAGGACCACTCTACCGGCCATTCGGCCGATTCGGCCACGTACGACGAACCCGCCGCGCGGGTCGACGGCGCGGATGACGACGCGGCAGCGGAGTCGACGATCGCGCGCCCCGAGGAGGAGTTCGAGGCGGAGCCGGTGAGCGCCGGCGCCACCGTCCTGGACTTCCGGCAGCGCCCGCTGGCGACCGATGCCGCCGCCGACACCGCGCAGGCGACCGCCGCGGGGCTGATCGATCCCGACGAGGTCGGCGCGGAGCCGCTGAACCTCTCCGAACTGCAGGCCGACGACGCGCTGCTCGACGCGCTCGGCGGCACCAACCCGAGCGTGCCCGCGGAATCCGCGGACACCGGGCCCGGGTTGGAGTCGCTGCTCGTCGCGTGGCGCCGGGAGGTCGACGCGGCCCCGATCGGTGACCTCGTGGACACCGACGCCGCCGTCGCCGCGATCGCCGCGGGCAGCCGTCCGCGGCGCAAGTCCCGCCGCAGGCACCTGGTTCCGGTGGCCTCGGCCGCGGCGGTGCTGATGATCGGTTTCACCGGTGTGGGCCTGGCGGCGCGGGACGCGATGCCCGGCGACATGCTGTGGGGTGTGGCGCAGGTGCTCTACACCGACCACGCGCAGGAGTCCAAGGCCGCGGCGCAAGCCCAGGACCAGCTCGACCAGGCCGAGGAGCAGTGGAACTCGGGCCAGCGCAGCGATGCGCGGGCCTCGCTCGCACTCGCGCGCCGGACGATGCAGGACGCCGGCGACCGGCTGAAGGAGCTGGAAGCGCAGCACGAGGCGTTGCGGCAGCAGTTCGAAGGCTCCCACCCGTCCGACCCGTCGACCTCGGAGTCCACGTCGAGTTCGGACCACGTGCCGACGACGACCGTGGAGCCGCCGCCGCCGTCGCACCCGCAGGTGCCGCCGACGGACCTGCCGACGCCGACGTCGCCGAGCACGCCGAGCTCCTCGCAGGAGCCGACGGAGCCGACCACGCAGCCGAGCGAGACCAGCGGGAGCACGGACGTGCCCTCCAGCGGGAGCACCGACGGTTCCACCTCGGACCCGAACCACGGCGGCGGGTTGTTCCCCCGGCCGAACTGAACATCCGGATCCGCGTCCACCAGGGCGCGGATCCGTTCTTTCGGCGGAGTTCGGGATGAATCCCGTTCGTGGCTGAACTCCGGCGCGCGCCGGACCAGGGCGGGAGAGTGCCGGATCAGGGCCGCCGCGGGCGCGCGGCATCGCTGCGGGAACCGGTCGAGCGCACCGTCAGCGGCTGCTCTCGTTCTCCGTCTCGGTGACGCCGTCGGCGAAGCCGCGGCAGTACTCCCAGCTCATGTAGTCGCTGGGGTCCGGGGAGAAAGCCGGTTCGTGCGGGCGCATCCGACCGTCGTGCAGCAGCTGCTCCAGGCTGGAGCGCAGCAGCTCCCAGTCGTGGTAGTGCGGCTCGCCGCAGTCGGTGCAGTCCACGACGATGCCGCGGACTCCGCGCGGCTCCAGCAACGCCTGGTAGACCGCGAGGTCGGTCAGATCGGACAGCAGTTCGGCTCGTTCGTCCTCGCCCAGCGGCGGGCCGAACTCGGGGTCCTGGTCGTCGAGCGCTCTGCTCGGATCGTCCGGGTCTCCCGCGAACGGGTCTGGGGGAAGCGGATCGTGCGGCACGGACGGCACGGTACCGCCCACCGCGACCTGCACTCCCGCTCGGGGCGCCCGCGCGGGGGCGCACGCGCGGGCGCCCCACCGCTGACCATCCCTGACCAGCGGGTCTCTATCATGGGTGAATCGCACCTGCCGCTCGCGCCGGGGACGTCGTCGAACCGCCGTTTCCGGTGGCCCGGTATCGCCGATGCGCCCCCGCCCGGAACCTTCGGTAACCACACCGTTGCTTGCAGGAAGGCACACCGCCTCGCCATGACCAGCGAACTGACCGCCCCCGGATTCCCTGCGAAGTTCGCGACGCTCGGGTTGACCTTCGATGACGTGCTGCTGCTTCCCGATGAGTCCGATGTGATCCCCAGCGGCGTCGACACGGGCACCCAGCTGTCGCGCAACGTGCGGCTGCGGGTGCCGCTGGTGTCCGCGGCCATGGACACCGTGACCGAGGCGCGGATGGCGATCGCCATGGCCCGCCAGGGCGGTGTCGGCATCCTGCAGCGCAACCTCTCCGTCGAGGAGCAGGCCGCGCAGGCCGAGGTCGTGAAGCGCTCCGAAGCGGGCATGGTCACCGACCCGGTGACCTGCTCGCCGGAGGACACGATGGGTGAGGTGGACGCGCTGTGCGCCCGCTTCCGGATCTCCGGGGTCCCGGTGACCGACCCGGACGGCACCCTCGTCGGCATCATCACCAACCGCGACATGCGGTTCGAAGCCGATCACACCCGGCGGGTGCGCGAGATCATGACGCCCGCGCCGCTGGTGACCGCGCAGGTCGGCGTGACCGCCGAAGCCGCGCTCGGCCTGCTGCGCAGGCACAAGGTGGAGAAGCTGCCGATCGTGGACAACGCGGGCAAGCTCCGCGGGCTGATCACGGTGAAGGACTTCGTCAAGACCGAGCAGTACCCCAACGCCACCAAGGACCCGGACGGCCGGCTGCTGTGCGGCGCGGCCGTCGGCGTCGGCGCCGACTCGCACGAGCGCGCGATGGCGCTGGTCGACGCCGGAGTCGACGTGCTGATCGTGGACACCGCGCACGGCCACTCCCGCGCCGTGGTGGAGACGGTGGCCACGTTGAAGAAGGAACTGGGCCACTCCGTCGACGTGATCGGCGGCAACGTCGCGACCCGCGCCGGGGCGCAGGCCCTCGTGGACGCCGGGGCGGACGCGGTGAAGGTCGGCGTCGGGCCCGGCTCGATCTGCACGACCCGCGTCGTGGCCGGGGTGGGCGTGCCGCAGATCAGCGCGATCTACGAGGCCGACCAGGCGTGCCGCCCGGCCGGTGTCCCGCTGATCGGCGACGGCGGCATCCAGTACTCCGGGGACATCCCGAAGGCGATCGCGGCCGGGGCCAGCAGCGTCATGCTCGGCAGCCTGCTCGCGGGCACCGCGGAGTCGCCCGGTGACCTGGTGCTGGTCAACGGCAAGCAGTTCAAGGTCTACCGGGGCATGGGGTCGCTCGGCGCGATGCAGACCCGCGGGCAGTCGAAGTCCTACTCGAAGGACCGCTACTTCCAGGACGACGTGCTCTCCGAGGACAAGCTGGTGCCGGAGGGCATCGAGGGCCGCGTGCCGTTCCGCGGGCCGCTGTCGCAGGTCGTGGACCAGCTCGTCGGCGGCCTGCGGTCCGGGATGGGCTACACCGGGGCGTCCACCGTGGCCGAGCTGCAGCGGGCGAACCTGGTGCGGATCACGGCGGCGGGGCTCAAGGAGTCGCACCCGCACGACATCACCATGACGGTGGAAGCGCCGAACTACACGACCCGGTGAGGCGCGGGGGCTCGGGAGCCGATCGGTTCCCGAGCCCCTCGCTCGCGGGTCACGCGCCCGCGCGCAGGTGTTCCGCCGCCCACTGCTCGACCGCGGTGGTGGGCAGGCCCAGTTCGGCGGCGAACTCGGGGCGGGCCGGCTGGCCGACCGCGTTCAGGTAGTCGTGGGTGGCGCCCATGCCCGGCATCCCGGCGGCCAGTGCTTCGGCCTCGGTCATGTCGGGGGCCGTCAGCGGGACGCCGAGCGCGCCGGAGAGTACTTCGGCGATCCGCTCCATCGGCAGGAAGTCGCCCGCCAGTTCCAGTTCGACCTCGTGGAACCGCGCCGGCTCGGCGATCGCGGCGGCCGCCGCGGCCCCGATGTCCGCCGTCGCGATCAGGGACAGGCGGGTGTCCGGCTTGAGGACGCTGACCAGGCCGCCTTCGACGCCGCGCGGGAACAGGAAGCCCATCGAGGGCAGGAAGTTCGCCATGAAGAAGGCGGGCTTGAGCAGCGTCCAGCTGGGAAAACCGGCTTCGCGGACCCGGTCCTGGATCGCGCTCTTGGCGCCCAGGCTGCGCGCCACTCCCCACCGGCCTTCGGCCATGCCGGGCACCTCGGTGTGCTGACCGGCGCCGCTGACCGAGGTGTGCACGAACTGCGCCACCTCGGCGGCGCGGGCCGCTTCGACGAGGTTGGTGGCTTGGGCGACCTCGCCGTCGAAGTCGAATCCGTCTTCGGTGAGCTCCGGCATCTGCACGGAGAAGACCGCGCGGACGCCGTCGACCGCCGGTGCCAGGGAGTCGCGGTCGCGGAGGTCGCCGGTCACCAGATCGGCTCCGAGCGCGCGCACCGCGGCGGCGCGTTCGGTCTCGGGGTCGCGCACCAGGGCGCGGACGGGAACGCCCGCGGCGAGCAGGGCGCGGGCGGTGGCTCCGCCCTGCCTGCCGGTGGCGCCGGAGACCAGGACGGGTGCGGGTTGGGTCGGCATGCTGCTCCTCGGGAGAAAAACGGCGGGGCCCGCCGTTTGTGTTCCCGTACGATACGGCGGACCCCGCCGTTTTGTGAAGCAGGAGGTGACGCCGTGACCGGCGCGCAGCGCTCGGACGCCCGGCGCAACCACGCCCGCATCCTCGCCGTGGCCGAACAAGAGGTCGCCGCCCGCGGCGCCGAAGCGTCCCTGGAGCAGATCGCCCGCACCGCCGGAGTCGGATCGGCGACCGTGCGCAGGCACTTCCCCACGCGCCGCGCCCTGCTCGAAGCGGTCTCGCACAGCCGCATCGACGCGCTGAGCCGTCGCGCCGCCGAACTGACCGGTGCGCCCGACGGCCGCGACGCGCTACTGCGCTGGCTCGACGAAGTGGTCGCCTACTGCGCCACCGTCCGCGGCCTGGCGGTCGCGCTGTCCTACGCGGGACCCGACGCCGACCCCGTCCAGGGCAACACCTGCGCCGGAGCGCTGGAGGAAGCGGGAACACCGCTGCTGGACCGCGCCGTGCGCGACGGTGCGGTGCGAGCGGACATCGCCCTCGCCGACCTGATCACGGTGATCGTCGGCATCGTGCTGGCCGTCGAACACCGCGCCGACGCCGCCGCCGAAGCCGACAGGTTGTTCCGGCTGACCGTCGCGGGCCTTGCCCCGCACGCCTGAACGCACCGGGCGCCGGAGCCGAAAGACCGGGGCGGATGCGAGGTCCGAGCCCGGAGTAGAGAGAATGCTCCGTTGGAGTGCCGTGGTGCTGGTAGGGAGGACTTGACGTGCGGGATCTGGTTGAGATCGGCATGGGCCGGACGGCCATGCGGGGGTACGACCTGGAGGACATCGAGATCGTCCCGTCCCGGCGGACCCGTTCGTCGCAGGACGTGTCGCTGGCCTGGCAGATCGACGCGTACCGGTTCGACATCCCGCTGGTGACGCACCCGACGGACGCCGTGGTGTCCCCGGCGACCGCGATCCGCGTCGGTGAGCTCGGCGGCCTCGGCGTGCTCAACGCCGAAGGGCTCTGGGCGCGGCACTCCAACGTCGAGGAGAAGCTGCTCGAAGTCGTGCGCACCGCCGAGGAGAACGAGGACCCGGCCGCCGCCATCACGCTGCTGCAGGAGCTGCACGCGGCTCCGTTGCGCCGCGACCTGCTCACCCAGTCGATCAAGGAGATCAAGGACTCCGGGGTCACGGTCGCCGCGCGGGTCAGCCCGCAGCACGCCGAAGAGCTCACCCCCGACCTGCTGGCCGCCGGAGTCGAAGTGCTCATGGTGCACGGCACCATCGTCTCGGCCGAACACGTCGCCCGCGACGGCGAACCGCTGAACCTGAAGCGCTTCATCGCGGACCTCGACGTGCCGGTGATCGCAGGCGGCGTGGGCGACTACCGCACCGCGATGCACCTGATGCGCACCGGCGCCGCCGGAGTGATCGTCGGATTCGGCCAGTCCCGCTCCGCGACGACCACGCAGGTCCTGGGCATCGGAGTGCCGATGGCCACCGCCATCGCCGACGCCGCCGCCGCGCGCCGCGACTACCTCGACGAGACCGGTGGCCGGTACGTGCACGTGCTCGCCGACGGGGCGCTGTCCTACTCCGGCGACATCGCGAAGGCCATCGCGTGCGGCGCCGACGCGGTGATGCTGGGCGAAGCGCTGACCGAAGCGGAAGAGGCACCGGCGCAGGGCTACTACTGGACGTCCGCCGCCGCGCACCCGAACCTGCCGCGCAGCGAGATCGTCGGCTTCACCGGCGCCGGCGCCGACCTCGAAACGCTGCTGTTCGGGCCGAGCAGCGACCCGTTCGGCACCATCAACCTGTTCGGCGGCCTCCGCCGCTCGATGGCGAAGACCGGGTACTCGGAACTCAAGGAATTCCAGAAGGTCGGTCTTAGTTTGCGGCGGTGATCGCCGGGGGGTTGCTCTGGTGGCCGGGCTTTGGAGTCTTGCTCGGCTTGGCGTGTGGTGTCGGGTTTGAGAGCCTTCCCGGGTTTGGGCGTGTGGTTGCTGTGGTGCGTGGAATGCCGGGTTCACTGAGTGCTTCCACGGCTCGTTCTGCTTTGGTGGTCGCTTAGCGGAACCTCAGCGGCTTCCTCGCTGCGGGATCTTTTTCCCGAGTGGCTCCGCCACGAGGGAAAAAGCTGTCCTCGCGAGGAAGCCGCTGAGAACCCGCGGGTGGGCGGCTTTGGGACGTGGGCTATTCGCTGCGCGAATACAGGCACGGCCTTCGGCCGCAAGGCAGGCGTGGCTTCGCCGCCCAAGGCACGGCTTCGCCGCCCAAGGCACGGCCTTCGGCCGTGAGGCAGGCGTGGCTTTGCCCGCCCGAGGCACGGCTTCGCCGCGATGCGCGGGACTGTGGTCGGGGGGCGGGCAGGTGTGGGTTCGTTGATCTTGGGTTCGCGGGCTGGTCGGTTCAAGGCTCGTGGTGTCGTTCGTGGGGTAGGTCGTGCGTCTGCTGTGCCGGAGGTGCGATTCCGCCTGGTGGAGTAGTCGAAAACTCTGGCTACCCGCGAGTAATGACGGCTAACGTGTCCGCATGGCTTCCAGCAACGGTGCTCAAGGTCAACGAGGGCCCCACCACTACGACGTCGTTGTGATCGGTTCCGGCTTCGGCGGGAGCGTCGCCGCGCTGCGGCTCACGGAGAAGGGCTACCGGGTGGCCGTGCTGGAGGCCGGGCGGCGCTTCAGCGACGACGAGTTCGCGAAGACCTCCTGGGACCTGCGCCGGTTCCTGTGGGCGCCGCAGATCGGCTGCTACGGCATCCAGCGCATCCACCTGCTGCGGGACTGCCTGATCCTGGCCGGCTCCGGGGTCGGCGGCGGCTCGCTGGTCTACGCGAACACGCTCTACCGGCCGCTGAAGCCGTTCTACAACGACTCGCAATGGGCGCACATCACCGACTGGGAGTCCGAGCTCTCCCCGCACTACGACCAGGCCAGCCGGATGCTCGGCGTGGTCACGAACCCGACGACCACGCCGTCGGACGTGGTGATGAAGCAGGTCGCCACCGACATGGGCGTCGGCGGCAGCTACCACCCGACCCCGGTGGGCGTGCACTTCGGCAAGCCGGGGGAGACGGTCGCCGACCCGTACTTCGGCGGCGCCGGACCCTCCCGGACCGGCTGCACCGAATGCGGCGCCTGCATGACCGGCTGCCGGGTCGGGGCGAAGAACACCCTGGTCAAGAACTACCTGCACCTCGCGGAGGCCGGTGGCGCCGAGGTGTTCCCGATG
This sequence comes from Saccharopolyspora gloriosae, assembly GCF_014203325.1. NCBI lineage: Bacteria > Bacillati > Actinomycetota > Actinomycetes > Pseudonocardiales > Pseudonocardiaceae > Saccharopolyspora > Saccharopolyspora gloriosae. Next base: position 5,840,531 of record NZ_JACHIV010000001.1, on the reverse strand, counting down.
ACCACCGTGCACCGGCTCGCCGAAGGCGGCGACGGGCGCTGGCGGATCGGGACCCGGCGCACCGGGGCGAAGACCGCCTTCGGCAGCTCGGTGTTCACCGCCGACCAGGTCGTCGTCGCCGCCGGGACCTGGGGCACCCAGAACCTGCTGCATCGAGCGCGGGACCGCGGCGACCTGCCGCGGCTGTCGGCGAAGCTGGGTGAGCTGACCCGCACGAACTCCGAGGCGATCATCGGGGCGCAGGTGCCGCAGGTCGGCGAGCAGAACTACTCCAGCGGGGTCGCGATCACCTCGTCGTTCCACCCCGACGAGGACACCCACATCGAACCCGTCCGCTACGGCAAGGGCAGCAACGCGATGGGCCTGCTGCAGACCTTCCCCACCAAGGGCGGCCAGCCCGATCCGCGCTGGAAGCAGTGGCTGCGGTTCGTGCGCAACGACCCGGTGAAGGCGCTGAAGATGGCGATCGTGCGCAACTGGAGCGAGCGCACGATCATCCTGCTGGTGATGCAGAGCCTGGACAACTCGCTGATCACCCGCGTCAAGCGCGGCCTGTTCGGCTCCCGGCTCACCTCCCGGCAAGGGCACGGGGCGCCCAACCCCAGCTTCATCCCCGCAGGCGAGGAAGCCAACGAGCGGGTCGCCGAGAAGATCGGCGGGATCGCGGGCGGCACCTGGGGCGAACTGGTCGACATGCCGATGACCGCGCACTTCATCGGCGGCTGCGCCATCGGGGAGGACGCCGAGCACGGGGTCGTCGACCCGTACCACCGGGCGTTCGGGCACCCCACGCTGTCGATCGTGGACGGCTCGGCGATCACCGCGAACCTCGGGGTCAACCCGTCGCTGACGATCACCGCGCAGGCGGAGCGGGCGTTCTCGATGTGGCCGAACAAGGGCGAGCCGGACCGGCGCGCCGCGCAGGCCGACGGCTACCGGCGGATGGAGCCGGTCGCCCCGAAGAGCCCGGCGGTGCCCGCCGACGCTCCCGCGGCCCTGCGGCTGCCGCTGGTGTGATCGCGGTGGCGGCCGGACGCGTGAGCTCGGCAGGTGGCGGAGCCGCTGGCCGGGTGGTGCGGGCTAGCTGGGATGATGGGTGCAGCGCACGCATTCGCCTGGAGGTTTCGACGACGTGTCCGGTATCGCCAACAGCCCTGAACAGTCCTCGGCAGCAGGTCCGCCGCGCGAGGGGAAGGGCCCTGTGCTCGTCGTCGACTACGGCGCCCAGTACGCGCAGCTGATCGCCCGCCGCGTCCGCGAGACGCAGATCTACTCCGAGGTCGTGCCGCACGACACTCCCGTCGAGGAGATCGTCCGGCGCGACCCGGCGGCCCTGGTGCTCTCCGGCGGTCCGGCGAGCGTGTACGCCGAGGACGCGCCGCAGGTGGACCCGGCGCTGTTCGACGCGGGGGTGCCGGTGTTCGGCATCTGCTACGGCTTCCAGGCCATGACCGCGGCGCTCGGCGGCACCGTGGAGCACACCGGGACCCGCGAGTACGGGCGCACCGAGCTGGAGATCACCGGTGACGGCGGGACGCTGCACGAGGACCTGCCCGGCCACCACCCGGTGTGGATGAGCCACGGCGACTCCGTCAGCAAGGCGCCCGAGGGCTTCACCGTGACCGCGGGCAGCAAGGACACTCCGGTCGCGGCCTACGAGGACCGGCGGCGCCGGCTCGCGGGCGTGCAGTACCACCCGGAGGTGGCGCACTCCCCGCACGGCCAGGAGGTGCTGCGCCGGTTCCTGCAGGACATCGCGGGCATCAAGCCGCAGTGGACGACGGCGTCGATCGTGGACGACACGGTCGAGGCGATCCGCGTCCAGGTCGGCGACCGGCGGGCCATCTGCGGGTTGTCCGGCGGGGTGGACTCGGCGGTGGCCGGTGCGCTGGTGCAGCGGGCCATCGGCGAGCAGCTCACCTGCGTGTTCGTCGACCACGGGCTGCTGCGCGCGGGCGAGCGGGCGCAGGTGGAGCGGGACTTCGTCGCCGCCACCGGGGTGAAGCTGGTGACGGTGGACGCCGTCGACCAGTTCCTCGACGCGCTGGCCGGGGTCACCGACCCCGAGGAGAAGCGCAAGATCATCGGCCGGGAGTTCATCCGCAGCTTCGAGAAGGCGGCGCGGGACCTGGTCGCCGACGCCGACGGCGACGTGGACTTCCTGGTGCAGGGCACGCTGTACCCGGACGTCGTCGAGTCCGGCGGCGGCACCGGCGCGGCGAACATCAAGAGTCACCACAACGTCGGCGGCCTGCCCGACGACCTGCAGTTCCAGCTGGTGGAGCCGCTGCGGGCGCTGTTCAAGGACGAGGTGCGCCGGGTCGGGCTCGAACTGGGCCTGCCGGAGACGATCGTGCACCGGCAGCCGTTCCCCGGGCCGGGCCTCGGCATCCGGATCATCGGCGAGGTCACCGCGGACCGGCTCACGACGCTGCGCGCGGCCGACGCCATCGCGCGGGAGGAGCTCACCGCGGCCGGGCTGGACCGGGACATCTGGCAGTGCCCGGTGGTGCTGCTCGCCGACGTGCGGTCGGTGGGCGTGCAGGGCGACGGCCGCACCTACGGCCACCCGGTGGTGCTGCGGCCCGTCTCCAGCGAGGACGCGATGACCGCGGACTGGACGCGGCTGCCCTACGACGTGCTGGAGCGCATCTCCACGCGCATCACCAACGAGGTGGCCGAGGTCAACCGGGTCACCCTCGACGTGACGTCGAAGCCGCCGGGCACCATCGAGTGGGAGTGACCCGGCTCCGGAAGTGAGGCGAACGGCCCGCGCGGACATCGCGCGGGCCGTTCTGCGTCCTCGGGTGACATGAGTGAACGGACCGTTCGTCCAAGCAGCTTGGACGAACGGTCCGTTCACTTCAGAAGTTCGGGGGCGTGGCCCGCGGTGCGGCCGGGATCGGACCGGGCACGTACCGGGGCGACGCCTCCACCCGGTTCACGGGCGTCGTGGGCGCGGATCACGACGCACGTGATCGGGAATCACTGTTCGACGCGGACCCAGTCGATCAAGTAGCGGGCATTGCCCGACTTGATCTTGTCGACCGATTCCTGCGGCAGTCCGAAATAGGGTTCGGTCACGCCGTTGACGCCGTTCGGGAACTGTCCGCCGGTGGCGAAGTTCAGAATCATGAACTGCGGGTCGTCGTAGACCCAAGTCCAGCCGTTCTGCTCCATTTCGGCGCGGGTGATCTCGTAGATCTGCTTGTCGTCGACGGAGAAGATGAATCCGTCGGTCGTCCAGTCCACCTTGTAGGTGTGCCAGTCCGCGGGGTCCATGCCCTCGAACTGCTGCTGGCCAGCGATCGGGGTGTCGCCGTGGTACTCGGGACCGTGCAGCGCGACGCTCGTCCACGGCTCGCCGACGCTCTCCATGATGTCGACTTCACCGTTCTGCGGCCAGCCCACCTCGTCCATGTTCGCGCCCAGCGACCACCAGGCGGGCCACAGACCCGGGCTGGTGCCGCCCTCGGGCAGCTTCAGCCGCGCCGAGTAGCTGCCGTGGGTGAACTCGAACTTGTCCTTCGTGTTGACCCGGCCCGACTGGAAGTCGTAGGTGTTCCCGTCGGGAGCCTGGAAGCCGGGGGTGTTGCGCGCGTGCAGGGCCAGCGCACCGTTGGTGGCACCGGTCGACGCGTCGTCGTGCTCGATGTAGATGGTCTCGGGGGAGTCGACGTACGCCTGCTGCTCCTGGTTGACCGTGCCGAAGTTCTCCCCGGTGACCTCGACCTGCCACTTGGAGCGGTCGAGCTCGGCACCGGAGAAGTCGTCGAAGAACACCTCGGCCTTCGGCTGCGCCGCGGGGGCGGCCGGCGCGGGGGTGGCCGAGGCGGTGGCGAACGGGAACAGGCAAAGCGCGGCGAGCGTGCTGCCTGCTGCCGCCTTGAAACCGGTTCGGGACACGAAAATCTCCTTCGCGGGGGGACGTTGAAGGGTGAGAGCGCTCTCAACGGAACAGGCTGCTCACCTGAAACGTTCCGGTAAAGGCTATATCGATGCAGTCCCGGGCTGATTACGCCGATCGGCCGCTATTGGACGGTCATCGGAACCCGGTTGTGCGATTCGGCGAATCGATTATCACCGTTATTGCCAGTATTGGCCGGAAACAATGCCCCGCGCGTCCATTCGAATGCCCGATTCGATGATCTTCTTTCGCCGCTCCCGATGCGGGGAGAACGGAATTCGACCACCCGATCGGACGATCACGCGGAGTCCCGGCGGACGAGCTCCACGGGCAGGATCTCCCGGCCGGGCGCGACCCGCTCGCCCGCGATCAACCGCCGCATCAGCTCCACCATGTGCACCGTGCGCAACGCCGGGTCCTGCCGGATCGTCGTGAGCGGGGGATCGGTGTGCGGCGCGATCGCGGGCTGGTCGTCGAACCCCACGACCGCCACGTCCCGCGGCACCCGTCGACCGGCCGCGCGCAGCGCCCGCAGCGCGCCCTTCGCCATCAGGTCGTTCGCCACGAACACCGCGTCCAGGTCCGGCACCCGGGCCAGCAGCGCGGCCATGGCCCGCTCGCCGCCCTGCTCGGTGAACCCGCCGGGCTCGGCGCGCAGCGCCGTCGCCGCGTCGTCAACCCCGGTCGCCTCCCGCCACCCCTGCAACCGCTCCAGGCCCGCGTACTCGTCCTGCGGGCCCGCGACGGTCACGACGCCGCGCCTGCCCAGCGACAGCAGGTGCTCGGTGGCCTGCCTGCCACCGCCCACGTTGTCGTGGTCCACCAGGTGCAGGCCGTGCTCGGGGATCCACGGCCTGCCGCCGAACACCACCGGCAGCGGCAGCTCCCGCACCGCCTCCGGCAGCGGATCGTCGCGGTGCGGAGCGAGCACCAGCGCGCCGTCCACGTGCCCGGCGGCCAGGTAGCGGGCGATCCGCGCGTGATCGTCCGGCCGGTGCACCATCAGCAGCACCATCTGGCTGTCCCCGGCGGAGAGGTGCTGGGAGACGATGCGGACCGTGGAGGCGAAGAACGGGTCGTCGAAGAACTTGTTCTCCGGTTCCGAGAGCACCAGCGCGACCGCGCCGGTGCGCCGGGTGACCAGCGCGCGGGCCGCGCGGTTGGGCACGTAGCCGAGGTCGCGGACCGCGGCGGCCACCTGGTCGCGCGCCTCGGGGCTCACCCGCGGCGAGTCGTTGATCACCCGGGACACCGTCGCGCGCGACACCCCCGCCCGAGCCGCCACGTCCTCCAGCGTCGGCCGCCCGCCGGGCACGCTCATCCGCTTCCTCCCCCTTCGCCTGCACTGCGGTCGAGGCAGACATCGGATGGCAGCGTAGAGCACCGTTTTTCAACTCGGCCCGCATGGCGGGGCGGGTGGCGGAACCTCAGCGGGCTTCTCGCTGCGGGATCGATTTCTCATGCACGCCGTACACGGCGAAATCGCTGTCCTCGCGAGAAGGCCGCTGAGAGGTGCCGGTTGCTCTGGCTGGTCACTGCTCAGCGGCCCCGCCGCTGACAAGGCACGGACCAAAACGACGCTCATCTGGCACGGCAAGGTCAAAGACAGGCTTTGAGCTCACCGGTCCCGGCGCCGCATCGAGGCGATCAGCAGGAAGATGCCGACCAGGACCGCGGCGCCCGCCAGGGACCACTCGATCCAGAAGTCCTGCGAGCCGCCGAACAACACCGAACCCGACACGGTCAGCGCGAGAGCTCCCGCCACCAGCAGCGGGGTGTCCGGGCGGTGGGCCGAGCTCGTTTCATCGCGGGCGTCATCAGCCACGGCGCACCTCCACGTTTCCGTTGTCGGCGGACAGGTCGAGCGTCAGGTGTCCGCCTCCGGGGCCGTCCACCCCGGGATCGTTGATCTCCAGCTGGTTGTGCTGGCCGCCTGCTTGGCGGTTGCCCAGGCAGTCCACGGCGCCGCTGCTCGTGGTGCACGTCGCGGTCACGTCGAGACCAGGGGGCAGCAGCACCTCCACGCGGCCGTTGCCGACGCTCGCGCCGGTCTCGATCCGCTCGTCCCCGGTGAGCCGCAGCTGCCGCAGGTCCAGGGTGATCCGGCCGTTCGGGATGTGCTCGTAGTACTCCTGCAACCCGTCCGAGCTGGTCGCCACGATCTGCTGGCTGCGCGGCGGGTTCCACTCCGAGTCCGCCGAGTGCTGATCGTCCTCCACGGCCCCCAGCAGCAGGGCCAGCGCGCCGACGGGCAGCGCGAACGCGATCAGCATCCGGCTGCCGCGCAGGAACGCCCCGGCGAGCATGCCGACGCCCAGCACCCCCAGCGCCACGGCGAACGCGGCGGCCGCGCTGCCGCCCACCGCTAGCACCACGACGAAGGCCACCACGGCCACGCCCACCGCGAGCCAGCCGATCCACGGCCGCTTCGGCTGCGGCGCCTCCGCTTCCTGCGACGGCTCCGGCAGGTCCCACGCGAACGGCGCGGCCCCCAGCGGATCCCAGCTCGGCGGCTCGGTCCGCGGCGGCGAGCTCGGGTAGACCCAGGTGTTCTCGCCGACCGGTGCCGCCGCGGGCGGCGTCGACGCGACGGCGGGAGCCTGCTCGCGCTGGTTGCGGTGCAGCAGGTACAGCCCGCCGATGGCCGCCGCGAACACGAGCCAGCCGTGCGGGTAGAGCATGGCGAGCGCGGTGGGAATGCCGATGACCACCAGCGAGATCAGGCCGAGCACCCGCAGCAGCCGGTGCCGCTCCTCGACGGGTGCCGCGTTGGGCAGCGTCCCCCACAGCGCCAGGTACAGGGCCAGGCCGCCGCCACCGGGGATGGTCGCCACCACGAACGCCACCCGCACCAGCACCGGATCGATGCCGTAGCGGTGGCCGATCGCGGCGCACACCCCGGTGAGCCTGCGGCCCTGCCGCGGCCGGGTCGGCCGGGTCTCCCACATCTCGCGCAGGGTGTCGCCGACGCTGTCGTTGCCGTTCATGCCACCCACTATCGAGCCGCCGCGATCGCCGACGCATCGGGGACGCCCCTGAGGGGCGCCCCGAACGCCCTGGGAATTCCCCGATGCAGCTGATCTTGCGCGCGTGTGACCATCACTGGTGTGAGAACCCGGTCCCAGCGCGAACACGAACGCGCGCTCCACCGGTCGCGCACCGCCGCGACCGCCGCTCCGCACGGCCCCGCGCCGTCGGCCCCACCGCACGCTCCGGGTTCCGCGCAGGAAGCGCCGACCGTGCCGTTCGGGCACGTGGTGCACGGCCCGAACTCGGCGCACGGCGTCCGCGAGACCGGCCCGAAGCTGTACCGCCGCCGCGGCGGGCGGCTGGTCTCCGGGGTGTGCAGCGGGATCTCCGACCACCTGGGCGTGTCGGTGCTGAGCGTGCGGGCGACGTTCGCGGTGCTCGCCGCGTTCGGCGGCGCCGGGGTCTTCGCCTACGGACTGCTGTGGATCTTCGTGCCGCAGAGCGCCGGAGCCGAACCCCCGGTCACCGACCGCGAACGCCAGCAAGGGCTCGGGCTGATCATCCTGGGGCTGGGCCTGGCGGTCGCCGTCGGGCTGCTGGGCATCCTGCCCGGCTGGCTCACCGGCCCGCTCGGCGTCGCGCTCGTCGGCGCGGCCGTGGTGTGGCGGGAAGCCGACGAATCGCAGCGGCGGCGCTGGCGGGAGGGCGCCCGCTCCGGCATGGCGGGAGCGGTGCTCGGCGGCGGTGGCGGACGGGCCGCGATGGTGCGGATCATCTCCGGCGCCGCGCTCGTGGTGATCGGCGCGGTGGTGTTCCTGGGAGGCTCGGCCACCGCCAGCGACCTGCAGTTCGCGATGCTGTCCACGATCACCGCGCTGATCGGTGCCGCCGTGCTCACGGTGCCGTGGTGGATGCGGCTGATGCGGGACCTCGACGTGGAGCGCGCCGGTCGCGTCCGCTCGCAGGAACGCGCCGAGATCGCCGCCCACCTGCACGACTCGGTGCTGCAGACGCTGGCGCTGATCCAGAAGCAGGCCGACTCGGAACGCGAAGTCCGCCGGCTGGCCCGCGGGCAGGAACGCGAGCTGCGGACCTGGCTCTACGGCCCCGACGGCTACGGGCGTGCCGACGGCGACCGGCCCGCCGGCCCCGCGCAACCGGGCGACGCGCCACCGCAGACCCTGTCCGCGCAGCTCACGAGGGCCTGCGGCGAAGTGGAGGACGCCTTCGCGATCACCGTGCAGCAGGTGGTCGTCGGCGACTGCGAACTCGACGAGCCGCTCACCGCCGCGCTCGCCGCCGCCAGGGAGGCCGTGGTGAACGCCGCCAAGCACGCCGGGGTCGGCGAGGTCAGCGTCTACGCGGAAGTCGAACCGGACCGGGTGTCGATCTTCGTGCGGGACCGCGGCGCCGGCTTCGACCCGGAACGGGTGTCCGACGATCGGCACGGGCTCGCCGACTCGATCAAGGGGAGGATGGAGCGCAACGGCGGCTCCGTCCGGATCAAGACCGCACCCGGCTCGGGCACCGAAGTGCAGATGGACATGCCCAGGAAGACCAGCTGATGAGCCGACCGCAGCGGTGGTCGACGGAGGAGGACTCATGACCAGCGACGGAACGGACCGGGCCCCGGTTCGCGTGTTCCTCGTCGACGACCACGCGCTGTTCCGCTCCGGCGTGCGCGCCGAACTCGCCACCGCGCCCGACCAGGTCGAAGTCGTGGGCGAAGCCGGTTCCGTCGGGGAGGCCGTCGCGGGCATCGCCCACTACGAGCCGCAGGTCGTGCTGCTCGACGTGCACATGCCCGACGGCGGCGGCGCCGAAGTGCTGCGCCGAGTGCGCGGCGACCACCCCGACGTGGTGTTCCTGGCGCTGTCGGTCTCCGACGCCGCCGAGGACGTCATCGCCGTGATCCGCGGCGGCGCGCGCGGCTACGTCACGAAGACGATCTCCGGGCGGGAACTGGCCGACGCGGTGTGCCAGGTCGCGGCGGGCGACCCGGTCTTCTCGCCGCGGCTCGCCGGGTTCGTGCTCGACGCGTTCTCCCAAGGGCCGAACTCCGCGCCCATCGGAGACCCCGAACTCGACCTGCTCACCCCGCGCGAACGGGACGTGCTGCGGCTGCTCGCGCGCGGCTACGCGTACAAGGAGATCGCGTCGGAGCTGTTCATCTCGGTGAAGACCGTCGAAACCCACGTGTCCAGCGTGCTGCGCAAGACCCAGCTCTCCAACAGGTACGAACTCTCGCGTTGGGCTACGGATCGACGGTTGGTCTGAGCCTCGTTCGGCTTTGGTGGGCGGTGGGCCCGAGCCGGTCGTTTTGCTCTGTGGTCGGGTGGCGGAACCTCAGCGTCCTTCTCGCTGCGGGATCTTTTTCCCGAGTGGCTCCGCCACGAGGGAAAAAGCTGTCCTCGCGAGAAGGAAGCTGAGAACCCGCGGGTGGTCGGCTTTTGGACGTGGGCTATTCGCTTCGCGAATACAGGCACGGCCTTCGGCCGCAAGGCAGGCTTGCTTCGCAGCCCGACTGCACGGCTTCGCCGCTAGGCACGGCCTTCTGCCGCGGGGTGGGCGGGGTTTGTCCGCTCGCTGCGCGGCCTTCGGCGTGGGTGGTTCGGGGTCACTTCATGGGGTGGTTGGTGGTGAGGTCCGTGAAGACCCGGGCGGCGGGGGGCAGGCGGCGGGGGCTGGGGCGGTTGGTGCGGCGGGTGAGGGCGACGCCTGCGAGGACCAGGGCGATGCCCAGCACGACCCGGGGGCCGATCTGCTCGCCGAGGACCAGGGCGCCCAGCAGCACCGAGACGATCGGCATCAGGTAGGTGACGGTCGCCGCCGCGGTGGGGCCCTCGTCGGCGATCAGGCGGTAGTTCAGCGCGAAACCCACTCCGGTGCCGAACACGCCGAGCACCGCGACCGCCAGCAGCGCGACCAGGTCGAAGCGCACCGGCGGGAGACCGTCCAGCGGCAGCGCGAACGCCGCGATGCCGGTGGCGGCGACGAGCTGCATGCCCGCCGTCGCCAGCGGCACGGGCGCGGGTCCGCCGTCGCGCGACGCGGTCAGGTTCCGGCCGATGTGCACGTAGGCGATGCCGTAGCTGGCCGTCGCGCCGAGGCAGGCCAGCAGCCCGATGCCGCTCGCGGTGGCGTCCCAGGGCGCCATGATCAGCAGCACGCCGCCGAACCCGATGGCCAGGCCCGCCAGCATCCGCGGCGGCACGTCGCGCTGCGTGCCCGCCAGGAAGCCGAACAGGATCGTCCACAGCGGCGTCGTCGCGTTCAGCACCCCGGCCAGCCCGGAATCCACGGTGCGCTCGGCCATGCTGAACAGCACCCACGGCAGCGCGCTCGCGAAGAACCCGGCCACCGCGACGTGCGCCCACAGCCGCCGATCGCCGCGCAACCGGATGCCGCGCAGCGCGCACAGCACCACCAGCACCGCCGCGCCGAGCGCGATGCGGGTGAACGCGACCTGCACCGGTGACAGCGCGGTCAGCGCGAGCTTGATCAGCAGGAAACTGGCTCCCCACAGCAGCGCCAACGCGCCGACCCGCAGGTAGCTCGCCGGATGGTTCATCGTTCGTCCCTTCGTGGGTCCGCCCCGTCCCGCGGACGGTCGGCGGAGCAGTGGTGTGAGCGTGCGGCCGCGAACACCACGATCCGGCGGACGATCGATTAGCACAATCGAAATAAAATGAACGAACACTTCAGATCTGCTGTAGTGTCGGGTCCATGCTCGACGCCCGCCGGATGCAGGTCCTCAGAGCCGTCGTCACCGGCGGCTCGATCAGCAGTGCCGCCACCAACCTCGGCTACACGCCCTCGGCGATCAGCCAGCAGATCACCACGCTGGAACGCGAAGCGGGCACCGCGCTGCTGGAGAAGGTGGGCCGCGGCGTGCGCCCCACCGCGGCCGGGCGGCTGCTGGCCGAACGCGCCACCGAACTCGCCGGGCTGCTCGCCGACGCCGACGCCGACCTCGCCGACCTGCGCGCGGGCCGCACCGGAGTGCTGCGCGTGCGCTACTTCAACACCGCCGGTGTCGGGCTCATCCCGCCCGCAGTGGCGAAGTTCCGCGCGGAGCGGCCCGAGGTGCGGCTCGACCTGAAGATGATCGACGAGGGGATCCTCGGCGAAGTCGCCACCGGCGAAGCCGACCTCGCGGTGATCGTCGTCGGCCGCGACGTGCCGCGAGCGCACGGCGTGCGCGTCGAACACCTCGTGGACGAGCCGTACCACCTGGTGCTGCCGCTCGGGCATCCGCTGTGCGACGAGGAGCGGATCGACCTCGCCCGGCTCGCCGACGAGCCCTTCGTGCTCGGGGACGCCATGCGCGCGGGGCCGTGCGCGGAATCGCTGCGGGACGCCTTCGGCGCCGCCGGGTTCACGCCGCGGATCGCGCTGGAGACCGGCGGGGACTACTCGGCGCAGGGCTTCGTCGCCGCCGGGCTGGGCGTCGGCCTGCAACCGCGCCTGGCCACCCGCGTCCTGCACCCGGGCGTCGTCGTCCGCGAAGTGCGCCGACCGGAACCGATCCGCCGCATCCACGTCGCGACGCGCGAAACCGTGGCCGACCAACCGGCCACGCGCTCACTGCTGGCGGCCCTGACCGCCGCCGCCGGAGCCTGAGCTCACATCCGGGAATCGCTGTTGATCAGCGCTTTGCCGTCCCGGGCGACCATGCCGAGCACGTGGCGCTCCTTGCTGGTCTTGCCGTCCTTCTCGAACTGCAGGACCACCAGCACCTTCGACCCCGCGGACTTGGGGCCGGACACGATCTTCACGTCGTCGATCGACTGCCAGAACGCCTTGTAGGTGTCCTTGCCGACCGACTGCAACCCCGGCCCCAGCAGCGACCAGGACTTGTCCAGGTCGTCCGGCACCGAGGAGTAGTACGTCTTCACGACGTCCTCGATCTCGTCCTTCGACGGCTGCTCGTCGTCGTCCTCCTTGCTGGAGGTGGCCGAGCTGGACGTGCTGCTCGTCGTCGGCGAAGCCGAGGACGTCGGCGCGGAGGTCGTCGGCGGCGCCGTCGTCGTCACCGGCTCGGGAGAGGGGGGAGAGGCGATCGGAGTCGGCTGCGACTGCTTGGGCTGATCCGAACCGGAGCCGAACGCGCTCGCGGTCAGCACGCCCACCAGCACCGCGACCAGCAGCGCCGCCGCCCACAGCAGCACCGCCTTGCGCGACGAGGAACCGCCACCGGCCGGTTCGGCCACCGCGGGCTGACCCACCTGGGTCGGGGGATTGCCGGAGCCCGCGGGCACCGGGGCGCCCACCCGGGTCGCCGGGGCCTCCCGCTGCCTGCCCTGCTGCGGCGCCGCGGCCGGGCGCTGCCAGCCGGAGGACGGCGTCGACCCGCCGGGCAGCGGTCGTCCTTCCGCCACCGCGAGCAGCATGCTCCTGGTCTGCGCCATCGTCGGCCGGTCCACCGGGTCCGGCAGCAGCAGCTGCATCAGCGCCGGGGCCAGCGGCCCCGCCTGGCGCGGCGGTTCCACCTGGCCGCGCGCCACCCGGTGCAGCAGGCTGATCGCGTTCTCGTCCGTGCCGAACGGGGGCTCGCCCTCCACCGCCGCGTACAGCGTGGCGCCCAGCGAGAACACGTCGGAGGCGGGAGCCGGGTCGCGGCCCAGCGCCACCTCGGGGGACAGGTAGGCGGGGGTGCCGGCGAGGATGCCGCTCTTGGTCACCGCGACATCGCCTATGGCGCGGGAGATGCCGAAGTCGGTGATCTTCGCGATGCCGTTGTCGCCGAGCAGGATGTTGCCCGGCTTGAGGTCGCGGTGCACGATGCCCGCCATGTGCGCCGCCGCGAGCGCGCCCGCGACCTGCGAACCGATCCGCGCCACGGACTGCGGGGGCAGCACGCCCTGCTCGCTGAGCACGGTCGCCAGGCTCTGCGACGGCAGGTACTCCATGACGAGCACCGGCTGGCCCTCGTCCTCGGCCACGTCGAAGACCACGATGGCGTTCTGGTGCTGCAACCGGGCGGCGATGCGGCCCTCGCGCATCGAGCGCTGGCGCGCCTCCTCGGTCTCCTCATCGGTGTAACCGGGCTGGAGCAGCAGCTGCTTGACCGCAACCGTGCGGTGCAGCCGCTCGTCGACCGCGCGCCACACGATTCCCATGGCGCCGCTGCCGATGCGCTTTTCCAACCGGTAACGGCCCGTGATCAAACGGCCCTCGGCGCTCACAGGTCTCTCCTGATGCTGCAGTGGTGGCGGCTTAGACCGGGCCCCCCGGACCGGCTCGTGCTCATCGGGTTCACGTTACTGGTGCGGTGACTGCCGAACGCACTAGGTCCGGGTGCGCGAACCGACCCGGGCGAAACGCACCGGGCCGGGGACGCGCATCCGCAGATGCCCGTCCCCGGCCCGGAGAACGACCCCACCTGGGCCGGTCAGCCCGGAAGCCGGTACGCGGTGACGTTGCCCGATTGCGGCGAGTTCGTCTCGCTCGCGCCGGTCTCCTGAGTGGAGGTCGGCTGGTCGTCGCTGTCGTCGGACGTCTCGGTCGGCTCCGACTGCGTCGAGGTCGGCTGCTCCGTCGTCGACGGCTGCGACGACGGCTGCGAGGACGTCGTGGGGCTGGAGGTCTCCTCCGAGGTGGTCTCCTCCTCGTAGGTCTGGCTCTCCGAGGACGCCGTGGTCTGCGGCGGCGGAACCGGGATCTGCGGTTGCTCGCTGGTCCCGGTCTGGTTGCCGGTCGGCCCCGGGTCGTTGCCGCCGCTGAGGAACGCCGACGTCACCAGCACCGCGACCACGGCCGCCGCGGCCAGCGCGATGCCGGAGATCACCACCGGGCGCTTGCTGCGCCTCGGCCGGTCCTCCAGCGCCACGTCGCTGCGCGGATCCGCACCACCCAGGTACGCGGTGCGCGGATTGGAGTCCTGCGCGCCGTACGGATCCTCGTCGTAGTAGGCGGTGCCGTTGCCGTAGTCGTGCCCGACGACGCTGGTCGGCTGCAGGTCCGGCCTGCTGCCGCCGTGCTCCGGGCTGATCGCGGGCGGGATCGGCGCGGCCATCGTGGGCACCGAGGTGACCGCGTTGCCGTCGGCGACCGCCAGCAGCATCTCCCGGACCTGAGCCATGTCCGGCCGGTCCTCGACGCGCACCTGCATCATCGCCATCAGCGGCTGGGCCATCGCGCCGGACTGCTGCGGCGGTTCGATGCGGCCCGCGGCCACCGAGTGCAGCAGCGCCAGCGTGTTCTCGTTCAAGCCGAACGGCGGCCTGCCCTCGATCGCGGCGTAGAGCGTCGCGCCCAGCGAGAACACGTCGGAGGCACCGGAGGGCTCCTGGCCCATCGCGACGTCCGGCGACAGGTAGGCGGGCGTGCCCGCCAGCATCCCCGTCTTCGTCACCTGCACGTCGCCCTGGGCGCGTGAGATGCCGAAGTCGGTGATCTTCACCGTGCCGTTGTCGCCGAGCAGGATGTTGCCCGGCTTGATGTCGCGGTGCACCACTCCCGCCGCGTGCGCGGCACCGAGCGCGGCTGCCGCCTGAGCACCGATTCGAGCCACCTCCCGAGGCGGCAACGGCCCGTGGTCGGACATCATCGCCGCCAGGCTGGTGGAGGGCAGGTACTCCATGACCAGCACTGGCTGGCCTTCGTCCTCGGCTACGTCGTAGACCGAGATCGCGTGCTGGTGCTGCAGGCGCGCCGCGATGCGGCCTTCCCGCATTGCCCGCTGCCGCGCTTCCTCGGCCTCACCCGGGTCCAATCCGGGCTGCAGCAACAACTGCTTGACCGCGACAGTGCGATGCAGGCGTTCGTCAATGCATTCCCACACCACGCCCATCGCGCCACTGCCGATGCGTCGCTGCACTCGGTAGCGTCCGGCGACCAGGCGACCTTCGTCGCTCACCGACGTCTCCCCGTACTGCTATCGATGCCCGCTCGGCGCGGATTCCACCCGGACACTTCCGGATCGGCACCGCCCCGTCGGGCATCGGCGTTTTGAGCGGACCGGTTCGGCCCTCCGACAAGTAACACGTTCGTTCAGCGCGACCCGGTTCGGCCGGGGGCCGTAACTGGCCGCGGTACGGCAGCCTAGCCGACGCCTTCGCGCCGTAGACCCGAAGTCGTGAGATCGGCGGTACCGATCTCCTGCGGCGTCCTGCGAGCTGCCGTCGTAGGTCTGATCGCTCCTGCCGCCCGAAGTGTTTCCGCAGTCCACACGTGGAGCGCTCGATTCGGCGGCGGAGCGTGCCCGCACCGGCACCGCGCGTGCGGCCGGTGTCCGGTTCGTGCCGGAACGGACCCGGCAGCGGACTCGGCGGCGACGGACGTCGGAACGTCGTTGTCGCATTGTTGTGATTGCCACCTCGACGGTACGCCCGCCGCCGGGAAGCGCCGTCAGCGGGGGAAGTGCTGCAGCGACAGCGTTTCCACTCCGATCCGGTCCGGTCGGCCGGTCGCGCCGAGGCCGAGCCGC
Organism: Saccharopolyspora gloriosae; assembly: GCF_014203325.1. Taxonomy (NCBI): domain Bacteria; kingdom Bacillati; phylum Actinomycetota; class Actinomycetes; order Pseudonocardiales; family Pseudonocardiaceae; genus Saccharopolyspora; species Saccharopolyspora gloriosae. The sequence goes on along the minus strand of NZ_JACHIV010000001.1, from coordinate 5,825,223 downwards.
TGGCGCAGCACCGATCGCGAGCCGTCCCGGTGCGCGACCTCGACGGTGGCCAGCACCTGGTGCGCGGAGTCCGCGCGCACCCGCAGCGGTCGCACCCGGGTCACGTCCCGCCAAGGGGCGCGGCCGCTGGTGGGCACGTCCGCCAGCAGTCGTCGCTCGGCGAGCTCCGGGGAGCGGTCCAGGCGGCGGTAGAACTCGCGGGCCGCCGCCACCGCGGCGCGTTCGCTGCCCGCCGCCGGGTCGATCAGCGCCGCCGCCGGGTGGGCCGGTCGTTCCGCTTCGACGGCGAGGCCGGGCGCGAACGCCTCCGGCCCAGGGGAGCGCGCGGTGCCGTCGTCGCCGGGCGGAACGCCCCCGGTGAGCGTGGCCGTCGCGACCGCCGCTCCGACCATCAGCGCGGTGCACAGCGTGCCGACCAGGACGCGGGCAGCCGGTGATTCCGGCCGGGTGAAGCTCGGTTCGTCGGTGTCGAGCAGGTCGTTGACGAGCTGCTCGGTGCGGGCCGATTCCTCCGCGCTCAACCGCAGCGGTTGCGGTGCGAACCAGAGCGGTTTCGGCTTGCGCCGCACCAGTTCCGCGACGGTGCCGTAACCCGGGATGGTGGTCCGGTCGGACAGGCTCGGTTCGATGAAGACGGGGCGCAGGACGAGTGGTTCGGTGTCCTTGTCCTTCGCGGTGACGGCGCTCGACTCGTCCGCGGCGCGTTCGGCGTGACATCGGCACTGCTCGTGCCGCCCGGTCCAGCGCCACGGGAGCCACGTCGTCGGCGGGAGCGCGGCGGATTCCGGGGACCGGTCGGTGCGCGTTGCGGTGTCCTGCGGTTCGTCCTGGTCCGTGTGACGGCTTCCCCTCGGGGTGGGGTTTCGGTGCCGCATCTCGGTTCGCCGAGCCTCCTTCGGGTCGAGGCCGACCGAGTGCCAGTCCTGCGTAGCCGGATCGGGTGTCACACGGCGGCTCTGGATGCACTCCTACTCCTCACTGAGCGTGCCCGGGTGGTTCTTAGTGCGACTTCACCTGAAAGGGATTGGGCCCGGCTGGGCGAACGCCTCGAACAGCCCAACCGATCACTCCGGGTAGTAGCTCTGCTGATCAGGTCACGGCGTCGTCGGCGTAGATCCGCGGGTCGTCGCCCGAGGTGAAGCGCAAGCGCCGTTGCTGCTGCGACACCGCGCCGTCGGCCCCGGTGATGCGCAGCGTGGTCACCGTGCTCGACGAGGAGGCGGACACGTCGAGCACCTCGATCGACGCGGCGTCGCGGTACGGAGCGGCGAACGCCGCGAAGCCGCCGTCGTGCAGGCGCCCCGTCGTCATCGCGTACGCCGCTCGGAGGTCGCCGCCGCGCACCGCCGCGAAGTAGTTCCCGGAGCGCGCCGCCACCGTCCGCGGGTCGGTCAGCGTCAGCAGCTCCCCGCGATAGCTGATCGACGGGGACGGCGACGGCACGGTCGACGACTGCTCCGGTGCCGCCGCTCCCGGCGGTTCGGGTGCGGGAGCCGGCGCGGCGGAGGACTCCGGTGCCGCGACGGCGGCCGGTCGCTCCGCGGGGGCTGGTGGCAGGTGCGGGAACGGGGGCGGCAGCGGTGCTCCCGCCGGCCGCGGCGGGTGGCCGGGCGCCGACGTGGGTGACGGCTCGGCGGGCGCGGACGGTCCGGCGATCACGCGTTCCGGGGCGGGAGCGGGGAAGTGCGTCGCGCGCGGCATCCCGGGCAGCTGCAGGCCCTCGATCGACGTGGTCGGCCCCACCAGCGTGGTCGCGACCAGCAGCAGGCCGCCGAACGCGGCACCGGAGGACGCCACCGCGAACCACGCGGCGCGCCGCGACGAGCGCGGGGGCGTGACGGAGGCGGGCACCATGCCGAGGTCGAACTTGTGCAGCCCGCCCACCGGCGTCGTGTCGCTGAACGGGTCCGCACCGGGAAGATCATCGGCGCCCTCGGGGGACGGTTCGGCGGAGCTCACCGGGACGACCGATCTGAGCGCGGGCAGCGCACCGGTGCCGGTGAAGTCGAACGGGTCGTGCCTGCCGGTGTCCGCGGTGCAGGCGCTCACGGCCCGGATCCGGTGGGGTCCCGCGCCCGGAGCGGGCTGCTCGATCAAGCCGCTCCAGCTGATGCTCCGGTCCGCACCGGCCGGATCCTGCGCGGGCCACGACGGGCCGGGGCGATCAGCGGCCGGAGCACCGGCCGACGCCGGCGCGGAGGGCGCCGCCGGACGCGGCACCGCCGAAAGGGTCATGGTCGGGGAGGCTAGGCAGCATCGCCCGTCCCGCGCGTCACACGAGGCGGTGATTGCGGCGAGGATCGCCCGAACGAGCTACGGGCCTTCGCGGATTTCATCTTGCGAAATCGCGGTGGAGCCGATCGAGGTGAGTTCGACTCCGGACGGCGGCCCGCTCCTGGTCGGAGCGGACCGCGCCCGGCGGCGGAACGGTCCGCGCGGCTCAGTAGTCGTTGTTGCGGAACTTCGACTGGCTGGTCTGCAACGCCTTGAGCGACGCCGCGCCACCACCGGCGCCGAGCAGGATCGCGAACACGTCCGCGCCCACGCTCGTCCCGGTGGAGATCAGCAGGGCCAGCAGCGTGACGCCCACCGTCGCGCCCGCGACGGGCAGCCGCTTGCGCGCGAAGTCGACCACGGGCTGACCGCCGGGCCGCTTCTTCGCCGCCGAGGTCAGCATCCCCAAATAAGCGCCGTGCCCGACGGCGGCGACGACCGCCACCAAGGTCACGAGCAATGCGACGATCCCGATGAGTGCACCCATGCCTCCAGTCTGCCCTGTCCCGCTCCCGTCCGGTATGGGTGATTCCCCTGAGGCCCCGCCGGGCAAGTTCGCCGCCGAGCTGGGGTTGTGCCGCAGGCCTCGAAAGCGGTTGTGCCGATCCACTGGATTGAGATCGGCATCACGCATAGGTTCTCAGGCTATGAGTGATCGACCGGCTGGTTCCCCGTCTCCTGGCCTCCCGGACCCGTACTCCCTCGCCGGCAAGCGCGCGGTCGTCACCGGCGCCGCCAGCGGCATCGGCACCGCCGCCGCCCGCCGCCTCGCCGCAGGCGGCGCGACCGTCATCGTCGTCGACCGCGAAGCCGAAGCCGTGCAGCTGATCGCCGAAGAGATCGGCGCCGAAGTCCGCATCGTCGATCTGGAAGACCCGGACGCGGCGGCGCCGCTGGGCGAGCACGCCGACATCGTCGTCAACAACGCCGGCCTGCAACACGTCGCACCCGTGCACCAGTTCCCGCCGGAGACCTTCACCAAACTGGTGAAGGTGATGTTGGAAACCCCGTTCCGCCTGGCCAGAGCGGCCCTGCCCGGGATGTACGAACGCGGCTGGGGCCGCATCGTCAACATCTCCTCCGTGCACGGCCTGCGCGCCTCGCCGTACAAGAGCGCCTACGTGGCCGCCAAGCACGGGCTGGAAGGCCTGTCCAAGACCATCGCCGTCGAAGCGGCCGGGTACGGAGTCACCTCCAACTGCATCTGCCCCGGCTTCGTACGCACCCCGCTGGTCGAGCGCCAAGTGGCCGAGCAGGCCGAACTGCACCGGGTCCCGGAAGAGCAAGTGGTCGAAGACGTCCTGCTGGCCCGGACCCCCGTCAAACGCCTCGTGGAACCCGACGAGGTCGCAGACCTCATCTACTGGCTGTGCGGACCCAACACCGCCTCGGTCACCGGTTCCTCCTTCCCCATGGACGGCGGCTGGACTGCTCACTGAGGTGGGGGTTTCACGGCTCTTTTTGCTTGGGTGGTCGGGTGGCGGAACCTCAGCGTCCTTCTCGCTGCGGGATCTTTTTCCCTAGTGGCTCCGCCACGAGGGAAAAAGCTGTCCTCGCGAGAAGAACGCTGAGAACCCGCTGGTGGGCGGCTTTTGGACGTGGGCTATGTGCTTCGCACATACAGGCACGGCTTCGCCGCAAAGCAGGCTCGCTTCGCCGCCTACTGCACGGCTTCGCCGCGAGGCACGGCCTTCGACCGCGAGGCAGGTTTGCTTCGCGGCCTACGGCACGGGGCAGGCTCAAAGCCTGAATTCGCACGTCAGGTCGTGTGCGACTTCGCGGTCGGTTCAGCGTCCGAGTCGGCCGCGGCCCAGGCGGAGGAGGATCATGGCGAGTTCGCGGCCCTCCGGGCCGAGTTCGCGGTAGCGGGCGAGCACGTCCATCTCGCGGTTGTAGACGATGCGGGGGCCGCCGTCGGCCATCCTGGCCTCGCCGACCTGCCGGGAGACCTCGGCGCGGCGCTTGATCAGGCGCATGATCTCGGCGTCGAGGTAGTCGATCTCCTCGCGGAAGCCGGAGATGACCTCCGTGGCCGGACGCGCGGCGTCCGCGGGGTCGGTCGGTTCGGGCTGGTGCTGGTCACCGTCCACAGCGGCGTTCATGACTCGTCCTCCGAATCGGCCCCCACCCCGGACCGGACATGTGAAACGCCCCGAGTCCGAGGACTCCGGGGCGTCGTAGTGGTGTGCGCTCACACGGCTACGGGCGTCGGAATCCCGGTCCGCCCGTAAAAAAAGTTCGCGCAAGAGATGCGCTTCCGCGTCAGCACGTCGTCCAGTCTGCCACAACCCGCAACCCGTCGGCCATCAGCCGGGAGGGTGCTCCCGGTAGGTGGGATCATCTCCGGCGCGTCCGGGCGGCCGGGCGCGGGCGGGGGCTGTCGGGGGCTGCCGGTAACGTGGACCGGCGATGAGCACCCTCTTCGATCTTCCGCACGACGGTTCCTCCGAGTCCGGTTCCGGCCCGGCGGGGCACGCGCCGGACGCCCTGCTCGCGGGCCTGAACTCGCAGCAGCGCGACGCCGTGGTGCACTCCGGTTCGCCGCTGCTGATCGTCGCGGGCGCCGGTTCCGGCAAGACCCGGGTGCTCACGAGCCGCATCGCCCACCTGCTGGCGCAAGGCGTCCACCCCGGCCAGATCATGGCGATCACCTTCACCAACAAGGCCGCCGCCGAGATGAAGGAACGCGTCGGCGACCTGGTGGGGCGCCGGGCGAACGCGATGTGGGTCTCCACGTTCCACTCGATGTGCGTGCGGGTGCTGCGCCGCGAGGCGAAGACGCTGGGGCTGTCGTCGAACTTCTCCATCTACGACTCCGACGACTCCAAGCGGCTGATCACGATGATCGGCCGGGAACTGGAGCTCGACTCGAAGCGCTACCCCGCGCGGACCCTCTCGATCCAGGTGTCGAACCTGAAGAACGAGCTCGTCACGCCGGAAGAAGCGGCCGAGCGCGCGGGCAACGACATGGAGCGCAAGGTCGCGCAGGTCTACGCCGCCTACCAGCGCAGGCTCGTCGATTCGCAGGCGATGGACTTCGACGACCTCATCATGCGCACCGTCGACCTGCTGCGGGACCACCCGGACGTCGCCGAGCACTACCGGCGCCGCTTCCGGCACGTCATGGTCGACGAGTACCAGGACACCAACCACGCGCAGTACGCCCTGGTCCGCGAGCTCGTCGGCACCGCGGACACCGAGCTCGGCACCCCGCCCGCCGAGCTGTGCGTCGTCGGCGACGCCGACCAGTCGATCTACGCGTTCCGCGGCGCGACGATCCGCAACATCGAAGAGTTCGAACGGGACTACCCGCAGGCGCGCACGATCCTGCTGGAGCAGAACTACCGCTCCACGCAGACGATCCTGACCGCGGCCAACTCGGTGATCCGCCGCAACCCGAACCGCCGGGACAAGCGGCTGTGGAGCGACGCCGGCGACGGTGCGCCGATCGTCGGCTACGTCGCCGACAACGAGCACGACGAGGCCGCGTTCGTCGCGGGCGAGATCGACCGGCTCGTCGACGACGGCGAAGTCACCTTCAACGACATCGCCGTGTTCTACCGGACCAACAACCAATCCCGGGTCTTCGAAGAGGTCTTCATCCGCCTCGGCCTGCCCTACCGCGTGGTGGGCGGCGTGCGGTTCTACGAGCGCCGCGAAGTCCGGGACGCGCTGGCCTACCTGCGGGTGCTGGACAACCCGGACGACACGGTGAGCCTGCGGCGGATCCTCAACGTGCCCAAGCGCGGCATCGGGGACCGGGCGGAGGCCGTCGTCGCCGCGCACGCCGACCAGCAGCGGATCTCGTTCGCCGCCGCGCTGCGGCTGGCGTCGCAGAACCGGATCCCGGCGCTGGCCACGCGCGCCCAGAAGCAGATCGCCGGATTCGTGGCGCTGCTCGACGAACTCGGCGAAGTGGCCCGCGAATCCGACGTGGCCGAAGTCCTCGACGCCGTGCTGGAACGCACCGGATACCGCGGTGAGCTGGAAGCCAGCGACGACCCGCAGGACGCGACGCGGGTGGAGAACCTGACGGAACTCGTCACGGTCGCCAGGGAATTCACCGAAGCCCGCGCGCCGCAAGCGGGCGAAGTGAACGCCGAGACCACCGACCCCTCCGCGGAAGCCGTGGTCGCGCCGCCGGAACCGGCCGTGGAGGACACCGAGGAACAGGCGCTGGGCCTGCCCGCCGACGACTCGCTGTCCGCGTTCCTGGAACGCGTGTCGCTCGTCGCCGACGCCGACTCGCTGCCCGAATCCGGCGACGGCGTGGTCACCCTCATGACGCTGCACACCGCGAAGGGCCTCGAATTCCCGGTGGTGTTCTCCACCGGCTGGGAAGACGGGATCTTCCCGCACATGCGGGCGCTGAGCGACCCCGCGGAGCTCGCGGAAGAACGCAGGCTCGCCTACGTCGGCATCACCCGCGCCCAGCAGCGGCTGTACCTGTCCCGGGCGCTGATGCGTTCCGCGTGGGGCCAGCCCATGACGAACCCCGCCTCCCGGTTCCTCGGCGAGATCCCCGAAGAACTGCTCGAATGGCGCCGCATCGAACCGGAACGCTCCGCGCCGCAAGTGCGCAGCACGTGGGGCGGGCGCAGCGGCTTCGACCGGGGCGGTTCGGACTCGGCGCAGGCCTCCGTGGCCGCGCGCGGGCTGCGCAGCACCGGAGCGCCCGGCTGGAAGAACACGGTGTCGATCAAGCTCGACGCCGGGGACCGGGTGACGCACGACAAGTACGGCCTGGGCACGGTGCTGGCCACCGAAGGCGAAGGTCCGCGCGCCACGGCCACCATCGACTTCGGCAGCTCGGGCACGGTCCGTCTCATGCTAATCGGCAGCGTTCCGCTTACTAAGCTTTGAGTTCTCTGGGCTCGTTTTGCTTTGGTGGTCGGGTGGCGGAACCTCAGTGGCTTCCTCGCTGCGGGATCTTTTTTCCAAGTGGCTCCGCCACGAGGAAAAAAGCTGTCCTCGCGAGGAAGCCACTGAGAACCCGCGGGTCGTCACCTTTTTGACGTGGGCTATGTGCTTCGCACATACAGGCACGGCTACGCCGCAAGGCAGGCTTGCTTCGCCGCCCAGAGCACGGCTTCGCCGCTAGGCACGGCCTTTCGGCCGCGAGGCAGGCGTGGCTTCGCCCGCCCATTGCACGGCTTCGCCGTAACGGTTTGGCTTTGTCTTGGTCGTGGGGTGCTGCTTTGCTTTTTTGGGTGGGGGGTTAGTTGAAGTGCATGGTGAGGATTAGGGCTTGTTTTCTGAAGGTCGGGATTTTTCCTAGGGTGTGGACTAGGGCTCGGTTGGTGGGGGTGAGGCGTTCCAGGCCGGGGATGTCGAAGAAGGTCATCTCCTCGTCGAGGAACAGGCCGGGGACCGCTCGTTCCAGTTCGGTGCCGCTGCGGACCCCCCACTTCAAGCGGGCGTCGGCCGCTCGGACCGCTCCGTTGAGGCGGTGCGCCCAGCGCACCGCCAGCGGGCTCTGGACGTCGAAGACGAGGTGGCCGCCGGGGAAGTGCTCGGTGATCCGCCGCAGCAGCGCTACGCCCTCCGCCTCCTCCAAGTACATGACGAGGCCCTCCGCGACGACCAGGGCGGGCTTGTCGTTCGGGATGCCGTCGAGCAGATCAGGGGCGGTGACGGGGGAGCCGATGGTGTGGTGGTGCTCCCGCGCCGGGTAGATCCGGTCGCGCAGGTCGATGACCTCGGGGAAGTCGATGTCGTACCACTCGACGCTCGGCGGCGGCGCGAGCCGCTGCCCGCGGCTGTCGAGCCCGCAGCCCAGGTGCAGCACCGTGACCTCCGGGTCGGCGGCGAGCCGGGCCGCGGTCAGGTCGTCGAACGTGCGACCGCGCAGCGCGATCGACAGCGCGTCCCCACCGCGCAACCCCGTGGTGGAGAAGTCGTGGTCGATGCGCGCGACCGCCTCCTCCGCGTACGGGTCGTGCAGCACCGGGTTCTCGGTGCGGCTGTGCAGCGCCCGGCCGTAGAGGGTGGCGAGCATGGTCGCTCGGGCACCGGTGAAGTCGGCCTTCTCGCGGGTCATGACGGTTCTCCCAGCAGAAGTGTGCTTTCGGTGAGAACCCGACGCTACGTTTGCTGCACGAAGTCGTGGAATGAAGAAGCCGTATGAATCCGGGGCGCGGTGAACGCGGAGCGGGCCACCTGGAGTCCGAACTCGTCGCGCAGTAGGCGGCTGGCCGAGAAGCGCCGCCTCTCCGAACTCCTCCGCGAGGAGATGCCCGCCCTGACGGACGAGCGGAGGGCTACCCCTGCCGCGTCGAGCGGATGGCTACCCCTGCCGCGTCGAGCGGATGGCGCATCGGACCGGGTGCGGTCGGACGGGCCATCCGCTCGGATGGCGGGAGATCAGCTGACGTCGACGCCGCGAGCGCTCAGCCAGGGCATCGGGTTGATCTTCTTGCCGCTGGCGTTCCACACCTCGAAGTGCAGGTGGGTGCCGGTGGAGAAGCCGCGGTTGCCCATGGTGGCGATCTGGTCGCCGGCCTTGACGCTCTCGCCTTCGCTGGCGGTGATGGTGTTGACGTGGCCGTAGACGGTGATCGTGCCGTCGTCGTGCTGCACGCGCACCCACAGGCCGAAGCCGCTGGCCGGACCCGCCTCGATGACCACGCCGTCCTGCGCGGAGACGATCGGGGTGCCCTTGCTGTTGGCGATGTCGATGCCGTAGTGCGTGGTGCCCCAGCGGCCACCGAAACCGGAGGTGAAGGAGCCCTCGGCGGGGGCGACGACCTTCGGCCGCTTCGCCTCCTCCTCAGCGGCGATCCGCTCGGCTTCTTCTTCGGCGCGCTGCTCGGAGATGCGCTCGCTCTTGGCCAGCTTCTCGACTTCGGAGCCGGCGCTGCTGGCCCGGGGGACCGGGAGCATCTCCGGCGCCGGGGCGGAGCCGCCCATGCCGCCGCCGGAGTCACCGACGACGGAGCCGAACGAGGCGGCGGCGTCCTGGCCGGAAGCCATCGGGTTGATGCCGTCCTGGTCCGGAGCGGGCTCGCCGCTGGCCATCGACTGACCGGCGGCGGCGAAAGCGCCTGCCGCGACGGCCGCGACGACCAGGCGTCCGCGAATGACCGAAGGTGGGGTGGAGAACCGCCGCTGGCGCTGATGCGGGGGATCGTGCGGGGACGACTCCTCGGCGATCGGGGCGCCGCCGGGGGAGCGGTGTCGAGACAAGGCCTGCCCTTCCGTCTCGGGGAGTCCGTAACACGCTCCCGGACGGGGTTCCGGGGCGCCGGTCGGGGTAACCGGCAGTCGTGATCGGACCGTGACAACGGACCGGGGGACAGTAACCAGGCTGATCCCCTAGGGGCAAATCCCGATCAGTGGCCGTTCGCTCACGGACAGTGGCGATGCGGAGGTCGGCGCGGGTGGTCGCGCACGGTGAAACGGCGATCCCGGCGGGGTTACCGAGTGGCACTGCCTGCCGGTTCGTGATCGAGGAAGTCGCTCCCATTTGGACTATGGAAACGGGGTCGTTCCGCTTCGCCCGGTAGCGAGACACGCCTGAGTGTGGCGCAAGTCACAGAAAAAACAGCGCAATGCACTCAACCCCGATGACCCTTCCGAGGCCTCAAGTCGTACGAGCGCGCTAAGAACCTCCGTTATTCCCGACGGCACCGGGATCGTCGCGGGGCGGGCGCAACCGCCGCCCGTGGCCGATCCGCCGCGACCGTCCGTAGCGATCCGCTGAACCCCAGGGGGAACCCGGTAGATCGGTTGCTAGCGTCGGCGCGGTGAGCGCACGGCCCGATCTCCCGTTCGAAACCTCGGAGGCGCAGATGAGCCGTCCGGCGGCACCCGAACCCGGCGGCCCCCCGACCGGTCTCACCGCGGCGATCGCGCTGTCCGCCCTCGGCGCACTGCTCACCGGGCTCGCCCCGCTGCTGGGCCTGGTCGTGCCGGACATGCCCGCGGCGTTCCAGGCCTGGCCGGTGCTGCTGCTCCTGGCGCTGATCCCCGCCGTGCTCGCCGGGCTGTCCCGGCGCGCTCGCCCCGCCCTGGCCGCCGCCGTGCTGCTCGGGCCCGCGGTGCTCGCGCCCGGCAGGCTCGCGCACGATGCGCAGCTCGTCGTCGACGCGGGCCTCGCCGCCCGCCCGGAACTGCTGCTGCCCGACACGCTCGACCCGCTCGCCCCGGCCTTCGGCACCTGGGTGCTGCTCGCCGGGCACGTGCTCACCCTCGTCGCGGGCGTCCTCGCGCTGATCGCGGGACGCGGCCTGTTCGAGCACACCGCCGGCACCTCGTTCGGCGGTGATCCCTTCAGCGGGCTTCCCGTCAGCGACGGCGCGCCGCACGATTCCCCCCGCGCGGGCGAGGCCGGGGCGGCCTCCGCCGCCGGAGCTCGACGGCAGGGCCTGCTCGCGCTGGTGCTGTGCGCGACGGCCGTCGCCGCGGTCGGCCTGCTGATGGGTCCGTTCATCTCCGACGACCCGTACCTGCTGGCCAAGTCCGTCGTGGACGCACCGGTCGCGGTCGCGGTCGGCAGCCTGCTGCTGGCGATCGCGGTGCCCGCCGCCGCCGCGTTCACGGCCGGAGCCACCGATCCGGAGCTGGTGCGCGGCGGACTGCTCGGGCTCGCCGCCGGACTGGCCGCCGCCGTGGTGCCACCGCTGCTCTCGGTGGCCGTGCTGCCCCGGCTCCAGCTCGGCTGGGGCCCGGTGCTCGGGCTGGCCGCGGCGGTGGCGCTGGTGGCCCTCGCCGTGGTGGGCGGGCGCAATCCCGACCGCGACCGCGGCGACGTGGCGCTGCCCGCGCTGACGAAGCTGCTGCGGACCTCGGGCGTGCTGGCGCTGGCCGCCGGGGCGCTCGCGATCACCTCCGCGCTCCTGCCGCACCTGGAGATGCCGAGCTGGGTCGACGACCCCTCGCTCTACCCCGCGCGGCTGCTGTGGCCCGGCGGTGTCGTGCTGGTGCTGCTCGGCGCGGGCCTGCTCGTGCCGCGCACCGCCACCGCGCTGCGCCCCGCGCTGACCGTGGCCTGGGCGATGCTGCCGCTGGCGGGCGCCGCCGCGCTGGACACCGTGCTCACCTCCACCCAAGTCGCCGGGGCGACCGCGGGCCCGGGGGCGTGGACGTCCGGGGCGGCGATGGTGCTCGCGGTGCTCGCCGCGATCGTGGCCGCGCTCGCCGGCGGCGTGGAGCGCGACGACGTGGACCTCACCGAACGGGACTGGCGGCCGGTCGTGGCGGTGCCCGCCGGGATCTCGGCGCTGCTGGGCCTGGCCGCTGTCCTGCTGCCGGTGCTCGCCGCTCCCGGCTACACCGCGCCGGGCGTGTTCACCGAGTTCGGCACCACCTCGTGGGGCCTGATCGGGGCAGGTGCGGCGGTGCTGATCGCCGCGGTGCTCGCGGCCCGCAGCCGTCCCGCGCGGGCGGTGGCGCTGCTCGGCGGCGCGGCGCTGGTGATGGCCGCGCGCGCCCTGGAGTTCCCGCTCACCGCCGACCGCACCGAGGGCGGCTCCCCCGCGCTGGGGCTGTGGTTCGCCCTGGCCGCGATCCTCACCCTGCTGATCACAGCGATCCTCGCCGCTCGCCGGGACTGACCCTTGGTCCCTGGCCTGGGTAGTGGGTCGGGTGGCGGAACCTCAGCGGTTTCCTCGCTGCGGGATCTTTTTGCCGAGTGGCTCCGCCACGAGCGAAAAAGCTGTCCTCGCGAGGAAACCGCTGAGAACCCGCTGCGGTGCCGGTTGCTCAAGCTGGTCGCTGCTCAGCGGCTTCGCCGCTGACAAGACACGGATCAAGAACATTGCTCGGCCGGAAAGCCAAGATCAAAGGCGGGCGGTGAGGCTCGCGGTCGCGGTCCGGGGCCGCCGTCGCGGACCGCGTGGGCGGCGGCGGAGACGAACCGGTCGGTTCGGCGTGCTCCGACGGAACCTCACTGCTCCGGAAAAACCGGGGAAATTGTGTTCTGGGTCCCCTTGACGGGTCCTGAAGAGGTGTTCCGTTCGTCACTTACGCGCCGCATCCAGCGGTTTCAACTCGGTGAAATAGCCGGTCTGGATGCATTCACCTGCGGCGATCGGGCCAATGAGGTGAGCCAGTTCACCGGGTGCGGCGCACCGGCGGTCCTCGCAGGTCGCTATCGTCGCCGAGTCCGACACCGACGTCGCAGGAGAGTCGAGTGGACCTGTACGAGTACCAGGCGAAGGAACTCTTCGCTTCCCACGGAGTGCCGACGCTGCCCGGTTCCGTGGCCGTAACCCCCGAAGAGGCCAAGGCAGCCGCCGATGAACTCGGCGGGCCCGTGGTGGTCAAGGCCCAGGTGAAAACCGGGGGCCGCGGCAAGGCCGGCGGCGTGAAGCTGGCCGAGACGCCGGACGAGGCCCAGACCAAGGCCGAGGCGATCCTCGGCTTGGACATCAAGGGCCACGTGACGCGTCGTGTGCTGATCACGACCGCCTCCGACATCGCCGACGAGTACTACTTCTCCTTCCTGCTCGACCGCGCCAACAGGAACTTCCTGGCGATGGCCTCGGTCGAGGGTGGGATGGAGATCGAGGAAGTCGCCGCGACCAAGCCCGAGGCTCTGGCGCGCATCGCGATCGACCCGATCCAGGGCGTGGACGCCGCCAAGGCCCGCGAGATCGTCGACGCCGCGAAGTTCCCGGCCGAGGTCGCCGACCAGGTCGTCGACGTGATCGTCAAGCTGTGGGAGACCTTCGTTTCGGAGGACGCCACGCTCGTCGAGATCAACCCGCTGGTCAAGGACCCGCAGGGCAAGATCATCGCGTTGGACGGCAAGGTCACGCTGGACGAGAACGCTTCGTTCCGGCAGCCGCAGCAGGCCGGTCTGGTCGACGCCGAGGCGGAGGACCCGCTGGAGGCGAAGGCCAAGGCCAAGGACCTCAACTACGTCAAGCTGGACGGCGAGGTCGGCATCATCGGCAACGGTGCCGGTCTGGTCATGTCCACGCTGGACGTGGTGGCCTACGCGGGCGAGGCGCACAACAACGTCAAGCCGGCGAACTTCCTGGACATCGGCGGCGGCGCGTCCGCCGAGGTCATGGCGGCCGGACTGGACGTGATCCTCGGCGACAGCGACGTGAAGTCGGTGTTCGTCAACGTCTTCGGCGGGATCACCGCGTGCGACGCCGTCGCCAACGGCATCGTGCAGGCGCTGAAGATCCTGGGCGACGACGCGACCAAGCCGCTGGTCGTCCGCCTCGACGGCAACAACGTCGAGGAAGGCCGGCGCATCCTGGCCGAGGCGAACCACCCGCTGGTCACCTTGGTCGACACGATGGACGGCGCGGCCGACAAGGCCGCCGAACTTGCTGCTGCGGGGGCGTGACCCATGGCCATCTTCCTCAATGACGACAGCAAGGTCATCGTCCAGGGCATCACCGGGTCCGAGGGCACCAAGCACACCGCGCGGATGCTGAAGTCGGGCACGAACATCGTCGGTGGCGTCAACGCCCGCAAGGCCGGGCAGACCGTCGAGATCGAGGGCAAGCAGCTCAAGGTCTTCGGCACCGTCGCCGAGGCGATGAAGGAGACCGGCGCCGACGTGTCGGTGCTGTTCGTGCCGCCGAAGTTCGCCAAGGACGCGGTCGTCGAGGCCATCGACGCCGAGATCCCGCTCGCCGTGGTCATCACCGAGGGCATCCCGGTGCACGACTCGGCGTACTTCTGGGCGCACGCGAACGCCACCGGCAACAAGACCCGCATCGTCGGGCCGAACTGCCCCGGCGTGATCTCGCCCGGCAAGTCCAACGCGGGCATCATCCCGGCGGACATCACCGGCCCCGGCAAGATCGGCCTGGTGTCGAAGTCGGGCACGCTGACGTACCAGATGATGTACGAGCTGCGCGACATCGGTTTCTCCACCGCGGTCGGCATCGGCGGTGACCCGATCATCGGCACCACGCACATCGATGCGCTCCAGGCGTTCCAGGACGACCCGGAGACCGAGGCGATCGTGATGATCGGCGAGATCGGTGGCGACGCCGAGGAGCGCGCCGCGGACTACATCAAGGCCAACATCACCAAGCCCGTGGTGGGCTACGTCGCCGGGTTCACCGCGCCGGAGGGCAAGACGATGGGCCACGCGGGCGCCATCGTGTCCGGTTCGTCGGGTACCGCGGCGGCGAAGAAGGAAGCTCTGGAGGCCGCCGGCGTCAAGGTCGGCAAGACCCCCAGCGAGACCGCGAACCTCATGCGCGAGATCGTCAAGGGCTGACTTTCCGCTTCACGACCGGGGCCGGGCACCTTATTCGGGTGCCCGGCCCCGGTCGTTCCGGCCCGTCGTCCGAGGTCATGGGGCCGGTCGTGTTCCGGGCCGCGGCGGTGAACTTCTCCACAGTTGCCAACCGGGAGCGCCCGCCGCCGCGATGGGCCACGTCTCGGCCGGTCCCCTGCGGGCTCCGCGCGGGTGGTGACCGGGGTGAACGCGCCGGGGCGCGGTTCGGCCGAGCGATTCGGGCGGACGACCGCGGATCGTCGTACCCGTTCGGCGGCTGAATCACAGTCCGATACCGTTTCGAGTGTCACTCTTCCAAGTGACACTTGCGTTCTCCTGACCCTCGGCGAGGAGGAGTCCTCTCAATCATGTCCACGCCCTACGGTGCGCCCCCGCCCCACCAGCAGGCACCTCCGCACGCAGGGCCTCCTCGTGCGGAGACGCCGCAGCCCGGTGACGCGGGCGGCACCGACATCAAGTCCGTCCTGCCCCTCGTGGCCGCGGGCGCCGGGATCGTCGCGTACGTCCTCGGCTTCTTCGACCCGGCCGCCGCCGGGCTCATCACCGGAACCGCCGGTCTCGCGATCATCGCGACCGCCGTGCTGATGGGGATGCGGAAGCTGCCGAAGTCCCCGAACACCCTGGTCGCCGCCACCCCGCTCGCGGTCTACGGCGTGCTGGCGCTGCTGCAGGCCGTGGTCGGCGGACTCGCAGGCGCCGTCGTGATCGTGCAGCTGGTCCTGGCCCTCGTGCAGGCCGTCGCCGTCGTCGTGCTGGTGCTCGCCGAGGCCGAGGTCGTCGCGGTCGGCGGCGGCAAGAAGCCCGAGCCGCGCGGACGCCAGCAAGGCCCGAACACCGGTCCGTTCCCGCCGCTCGGCGGCCCCGGCCAGCCCGGTCCGGGCGGCCCCGGCGGCCAGCCGCCGTTCGGGCAGCAGCCCGGCCAGCCCCAGCAGCAGTGGGGACCGCCGCCGGGCGGTCAGCCCGGTTACGGCGGGCCGCAGGGCGGCCCCGGCCAGCCGCCGCCCGGCGGACACCCCGGCGGTCCCGGACCGCAGGGCGGTCCCGGGCACCCCGGTCAGGGCGGCCCCGGTGGTCCGGGCCCGCAGGGCGGTTACGGCGGACCGGGCGCGCCGGGCGGCTACGGCGGTCCCGGTGCTCCGGGCGGTCCGGGTGGCCCCGGTCCGCAGGGCCCGGAGAGCCCCGCGGGCGGCTCGGCCACCGGTGACCCCGGCCCGGCCTCCGGCCCGCAGTCGCAGGTCCCCGACGGGCCCGAGGGCACGCGGCAGATGCCGTACCCGGGTTCCTCGCACTAGTTCGATCGCGCGGACCGGGTCCGCGAGCCGAAGGGCGCCGACCGCATTCGCGGCGGCGCCCTTCGCGCGTTCCGGAACCGGCCTGGACGCAGCGTGATCGACGTCGCCCGATGGGCGGACGCTGCGGCGAGTCATGGGCGGTGCGCGCGGAGCCGGGTGCGAGATTCGGCCGCATGCCGCTGATCGAATCGCTGCCCGATCCGGACCTGGTGCCCGAGCCCGACGAGGAGCACCGCGACCGGATCGGGGCGCGGCGCCTCGGCTTGGTCGTGGTCACCACGACCCTGATCGGCTACCTGCTGGCCGCGACGCTGCTCGCGCTCGCCACCGGCACCGCCCGCGGTGCGGACGTCGCGCTGCCGGCCCTGCTGGCCGCCGCGGTGCCGGGGTGGCTCGCCGCCCACCAGGTGCCGCTGCTGATCCTCGGCGCGCCGCTGTCGGTGCTGCCGTTCCTGCCGACCATCGCGCTCGGCCTGCTGATCGCCGCGATCACCGCCGCCTTCCTGCGCCGCTACGAGCTCAGCGGTGCCCGCGACGCGGTCCGGGTGATCGGCGTGGTCGGCTTCACGCACGCGGTGCTGGGGGCGGCGCTGGCCGCGCTGCTCGGCGGAGTCGTCGACGCGTCGGTGCCGGGGGCGTTCCTGCGCTGCGGACTGATCGCCGCCGCCGCTTCGGCGGCCGGGGCCTGCCGGTACGGCGAGCTGCTCGCCGCCCTGCGGCGGCTCGCGGGTCCGACGATCAGCGCCGGGCTCCGCGGTGGCCTGCTGGCCTGGGCGTGCCTGCTGGGCGCCGGCGCGCTGGTGGCGGTGATCGCGCTGTTCCTGTCCGCGCCGCGCGTCGGGGACTTGCTGAGCAGGGCGGACTCGGCGGGGGACGTGTTCGGGATGCTGCTGCTGTCGTTGCTGTACCTGCCCAACGCGATGGTGGCCGGGTGGTCGTTCGCGGCCGGGCCGGGGATCGGCGTCGGCGAGCTGGCCGTGCGCTTCTACGGCACGTCGCCCGGTCCGGTTCCGGAGTTCCCGCTGCTGGTGGCGCTCCCGCCGGGGGACGCGGCGTGGTGGTGGTCCGCGGTCGTGCTGCTGCCGGTCGCCGCGGGCGTGTTCGTGGGCGTGCGCTGCGGTCGCGACCTCGGCGGCGCGCACCGGTCGGCGTCGGTCGCGCTCGCCGCGCTGGTCGCGGCGAGCGGCGTGCTGGTGGTCGCCGCCGCGACCGGTGGCAGCGCCGGTGGCGGTGGATTCGACCCGATCTCGCTGCATCCGGTGCTCTCGGCGCTGGTCACCTTCGGCTGGGTGCTGGTCCCCGCGCTGCCCGCGATGTGGTTGTTCCCGGCCGATCCGGCGTCCCCCGCGGCGGAGTCTGACGCGGAGGCGCCGCCGGAGCCCGACGTGGCGGACGAGGTCGTCGACGAGGTGGCGGACGACGCGGCGGACGACTCCGAAACGGCGGACGACTCAGACGAGGACGACGCCGAGAACGACGCCGACGAGGACCAGGACGCTCCCGAACTGGAAGAAGTGGACCTCGAAGCCGACGAGTTCGACGTCGACGAGGCGGAATGGGCCGACCTGGTCCTGCGCGCCCAGCAGGCCGACGCCGCCGAACCGGTGGTGTCCTGGTCCGGGGACCTCTACGCCGACGAGGGGCCCGCCGTCGACGAGCGGCCCGGCGACGACCACGACGCGGAGCCCGAGCCGGGCGCGCCGTCCTCCGGCGCCGAACCCCGGGCCGACGACCGCTGAGCCGGTGAGGGCTGGGCCACTCGCGCCGGACCTGGCCGAGTCCGGGACGGGCCCGCCGCCTACGCTGCTCGGTGAGATCGTGACCAGGCACTGTCAGGAGTCAGAGCTGAGCACCCCCGCATCGAACGCGGCCTCCGCAGCACATCCGGACCCTGCCCCCGGCGCCTCCGGGCCGGATCCGGCCGCGCAGGGGCCGACGCGGTTCCGCCCCGCCGAACCCGCCCGCGTGCTCGTGCTGGTCTCCGGTTCCGGAACCCTGCTGCAAGCCATGCTGGACGCCACCGCGCAAGCCGGGCACCCGGTGCGGATCGTGGCGGTCGGCGCGGACCGGCCCGGCATCGAAGGCCTCGCCCGAGCCGAGCGCGCCGGGATCCCGACGTTCGTGCGCCGCGTCGCCGACCACGCCTCCAGGCAGGACTGGGACGAGGCGCTGACCGAGGCGTGCGCCGCCTACGAACCGGACCTGGTCGTGTCCGCGGGCTTCATGAAGCTCGCCGGTGAGCGCTTCCTGGCCCGCTTCGGCGGTCGCTACCTCAACAGCCACCCGGCGCTGCTGCCCGCGTTCCCCGGTATGCACGGGGTGCGCGACGCCCTGGACTACGGGGTGCGCGTCACCGGCTGCACGCTGTTCGTGGTCGACGCGGGCGTGGACACCGGCCCGATCCTGGCGCAGGAGGCCGTGCCGGTACTGCCCGGCGATGACGAGGCGAGCCTGCACGAACGCATCAAGGCGGTCGAGCGGCGGCTGCTGGTCGAGACCCTGGAACAGCTCGCGCGGCACGGCTGGACCGTGCAGGGACGGAAGGTGGAAATCCCGTGACCCAGAACTCGCAGGAACGGCGGCCGGTGCGCCGGGCGTTGATCGGCGTGTCCGACAAGTCCGGCCTGCTGGACCTGGCCACCGGGCTGCACGCGGCCGGCGTGGAGATCGTCTCCACGGGCGGCACCGCGCGCGCCCTCGCCGACGCCGGAGTGCCGGTGACCCCCGTCGAGGAGCTCACCGGGTTCCCGGAGGCGTTGGACGGCCGGGTCAAGACGCTGCATCCGCGGGTGCACGCGGGCCTGCTCGCCGACCTCCGGCGCCCGGAGCACGCCGAGCAGCTGGCGGAACTGGACATCCCGGCGTTCGACCTGCTCGTGGTGAACCTGTACCCGTTCGTGCGGACCGTCGCCTCCGGCGCGGGCCCGGACGAGGTGATCGAGCAGATCGACATCGGCGGCCCCGCGATGGTGCGCGCCTCGGCGAAGAACCACGGCAACGTCGCCGTGGTCGTCGACCCGAGCAAGTACGAGTGGCTGCTGGAGCAGGTGCGCGCGGGCGGCTTCACCCTGCCCGAGCGGGTGGAGCTGGCCGCGGAGGCCTTCCGCCACACGGCGTCCTACGACGTGGCCGTGGCCGGGTGGATGAGCCGGGTGCCGACGGGCGACGACTCGGCGTTCCCCGGCTGGCTGGGCGAGACGTGGGAGCGGCGTTCGGCGCTGCGCTACGGCGAGAACCCGCACCAGGCCGCCGCGCTCTACGTCTCCGGCGGCGAGGCGACGGGCCTGGCCGCGGCGGCCCAGCTGCACGGCAAGGAGATGTCGTACAACAACTACGTGGACGCGGACGCCGCGTGGCGCTCCGCGCACGACCACGCGCAGCCCTGCGTGGCGATCATCAAGCACGCGAACCCGTGCGGCATCGCCGTCGCCGACGACATCGCCGACGCGCACCGCAAGGCGCACGAGTGCGACCCGGTGAGCGCGTTCGGCGGCGTGATCGCGGCGAACCGCGAGGTGACGGTGCCGATGGCGGAGCAGATCGCGGAGGTGTTCACCGAGGTCGTCGTCGCTCCCGGGTACGCCGACGGCGCCGTCGACGTGCTGACGCGGAAGAAGAACGTGCGCGTGCTGACCGCGCAGCCGCCGCGGTCGGGCCGGATCGAGATGCGGGCCATCTCCGGCGGGGTGCTGGCGCAGCAGTCCGACGCGATCGACGCCGAGGGCGACGACCCGGCGAACTGGACGCTGGCGGCGGGGTCCGCGGCGGACGAGGCGACGCTGGCCGACCTGAGCTTCGCCTGGCGCGCGTGCCGCGCGGTGAAGTCGAACGCGATCCTGCTGGCCGATGACGGCGCCACGGTCGGTGTCGGCATGGGCCAGGTCAACCGGGTCGACTCGGCGCGGCTGGCGGTGGCCCGGGCCGGTGAGCGGGCCCGCGGTTCGGTGGTCGCCTCCGACGCGTTCTTCCCGTTCGGCGACGGGCCGCAGGCGCTGATCGAGGCGGGCGTGCGGGCCATCGTGCAGCCCGGCGGTTCGGTGCGGGACAACGAGACCATCGAGGCGTGCGAGGCGGCGGGCGTGCCGTTGTACCTGACAGGCACCCGACACTTCGCGCACTGAGCTGGGGTTTCACGGCTCGTTTTGCTCTGTGGTCGGGTGGCGGAACCTCAGCGTCCTTCTCGCTGCGGGATCTTTTTCCCAAGTGGCTCCGCCACGAGGGAAAAAGCTGTCCTCGCGAGAAGGAAGCTGAGAACCCGCGGGTGAGGGCTTTTCGACGTGGGCTATTCGCTGCGCGAATACAGGCACGGCCTTCGGCCGCAAGGCAGGCGGGCTTCGCCGCCCAAGGCACGGCCTTCGGCCGCCAGGCACGGCTTCGCCGCTGATTGGAAGCGGTGAGAAGAAGGGCTCCGGGGAGGGGCGGCACGGGAATCCCGTGCCGCCCCTTTTTCGTGCGCCGGGGACGTCCGGGCGGGGCTTCGCCGTGGGCGGGATTGTCGGTGTTCGGGTGCAGGATGGGTCCGTCCGGGGCGAGGCCGGGGGGCTTGGACGGGGCGGTGCGACGTCGACCTGCGGTTATCGAACTTGTGTTCGCTCTTTGGTGTGAACGCCTTGACGGCGGCGCTGTGGCCAGGGTTTACTTAGGTCAATCGAACGCAAGTTCGATCTCTGGAAAAGGCCGGGAACGGCCTGGGTGGTCCGGGACGCGGGGTTCTCGGCCCGCTGGAATCCGGAGGTTCCCCCGCGTCGCGGGGGCGTGCGGGAACGACGGGTGATCGTCAACGGGTGATGTCGAGGAAGGGGTGCAACGGCAACAGCGGTGGTCCGCGAGCGAGGGGCCGCCGGAAGGACTGGAAGAACTGGAAGAACTCTGGAGCGATCGCCGTCGGGGGGCGGTTGCTCCACGGGGTGGTGTCGTTCGGGTGCAGACGACACGACCTCTCCGCTGTCTCCCCACAGCGGACGTGGATGCCCGAGAAGGGGTCGGGCATCCCTGCGAACGAGGTGGGGAGACAGCGGATGTCCGCGAGTACGCCCTTGGTGGCGTTGGACGGGGTGGCCACGGCTCACGGGGTGTCCGTGGCCTCCTCGGCCGCAGAGGTGGGCGGCGATCCCGTTGCGGGACGGGTGCTGCCCACGCGGGCGGAATTCGCCGCCGTGCTGCCATGGCCAGGCCTGCGCCGTGGCAGCACGGTGGCGGTGCACGAATCGACTTCGCTGCTGTTCGCCTTGCTGTCCGAGGCGACGGCGGCGGGATCTTGGGCGGCCGTGGTCGGGCTGCCCGGTCTCGGGCTGGCCGCGGCGGCCGAGGCCGGGGTGGAGCTGTCCCGGCTGGCCTTGGTCCCGCGACCGGGCGACGACCCGGTCGCGGTGATCTCCGCCTTGCTCGACGGGGTGGACCTGGTGGTGGTCGGTCGACCGGGGCTGGTGACCGAGGCCGATGCCCGCCGGTTGTCCACGCGGGCTCGGCACCGTGGCGCGGTGCTGCTGCCGTTCGGTTCCTGGCCGGGGGCCGAAGTGCGGTTGCGCTGCACGCAGGCGCGCTGGCACGGCCTCGGGCAGGGCCATGGTCACCTGCGGGAGCGGGAGATCACGGTGGGGGCGAGCGGTCGAGGCGCGGCTTCCCGGCCGCGTTCGTGCCGGTTGCTCTTGCCGGGCCGAGGTGGACCGGTGGCGTCGCCGGTGCCGGACGCGGAGGTCGGTGAGCCGCCGGTCCGGATTCCGGGCGACGGGCAGGACGGCCTGGCCGGTCGAGGCGCGGAGGGCGGAAGCGGTCCGGACGCTTCGGACGGCTGGGTGGTCCCGGGAATGCCGGGCGGCTCCGCGCGGACCGACCGAGGACGCGGGGCGCTGCGTTCGGTGGCGGGTGGCGACCGTGCCGGATGACGTCGCGGGCCGTTCCTCTCCCGGCCGGGCAGTGGAGGGCTTCGCCGATCCGGGCGCGGTGGAGCCGGATGCGCGGCCCGGTCGCGCGGTGCGGCGGTTCCTCGTGTGGTGCCCGGATTGGCCGGTGGTCGCCGCGGCGCTGGCCGACGGGCTCGGCCCGCTGGCACCCGCCGCGGTGTTCAGCGCGAACCGGGTGTTGGCCTGTTCGGCGACGGCGCGGGACGCCGGAGTGCGGCGCGGGATGCGGCGCCGGGAAGCGCAGGGGCGGTGCCCGGAGCTCGCGGTGTCCGAGCACGACCCCGCGCGGGACGCGCGGCTGTTCGAGCCGGTCGTGGCGGCGGTGGAGCAGCTCACGCCCGGCGTGGAGATCGTGCGCCCGGGGCTGGTGGCGGTCCCGGCACGCGGGCCGGCGCGGTACTTCGGGTCGGAGGACGCCGCCGCGGAACGGCTGGTCGACCAGGTCGCCGCGCGAGCCGGGGTGGAATGCCAGGTGGGAGCGGCCGACGGGCTGTTCGCCGGAGTGCTCGCGGCTCGGCGCGGAGTGCTGGTGGCACCGGGCGGGAGCCGGGAGTTCCTCGCCCCGCTCGACATCGCCGAGATCGACCAGCCCGCGCAGCGGCTCACGACGGACCGGGCGGAACTGGTGGATCTGCTGCGCCGCTTGGGCATCCGCACGCTCGGCGAGTTCGCCGCGCTGGTGCCCGGTGACGTCGCGACCCGCTTCGGCGCCGATGCGCTGCTGGCTCAGCGCGCCGCGCGCGGCGAGGAAGAACGCCCGCCGGATCGGCGGCGCCCGCCGCCGGAGCTGGCGGTCACCGAGCGGCTGGATCCACCGGTGGACCGGGTGGACGCCGCCGCGTTCGCCGCGAAGTCGCTGGCGGAACGGCTGCACCTGCTGCTGGGCGAGCGCGGTCTCGCCTGCACGCGGCTGGGCATCTCGGCGCGGACCGAGAACGGCGAACAGCTGCACCGGGTGTGGCGGTGCGCGGAGCCGCTGACCCCGGCCGACACCGTGGACCGGGTGCGCTGGCAGCTCGACGGCTGGCTCAGCGCCCGCTCGCGGGAACCCCGCCCCACCTCAGGGGTGGCGGTGCTGGAGCTGTGCCCGGAGGAGGTCGTGGGCGCGGGCGGGCTCCAGCTGGACCTGATGCGCTCGGCCACCGGCGCAGCCGATGCTCGTGCGGGCAGGGCGTTCGTGCGCGTGCAAGGTCTGCTCGGCCCGGACCAGGTGCTGGTGGGAATCCCGTCCGGCGGCCGGGACGCGCGGGATCGGGTGACGCTGGTGCCGTGGGGCGCGGAGCGTCGCCCGCAGCGGGAACCGGATCGGCCGTGGCCGGGGCGGATTCCGGCGCCGTCGCCGTCGGTGCTGCCCGAGTCGCCGTGGCCCGCGACGGTCCTGGACGCGGCGGGAGAGCCGGTGCGGATCACCTCCCGGCTGGAGCTGACCGCACCGCCGCACCGGGTGCTGGTGCGGGGACGCGCGCGGACGGTGGTCGGCTGGGCCGGGCCGTGGCCGCTGCGGGAGCGCTGGTGGGACCCGCCTCGCGGCGCCCCGGACGCGGCGGGTCCGGCGGCGTCCGCCTCGGGTGCCGGGCCGGAGGTGGCGGGGGCAGGTGTCTCGCCGGGAACGGTGGCGCGGATGCAGGTCGTGCTGGCCCCGGCCGGGGAGACCGGCCGCGCGGAGCCGGGCACCGTCGCGCCGGTCCGGAACCTGCCGAGCGGTCGGGCCCCGCAGCGGCCGTCGCCCGGACGCGGGCACCGGCACGCGGAACCGGCCGGACCTGGTGCGCACGACCGGGGCGGCCGCTCCTCGCGCCCGGACGACGGGTCCGGGGCGGAGTTCGATGCGAACTCGCCTGGCTCCGGGGCCACCGGCGGGCCGCAGGCCGCGGCGGGCGGAGATCCCGATGAGCAGGGCGAAGTAGCCCTGCTGCTGGTGCACGAGAACGACGAGTGGTGGGTGCAAGGGGTGTACAGGTGAGCTGGTTCAATCCGCCGCAGTCCTGGTCGGAACTGGAAAAGGCGTTGTCCGGCAAGGGAACCCTGCCACGCGACGAGTCCTTCCCCGGCGACGGCGGGGACAGCCCGGCCTGGACCCGGGCCCGCGCGCCCTACGCGGGCGGCGGTGAACCCGCCGTCGCGGCGGTGCCGTACGCCGAACTGCACGCGCACTCGCACTTCAGCTTCCTCGACGGCGCGAGCTACCCGGAGGAACTGGTCGCCGAAGCGGCCCGGCTCGGGCTGGAATCGGTGGCGCTGACCGACCACGACGGCATGTACGGGGTGGTGCGCTTCGCGGAGGCCGCCGCCGAACACGGCATGCGCACCCTGTTCGGCTCCGAGCTGAGCCTCGGCCCGGCGGGCGGGCGGGCGAGCGGGCGCACCGGGGAACCGGACCCGCCGGACCGGCACCTGCTGGTGCTGGCCCGCGACCCGGCGGGCTACGGCCGGTTGTGCCGGGCGATCAGCACCGCGCAGCTGCGCGGGCAGGAGAAGGGCCGGCCGCAGTACGACTTGGCGGAACTCGCCGCGGAGGCCGCGGGCCACTGGCTGGTGCTGACCGGCTGCCGCAAGGGCGCGGTGCGCTCGGCGTGGGAGTCCGGCGGGATGTCGGCGGCGTCGGCGGAACTGGACCGGTTGGTGGCGCTGTTCGGCGCGGACAACGTGGCGGTGGAGCTGACCGATCACGGAGCTCCGGAGGATTCGGTGCGCAACGACGCGCTGTACGAGCTGGCGCGGCGCCACGACCTGCGGGCGGTGGCGTCCACGGCGGCGCACCTGGCCACCCCCAGCCGGGAGCGGGTCGCGTCGGTGCTGGCGGCGATCCGCGCGCGCAGCAGCCTGGACGCGATGGACGGCTGGCTGCCGCCGTCGGCGGCGGCGCACCTGCGTTCCGGGGCGGAGATGGAGCGCCGGTTCGCCCGCTACCCGGGCGTGGTGGCCGCCGCCGCGGAACTGGGCCGGGAGTGCGCGTTCGACCTGCGCCTGGTGGCGCCGCGGCTGCCGCCGTTCGACGTCCCGCCGGGGCGCACCGAGGCGGGGCACCTGCGGGAGCTGACGATGCGGGGAGCGCTGGACCGCTACGGCCCGCCGCAGCGGAGCCCGGCCGCCTACCGGCAGCTGGAGCACGAGCTGGCGGTGATCGAACAGCTGGACTTCCCCGGTTATTTCCTGGTGGTGCAGGACATCGTGCGGTTCTGCCAGGAGCAGGACATCTTGTGCCAGGGCCGGGGTTCGGCGGCGAACTCGGCGGTGTGCTTCGCGCTGCGGATCACCAACGCGGACCCGGTGCGCTACGAGCTGCTGTTCGAGCGGTTCCTGGCGCCGGAGCGGGACGGCCCGCCGGACATCGACCTGGACATCGAGTCGGACCGCCGCGAAGAGGTGATCCAGTACGTCTACCGCAAGCACGGCCGCACGCACGCCGCGCAGGTGGCGAACGTGATCTCGTACCGGCCGAAGTCGGCGGTGCGCGACGTGGCGCGGGCGCTGGGGCATTCGCCGGGGCAGCAGGACGCGTGGAGCAAGCAGGTGGAGAGCTGGCACGAGCTGCCCCCGGACGACGAGATCCCGAGCCAGGTGACGGAGCTGGCGAACGCGCTCATCGGGTTCCCCCGGCACCTGGGCATCCACTCCGGCGGCATGGTGCTCTGCCACCAGCCGGTGAGCGAGGTGTGCCCGGTGGAGTGGGCGCGGATGCCGGGCCGCACGGTGCTGCAGTGGGACAAGGACGACTGCGCCGCGGCGGGCCTGGTGAAGTTCGACCTGCTGGGCCTGGGCATGCTCTCGGCGCTGCACTACGCGATCGACCTGGTCGCCGAGCACCACGGCCGCCGCGTCGACCTGGGTGAGCTGGACCTGGCCGACGACGCGGTGTACGAGATGCTGCGCCGCGCCGACGCGATCGGCGTGTTCCAGGTGGAGAGCCGGGCCCAGCTGGCGACGTTGCCGAGGTTGAAGCCGCGGGAGTTCTACGACCTGGTGGTGGAGGTGGCGCTGATCCGCCCCGGTCCGATCCAGGGCGGCTCGGTGCACCCCTACATCCGCCGCCGCAACGGCCTGGAGGAGTGGGAGTACGAGCACCCGCTGATGGAGGGCGCGCTGGCGAAGACCTTGGGCGTCCCGCTGTTCCAGGAGCAGCTGATGCAGCTGGCGGTGGACGTCGCGGGCTTCTCCGCGGCGGAGGCCGACGAGCTGCGCCGGGCGATGGGCGCGAAGCGCTCCGGGGAGCGGATGCGGCGGCTGCGGGACCGGTTGTTCGAGGGGATGGCGGCCAACGGCATCGGCGAGGAGCTGGGGGAGCGGGTGTACGCGCGGCTGCTGGCGTTCGCCAACTACGGCTTCCCGGAGAGCCACGCGTTGAGCTTCGCGCTGCTCGTGTTCGCCAGCGCCTGGTTCAAGCGCTACTACCCGGCGGCGTTCTGCTCGGCGTTGCTCAAGGCGCAGCCGATGGGGTTCTACTCGCCGCAGTCGCTGGCCGCGGACGCGCGCAGGCACGGGGTCCGGGTGTTCGGGCCGGACGTGAACGCGAGCCGGGTGCGGGCCGACCTGGAGGCGGACCCGGAGTCGGACGGTGGGAAGGCGGTGCGGCTGGGGTTGGCGTCGGTGCGCACCGTCGGCGAGGGCGTCGCGGAGCGGCTGGTGGCCGAGCGCGCCGAGCACGGCCCGTTCGCGGATCTGGTGGACGTGGCGCGGCGGGTGTCGTTGACGGCGCCGCAGATGGAGGCGCTGGCCACGGCGGGGGCGTTCGGCTGCTTCGGCTTGTCCCGCAGGGAGGCGTTGTGGAACGCGGCGGCCGCCGCCGGGGACCGTCCGGACCGGTTGCCGGGCACGACGGTGACGGCGGCGGCTCCGGTGCTGCCCGGCATGGACGGGGTGGAGCTGGCGGCCGCGGACGTGTGGGCGACGGGGGTGTCCCCGGACAGCTTCCCGGTGCAGTTCCTGCGTTCCCGGCTGGACGAGCTGGGGGCGGTCCCGGCCGCCGGTCTGTCCGATGTGGAGCACGGGAGCCGGGTGCTGGTCGGGGGTGCGGTGACGCACCGGCAGCGCCCGGCCACGGCGGGCGGCATCACCTTCCTGAACATGGAGGACGAGACCGGGATGATCAACGTGGTGTGCTCGCCGGGGCTGTGGGCGCGCTACCGCTCGGTGGCCCGCGGCAGTGCCGCGCTGCTGGTCCGCGGGACGGTGGAGCGCACCGAGGGCGTCGTGAACCTCCGAGCCGACCGCCTCCAGCGCCTCGACATGCGAGTCCCCTCCACCTCCCGAGACTTCTGCTGACCCCGCCCGTGACCCCACGCCCTGTGGACACCTCACGCCCCTGTGGACAACTCCAGCAATTTCGCGAGAAATTGAAACGCCCCACCGCCGCCGAAGATCACTCAATAGCCCACTGATCTGCGGTTTCGGGTGGAAGTTCCGGGTGAGCCGGTCGGTGCTGCCTCGCAAATTCTCGCGAAATTGCGGGTGGTTGAACAAGGTGTGGCCGGGTGGGCGGGGGTGTTTCGGGGGCCTTGATCGTGGAGTTGTACACAGGGGTGGTGCTTTCGGGGCGGGGTCAGGTCGTGCCGCAGCGGCGGAGGGCGAGCAGGACGTAGGTGCGCGCCACCTGCTCCAGCTCGGCCACGGAGACCTGCTCGTCGTGGGCGTGGGCGTAGCCGATGTCGCCGGGGCCGAACTGCAGCGTCGGGACGCCGGCCGCGGCGTACTGCCGGAGGTCGGTGCCGTACGGGGCGCCCAGCACCGCGGGCTCGGCGCCACCGGCGTCGAGCACCGCGCCGCGGGTCTCCTCCAGCAGCGGATGCCCCTTCGGTAGCCGCCCGCTGGCGAACACGCCGCCGGGCCAGCTCACCCGCACCGGGTGCTCCGCGAACCACGGGTCGTCGGCGCAGGCCCGCGCGATGGCGGTGGTGAACTCCTCCTTCGCCTGCGCGAGGTCCTCGTCCAGCCGCACCCCGTACCGGCCCTCGGCGACGGCGAGGTCGGGCACCGTGCTGGCCCAGTCCCCGGCCCGGACCACACCCACCGACAGCGGGTACGGCAGTTCCAGGTGCGCGACGAGCGGGTCCGGGTCGGCGTTGCGCCGCGCCTCCAGCTCCCGCAGCGCGGGCAGCAGCCCGGCCAGCCCGTCGACGGCGTTCACCCCGCGCAGCCGGGTGGAGCCGTGCGTGCTCTGACCGCTGATCTCCAGCCGGAACGTGAGCGATCCGCCGTTGGCGGCGACGATGGTGCCCCCGCTGGGTTCGGCGAGCACGCACGCCGCGGCCCGGTGCCCGCGCCGCAAGGTCGCGAACGCGCCGAGCCCGCCGTCCTCCTCGCCGACCACCGCGTGCACCCCGACGGGCCGCCGCAGCGAGATCCCCGCCGTGCGCAGCGCTTGCAGCGCGCCGAGGAACGCCGCGATGCCGCCCTTCATGTCGCAGGTACCGCGCCCGGCGGCGATGCCGTCGCGCACGCGCAGCGCGTACGGGTCGCGATCGGGCCAGCGATCCAGGTCGCCGGGCGGCACGACGTCGGTGTGCCCGCAGAACACCAGCGCCGGATCACCGTCGCCCGCGACGCCGACGCACCCGTAGGCCGCGTCCCGCTGCGCTTCCTGACCGGGGAAGCCGGGCTGCGCGGTGAGCTCGTCGAGATCGATCCGCCAGTGGTCCACCCGGTGCCCGAGGCCGCGGAGCCGGTCGGCGCACCACTGCTGCGCGTCCTGCTCGCCGGTGGTGCCGCCGACGCTGGGGATGGCGACGAGTTCCCGCAGGTCCTGGAGGATTCCGTCGAGGTCGACCGCGTCCAGCGCCCGGCGCTCGACCTCGGAGTGCGCGGATTCGCCGTGCTCGAAGCTGCTGCGATAGGTCGTCACGCCCCGAGTGTGGCGCATGGTCGTCGGGACGTGGCGGGCCTGCTACTACCATTCCGGCGTGGCCGAAGGCGACAAGACCGAGCGTGAGTTCGAAATCGGGAAAGACGGGCTGGGCGGCATCGTCGTCGGAATGGACGGCAGCCCCGCGAGCTTCCACGCCGCCGCGTGGGCGGCCGGACTGGCCCGTCGCGAACGCGCGCGCCTGGTCCTGGTGTACGTCGAGGCGGTGGGCGGGGTGGCCTACTGGTCCCCGATGGGGGTCGCGGTGGCCAGCGAAGCCGCCGAAAGCCTCGTCGAGGAGTTGAAGAAGGAGGTCGTGGCGCACCTGCGCTACATCGACATCGACTGGGACTTCGTGCACCACCGCGGTGATCCGGCGGTGGGCCTGGAGCAGGTCGCCGAGCAGTACCGGGCCGACCTGATCGTCGTGGGCCGGTCCCGGCGGCGCGGCGGACTCCTCGGCACCGTTCCCGCGACGCTCGTCGTGGAAGCGGTGCGTCCCGTGGTGGTCGTTCCGTAACCGCCATTCATTCTCGGCCGGATTAATCTTTCTTCCGCTCCGCCGAATGGTGGACTCGAATGCGGGCGATCTTGATCCGGTCTCACGGATCGGCCGTCCGTGTGAAGATGTCGGCATGAGCGAGGACGGGCCTGGATTCGAGCAAGGGCCGAACACCGTGTGCTTTAGCTGCGCGGGGTTCCGCAAAGTGAGTGAACCGCGCCTGTACGTCATCCAAGCCACGCGGGAGACCGAGACGGGCATGTCGATGGGCGAGTGGCGCAGCTGCCCCCATTGCGGCGGAGCGGGCCGGTTGCCGGGATTGCAACCGCCGATCTGATCAATTCTCATCCGCGCACCCCGCTGCACCGCTCGGAGCACCCCCAGCGCACTGCGACGACCACGGGTGACCGGTCCGGTTCCGAGCGCGCTCTGCGAAGCTGGGCGCATGGCAGAGGCGCAACGCACCATCGGCGAGGATTTCACCGACGCGGTCCTGACCGGTGCGGAATGGGACGGCCGGGAATTCGAGCAGTGCGATTTCACCGACGCCGACCTCGGCGCGTTGCGCACGCGCAACTGCGTGTTCACCGAATGCACCTTCACCCGCACCGATTTCGCCGAGTCGCGGCATCGGGCGACCGCCTTCCGATCGTGCCGGTTCACCCGCGCGGTGCTGCGCGATTCCAGCTTCGACGGGTGCAGCCTGCTCGGATCGTCGTTCGTGGACTGCAGATTGCGGCAGTGGGTGCTGCGCGAGACGGACCTGACGCTGGCCGGGATGGGCCGCGCCGACCTGCGCAAGGTCGACCTGCGCGGCATCCGGTTCCGGGAGGCCAACCTCAGCGAAGCCGACCTGCGCCGCTGCGACCTCCGGGACGCGGACCTGGTCGGCGCGCGGCTGCTCGGCACGAAGCTCGACGACGCCGACCTGCGCGGAGCCCGCATCGACGCGGACGGCCTAGCGCAGAGCTCCCTCACCGGAGCACGAGTAGACATGCAAACAGCCCTAGCCTTCGCCACGTCGATGGGGCTTCGCGTGGAGTGAGCCGGTCGTTTTGCTTTGGGGGTCGGGTGGCGGAACCTCAGCCGGTCTCTCGCTGCGGGATCTTTTTCCCTAGTGGCTCCGCCACGAGGGAAAAAGCTGTCCTCGCGAGAGACCGGCTGAGAACCCGCGGGTTGTCACCTTTTTGACGTGGGCTATGTGCTTCGCACATACAGGCACGGCTACGCCGCAAAGCAGGCGTGGCTTCGCCCGCCCACAGGCACGGCTACGCCGCAAAGCAAGCGTGGCTTCGCCCGCCCACTGCGTGGCTTCGCCGCCCACTGCACGGCTTCGCCCGCCTGAGGCACGGCTTTCGCCGCTAGGGCACGGCTTTCGGTTGTGGGCAGGTGGGGCCTCGGCGCACGCTGCGCGGGTTGGCCGGGGTGCGGCGGGCTTGCTCGTTTTGTCCTTACGGCGCTGGGGTTTTAAGGCAAGAAAGAACCGGCATCGCCCCAAGGCGGTGCCGGTTCTCGTTGTGCTGCTGGGTTATTCGTTCGGTGGGCGCTGGGCGTCGTTGATCTCCTGCAAGGTGCCGTCGGCGAGGAGGTCGTTCACCGAACCGGGCAGCACGTAGGCGGTGCCGCCGCCGGGCTGCTCGAACCACGGGACCGCCGTGCCGCGCAGCGCCTGCACCGGCCGCTGCACGCGGAACGCCGCGTACTGGCGGGTGGACCACTGCGGCGGCAGCGAACGCTGGCTGTACGGCGTGTGCGCGGCGTAGGTGACGTTGCCCGCCGGGTCGCCGAAGCGGTCCAGCTCGGTGCCGGGCTGCAGCACGAGGGTCCGCCGGTCCCGGTACAGCGTCAACGGCGGTTCGCCGCGCAGCGGCTGGATGTTCCCGGCCGGCTGCTGCTGTTGCTGGGGGTGCGGCTGCTGCTGCTGCTCACCCGGGCCGTTCTGCGGCGGGCGCTTGATCGGCCCGCCGGGGCGGCCCTGCGGCTCGCCCTGCGGTCCCTGCGGGCCCGGTCCCTGCCGCGGCGGACCGGCCATGCCGGGTCCGGGCGGGCCGGGACGGCGCTCGGCGCCCCCGGTCGGAGCGGCACCCGGGCCGCCGTGCGGGCCCTGCGGTCCGGGGCCGCCCGCGGGCGGGCGTCCGGCCGGGTCCTGCTCGGGGCGCGGACCGCCGCGCTGCGGCAACGGCTGGTTCGCCGGTGCCTGCTGGCCACCGGGGCCTTGCTGCGGGCCGGGGCCCTGCGGTCCGCCCGGACCCTGCGGCGCCTGGCCTTGACCGGGGCCCTGCGGGGTCGGGGCGAAACCGTTCGGCGCCGCGCCGTTGGAGGCCGCGCCGTTGGGGGCGGCGCCGTTGACGTTCGAGCCGGGCTGCACCGTCGGCAGCGGCTGGAACCGGGTCGCCTCCGCGTCGGGAGCGGCGGCGGTCTGGAAGTCGCCGCCGTCGGCGGATTCCGCCTCGGCCGGTCCCTGGTTCGCGGTGAACAGGAAGTGCCCGCCGGTGCCCGCCTCGGGCTGGCGCTGCGCCGGCTCGGGCGGGGTGCTGCCGCGGCGAGGCAGGTCACCGATCGGGGCGCGCTGGGCCTCGGCCCCCGCGTCCGGTTCGGCGTTCGCCGCTTCGCGCTGAGCGCCTGCCGAGCGGTCCTCCGCCGGGCCGGACTCGGCACCCGCGGTCTCGAACTCGGCGGGCTTGGCCGCGGCGTCGTCCGGCTCCTCCCGGTGGTCCTTGAAGAGGCCGTCGGCAGGGGATTCGGGCGTGCTGCCGAACGCGGCGAACCCGCCGGACCCGCCGGAACCGCTGCGCTCGTCGGACGAGGCGGCGAATCCCGCGGCGGCACCGGAGACCAGCGCGGCACCGCCGACGGCGGCGGGGGCCTCGGCTTCCGGCTCCGCGGCGCGGGCCACGTCGGGCTCGGGCGCGGACGGTTCCGGAACCTCCGGCGCGTCCACCGCGGCCTCCGGCAGCGAACGCCGCCGCTGGTCCTCGGCGGCGGGCAGCGGCGCCGTGCTGGACAGCAGCAGGCTGCCGAGCAGGAACGCCGCCGCCTGATCGGCGTGCTCGAAGTGCAGGTCGCCGTGCAGGTCGTCCTCGCCCGCGGTGACGACCCAGCCGGGTTCGTCGCGCAGCAGGCAGCGCGCGTCGGCGGAGTGGCTGCCGATGCGGTACTCGTGGCCGTCGACGCCCAGCTCGGTGAGCCGGTCGTGCAGCCGCGCCAGGATCGCCTGCGTCTCGTCGAGGTCCTCGTCGGCGTCGACGCCGTGGCGCGACCCGGGTTCCTCGTCCGCGTCGCCCAGGTCCAGCCCGGCCGGAGCCTGCTCGACGCGTTCCGCGTCGTGGTCGATCAGCGGCTCCGAATCGTGGGTGAGCAGCGGCAGGTCCGCCTCGGCCGGGGCCTGCTCGGAGAGCTCGTCGCGGTGGGTGAGCAGCGGAGTGCTCGCCGCGAAGCCGGTGTCGGGGCGGGGAGCCGCGAACGCGTTCGCGTCGGCGGGGGCGTCCTGCCACGACTCGGCCGGGGAGTCCTCGCGCGCCTGGGCGGGCGCGGGCAGCCGCACCGCGAAGTCCTCCTCCACGCGCGGCGTCTCGCCGGTGGCCTGGTCGTCGTAGCCGGCTTGGCCGGTCGCGTCGGCCTGGTCGAAGTCCGGCTGGTCGAACAGCTCGCGCACGGCCGCGTCCCGAGTGCGGTCGTCGACCTCGGCGAGGGCGAACCGGCGGGAGCGGACGTGCTCGACGAGCTCCGGCTGCGGCGGCACGCCGTACTGCACCAGGTAGTACGGGACCGCGCCCGGCCACACCCACACGCCGTCGGTGTGCCAGGTGGAGGGCACCGATGCGGGCGCGTTCGGGTCGAGCAGGTCGTCGTCGTTGTCGCGCGAGGCGAGCACGATCGGCGCGTTCTCCAGGTAGTGGCGCAGCGCGCCGACCTCGTCCTGGTGCACCGGCGCGCGGGTCGCCACCAGCGGGCGCCCCTGCTCGTCGAAGTCGTCGAACACCAGCGCCGTGCGGAACCCGGCGCCCGGTTCGTCCGAAGTGGACGTTTCGGGCGGCTCGGGGCGGGCCTGCTCGGCGGCGGCGCCGAACGCGGGAGCCTGCTCCGGGGCGTGCTGCTCGGGACGGGACGGTTCCCGCACCGGCAGCTCGGGCCCGGCCTGTTCCGGGGCGGGGCGTTCCTGGGCGGCGGGCACCTGTCCCGTCGGCTGCGGTGCGACCGGAGCCTGCGCGGCCGGCGCCTGGGGGGCGGGCGCCTGCTGCTGGGCCGGTCCGGGACCGGCCGGGTCCGCCGGGGCGGTCGCGGCGTCCAGCTTCCCCCGCATCCAGTCCGGCACGTTGTCGTCGGTGCGCGGGTAGCGGCGCAGCTCGTCGACGTACGCGGCGCGCGGCAGCGGGCGCTGCCACTGCGGCTCGGCGTCGAAGTTGATGTCGATGCGGTAGCTCGACGGCCGCTCCACCACGTAGAGCGCGCTGAGCCAGGTACCCACATCGGGCCGGTACATGCCCTCGCGGAGGTGCTCGAAGATCGCCCATAGTTCTTCGGGCGGCTCCCACGGTTCGGTGCCCCCGTCCTGGGCGGCGACCTCCCCGAGCAGATCCTGGTACTCGCCCGTGGCGCGGTACTCGACCGTGATCTGCTGCCAGTCCTCAGGTGCGGCCTGCAACAGCAGGACGCCGATCCTGCGGGCTATCTGTTCCTGCTCTTCCGGACTGATCGCTGTCGGACGCGACATGGGTGACATCCTCCCCCTCTCATCCAGGCACACCGACCCCACCCCGCGAAAACGCTACTCGAAGGGTCGATCGTGGTGTGTCTTCCCGGGTGAGTTCGGTGCAATGGTTCGGCGCCGTGAGCTCGGCGGTGATCGTCGGGTGGGCTGTTCCGAGCTCCAAAGCCTGCCTTGTGGATGCTCCGAGCGACATCACACCACCAGGTGTGATCCGGTGAACGATAATTCGGTGGCCGTCACAGGTGCGCCCCGGCACAGTGATCCGAGTGCTGCGCCCCTACCTGCTGCTCGCCCAGGTCCCGCACGCCTTCGCGCTGCTCGGCGCCTGCCTGCTGGCGCGGCTGCACCAACCGGCGATCAACCTGGTGCTCACCTTCCTGATCGCGGACTGGACCGGGTCGTACGCGGCGGGTGGCGTCGTCGGCGGCGCGATCACCGTCGGTCAGGCCGTCGCCGGACCGTTCCGGGGTCGCGCCGCGGACCGGTCGGGGCCGTCGAAGGTGCTGCTGATCACGGGCTGCGGTTACGGGCTCGGGCTGGGGCTGATCGCGCTGCTCGCGCGGCCGGGCGGCTGGTTGCCCGCGTCGTGGTGGTGGCTGCTGCTGCCCGTGGCGTTCGCCACGGGGTTGTCGTTCCCGCCTTCCGGGCAGGTCGGGCGGGCCATGTGGGTGCGGATCGCCGACGGCCCCGCCCGGCAGGCGGCGTTCGCCGTCGAGGCGACCGCGCAGGAGCTGCTTTTTGTGGCCGCCCCGATCCTCGCCGCGTTCGCCGTGGCCGCGCAGGGCGCGTTCGCGGCGACCCTGTGGTGCGGCGCGTTCGGCGCGCTCGGTGCAGCCGTGTTCGCCGCGACGCTGCGGCGGGCCGGGCTGCGGGCGGTGCCGCCGGAGGTGGCGGACCGGGGCGGGGCGTCGTTGCTCGCGGCGCCGGGCTTCGGTCTCCTGCTCGGCTTCGGCTGCCTGATGATCGGCGGTGTGATCACCGTGGACCTGCTGATCGTCGGCTGGGCGCGGGAGCGCGGCACCCCGGAGCTGGCGGGCTACCTGGCGGCGGCGTGGGCGATCGGCTCGCTGGTCGGCGGGCTGCTGCTGGGCGCGGCGGCCGGTCGGCCGCGGGTGTGGTTGCGCGGCGCGCTGGCCGTCGCGGGCATCGTCGCGCTCGTCCCGGTGCTGCCGCCGGTGGCCGTTCCCGGCTCGCCGTGGCTGGTGACGGCGGTGCTGCTGGTGGGCGGGCTGGCGATCGCGCCGATGTTCGCGGCGACCAACGCGCGGCTCGGCGAGCTCGCGCCGGAGGGGCGGCGGGCGGAGGCGTTCGGCTGGCTGGCCAGCGCGGGCATGGTCGGCTCGGCGATCGCGGCGCCCGCGACGGGCGCGTTGCTGGACGTGTCCGGCCCGGCCGCGGCCGCCGCGATGGGGGCGGTGCTGGCGGCGGTGGCGGTGTGCCTCGTGGCACACCCCAGCGTCCGGAACTCGCGTCCGGCGCCGTGCGCGGAGGAGACTGCCGCCACGTGAGCGCTCAACCCGATTCCGGTTCCCGTTCCGCCGCGCGCAGCCGAGGCCTCGGCATGCTGGGCGCCGTCGTCGTCGGCGTGGTGCTGGCGGTGCAGTCGCGGCTCAACGGCGCGCTCGGCGCGCAGCTGCACGACGGGCTCGCGGCGGCGCTGATCTCGTTCGGCTCGGGGCTCGTCGTGCTGCTGATCGCGACGTCGTTCATGCCGGTGGCGCGGGCGGGCCTGCGCGCGGTGCGCGACGCGCTGCGCGGGGGAGGGCTGCGCTGGTGGCAGTGCCTCGGCGGGGTCGCGGGCGGGTTCCTCGTGTTCGGCCAGGGCCTGTCGGCGGCGGCGCTGGGCGTCGCGCTGTTCACGGTGGCCGTGGTGGCGGGCCAGGTCGGCAGCGGGTTGGTCGTCGACCGGGTCGGGCTCGGCCCGGCCGGGCCGCAGCGGGTGACCTCGCCGCGCGTGGTGGGCGCGGTGCTGGCGGTGATCGCGGTGCTCGTGGCCGTGTGGGACGAGCTGACCGGGTCGGGCGCGAGCTGGCTGATCCTGGTGCCCGCGCTGGCCGGCATCGGCGTGGCGTGGCAGCAGGCGGTGAACGGGCGGGTGAAGCAGACCGCGGGGTCCCCTGCCGCCGCCGCGGTGATCAACTTCGGGGTCGGCGCGGTGGGGCTGCTGCTGGCCTGGCTGGTGGAGGTCGCGGCGCGCGGCCTGCCGTCCGGGCTGCCCGCGCAGCCGTGGCTCTACATCGGCGGGGTGCTGGGCATCTTCGTGATCGGTGGCGCGGCGGCGCTGGTGCACCGCACGGGGGTCCTGGTGCTGAGCATGGGCATGGTGGCCGGGCAGCTGCTCGGCGCGCTGCTGCTCGACCTGTTCGTGCCCGCGCCCGGCACCGCGGTCCCGGTGACCACGGTGATCGGCGTCGGGCTCACCTTCGTCGCGGTCGCCGTCGCCTCCATCCCGGATCGCACCGCGCGCGCCTGAGCACGGGCCGGACGGCCGGTGATCCGGCCGGGGCCACGTCTGCCACGATTGGCACCGTGAGCGCCACGATCCTGGACGGCAAGGCCACCAAGAACGCGATCTACGACGAGCTGCGGACGCGCGTCGCCCGGCTCGCCGAGCGCGGCGTCACTCCCGGACTGGGGACGGTGCTGGTCGGTGACGACCCGGGCTCGCAGTCGTACGTGCGCGGCAAGCACAACGACTGCGCGAAGCTCGGCATCGCCTCGTTGCGCCGCGACCTCCCGGCCGAGAGCACCCAGGGCGAGCTGGAGGCGGTGCTCGACGACCTCAACGGCGACCCCGCCTGCACCGGCTACATCGTGCAGCTCCCGCTGCCCGCGCACCTCGACGCCGGTCCGCTGCTGGAGCGGGTCGCGCCGGACAAGGACGCCGACGGCCTGCACCCGATCAGCCTGGGCCGCCTGGTCCTCGGCGAACCGGCGCCGCTGCCGTGCACGCCGCGCGGCATCGTGGAGCTGCTGCGGCGCCACGAGGTCGCGCTGGACGGCGCGCACGTCGCCGTCGTCGGCCGCGGCATCACCGTGGGGCGCCCGCTGGGGCTGCTGCTGACCCGGCGCAGCGAGAACGCCACGGTGACCCTGTGCCACACGGGCACTCCGGACCTGGCCGCGGAGGTGCGCCGCGCGGACGTCGTGGTGGCCGCCGCGGGCCGGCCGCACCTGATCACCCCGGACATGGTCAAGCCCGGCGCCGCGGTGCTCGACGTCGGCGTCACGCGCACCGACGAGGGCATCGCCGGGGACGTGCACCCCGAGGTCGCCGAGATCGCCGGGCACTTGTCGCCGAACCCCGGCGGGGTGGGGCCGATGACCCGGGCCATGCTGCTCACCAACGTCGTGGAGGCCGCGGAGCGCCATGTCGGCTGAAGGTTCGGACGGTCATCGCGGGCTGGGCTCTACGATTACCCGGCACTTCGGGCAAGCGTGGGAGGCCGGCATGAACGAACGCTTCGGTGATCGATCGAAGTGGGCGGTGCACGTGCCGTTCGCACTGGTGCTGCTGGTCGCGGCGATCGGTTTCCTGCGGGTGGCGATGCACGCCTGGCGCGAGGGTTCGATGCTGCTGAGCCTGGCGCTGCTGCTAGCGGCGGCGGCACGAGCGTTCTTGACGCGCGACCAGGTGGGCCTGCTCGCAGTGCGCTCCCGCACGGTCGACCTCATCCTCTACGGCGGCTTCGGCCTGGTCCTGATGGCAGTAGCCGTCACCATCGTCGGCGGCCCCCTCGCCTTCTGAGCAGCGGAGTCACGCCTCCCAGCCGAACTCCCTACGAGCCGTGCCCCCAAAGGCCGTGCCTAGCGGCGAAGCCGTGCCTTGGACGAGCGAAGCGAAGTCTGCCCGGCGGCCGAAGGTCGTGCCTGTATTCGCGCAGCGAATAGCCCACGTCAAGAAGCCGCCCACCGGCGGGTTCTCAGTGGCTTCCTCGCGAGGACAGCTTTTTCCCTCGTGGCGGAGCCACTCGGGAAAAAGATCCCGCAGCGAGGAAGCCGCTGAGGTTCCGCTACCCGACCACCGAAGCAGAATGAGCCCAGCGCTCTACTCCCACCAGAAGGACCAAGTCCGCCGACCGCGGATTTCGCGGGCGTAGGACGCGATGCTGCCGGAGTCCTGCAGGACTCGGTCGGGGCAGAACGCCCAGTGTTCGGCGGCCACCGAGGTGGCGTGCGCGGGGTCCTGCGGGGGAGCGGCGACGCTCACGTCCAGCCGGTCCGGTCCGAGTCGCAGGAGTCGCGCTCCGAAGCGGTCTTCCCAGCTGCGCAGCAGCGCGGAGAGCCCGGCGGTGCGGGACACGTGGTTGGCCGCGCCGGACCAGCCGAGCACGGTGAGCACGTCGGAGCCGCGCCGCACGGGTACGAGTCCGAGCCGCGTCTCGTCGTCGACGAACCGGGCGGCCTGCTGGTTGGCGAGGATGTCGGGGTCCGCCAGCAGGTTCCCGGCGGGGGCGAGTTCGGGGCAGTTCGCGTCGAACGGCGCCAGCGAGTCCATGTCGTAGGCGGGTCCGAGGTCGTCGTCGGCGCGGCACAGCCCGTCCCAGATCCGCAGCATGACGTCCTCGGCCCGCCACAGGTCGATGTGTTCGAGCGGTTCCGGTGGCACGACGCCGACGGTGCACCGGCTGCCGTAGGTCTCGGTGTCATCGCACAGCAGCAGCGGCCAGAGCCCGGTGCGCCGGTGGTCGCCGCGCAGCGCGCCGAGCAGCCGGGGTGCGGGGCGGTCGTGGCTGATCCAGCACAGCGGCGGTTCGTCGCCGGTGGCGCGGGTGGACTGCTCGGCGAGCAGTTCGCCGTCGGGCAGCGGTACCGAGGGTGCGACGCCGGAGGCTCTCGCCAGCAGCTCCGAGAGGTCGGCAGGGGTCTCGGTGGCCTGGTCGTCGTGCAACTCGTCACCGCCTCCTCGCCTGACGTCACGCCGCGCCCACCCTAATCAGGCGTGCGGTGCGGCTGGTGAACCTGCCGCCTTTTCGTGATCCAGATCGGTCCGCGGGCGGAACCTCGCGGCCTCCTCGCCGTCGTCGCGAGGAGGCCGCTCGGGTGGTTTTCGTTGCGCCTGGGCGGTTTCAGCCCTGCTGCGGCAGCAGCACGATCTTGCCGGTGGCCGCGCCGGACCGGTGCAGCGCGAGCGCGTCCGCGGCGTCGGCGAGCGGGATCCGGTGCGAGATCAGCGGGTGCAGCGCACCGTCGGCGAGCAGCGCCAGCAGTCGGCTGAGGTCGTCGCGGTAGCGGCGGCCGGTCCGCACGTAGTACATCCGAGCGCGCCGTCCGCCGGTGCGCCCGAGCAGCCGCAGCGCTTCCCAGCGGGCGATGAGCCGGGTGACGTCGGCGTAGGGCTTCCACCACGTGGTGTCGTCGTCGAGGGTGCTCGCGCTGCCGTAGTTGAGGAGCCGCCCGCCGGGTGCGAGCAGTTCCCAGGAGCGGGCGAGGCTGTCGGGGCCGAGCGGGTCGAACACGGCGTCCACTCCGGCGGGCGCGAGTTCCCGGACGCGCCGGCCGACGTCTTCGGTGCGGTGGTCGACGAGGTCGGCGCCGAGTTCGCGCAGCGCTTCGTGCCGGTGCCCGGAGGCGGTGCCGATGGCGCGCACGCCGGCGAGGCGGCACAGCTGGAGCAGGGTGCTGCCGACGCCGCCGCCCGCGCCGTGCACCAGCACGGTCGCGCCGCGCGGCACGCGGGCGCTGCGGTGCAGCAGTTGCCAGGCGGTGACGCCGTTGGTGACCAGCGCGACGGCTTCGTCGGCGGGGACTTCGCCGGGTACGACGACGGCGGGGTCGGCGGCGATCTCGACGTGGTCGGCCCAGGCGCCGGTGCGGGTGAGCGCGGCGACGCGCTGCCCCGGCAGGCAGGTGGTGACGCCGGGGCCGGTGGCGATGACTTCGCCGACGAGGTCGTAGCCGGGGACGAAGGGGAAGGCGGGCTGCATCGGGTAGCGCCCGCCGAGCATCTGCACTTCGGCGAACGAGAGCCCGGTCGCTTCGACGCGGACCAGCACGCGTCCGGCGGCGGGTGCGGAGTGCGCGGTCTCCCTGCTGGTGAGCACGTCCTGCGGGTCGCCGAGCCCGGTGAGCACGAGTTCGCGGCCGGTGATCGTGGCGGTCTCCATGAGCCATCTCCGTGATAGCTAGTAGTGAACGTTAGAACCTCTAACGCAAGGATGCACCTGTTACCATCACGGCGTCAACTGGGAGGTCGACGAATGCCCGCACCGCAGCGCAGCCCCCGCGAGCGCTACCGGGACCAGACCCGCGCCGAGGCCAAGGAGGTGGCGCTGGACCAGCTCGCCGAATCCGGCCCCGCGGGCATCTCGCTGAACGCCATCGCCAAGCGCATGGGCATCACCGGGCCCGCCCTGTACCGCTACTTCGAGAACCGGGACGCGCTGCTCAGCGCCCTGATCGTCGACGCGTACCGGGACATGGCCGAAGCGGTGGAGGCGGCGGCCGAGCAGCACCGCAAGAAGGCGCCCGCCGGGCGGCTGCGGGAGGTCGCGCTGGAATGGCGCCGGTGGGCGCTGGCGCAGCCGCACCGCTACCTGCTGCTCTACGGCACGCCGGTGCCGGGTTACGCCGCGCCGGAGGAGACCTACGAACTCGCCGACCGCGCGCTGCGCACGCTCCAAGCGCTGTTCGCGGAGCTGGTGCCCGCGGATCTGCCGCCGGGGCGCACCGCGCTGGACCGGCAGCTGACGGCGCTGCGGGCGAAGCGGTCGGGGGAGGAGCTGCCTGCAGCGGCGCTGCGGCGCGGGGTGCTGGCCTGGACCCGGCTGTACGGGGTGCTGAGCCTGGAGGTGCAGGGCCAGTTCGCGGGAACCGGGGTGGATCCGGAACTGCTGTTCCGGGCGGAGATCGACTCGTTGCTGGCCGAGCCCTGGTGAACGCGCCCGGCGGTGCCGTCCGGGTCGAACGGCACCTTCGCCGGGCGGGTCAGGCCTCTTGCGCGCGCCGTGGCTCGACGATGCAGTCCGGTCCCGGGTACACGAGTCGTTCGTGCCCGTCGTCGAAGCGGACCAGGTACGGCGGTGCGCCGGCCGTGCCGCGCACCTCCAGGATCAGCCCGGTGCGGTCGGTCTCCTCGACCGTCCGGCTGTGCACGTGCAGTTGATCGCCGATCGCTGCTCTCATCACCCTCACCTCCGCGTCCAGGCTAGGTGACCGGCGGCCCGCGCCGCAGTGCTCGCGGGCCGCTGACCAGCGGCGATCTTCGTGCGAGGGCGGTCAGCCGCCGGTGACGTCGGAGCAGGTGGAGGCGATGGCGGTGGTCTTCTCCAGGTGCTGCTGCGACCAGTTCAGGCCGTTCTGCAGGTTGACCTGGCCGGTGGCGACCTGCTCCAGCGAGGCCTGCACGTCGAGCAGGTCGTCCTGCAGCGTCTTGTCGCCGACCCGCTGCGCGAGGGCGCCGATCTCGTCGGCCTTGGCGCGCGCGTCGTCCTGCGCCCGATCGAGGTCCGCGAGGTTCGGGGTGTAGCCGGCGACGTCGACCGCGTCGAGGCAGGCGGAGGCCTTGTCCAGGCCCTGCTGGGCCTGGTCGAGCTGCTCCTGGGTCTCCTGGAGCTGGCCGCACCCGGCGAGCACCGGCAGTGCCAGCGCTGCCGCGACGATGAGCTGCTTACCGGCTCGCATCGGTTCCTCCGGTGTCCCGTCGGCGCCCGCGCGCCGCCCGTCCGTCACCCTATCGAGCGACTCGTGCCGGTGTGGGCGTTTTGCGTCACTTCACGGCCGCGGCGGCAGCCAGCTCATGATCTCGGGCGGCAGGTTCAGCGTCGCGACCCACGGGGCGGCCCCGACCCGGTAGAGCACCACCGAGCCCAGCACCACCGCGATGATCGTCATCGCCGGGCCGACCAGCACCATCTCGACCTTGCCGCCGGTGCGCATCCGCATCGCCTTCGGCGGCGCCACCGGGAACCACGTCTTGCCGTCCAGCGGCACCGGCCACAGCATCGGGCAGCCCTGCTCGGTGATGGCGTCGCCGATGAAGTGCGCGACGCAGCCGAGCATCACCGCCACCCCGAACGCCGCCGCCTCGGTCGGCTGGTCCCCGGCCCAATACCAGCAGGCCAGGGTGAGCGCCAGCGAGGCCACGGCGATGAGCAGCGCGTCCTTCTGCGAGCTCCAGGTGTGCATGATGCCGCGCACGGCGAGCCCGGCGAACGCGAACATGAGCACGCCGAGCGCGGTGCCGTTGCTGCTCTGCACGATGGCGGTGGTGACGAGCCCGGCGAGGATCGCGAAGACCACGGTGTGGGTGAACCCGCGGTGGGTGCCCTCCCGGTCGCTGTCGCGCTTGGTGCGGGTGAGCCGGTACATGAACCCGCTGATCCCGCTGAACAGCGAGGACACCCCGCGGGAGACGGCGCCGAAGGTGCTGGCCACGGTCGACTTGGGGTGGTCGATGTCCGGCAGCAGCGCGGCGCCGGAGGCGAGCGTGGCGCCGACGACCCACGTCTTCGGCGACAGCTGCCCGATGAGGTGCGTGTCGGCGAGCGCGGTCACCGCCGACCAGGCCGCCAGCCCGCTCATGGCGTGTGTGGGTCCCGTCGCCAATGCAGCCTCCCCCGTGATCGTTGCCCCCGAAAGACTAGAAGGTGATCTCGTCCTCGATGGCCGGGTGGGCGTTTTCGTCTCATGCCGCTGTCGCCGGAGGCGGGGGCGGGGCACAATCGATACCGATAGCAGTACGCTTGTACCGCTTGCATCTCGCGAGAGGAGCACCCCGCCACATGAGCAAGATCAAGGTCCAGGGAACGATCGCCGAGCTCGACGGCGACGAGATGACCCGGATCATCTGGTCCTTCATCAAGGACAAGCTGGTCCACCCCTATCTGGACGTGAACCTCGATTACTACGACCTGGGCATCGAGCACCGGGACGCCACCAACGACCAGGTGACCGTGGACGCCGCGAAGGCCATCGCGCAGCACGGCGTCGGCGTCAAGTGCGCCACGATCACCCCCGACGAGGCCCGAGTAGAAGAGTTCGGCCTCAAGAAGATGTGGCGGAGCCCGAACGGGACCATCCGCAACATCCTCGGTGGCGTCATCTTCCGCGAGCCCATCGTGATCTCGAACATCCCACGCTACGTGCCGACCTGGACGAAGCCGATCGTCATCGGTCGTCACGCGCACGGCGACCAGTACAAGGCCACGGACTTCAAGGTCCCGGGGCCGGGCACGGTCACCATCACCTACACGCCCGCGGACGGCTCCGAGCCGATCCAGCAGGAGGTCGCGCAGTTCCCGACCGACGGCGGCGTGGCCATGGCCATGTACAACTACAAGCGCTCCATCGAGGAGTTCGCCCGCGCGTCGTTCCGCTACGGGCTGGAGCGCGAGTTCCCGGTGTACATGTCCACCAAGAACACGATCCTCAAGGCCTACGACGGCGTCTTCAAGGACGTCTTCGAGGAGGTCTTCGAGAACGAGTTCAAGGCCGACTACGACGCCAAGGGCCTGACCTACGAGCACCGCCTCATCGACGACATGGTCGCCACGGCCATGAAGTGGGAGGGCGGCTACGTCTGGGCGTGCAAGAACTACGACGGTGACGTGCAGTCCGACACCGTCGCGCAGGGCTTCGGTTCGCTGGGCCTGATGACCTCGGTCCTGATGACCGAGGACGGCAAGGTCGAGGCGGAGGCCGCGCACGGCACGGTCACCCGCCACTACCGCCAGCACCAGCAGGGCAAGCCGACGTCGACGAACCCGATCGCGTCGATCTTCGCCTGGACCCGCGGCATCGCCCAGCGCGGCCGGCTGGACTCCACCCCGGAGGTCACCGGTTTCGCGAACGCCCTGGAGCAGGTCGTCATCGAGACCGTCGAGAGCGGCAAGATGACCAAGGACCTCGCGCTGCTCGTCGGCGGCGACCAGGGTTACCAGACCACCGAGGAGTTCCTGGCCTCGCTGGACGAGAACCTGCAGAAGAAGATGGCCGACCGCTGATCTTCCGCTGTCGGTAACCGGACGCCACTTTCGCCCCGAACCGGGGTGGGAGTGGCGTTTTCGCGTTCGGAACCTCCGAGCGTCCCGCGCGTCCACCTAGGGGATCTGCGCGGGACCGAAGCCGAGGAGGAACGCATGTCGTACCAGTACAAGGTCGTGGAGCTCTGGGAGAAGTGGCTCGGCGGCAAGATGTCCGGTGACAAGCTCGAAAGCATCCTCAACGAGCACGCCGCCGAGGGCTGGCGGCTCAAGGAGATCACCGGCGCCGACGTCAAGGGCCGCTTCGGTCCCGACGGCGTCGAAGGCCTGCTGATCACCTTCGAGCGCGAGGTCTGAACCGGCTTCGCCAGCGGCGGGCCCCGGTTCCGCCGGGGCCCGCGCGGCTGTTGATCTCGCCTCCGCTATGCTGTTCCCGCACGCCACGGCGAGCACAACTCAA
The DNA here is from genome assembly GCF_014203325.1 of Saccharopolyspora gloriosae. Classification (NCBI taxonomy): domain Bacteria; kingdom Bacillati; phylum Actinomycetota; class Actinomycetes; order Pseudonocardiales; family Pseudonocardiaceae; genus Saccharopolyspora; species Saccharopolyspora gloriosae. Next base: position 5,781,109 of record NZ_JACHIV010000001.1, on the reverse strand, counting down.
CAGGCGCGTTTAGCTCAGCGGGAGAGCGCTACCTTGACACGGTAGAGGTCACTGGTTCGATCCCAGTATCGCGCACACAGGTCAGAGCCCCTGTCGGTGATCTTCACCGGCGGGGGTTCTTGCGTGTCCGGGAGGGATCGGGAGGCGTTGATCTTGGCTGATTGACGTGAAATGCGGCCGTGCCGGTGGTTCCCTGTGGGAACCGCCCCTTGTCGAGGCGTGGGGTTGCTCGATCGCGACACCGCCGAGCACGCGCCCCCGTTGATCCCGGACGCACCGGGGTCGCCGTGCGACAGCGATTCGGCGAGAGGCGAGATGCCCTTCTTCGTCGAGATGCCGCGTCGACGCGACCTTGCCGGATCTCGGGTATCGGAGTCAGGGCCGCGGCGCGCAACGCGCGTCGACTGAGCGCGGTAGGCCGTTCACGGGTTCGCGCTCGTCGCGGGGTTGAGCGCGGCGGCGTGGTGGAGGCGGTCGGCGGTGATTTCGCAGAGTCGGCGGGTCGTCGTGTCGTCGAGGTCGTGGGTGATCGCGCCCTCGAGCGCGAAGGTCGCTGCCGCGACTTCGCCGGCGCGGTGCTCGGCGGCGAACGGGCTCGTGAGCCGGCGTTCGAAGATCTCCTCGAAGGTGCGGTGGAAGCTGTCGTGCCAAGAGCGGACGGCATCCGAGACGGCAACGCGGCTGTGCACCGTGGAGACCAGGTGGCGGACGGGGCGCAGGCGCTCGACGAGCCACAGGAACTGCTCGGCGAGCGGTCGGTCGGCCAGCGACGCGTGCTCGTGGAGCAAGGCGCGGAGGTAGCGCTCGGCGACGGCCACCAGGAGTTCGTCCTTGTCCCGGAAATACCAGTAGAGCGTGTTCGGGGTGACCTCGGCCTGCTTGGCGAGGCGACTCATCGACGTGGCCTCGTAGCCGTCGAGGACGAAGAGCTCCGCCGCGGCGGCCACCAGCTCGTCGCGTCTCTGCTCCTTGGGCACTGGGCGGCGGTTGCGGGGCACGACTCCATCTTGACAGACGGTCAAGAACACGTCACCTTTCTTGAATACCAATCAAGAAAGGTTCGCGCGATGACTGACACCGCTCCGCCCGCACGCCGTGAGCTGCGTTTTCCGTCCGGCACCGGTACGTGCCACGCATGGCTCTACCTGCCGGACACCGACGCGCCCGCCGACCCGCCGCCGGTGCTGGTCATGGCACACGGCCTCGGCGCGGTGAAGGCGCTGCGACTCGCGGCGTTCGCGGAGTACTTCCAGGCCGCGGGGTACGCATGCCTGGTCTTCGACTACCGCCACTTCGGCGACAGCGACGGGCAGCCACGAGAACTGCTCAGCGTTCGCCGGCAGCGCGAGGACTGGCTCGCCGCGGTCGCATGTGCCCGCGCGCTCCCCGAGGTCAACGGCGACCGCGTCGTGCTGTGGGGCACCTCGTTCGGCGGCGGGCATGCCATCACCACCGCTGCCGCCGATCCGGGCGTGGTCGCCGCGATCGCGCAGTGCCCCTTCACCGACGGTCTGGTCTCCGCTCGGCAGATCTCGCCGCGAGCGCTCGCACGATTGGTCGCAGCCGCGGCCAAGGATCAGCTCGGGCGGCTCTTCGGCCGAGCGCCGACGCGTGTCAAGGTCGCCGCCCGCACTGGTCAGGTCGGGCTGATGGACGCTGCGGACGTCGTTGATGGCGTGACAGGACTGCTCGAGGCGTCGGGCTTCACCGAGGCGGAGTACCGCAACGACGTGCCGGCACGCGTGGCGATGGAAATCCCGTTCTACGCCCCGGGTCGACGAATCCCCGAGGTTCGCTGCCCGATCCTCTTCTGCGTCTGCGACGACGACACCGTCGCCCCGGCCGCGGCGACCCTGCGCCACGCCGCCAGGGCGCGCCGTGGCCAGGTCGTCCGCTATCCCGCGGGGCACTTCGACATCTACGTCGGCCCGCAATTCGAGAAGGTCATCGCCGACCAGCTCGCCTTCCTGCGCACCCACGTCCCGGCCACGCCGCCCGAACCTCGGAACCCGGAACCGGTGGCTCTCGATCGCTGAGCTGCCGGGGCTTTCAGCATCGAGACCACGCCGCTCCGGCGGGCTGCGATTCGTGGCTGAGGGCGGCGAGCCGCCCGGATCCGGTGCGTGTCCGTCGGTTCGCGCGGAGCAGGAGAACGGCCACCGCCGCTGATCTTTCGCCGTGGTCGAGGTGCGGCGCGTTCGGGGCCTTCGGTGCGGCTCGCCGGTGCGATCGTTCGACCGCCGGTTGACCGGGTGCTGCGCCGCGGGAACGGTTCGGTCGTTTCCGGGCAGCCGTCCTGGCGCGCCGTGGCTCCGCCCGGTGTGCCAGGACCGCACTGGCGCCAACCCCGCGACGGCCTGCGGAAGGAGGCGCACCTACCGCCTGAGGAAGGTCTCCACGGCCGCGAGGAAGGCTTCGGGTGCTTCCTCGGAGATGTAGTGGCCGCCGTCGAGGACCACGCCGGTGACGTCGGTGGCGCCGACCCGCATCTCGGCAGCGACGTCCAGGCCTCCCGCGCTGCCGGAGATCGCGAGGATGGGGATCTCGACCGGTGTCTTCTTGCGATGTGCGCTTTGTTCGACGATCTCGTCGATGGCCCGGTAGAACTCGAAGCTGGCGCGCAGCGCGCCGGGGATCCTCAGCGCGCGGACGTAGACGTCGACGACTGCGGCGGGGACGGCGGTGGGTGTGGCCGCTTTGGTGGCGAACTGGTGGCCGAAGTAGAGGTGTTCGCGTCCTTCGACCAGCCGCTCGTTGATGTCCGTGGTGCGGTTGAAGTTGTAGTGCCACGCGAAGTCGCTGGACCAGCGGTCTTCGGGGATCAGCGGCGGGGAGGGGGAGATGCCGGGGATGAGCATCTCGGCGATCGCCAGCCGGGTGACCGGGCCGGGGTTGTCGGCGACCATGGCGTACGCCGTCCACCCGCCGACGTCGTGGGCGATCATGGCGAACCGGTCGTAGCCCAGCACCTGCATGAGCCGGTGGGTCTCGCGGGCGAGAGTGCCCGAGTCGTAGCCCTCGGCGGGCTTGTCCGACAGCCCGGCACCGCGCGGGTCCACGGCGATGACGGTGTGATCCTCCGCCAGCGCGGGCATGATCAGCCGCCACTGGTACCAGAACTGCGGCCAGCCTCCGAGCAGCAGCACCGGCGGCCCGTCCCCGCCTGTGACGACGTGCAGGTGCACGCCGTCGACGTTGACCAGCCGGCTGGCGAACACCTCCTCGAAGCCATCGGGCAAGCCGGGAGTTCCGGACACCGAGCCGAATCCCCCGACGGGCTGGCCAATCTGCAGAGCGGTGGACATGTTCTCTCCTCGCGTTTCCTGTTCGTGCTTCCGGTAGGTGGTTCGGTGCGGCCGGATCAGGTGGCCGAGTCGCCGGAGCGCGGTCCGGGTGTGAAGGCGTGCCGCCGGGCGAAGAGCGCGACCAGGAGGCTCGCCGCGATCAGCACGAGCAGCGCCCACGGGAACGATCCGGGGTCGTCCGTCTCCAGCAGGACCGCGCCGAGGGCGCTTCCGCCGAAGATCGCCAGGTTCCAGGCGGTGGTGACCATTGCGGCGGCGATGTCGGTCTCGTCGCCCGCCGCGTCAGCCACGGCGGTGTTGAGCTGGGTCGAAGCACCGCCGAAGGTCAGGCCCCACACGAGGACGGCGAGGTAGAACACGACGGGCACGCCGCCCGCGACGCCGAGACCGAGCGCGACCAGGCCGAACCCGGCCAGTGAGACGAGCACGAGCCGGCGCAACGCTCGATCGACGAGCGTTCCGGTGAACCAGATCCCGGCCAGCGCGCAGAGACCGAAGATCAGCAGCACGACGTCGACCCGCCCGCCGACACCGGTGAAGGCCAGGAACGGGGCGATGTAGGTGTAGAGGATGTTGTGCGCCAGCATCCACCCGAGCACCACGGCGAGGACCGGTGCGACGCCGGGGATGAGCAGCACTCGCAGCAGTGATGTGCGATTTTCGGACGGCTGCCCGGGAGCGTTCGGCACACCGATGAGCACCCAGACCACGAGCGCGACCGCGAGCACCGACATCGCGGCGAACGTCCACCGCCAGCCGATCAGCGCACCGGCGAAGGTCCCCAGCGGCGTGCCGATCGACAGGGCCACCGGCGTGCCGACCATCGCCACCGCGAGGCCGGTCCCGGCTCGCTCCGCCGCGACGATGCGGCGGGTGTACCCGGGGATCATCCCCCACAGCAGTCCGGAGAACGCGCCGGCGACGAACCGTGCGACGAGCGTCAGCGAGTACGCGCCGGACAGCGCGGTGACCGCGTTCGCGACGACGAACCCGGCGATGCCCAGCACCAGGAGGGGCTTGCGGCTCAAGCTCCGCGTCGCTGCTATCGCCGGGATCGCGGCGAGGACCGTGCCGAGCGCGTACGCGCTGACCAACTGACCGGCCGCCCCCTCGCTCACGGCCAGTCCTGAGGAGACCTCGGGGAGCAAACCCGCGGGCAGCGTCTCGGTCATGATGATGACGAATCCGGTCAGGGCCATGGCCAAAAGGGCTGGCCACGGCAACTTGTTCCTGTTCTCGTCCCTCGGGTGGTTCGGCTCCCGATCCGCCTTGGCGGCTGCCGGAACCAATTCTGGATTAATCACTCCACAAGTAGAGGCGAGCCGCGAACGGCTGTCAAGCTTCTTGTGGATCGTCTAGTCTGGAAGTGGTGGGAGGAGAGGGCTGATGGCGCGTACGGGACGGCCGCGGGAGTTCGACCTCGACAGCGCCCTGGACGGGGCGATGTTGCTGTTCTGGGAGCACGGCTACGAAGCGACGTCGCTGGCCCAGCTGCGCGCGGCGATGGGCATCTCCTCGGCGAGCTTCTACGCGGCTTTCTCCTCCAAGCAGGGGCTTTTCGACGCCGTCGTGCGGCGCTACAACAGTTCCTTCGGCCAGGTCACCGACGATGTCGCGGACGAGGAACTTCCGCCTAGAACGGCGGTTGAGCGCATCCTGCGCCAGTCCGTTGCCATGCAGACCGATCCGAGCCACCCCAGCGGGTGCCTGGTGGTGCTGTCCGCCACGGCGGGGGCGGCGGATCACGACCAGGCCCGCGCGCTACTGGCCGACCGCAGAGCACTGGTCCGCCGCGACCTCACCGCGTGCATCCGACGAGCCGTCGCCGCCGGAGACCTTCCCGCCCAGTGCGACCCTTCCGAGCTGGCCTCGGCTTTCGCCGGCTTCATGTGGGGCATCTCCACCGAAGCCCGCGACGGCGTTCCTCGGCGCACCATCGACGCGGCGGTGGGCCACGTCATGCGGGTGTGGGACAGCCTGAGCACTTCCGGCTCGACCGCTGCGCCCGACGCGCCGGATGGCGGCGACCGGTAGCGCCGCGACCGTCGAGCCCGCACGTCGCCCATGCCGTCCGCCCCGACGCCGCCGCCCGCGTGCTGGTGATCCGCGGCGCCGGTGGCCCGCGCGGGCCGTCGCGGTGCAGGACGGCGTCGAGGTTTTCGCGAACATCGCGTTCGAGTTGTGGGCGGCGTCGGCGCGACCGCCCGCAACGGCGCCTCCTTGTCGAGGAAGTGCTGGTGCAGCGCGCCGATCGGCAGGAGGCCTCCGTTCGGCGGTCCGGTTCGGTGATCGCGGCGCGGCCCTCGCGGGAGAACATCTGCGCGGCGGCTTCACCCGCACCTCGACCGCTTCGCGCGACCGCGCCTGCCGCAGTCCCTTCCTGATCCGTCGATCCCCGAGAGCGTCGGCCGTGGCGCGACCGCGGTGCGACGGCGCGCCACCCGCCTGCCGTTCTCGGGCGTGCCACCGGCGAGCCTGAGCGCCGCCCACGGGCCTGTCGCGCCGCGGCGCGAGTGATGCCCGTCATGCACGGGCTGTTCCGGGTTGAGCATGCCGCGACGGCACGGCCTCTAATCGCGGCGACGAGCAGCGGAGGGAGGCGGGATGCCGCTCCCGCCCGCACCCCGCCCCTGCGAGATGAGAAGGCCGTGCCGCCGATGACCGAGAACTACGACCCCGAGAACCCCTTCGCGAAGATCATCCGCGGTGCGGAGCCCGCGCACGTCGTCCACGAAGACGAGGAGGTCCTCGCCTTCCTCGACGTCTTCCCCCAGTCGCCGGGGCATGTGCTGGTCATCCCGAAGAGCGGTCGGCCGCGGACCCTGCTGGACGCGACCCCCGGGCAACTCACCGCGGTCGTGCACGTGGTGCAGCGCCTCGCTCGTGCCCTCACCGACGAGCTCCGCCCCGCGGGCGTGCAGGTCGTCCAGTTCAACGAGGCGGCGGCCGGGCAGACCGTCTTCCACCTGCACTTCCACGTGATCCCCCGGTACGGCGCCGACGAGCTCCTCCCGCACGCCGGCGTCCGCGCGGACGCCGAGCAGCTCGGGGCGCTCCAGCAGCGGCTCCGCAGCCGCCTGGCGGAGCAGCGCCCTCCCGCCTGATGTCCACCTGTCCCACGAGCTCGGCGCGCCGAGCCACTCGCACCCATCGAGCACGGCGACCGGTTCGCGGTCGCCACGGAATGAACGGAACCGCCATGACCACGACATCGCCCGCCACCCGGAGTCGCCCGGCCGCCGCCACCGCCGCCCTGTGGGTGCTGCAGGTGCTGCTGGCCATCGCGTTCGCGCTGATCGCGCTGCCGAAGATGCTGGGAGATCCGATCGCCGTCGGTCCGTTCGACCTGATCGGGCTCGGCATCCCGGGCATGGTGGTCGTCGGCTGGCTCGAGTTCGCCGGGGCGATCGCGCTGCTCGTGCCGCGCCTGTGCGGGCTCGCCTCGGTATGCCAGGTTCCCCTCATGATCGGTGCGACGGTCCTGATGGCCGTCGAGGACCCGGGGTTGGCCGCCATCCCGGCGGTCACGCTCGTCCTGGTGTGCGTCGTCGCCTGGTTCCGAAGGCACGACACCGCCGCGCTGGTCGCGCTGCTGCGCCGCTGACGGGCATCACCTCGGAGGAGGGCCGGGGACACGATGTCGTCGGGTCGGCCGAGCCGGTCAGGTCGGGAGCGGTGAGCTCGGCCGAGTCGCCGGAGGTGCCGGTCGTCCGGTGCGAAGACCCGGGCGGCCGGTGGCTCCGCTGACGAGAAACGGGCGCAAGGAGCGGGTCGGCGGCGGTCAGGGCTCTCTCGCCGTGACCTGCTGAAGTCGTGTCCATGCAGGCCGTGTCGATGCCGACAATCAAGAAAGCACTTGCCAAATGGAAAGTTAGAGGATAGTTTTGCTCGGGCCGGTACAAGAGCCCGTGGCGAGCACCGAGCTCGCCGCTGCCGATCACGTGGAGTTTCGAGATGCGGACGCAGTCGGTGCACGACGAGATCGCTGAACGCCGCCCGTCGGCGGCGAGCGGGAGGCCGAAACCGAACTGGTTGCTGCGGGTGTTCGCGGTGGTGGTCCTGGGGGTCGGTGCCGGTACGGATCTCCGCCCGGATCTGAGCACGCAGCTGACCTACGTCCTGATCGCGAGCGTGGTGATCCTCGTAGTGCTGCCGCGCTGGAAGGGCTTCGCCGCCGCGCGGGGAGGCGGGCGCTCGATCACCACGCGGTCGGTCGGGGTGGGAATGCTCAACTTGGTGCTGGGGCGGCTCGTGACGTTCGGGTTGCTGATCGGATACCTGGTGGCGAGGGTGCTGCTGGGCGCCTGGGAAGTACCGATGCCAGCGACCATCGCGAGCGCGTTGATCGTCGTGACGATGCCGCTCTGGCGCCGGGTCGCGATTCGTGGCTGAGGGCCGCGAACCGGATCAGGCGCGGTGAAGGGCGGGTCCGGTCCGGCGGCGCGGCGGCTCGGCCCAGCGCCGCGGACGTGCCGGGGCCACCGCCGCTACCGCTAATCTTTCGCCATGATCAAGGTGCGGCGCGTCCGGGCGTGGTGGCACCGGCAGCCCGTGGTGGCCCGGGACTTCCCGCTCGCGCTGCTGCTGATCGTCGCGTCGTTGCTGCCGATGTTCCGCGGGCAGGAGACGCAGGTCGGGAACCTGCCGGGACGTCCCTTCGACGCGGTGGCCGCCGTGGCGCTCGCGCTCGAGTGCTGGCCGCTGGCCTGGCGCAGGCGGTGGCCGGGCGCGTCGCTCGCCCTGGTGGTGCTGGGATTCCTCATCGCCGAAGTGGGCAGTTACCACATGGTCGCGGGGACCGCGCTGACGTTCTCGCTGATCAGCGCCGGTGTGCACCTGGACCACCACCGCCGCACCGCGTGCGTCGTGCTGACCGCGACGTACCTGGGGCTGGTGGCCGTGCTCGTCCGGCTGGGGGCGCCGGAACCGCCCAGCGGGTACGTGCTGTTCTACGTGCTCGCGGTCATCGCGTGGAGCATCGGGGCGTGGGTGCGGTCCACGCGCGCGCTGGAGGCCGAACGCCGCCACCGCGTGGCGGTGGAGACCCGCGCCGCCGAACGCGCCCGCATCGCCCGGGAACTGCACGACGTGGTGACCCACCACGTGACGGCGATGGTCGTGCAGGCCGAGGCGGCGCGGTACCTGACGGCCGCGCCGGAGCGCCTCGACCAGACCCTCACCACCGTCACCGACACCGGCAGGAGCGCCATCACCGATCTGCGGCACCTGCTCGACGTGCTCCACCCCGACCACGACGCCGGGTCGCCGCACGTCGGCAAGATCCGGGCGCTGGTGGAGCAGACCCGCCGGGCCGGACAGCCCGTCGAGTTCACCGAGGAAGGCGAAGCGGCGACGGGCAGCGCGGACGTCGTGGCCTACCGGGTCGTGCAGGAATCGCTGACGAACGCCCTCAAACACGCCCGCGGCAGCCGCACCTCCGTGCGGGTCCGCCACGGCGCGGGGGAGATCGCCGTGCAGGTCAGCACCGACGGATCCGGTGCGCTGCCGGGGAATCCCGGCGGCAGTGGGCGCGGACTGGCCGGTCTCCGCGACCGCGTCGACGTCCTCGGCGGCGACTTCAGCGCGGGTGCGAGCGCGGGCGGCGGCTTCGTCGTGCAGGCCCGCATCCCCGGCGGAGCCGCGTCGTGAGCGCGCCGATCCGGGTCCTGGTGTGCGACGACCAGGTGCTGGTCCGCACCGGATTGGTGACGATCATGGACGCGCAGCCGGACATCGAGGTCGCGGGCGAGTGCGGGGACGGGAAGGCCGCGGTCGAGCTCGCCGGTCGGCTGCGGCCGGACGTCGTGGTGATGGACGTGCGGATGCCGGTGCTGGACGGCATCGCGGCCACCCGCCTGCTGGCCGGTGCCGGGGTCGCGCGGCCGGTCAAGGTGCTCGTGGTGACCACGTTCAACCTGGACGAGTACGTCTACGAGGCGTTGCGCGCGGGGGCCAGCGGATTCCTGCTCAAGGACGCCCCGGTGGACCAGCTGCTGCACGGCATCCGGACCGTGTCCACCGGCACGGCGCTGCTGGCCCCCGAGGTGACGCGCCGGCTCGTGGGTGAGTACGCGGCCCGGATCCGGCCGGTCGACGGCGAGCCGCAGGACCTCCCGCTCACCCCTCGAGAGCTGGAGGTCCTGCGCCTGATCGCGGACGGGCTGTCCAACGGCGAGATCGCCGCGCGCCTCGTGATCAGCCAGGAGACCGTCAAGACCTTCGTCTCGCGGATCCTCACCAAGCTCGACCTCCGCGACCGGGTCCAAGCGGTCGTCTACGCCTACCGGCACGGCTTGGCGACCTGATCTCCCCGGGCGGTCAGCCGAACAGCTCGTCCTCGGCCGCCTGCGCGACGACGCGGTCGATCGCTCGGACCACGACCGCGGGTTCGTCGCGGTAGATGTAGTGCTCGCTGTTCACGGCGGTGCTCGCCTCGCTGCGGGTGGACAGCGCGCGCCACTGCTGCTGGCCCGCGGCCCAGGCGCTCTCCAGTCCGGGGCCGTACTCGGGGACGGCCGCGAGGTACTGCTTCCCGTGCTGGATCACCTCGATCGGGATGTCCCCGGCGGAGGCCACCTCCCCGTCGGGCATCACCAGCCGCTCCGGGTTCTCGCCGCGGAAGATCGCCAGGCTCTGGTCGCGCAGCTCCGCGGCCGGGCCGGTGGCGTCCGCGGGGATCTCCCGCTCCAGGTCGGCGGTCTGCGTCGGGGAGGTGGCGTCCAGCAGGACCACGCCCGCGACCTCGTCCGGATGCTCCGGGGCGTACCGGGCGGAGATCAGCCCGCCCAGCGAATGCCCGGCCAGCACCACCGGCTCGCCCACGCCGACCCGGTCGATCACCCCGGTCAGCACCTTCCCGCTGTCCTCGAAGGTCTGCGGCCCGTCGGGGCGGTCGCTGGCGCCCGCGCCGAGCCGGTCGTAGGAGCAGGTCCGGCCCTTCTCACCCAGGGTCCGCTGCAGGTCGGCCATCGCGTCCAGCCCGTCACCGCCGCCGTGCAGGAGGACGACGACCGGCCTGCCGGGCACCGCGACACCGGAGCAGGACACGTTCACCGACCGGCCGTCCACGTCGAACTTCTTCGCCCCGGTGAACAGGTCCTCGTCGTCGAGCAACGCCTCGGCGCCGGGGATCGACCCGGCTCGCGCGCCGTCGCCGCACCCGGCCAGCCCGGCACCGGCCACGGCGCAGCACAGTGCGATCAGAGCGGACGCCTTGCCAGTGCGGATCATGCTGTCCTCCACGGGAGAAAGATCGGAAAAGCCGGATCACCGTGCAGCGCGGCGAAATCCGGCGTTCCTTCACGACTTCGCGAGCTGCGCTGCGGCTGCGCTGAACGCTAAGCGCGCAGGGCGCCGAGATCATCACCACGAGGTGGACACCTGCCCGTAGCTCCCACGGGGGACGCTCCCCGGCCGATCGGCCGGGCCGCCAGCCGACCGACCGGTGCCGCTGAACCTCCGCTGCCTGCGCGGAGTCGTAGCGTGGCGAGGGGAAACGTGCCGCTGCACGCGCAGGAGCCCCCGCCGGTGATCGGTCACCGACGGGGGCTCGGTCGTGCGGCGGAAAGGCCGGTCGCGGGCGGTTTCGCTCGACCGGCGCCGGTCAGGGCAGCAGCGCCGCGTATCCGGCGGGCAGTTGCGCGCGGAGGTCGTCGATCTCGCCCGCGCTCACGAAGCCGGCGAGCGTGGCGAACACGGCTCGGGCGTGCTCCCGCGCTCGTTCCGGGGTGGTTCCGGGACCTTCGCGGTCTGCCACCCGCCGGAGGAAGTCGTCGACGTCGTCGATCACCTCCGCTTCGCCGTTGTGCTGCAGCAGCGGCTGCTTGAGTTCGGTGGGCAGCTGAGCGGCCAGGTCGTGCGGTTCGTTGCCCGCCAAGCGTTGCCCGAGGGTGGCGAGCACGACCTTGACCGCGGCATCCGCCTGGTCGTCGTCCTGCGGGCCGCCGTGCTGGCGCAGGTGTGCGAGGAATTCCTTGTACTGCATGGGTTTCCTTTCCTGGCGGTGAGTCGTGGTTCGGTGCCGGCGCGTCCGATGAGGGAGGTCCGTCCGCTGAGCCGATGAGGTCGAGAACCCGCGGCGAATCCCGTTTCGGAGGCCCACGGCCGCGCGCCGGGTCGAGCCGGTACAGCTCGCTGCGTGAGCCGCAATCGCCCGTGGTGGCCGGGCGCAGCGGTGTGGCGCGGGATTCGCGCTCAGATCAGGTGTTCCGGCAGCCGGCCGTGGCGTTCAACCGGCGGTCCGACATCGATGTGCCCGGACGGGCTCGTGTTCAAACATCGACTCGTCGTGCGCCGAATCGGTCCGATCTCGCCGAACCACGTGTAGGAGCGGGGTGATCGGGAAACTCGCATGGCAAGTCGGCGTTGTTCCCGGGGCGGGGCCGACCGAGGTGGGGTGTGGTTCAGCCGGAAGCCGTGCCCTGCCGGGCAGCGCGCAGGGGTGCATCCGTTCGGCACAGCAGCGGATGCACCCCTCCCCGCGTGCGCGGGGGAGCTCCCCCCCGGCCGGGACGTGAGCGGCTAGCCGCTCGTCCCGTTGGAGCGCGCGGTGACGGTTTCGGAGACGATGCGCTCGGCGGCGTCCCGCAGCTTCGTGTTGGTGTTCTGCGATTGCTTGACGAGCCAGGAGAAAGCCTGGTCGGCGTCGTAGCCGTGCAAGACCATGAGGATTCCTTTCGCCTGGTCGATGACGGGTCTCGAGTCCAGGGCGGTGCGCAACTGCTCGGTCAGCCTGCGGGTCGCCAGATAGCGTTGCCACGTCCGCAGGTGCCCCTCCACCGCGGTGGTGTAGAGCTCCAGGACCGTTTCGTCGAGTTCGCGGTACCCGTGGTCGCGCGACGAGTAGAGGTTCAGCGCGCCGCGGTACTCGGAATCGATGAACAGGGGCGCGGACAGGTAGCTGCCCACTCCGAGGCGGCGCGCGGCCGCCGCGAATTCGGGCCACCGCTGCCGGGCTCCCTCCGCGTCGACCCGCACGATCTCACCCGACTCCGCGGCGTGCAGGCACGGCCCGGCGCCCGCTCGGTACTGCTCCAGATCGACTTCGAAGGTCGTCTCGTCGGTGCAGGCGCCGGTCTTGGGGCCGTCCTCGGTCTCCAGCGTGACCCCGGCCATGTCCACGTCCGGAATCGCCCGCAGCACCTGATCGCAGACCCGGTGGAGGAGCGTGTCGAGGCTGTCCTCGCGATCCATGGCATCGGCCAGCGATTCCAGGGAGCCGGTGATCTCGTCGAGCTGGGCCTGCCAGGCGGTGGTGCCCTCAGCTTCGTTCTGCTGCATGCGGTCCTCTCCTCCTCCGGACCAGCACCGTAGCGGCCGGTTTCAGCGCGCTGAGGCGCACGCCGCGTCCAGGGTGGGATGGCAGCTCAGCTCCGCGCCCACGCCCGTCCGGTCGAGCGCGTGGGGCACTGCGTGGCCGCGGACCACCAGCCGCAGTCGCGACCCGGTGCTGAGCGCGCGCAACCGCGCGTGCCGCAGGACCTCCAGGCCCGCCAGCCCGAGGAATCCGACTTCGCTCAGGTCCACCACGAGCAGTCGAGCGGTCGCCGACAGCCGCGGCAGCAGGACTTCCTCGAAGCTCCGCACGGTCCCGGCGTCGATGTCCCCGTCGACCGCGAGCACGATCGTGTCCGGGTCCGGTCGTGAAACGCGCTGCCGCAGACCCGGCCTTCGCGGTGGACGGGCCGTCGCTGGTTCGGGCGTGCTGGTGAAGTCGGTCGATGCTCTCCCGGCGCGGACGGGCGTGGGCCCGAACGATGCAGGCGAACCGGTCACGGGATCCTCCTCGGCGCTCGTCGAGGCGCAGCCGCATCACGGCCTGGGAGGACACGTCCGCAGCGGGAACGCGACCCGAAGAGGGCAGCCAGGCCTGTGATCAGCGGCGACTACTCGCGTGCATGATCAGGCTGACTGCTCAACCGGTGGCCCACCCTACCGGCACCGGCGGAGCGACGACATCGTCGTCCCGGGGCAGTCGGGGCCGAGGCGTCGCCCGCGCGCTCCGGACCGCTGCCGTGGGCGACGCGCGGTGGTCGTGGCGATTTCCGAAGCGCGGTCGGCGGATTCCGGTGGTGCCGCTGATCGTCCCGCTCTTCGGGCTTCGTTGACCGGTGGTGATGGCCTGCCTAGCGTCGGGGTGGATCACCGGCACGAGGGACCGATTTCAGGAGTGCTCATGGCGCAAGTGCGCAGGGATTCGGAGAACCGCGAGGTTCGGCGGTCGGGGGAGACGACCATTCGCTACACGGTCAGCGGGCCGGTGGGGGGTTCGGCCGTGGTCCTCGTGCACGGTTGGGCGGGGAATCGGACGGAGTTCGACGAGTTGACGGGGTTCCTGCCCGAGGAGAACCGCGTGATCGCGGTCGATCTCGCCGAGCACGGCGAGTCGCGTTCCGGGCGGGAGGTCTGGACGGTCGAGGAGTTCGCCCGCGACGTGGTGGCGGTGCTCGACGCGGAGTCGGTGCACGAGTGCGTCGTCGTCGGGCACTCGTTGGGCGGCGCCGTCGTCGTGGAGGTCGCTCGGCTGCGTCCGGAGGTGGTCACCCGCATCGTCGCCCTCGACGCGCTGCACTACCTGTTCGTGTTCGGCGCGCTGGACGAGGAGCAGGCCGGAGGGCTGCTGCGGCCCCTCCGCGAGGACTTCGCCGGGTTCGTGCGCAGCATGGTCGAGGCGAGTTCGCCGGTGGACACCGATCCCGGCCTGAAGGAGTCGTACTTCGCCAAGATGTCGTCGGTGCGGCAACCGGCCGGGACCAAGGCGTTCGAAGGCCTGATCGCGTGGGACATGGAAGCGGCGCTGAGCGAGGTGCGGCATCCGATCACGGTGTTCGGAGTCGGGGAGAAGATCGCACCGGAGGCCGTCGAGCGGCTCGGGGATCGGATGCACCTCGTGCCCGTCGGTCTGGGCGCGCACTACTTCCACGTGGAGCTGCCCGAGGAGACGGGCCGGCTCGTCGCCGACGTCGTGCAGGGGCAGGGCTGAGCGGATTCCGCTCCGCTGCCGCTCGCGAGCCCCTGGGCGGAGCCTCGCTGAACCCGGTCGCACCGCAGGCCCACTCGGAGTTCCCGCCGGGTGGGCCTGCTCGTCCGGTCGCCGCTGCGCGCGGGCGGCCGGTCAGGACTCGGGTTGCTCGGTCTTCTCGCGGCGGGGCAGGCCCAGGCGTCCCTTGGTGAACGCGAGCATGAGCAGGCAGAGCACGGTCATCGCGATCACCGCGTCGGCCTCGCCCGTCGAACCGAGCGCGGCGGCCTTGAGCCCGGAGGCGGTGTTGACGGCGGCGTGGGCGAGCACCATCGCGAGCAGTCCGCCCCGCGCGACGTTGTGGACGGTGCCGAAGGCGACGCAGAGTCCGACCACGAGCAGCACGTAGATCGGGATGGACATGCCCGCCTGCGAGGTGCCCTGGATCTCCCACAGCGGGGCGTGCCACACGGCCCAGATGATGCCGAGCACCACGTTCGAGGCGAACGGCGGCAGCGCGGACTGCAACCGCGGGAGGGCGAAGCCGCGCCAGCCGAGCTCTTCGTTGCCGCCGCCGGCGAGTGCGATGAACAGGAAGGTCATGGGCAGGCTCGCCAGGGCGGGTGCCAGTGCGACCTCGTCGATGCGGGCTCCGCGCAGCAGCACCGGGATCAGGCCGGAGGCGAGGACGAACGCGCCGGGCAGCAGTGCGATCAGGTAGGGCAGGAACCAGCCTCGACCGCGCGGGGAGAACCGCCGGAACAGGGCGCCCACGCCTGCTCTGCCGTGCAGGGCGGCGGTGACCACGACCGCGGCGACCGCCGGGCCGAAGCTGCCGACGATGACGAACGCCATCGGGTCCACGCCGGGGACCGCGGTGCTCGCCCACCACAGGATCCAGGAGAAGCCGAAGGCGATCAGGAAGTAGGCGGCGAGGCCGCGGGCCGGGAGGGTCGTGGCGCGGGCCGGGTCGACGGTGCCGGCGGGGCGCTGGGGCGCGTGCTCATCGGTGATCATGACGATCAACATACACTGTAGGAGAGAACTCCAACAGTGTAGGTCTCGATTATGCTCGACCCATGTCCGAAACACCGTCCGAGCAGCAGCCGGACAGCGTCTTCTACCGCCCGCAACGTCCCCGCCGCTCGGAGTCATCGCTGAGCCGGGACCGAATCGTCGCCGCGAGCGTCGCGCTGCTCGACCGCGACGGCGCGAGCGCGCTGACCATGCGCAAGGTCGCGGCGGAACTGGGCGTGCACGCGACGAGCCTGTACTGGTACGTGCAGCGCCGCGAAGATCTCATCGACCTGGCGGTCGACCACGTGCTGGCCGAAGCGGCGAGCGCGCTGCCCGGCGACGACGTGCCGTGGGACGACGTCGTCTTCCGCGTCGCGAAGCAGTACTACGACTCGTTCGTCGCCCACACCTGGGCCGCCGAGTTCGCGGGAGCGCGACCGCTGATCGGGCCGAACGCGCTGGCGCTGGCGCAGCGGATCATCACCGCGCTGCGCGAGGCCGGGGGCACCGAGCAGGACCGGGCGATCGCAGCGAGCGCGATCTCCCAGCAGGTCCTCGGGGCGGCCACGACGGCCGCCGTGGTCGGTGGCCTGTCGAACGCGCCCGCCGACGAGCTCGCCGCCGCCGTGGGAACCCCGGAGACGCTCGGCATCTGGATCCCGCCGTTCGACGACGTGCTGCGGCTGCTGGTCGACGCCATCCGGGCCAGGCTCGCGGCGGCGAACCCCGACCGGTGAGACCGGCGGGGAGCTCCGTCAGTTCGCGGACGCTCGCAGGCGGATCGGTTGCAGGTCCCACCAGGTGATGCAGCGCCAAGCCCGTTCCAGCGGGCCGTAGCGGAAGCGGGCGAGCCAGAGCCTGCTCGACACCACCTGGACGACGATGATCCCGGCGGCGAACACCGGCATCGTCGCCCAGGCGCTGGAGCCCTCCAGGCCGCGTGCTGGAGATGCCGAGCGCGGTCGACGGCGTCGACCAACTACGTCACCGCGACGCTGCTGGTGGTGCGCGTCGGGCGGCTCATCCCGGTCACGTGCCGAGTCGAGGATTCGAGGCGGGCGGGTGATCGGCTTCGCGGCCATCCCGAGCCACTGCTTTCGGGCAGCACCGGGCCGCGGCGGCGAGACCGCATTCGTCCTGAGTGGACAGTCACGCGAGGCCGGGTGCGCGCCCGTTCGGACGGGCGCGCACCGCCGGCCGAGCGGGCGTCAGGCCCGGTGGTTCTCCGGGAGCCACGCCTCGAAGTCCGCGCCGCCCACGACGAAGCGCCCGAACTGCTCGGCGAACTCGTCGACCTTGCGGCGGTTGTGCGCGGCCACCGCGTCCGGCGCGGCGGGCAGCGGTTCGCGGACACCGGCGAACACGCTGTAGAGCGGCACCGGCTGCGCGCCGCGGCCGAGCTTGGCCTCGTAGGTGCCCAGCCCCAGGCCGATCTCCGCGATGCCGCGCTCGGCACCGGTGCGCACCGCCTCGTACATCAGGACCTTGAAGTAGTCCGCCCGGTTCGGCAGGTCGTAGTCGAAGCCGACCACCCGCGAGTAGATCCCGTCGTCGCGGCGGTAGCGCAGGGCGAACGCGGCGGGCCTGCCCTCGTCCTCGACCAGCAGCACCGAGCTGTCGGCGGAGAGGTGCCGGGCCTGCCGGTGGTAGACGTCGAGCGCGCGCTCCAGGCTGTACCAGGTGTGGCCGTACTTCTGCATGAGCGCGTTGTTCAGCGGGGCGATCACGTCGACGACCTCGGCCAGCTCCACCTCGCGGATGGTGCGCCCGCTCTCGGCGAACTCGCGCAGCTCGCGCCGGACCCGGGTGCGGCGGTTGCGCGGCAGGTAAGCCAGGTAGTCGTCGAAGGACCAGTCGGTGCGCAGCACGTTCTCCACGTCCTGCAGCACCACGACCGGCTCGGCGTCGGCGTGCGCGCGGGCCACCTCCAGCGCCTGGTCCAGCGGCAGGAACAGGTAGCCGAGCAGGTCGGCGTCCCGGTCGACGGCCCACGTGAGGGTGTCGGCGGTGAGGGCCTCCACGGCGGCGGCGCGGTCGGCGGCCGGGAGTCCCGGGCGCACCGGCAGCTGGCCGCGGAACTCCGACCAGCCCGCGCCGATCACGTACGGCCGCCGCTCGTAGGCCTGCGCGCGCTCGTCGTCGACGATGCCGTCGAGTAGGAAGGTCGGGGCGTAGAGGCGGTGCGGGGGTTCGGTGAAGGCGTAGGTCTCCAGCCCGGCTGCCGCGCCCTCGTCGTCGGCGGCGATCAGGTGGCGGGCCGCCGCGGTCTCCGGCAGCTCCTCCTCGCGCACGCCCAGCCAGCCCGACGCCGAATAGGTGGTGGCCCGCTCGCGGAGGGAATCCCACACCTGCCCCGGAACTTCGGCGGCGCGGTCGTAGGCGGTGAGCTTCATCGGTCGTCCTTCTGGGGTGCGGCGGTGTGTGATCATCAACTCTTCCAGATGGGCCGCGACGCCGTCCTCGTCGTTGCCCCCGACCACCGCGTCGGCGCGGCGCCGCACTTCGGGCGAGGCCCCGGCGACGGCGACGGCGGTGCCCGCGACCTCGAACATGCCCAGGTCGTTGGGGGCGTCGCCGAAGCAGATCGCGGCGTCCGGTGTCGTTGCGCGCCGGGCCAGCACCCACCGCAGCGCGGTGCGCTTGTCCGCGCCGGGAGCGGAGAACTCCAGCAGGCCCGAGGTCGAGGAGGTGCAGCCGAGGCCGAGTTCGACGGCGACCTCGCGGCCGATCTCGGGCGGGCAGCCGACGACCATGAGGCACAGCACGCCGAACCCGGCGGGCACGGCCTCCGCCCGGTGCACCCGCGCCGACGCGCTGGCCAGGACGTCCGGCCAGCCGGGGGAGAGCACCCGGTCCTCGACCCGGTCCAGCGCCCACACCGCTTCGGGGCACCGGCGGGTCAGCTCGGCGACGGCGGCGGCGGTGAGCTCGGCGGGCATCGCGACGGTGCGCACGATCCGCCCGGATCCGGTGTCGGCGACCACGGCGCCGTTGGAGCAGATCAGGTCGCCCGGTGCCGCGTCCCGCAGCACCTCCCGCGCGCTCCACAGCGGACGAGCCGTGGCGTACACCAGGTGCAGTTCCGCCGCGACGGCGCGCAGGGCGCGCGCGGAGCGCTCGGACAGGGTGCCGTCCGAGCGCAGCAGGGTGCCGTCGAGGTCGGTGGCGACCGCCTCGACGATCCGCTCAGCCGACATCGCCGCGGCCGATCCGCCTGGCCAGCGCGGCGGGGTCGGAGGTGCGGCTGCGCACCAGCACCGGGCCGGTGCCGTCGAGCTCGTCGAACAGCCGCTGGTTGGCCTCCTCGATCCGCCGCCGCAGCCGCAGCGCGAACCACAGGATCGAGCGCGGGCCGACGACGCTGCGCAACGTCTCCCGGTTGCCCGACGCCCACAGCTCCTCCCGCCGCACGTATCGGCGGATCGTGCGGCGCAGCAGCCGCGGCCAGGACACGCGCAGCGGCGGGTCGAGCCACACCACGCAGTCCGCCGTGGCGGCGAAGTCGTCCACCGCCACGGCGTACTGCCCGTCGACCACCCAGGTCGGTTCGCGCAGCGCCGTGCCGAGTTCCGCGCGCAGTTCCGCCGCGGGCCGCGGCGTCCAGTCCCGCTGCCAGTGCAGCCGGTCCAGCTCCACGTGCCGGGCGCCGGCGACGGCCGCGAACTCGGTGGCGAACGTCGTCTTGCCGCTGGCCGAACCGCCGAGCACCCACACCCGGCGCGGTGGTGCCGGTGTCATCCGGCCGCCGCGTGGAAGCGGTGCGCGACGATCGCGGCGTAGCGGTGGTAGTGCCACTGCTCGAACCCGAGGTGGCTCTCGCCGTAGATGCCGAGGTCGGTGTTCTCGAAGACCTCCCAGCCGTCGCGGGCGACGATGCGCCCCATCTCCTCCAAGCCGGGGTAGTAGCCGCAGGCGCGTTCCTCCGGGTTGAGCCCGATCAGCCAGTCCGCGAAGAAGATCCCGCCCGGCGCGACCATGCCCATGGCGTGGTCGAACAGCGCCTGCAGGGTGTGGTGGCGGTTCGGTGGCATCGACCACAGCCCGCTGCCCATGACGAACTGGAACTCGCCGTCGGCGGGCAGCGTCATGTAGTCCTGCTCGACGATGGTGCAGCGGTCCTCCAGGCCCTCGTCGGCGAGCCGCTTGCGCAGCCCCACCACCTCGTGGCGGCCGTCGACCAGGTCGAGCTCCCCGCCGTCGAGGAACAGCTCGTCGGTCTCCACCCCGACGACCTCCCAGCCCGCGCGCAGCAGCGGCAGCGCGAACTTCCCGTCCGAAGCACCGAGCACGCACGCCCTGGGCCGCACCTGCTGGGCGTACACGCCGGTCGGCAGATAGCGGGACATGGCGGGGAAGTAGGTGAAGTACGGCGCCCAGTAGCTGCCGCGATCCACTTCCAGCGGCGGATTCAGAGTCTGTTCCAGCATCGCGCATCCCTCTCGAACATCAGTCGTTCTTGCAGCGTGTTCTTGGTCTGTGTCTTGTCAGCGGCGGAGCCGCTGAGCAGTGACCGGCTTGAGCAAGGTGACCACCGGCGGGTTCTCAGCGGCCTTCTCGCGAGGACAGCGATTTCGCCGTGTATGGCATACATCAGAAATCGATCCCGCAGCGAGAAGGCCGCTGAGGTTCCGCTACCGGACCCGCTACGCAGATCACCCGACGGAAACGCCGCTCTCGTCGATGGCGCTGTTGCGGACGTTTCCCCAGCGGCGTTCGGCGGTTTCGTGGATGTACCAGATGTCGTCCTCGGTGAGCAGCTTCGAGACCACCTCCGGGTAGGCCTCCTCGAAGAAGGTGTACGGCGGGGTGTTCTCCCGGCGGGAGTGGTAGTCGAGCTTGTCCTGCCCGTGCTCTTGGGCCACGCCGGTGCCGGGGTGGTAGGTGAGGATGTTGGGACTGGCCATGATCAGCAGGTCGTCGTCGATGAGCAGGCCGATCTGCTCGATCGTCTCGGCGATGGTGTCGCGGTCCTCCCCGTCGAGGCCGAACAGCACGGAGCTGCCGACGCGGATGCCGTGGTCGCGGATCGTCTCCAGCGCCGCGCGGACCTTGCCCACCCACGGTTCGGGGTTGCGGCGCAGCAGGTTCTTCTTCACGTGCCGCATGACCTGCTCGGACATCGACTCGATGCCGATGTAGATGTAGGTGCATCCGGCTTCGCGCATCAGGTCGAGCCCGGCGGCCACTTCGTCGCGCTTGGCCTTGTTGAGCACGACGTCCACGGTCAGCTGCGCGCCCCACTCCAGTTCCCGCAGCGGGCGGTGGGATTCCGCCAGCGCGAGCAGGTCCCGGCAGAACTCGTTGATCGCCGTCCAGTTGCCGCCCCAGAACACGGGGTCGTCGAAGAACAGCGCCTCCGCGCCCCAGTCGGCGAGGGTGCGCACCCGGCGGGCGACCTCCTGCGATTCGGTGATGGCGAACCGGGTGGGCAGCCGCTTCATCGCGCTGCTCTCCGAGCAGAAGGTGCACTTGAACGGGCAGGCGTCCAAGGTCATCATGTGCGCGGTCCGGCTGCCGTGCGGGGACGAACCGGCCTGTTCGAAGACCCCGAACCGGGCTCGGATGGAGAACGCCTCGTACGGCGAGGGCAGTTCCGACCGGCTCAGCGCCCGGCCGCGCACCGGTTGCACCAGCACGTCGCGGGTGCCGAAGCCGACGATGTTGCCGACTCCGGCGAGGTCCGCGCGGGTGGCGGCCAGCGGTGCCAGCGCGTCCATCACCGCGTCGACGTCGGTCCCGGCGAAGCCGGGTTCGGAGACGAGCCCGACCGCTTGCAGCAGCAGGTCGAGCAGCGGAGCTCCGTCGCCTGCGACGACGAAGTCCACCACCCGGTCGCTGCGCCCGTCGCGCTGCACCTCGACGGTGCTGCTCCAGGACAGCTGCACGAGGCCGGAGCCGCGTTCCTCCCGGATGGTCTCGTCGGCGTGCCTGCCGCCGAGCACCACCAAGCACTCGGGGACTTCCCGCTTGGCGTCCGCGGCCATCTCCAGCGCGTACCGGTGGCCGGCGGAGACCGCGCTGAGCAGCAGCACCTTCGGCCGCAGCGCGCGCAGCTGGGCGAGGAACGCGCTGCGCGCGGCCGCGTCCCAGATGCGCGGGTCGAACACCTTGCCGTCGGTGGTCGGGTTCTCGGCGGCCAGCCCGGTGCGCGGCCCGGACTGGCTGCGCCGGTAGTGCACGTCCGGGTAGTGGCCCCAGTCCGGGTACACGTCGTCGACGTCGGGCTGCTCGGGCAGCCCGGTCGCGCGCCGGTGCGCGGACCGTTCGACGGTGCTGATCAGGGCGGAGTACAGGCACATCGGGTCGCCGGGGTAGGCGACTTCGCCGCCCCGGTTGGTGGCCACCGGGACCAGCGCGGCCAGCACCGGGAAGCGCAGCGCCGCCTCCTGGTCGCCTTCGGCGGCGGTGAATGCGTTGCGGCGCAGGCGAAGCCGGTCGCCGAGCCGGCCTGCGGGATCGGCCGGGACCGGTTCGGGCAGCAGCGGGTCGCGCACGACTACGTCCACTTCGGACTCCCCTCGGTGCTTCGGACCGGGGCGGTCACAGCGCGGTGATCAGGTCGCGCACCTCGGCCGCGGCGGCCGGGGAGTCCACCGTCGTGGTGGAGTCGCCGAGCTTGCGGTAGGCGAAGGTGGTCAGGCACGCGCGGGCCACGTCGGCGAAGTCGGATTCGGCCTTGGTGGCGGCGAACCGGTCCAGCGCCGCGGTGTCGCCCGCCGCCACGGCCTCGCGGACGCCGCGCTCGGTGTCGACGAGCTCGCGAACAGCGGCCTGGGCCTGCTCCGGGGTATCGGGCAGCGCGGGCAGCGATCCGGCGGTGATCGGGCCGTCGGCGACGGAACGGGCCAGCTCGATCTCGTTGTCGTAGAAGTGGAACGTGCCGGACTGGTGGATGTAGGGGCCGGGTTCCACGCCGAGCAGCGCCGCCGCCCACTGGTGCATCAGCATGAACAGGAAGCCGTCGTAGGGCAGCACCGTGAGGGCCTGCTGCGCGCGCATCACGGTGATCCAGCTCAGCCGGTCGTCGCGCAGGAACATCTGCACGCCCACCGCGCACGGGTATTCGCGGGACTGGCGGAAGTTGTCCTCGGGTTCGAGCACCAGGGCGAAGGTGCGCCGGTGCGCGGGGTCCTGCCGGATGCGCTCGACGACCGCTCCGATCTGGTTCCCCGAGGACGTGATCAGGCGGTGGCCGAAGGCGCCGCTGAGGGTGTGCTGGTCGTCGGAGTACTCGTGCGCGCCCCGCCGGTAGTGCGCGGGGGTGTCGACGTCGTTGCGCCCGTCCAGCGACCAGGCGAGCAGGCCGAAGCAGTAGGGCAGGTTCACCGGCAGCGCCGGGCTGATCGCGAGCGAGCTGCGGGGGTCGCGCACGCGGAAGGAGTGGGCGATCAGTTCCTGGTAGGGGCGGTCCTTCTGGCCGAAGTCCGATGCCTTGGAGTGCGGGTCGCGCACCGAGGGCACGGCGGAACCGCCCTCCAGGATCTCGCGAAGTCCGGTGGTGTAGGCGTCGGCGAAGGAATCGAATTCAGACACGGTGCTCCGCTCGGTGCTGTGGTTGTGCCCTCCGCGAGTGCGCCCGCGCTCATCGGACCGGCGGTGAATACCACCGGTCGAGGGCGTGGGCATAGCGGCCGGAATGGTGATTTCACCATTTCGCCGCGATGAGGAGGGGATCGGTGCTGACGTGCACGATCTGATGTGGTCGAACTGTCGTTATGAACCCTTCTGGTCTCGATTCCAGCACCAGAACTTTGGTGATATTACTAGGGTTGTTCGGCCGTTCGTGTACTTGCTTTCCACGTCAAAGACCATGTCTACCGGGCAAAACGGGCGATGATGATGCGTCCGGGCGGGGTGGAGGTGTAGTCGGGAACAGTGTGGAAAGACCTCGTTCTGGTCTTGCCGGTCAATTCGTCCTGGTTTTCGCGGGATCGCGTGATGGCGTCGATATCAGCACTGTTGATCCATGTGGGTGATCCCGTGTAAATGTTGTTGCCTTGGCAATTATGGGGTGTCTAGCGTGCTTGCGGCGCATATTTGGGCCGTGCTAGTTTCCTCGCTCGTGATCATCTTCGCAGATCAGGGGAATCTTCCCGGCGACCCATTCCGCGCCGGGCGGCCCGCCGCCCGCTGAGCCGATCCGGGTTCGGCGGCGACGAGATCGCCCCGCCCGGCCCGCCGCACCGGTGCGGCGCCCCCGCTGCCGCCGAGCGCGCGCAGGCGCGGGACACCCGCCCCGCGCGACCCCTGAGAGGAGAACCGTGCCCGACACCACCTCGCTCGACCCGGACCCGGCGCTGCTGCCCTCCGCCGACGACGTCCGGTTCTACGCCGAACACGGCTGGTACCTGTCCCCGAAGCTGCTCACCGACGACGAGGTCGACACCCTCGTCGACGCGAGCGAGCGCTACTACGCCGGGGAACGCGACCGAACGCTGCCGCACCACCCGGCGAAGCTGTCCTACTGGACCGCCGCCGACGGGGACGTGCAGCGCAACAACGACTACGTGCACTACGAGAGCGACGCCATCGCCGCGATCCTGCGCAAACCCGAGATCGCGGCGACCGCGGCGCGGCTCGCGCAGGTCGACCTGATCCGGATGTTCCAGGCGACCCTGCTCTACAAGCCGCCGCAGCCCGGCGAGAAGTCGAACATCGTGCCCTGGCACTTCGACAAGTACTACTGGGCGTCCTGCAGCTCCGAAGACCTGATCACCGCGTTCATCCCGTTCCACCACTGCGACGAGTCGCTCGGCACCATCACCATGGTCGACGGCAGCCACCGGTGGTCGGAGTTCCGCGGCTGGGACAGCCGCAAGGGCCACGCCGCCGTCGAAGGCGACCAGCAGCGCGAGCACCTGCTCGCCGAAGCGTCCCGGCGCAACGACGCCGACGTGGTCAAGGTGCCGATGACGATTCCCAAGGGGCACATGACCTTCCACCACTGCCGCCTCTACCACGGCAGCGGCCCCAACGTGAGCGACCGGCCGCGCCGGGCCATCTCCATGCACATGCAGGACGGCTCGAACGCCTACCGCGACCACCGGCTCGCCACCGACAGCAGGCAGACCACCTACAAGCACGACGAGCTGGTGCGCCGCACCGCCGACGGCGTGCCCGACTACTCCGATCCCGAGTACTGCCCGGTGCTCTGGCAGGAAGGCCGCCCGAGCGCATGACCGCACTCCGCTTCGCGCCGCCGATCCGGTTGTCGCCGGGGGCGCGCACCGCCCTCGGCACCGCCGTGGTCGTGCTCACCTACGCGTCCCTGATCGCGACCCGGCCGACGTCCCCGCACGGGGTCGGCGGCTCGGCGGCGCTGCTCGCCCTCGTCGGCTACCTGGCGGGGTCGCTGCTGATCGTCAGCGGCGCCATGGCCCGGCTCTCCACCTCCACGGTGACGCTGTTCCCGGTGGCCATCACCCTCAACATCGTGATCGGCCAGGTGGTGCGGATCAGCGGCCTGCCGGTGCACCTGGACTCCATCGGCACGGTGCTCGTCGGCGCGCTCGCCGGGCCCGCGGCGGGCGCGGCGTGCGGGGCGCTGTCGAGCATCACCGTCGGCATGACGATCAACCCCGGTTCGCTGCCCTACGCGGTCACCGCCGCCTCCGTCGGCGCGCTGGTGGGCCTGTTCGCCCGGTTCGGCCTGTTCCGGCGAGCGCCCGCGGTGGTCGTGGCCGGTGCGCTGATCGGCGTGGTCGCCGGCATGGTGTCCGCGCCGACCACCGCGTTCGTCTTCGGCAACGCGAGCGGTCAGCTGGGGCAGTCGGTGGTCATCGGGACGTTGCAGGCCTACGGCAACAGCATGCTGGAGGCCGCCACCATCAACGGGCTCATCGCCGACCCGCTGGACAAGGTCGTGGTCTGCCTGCTGGCCTACGCGGTCCTGTCGGCGCTGCCCGCCCGGCTGCGCCAGCGGTTCCCGTTCGCGCGGGAGCACGGCGTCTTCGGCCGCGACCGGCGCGCCGCCGCGGAGGTGGGCGCATGAGCGCGGTGATGTTCTTCCAGGACGGCGGTTCGCCCGTGCACCGGCTCAACCCGGTGACGAAGCTGGCGCTCGCGCTGGCCGTGACCACCACGGCGTTCGCGATCCCGGTGTTCTGGGCGCCGCTGCTGCTGGTGCTGCTCGTGCTGGTGCCCGCGGTCGTGGTCGCCGGGGTGGGCCGCACCTACGCCCGGTTGCTGCCGCTGTTCGCGGCGCCGCTGGTGATCTCGGTGTTCCTGCTGCAAGGGCTGTTCTTCCCCGAGGGCACCACGGTGCTGGCCGCGTGGGGGCCGGTGGCGGTCACCGCCGAGGGGCTGTCCTTCGCGGCGCTCACCTCGCTGCGGCTGGTGGCGATGCTCGGAGCGTTCCTGTTCCTGCTGCTCACCACGCATCCGGGGGCGCTGATGAGCGCGATGGTCGAACGCGGCCTGTCGCCGAAGACCAGCTACGTGGTGTCGGCGACGCTGCAGATCGTGCCCGCGTTCCGCGCCCGCGCCCGCAACGTGCTGCGCGCCCAGCAGGCGCGCGGCCTCGACACCACCGGCCTGCGCCGCCGGGTGCGGACGCTGCTGCCGCTGATCGGCCCGCTGCTGCTGGGTTCGCTGGCCGACCTGGAGGCCCGCGCGGTGGCGATGGAGGCGCGCGCGTTCGGCGCCCCGCACCGCCGCACCGCGCTGCTCGCCCTCGCCGATTCCCCGGCGCAGCGGGTGGCGCGACTGCTCATGGCGGCGGTCGCGGTGGCCGCCGTCGTCGCCAACGTCGTCGGAGTCGCCCGGTGATCGAGTTCGAGAACGTCGGCTTCACCTACCCGGAGACCGCCGAGCCGGCGCTGCGCGGCATCGCGCTGTCGGTGCCGCAGGGCCAGGTGTGCGGGGTCGTGGGCGCGGGTGGGGCGGGCAAGTCCACCTTCGCGGCGGCGATCGCGGGCATGGTCCCGCACGTCACCGGCGGGACCCTCACCGGAGCGGTGCGGGTGGCGGGCCGCTCGATGGCCACCACTGCGCTCGCCGAGGCGGTCACCGATGTGGGCCTGGTCGTGCAGGACCCGTTCAACCAGATGTCCGGCGCCAAGTTCACCGTCCGCGAGGAGCTCGCGTTCGGCCTGGAGAACCTCGGCGTGCCGCGGGCGGAGATGGTCGAGCGGATCGACGCCGTGCTCGCCGAACTGGGCATCGCGCACTTGGCGGACCGGTCGCCGTTCAGCCTCTCCGGCGGCCAGCAGCAGCTGGTGGCGATCGGTGCGGTGCTGGTCATGCGGCCGAAGGTGGTGGTGCTCGACGAGCCGACCTCGCAGCTCGACCCGGCCAGCACCGCGCTCGTGTTCGGCGCCCTGGCGGCACTGCGCGCGGGCGGGATCACCGTGGTGCTGGTCGAGCACAAGGTGGCGGGGCTCGTCGAGCTGGCCGACCGGATCGTCGTGCTCGCCGACGGCGCGATCGCCCTCGACGGCACTCCGCACGAGGTGTTCACCGACGAGCGGCTGCCCGGCTTCGGCGTCTCGCCCACCCGGTACACCCGAGCGGCGCGGCAGGCCGCCGAACGCGGCCGGTGGCCCGCGGACCGGCCGCTGCCGGTCTTG
This sequence comes from Saccharopolyspora gloriosae, assembly GCF_014203325.1. Taxonomy (NCBI): domain Bacteria; kingdom Bacillati; phylum Actinomycetota; class Actinomycetes; order Pseudonocardiales; family Pseudonocardiaceae; genus Saccharopolyspora; species Saccharopolyspora gloriosae. Next base: position 5,754,260 of record NZ_JACHIV010000001.1, on the reverse strand, counting down.
TTCGACGAAGCCGCCGCGGGTTTCGCCGCACCCGAGCCGATCCACCCCCGCTGACCCGGAACCCCGGCGGCACCGGGGAAAACGACGTGTCGAGGAGGCCCCGCCGTGCGGGCAGACATCCGGGTCGAGTCCCTGACCCACCAGTACGACGAGCACGTGACCGCGTTGCGCGGGATCTCCACGACCGTGCGCCAGGGGGAGCGGGTCGCGGTCATCGGCCCCAACGGGGCGGGCAAGACGACGCTGGTGCAGCACTTCAACGGCCTCGCGCGCCCCACCTCGGGCCGGGTGCTGGTCGGTGACCGGGACACCGCCGAGTACCCGATCTCGACGCTCGCGGCGCAGGTCGGCTTCGTGTTCCAGAACCCCGCGGACCAGTTGCACGCGCGCACGGTGGCGGCCGAGGTCCGCTTCGGGCCGCGCAACCTGGGGCGCTCGGCGGCCGAGGCGGACGCGCAGGTCGCGGCGGCGCTGGCGGCGACCGGGCTGACCGAGCTCGCGGACGCGCACCCGTACCACTTGGCGCCCGCGCAGCGGAAGCTGGTGGCCATCGCGTCGGTGCTGGCGATGGACACTCCGGTGGTGGTGCTGGACGAGCCCACCACCGGCCAGGACGCGTTCGCGCTCGACGTGCTCAGCGCGGTGCTCGCGGACCTCGCCGAGCGGGGCCGGACGGTCATCGCCACCACGCACGACATGGACTTCTGCGTGGAGAACTTCGACCGGGTCCTGCTGCTCACCGACGGCGAGCTGGTCGCCGACGGCGCTCCCGCCGAGGTCTTCACCGACACCGCCCCGCACCGCTTACCGCAGTTGTTCCGCCTCGCGGGCGAACTCGGCTGGGACTCCCGACCGACCACAGTGGACGAATTCGTGACGATGCTGGAGTGAGCGGGGGCGCACCAGGACGAGGTGCGCCCCCGCTCGGCCTCCCGGAGCGCGGGCCGGGTCGGGGTTTCCGGCGCCGCGACGGGCGGGAGGCCACCCGGGCTGCGAGCGAATCGGGGAGGAGGGGTCCGCTCGGCCCGGGAGTTCAGGAGTCATATCGGAGTGACCTGCGTAGCTGGTCGCTCAGCGGAACCTCAGCGGCTTGCTCTGGCTGGTCGCTGCTCAGCGGCTCCGCCGCTGACAGGACTACGACCTGAGTTCATTCTGCGAGGGCCTCAACCGAACAGGCCCGGCTCCGGCCCCGGGAGTTCGGCGCGCAGCACCGCGTTGCAGTCGGTGCAGGTAGGGGCGATCACCCAGTCCTCTTCGGACGGATCGGCGGTGAGCCGAACGCCGGTGCCGCACACCGAGGTCTCGCTCACCTGGCCGCACCAGCGGCGCCCCCGGAACGCGTGCCGCACCGCATCCCCGCCGGGACGCCAGAAGTGCCGGTCAGGCATCGCTCACCGCCACGCATTCCCGGCAGGCGTCCCGATCGAACGTGCCGTCCGGGCAGGCGCCGCGCCGCAGGTGCACCGGCCCGTACACGAACGCCCCGCACGGCGCGGGCAACGCGCCGCCGTCGGACCGCCGCACCACGTGCCACCGCGAATCCACCGGCCCGCACGACGCGGCCCAGATCAGAACATCCATCGCCCACCTCCGGTGTGTTACTGAAACATCATGTGTTACGCGTACCAGTAACGCAATGATTCGATCAGGTGACTCTGGGTGAGATCGTCTACCTTTAGACTTGGTACATGCGGCGTACCACGGGCGGAGCCCCCAAAGCGCGAGCGCTGGGCGCCGAATTGCGCGAAGCGCGTGAGGCCACAGGCAGAAGCATGCGAGCGCTCGCGCGAGATCTCGAAACCAACCACGTCAAGCTTCAGCGCTACGAGACCGGAGAGATCGTCCCGAAGCCAGAGCTCGTGGCCACGTACTTGACTGCTCTCGGGGTGTCAGCGGCCGAACGCGATCGATTGGTCGAGATGGCGCGCGACGCCGACCAGGAAGATTGGCTTTCGACCACCAAGAGTGGTTCCCGGAAAGAACTCACCATGCTGGTGGAGTTCGAGCGCACCGCTACGAACATCAGCGACATCGCTACCGGCGTCATACCCGGCTTGCTCCAGACGGCTGACTATGCCCGAGCGATCATGCACGGTCTCCCGCTCAACGAGGTGGAGACCTTGGTGCTCATGCGGGTGGGTCGCCGGGAGATCCTGGCGAAGAAAAATGCGCCTCGGTTCACCGCGATTCTGGCCGAATCCGCGTTGTGGGAGCTGATCGGTGGTCGTGAGGTCATGGTGGAGCAGCTGGAACATGTGATCCACATGTCCGAGCGCCCCAACGTGGATGTTCGGGTGGTGCGCAGTGGAGCCACGCGCTGGCACCCCGCTCATATGGGTTCTTTCACCGTCTACGAGTTCGCCAAAGCCAATCCGATCGTGCACATGGAGCACTACCGGTCGTCCGCGTCGTTGACGAACTCAGGTATAGCCAACGAGTACTTGAACGCGGTTCAAGACTTGACGAACATAGCGATGTCGACCGAGCAGTCGATCGAATTCATCGCTGAGCGAATCGACAATCTGAAGGAGGCTCGGTGACTTCACGAACGCCGACTGGATGGCGGAAGTCGAGCAGATCAGGCCAGCAGACCAACTGCGTCGAAGTCGGCAGGCTCGGCCCCGGCGCCGCCGTCCGGGACACCAAGGATCGCGCCGCCGGGTATGTGGCGGTCGACGGTGATCGCTGGAACGAGTTCCTGTTAGCTGTCAAGACCGGCCGCTTCTTGCGCTGATTCGCCCGGCTCGCCGAGTGTCGCGTCCTCACGGCGGACGTTCGGCGCAGCCGGGTCCGCCGGGACGCGCCGCATCGCCCGGATTCCCTGCGCTTCCGGAGACTTGGCATCAAGTCGTTCGCTTCGGAGGTGGCGTGCTTTGAACTTGACCTGACCCGGAGCCGCTGCAAACCGAGCGCTATGCCTACAAAAACCACCGCGGACACGAGAAGGGGCCAACAGTGGATCTTCACGACGCGAAGTGGCGCAAGTCGTCCCGGTCGAACTCCGGGGGTTACTGCGTCGAGGTGGCGGTCACCCCGGCCGTGATCGGCGTGCGGGACACCAAGGACCGCGCCGCCGGGCACTTCACCACCGACCACGTCCGCTGGAACGAGTTCCTCACCGCCGTCAAGGCCGGCCGCTACTCGCGCTGACCTCACTCGGCGAAGCTCGCCGTCGTTTCGGTCGGTGATCTGGAAGGGGAGATGCAGTGAACGTCACGCCCACGAACTGGCGAAAGTCCACCCGCTCGCACCTGGTTTCCAACTGCATCGAGGTCGGCAAGCTCGGCTCAAGTGCTGCGGTCCGCGATACGAAGGACCGCGATGGTGGGTACGTGGCGATCGATGCCGCTCGCTGGAGCGAGTTCCTGTTAGCCGTGAAGGCCGGCCGCTTCTCGCGCTGATTCGTCCGGCTCGCCGAACGTCGCGCCGCGCATCGCGGGGCGTTCGGCGAAGCCGCTCGCACCGCGCGCCGCCCGGATTCCGGGCCGTTCCGGGGAAATGACAGCATTCACGTCTGCCCCGAGAGGGCGCGGCCCGGCCGGGTTTTCGGCGCGGGGATCGCGGTGTTGAGAGGTCTCTGTCGTGCAGTTGACGCATGTCGCCCGAGGAAGCCGCCGGGGTTTGGTCCTGGCTGGCGGCGGGCTGGTGGACGCGCTGGGAACCGGCCTGTTCCTGGTGCTCATCCCGGTGTACGTGGTGGTGCGCCTGGGGATCGACCCGGTCCAGGTCGGTGTTGTGGTGGGTGCCGCGAACCTGATCGCGCTCGCCTCGCCGGGCCCGGCCGGGTGGTTGTCCGACCGGATCGGGGCCGGTGGGGTGTGGACGTTCCTGCTGCTGGTCCGGACCGTCGGGTACGCGGCGTTCCCGTTCGTGTCCTCGTTCTGGGCCTACGCGGTCCTGCTCTGCGTGCTGGGCCTGGCGGACCGGGCGAGCGCGCCCGTCCAGCAGCTGTTCCTGCTCCAGGCCGAACGCCCGGAGAACCGCAGCCGCGCCATGGCCGTGCTGCGCACCGCCCGCAACATCGGCATGAGCGTCGGACTGCTGCTCGGCGGCGTCGTCGTCTCCATCGGCACCGACGCCGCGTACTTCACCGGATTCGCGATCAACGCGCTGTCGTTCCTGGTGCTGCTGGCCGTCGTGCGGGTGCTCATCCGGCGCGGACGCGGACCGGTGCCCGAACCGGACGAGGTAGCGGTCGAATCCCCGGAGCGGCGCAAGGCGGTCCTCAAGGATTCCCGCTACCTCACGCTGGTGGCGGGCAACGCGATCCTGCTGCTGCACGACTCGGTGCTGTTCACCTTGCTGCCGCTGTGGATCATCACGAGGACCCCGCTGGCCGACGGCTGGGTGGGGCCGCTGCTGGCGATCAACACCGTGCTGACCGTGGGATTGCAGGTGCCGCTGACCCGGTGGACCCGCACCATCCCCGCCGCGCGCCGCACCGCGATCCGCGCGCTGGTCCCGCTGCTGGCCGCGGCGGCGCTGTTCCTGACCGCGGAGAACGCCTCCGCCGACGTCGTACTGCTGGTCGTGGTGCTGGCGGTCGTGCTGATCACGGTGGGGGAGAACATGCACTCGGTGTCGGCGTTCGAACTGTCCTACCGCCTCGCGCCGGAGCGTTCGATGGGCGCCTACCTCGGCGCCTTCGACTTCGGCCAGGCCGTGCAGTTCGCGGTCGGCCCGCCGTTCATGACCGTCGTCGTGCTGCGCGGCGCGCTGACCGGCTGGGGAGCGCTGGGCGCCGCCTTCGCCGTGGGCACCGTGATGATGGCGGCGGCGGCCCGCAAGCGCTGAGCTCGGATCGGCGGTGCCCGGACGTTCTGCGTCGCACTTCCAAATCGGCCCGCGCCCGCCGACCTCGTCCGGTCAGGTGGCGGATCGGAGCCGTCGGCGGGCGGTGCGGTCGAGGATGCCGAGGGTGGACTTGAGGGCGGATTCGGGGACCACCGGGAAGGTGAAGCGCTCCTTGTGCGCCTCGTCGACCTCCGACCAGTCGTAGTAGGAAGTGACGCGGGTGCCGTCCTCGGCGGGTTCCAGCCGGTAGCCGTAGATGTGGCGGACGTTCGTCCGGCCCGGGGACTCGACGGTCCAGGCGATCTCCTCGCCTGGGGTGAGCTTCGTGATGACGACCTCGACGTCGTACTCGCCCAACGGGAGGTCCCCGAGCGCTTCCCGGCTCATGTGGACCAGGAACCGATCGCCGGGCTGCTCGACCGGCCGACCCTCAGCGTCCATGAGCATTCCCGACGCGTCGATGTCCACGTGGCCCTGCGGGTCGGCGAGGACCGCGAAGATCACGCCTGCCGGGGCCGGGACGTACCGGGACACCTCGATCCGCTCGGCGTCCGCACGGGAAGTGCCGTCGGAGGCCGCGTCCGTGCGGCCGGCGGAGGAATCGTCGACGTTCATCGGTTCGTTCCTCCGCACGGCGCTCAGGGCTGGTGGTGATCAACAACACCGTACACCGCGACGTCCCCGCGACGGCGACGTCGCGGGGCACGTCAGGACTGGTGGAGGAGGCGCTTGGTGGTGCGGCGGAAGGCCCAGACGACGACCACGGCGGCGAGCGCCGTCAGCGGGGTGCCCATGGCGACCTTCGCGAACGCGAGCCAGCCGGTGGAGTCGGCGAGGTAGAGCCATTCCTTGACGATGAACCGGGCGGTGAACACGGCGGTCGCGGCGAGCGTGGCGATGTAGTGCGCGCGCAGCGACGGCCGGTCCTCGCGCCAGTGGTGCGTGCCGCCGTGCAGGGCGTTCCAGGCGAGCCCGGTGATCGGCCTGCGGGCCAGCAGCGAGGCGAGGGTGACGACGGCGCCCGCGAGGCTGGCCCAGATCCCGATCAGGAAGAAGTCGTTGGCCGACCCGGTCCACGCGGCGATGCCGCCCGCAGCCGCGACGCCGAACACGCCGCCGAGCGCCGCCGAGACCTTCTCCCCGCGCAGCAGCCGCACTCCGGCGAGCACCAGGGCCACGGCGACCGCGATCCCGATGGTGATGGGCAGCGGCGCGAAGGGGACGGTCGCGGCGAACACGACGACCGGCAGCGTCGTGTACACCATCCCCGAAGGACCGCCCAGGTGGTCGAGCATCGTCTGCTTCTGCTCGAAGGCCGGTGCGGTGGTCGTCTCGTCGGTGCGGTCGTCGATGCGGTCCATCGTGGTCATCGCTGATCTCCCGGTGTGCCGTGGTGTGGGGTGAGCTGCGAACCAGGAGAAGCCGTGCCGCAACGGCATGCTCAAGATCCCGGCAGAGTGTCATGGGTCACATTTCTGGGTTATGCCTGTTCGTGCGCGGTGCTTCGGCGCTCGCGCGCTTGACCGTGCCGCAACGGCACGGTTTTCACTGGAACCCGTCGGCGCGACCGCGTCGGCGGAACGCTCTACGAACGAGGTGATGGCGTGGGATGGAGCACGCGTGAGATCGCTGAGCTGGCCGGGACGAGCCTGCGAGCGGTGCGGCACTACCACGAGGTCGGCCTGCTGGCGGAGCCCGAGCGGCGGGCCAACGGCTACAAGCAGTACGGCGTGGCCCACCTGGTTCGGGTGCTGCGCATCAAGCGGTTGACCGACCTCGGCTTCTCGCTGTCCCAGATCGCCGCCATGGGCGACGCCGACGACCACCCGGAGCAGGCATTGCGCACCCTCGACGCCGAACTGGCCGCCACCATCGAACGGCTCCAGCGAGCCCGCATCGAACTCGGCCTCATCCTGAGCAAGTCCGCGCCCACCGACCTGCCCGCGGACTTCGCCCCGGTCGCCGCGAACGCAGGGCTCTCCGACGCGGACCGCTCCCTCGTCGTGGTCATGACCAGGGTCCTCGGCCCGCAGGGCTTGCAGACCTACGGCGACCTGCTGCGCAACGCCCCCGGAGACGCCGCGGACAAGGAGTTCGAGGAGCTGACCGCCGACGCGGACGACGACACCCGCCAGCGGCTGGCCGAACGCCTCGCCCCCTACATCCGCGACGTCGAAGAGGCGAACCCCGGATTGCGCGACATCCACGCCGACGCCCCCGGCGGCGTCCGCCACGCCCAGCGGACCTTCGGCAAGGCCATTCGCGACCTCTACAACCCCGCCCAGATCGACGTCCTCGTCCGAGCCGAAGCCCTCATCGTCGACAGCCGCAAATCCGAGGAAGACCCCGGCTGACCCGTTCCACCCCGCAGCAGCGGGCGCTGCTCCAGTAGGGCGCCCCCTGGTCCGCTAACGCCCCCGCCCGAGCTTTCCCGCGCTCAGATCGACGAAAGATCGTTCGCGAGCAAGAGGATCGTCGGTAGCATCGATCGATCTCGGCCGAGTCGCCGATCCTTCTACGCGCTGGGGGCCGTGTGGTGCACCGGAACGCTGGCAACGGGGAACCGGTGGCGCTCGGCAAGTGGCAGCAGTTGGCTCTGGCCCTGGGAGGTGTCCTCGGGTCCGGCTGGATCATCGGCATTCCCGAGGTCGCGCAGGTGACCGGTCCGCACCGTTACCTCGGCGTGCTGCCGTGGCTGGTCGGGTTCGCCGTGCTCGTGCTGGTGGCCGCGATCGTGGTTCGGCTCGCCCGCACGGATCCGCGTTCGGGCGGGTTGGCGTGGTGGGCGCAGGACCGCAGCGGCCGGGTCGTCGGCACCATCATCAACGCGGGACTGTTCGTCGTCTACGCGGGGAATCCGCCCGCCGGGGCGTTGGCCGCCGCGACCGCGCTCAACGACGCGTTCGGCTGGCGGTGGTGCACGTCCGAGGACGGCACGTGCGAAGTGGCGGACTGGCGCATCGGGCTGCTCGCGCTGGGCTTGCTGAGCGCGTTGTTCGCGGTCCACGTCCTCGGTGCCCGCGCGATGCTCCGGTTGAACGTGGTGCTCAGCGCGGCGAAAGTCCTCCTGCTGCTGGTGTTCATCGGCGTCTCCGCGTTCGCCCACGTGCTGATCCTCCCGAACCCGGGCCAGGATGGTGACGCCGTCTTCGCCGTGCTCACCGTGACCGCGACGACCGGGATCATCTTCGCGTTCACCGGGTTCCAAGGGCCGGTGGACAACGGCGACAAGTCCGGCAAGGACCACCGCGGCTTCGCCGTCTACGGCGCGCTGATCATCTCGTTGTTGCTCTACGCGGGGCTCCAGCTGGTGTTCGCCGAGGGACTTGCCGGGAACTGGCACCTGCCCGATCCCGGATCGGGCTGGCCGTTCGCGTTGCGGGTCGTCGCGACGGTCCTGCCGCCGCTGACGAACGCGCTGGTCTTCCTCTACCTGGCCGCGATCGTGCTCAAGACCTCCGCGGAGCAGGGAGTGCTCGCGCTGCCCGGCTTCAACAAGCGCAAGTCGTTCCAGCCGATGCTGGTCATCTTCGCGTTCGGGTTCGGCCTGCTGGTGCTGATGTGGGCGGGCATCTCCGAGATCACCGCCGCCAAGAGCGTGCTCTACCTGTTCGTCTACTCCTACGCCGCCGTCTGCTACCGGGCGTCGTGGCGGCAGAACGTCCTGGAGCACTCGCGACTCGACACCCGCGGGGGCCGCGCGCTGGCGCCGGTGAGCTTCGCGGCGGTCACCGTGATCGCGTTCTACACCGGATTCCCCACGTTGCTGTGGGCGTGCGCGCTGATGGTCGTGGTCGCGACACTGATGTTCTGGTCCCGCCGCGCGGAAGCGGATCGCAACCGGGCCCAGCACCTGCGCCGCGCCCGGTGGCTGCTCGGCTACTTCGCGGTGCTGCTGGTGCTGAGCGGGTGCCACTTCGTCGTCCGGTACTCCTTGGCCGCGGACCCCGGCCCGCTCGCCGACCTCCTGCGCGGATCCCGCGATCTGCCGCCGTTCGAGAACGGGCTGGTGGACGGAATCGTCACCAGCGTCCTCGCGGTGGTCGCGGTGGTCGCGGGGCTGCTGTTCTACCGCAGCGGTGTGCGGGAGGCCGAATCCTTCATCCGGCTCAAGAACGGGACCTCCGGCTGACGGCTCCACGAACCCCGCCGGCGTCCTCCGCGCGACCGCCGAACGTGCGACGAACGGGCCGATCCGATCGGAGAAAGCAGATCGACCGGACGAAGCTCGCCAGTAACATGGATCACTCCTGGCGGCATCGGAGTCGCCGACTCGGATCCGTCTACGCACTGGGAGCCGTGTGGTGCACCGGAACGACGACAGCGGAGAACCGGTCGCGCTCAGCAGGGGACAGCAGTTGGCCCTGGCGCTGGGCGGCGTCCTGGGCGCTGCCTGGCTTTCCGGGGTTCCCGAGATGCACCAGGTGTATTCGAAGTCCGGTTCCCCCGTGTACCTCGTCGTCCTGCCGTGGCTCGTCGGCTTGGTCGTGGTGCTCGCCGTCGCCGCGATCGTCGTCCGGCTCGCCCGCACGGATCCGCGGTCGGGCGGGTTGGCGTGGTGGGCGCAGGACCGCAGCGGCCGCGTCGTCGGCACCATCATCAACGCCGGACTGTTCACCATGTACGCGGGAAATCCTCCCGCCGGGGCGCTCGTCGCGGTGCTGGCGCTCGACCGCACCTTCGAGGGCGTGACGTTGTCCTACCCGCGCAGCGACGGCGGCTTCGCGCTGACCGGTGGGGGAGCGCTGGCCGCGTGGGCCGTGCTGAGCGGGCTGTTCGCGATCCACGTCGTCGGCGCTCGCCTGATGCTCCGGCTGAACCTGGCGCTGAGCGTGGCGAAAGCGGTGCTGCTGGTGGCGCTCGTCCTCAGCGCCGCGAGCGTGCACTACCTGATCCTTCCCGCGCCGACCGGTGCCGACCAGGACATGGCCCTGACCATGCTGATCCCGGTGATCACGGCAGCCGGGATGATGTTCGCGTTCACCGGGTTCCAGGGGCCGGTGGACAACGGCGACAAGGCCGGCAAGGAGCACCGCGGCTTCGCCATCTACGGTGCGCTGATCATCGCGACGGTGATCTACCTCCTGCTCCAGCTGGTGTACACGGTCGGGGTGCACGACGCCTGGCGCGCCCCCGAGCCCGGTTCCCCGGAATCCCTGCTGGTAGCGGTCGTGAGCGTCCTGTCCCCGCTGACCAACGCCCTGCTGTTCATCTACCTGGCCGCCATCGTGCTCAAGACCTCTGCGGACCAGAGCGTGCTGAAGCTGCCGCGGCTCACCATGCGCAGCTCGTTGCAGGTGCTGTTCGTCGTGTACCTGTTCGGCGTCGCGGTGCTGGTGCTGATGACGAGCCTGGGCGACTGGTCGGAGATCACCGACGCCAAGAGCGTGATCTACCTGTTCGTCTACTCCTACGCGGCCGTGGCCTACCAGGCGTCGTGGAAGGCGGAGATGTTCCCCGGTCCGCGCGGTGGCCGGCTGCTGGCACCGGTGAGCTTCGTCGTGAGCACGGTGATCGCGTTCTACACGGGCTTCATCACGCTGCTGTGGGCCTACGCGCTGATGGCAGTGGTGGCGGCGGCGATGTTCTGGTCGCGGCGCTCGGAGACCGACCGCAACCGGGCCGAGCACCTGCGGCGGGCCCGCTGGCTGCTCGGTTACTTCGCGGTGCTCCTGGCGCTGGCCTGGTGCCACCTGGTGATCCGGTACCTCCTGTCGGATCCGACCAGTAAGGAGGAGGGCCGCCCCGAATTCGTCGAGTTCATGCTCGGGCGCGAGGACCTCTTCCGGTTCGAAGATCCGCTGCTCTACGGGATCACCGCGGTGGCGCTGGCGGTGGCCGCAGGGGCGGCGGGCCTCCTGTTCCACCGGGTCGGTGTGCGGGAGGCCGAATCCTTCATCCGGCTCAAGAATCGATCCGACGCCTGAAGTCGCGTTCCCGCCCCGGCGCACCGCTCTCGCCCAGCTCCTTCGCATACCGCCGGTGCAGCGCCGCGTCGTCCCGGTTGTAGACGGCGCCGTCGATCCGCGCCACGAGGTCTTCGGCGACGGGATGGTCGTAGTGCGACACCGCCGCCACCACCCGGGCCAGGTAGGTGAGCGTCACCGCGTCCTCGCCGGGCTCCTCGCTCTGCTCCTGGACCGGCAAGTCCTTGAACTCCTCGTCCAGCTTCCGGACCAGCGGCACGGTGATCTCGGACAGCTTGCGCGAGCTCGGCGCGGGCAGGGCGACCAGCAACGCCGCGAGCTCCTGAGGTGCCAACCGGAGCGCGTGCTCGTGCAGCACCATCCGGAGCACGTCGTCCACCGGTTTCGTCGACTCCTTCTTGCCCAGGCCCACCAGGAACTCCCGTGCGTCCAGCAGGACTTCCGGCGGCACCACGGCGGCGAACCAGGTGGCCAGCGGAACGCTGTGGCGGAGCCCGTCGACGTCTTCGTGCCACTTCCGCAGCAGGAGACCGATGTCGTCACCGTCGCGCTGCCGTCCCACGGCGGTGAACAGCTGCTCGGCGTAGCGCGGGCACGCGAGCGCGAACTGCACCAGGTGCGAGGGTTTGCGGCTGCCCGCCACCGCGTGCGTGATGTTCCAGGCCAGTTCGGCGTCCTCGTCGGCGGCGTGGCGGTGCAGCGCGATCACGTCGTCGATCGGGCGGTCGGCGACGACGTCGCGCACCAAGGCGTCCGAGCGGCCCAGGAAGTCCTTGCGGCTCAGATAGGTCTCCAGCTCCTCCACCGAGGCGCCGCGCAGGTGCGTGAGGAACAGCTCCTCGATCGCGGTCCGCTGGTCGGGGGCGCTGCCGGCGAGGCCGTCGAGCAGGTCGCAGACGTCCTGGGGCGGGGCACCGTCGTGCAGCGCCCGCTCCATGACGATCGCCGGGGCGTCGGCGAAACCCCGCGACCGCAGCGCGCGCGCCAACCGGATCAGGTCGTGAGAGGACGAGGTCTTCACCGCGACCGCCAGCAGGCCGCGCATCACCGACTCGGACCGCAGGTCGAACGCGGCCACGTAGGCCGCGACGTCCTGCGGCAACCGCTTGCGCACCACGAGCTTGCCGATTTCGCGTTCCGCCGCGTCCCGCTGCAGCTGCGCGAACTTCGCCGCGTCGACCGCGGACCGGCCCAGCGCCACGTTCGCCAGCACGGTCTCCACCGCGAACTGCTCGCCCCGCGCGTACAGCGCGGTCAGCACCTCCTGCAGGTCGGTCATCCGGCGCTCCGCGGCGAACAGGCCGAGCAGGCGGTCGGCCGCCTCGGCCGCCGGTTCCTCCGGCTCGCTCACCAGCGCGGCGAGGCGTTCTCCGGTGACCAGTCCCGCCAGGTCCTGTTCGAGCCGGGTGACCTCGGGTTCCCCGGCCACGAGTGCTCGGTGGAACTCCGCGAACCGGTTCGCGTCCAACTCGACGGCCCGCTCCAGCAGGACCTGGGCGAAGTGCGCGCAGTCCGGGCAGGCGCTGCGCGAGAGCTGGCGGGCCGAATCTCCGGCGACGTCCTCGGCGCCGGTCATGAGCACGTCGGCGAGGCCCCGGTGCAGGGCCGGGCGTTCGTGCAGCTGGTGCGCCAGGTCGATCGCGTTCTCGCTGGTGCGCAGCCGGGCGCGCAGCTGCTGCTCGATCGCCGGCGCCGGGAGGTCCGCGCCGCCGTCCAACATCGCCGCGAGTTCGAAAAGGCTCGCGGACTCCAGCTCGTCCTGGATCCGCTGCTTGGCTTCCGGTGAAGAGTTCTCCAGCAGTGCCAGCGACCCTCGTCCGCGGCGAATCATGTCCGGCACCGGGTGACGGTCTCGGTGCAGGTTCCGCTCGAGTTCGGTGAAGACCTCGTCGATGTCGAGCAGGTTGCTCGCGTCGGGGAGTCCGCCGTCGAGGATCTTGATGAGCGCGCCGCTGAACGCGGTGTACACGCCGCGGTCGCCATCGATCGCCTTCGCGTAGGACTCCCCCCAGCGCAGTGCTTTGAGCACCCACGTCCGCTCGTCCCGGAACTCGGGCATCTCGACGTCGACGTGGCTGAGCATCGGCACCTGACCGCACTCGCAGCAGTCCAGGACCAAGACCTTCTTGCTCGCCAGGCACGTCTCCAGCGCTTCGTAGACGTGGTGCACGGGCAGCTGGGTCGATGCGTCGTGCGGCTTGCTGTCGCTGAGCGCCAGGTGCAGTTCGGGTCGGCTGGTGCGCCCGCACGGGGGCAGATCACCGTGGCCGCAGAAGTAGACGAGCGCGGAGTCCGAGGGCCCGCACTCGTCGAGCGTCGAGCGGAGCTCGTCCATGAACCGGCCGCGGATCGGGTTCTCGACCAAGCGGCTCGCGTCCCACAGGGAGCTGGCGTCGAACAGGTCGTGCAGCTTGCGCGCCGATTCTCCGACGGTGGGGTAGGAGTCGAATCCGTCCGATTCGTACTCGGAGACACCGATGAACAATGCGTGTCCGGTCATGAGTCCGCCCTCGTTCTCCCATGGCAGGGTCACCGCGTCATTGCGGGGCGGGCCGCTACCAGGATCTGCCGCTTCTCCGCCCCACCTCGGATGGCGGAGAAGCTTCACCACTGTGCCGCACCGGGGTGGTTCGTTGAACTGCGGTTGGAGTCCGCTTTCGTTCAGATGCCCGAAAGTGCGATTACTTTCAGTGATCGATGATCGTTGCTCGAGTGTGCCTTGCTTGCAAGCATACCAATAGATCGATTAATCAGCCACGTTGCGTAGTGCCTCGATGGCGGCGCCGTGTCGGGCGGATTCGGTTTTTCCGGCACGCAGGATTGCCCGAAAGGGCAGGTGGATCGGAGTCCTGCTCAGGTCAATTACTCCACAGTGGATCGAAATTAAAACCATCGCGATGTGGTGGCGATAGGGGCAGTTCCGTTTCGTTCGCCGCTGATTTCCGCAGGAATGCGGGATCTCCTGAAAGTGGTTCGACCGCCGCCCTAACGGCGCGGGTCGGATCGCCCCGAGGAATAGGTGTTCGGCTCGGTGGGTAGGCGGGGGTGGAAGGACTCGCCGAGCACGGAGGGGACGCGGACATCATGGCGAACAACGCGCACTTCATCACCGCGAACGCGGGCGGTGCTCCGGTGGTCATCGTGCGGGACGACCGCGGAACGCCCGTCACGAAGCTGGAGCTGCCGGCGGAGAAGTCGAAGCCCGAGCACGCCGACGAAGAGCTCAGCGCCGCGGGCTGGAGCCGTCAAGCGGACTGGAGCGCGGCCGACGACGGGTGGGTCGTGCCGGTCGTGCCGTCCTGATCGCGCCCACCCCGAGCTCCACCGCTGATGTGAGGAGATTCTGTTGGCCGAGCAAGGACTTCCGCTGCCGGACTACGACGAACTGCCGATCGGGACGCTGCGCCACCGGATGCGCGCGCTGGACGCGGACCAGATCCGGACGTTGCTGGAGCACGAACGCGCCCACGCCGATCGGGTGCCGGTGACCACGCTGCTCAGCAGCCGCCTCGACGAGCTGGAGCACGGCGCCACGCCCTCGTCCGGCTCGCAGGAGCAGATGCCGGAGGTGTCCGAGCACAAGCGCACCGGTTCGCCGGTGGGGCCGAGCGCTCCGGCGCAGCCGGGCCGCTCCACGGCGCACGGCACCGTCGGCCAGACCGGGAAGGGCGCCGAGCACAGCGAGTGAGGCGGGGGCGCGGGCTCCGCGGAGTCCGCGCCCCCGGCGGTCAGTCCGAGATGCGGACGTCCTCGCTCGTGCCGTCGGACAGGAACGACGCGAGCTCCCGGCCCTGGTCGGTGACCTCGGCGCGGTCCGGTCGGGAGAAGTCGCGCAGCGGGCTGACGTGCACGGTCGCGTCCTCGAACGACCAGGTGGCCGCCACGCGGCCGTCGACGAGCACCGCGCGCCGCCCGGCCACCGACAGGCCGCGGTGCTCGTCGTCGATGATCCGGCTGCGATCGGCGTAGCCGAGGATCGCGTTGTCGAACGCGGGCAGGAAGCGCACCGGCGCGGGCACGTCCGGATCGGGCCGCGGCGCATCGGGGAGGTCGAGCAGTTCGCGCCCGCGCTCGTCGCGGAAGGCGACCAGCTCACCCCGGACCGACGCCACCGCGGCGGGCAGCCCGGCCACTCCGCACCAAGCGCGCAGGTCCGCCGTCGCGGCCGGGCCGAACGCGGCCAGGTAGCGCCGCACCAGCGCCACCCCCGCCGGATCCGACCCGTCCGCGGGTGCCGGATCGACCGCGCGCCCCAGCCACGAGGACAGCAGCACGTTGCGCGCGCCCCCGCTCGCCCGCCACAGCCCGCGCGGCGGCACCTGCACGGCGGGCACGAGGACGATCACCGCTTCTCCGAGCGCCCGCGGTCCGGCGGCGGGCCAGCGGTCGGCGAGCGCGCGCCCCAGCTCCGGCATCGACCTCGGCTCGTCGTCGGCCAGCAGATCCCGGCCCGCCGCGGCCAGTTCGTCGAGGTCGACGCCGTCGAGCTCCCGGCGGTACACCCCGAGCAGCCGCTGGCGGAGCATCGCGCCGTGCCGGGTCCGCCACGCCACCGCGTCCGCGGCGCTGACCAGGTGGATCGTGCGGCGCATCAGGTGCGTTCGCACCACCCGCCGCTCGGTCAGCAGGTCCGAGAGCACCGCCGGGTCGAACCCGCGCAGCCGGGACCAGAGGCCGAGGAACGGCTCCTGCGGTTCCTGCGCCTGCAGGCCGCCGAGGTGCGCCACCGCGTCGAGGACCCCGAGCTCTGCCCGCTCCAGCAGCAGCTGGCGGGCGAGCGCGGCCCGGTTGAGCGCCCGCGCGGACAGCCGGGTCAACACGCCGCGACCACCTCGTGCTCCCCGGCGGTCACGCCGAACGACCGTCGAGCGTTTCGCGGATGATGTCCGCGTGCCCGGCGTGCTGGGTCGTCTCCGCGATGACGTGGATCAGGACGCGGCGGGCGCTGTGGCGGCCACCGGGCTCGTGCCAGGGCGCCTCCGGCAGCGGCTGCGTCGCGGACAGGTCGGGCAGGTCGGTGACGATGCGCTCGGTCTCGGCGGCGGCCCGCTCGTAGTCCTCGACGATGCCCGCCAGCGTCTCGCCGGGCAGCACCTGGAACTCCCGCTGCCGGTCGATGGCCCACTGCGGGTACTCGCTCGCCGTGCCGGCCATGAAGTCGTCCCAGGTCACGCCGTCGGGCAGCGCGAAGCTCATCGCCGACGGTCCTTCGAGGACGAAGCGCAGCCAGCCCCGCTCGACGTTCGTGACGTGCTTGAGCAGGCCGCCCAGGCACAGCGCGCTGATCGTGGGGCGCGCGGCGGCCTGCTCGTCGCTGAGCCCGCGGGTGGTGGTGATCAGCGCTGCTCGGGCGGCGGCGAGTTCGGCGAGCAGGTCGGCGCGCTCGTCGACGGCGGGGGTGGTGGCGGTCATGATCGGATCCTTCGGGTCGTCGTCGTGGTTCGGGACGACTCTCGCAGGGGTAGCGGCCAGGTACCGTCCGCTTCTGCGGGCATCATCGGATTCATGCACGGAACCTCCGCTCGGCTGCTCGCGCTGCTGTCGTTGCTGCAAGCCCGCCGGGACTGGCCCGGCTCGCTGCTGGCGGAGCGGTTGGACACCAGCGAGCGCACCGTGCGCCGCGACGTCCAGCGCCTGCGCGAACTCGGGTACCCGATCCTGGCCGTCAAAGGACCCGACGGCGGCTACCGGCTGGAGGCGGGAGCGGAACTGCCGCCGCTGCTGTTCGACGACGAGCAGGCCGTCGCCCTCGCCGTCGCCCTGCAGATCGCCACCGGTACCGGGGCGGGCATCGGGGAGGCCTCGGCTCGGGCGCTGAGCACGGTCCGCCAGGTCATGCCCGCCCGGTTGCGCCACCGCATCGACGCCCTGCGGGTCACCGCCGTCGAACGGGCCGGGACCGGGACGTATCCGCAGGTCGACACGGAAGTCCTGGTGGCGGTGGGAGCCGCGGTGCACGCCCGCGAGGTGCTGCGGTTCGACTACACCCCGGCCTCGGCGCCGCGGCACGACGGTCCGCCGCGAAGGGTGCAGCCGCACCACCTGGTGACCTGGGGCGGGCGCTGGTACCTCGTCGCGTGGGACCTCGACCGCGAGGACTGGCGGACCTTCCGCGTCGACCGGATCGCGCCGCGCACGCCCACCGGCCCCCGCTTCACCCCGCGCGAGCTGCCCGGTGGGGACGTGGCGGACTTCGTGACCGAGAAGTTCATGGGCTCCGCCGGGTGGCCCTGCCGCGGTGAGGTGATCCTCGACCTGCCCGCCGACGCGGTGTCGCGCTTCGCCCACGACGGCGTGGTCGAGGAGCTCGGTCCGCGGCGCTGCCGGCTCGTGCTGGGGTCGTGGTCCTGGGTCGGCCTGGCCGCCACGATCGGCAGGTACGACGCGGACGTCGAGGTAGTCGGGCCGCCCGAGCTCGCGGCGGCCTTCGCGCGCCTGGCACGCCGGTTCGGCGCGGCAGCAGGGGAGTCCACTTAGGACGAGCGGGAATGTTCCGGCTGCGGCGCCGGTTGGTCGAGGTGGGCGCTGCTCAGCGGCTCCGCGCTGACGAGGCGGGGCCGGCGCGCCGATGTCCCTGGGGAACACGCGACCACGAGGAGGCCGGCATGAAGGCGGCGGTGTACTACGAGAACGGCGGCCCCGAAGTCCTGCGCTACGAGGACGTCCCGGACCCGGTGGCGGGAGCCGGTGAGGTGCTGCTGCGCGTCGCGGCGGTCAGCGTGCAGGGCGGCGACCTGCTGCACCGGCAGGGCTCGCCGTTCGAGACCGCCCCGCACATCGTCGGCTACCAGGCGGCGGGCACCGTCGAGGCCGTCGGTGCGGGAGTGACCTCGGTGCGCGCGGGCCAGCGCGTGGTCGCGATCATGTTCGCCGGTTCGCACGCGGAGCTCGCCGTAGTGCAGGAGCGGCAGGTCTACCCGGTGCCCGACGAGCTGGACCTGCGGCTCGCCGCGGGCGTTCCCGTCGAGTTCGGCACCGCCGACGACTGCCTGTTCGAGTTCGGCCGGTTGCAGGCGGGGGAGACGGTGCTCGTGCAGGCCGCCGCGGGCGGCGTGGGCCTGGCGGCCGTGCAGCTCGCGAAGGCCGCCGGGGCGACGGTGATCGGCACGGCCTCCAGTGCCGAGAAGCTGGCCCGGCTCACCGAACTCGGCCTGGACCACGCCATCAACTACAAGGACACCGACGTCGCCGAGCGGGTCGGCGAGCTCACCGACGGGCGCGGTGTCGACCTCGTCGTCGACTCGGTCGGCGGGAGCACCCTGGAGGGCAGCGTGGGCGCGCTCGCCTACCGGGGGCGGATCAGCTGGGTCGGCCAGGCCGGTCGGGAGACGCGACCGCCGCAGCTCGGGCCGCTGATGTTCAAGAACGCCTCCCTCAACGGCGTCTACTTCGGCGGCGAGATGGAGCACGACCCGGCTCGCGTCAGGACGGTCGTCGAGCGGCTCGTCGAGCGGGTCGCGTCCGGTGAGCTCACCGTCGTGCTGGACCAGGAGTTCCCGCTCGCCGAGGCCGCCGCCGCGCACCGCCACATCGAGAGCCGCGCCGCCTTCGGCCGCGTCCTGCTCATCCCCTGACGCGTCGCACCGGCTGATAACACCGAACAGCACCACCCACTACCCGCCCGCACAACAGCGCGCGGGCCGGCGCTCGTCCCGTCGGGAGGAGCGGAGCTGAGCGTTGCCACGATCGGCCGTCGGCCCGGACCCTCAGGGCCGCAAGCCCTTCGTGCCGGAGCACTCGAACCCGCGAGATCGCACCGATCCGCCCGGACGTGCGCATCGCCGACGCGTTCGGTGCCGGAGACCGGGAAACGGGGAAAAATCGGCCTTACCGCCGCGATCGCGGGGGAACTAGCATCGGTACTCGTGTCGGACGGGGTTCGCGGGCGGATCGTCGATGCGGCGTCCGCGCTGCTCGCCGAGGGCGGACCGGACGCCATGACCACCCGCGCGGTCTGCGCGGCCGCGAGCGTGCAGGCCCCGACGATCTACCGGTTCTTCGGCGACAAGGGCGGTCTGCTCGACGCCGTCACCGAGCACGTCTACGCGTCCTACGTGCGGCGCGAATCGTGGTCGGCCCGCCGCGATCCCGTCGAGGACCTGCGCCGCGGCTGGGACCTGCACGTGCGCTTCGGGATCGAGCACCCCGCCGTGTACGCGGCAGCGCACGCCCCGGCACGTCCCGGCGGCGGATCGAACGCGCGGCGGCGGGCGGCGGAGATCTTCGCGGGCCCGATCCGCCGCATCGCCCGGGACGGCCGGCTCCGCGTCCCGGAGCCGCGCGCGAACCGGCTGGTGCACGCCGCGGCGACGGGCACGACCTGGGAGCTCATCGCGACCGCGGCACCGGACCGGGACCCCGGCCTCGGCGACCTCGCGCGGGAAGCGGCGATCTCCGCGATCGTCGGCCCCGGTCCCGAGCGCGACGCCCCGCCGGAGGTCGGCGCGGCCCTGACGCTGCGAGCCGGACTGGACGGACTGACCGAGCTCACCGCCCCCGAACGCGCCCTGCTGGCCCAATGGCTCGACCGGATCGCCACCCCGGGCTGAGCGGTGGGTCTTGCTCGGAAAGTGCTGATTGCGAGGGAGTGCTAGCCAGTGAAGAACGAATCGCCAGTGAACACTCCTGGTTTCGTATGAACGAGCGTTCCACGGCCGTCATCGAGCACCGACTCGATCAACACTGATTCGTACGAGCTGGCCGGGGCAGTGAGGAAGAACCGGCCGTACTCGGACGTGATCTCGACAGTGTGACGCTCGCCGTCGGCGAGCACGTCGAGGAACAGCCGCATTTCATAAGCGCCGCGTCGTGCTTGGGCCAGTACTGACACGAGTTGCTGGTCGTATGGTCCGAGGGTGAGCTGACCTGCGGGAAACGGGTCCCGCAACGGCAGCCCGTCGCGCACTGCACGTTGCCGGTCCCCGCTATCCGACAAGAAGCTTTCCTTAAGCATTCGTACCGCTGGCCGAGGCGCATCGAGATCGACACCCGTGAGCGCGGAATCACTGAACTGTCCCGGTCCACCGCCAAGCGGAATCGGCGCGTACAACGTGCCCGCGAACGGCGGCCCGAGCTGGCGAACCTGCACACGGATGCCTCGGATGAGCAACGTCCGCCGAAGACTCTCGATCACGAAGTTCACTCGAGTTCGCCCGCAGGGTGCTCCCCCTGCTGCGAGCATCGCTTGGTATCCCTCGGTTCGTTGAGCGTCCAGGTCGTTGTTGGACGGGAACTCCGTTGGGAGCAGTCGCACCGGCATCGCATACGACGTCCTCCAGCCGTAGAGGAACTCGTCTTGGAATACATCGTGGAGAGCGACGGCTGGCCCGGATCGCGGAGGCAACTCCTGGTCGTGCTGTTCCTCCTCGCGTGCGCTTCTGCGCTCGTCACGGGAACTGGTGGCGGCCGTGTACCACAAGGTGGCCGCCGTGGCGATGACACCAGCCATACCGACGAAGAACGTCCGGCGTGTTCCCGGAACTCGCGTGGCCGTCGTCGGAGGCATTGCGAACGGTTTGGGCGGTGGTGCCATCGGTGCGCGTACCACCGGTATCGGCACGGTGTCGGTGTTATCCCACCGTGGTGGACTTGACTGCTGCTGCGGCAGCGGTTTCCCTCGGCTCTGCTCCCCCGGCATGCCCTACCTCCCGAGCTCACCTTTCACTACTGAGACCAGCGAACACATGCTCTTTTCAGGTAGGAAATCCTGCATTCGTAATGCCGGTCCCGTTTGCTGTGAGGCGGTTTCCTGCAGCGTCCTCGGGCTGCCGAATGATCGGGTTCGGGGAGTGGGAAGCACGCCGCGTTGCTTCGGGGCACGTCCCGGACTTGGCCGGAATCCGGCGGTTCCTGTCGTCGTCGCCACTGCTCGGGGGCGGTGGTCGCGGCATAGCGTCGGGCCATGTCCATCATCGCGCCGCTGCTCATCGGCGTCCTGTACGTGCTGCTGAACTCGCTGATCCCGGAGCGGCACCGCCGCCCGTTCAACGCGATCGTGGTCGCCGGAGCCGGTGCCGCCTACCTCAGTGGCGGCGGCCTGGGCCTCTGGGAGTTCGCCTTCACCGCCGTGCTGACCTACGTGGCCTACCGCGGACTGAGCTCGTGGACGTTCATCGGGATCGCGTGGCTCCTGCACACGGCGTGGGACGTGCTGCACCACCTCAACGGCACCCCGATCATCCCGTTCGCCGAGCACTCCTCGTTCGGCTGCGCCCTGTGCGACCCGGTGATCGCCGTGTGGTGCTTCGCGGGCGGCCCCTCGATTTCCGACCTTTTCCGCCGCTTCCGGGGTGCGTCGAAGGAAGCCGACGCGCGACCGGTCGGCGACTGAGCACTCGGTGGCCAGTGTGGGAGCTCGTGGCGGGCGTCCGCTTCTGGGGCTGGGCGGTTCTGTTCATGCCGGAGGTCGGCTGGGTCGCTCGCGCGACCGCCGGGAACCCTTTGTGCGGGCTGGGTTTTCGCGTTCGGGGTGGATCACCTGATCGGAGCAGTTCGGGTTCGGGTCGGCTCGGTGGGGGAGTTCCGCTGCTCCGGACGCGGGGTGCTGGCGATGGTGATTGCGCCGGTCGGCGGGTCCGGGAACTGCCACTGGCGGTGATGCGGATCAGGTATCGGATGATGCCGAATCGGTGTTAGAAGAGCATCGTCGTGCGCGCCTAGTCTGCTGGCACCCCGCGATCGGGAGTTCCCCAGGGGACGACCGGCTCGCCTTCCACAGTGGAGGACGACGATGTCTGACAGCGAGACGGAAGCGGCCGGGCGAACGGCGGAGCGCGCACCCGCCCGTCCGCGCATCCCCACCCGGTTCCTCGTGCTGGCGCTGATCTTCGTGATCACCGTGGTGAACTACGCCGACCGCAGCAGCCTGTCCATCACCGGCAGCAGCCTGCAGGCGGACCTCGGGTTCAGCACCGTGCAGCTGGGCTACATCTTCTCGGCGTTCAGCTGGGCCTACGTGATCGCGCAACTGCCTGGCGGGATGCTGCTGGACCTGTTCGGCGCCCGCCGGGTCTACGCGTTCAGCCTCGTGCTGTGGACGCTGGTGACCCTGGCCGTGAGCTTCGTCGGGTTGATCACGACTCCGGTGCTGGTCGCGGTGACCGTGATCTTCGTGCTGCGGTTGCTGCTGGGGGCGTTCGAATCGCCCGCGTTCCCGGCGAACGCGCGGGTCGCGACGGCCTGGTTCCCCACCGCGGAACGCGGCCGGGCCACGGCGATCTTCAACTCCGCGCAGTACTTCGCGACCGCGCTGTTCGCGCCGATCATGGGCTGGATCACCCACGAGTTCGGCTGGCGCTGGGTGTTCGTGATGCTGGGCGTGCTCGGGTTCGCGCTCGCCGCACTGTGGCTGCGGTGGATGGACTCGCCGCGCAACCATCCTCGGGTCTCGCCGGAGGAGTTCGAGAAGATCCGCTCGGGCGGCGGCATCGTCGACCTGGACGCCCCGAAGGGCGGGGGCGCGGCGCCCGTCCAGGAACGCGCCCCGCTGAACGCGGCCACGTTCCGGCAGATCTTCGCGGCCCGCGCGCTGTGGGGCGTGTACCTCTCGCAGTACGCGGTGAACGCGCTGACCTACTTCTTCATCACCTGGTTCCCGGTGTACCTGGTGCAGGGCCGCGGCCTGTCGCTGCTCGAAGTGGGGTTCGTGGCGGCGCTGCCCGCGGTGTGCGGGTTCGGCGGCGGACTGCTCGGCGGCTTCCTCTCCGACGGGATGCTGCGGCGCGGGTATTCGCTGACGGCGGCCCGGAAGGTGCCGTCGGTGGTGGGCATGCTGCTGGCCACCAGCATCGGGCTGTGCAACCTCACCGACAGCAGCGTGTTGATCGTCGCCCTGATGACGCTGGCGTTCTTCGGCAAGGGCATCGGAGCGCTCGGCTGGGCGATCACCACGGACATCGCGCCGCCGCAGGCGTCGAGCTTCGTGGCCGCCACGATGAACGCGTTCGGCAACGCCGCGGGCATCGTGACCCCCATCGTCATCGGCTACACCGTGCAGGCCACCGGGTCCTTCACCGTCGCGCTGTGGTTCGTCGCCGCGCACGGACTGCTCGCGCTGGTCGGTTTCGCCGTGATGGGCCCGATCAAGCGGATCACCTTCGACGCGGCCTGACCTCCCGAAGCCCGAAGCCGTCCATCCCAGTTGAACGGAGCGTTCCGATGACCTCGTCCGCCACCCTCGACCGGATCACCCGGGTGAAGATCTCCTCGGTGACGCTGCCGCTGGCGACGCCGATCAGCGACGCGAAGGTCCTCACCGGCAGGCAGCGGCCGATGACCGAGGTCGCCATGCTGTTCGCGGAGATCAGCACGGCCTCCGGCCAAGAGGGCGTGGGCTTCAGCTACTCCAAGCGCGCCGGTGGACCGGGGCAGTTCGCGCACGCCCGCGAGATCGCGCCGGTGCTGATCGGCGAAGACCCCAGCGACATCGGCAAGATCTGGGACAAGCTCGTGTGGGCGGGCGCGTCGGTCGGCCGCAGCGGGCTGTCCATCCAGGCCATCGCCGCGTTCGACGTGGCGCTGTGGGACCTGAAGGCCAAGCGAGCCGGCCTGCCGCTGGCGAAGCTGCTCGGTGCCCACCGCGACTCGGTGCGCTGCTACAACACCTCCGGCGGCTTCCTGCACTCGCCCATCGAGGAGGTCGTGGACCGCGCCGCGGAATCCGTCGCGAACGGCATCGGCGGCATCAAGCTCAAGGTGGGGCACCCCGACCACGGCACCGACCTCGCCCGCGTGAGCGCCGTGCGGGAGAAGGTCGGCGACGGGGTGGCCCTGATGGTCGACGCGAACCAGCAGTGGGACCGGCCCGCCGCGCGCCGCATGTGCCGGGCGCTGGAACCGCTGGACCTGGTGTGGATCGAGGAACCCCTCGACGCCTACGACGCGGAGGGCCACGCGCTGCTCGCGTCCACCTTCGACACGTCCATCGCCACCGGTGAAATGCTCGCCAGCGTCGCCGAGCACGCCGAGCTCATCCGCGCCGGCGGCGCCGACGTCGTGCAGCCCGACGCGCCCAGGATCGGCGGCATCACCCAGTTCCTCAAGGTCATGGCCCTGGCGGAGCAGCGCAAGCTGCAACTCGCACCGCACTTCGCGATGGAGATCCACGTCCACCTCGCCGCCGCGTACCCGCACGAACCGTGGGTGGAGCACTTCGAATGGCTCGACCCGCTGTTCAACGAACACCTGGAGATCGCCGACGGCCGGATGCACCTCTCCGCACGCCCCGGCCTCGGCATCACCCTCAGCGACCAGACCCGAGCCTGGACGGTCGCAGAACACGAAGTGAGTTGATCCGGGTTCGCCGCTCAGCGGCTTCGATGCTGACCGGACATCGATCGAAGGTTTCCGGTCGTGCTGGGCGGGTTGGTCATCCGGTCCTTCCGAAACGGCCCGATCCGCTCGGATTCCTCGCTGTGGTGCGGGAATCCGAGCGGGGTGGGGGTCAGCCTTTCGGTCAAGGGGGGTCGGGCCGATCAGCCGAAGTGGGGGAGGGCGTCGGCTGTGAGAGTGGTTCTCGTCGGTGGCGGACGCCCCGGCAGAACCACTCGGAACGGAGCCCCCCGATGATGTCCCTGATCGCTCAGCAGCAGGCCGAGCTCATCTCCGAAGACAGCGTGCTCGCCGCACTGGCGATCAACTTCCCGCTGGTCATCCTCGCCGCGTACGCGCTGCTGTTCATCGGAGCGCTGATCAGCATCCTCGGTTCCGCGCTGAGCGGCGGCATGAAGCTGGTGTGGGTCATCGTGGCCTTCATGGCGCCGTTCCTGGGGAGCCTGCTGTGGTTCGTGATCGGCCGCGCCGACGCCCGCAGGCGAGTCGTCCTCCGATGATCGCCACCCGGCTCGGCCATCAGGCCGGTGGATCAAGACTTTCGGCCGGGCGATCAAGTCGATCGGCGGACGTGGCCGATGCGCCCCGCTTGCGAAGGTGGTCCCGCCGGTGACCAGCCGGTGAGGAGCACTGCGAACGGAGCGTCCCATGCACACCTTCACCCACTTCTTCGAAGCGGCCGGTCTCGGCGTCCTCGGACAGCTCGTGGTCGGCATGGCGGTGCTGCTGGCGCTGAGCACGCTGGCCGGGGTCGTCGTCGAACCCGGCCTCGGCGGTCGCCGCAAGCTGCTGTGGGGATCGCTGGCGTTCGTGCCGTTCTTGGGCGGTGCGCTGTGGTTCTTCGTCGGCCGGTCGCGGGCCGAACCGGAGTCCGCCGACTCCGAGAACGCGAATCCCGAGATCGCCGACCCCGAGCCCGCCGCCGAATCGCGGCGAGCCCCGGCGACGATCAGCCGTTGACGGCGTCGGCGAACCAGCTCGTGATCGTCGTCGGGTGCGTGATGGCGGTGCCCACGACCACCGCGTGCGCGCCCCGGCCCATCGCCTCCGCCGCCTGCCGCGGGGTGTGGATGCGACCCTCGGCGATCACCGGCACCGAGACGGCGGCGACCAGGCCCTCGACCAGGTCCAAGTCCGGACCGGTGGGCTTCGGGCCCGCCCCGGTGTAGCCGGACAGCGTGGTGCCGACGGCGTCCACGCCCAGCTCCGCCGCCCGCACTCCTTCGTCCCATGTGGACACATCGGCCATCGCGAGCCTGCCCGCGTCGTGGATCGCCGCGATGGTGTCCTCGATCGGCCTCCCGTCGGGGCGTGGCCGGTCGGTGGCGTCGAACGCCACGACGTCCGCGCCGGTCCCGGCGACGGCGGCGGCGTGGTCCGCGGTCGGCGTGATGTAGACGCCCTCCGCACCGTCCTTCCACAAGCCGATGATCGGCACGTCGACCGACTCGCGGATCAGCCGCAGGTCGTCGAGGCCCTGGGCGCGGATGCCCGCCGCGCCGCCGTGCAGCGCGGCCAGCGCCATCCGCCGCATCGAGTCCGGGTCGCGCAGCGGCTCTCCGGGATACGCCTGGCACGAGACGACGAGCCGTCCGCGCAACCTGTCGAGCACTTCGTTCATCCGAGTTCGTCCCAAGCCATCCGGGCGGCGCCGAGCACCGCGGCATCACTTCCGAGCCCGCCGGTCACGACCGGCACGTCGCGCACCGCGGGCAGCACCTCGGCGGCGACGGCGGCGCGCAGCGCGCTCCACCACACCGGCCCGCAGGAGCTGACGCCGCCGCCGACCAGCACCAGCTCCGGGTCCACGGCGTTGACCAGCCCGCCGAGCAGCTGCCCGGTGGCCGCGGCGCCGAGGGCGAGCACGTCGGCGGCCACCGCGTCACCGGACTCGGCGAGCGCGGCGACCTCCGGCAGCGCCGTCGCGGAACCGCCCCGCTCCAGGTACTCCGCGAGCAGCGCCGGACCGCTGCCGACGCCCTCCGCGTGCCCGGAACCGCCGCACGGGCACGGCTTTCCGGCCGCCGCCGGGATCGGCAGGTGCCCGATGTGGCCTGCCACGGCGTGCGCGCCGTGGTGCGGGCGGCCGTCGATGATGAGCGAACCGCCGATGCCGGTGCCGACCGTGACGAACAGGACGTGGCGCTTCCCGGCCGCCGCACCCGTCCACAGCTCGCCGAGCGCGTGGGCGTGCACGTCGTTGTCGACGGTGACCGGGACGCCGAGCCGCGCGGCGAGCTCGCCGCGCAGGTCGGTGCCCGCCCACCCCGCGAGGGAATCGGTGGCCGAGCGCACCCGGCCCGACGCGCGGTCGATCACCCCGGCGCTGCCCACCCCGGCCGCGGCGAACGACCCGCCGAGCTCGCCGACGGCGGCGGCCACCGCGTCGAGCACCGCGCCCGCGCCCTCGGTGGCCGGAGTCGGCACCGAGGAGCGCGCCGTGATCCGCCCGTCGCCGGTCACCAAGGCCGCGGCGATGCCGGTGCCGCCGATGTCGACGCCCACGACCTCGGTCACAGCAATCCCGCCGCGACCAGCCGCTCCTTGACGCCGTCCACCTCGTCGGCGGTGAGCGGCAGCTGCGGCGGCGCCGTGACGGGGCAGTCGATGACGCCGCGCAGGTGCAGGGCGGCCTTGAACGCGCCCAGCGCCGAGGAGCTCGCACCGATCCGGTTCGGGTCGCCGACGGCGGTGAGGGCGAACAGTTCGATCAGCCGCTCCTGCTCCGCCTTCGCCCGATCCCACTCGCCGTCCGCGCACAGCCGGTTCAGCCGCACGTAGGCGTCGGGGTCGACGTTGCCCAGGCCCGGCACGGAACCGTCGGCGCCCATCCGCATGTTCGTGTCCACGGTCAGCTCGGAACCGGTGAGCACGCTGAACGACTCCAGACCCCGTGCCTTCCGGCCGACGAGCAGCCCGCGCAGCCCGGCGTCGTCGCCGCTGGAGTCCTTGACCCCGGCGAGCACGCCCTCGGCGGCGAGCCGCAGCAGCAGCTCGGAGCTCAGCTTGGAGTGCACCGAAACCGGGATGTCGTAGGCGTAGAGCGGGAGTTCGGTGCTCTCGGCGAGCAACCGGAAGTGGTGCTCGATCTCCGCCGGGTGGGTGCGCGCGTAGAACGGCGCGGTCGCCACCACGCCGGAGCACCCGGTCCGCTCCGCGGCGCGCACGTGCTCGCGCACCCGCGGCGTCGTGGTGTCGATGGCGCCCGCGAGCACCGGGACCTGGCCGGCCACCGCGTCGACGACGGTGCGCAGCACCTGCTCGCGCTGCGCGTCGGTCAGGAACGCCATCTCACCGGTCGAGCCGAGCGCGAACACCCCGTCGACGCCCGCCGCCAGCAGGTGCTCCACGAGCCGCGCCAGCGAACGGGTGTCCACCTCCAGTTCCGGGGTCAGCGGCGTGCAGATCGGGGGGATGACTCCGTTGCGGAGTTCCATGTCTCTCCTTGCGATGTCGGGAGCGGGATCAGGAGGCGGCGCGGAGTTCGGCGCCGTCGACGGCGTCGGTCGTCCACACCGCGTCGGGCCGCAGCCACCGCTGCATCCGGGACGGCGCGTCCACGGCGATGAGGACGAGCACGACGAACGTCAGGCCGAACGACAACGTGGCCAACGCGGTGCCGAGGCTCAGGCTGCCGGCCAGTGCGGCACCGAGCGCGGGGGCGACGGCGCCGCCGAGCGAACCGACGTTGTAGCTGAACCCGAGCGCCGCGGCGCGGTGGCGCACGTCGAAGTAGCCACCGATCCACTTCGGCAGCAGGCCCGCGATGCCCTGGCCGAAGATCTGCTGCACGAACAGCAGCGCGCCCAGCGCGAGCAGGCTGCTGCCGCCGATGGCGAAGACGGGGAAGATGACGACCTGCGAGACGAGCAGGCTGATCCAGTAGGCGCGCCGGGTGCCGAGCCAGTCGCCGGTGAACCCGGCGACGCAGCAGCCCACGGCCGCGCCGAGACCCGCGAAGAACAGCACGTTGCCGGTTTCGGTGGCGGTGTAGCCGAGGTCGGTCTTGAGGTACGTCGGCAGCAGCGACTGGATCGGCCACGAGTACAGGAACGCCGTGAACACGATGACGAGCACGGTGAGGCCGGTGGGCCAGCGCGCTCCGGTGAACTGCACCATGTACGACACGAACACGGCGGCGGTGAGCACGCCCAGCACCGCGATCAGCCAGACCGATCCGGCGGCCTGCGTGAAGATCGCGATCAGCGCGCCCAGCGCGACCAGCCCGGACATCACGTTGAGCGGTGCGCGGCGCCCGGTGAACAGGATGCCGATCACCGACGGGGAGGCGGTGCCGGTCTCCTGCTGCTCGGACCAGTCCCGCGACTCGGGCAGGCTCCGGCGCAGCCAGACGGCGAGCAGGATCGGCAGCAGCCCGATGTAGAACAGCGCGCGCCAGCCGAAGGCGGGCACGATCAGGCTGTAGGCCTGCGCCGCGACGACGGTGCCGATGGAGTAGCCGGAGATGAGGAATCCGCTGGCCTTGTTGCGCATCGTCGTCGGCCAGGACTCGATGACGTAGGTGGAGCTGGCGCCGTACTCGCCGGCCATGCCGAGCCCGACGATGAGCCGCGCCGCGAACAGCACTCCGAAGGTCGGCGCGAGACCGCAGATCAGCGTGCCGACGGAGAACAGCACGATGCTGGCGATCATCGCGGACTTCCGCCCGTAGCGGTCCGCCAGCGCCCCGAGGGTGAGGCCGCCGATCCACCGGGAGATGAACGCCGCCGAGATCAGCGTGGCCGCCTGCACCGTGGTGAGCCCGAACTCCGCCTTGATCTCGGTGAGCACCAGCGTGATCAGCACGAAGTCGAAGCCGTCGAGCAGGTAGCCGATCCAGGCGGCGGCGAACGCCTTCCACTGCGTTCGATCCAGCTGCCGGTACCAGGGCACGTTCCCGGTGCCGGTCGGGGCGGCACGTCGCATGGGTCACCTCAGTTCCTGAGCATGTCGCACCTCGGTGTGCGGACATTGGACATCAGACGTTGGACGTCTGT
Source organism: Saccharopolyspora gloriosae (assembly GCF_014203325.1). Lineage (NCBI taxonomy): Bacteria > Bacillati > Actinomycetota > Actinomycetes > Pseudonocardiales > Pseudonocardiaceae > Saccharopolyspora > Saccharopolyspora gloriosae. The sequence continues at coordinate 5,725,213 of NZ_JACHIV010000001.1, read as the reverse complement.
GTCGCCGGAACTGTAGAGTGCCCCTCGCGGCCTGTAAACCCCCGAGATCGACAGTGCGAGGCGGAATCCCGATGACAGACGTGGCGATCGGCACGACTCGCCGCCCGGTGCTGGACCCGCTGCCCGAGCGGGTCCTGGAGCTGATCCACGACCGCGGACTGCGGCCCGGTGATCCGATGCCGACGGAGCTGGAACTGATCGAACTGCTCGGCGTGTCCCGCAACAGCGTGCGCGAAGCCGTCCGCTCGCTGCGCGCGCTCGGCATCGTCGACGTCCGCCACGGCCACGGCACCGTCGTCGGCGACGCGTCGCTGCGGGTGCTGTCACCGTCGCTGACCTTCCGCGCGGTCGCGGGCGGTGCCGACGACCTCGCCGGGCTGCGCAACCTCATCGAGGTGCGGGAACTCATCGAGGTCGGCGTCGTCGGCCGCCTCGCCGGTGAGCTCGACGAGTCCACATTGGACTCACTGGACGCGTTGTGCGCCGCGATGGGCGAGACCGAGCTGGACCCGGAGACCGACCGGGAGTTCCACCGCGTGCTCTACGCGCGAGTCGACAACCCGCTGATCGGCCAGCTCGTCGACGTCTTCTGGGACTCCTACCGCACCGCGCACGCCGTGCTCAGCGCGCCCGGCGACACCGAGAAGGCCGAAACCGTGCGCCTGCACACCGCGATCGTCGACGCCCTGCGCGCGGGCGACTCCGCCGCCGCCCGGGATGCGATGACCGCGCACTTCGCCGAGATCAACCACCGCCTCGGCTCCGCCGAAGCCGCGCGCTGACCAGGCACGTCCGAAGCCCCCGACGCGACGCCCGATGTCGGGCGAGGCGAACGGGGGCTTCGCGGGACGAATTCCGGCGCGGCCGTTTTCCGGGCAGCACGGGTCCCGCCGCGAATTGCGGTGGTACTGCGGGAATCGTCGAAGAACGCCGGTGGAGAACCGGGATGGATCAGAAGGTGACGCCCTGCGCGGACGGCTGGAGGGTGCCGATCTGCATCGACTCGATCGGGAATTCGAGGTATTCCTGGTCGCCGCTGTCGATGTTCACGTTGACCTCACCGGAGGTGTCCTGGAATCCGGCCTTGAACCCGGTGGCGGTGGGGATCTCGTTCTTGTCGCCGAGCTCCATGTGCACGCCCGCGAACGCGGTGCGGCCCGGCTCCAGCGAGATCTCGGTTGGCCCGCCGGGGATCTCGACGTTCTCGGAAGCCACGTCGATGGGCTCACCGGCCATGTTCTCCGGGGTCAGGGAGGCCCAGCCGGAGACGGGGCAGGTCTCGTCCGAGTTGTTGGTGACCGCCATCAGGAACACGCCGGCGCGGTCCGGCTGCGGGATCAGGTCGACCTTGTAGTCCTCGGCGGAGCACGGGGAAGCGGAGATGTCCTCCGCGGAACCGCCCTGCTGGACCGCGGCGTTCGACACGCCCTCCGGGACCGAACCGGTGGCCTGGCCGCACCCGACCAGCAGCAGCGCGCCGCTGAACAGGGCTGCGGTGGCACCGAGCTTGCGGGTCTTGGTGAGCGACATGGTGGTGTTCCCCCTTCTCGTTCCTGCACGGGCATCCCGTGCTCTTTTCACCCCGTAAGACGTCTGCCCCGCAACGGGGTTGTTCGCGGGTTCGAAAAAATCCGAACGGGCACTTCCGCTGCCCTTTCGTTCCTGTTTCGTGCCCGCGAGTGGTGGTCTCGGCTCGGTAGGCTGATCGCATTCGCGAGCGAACCGCGCGGGCGCACGCCTCGGCGCCGGGCCGCACCGGGTCGCCGCTTCGCGGGCGCGAGCCCCCGGAAACCTGGTAGGTCCACATGAGACGAACGAACGACGCCAGGGCCGTGCGCCCGCGGCGCCCGTCCCGCGCGGCGACCGTGCTGGCCGTGTCCGCGGTGCTGACCGCGCCCGCGGCGACGACCGCGCTCGCCGCCGCGCCGGAAGGCCCGGACACCGCGCAGCAGCGGGCCTACGAGTCCGCCGCCACCGAGTTCGGCGTGCCGCAGTCGCTGCTGATGGCGGTCTCCTTCCAGCTCACCCGGTGGGAGGACCACCACGGCGAGCAGAGCAGGGCAGGCGGCTACGGCCCGATGCACCTCGTGGAGCTCAGCGAGCAGGAACTGCGCGACCGGAACCCGAAGCTCGGTGAGCTCGGAGCCGATCCGGCGCTGCACACCCTCACCGAAGCCGCGGAACTGGTGGACGCCGATCCGGCGCGGCTCAAGACGGACTCGGCCGCGAACATCCGGGGCGGGGCGGCGCTGCTGGCGGAACGCGCCACCGGGGCCGACGGCCGGCTTCCGGAGACCGTCGGCGACTGGTACCCGGCGGTCGCCGAGCTCAGCGGCGACCCGGACACGAGCGCGGCCCGCGCCTTCGCCGACGACGTGTACGACGTGCTCGGCCAAGGCCGGGCCCGCACCACCTCCACCGGCCAGCGCCTCGCGTTCGCGCAGGTCGCCGACGCGGAACCGGCCGCACCGCCCGCGCCCGGCGTCGACGAGTCCGAAGTGGACTGCCCGGCGGACGTGGACTGCCGGTACATCCCCGCGGCCTACGAGCCCACCGACCCGGAGGACCCCACCGCGGGCTACGGGAACTACGACACCGCGCAGCGGCCCGACGACGTCGGCATCGACTCGATCGTCATCCACGACACCGAGATCTCCTACGAGTCGACGATCACCGCGTTCCAGAACCCCGCGCACGGAGCCGCCGCGCACTACGTGATCCGCTCCTCCGACGGCGAGATCACGCAGATGGTGCCCGTCGAGGACATGGCGTGGCACGCGGGCAGCTGGGAGCGCAACATGCGCTCCATCGGCATCGAGCACGAGGGTTGGGCCGCCGAAGGCGGCACCTGGTACACGGAACCGATGTACCGCGCGTCCGCGAAGCTGGTGCGCCACCTCGCCGACGAGTACGACATCCCGCTCGACCGCGAGCACATCCTCGGCCACGACGAGGTGACCGCCGAAACGGCGGCGAAGGCCGGCAGCGAGCACTACGACCCCGGCCCCTTCTGGGACTGGACGCACTACATGGACCTGATCGGCGCCCCCTCGGCGGCGAGCGGCGAGGACGCGGACGCGGTCACCATCGACCCCGACTTCGACTCGAACCGCCCCGAGGTCACCAGCTGCCCGCCCGACGAGGAGTGCCAGGTGCTGCCCGCGCAGCCCGCGAACTTCCTCCCGCTGCGCACCGAACCCCGCGCCCACGCCCCGCTGCTGAGCTCCGAGGTGCTGCACCCCGACGGCGGCCCCGGCACGACCCGGATCGACGACTGGGGAGACAAGGCCACGACCGGACGGCAGTACGCCGTCGCGGAGCGCTCCGGTGGCTGGCTCGCCATCTGGTTCGACGGCCGGAAGGCGTGGCTGCACGACCCCGACGGGAAGAACACGACGCCCGCCTCGGACGTCGACCTCCGCACGCCCGTCCGCGACGGCATCCCGACCTACGGCAGGCCGCTGCCCGACGCCGCGGACTACCCCGGCGGCATCGACCCGCAAGTGCTCGAACCGCTGCCGTACACGATCCCGGCGGGCCAGGTGTACGTCACGGGAACGCCCACGGACGCCCTCGACTACTACGCGACCTACGACGAGCTCGACGACCCGGACAACCACACCGTGATCAGCGGCTCCGAGACCTTCGTCCCCGTCTCCTACCACCACCGCTGGGTCTACGCGAAGAAATCAGACCTGGAACGAGCCTGAGGCCGCCGTCGCCTCAGGAGGACCAGAGGTGCCACGTTCTCGTGGTGATCAGGGCGGCGGACAGGGCGGTGCACAGGGCGAAACCGGCGGCGTCGTTGATCAGCAGGCAGATCACGGCGAGCACTCCGGTGAGCACGCCCAGCACCAACCGTCCCCGGCCGGGGGTGGCGGTGGCCAGCTCGTCGTCGGAGAACGCGCGGGCGAATTCCGGGTCGTCGATGGTGAGCCGGTTCTCGATCTCCGCGAGCAGGCGTTGTTCGTAGCGGTGCACGGCGTCCCCTCCCGGCTCGTGCGCGGACGTGTCCGCTGAGCTTGGCGGGCGCGGGGCGCGGGGGTGAGAGGACAACGGCCCGCTTTCCCGGGCCGAAAGGCCCGGACGCCGGGCGGCCACCTCGGCCGCCCGGCGTCGGGTCAGCCTTGGCGCACCGCCGCGAACGGTGCCACGTCGGGGTAGCCGCCGGTGCCGCCGACGGTCAGCAACCGCCCGTCGGCCAGTTCGGCGCCACCGGAGGGCACGCCGGCGGGCGGCCCGTCCTGCTGCTGCCAGCCGGTGCCGTCGAAGTGCAGCAGCCGCTCGCCCAGCGACCACAGCCCGCCCCCGGCGCGCACCAGGTCACCGCGGGCGCCCGCGTCCCGCGCGGCGTCGGCGAAGGACCACTCGTGGCCGTCCCAGTGCAGCAGCAGCGGTTCGTAGGTGGTGGTGCCGCCGGAGGCGTCGTGGACGTTGCCGGTGGCCCACACGTCGTCGGCGGCGAGGGACTGCACTGCGGTGAGCCGCACCGCGCGCAGCTCGCCGAGCTCGACGTCCGGAACCGGGACCTCCGTCCACTCCTGGCCGTTCCAGTGCATCGCCAGGCCCTGCGCCTGGTAGCCGCCGTCGTTGCCCACGGCCCACACGTCGTCCGGTGCCGCGGCGGTGACGTCCGAGAACGTCCAGTTCGCAGTGCGCTGCGGAACCGGGACGTCCCGCCACGCCGCGCCGTCCCAGTGCTGCGCCAGGCCGCGCCCGGTGCCCGCCCCGTCGTCGTAGGACGAGCCGACGGCCCACACGTCGTCGGTGGCGGACGCGTCGATGCCGCGCGCCCCGTCGCGGCCGCCGGTCGCGGTGAACGGGGCCTCCGCCCACCGCTCGCCGTCCCAGTGCAGGGCGGAGCCGATGCCGTACTTGGCGTCCGCGCCGATCGCCCACACGTCGTCGGCCGCCACCACGACGGCGTCGTCGAGGCGGCCGATGTCCGGCGTCGGCACCTCCGTCCAGCCGTGCGGATCCCGCAGGTAGGCGAGGCTGTGCTGCTGCGGCATCGACGTGCTCCACGAGCCGAACGCCCAGGTCGTGCCGTCCCCGCTCGCCGCTGACGTGAGCGTCGCGGAGGTGTCGCGCTCCGGCAGCGGCTCCAGCGTCCACGTCGTCGCCCCCGCCTGCGGCGCGGTGCCCACCAGCAGTGCCGCCGCGGCGACCCCGATCCATCCCGTGCGTCCCATACCGGCTCCCCAGTGATCGTCCTACCTGGGGGAACGCGGGAAGACCGCAGCAGGTTGCCTGCGGCAGGGGAGCGCCGGGGCGGAAGCCCGCCCCGGCGGGTCGTCACTTCACCTGGTTGCAGGGCAAGCCGACCGAGAAGTAGGTGCCGTCACCGCGCTTTTCGAAGCCCTGCGCGCAGACCTTTCCGGCCCCGTACTTGCCCGACACCGAGGTGCTGGGCGACCAGCCGTCCTTGCCGTTCACGCGCCAGCCCGGACCCCAGATGTCGATGTGCCCGAAGAAGCGCTCGTTCGCGTATCCGCGGACCGAGTACCGGGTCGAATCGCCGGTGATGCTGATGGTGACCTTTCCGTTGCGCCCGATGGAATCCCGATTCCACGGTGAGTCCGCGGCGGCGCTTCCGGTGATTCCCATCGTGAACATGATTGCGACCAGTGCGATCAGGGCATGGCGACGCATGGTGTTTCCCTTCGGGGCAGGTTGGAACCGTTTCCTTCTGGTCGATCGCCGGAGAGCGCGGAAGTCCGCCAGGTCGTAGGCGGTGGTTTTCCCAGCGCACCGAGGTGGTGGCTCAGCGAGGTCCGGCAGGTTTTCCTGCGGTGGTGAACCGGATGACGCGTGCTGCCGATCGAGTCGATGAATCGAACTCGACGATTCCGCTCCGCTTCAGCGGTCGCCTCTCGGCTGTTCGGATTTCGCGGAGGCGATGTTCGCGGACGGCATCTCGTTGATCCCCCTGTGCTCGCGCTGTGATCGAGGGTTTCGGGTGAACGCTTTCGCGGCCCGCTCGACCGGCTCCCCAGCGGCTTTCGACCGGGTCGACGTTAGCAGCGATTCCCCGAATCAAGTGGGTGATATGTCCGGTTCGCCTGAATGGCTGCACAGCGCGGGGAGATGCCGAGCGGGCCGGGAAATGCCGGGAAGAACCGGAAATTCCCGCCGAGTCACCTCAGGTGAGGACCACCGGCAAGGTTCGGTAGCCGTTCATGACGAGGCTGGTGCCGCGGTGCAGGTCTTCGCCGGGGACGGCGAGGCGGGCCGACGGGAAGCGGCGGGTGAGTTCGGCGAACGCCACCTCGCCCTCCAGGCGGGCCAGCGGGGCGCCGAGGCAGTGGTGCAGGCCGTGGCCGAAGGCGATGTGGCCCGAGTGCGCGCGGTCCAGGTCCAGCTCGTCGGCGTGCTCGAACTGCGCGGAGTCCCGGTTCGCCGAGGTCAGGTTGATCATCACCAGCTCGCCCGCCGGGATGGTCACCTCGCCGACGGTCACGTCCTCGGTGGTGAAGCGGTGGGTGGCCATCCGCAGCGGGCCGTCGAACCGCAGCACCTCCTCGACCGCGCGGGGCAGCAGCTCCGGCCGTTCGCGCAGCGCCGCCCACTTCTGCGGGGACTCCAGCAGCCAGCGGACGCCGTTGCCGACCAGGTTCACCGTGGTCTCGTGGCCCGCGACGATCAGCAGGAAGGCGGTGGCCAGCAACTCCTCCTCGGAGAGCCGGTCGCCGTCGTCGGAGGCGACCGTCAGCGCCGAGATCAGGTCCTCGCCGGGGTTCGCGCGCTTCGCCGCGAACAGGTCGACGAAGAACGCCGCCATCTCGCGGGAAGCGGTCAGGCCGTCGCCGTGGCGCGCGGGCTCCATCAGCGCGGACGTCCAGCCGCGGAACCGGGAGCGGTCGGCCTCCGGCACGCCCATCAGCTCGCAGATCACCGTGATCGGCAGTGGGAAGGCGAACCGCTCGATCAGGTCCAGCGGTTCACCCGTCGGCAGCTCGTCGAGCAGGCCGGACACCAACGACTCCACCCGGGGGCGCAGGTTCGCGATGCGGCGGGCGGTGAAGTCCCGCGCCAGCAGCTTGCGCAGCCGCGTGTGGTCCGGCGGGTCGGAGTTGAGCATGTGCTTGGAGAACAGGCCGGAGAGCTCGCCCTCCGGCTGGTCCAGCTTGCTCAGGATGACCGCGTTGAGGCGGTCGGAATCCTTCGAGAAGCGCGGGTCGTTGAGCGCCGCGCGGGCGTCGGCGTAGCGGCTGATCACCCACAGCGGGGTGCCGGACTTCGGGGTGGCGAGGTGCACCGGGGCCTGCTCGCGCAGGCTCCGCTCGACCTCGGCGGCCCGGTCCCAGTAGTCCTCGTCGAACAGGGCGATTCCAGTTTCGGTCACAGCAGAAGTGTGCCGTTGATCTTCGTCGGGCACCAGGAGCCGGGCGGCACGCCGGGTGGCGCCGCGTGTGCGGGCGGGCACCGGAGATGTGGGGTTGGCCGCCGTCAGCGGCCGGCGGGGGTGGTGAGCGGGGAGTATGGCGCGGTGCGGACCCTGCTGATCGACAACCACGACTCGTACACGTACAACCTGTTCCACCAGCTCACCGAGGTGAGCGGGACGGTGCCGACGGTCGTGCGCAACGACGTGGACGCGGCGGACCTCGACCTGGACGGCTACGACGCCGTCGTGCTCTCACCGGGAGCGGGCGATCCGCGCAGGCCGCGGGACTTCGGCGTGTGCCGGGACGTGCTGCGGAAGGCGAGCGTGCCGGTGCTCGGGGTCTGCCTGGGGCACCAGGGGATCGCGGTCGCCGACGGCGGTGAAGTGGTGCGCGCCCCGCAGGCCAGGCACGGGCACCGCAGCACGGTGCGCCACACCGGGGACGCGCTGTTCGACGGCATGCCCGCCGAGTTCGACGCCGTGCGGTACCACTCGCTGTGCGTGGCCGAACCGCTGCCGCCGGAGCTGGAAGCCCTGGCGTGGGCGGAGGACGACGTGCTCATGGCGCTGCGGCACCGCACCCTGCCGCGCTGGGGCGTGCAGTTCCACCCGGAGTCGATCGAAACGGAGCTCGGCACCCTGCTGCTGCGGAACTTCCGCCGCCTCGCCTGCGAAGACCGGGCCGTCGTGGCGGCGCCGCACGGGGCCGCGCGGCACGCCGCGCCGGAACCCCGCGCGGCGGAGGGCGAGGAGCCGATCCACTACACCGCGCACGTCGCGACGCTGCCCTGGGAGGTCGACGCGGAAGCGGCGTTCGCGCAGCTGCACGCGGCGTCGGCGGACGCGTTCTGGCTGGACAGCTCGCGGGTGCGGCCCGGCCTGTCCCGGTTCTCCTACCTCGGTGACGCCGCGGGCCCGCTCGCCGAGGTCGTGCGCCACCGCGTCGGCCCCGGCCAGGAGTCGATCTTCGACCGGTTGCGGCGGGAACTCGCCCGGCGGCACGTGCACGCCCCGCGGCTGCCGTTCGACTTCGTCGGCGGTTACGTCGGCTACTTCGGGTACGAGCTCAAGGCCGAATGCGGCTCCCCGAACCGGCACGTCGCCGACACCCCGGACGCGATCTGGGTGTTCGCCGACCGGTTCCTCGTGGTCGACCACGAACAGCGCACCACCTACCTGGTGGCGCTCAGCGGACCCGGGTCCGGCGTGGACGACGCGCGGCGCTGGCTCACCGGCACCGAGAGCGCGCTGGCGCGGCTGCGGCCGCTGCCCGCCCCGGACACCGGCGGCGGCGCGGACGTCGCGCCGCTGCTGGACCGCGACGCCTACCGCCGGGACGTGGCGCGCTGCCAGGAACACCTTCTGGCGGGGGAGAGCTACGAGATCTGCCTGACCACCTCGGCCGCGATCCCGCCGCGCGGCAGCGCGTTCGACGCCTACCGGCGGCTGCGGGCGCTGAACCCCGCGCCGTACTCGGCCTTCCTCTCGTTCGGCGCGGTCGAGGTCGCGTGCTCCTCGCCGGAGCGGTTCCTGAAGATCAGCGACGGGATCGCCGAGGCCAAGCCGATCAAGGGCACCGCGCCGCGCGGGGACACCCCCGAGCAGGACGAGCGCTCGCGCGCCGAACTGGCGGCCGACCCGAAGAGCCGCGCGGAGAACCTGATGATCGTCGACCTGCTGCGCAACGACCTCGGCCGGGTGTGCCGGCCCGGATCGGTCCAGGTGCCGGTGCTGCGCGACGTGGAGAGCTACCGGACCGTGCACCAGCTGGTCTCCACCGTGCGCGGCGAACTCGCCGACGGCCGCGACGCGCTGGACTGCGTGCGCGCGTGCTTCCCCGGCGGCTCCATGACGGGGGCGCCGAAGCTGCGCACCATGGAGCTGATCGACGAGCTCGAAGGCACCGCCCGCGGCGTCTACTCCGGCGCGCTCGGGTTCCTGAGCTGCAACGGGAACGCGGACCTCAACATCGTGATCCGCACCCTCGTGCGCTCCGGCGGTGACTGGCGGGTCGGCGCGGGCGGCGCGGTCGTGCTCGCCTCCGACCCGACGGCGGAATACGAGGAAATGCTCCTCAAAGCTTTGGCGTCAGCTCGGGCTTGTTGAGGGTTCGCCGGGGGCGGCTTGCCTGGTGGGTCGGGTGGCGGAAGCTCACTGCCTGTCCAGGTGAGTGGCGTTTGTTGGTCGTTGTCTTTGTCAGCGGCGGAGCCGCTGAGCAGTGACCACCAAAGCAAGCCGACCACCGGCGGGTTCTCAGCGGTTTCCTCGCGAGGACAGCTTTTTTCCTCGTGGCGGAGCCACTTGGAAAAAAGATCCCGCAGCGAGGAAACCGCTGAGGTTCCGCTGAGCGACCCACTGCTCAAGCCGAGATCAAAGTCTCAGCGTTCTTGTCTTGTCCAGATGAGGCGGAGGAAGAGGTTGGTGAGGCGCCAGCCGTCGGGGGTGCGGCGGGCGTCGGCGCGGTAGCGGCCGCCGATGCTGCGGTAGCGGTCCTCGTCGCCGGCCGGGAGGGCGCCGGTCTCGATCGAGTTCCAGCGCAGCGACGCGGTGCCGCCGTGGACGGTGATCAGGTGGCCGGTGCCGAGGCGCTGCGTGCGGTCGTAGCGTTCGGCGTCGCGGCTGAGGAACTCGGCGATCGCGACCCGGTCGCGGCACAGGCGGCCGGGGAACTCCAGGCGGGCGTCGGCGGTGAACACCGAGTCCGCCCAGCCGGGCGGGAATTCCTGCTCGTCGAGCAGGCTGAAGTAGCGGTCGGCCATGGCCACCAGTTCGACGTGGTCGGCCAGCGCCAGGAGGCGCTCGTCCAGCGCCGCGAGGTGTTCGCGGGTCGTTCGCCGCTCGTCCACGTCCCGAGGATGCGCCTTGCAGTGCGCTCGAACTCCAGGGTGTGGTGGCTCAGGTCACACGTGCTTGCGGATGACGCGCTGCACCGCTTCGGCTTCGGCGTTCAGGTAGAAGTGCGCGCCGGGGAACGTGTGCAGTTCGAATGATCCGCTGGTGCGCTCCTGCCAGGCGCTCGCCTCGTCCGCGGTGACCTTCGGGTCGTCCGCGCCGATCAGCGCCACCACGGGGCAGCTCACGTCTGAGCCGGGCCGGTAGGTGTAGGTCTCCGCGGCGCGGTAGTCGGCCCGCAGCGACGGCATGACCATCCGCAGCAGTTCCTCGTTCGCCAGCACCGCCGTCGTGCTCCCGTCGAGCGCGGTGAGCGCGGCGACGAAGTCCTGGTCGTCGAGGGCGTGCACGCCCTCGTTGCGGGTGCGGTGCGGGGCGGCGCGTCCGGAGGCGAACAGCGCCCGCACGGGCGTGCCGCCGGCTTCCAGCCGCCGGGCCACCTCGAACGCGACGGAGGCGCCCATGCTGTGCCCGAACAAGGTGAGCGGCCCCTCGGCGGCCCAGCCGCGGAGTCCGTCGAGCGCCCGCTCGGCGATCTCCTCGACGCTGGTCAGGCACGGCTCGGCGCGCCGGTCCTGCCTGCCCGGGTACTGCACGGCGAGCACTTCGACGTCGGGCGCGAGCGCCTTCGACATCGGGAAGTAGTAGGAGGCGGCACCACCGGCGTGCGGGAAGCACACCAGCCGCGGCCCCGGAGCGGCAGCCGGGTGAAACCGCCTGATCCAGGCCCCGGTGTCATCGGCGATCCCCGTCATGACCCCTCACTTCCACTGGACGACCCACCCGAAGCTAACAACCCCACTACCACCCCGACCCCGAAGAGAGCCCGATCTCACCAAACCCGAGCCCCGTGCCTTGGGCGGCGTAGCCGTGCCTGGGGCGAGCGAAGCGAAGTCTGCCTTGCGGCCGAAGGCCGTGCCTGTATTCGCGCAGCGAATAGCCCACGTCCAAAGCCGACCACCCGCGGGTTCTCAGTCGGTCTCTCGCGAGGACAGCTTTTTCCCTCGTGGCGGAGCCACTTGGGAAAAAGATCCCGCAGCGAGAGACCGACTGAGGTTCCGCTACCCGACCACCAAAGCAAAAAGAGCCGTGAAATCAACCAGCCCGAAGAGGCTCACGAGCCGCGGGGGGCAGGTCGGCGGGGTTTCCTACCGCCCACTTCGCAGGATCCGTCCCGAGCTTGGTGAGTTCGGTGATCTGCAGGGCGCTCCACGGCGACACGTCCGCGGTCCCGGCGAGCACGTCGGCGGAGAACTCCGCCCACGGCACCCAGCGCACCGCTTCGACTTCGGCGGGGTTGGGGTCGGTCGTGACGTCGGCGATCACCCGGAACACCGGGCACATCTCGTTCTCCACGATGCCGTTGCCCATGACCGCGCGGTAGCGGAAGCCGGGCAGCACCAGTTCGACGTCGGGGACGTGGGTGCCGAGTTCCTCGCCGAGCCTGCGCAGCACCGCGTCCCGCGGGGTTTCGCCGGGCGCGGGGTGGCCGCAGCAGGTGTTCGTCCACACGCCGGGCCAGGTCGCCTTGCTCAACGCCCGCTGGGTCAGCAGGAACTCACCGCGCGTGTTGAACACGTAGCAGGAGAACGCCAGGTGCAGTGGCGTGTCCGCGTGGTGCACGGTCGCCTTGTCGGTGGTGCCGATGGCGTGCCCGTCCTCCGCGAGCAGGACCACTTCCTCCATGACCTTCCCTCCGATCGTCGCCCGTCGATTTGATCATGCCTGGTGACGGGCCGCCCCCGCCGTTCGGCAGCGCGGACGCAGCCCGTTTGCCCCATCGGATTCACCCTTCCGCTGGGCGCGTGATCACCGCGCGCAGCGGAACGGCCGGGGTCAGCGACCGGGCAGGTCTTCGGCGAGCAGCCGGGTGAGGTCTGCGGTGGAGGAGTCGGCCATCGAGCCGAGCCGGGTGGCCTGCCGGGCGACCATCGACTCGAAGGTCTTGCGCGCGGTGCGGCCGTTGCCGAACGTGCCGTCCTTGGGCATCTTCTCGAAGTGCTCGTGCAGCGCGTCGGCCGCGGACTCGTCGAGCTGGTAGTCGTGCCGGTGGCAGTTCTGGCGCACGATCGTCACCAGTTCGTCGGCGGCGTAGTTGGCGAACTCGATGGTGTGGCTGAACCGGGATTCGAGACCGGGGTTGGTCTCCATGAACTCCTTCATCTCCTTGGAGTACCCGGCGACGATGACCACGACGGTGTCGCGGTGGTCTTCCATGAGCTTCACCAGCGTGTCGATGGCCTCCCGGCCGAAGTCCGGTCCGGAGCCGCCCTGCCCGGAGCTCAGCGTGTACGCCTCGTCGATGAACAGCACGCCGCCGAGCGCGGTGTTGAACGCCTCGGTGGTCTTGATCGCGGTACCGCCGATGATCTGCGCGACGAGGTCCGCGCGGGCGACCTCGATGAGGTGCCCGGAGCTGAGCACGCCGAGTTCGGCGAGCACCGCGCCGTAGAGCCGCGCGACGGTGGTCTTGCCGGTGCCGGGCGCGCCCGCGAACACGAGGTGGCGGCTCATCGGCGGCGCGGACAGCCCGGCTTCCTGGCGGCGCTTGGCCATCTTGTTCAGGTTCACCAGGCTGGCCACGTCGCGCTTGACGCCTTCGAGGCCGACGAGCCGGTACATCTCGTCCAGCGGCGCGCTGTTGGTGGAGACCCCGGCCTTCGTCTGCTGCGGCTGCGCGGCGGCCGGGGCGGACCCGGCCTGCGCGGGGGCGGCGGCGGGCGGCGTCGCGGTCGGCGCGCCCCCGGCGGTGCCGTGCGCGTCGGGGAATCCGTTGCCGCTGCTGGACATCTCGGTGACGGTGAGCGTCGCCGTCGGCACCAGCTGGCGCAGTCCGGCGCCGCCGTTGTCCTTGGCGTGGCACTGGCGCACCACGACCTCTTCCTCGGTGTGCACCCGGATGCCGTCGCCCTCGTTCTCCAGGAATTCGCAGCCGGTGAGCTGCGCGCGGCCGGAGGAGGTGATGTGCAGGCCGTTGGCGTTGCTGGAGCGCAGCCGGCAGCGGTCCAGGGTGGCCTGGCCCTCCTGGCCGATGAACATCCCGTCGGCGCCGCTGCGGTACACGTCGCAGTCCTCGAACACGGCGTGGGCGGTGTGGTTCACGGCGAACCCGGAGGTGGCGGCGGCCCGCACGCTGCACCCCTGGACTTCGGCGCGGGCGCTGTCGGCGACGAGCACGCCGACGCCGCCGCAGCGGTCGATCTCCGCGTGCTCCAGCCGGGCGCGTCCGGTGCCGCTGATCTCCACGCCCGTTCCCGAGCAGTCCTGCACCTGCACGCGGCGCAGCACCGGCTCGGTGCCGGTGGTGACGCTGAGCGCGGTGCCGTCGCTGCCGCTGATGGTGAGGCGGTCGCAGTCGAACTTCGTCCGGTCCGCCAGCAGCACGCCCACCCCGGCGACCTCGGCGACGGTGGTCTCGGTGAACGAACCGGTGGCGCCGTCGGTGGTGCGGATGCCGTGGCCGGAGGCGCGGCGCACGGTGCACTGCTGCAGCGTGGCCTTCGTCTGCTCGGAGATGAGCACCCCGTCGGCCGCGGTGTCCTCGAACGCGCACTCCTCCAGCCGCACCTCGCCGGTGGTGGCGAGGTAGGCGCCGATGCCGGTGGTGCCGCGGACCGCGAGGTTGTGCAGCGTGGCCGAGGCCTGCTGCTCCACGGCGATGGCGGGTTTGGTGGCGTCGCTGAGCACCACGTTCTCGACGGTGATCTTGGCTTGGCCGTTGAGGCAGATCCCGTTGCCGCCGGAGCGCCCGGTGCGGCAGCCGCGGGCGGAGAGCACGCCCTGGTCGGCGACGACGATGCCGGAGGTGCCGAGGTCTTCGAACACGCACTCCTCGACGGTGCTGCCCGCCGCGGAGGTGACGACGACACCGGCGCCCTCGGGGTTGCGCACCTGGCAGCCGCGCATGGCGAAGGTGCCGTTGCCGAACGCGTACAGCGCCGCCCACGAGCCCGCTTCCACGGTGCACTCGGTGAGGCTGAGCCTGCCCTCGCCGGCGACGATCGCGGCCTGCTCGGCGTCCTCGCCGCGGATGGTGATGCCGGACAGCGTCGCGGTCCGCGCGGCCAGCGCGATCGCGGCGCCTTGGCGGGACACGAGCTCCACGGTCCCCGGCCCGTCCTCCGCGGTGAGCGTGACGGCCTTGGTCAGGACCAGGTTCTCCTCGTAACGCCCGGCGCTGATGCTGATCACCCCGCCCTCGCCGGCGGCGGACACGGCGTCGGTGAGGGTGCGGAAGCTACCGGGCATGGCCGGGGAGACCGAGATCATCTGCGTTCCTTCAGGTGCGGTCACGAGCCGGTCCGCGCGAGCAGCCGACCTTCCAGGGAGGCGGCGGCCAGTTCCACCCGCGAGCGGCAGCCCGTGCGGGCGAACAGCCGGGTCAGGTGGCTTTCCACGGTCTTCTCGCTGACCTGCACGGTCATCGCGATCTGCCGGTTGGTGAAACCGTCGCTGACAAGATCGATGATACGGATCTCGGTGGTGGAGAACGGCGCCTGCCGGGTGCGGGCGCGGGGCAGCGTGACGCCGCGTTCGCGCATCACCTCCTGCGCCAGGCCGCGGCCGCGGGTGGAGCGGAAGCGCTTCGCCAGCACGTAGGACTCGTGCAGCCACGGCTGCGGATCGGGGCTGACCGTGCCGACCAGCAGGCAGCCGAGCGCGATCTGCGGCTGCGCGCCGCGGACCCGGGCGAGCCGGACCGCTTGCTCGCCGAGTTCGGCGTCGCGGGTCACCACGCCCCGCATCAGCAGCAGCGTCTCCCGCGAGGTGGCGGTGCCGAGCCGTTCGTCCAGTTCGGCGAGCTCGTCGAGCAGGGCCTTCGCGCGCGGCTCGTCGCCTTCGCGCAGCGCGAACGCGACGAGCCTGCCGAGCAGCCGTTCCAGCCCGGCGGGGGCGCCCTGGTCGCGGTAGCGCAGGTAGTCCTGCCAGCCCTCGTCGAGCGCGGTGGTCACGTCGCCCGCGCGGTAGCGGACGCCGCAGCGCACCCACGCCACGATGTGCCCGCCCGCCATCAGCCGGGGGATGCGGTCGAGCCATTCGGCGGCGCGGCGGTGATCACCGCGTTCGGAGCAGATCTCGGCCGCGATCGCGCGGGACAGGTGCCGGGCGGGGGCGCCGCGGCCCGGCGGGTGGTCGGTCTCGCAGTGCCGGGTCAGCGACAGCGCGGTGTCCCACTCGCCGGCGTTGTAGGCGCGCAGCACCTTCTGGTAGCAGAGCACGCTGCCGCGGCTGGGTTTGCCGTAGCGGTCGCCGAGGATGAGTTCCAGCGCGGTCGCGTAGTCCGTCATCGCGCCCGCCTCCCGCAGTTCCTGCGGGTCCACGGCGGTGCCTTCGGGGCAGCGGCGCTGCCACACCGACCAGGCGTGCTGGAACTCGGTGTCGCTGCCGGTGAGCGCGTTCAGCAGCACCAGCACCTCGCCGAGGTCCACCGGGTGCTGCTCGCCCGGTTCCGGCGGCACGCCGAACATGGTGTTGAGCAGCGCGGCGGCTTCGCCGACGCGTCCGCCGAACATCGCCGAGCAGAACCGGCGTATCTCGGCGTCGAACCGGGAACCGGTGCCCAGCGACTCGAACAGCCGCGCGGAGCGGTCGGGTTCGGCGGCGCGCTCGTCGTGCAGCAGCGCCGAGAGCCAGCACATCCCGACGGTGACCAGCAGCGTCGTGCTCTCCCGCTTGTCCTGGTCGCCGCAGGAGGGCGCGGCGAGCACGGCGGGCGCGACGAGGCTGACGTCCTCGGTGAGCTCGCGGTACTGGCCCAGCGACATCCGCAGCCGCAGCAGGGCGCGCAGCAGCCGCGGCCAGCGCTGGTCCTCGGCGGGCAGGTGGCGCAGCGCGGCCTGGTACCAGCGGGCGGCGCGGGCGGGGGCGTGCGCGGCGGCGCGGTCGGCCTCCTCGATGAGCACCCCGGCGGCGAGCTGCCCGTCGAGTCCGGGGCCGGCCTGCACGATGTGGTCGGCCAGCTTGGTGCGGTCCACCGGCACGTCCCGTTCGAGCTGGGCGAGCATCCGGCGCGCCAGCGCGGTCTGCAGCGCGCGCAGCCGCTTGGCGCCCGCGCGGCGGCGCAGCGTCACGGCCAGCGCGGGCACCGTGAACCGCAGCCGTTCGCGCTCGTCGACGGCGAGCACTCCGGTCTCCACCAGCCGGTCCAGGACCTGGCCGGATTCGTCGAGGCCGACGGCGGCGGCAGCGGTGAGCATCGGCAGGTCGTCGACGCCGACCGGGTCGATGGCCGCGATGACGGAGGCGACGCGTTCGGTGCCGTCGCCGTCGCTGCGCACCGCGTGGACCAGTTCGTGCTCGGCTGGCAGCGCGATCGGCTCGTGCACGGGGGTGAGGCAGAAGTGCTCGTCGATCAGCACCAGCCTGCCGCGGGCGTGCAGGTCGTCCACGGTGGACAGCAGGGTGCCGGGGTTGCCGTAGAGCGGGCCGAGTCCGGTGCGCAGCGCGGTGACGACCGTCTGGTCCAGGGTCGCCCGGCCCGCGGCGGAGCTCCAGCGCGCGGCCAGCGCCGCGATGCTCGACTCCGACAGCGGCGACAGCGTCACCACGGTCTCGGCGAGGTTGCTCAGCTGGGCCGGGACGGCGGTGGGGAAGTCCTGGGCGCGCGCCGAGGTGATCACTGCCGCGCCCACCGCGCGGATCCGTTGCACCAGCGGCAGCAGCGCCGCGGCCAGCAGCGGGCCGCACCGGTCCACGTCCTCGATGATCACCACGGTGCGTTCGCGGGCGGCGATCAGGCCGATCGTGCGGGCCAGCTCGTGCACCAGCGGCAGCAGCGCCTGCTGCGGGGAGAGCTCCAGGTCGCGGCGGCGCTTCGCGGCGGCGGCCACGGCGTCCAGCAGCTGCGGGTCCCGGCCGCGTTCCAGGTGCGCGCGCACGCCGTTGAGCAGGGCGTCGAGAGCCCCGAGTCCGTTGTGGTCGGCCGCGTCGGCGGTCAGCACGTGCAGACCTTGCCGCTGCCAGCCGTGGGTGAGTCCGTCCAGCAGCGCGGTCTTGCCCTCGCCGGGCTTGCCGCGCAGCATCAGCAACGTGCCACCTGGCCGTTGCACGGCCGATTCGATCGCCGCCCACTGCTCGTCGCGGCCGAACACCGTCACGCGTTCCCTGGCCATCCGTCCTCTCTCCGGTCGGCTGCTGCCGCAACGCTGGGGGACCGACTTCACATCAGGGGAAGGGGCTGCGGGGCTCGCCGCGCCACCGATCCGCTCGCCCCTTCCTAGTCGCCGCGAAGCTTAAGCCATTCGTGTTGTTTATTACTCCGACCTAGGTCGAGGGACATCCCTCGGGTAACCCACAATGATGAGCACGTGCACTGTGCGCAGTCGTGCAAGGGTACGTTTTGTGCTCGTCCGGGGCAGTACGTGTCACCCTGCCCGCAAGGTCAGGAGAGGAACCGGTGGCTGACGGCGCGAGAAGAGTCGGCAAGAGCGGGACGACCGAGGCCGGAGCGCTCGGCGTGGACGCCGCCGAGGCGCTCACCGCTCGCTTGCACGGCCGCGAAGAGATCATCGCGGAACTGGTCGGTTCCACGAAGCGCGGCGGTCCGCCGCTGACCGTCGTGTCCGGCGAGGCGGGCAGCGGGCGCAGCGCCGTCCTGGACGCGCTGCGCGGCGAACTCGCCGGCGCCAGGGTGCTGAACCTCAACGCGAGCGAGCACGACCGGCGCACCGCCTTCGGCGCGCTGTACCGGCTGCTGTCCGATCTGGACGGTCCCGACCCGAGCGCGGCCGGCGTGCGGACCTCCGTGCTCGGCGTGGTGGCCCGGCTCAGCGGCTCGCCGAGCGCGGCGGCGGCGCCCTCCACCGCGACCCAGCTGGCGATGGCCGTGTTCTCCGCGGCCCGCCGCTACCTGCCGCTGGTGGTGCTGATCGACGACGCGCAGTGGCTCGACGACGCCACCGCGGCCCTGCTGGAACCGCTCGTCCAGCACATGTCGGGCAGCCCGATCTCGATGGTGCTCACGGTGCGCACCGACGTCGCCCGCGACGCCGTCACCGCGCCGCTGCGGCGGCTGCGGGACGCGGGCCTGGCCCGGACCGTCACGCTGCGCCCGCTGACGCGCAGGCAGAGCCAGCAGATCATCGCCGAGACGGTGCGCGCCAACCCGGACGCGGCGCTCGTCGACGAACTGCACCGGGCCAGCCGCGGCCTGCCCGCCGCGCTCGTCGCGGGACTCGCCGGGCACCGCGAAGCGCGCTCGCTGCGCGTCGTGGACCGGCACGCGTACCTGGTCCGCACCAACGAGCGGCCCGTCATCTCCGGCAGGCATCCGCTGCTGCTGCCGGTGCGCGACGCGGGCGACGTCGAATGGGCGACCGCTCGGGCGATGAGCGTGCTCGCGCCGCTCGGCACCGCCGCCCCCGCGCTGATCGCGGACTCCGCGGCCATCGAGCGGGACGCCGTGCGGGAGAGCATCGACCGGCTGGTGCGCCTGCGCGTGCTGGTGCCCTCCGGCGCCGGCTGGCGGTTCCGGGTGCCGATGGTGCGGGCCGCGCTGGAGGCGAGCCTCGGGCCGTTCGAGCGCCGCAACCTCGCCGCGCTCGCGGTGACCGCGCTGTGGGACGGCAGCGCGGAGACCGACGATCCCGGTTACCTGCCCGATCGGCTCGTCGACGCGGGCAAGCTGATCGATCCGCAGCGCGCCGGGCAGGAACTGCTCGCGCACGGCGTGCAGGCCATGTTCGACGACGGCGGCAAGGCGGTGCGCTGGCTGCGTTCCGCGACGGAGAAGGTCACCGAGCCGCAGGCCCGCGCGCTGACGCTGCTCGCGCACGCCGGGACCTGCACCATGCACTACCGCGCGGCGGAGGCCGCCGACAGCATCCGGCTGCTGCTGTGGCGCCACGCCGAGGACCTGCCGTTCACCTTGCTGCAGCAGGCCGAGGTGATCTACCTGGTCTCCGCCGCCGCCACCGGGGATTGCGCGGAGCTGGCGCGCATCGCCGACGGCACCGGCCAGCCGCTGCCCGGTGGTCCGGCGCAGCGGGTGGTGGCCCGCATCGTGGCGCTGGGGATGCTGGGGCGATGGGGCGAGTGCGCGGCGCTGCTGGAGGAGCAGCGCGAGGTGTGGACCGGCGGCGACCCGATCACCGAGGACTTCGGCAACATCGCGCTGATCGGCGCGACCGTGTCGCAGGGCGACACCACCGAGCTGTTCCGGTTCGTGGACCGCCCGGAGCTGTGGCGCGCCCGGGACGTGCCGGACCAGCACTTCGAGGAGATCCGCCACCAGACGAACATGCTGCTGGGGCTCGGCGAACTCGACCGGGCGATGGAACTGCTGCGGCGCAACGAGTTCGAGACGACTCTGCTCTCGGGCACCGACCAGTTCCAGATCGAGTTCATGCGCGGGGACTGGTTCCGGGCGATGGCCACCGCCCGCCGCACCATGGCGACCGCGCCGAACCTGTCCCGCCCGATGGGGCAGCCGATGATGTACCTGGGCGCGGCGCTGCTGCACACCGAGGGCGGCATGCTCAGCCGCGCCCGGCAGATGATCGAAACGGGCCGCGCGGGGCCGATGCGGTACCTGTTCGACTTCGCCGAGGCGCGGGTGTCGCAGGTGCTCGGCGAGCTCGACGCCGCCGACGAAGCGCTGCGCACCGGGCTGGCGCGGGCCGAAGCGGACGGGGTCGCGTTCGGCACCGAGCACATCTGGGCGCACGTCGCGGTCCGCGCGAACGAGCGCGGCGACGTCGACGAGGCGAAGGAAGCGTTGCTGCGGCTGGAGAAGCTCGCCGAGCGGCTCGGCACCGGCAAGGCGCGCATCGCGCACCTGCTGACCCGGATGCGGGTGCTCGGCGACACCGCGGCGGCGGAGCAGGCGGTGGTGCTGGCGCGGCGCCGCGGCCAGCCGTACGAGACGACGCTGCTGTTCACGCTGCTCGCGCAGGCCGGCTACCGGACCGCGGAGCTGCTGCCCGAGGCGTACCGGCTCTCCGACGGGCTCGGCGCGCTGCTGCTGCGGTCGCGGCTGCGCCAGGTGATGCGCGACCACAACGTGCCGATCCCGAGCAGGGGCGCCACGACCGCGGAGAACGAGCGGCTGCTGGCGGTGCTGGTCACGGAGGGCCTCACGAACCGCCAGATGGCGGTGGTGTTCGGCGCCACGGAGAAGAGCGTCGAGGGCAGGCTGACCCGGATGTTCGCCCGCATCGGCTACCGCTCCCGGGTGGAGCTGGCAGCTGCCATGCTCACCGGCGAATACCCCGGCTGACCTCCTGGACGTCACCTGTCACGGTGTGGACGAATTCGGAGATTTCACGAGAAATCGAATCCCCCGAACGAGGTGAACCCTTCGATCCGTGGCCCCGATGACCAGTGCGGGCGGTTGTCCACAGGGGTGTCCGACTCGCCGGGGGCGTTCGATTCCTCGCGAAATCGCGGGCTCTCGAACGAGGTTCGGCGCGGTGCGGGTCAGGGTTCGGCGCGGAACGGGGGTTCTGGGGCGGGCGCGGCGGCGGGACCGGCCGCTTCCTTGAGCGCGCTCGCGAGCAGCCGCATCGAGGACGGGGCACCGGGGTTGAGCAGCACGTCCACGCCTTCGTCGGGCAGCGCTTCGGCGAGTTCCCGGGTGCTGACCTCGCGGAAGTTCGGGACGTCGAGCCGGGCGGAGTGCGCGGGCGCGGTCACCGCCAGCACCGACGGCACGTCGTCCGGGGAGGGCACGACGATCGCCTCGCCCTGCTCGTCGACGGCGATGCTCAGCACCGCGTCCCGCAAGGTCGCCAGCAGCGCGTCCCCTTCCGCCTGGCCCTGCACCACGAGCCGCAGCGTCGCGTCGACCGGGTCGGTCGCCGAATCCTCCGAGGACGGTTCGTAGTTCGGGTTCGGCTCGAACCGCTGCGCGGTGCCGTCCGCGGGCACGAACCAGCCGCCGACGACCGCCTCCTCCGGTGGCCTGGCGTCGTCTGATTCCGGGGTCCAGGCCGGGTCGACCAGCAGGATCCACTGGTCCTCGGTTTCCTGGTTCGGGGTGTCGTCGGCTGCCATCGGTGCTCCTGCGGTCGTGGGCGGGGTCGGGGGTCAGTGCTTGCCGGGGAACGACGGTGGCGGCGGCAGCGGGTCGTCGAACCCGTCGAGCTCTTCGGCCGGGTAGGGCGGCTGCTCGGCGTCCGGGGCGGTCATGGGCCGCCAGGCCGCGAGGTCGGCCGCGAAGTGCTCGGCGGTGGCGGGCGCGGGTTCGCCCGTCGCGGCGGGCGGTGCGGCGGCGGTGGCCCGCTGAGCGGTGGCCGGCGCGTGCTCGGCGGCCGGGTCGCCGGGATTCGGCCCGTCCGCCCGCGCCGCCGGAGCCGGTGCCGCCTCCGGCGTCGCGGACGTGGTCACTACCGGCTGCCCGGCGGCGTCCTCGTCGGCGACGGCGTCGCGGAACTCCTGCGCGCCGATCCGCACCGAGGCCGCGCCGCCGGGGTTGAGCAGCACGTCGACCCCGTCGGCGGGGAGTTCCGCGGCGAGCTCGGTCGCGCCGATCTCCTGCCAGCCGGGCACTTCCAGCTGCTGGGCCTGCACGGGCGCGGTCGCCACCAGCACCGAGGGCACGTCGTCGGGGGCGGGCGTCACGATCGCGGCGCCCTGCTCGTCCACGGCGATCCAGAGCTCGGCGGGGCGCAGCGTGCCGAGCAGCGACGCGGTGTCGGATTCGCCGCGCAGCACCAGCTTCAGCTCGGCGTCCACCGGATCGGTCGGCACGTCCGGGCTCGACGGCTGGAACAGGTGGTTCGCCCGGAACGTGCGGGTGGTGCCGTCGGCCTCGACGAGCCACGCGCCGACGATCGCCGACTCCGGTACCTCGGCGTCTTCGTCCTCCGGCTGCCAGCCGGGGTCGACGAGCAGCGCCCACTGGTCCCTGCCGGTGTCCGTGGGCGCGGTGTCGGTGGGGGAGGTGTCCGCCATGCCGGGTCCTTTCGGGGAGTGCTCAGGCCGGGAACGGCGGATCGCCGAGCACGACGGGGTCGGTGTCGGCGACGACGGTCTTGAACGCGATCGCCGCGATCCGCATCGACTCCGGAGCGCCCGGGTTGAGCAGCAGGTCGACGCCCTCGGCGGGCAGCGAGTCGGCGAGGTCCTTCGCGGTGATCTCCTGCCAGGTGGGCGCGTCGACCCGCCAGGTGTGCGCGGGCGAAGTGGTCACCAGCACCGAGGGCACGTCGTCGGGAGCGGGCGCCACGATCGCCGCGCCCTGCTCGTCGAGCGCGATGCCGAACAGCGCGTCGCGCATCGTGGCCAGCACGGCCGCCTCGTCGTGCTCGCCGCGCGCCGCGCCGCGCACCGCCGCGTCCACCGGGTCGGTGGGCGAGCCGGGGCCGGAGGGCACGTAGCCGGGGTTGGCGCGGAACGGCCCGGTGACACCGTCGGAGTCGAGCGCCCAGGCGCCGAGCACCGCTTCGATCGGCGGGGCCTCGCCTTCGGCGGTGGGCTGCCACGCCGGGTCGAGGACGAGCGCCCACCGCTGCTCGGCGTCGCCCGCACCAGGCGCCGTGCTGTCGTCGTGCACCGAACTCTCCCGTTGATCGCCGTTCTCGCCGCGCGCCGCGGCCCGCGACACCTCAAGTCTGCCCCGTGCGGCCACCCCGCCTGCTCGCGGCCGGGGCCGAGCCTCACTCCGCGGCGGGCTCGGTGCTGTAGGTCGTGTACTTGTGGAAGGCGCGCTTGATGCGGCCGTTCTCCACGGAGCCGGACATCCAGCCCTGGTTGTTGTCCACCGAGATGAACGCCGCCTTCCGGGTCGAGCGCACCGACACCGAGTCCCGCCCCGAATAGAACATGTTGCCCATCCCGAAGGTCCGGGCCTGGTTCAGGAACGCCATGAACACCTTGCCTTCGGGGGCGCCGGTGTCGCAGCTGGTGAGCAGGAACTCGCTCTCCGGGCTGGCGGCGTACATCTTCTGGAACTCCGGCATCTGCACCAGCAGCTTCAGGTAGGTGTCGCCGGGCAGCCACATCTCGGTGCGCGTCTTGCCCCGCTGCAGGTGCAGGGCGATCTCCTCGTCGTTGCCGTGCGTGCTGATCAGGCTCGGCCCGACGTCGGCGTCGTGCGTGCGGTCGCGCTTCGCGTCGTAGACGACGCGCTCGTCGACCTTCCACGGGACGCGGGCCAGGCGCTGCTCCGGGTCCTCGCTGAAGATCTTGTCCAGGTACCGGTTGCGGACGTTGCGGAACGGCTCGCCCGGGGAGGTCCGCACGATGTACCGCATCCGGTCGATCTCCGAGGCGATGTGGTTCTCGCCGTCGAGCTCGCCCTGCTTGGTGAAGAAGTTGACACCGTTGATGCGGGTGAACCCGGCGGTCTTGACGGAGCTGGTGTTGCGCACGACTTCGTCCTGGGTGAACTCGATCGGCCGGTATTCCTTGTCGGTGGAGGTCAGCGGCACTTCCGCGTCGGGGATCTCCGTCGAGCCCGGCAGGTAGCGCTCGAAGAACTTGATGTTGCGGACGTTGCCGGACCCGTAGGTGCCGTGCAGCGTCTTCTTGCTGGTGCCGCGGTAACCGGCCCAGCCCTGGTTGTCCTCGACGCCGAACCGGCCGTCGGGCAGTTGCGAGACGGCGCCGCGGTTGCGCAGCACCGTGCCGTCGAACCAGCCCTTGTGCAGCTGGTCGGCGACGCCCTTGAAGTTGGCCTTGGACGAGGTCAGCAGCGCCACCCGGAACCGGGCGTCGGTGTCGCCGAACCGGTCGAACTGCGTCACCTGCTCCAGCACCGTGCCCAGCGTCTCCGGGGAGATCGACGCGGCGGCGCCGTCGGTGAGGACCAGCTTGAAGTCCTCGCCGTCGCGCGGGATCTCGGCGAAGAAGGTGCGCCCGTTGTTCCACTGGTGGTCGGGCCGCTTGGTGCGCCCGGACGCGTGCGCGGGCGTCTCGCCCGGCAGGGTCTGCACGAACGTCGCCGAGTTCGCGTTGAGCGAGTAGTTCGTGGTGCGGTGGAAGGACACGCCCGTGGTGCTGTCGTCGCTGCCCGGCAGCGGGCGGTAGTAGATCTCGCTCAGCCGGAACTTGATCTTCTTGCCCCGATTGTCCCAGCCGTTGATCTTGAGGTTCGGGTCGGTGTACCGGGCGACCGGCACCGTGGTGCCCGGCGTGGCCGACTGGTCGTAGCCCGTCGTGGGGTAGTGGGATCCGGAGCCGTAGCCCTGCGGGTAGCTCTGGTAGTAGCTGCCGTCGCCGTAGCCGTCCGGGTACCGGGGCTGCCGGTCGGCGCGGGTGGTGTGGGTGGCGCCGTACTCCGCGTCGGAGTCGCCGTACTCGTAGTCCTCCAGCGAGGCAGGGGAGTCGTCCTCGTCGAGAGCGCGGTCGCGCGGCTCGGTCGCGGTCGGCGAGTCCTCACCGTCGCGGGACTGCTGGACGTCCTCGGCGCGCTGGACGGTCTCCGCGTGCTGCCCGTCGTCGGTGTGCTGGCCGTCGTCGGACCGCTGCCCGTCCTCGGACCGCTGGCCGTCGTCGGGGCGCTGGGCGCCTTCGTCCGCGCGGACCGGGGAGTCCGTCCGCGTGTCCGAAGTGGACTGGTCCGGCGCGCGATCCGCCGCCGTGGACGGGGAGTCCTCCGTCCGCGGCGCCTCCGGGCCCTGCTCGCGCGGGGGCCGCAGGCCCATCTCGCGCAGGCCGTCCTCGTCGGTGTGGATGTAGGCGCGGTCCCGCGCGGTGCGCGGCGTGCTCCACTC
Organism: Saccharopolyspora gloriosae; assembly: GCF_014203325.1. Taxonomy (NCBI): domain Bacteria; kingdom Bacillati; phylum Actinomycetota; class Actinomycetes; order Pseudonocardiales; family Pseudonocardiaceae; genus Saccharopolyspora; species Saccharopolyspora gloriosae. Next base: position 5,700,280 of record NZ_JACHIV010000001.1, on the reverse strand, counting down.
GGCGGGCGCGTTGCCGGTGTACTCGGGCGTGATCGTCCAGTTCGCGGTGGCCCGCACCAGGTACATCGGGCCGTCGGACTTGCGGTCGCTCTCGTGCTGCTTGGTCTTCGAGTCCGCCTTCGTGGTGGTCGTCCAGTCGAACGCGGGCCCGGCGAGCGTGAGCTGCGGCGCGTTGCGGTAGTTCGCGCCGCCGGCGCGTCCCGCGATGGCGCGCGGGTCGGCCGAGGAGTCCAGCGGCACCCGGGCGTTGAGCTTCAACCCCGGACCGCTCTTGTGCTGCTCCTTGGTGGCGATCGTCGTGGATTCCTTGCTCTTGAACCCGCCGTCGTCGCCGAGCTTGGTGACGTGCGCGTCCGCCAGGTCGGCGTGGAAGGTGAGCGACTTCAGCCGGTCGCCGTGGCCGAATCCGGCGCTGTAGTGGCTGTCGTGGTCGAGCCCGTCGACGCGGTGGCCGCGCTCGGTCATGGCGGCCGGCAGGTGCGCCGAGAGGGCGCTGGTGCTGGTGCCGGTGTTGACGGCCTGCCGCGCCCAGGTGGCCCGCTCGGGCACCGGCGGCGGCGTGCGGCCGGACTCGCCGGGCATGCTGCCGTCGAGCACGTCCTGCACGGCGGAGTGCACCGCGTCCGAGTTCGCCGCGGTCTGCCGGTGTCCGCTGGGCAGCGACTCGATCCGCCCCGGCTGGTGCTCGCCGGTCGCGAGCGAGGCCACCGGCACGTGCGTGTGCACGGCGTCCTTCGCGGTGGGCAGCGAGCGGGTCACCGCGGGGTGCTCGGGCAGGAGCAGGTCGGCGAGGCCCCCGGTGAGGGTGCGCGGCGCGTGGTTGGCGTGCGCCGTCTTCTGCACCGTCAGGTCCAGGTCGAGGTCGTGGCGGAACTTCGCGACGTCGCCCTTGGTGGTGACCTGGCGGGAGCTGTCGGTGCTGGTCGACTCGGTGAGCTTGCCCTCGGACTTCAGCGTCACGCCGGGCTGCGCCAGCAGTGCGCCGCCGGTCCCGTCGGTGGTGTGCCCGCGGGCCAGCACCATCGGCGCGATGCGGTGCGCGTGGCCGGTGGTGGTGGTCGTGGTCTCGCTGTCGGTGGTCTTCGTCTCGCGCTTGTCGCTCCAGCCGCTCTCGACGCCGTCGAAGGTGCCGGGGCCGGGGCGGCCCTTCAGGTTGAGCGTGACGTCGACGGCGCCGAGCGGGCCCTTCACCGTCGTCGACCAGGTCTTGCCCGGTCCGCGCAGGTCCGAGTACAGCGAGCCGAGGCCGCGCGGCGCGATGTCGCGGATGCTCTGGTTGAGCAGGTCGGCGCGCGCGTGCTGGTCGGCGGAACCGAACACCAGCGGCTCGGCCAGCCCGGACAGGTAGTCGCCGAACCGGCGCAGCGCCGAGGCGGGCACCTCGTCGTGCGGCACCTCGCGCAGCGCTTCCCTGATCCCGTCGAGCAGTCGTTCGGTGACCTCCGGGCGGATCGTCGCCGGGGCGTGGCCGTCGGCGTCGAACGTGGACGGTTCGAAGGTGGACTCGTCGGCGGCGCGGTCCGGCAGGTCCGCGTCGGAGAGCCCGACCTGGTCGATCTCCGAAGTGGGGACCCACACCTGCACCGAGTCGGCCTTGTGCGCCTCGCTGTGCTTCCAGGGGCCGCCGGCGTCGCCGTCGTGCGCGTCCCGGCCGCCGAGCAGCGTGCTCGTGTCGTAGGTGACCAGGTAGGCCGGGCCCTTGTAGGTGGTGGTCGTGGTGTGCTCGAACTCGTGCGCGGCGGAGCGGCCCGCCGCGTTCGACGGCGAGTTCGTGTAGCCCGTGATCGGCATCGCGGTGAACTGCTGGCCGGGCTGGTGCCCGGCGTAGCGGGCGCGGACGGTCGAGTCGTGGCCGGTGGCGTTCTCGGTGCCGTGGCCGGTGGCGCCGCTGGTCTTGCTGATGAAGCTGAGCTCGACCTTCTGCGGCGGACCGGAGATGCGCGGGTTGCTCAGCGCGGCGGAGATCTTCGCGTCGCCGAGGCGGTCCTCGGCGCCGAGCAGCCCGCCGCCCGCGTAGCGCTGCACCGGAGTCCGGTAGGTGCCGCTGGTGACGCCGTCCAGGTTCGTCGCGAGGCGTTCCCGCCCGGCGAACCGGTTCACCTGGTGCTGCGCGACGTGCCCGTGCTCGCCGAGGCCGCCGAGCAGCTCGCCGGTGATCTGCTTGCTCAGCCCGGAAGGCAGGTCCAGCGCGTGCACGGCGAAGTGGTCGGGCAGCGCGCCCGGACGCCAGCCCTCGGGGCGCCGCGGGGAGTCGTGGCGCACCTCGCGGAACGCGCCGTCGGCGTCGTCGCGGGCCGCGCGCGGGCCGCTGCTCGGCGCGAGCTTGCCGCCGGTGTAGGTGGTGGCCACGCCGCCGTCGACGATGCGCTGGTCGAGCACGCCGTCCTTGCCGGTCACGGTGATCCGGTAGTCCACCAGGTCCTGGTCGGAGCGCACGTCGGACGACTTCCAGCCGTGCCCGCGCCCGGTGCCCGAGGAGGATTCCAGCGTGGTCCGGGAGTCCTCCACCCGCTGCACGTGCTGTCCGTGCAGGTCGACGGTGCGGGTCGAGCCGTCCGACACGAGGCCGCCGCGCAGGCCACCGCCGCCGCCGAGCGCGGTGGCGGACTTCGCGCCGTCGCTGTGCTCGACGGTGTTCTTGCCGGTGAACTCGCCCTTGAGCGTCGTGCCCGGCACGTTGCGGCCGGTGCCGTTCTGGTCCACCGGCGCCGTGGGCCGGTCGAACGTGCCGTAGCCGGAGCCCGGCTCGTACGCCTGCTCGGCGCGCGGCACGGCCTCGATGAGCACGCCGACCAGGTCGTCGGGGCTGCCCGCGGTGGCGTGCGTGTCGCGGGTGAACATCAGCGACAGGCCGTCGCCGTTGAGGTCCGCCGAGCGGGTGGTGAAGCCCTGGTCGGAGACGAAGTCGGCGAGCACGGTCTCGTTGTCGGCGATGTGCGCCTTCGCGTCGGCGTCGCCGGAGCGCAGCACGCCCTCGGGCAGCATCTCGCGCAGCGCGCCGCCGACCGCGGCCACGTTGGGGAACACCGTCTCGGCCGCGCCGAGCACGGACCGCGCGGGCATCGGCTGCGTCGTCGTCGACGGCGAGACCGGCGCCGGTCCGGTGTCCGGCCGCCAGGTGGTGGCGCCGTCGGTGACCTGGTGCCGGTCGCTGTGCTGGCTGCCGTCGTCGAAGCGGACCCGCAGGTCGTAGGTCAGGTCGGTGCTGCGCCCGCCGAACGCGCCGCCCTTGCTCTCCCACACGTGGTCGGTGCGCAGCTCGTCGGCGGTGGCGGCGGTGTGGTTCTCGTGGCTGGACCGCTTGCCCTGCACGACGCCGCGCGCGTCGAGCCGCGTCCCGTCGGCGCCCTCGGCGGGTTCGGTCATGTTGTAGGTGAGCCGCAGCCGCCCGGTCATGTCCAGCGGCTGCTTGGCGGTGCTCTTGACGGACTGCTCGTCCTTGAGGCCCGTCTTGTGCGTCAGCTTGCCCTCGGGCTGCTTGCCGCCGTTCGACGGTTCGGTGGTCAGCGGGCGGCTCTCGCCGCGGTGCACCTGGAGGTCGATGTTCGCGGTGCGGGTGCGGCCGGAGTCGTCGCGGAAGGACACCGCCTCGGTGGTGGTGGCGCCGTCGAGCAGCGCGTCACCCCGGTGCGTGAGGTTGGTGCTGCCCAGCATGTCGTGCAGCGTGCCGCGCACCGAGCCGCCGATGCGGTCGGCCTGCCCGGCCCAGTCGGGGTGCCGGTCGAACAGCGCCGCCGCCTTCGCGAACAGCTCCGCGTCGCCGCGCAGGAAGGCCGAGCGCGGCCCGGTGTCCTGGTCGCCCCACTCGTCGGCCGGGCGCTGTTCGAGACCGCGCAGCGAGTCCGGCGTGCTCAGCGCCGCCCCGTCGGCCTGGTGGCCGGTGAGGTGCACGGGCGGCTGGTCGTTGCGGCGCACGGTGACGGCGTGGTGCAGGTCGTGGGTGCTGGCGGTGCGGTCGCCGGTCGGGTCGATGGAGGTGGCGTGCTGGAGCTCTTCGCTGCTGCCCGCCTTCCACTTCGCCTGCGGCGTCAGGCCCTTCACGTTCACGGCCGGGTTGATCGTGACGCCGTGCGGAGTGGGCAGTCCGGCGCGGGTGCCGAACCCGCTGCCGGGGCCGCCGGGCAGTCCGACGCCGCGCTTGGTCTTGCCGTAGCCGCCGGACCCGTTGTCGATCTTGTTGTCGCCCGCGTCAGGCATCCGGGTGGTGTCGGTTTCGCCGCCGCTGCGGTCGGCGGGCCGGGCGTGCGCGGTGAGCTCCACCGCGTCCGCGCCGATCCCCGACGTGAGTGTGAGCCCCTCGCCGTTGAGCGCCGTGAAGTCGTTCGTCAGCTCCTGGTCGGACAGGCCGTGCAGCAGCTGCTCGATCCGCTGCGCGGGCACTCCCGCCTGCTCCAGCGCCCGGCGGGCGTCGGCGCGCAGGGCGTCGCCGTTGATCTCGTCGGCGCGCACGGCGTTGCGGTCGAGCAGGTCGCGGACCTGCTGGGTGCGTTCGGTGACCGGGCCGAGCTCGGGGGCGCGGGTCGGGTCGTCGCCCTGGACGTGGCGGTCGGCGGCGGCCGGATCGTCGCGCATGTCGATGACGGCGTCCCCGGTGCGCGGCGGACCGGCCGCGACCTCGGTGTCCGAAGTGGACTCCAGCAGCGGGGTGGTCTCGTCGTCGAGGGATTCGCGGGCGTCGACGAAGACGTCCTCCTCGCGCGCGGGGGAGTCCTCCCGCCGCGCCGCGCCGGCCTGGTCGGCGGTGCCCTCGTGCTCGGCCGGACGCCGGTCCCCGGTGCCCTCGGCGGCGAGGTCCTGCTCGCCGTCGGCGTTCCGCCGCTCGCCGCCCGCGTCCGGCTCGCCGCGGTCCGCGGGGCCGGCCTGCTGCTCGGTGAGGCCGCGACCGCTGCCCGCCGGTTCGCCGGGCTGCTGGGCGGTGTTCGCGGCGCCCTCCGGGTAGCGGGTCTCCGGGTGCTGGCGCACCTGCTCGCCGGTGCGGTAGCTGGCCCAGCCCGCGTTGTTCGCGACGGAGAGGTTCGGCTTGTGGTCGGAGTCGTAGGTGATCCCGACCTTGTCCAGCGCGGCGTGCCCGGTGTTGCGGATGCCGTAGTGCGTCAGCGCGTCGGTGAGCCGGGTCAGGTTCGCACCGGTGGCGGTGCGGCAGACCACGTGCACCAGCGAACCCTCCGGGTTGCGCCCGTACATCGCCTGGAAGTCGGCGTTGTTGACCAGGACCCGCGCGTAGACCTCCGGTGAGACCTCGATCGAGGTCTGCTTGCCCCGCTCGTCGATGTTGATCTGGAACGCCTTGGTGTTGCCGTGCGTGGTCACGAAGTTCGGTTCGAGGCCCTTCGCGTAGTCGTCCTGCCACGAAGCGGGCGCCTTGCGGTCCGGGGTGTTCTTCGCGAACGGCACGCCGTCCTCGCCGGGCTGGGTGCGCAGCACCTCGGTGATCGGCTGCAGGCCGTTGGCCCAGGCCTTGTCGAGGTTGCGGTCCTGCGTCTTCGCGGCGAGCGTGACGCCGATGTTCCGGCCGTCCTTGAGCAGCGCGTCGGAGCTGACGTGGTGCGTGTGGAACTTCTTCACGGTGTCGGTGCCGTCGCGCACCACTCCGGCGAGACGTTCCTCGGTGCCGCGCGGGATCCGGGAGTCGGGCAGGTGCTGCTCGAACCACTTGATGGTCCGCACGTCGTGCTTGGCGTACGCGGAGCGCGGGCCGGGGTTGGAGCTGCCCGCCGCTTCCCAGCCGGCGTTGTCGTGCACGCCGATCGTGAGTTCGTCACCGGCGCCCGTCGTCGACAGGTCGCCGCGCGGTGCGAAGGTGACGGGGTTGAGCCCCCGGTCGACCATCGAGTTGTGGAACGGCGCGCTCGCCGACCCGTTCGCTGAGTTCCCGGACAGCAGCACGAAGTGGTGCTTGCGGCCCGGTTCGGCGAAGTCCCGGAACGCGATCCCGTCGCGGACCACGGCGCCGTAGGTGTCGCCGCCGACCCGCACCGACCGCCCGTCGTGCAGCGGCAGCGTGAATCCGTCCCGGTGCGCGTCGGCCTCCAGGAACAGCCGGCGCACGTTCGCGTCGCGGTAGCCGCTGTTCCACGCCGAGGCGTGCTCGGTGGCGGTGCGGTGCGGTGCGGCGGTGGCCTGCTCGGTGCTCTCGCCCGGCAGGGTCCGGATGATGCGGCCGTGGTCGCCGTTGGCCATCCAGCGGGCGGTGTCGGTGGTCTCGCGGGTGTAGGAGACGCCGATGTCTCCGTCCCTGCTGCGCACTACGCGGTTCACCACGTCGTTCGAGGTGAACGTGACGGTGTTGCCGTGCTCGTCCACCCCGGTCAGCCGCAGCGGGGTGACGTTCGCCGGGTCGATCTGCAGCGGGGTCTGCGCGGCGAACGGGTCGATCGGCGGGAGCGCGCTGCGCATCGGGCCGGAGTTCCACAGGTCCTCGGGCGACGGTGAGCGCTCCGGAGCGCCGTCGCCGGGAGCCCGCGTGCGCGGTGCCGCCGGGTCGGCGCTGCTGGTCGCCAGCGCGGGGCGCGGCGGCGTGGTGGTCTCGCTGCGCGGCTGCGGCCGGTGCTCGGCGGGCGCTTCGGTCGTGGACTGCTCGGGCCGGGCGTTCGGCTCGGGTTCGCCGGTGCGCTGGGCGGGCGAGGTCGTCTCGGCGGGGTCGAGGAACCCGGCGAGCGCGGACTGCGGCTCCGGCGACAGGAACGCCGCCAGCGGGGAGGACGGCGTGGTGTCCTCGACGACCGGTGCCGGTTCGCGCGGCGCGTCGGCGACGTCCTGCTGCTCGGCGGTGCGGTCGGCTTCCTGGAACTCGGCGTCCGAGCGCTCGGCGTCGGTGTGGGGGTTGCCCAGGTCGTCGAACGCGGGCCCGTCGGCCAGGTTCGTGTCCGCGCGGAGGTAGGCGTCCGGGTCGAACGAGTCCGGCAGCGGACGCGGGTTCGCGGCCGGTTCGGTGTCGCGGTCCCAGCCCGCCTCGTCGAAGTCGAAGAACCCGTCGGAATCCCGCGCGACCTCGACCGGCTCCGCCGACCGCATGGACGGTCCGGTGGGCCGGGAGGGTTCGCCGCCCTGGCGCTGTGCCTCGCGGGCGGCCATCGCCTCGCGGACGCGGGCCTTGACCTCCGCCGTGCGGTTCTGCTCGACGATGTTGTCCTGGCTGCGCCGCACGATGAGGTCGGTCATCGTCATGTCCGGCGGAATGCGCAGCCTGCCCGGCTCGGGGTACTGGAAGGCGTTCGCGGTGGTGGCGACCACGACTGCCCGGCCCTTCGGGGCCATCGCCCCGTTGGGCGCCGTCGCCCACGGGTTCTTCGCGTGGTCGGCGTCGATCAGCTGCTGGATCCTGCCCGGCTCACCGGAGTAGATGGTCACCGACGACGGATCGCGCGGGTTGAGCCCGGTCTCGGCGTCCGGGCTGAGCTTCATCCGCCCCAGCCACGCCTCCACGGACTGCGGCCCGTCACCGGTCGCCGGGTCCAGCACCATCGGGCGCGACTTGCCGCCCCCGATGTCGACGCGGACCACGGGTGCGACGTGGTAGGACCACTGCACCGAGTTCGGCTTGCCCGGCTTCGACCCCGTCGCGTTCGGCGTGGTCAGCCACAGCGGCGGATCCCAGCGGCCCACCAGGATCTTGCTCGGGCTCGCACCCATCTTCATCAGGTCCAGCGACCACAGGTGCGCGCGCAGGTCGCAGCCGAACTCGGGGTGGTCGGTGCGGATCGGGACCGTGCCGTGGACGTGGCTCTCGAAGGTCGTGTCCTTGAGCGCCTCGTGCCACTGCGCGGCCTGCTCCAGCGTCGCCACCGGGTACAGCACGTTGCCCATGACCCGGTCGATCTCGGCCTTCTGCTCCGGACCGCCGAGTTCGTTGAGGTCGTCGAACAGGCTGCGGGAGAACTGCTCGGAGTAGGAGTTGCCCACGGCGTGGAGCCCGCGCCAGTCGCGCTGCAGCACGTCCATATGCCGCATCGCGCCGTCGAAGTGCCGCTGCCGCACGGCGGGGTCGGTCGCGGCCAGCCCGGCGGCGACGTCGTCGTGCGCCTTGGCGGCGAAGGACATCACCGCGGGCAGCTGCCACGGGTACGACTCGGTCTTCGGGATGACGGGCGTCGTCGTCGACGGCGCCACCGACTCGGGCTGCTGCTCGCGGGACAGGTCGATCCGGTCGACGCCCTCGGTGAGCCCGGCCTGCTCGGTCGAGCGGTCCGGCGTGGCCGCGGCGTCCTGCTCGCGGGCCGCCGCGGTGCGCTCCGGGCTCGCGGTGTCGGCGGTCCGCTCGGAGTCGGTGTGCTGCTCGGTCCGGGTCGTGTCGGCGGACTCACCGGTGCGCGCGGGCTGCTCGGCGCGCTGCGGTTCGGGAGTGCCGGTCCGCTCCTGCGCGGCCGGGGTGGCGTCGGCGTCCTGCGTACGCGCGGAGTCGCCGGAGCGCTCGGCCTGCGCCTGCTCCTGATCCGCGCGCGCCTGGTCACCGGAGTCCTCGGCCCGGTCCTGGGCCCGCTGGGAGCCCTCGGTCGGCTCCTGGGAGCGGCGGGAGTCTTCGGCCTGCTGTCGGGTCCGCTGAGAGTCCTCGCTCCGGTCCTGGGTCCGCTGGGATTCCTCGGTCGGCTCCTGGGTGCGGCGGGAGTCTTCGGTCCGCTCTTGCGTCCTGTCGGAGTCCTCGGCCCGGTCCTGGGTCCGCTGGGATTCCTCGGTCCGTTGGGCGTCGCCGGTGCGGGAGTCGCCGTCCTGGTCCGCGCGCCGCGCCGAAGCGTCCACATCGGACTGTTCCCGCGCCGGGGTGGCCGAGTCGCCCTCGGCGGGCCGCTGCGGCGGGGCGTCGGGCCGCGCCGGGCTTCCGTCGTTCGCCCGCGCCTCGTCGTTCGCCCGTTGCGCGTCGCGGGCCGCCATCGCCTCGCGGACGCGCGCCTTCACCTCGGCGGAGCGGTTGTGCTCGACGATGGAGTCCTGGTGGCGGCGCACGATGCCGTCGGTGATGCCCAGTTCCGGCGGGATGCGCACCTTGCCCGGCTCCGGGAACTGCAGGGCGTTGACGCCGGTGAAGGCCACCAGCGCGCGGCCCTTCGGCAGCAGCGTGCCGTCCGGGGCCTCCGTCCACGGGTGGGTCTGGGCGTCCGCGTCGATGTCGCGCTGCACGTTCGCGACGTCGGTGTAGATGCTGTTGCGGCCGTCGCGCGGGTCCACGCCGATCTGCGCGAGCCACTGCGGGACGCTCTGCGGTCGCGCGCTCAGCGTCGGGTCCAGCACCACGGGGCGCGCCTGGCCGTTGCCCAGGTCCATCCGCACCACCGGCGCCACGTGGAACGCCCAGCCCACGGTGCCCGGCTTGCCCGGCTTGGAGCCGTTCGCGTGCTCCGAGGTCATCACCAGCGGCGGGTCCCAGCGGCCGACGAAGATCTTGCTGGGCATCGCGCCCTGCTTGAGCAGTTCCAGCGACCACAGGTGGGCGCGCAGGTCGGCGCCGGTGTCCGGGTGGTCGGTGCGGATCGGCACGGTGCCGTGCTCGTGGCTCTCGAACGTCGTGTTCTTCAGGGCCTCGTGCCACTGCGCGACCTGCGCCTGGCTCGCGACCGGGTACAGGACCTCGCCCATCGCGTGATCCACTTCGGCCTTGCGCTCGGGGCCGCCGAGCTCGGCGAGGTCCGCCGCCAGGTTCGTGCCGAACCGGTCCTGGTAGGAGCTGGTGACCGCGCGCAGCCCGCGCCAGTCCCGGTCGAGGGTGCGCAGGTGCTCCAGCGCGCCGTCGAAGTGGGTGCGGCGCGCGGCGGGGTCGGTTTCGGCGAGCCCGTCGCGCACGCTGTCGTGCGCCTTGTCGGCGAACGCCACGACACCGGGCAGCGTGGCCGGGTCGACCTGCGAGCCCGGCGGGATCGCGGTGGACAGCGGGGTCGCGGGCTCGTCGGTGCCCCGCGACCGCGGCGCCGCCGCGCCCCGGTGGTCGGTGTCGTTGTCGAAGGTGTCGCGGGCGTCGAAGAACTCGTCGCCGGTGGAGTCGAACCGCTCCTGGGCGTCGAAGTACTCGGTGCCGGAATCCTCGCGCACCGAACCGGAATCGTCGCGGACGGAACCGGAATCGTCGCGGACGGAACCGGAATCGTCCCGCACGACACCGGGGTCGTCGCGCACGACACCGGATTCGAGGTCGGCGAGCTCGTCGAAGAACTCCTGCTCGGAATCCCGCCGGGTGCGGGTGGAGGAGGCGTCGTCCGGCTCGGGGCTGGTGGAGCGCTCCGAGTCGGCGTCGTAGCCGCTGTCGTCCGGGGTGAACGGCCGCTGCACGCTCTCGCCGGAACGCAGCGAGGAACCGTCGTCGGTGGTCGTCCACTCCGAGTCCGTGCGTTCGACGGAGGAATCCCGCGTCCGCTGCGAGGAGTCGCGGCTGCTGCGGTCGGACGGCTGCGAGGAGGACTCGTCGTCGGTGGTGACCCAGTCCGACGAGCGGTCGGTGGTGACCCAGTCCGAGGAGCGGTCCGTGCCGGTCCCGGACTCGTCGTCGCTGGAGCGCGACGTGGTCGAGCCGTCCTCGGTGGTGGTCCACTCGGAGCTGGAGTCGCGGTCGGACTCGCTGGAACTCTTGCGGGAGCTCGTGCTGGAGCTCGTGCTGGAGCTGCCGTCCTGCTCGCTGGAGCTCTTGTCCGAGCTCTTCCCGGAACCGGAGCGCTCCGAGGCGGAGCTCTCCGACCCGCTCGACTCGTCCTCGGTCGTCGCCCACTGCGAGGAGCCGTCCTCGCTCGACTCGGAGGAGGAGTCGTCGTCGCGCCGCGGCGGTTCGAGGCCCATGGCGCGCAGGCCGTCGGCGTCGGTGCGGACGTAGACGGTGTCCCGCGCGGTGCGCGGCCCGTCGCCGTGGGTGGAGTCCTGGTACTCGGGCGTGATCTTCCAGTTCGCCCGCGCGGTGACCAGGTAGGTCTGCCCGTCGGAGGTCTTCCAGTCCTCGGACTGCTTGCCCTCGTACTCGGCCTTCTCGCCGCGCTGCCAGTCCAGCGTCGGGCCCTTCACCCCGACCTGCAGCGCGTTGCGCGCGTTGACGCCGGGGATCCAGGAGCCGTTGTCCTTCGGGGTGGGGAACAGCGTCAGCGGTGCTCGCCCGTCCGGCGTGCTCCACGTCGGGCCGAGGACGCTCTCGTCCTTGCCGGTGCTCTTCTTGATCTCGTCGAGCACGATTTCCTTGCCGTGGCGCGGTGGTTCGCCGACCGGCCGGACGTGCGCGTCCTCCAGGCTCTCTACCTGGAAGGTGAGCGACTTCAACGGGTTCCCGTGCCCGTAGCCCGCGCTGTAGTGGCTGTCGTGGTCGAGGCCGCCGATGCGGTAGCCGTCGCCCATCGCCTCCGGCAGGTGCGTGGACAGCGCGCCCGCGGCGACGCCGGTGTTGACGGTCTGGCGCGTCCAGGTGGCCTCGTGCGGCACCTGGTACCGGGCCTGCGAGCCGGCCGGTTCGCCCGTGCGCACGCCGTCGAGGATGTCGTCGACGACGTTGCCGACCTCGCCGGAGCGGGCCGTGGAGTGGTGCACCGCGGGCAGCTCGGTGATCGGGTCGTGCTCGGTGTGCGTGCCGGCGCCGATCTCGTCGACCGGGACGCGGGTGTGCACCGCGTCGGTCATGGTGCCCAGGTGGTGCGTGGTCGGTTCCGCACCGGAGGCCAGCCAGCCCGCGAGCCCGAAGGTCAGCGTGCGCGGCAGCCGGGCGGCGTGCGCCGTCTTGGTGACCGTCAGGTCCAGGTCGAGGTCGTGGGCGTAGCGCGCCATGTCCCCGCTGGAGTGGTACGTGCGGGACGTCTCGGTGCTGGAGCCCTCGGTGCGGGTGTGCTCGGAGGTCCCGGTGATGCTCGTGGAGGTGGCGAACCCGGGCTGGCGGACCGTCAGGTGATCCGGCCAGGTCGGGAGGCTGACCATGAGCGAACCGTTGTGCTTGCGGGTGGTCTTGACGGTGTGCTCGGTGCCGCTGGTGGCCTTCGAGGTGTGCTCGTCGGACCAGCCCTGCTCCACGCCGTCGAGGCGGCCGACCGAGGACCGCCCGGACAGGTTCAGCGACAGGTCGTAGGAACCGAACGGGCCCTTGACCGTGGTGGACCACGTCTTGCCCGGCCCGCGCAGGTCGGAGTACAGCCCGCTCATGCCGCGCGGGGAGATGTCCGAGGAGATCTCGTGCAGCAGCTGGTCGCGGGCGCGCTGCTCGCTGCTGCCGAACACGAGCTGCTCGGCGCGGCCGATCGTCTGGGCGGCGATCGAGTCGTAGAACCGGCGCAGCACGCCCGGCGGGACCTGGTCGGCGGGCACGCCGTCGAGGGCCTGCTTGACGCCCTGCAGCAGCCGGTCGGTGACCTCCGGGCGGAAGCGCGCGGGGGCGTTGTCGTCGTTGCCGTACCGGGCGGGGGGCTCGGGAGCGGTCTCGGGCGTCCGGGAGCTCTCCGCGACGTCCTCGGCGTCGCGCGCGGGCAGCTTGCCGCGCGCCTTCTCGGACAGCTCGTTGTCGGCGGCCCGGTCCTGCTTCGACCCTTCCGCGTCGCGGGCGTCCTCGCGCGGCCGGCCGGTCTCGGTGTCGCGGGCGGAGTCGTCCTGCGCGCGCAGTTCGGCGACCCGCTCCGGGGGCAGCCCCACCTGGTCGATCTCGCTCTTGGGCACCCACACCTGCACCGACTCCTGGCGGTGCGCTTCGGCGTGCTTCCAGTCGCCGGCCGAATAGCCCTCGTAGGCGGCCGCCCCGGTGTGCTGCACGTCCCGGCCGCCGAGCAGCGTCGTGCTGTCGAAGGTGACGAGGTAGGCGGGGCCGCGGTACTTCGTCTTCGTGGTGTTCTCGAAGCCGCTGGTGACCGAGTCGCCGACGTTCTCCCCGCGGCCGTGCGAGTAGCCGCCGTTGACGCCGGTCCACACCCGGTCGTGCGGTACGAACGTCGGTGCCAGCGCGGCGTTGGCGCTCCAGCCGGAGGTGTCCCTGCTATTGCCGTGGCCGATGGAGCCGCTGGTGGTGTCGGTGAAGGTGAGCGTGACCTGCTGCGCGGGCGCGTCGACCCGCGGGTTGCTCAGCGCCAGGTTCATGCGGGCGTCGCCGAGGCGGTCTTGGAAGCCGAGGTATTCGCCTTCGCCGTAGCGGTGGACGGGGGTGCCGTAGGTGCCGGTGGTGGCGCGGTCGAGGTTGGCGGCGACGTTGTCGTGGCTGCTGAAGGTGTGCAGCTGGTGGGCGGCGATGTGGCCGTTGTCGCCGAACTCGCCCAGCAGGTTGCGGCCGATCTCGTTGCCGGTGCCCTGCGGCAGGTCGAGGCCGTGCACCGCGAAGTGGTCCGGCAGCTGTCCGGGCTGCCAGCCCGCCGGGCGGCGCGGGGCGTCCCGGTCGACGGAGGTGAAGCCGCTGTCGCCCGCTTCGCGGCCGGTGAACTTCGTGGTGCCGCCGGTCTCGCTGATCGCGTGCCCGCCGGTCACGAAGTGCGGCTGCCCGGCGCCGTCCTTGTCGAACACGGTGATCTTGTAGTCGACGGCGCGGGTGTGCTCGCGGGTGCCGGGCGTGGTCTTCCAGCCCTGGCTGTGCTCCTGGCCGGTCGAGGATTCCAGCGTGTGCCCGGTGGACTTGACGTGCCCGTCGGCGCCGAAGGTGCCTTCCAGGGTGCGCGGCGCGTCCGCGGTGGAGCCGAAGCCGCCGCGCAGCGTCGCGCTGCCGCCGAAGCCGTTGTCGAACTTCACGGAGTCCTTGTGCGCCGTGGTGGTGCTCGTCTTCGACTCGCCGCGCAGGATCGAGTCGGAGGCGTACTCACCGCCGTCGCGCGTCGCGCCGCTGCGATCGGAAGGCCCGGCCTGGCCGGCGTCCTCGGTGCGCGGCACCGTCTCGATCAGCACCCGCACCACGTCGTCAGGTGAGGCCGTGCCCGCGTGCTCACCGCGGTGCAGCAGGAACGACATCCCGTCGCCGTTGAGGTCGGCGGAGTACGAGGTGAACCCGGAGTCGGAGACGAGGTCGTTGAGCAGCGCTTCGTTCGCGGCGGTGTAGCGGTTCTCGCTCAGCCACGGGGCACCCGCGTGCCGCGCCTGGTCCGGCAGGTGCCGGCTCGCTCCGCCCTCGGTGCCGAGGACGCCGTCCGGCAGCATCGAGCGCAGCTCGGTCCGCACGTCGTCGACGCGGGTGAACCGGGTCGCCGCGCCGCCGAGCACCTTCTGCGGCTCGAAGGCGAGGCTCGGGTCGGCGTTGTCGTCGTGCGCGGGCCGGGCGCCTTCCTCGATGGTCCACGTCGTGGCGTGCCCGTCGACGGGGCGGCCGAGGCGTTCGCCGTGCGCGCCGTCGGTGGTCCCCCGGTGGTGGTCGTCGAAGAACACCTCGACGTCGAAGATCATGCCGGTGTCGCGGCCCTGCAGCGTGCGGCTCTCGCTGCGGAAGGTGTTGCTGGCCGTGCCTTCGGTGTGCGTGGTGGTGTGCTCGTCGCTCGCGCTGCGGGACGCGTGGCCCTCGGGGCGGAGGTCGAAGCGGTCGCCGAACGACCAGCTGTCCTTGCCCGGTTGGGTCGGGTCCTCGCGCGTGCTCCAGTGCATGCCGCCCGCGCCCATGCCGGAGAGCCCGAGGGACTGCTTGGCGCCGGAGGTGTTGACGTGCTCGGTCTTGCGGCCGATGTCCTGCTCGACGACCTTCGAAGGCCGCCGGTCGGCAGCGGCGAAGTCGCGGCGGTCGACCCCGTCGCCGGTCCGGTCGCCGGTGGTGCCGTCGCCGCGGTCCGTGCCGGAGGCGGTCGGGTCGGTGCCGGTCGGGTCGGTGTCGGACTCGTCGCGCGGCAGCTGCGCGCGGAAACCGTGCGATTCGCCCGGTGTCGCGGTGATCTCCACCCGGGCGGTGTGCTCACCGGCCGTGTCGTGGAACTTCACCGTGCGCACCATCTTGCCGCCGTCGAGCAGCTTCTCGCCCTCGCGGGAGAGCGTGGCGTCGTCGACGAGGTCACCGAGGTCCGCGCGCAGCTCCGAACCGAGCACGTCGGACTGGCCGCGCCAGCTCGGGTGCCGGTCCAGGACTTCCTTCACGCCGTCGAACAGCCCTTGGCCGCCGTGCAACGAGATCGCGCGCGGTCGCCGCTCCGGCTGCCCGGTGGCGTCGAACTCGTTGCTGCGGATGTCGCGCAGGATCTCCGGGGTGCTGAGCTTCGTGCCGCCCTGCTGCTGCCCGGTGGCGCGGGACTGCCGGCCGTCGCCGGTGCGGACGGTGACGTCGTGGCGCAGGTCGTGGGTGCTGGAGCGCCACTGGTTCTCCGGCGTCACCGTCGCCGACTTCGGCAGTTCCGAGGACACCCCGGTGGTCTCGCTGGGCTGCGAGGTCAAGCCCTTGATGCCGAAGCCCAGCTCCAGCGAGCGGAAGAAGTTGCCGGTGCCCAGCGGGATCATCCCGTTGAACGACAGCGAGCCGTCGCGGGCGGGCGTCGCCGAGACCTCGTGCGAGGACTTCCCGGTGCTGCCGTCGTAGGCCTTGAGCGAGGCCAGCACCGGGTTGCGCGGCGCCGTCGCGCCGGGAGCGGCGGGGGTCGCGGAGGTGTCATCGCCGGGCCGGGCGCGGGCGACGATCTCGATGGCGTCGCGGCCGTGGCCGTCGCTGAGCACGACGCCGCGGCTGCCGTTGAGGCTCACCCAGTTGTCCTCGAGGGTGATGTCGGACAGCCCGTGCAGCATCCGGTCGCGACGGACCTGCGGGATGCCGAGGTTGGTGAGCAGCCGCCGCGCGTCCTCGCGCAGCGCGGTGCCGTCCACCGAGTCGGCCTTGACGGCGCCGATCCGGCGCAGGTCGCGCACGTGGTCGGTGCGCGCGTCGCCGGGCTGGTCGAGGAATTCCCGCGCCGCCCGGTCTTCTGCCGAGATGACCGCGTCGGAGTTCTGCTCGGACCGCGTGGACTCCAGCTCGAAGGCCTCGCCGTCGCCTTCGAGGCCGGGGCCGCGGTCGGTGGCGACCGGGTCGTCGGGGAACGCGCCGGGCGGTCGCGGGTCGGACTGCTCGTGCTGGGCGAGGATCCCGCCGGATTCCAGCTCGTCGGCCAGCTCGAAGGCGCGCCGCCCGGAGCTCTCCGCGCCGGTGTCGTCCAGGGCGGTGCGCGGCGCCGCGGAGCCGCGGTGCTCGATGCCGTTGTCGACGGTGGTGCCCGCGTCGACGAACTCGTCGCCGGTGGTGTCGTCGAGCGTTTCGCGCGCGTCGAAGAATTCGCCGTCGCTGTCGTCGTCGAGCCGCTCGCGGGCGTCGAAGAACTCCCCGTCGGAGCTCTCGGTGTCGGAGTCGCGGGTGCCGTCGCGGGCCGGGTCCTCGACCAGCACCTCGCCGTCGCGGGCGGGGGAGGTGCCGCGCGAGTCGGGGCCGCGGTCCTCGGAACGCGTCGAGCGCGAGTCGGACCGGACCGTGCCGTTCTGCTCACCGCCGCGGGACGTCCCGTCGCCGTCGCGCGCGGTCTCGCCACCGTCGCGGACCGTTTCCCCGCCGTCGCGGACGCTCTCGCTGTCGCGGGCGACTTCGTCGGTGTCGCGGGAGGTCTGCTCGTCGCTGCGGCTGTTCTCGGCGTCGCGCGTGTTCTCTTCGCTCCGGCGGGAGGATTCCTCGCTGTTGCGAGCGGTCTCCTCCGCGTCGCGCGCCGTTTCCCCTGTCTCGCGCGGCTGCTGCTCGGTGTCGCGGGAGGTCTGCTCGTCGCTGCGGCTGTTCTCGGCGTCGCGCGTGTTCTCTTCGCTCCGGCGGGAGGATTCCTCGCCCTCGCGAGCGGTCTCCTCGATGCTGCGGGTGTTCTGGTCGTTCTCGCGGGAGGTCTGCTCGTCGCTGCGGGTGTCCTCGCCGTCGCGCGTGTTCTCTTCGCTCTTGCGGGAGGTTTCTTCGCCGCCGCGAGCGGTTTCCTCGGTGCTGCGGGTGGTCTCCTCGCCGGTGCGGCCGGTGCCGTCGCCGTCGCGGTCGGCCGAGAGCTCGGTGTGCACCGAGGACGCGTCGTCGTCCAGGTGCGGTGGTTCGAGGCCCATGGCGCGCAGGCCGTCGGCGTCGGTGCGGACGTAGACGGTGTCCCGCGCGGTGCGCGGCCCGTCGCCGTGGGTGGCGTCCCGGTACTCGGGCGTGATCTTCCAGTTTGCGTCCGCCGTGACCAGGTACGTCTCGCCCTTGGAGGTCTTCCAGGTCTCGGACTGCTTGCCCTCGTAGTCGTTGTGGGATTTGTGCTTCCACTCCAGCGACGGGGCGTTGAGACCGGCGGTCGGCGCGGTCCGCACGTTCACGCCGGGCTCCCAGCTGCCCTGGGCGTGCTGGGTGGGGAAGATCGTCAGCGGCACCCGGATGTTCGGCGCGCGCCAGCTCGGCCCGGACTTGTGCTCTTCCTTGCCGGTGCTCTTCTTGATCTCGTCGAGCGTGATCTCCTTGCCGGGGGAGGGCTCCCCGACGGGCTGCACGTGCGCGTTCTCCAGGCTCTCGACCTGGAAGTTGAGGGACTTCAACGGGTTCCCGTGCCCGTAGCCCGCGCTGTAGTGGTTGTCGTGGTCGAGCCCGCCGATGCGGTAGCCGTCGCCCATCGCGGCGGGCAGGTTCGCCGACAACGCGGCGCTGGAGGCCCCGGTGTTGACGGTCTGCCGGGTCCAGGTCGCCTCGCGCGGCACTTCGTGGCGGGTCCGGGTGGACGGCTCACCGGGCTGCACGCCGTCGAGGATGTCGTCGACCACGCCGCCGACGTTGCGCGAGTTCGCCACCGAGTGGTGGTTCTCCGGCAGCGTCGAGATCGGGTCGTGCGGAGTGTGCGTACCGGCGCCGAGATCCCGCAGCGGCACGTACGAGTTGACCGCGTCCGGGATGGTGCCCAGCGCGTGCGTGCTCGGCGACCCGCCGGACGCCGCCCAGCCGAGCAGGCCGAAGGTCAGCGTGCGCGGCGCGCGCCCGGCGTGGGCCGTCTTGTTGACGGTCAGGTCCAGGTCCAGGTCGCGGGTGTAGCGCGCCGCGTCGCCCGAGGTGGTGTGCGAGCGCGTCGTCTCGGTGACGTCGCCGGTGACCTGCTTGCTCTCCGAGGAGAAGCTGAGGCCGGTGCCCGTCGCCCAGCCGGGACCGCGCATCGTCGTGTGGTCCGGGAAGGTCGGGATGCTGACGCCCGCGGCGAGATCATGGGTGCGCTTCGCGGTGGCGGAGTGCTCCTCGGTGATCTTCGTCTTGGTGGTGTGCTCGTTGGACCAGCCCTGCTCGATCCCGGTGAGCCGGCCCGTGGACGGCGTGCCCTTGAGGTTCAGCGAGACGTCGTAGGAGCCCAGCGGCCCGCGCACGGTGGTGGACCAGGTCTTGCCCGGCCCGTTCAGGTCGGCGTAGAGGCCCTGCAGGCCGCGCGGCGAGATGTCTCCGGTGATGTCGGCGAGCAGCTGCTCCCTGGCCAGCCGGTCGCTCTTGCCGAACGCGGCCTTGCTGATGCCTTCGAGGGTGTGCTCGTAGGCGGAGCGCAGGTTGTGGCCGATGGTCTCGTTGGTGATGGCCTCGTAGAACCGGCGCAGCACGTTCGGCGGCACATCGGCGGGCGGCACCAGGTCGAGGGCCTGCTTCACGCCGTCCAGCAGCCGGGTCGTGACCTCGGGGGAGAAGCTGGTGGGGTTGTGCTCGTCGATCTGCGGTCGGCTCTGCGGCGCCCGGTTCTGCGTCGAGTCCGAATCCTGCTCGACGGGGCGTTCCGGCTCCTTGCCCTTGTCGCGGGACGGTTCGGCGCGGTCCTCGGAGCGCTGGTCCTCCGCGCGCTGACCGTCTCGCGAGGTCTCGCCGACGTCGGAACGCTCCGGGGACTCGAAGGCGACGCGCTTGCCCTTCGCGTCCGTCGACCGGCCCTGGTTCTCCGGCGGGGTGTTCTCGGCGGCAGGGTCCTTGACGGCGGAGTCCTCGGCCGCGTTCCTGGTGCCCGCGTCGCCGGTGTCGGAGTCCTTCGAACCGGTGCCGTCGTCCTGCGCGCGCAGTTCCGCGACGCGCTCCGGCGGCAGGCCCACCTGGTCGATCTCGCTCTTGGGCACCCACACCTGCACCGAATTGCCGTGGTGCGCCTGGGAATGCTGCCAGTCGCCGATGCCGTTGCCGTCGTAGGCGTTGACGCCGACGTGGTCGACGTCGCGTCCGCTGAGCAGCATCGTGCTGTCGTAGGTGACGAGGTAGGCGGGGCCGCGGTACTTGCGGGTCGTGGTCTGCTCGAACTCCGACTTCACCGAGTCGCCCTCGACGCCGCCGCGGGCGTAGGAGTAGCCGCCCTGCGGACCCGCCCACACCCGCTGGTGCGGCACCACGGTCAGGGCGGCGCCCGCGTTCCCGCTGTGCTGCGTGACGGTGTCGGCGCCGTGGCCGGTGGATCCGGTCGTCTTGTCGGTGAAGGTCAGCGTCACGTTCTCCGCCGGCGCCCCGACGCGCGGGTTGCTCAGCGCCAGCTGCATGCGCGCATCGCCGAGCCGGTCCTTGAAGCCGAGGAACTCCCCTTCGCCGTAGCGGTGGACGGGGGTGCCGTAGGTGCCGGTGGTGGCGCGGTCGAGGTTGGCGGCGACGTTGTCGTGGCTGCTGAAGGTGTGCAGCTGGTGGTCGGCGATGTGGGCGTTGTCGCCGAAGTCCCCGAGGTCCTCCCGCAGCCGGGAACCGGCGCCCTCCGGGAGGTCCAGGCCGTGCACCACGAAGTGGTGCGGCAGCTGCCCGGCCTGCCACTCCGCCGGGCGCTGCGGCGCGTCGTGGTCGACGCGTTCGAAACCGCCGTCGAGGGCGAGCGGGTCCCGTCCGGTGAAGTGGGTGCGCCCACCGGTCTCGGTGGTGACCTGGGCGTCTTCGACGGTGCGCGTCGTCGGGGAGTCCGCCCCGAACACGGTGATCTTGTAGTCGACGCCGCGGGAGTGTTCCTGGGTGCCGGAGTGCGCCTTCCAGCCCTGGCCGTGCTCGTGGCCGGTGGAGGACTCCAGCGCGGTCTGCTTCCCGCCGAACTTGTGATCGGTGCCCGCGTTGCCCTCCAACGCCCGCACCGTCTGCGTGGAACCGAAACCGCCACGACCGGTGACGCCCCAGCCGGCGGTGTTGTGCGAGGTCACGGTGTCGCTGTGCGCGGTCTTGCTGGTCGTCGAGGACTCACCGCGCAGCGTCGTGTCCGACCCGGGCAGGCTGCGCGTACCGCCGTCCTCGCGGGGCACCGCCTCGATCAGCACTCGCACCAGGTCGTTCGGTGAGGCCGTGCCCGCGTGCACGTCGCGGGTCAGCAGGAACGACATGCCGTCGCCGTTGAGGTCCGCCGAGTGCGAGGTGAACCCGGAGTCGGACACCAGCTCGTGGACCAGCGACTCGTTGGCGGTGACGTGCGGCTTGTCGCCCAGCACGTTGCCGACGGCGTGCAGCACCGCGTTCGGCATGTGCCCGCGCCAGCCCGCGCCGTCCTTGCTGAGCACCCCGTCGGGAAGCATCTCGCGCAGTTGCTGGGAGACCTCGTCGACCCGGGTGAACCGGGATTCCGCCGCGCCCAGCACCTTCTGCGGCGCGAACGCCACGTCGGACGAGTTCCGCCCGCTGCTCGCGGGGGTCCCGTCGCTTTCGACGGTGAAGGTGGTCGCGCTGCCCCGCGCCGGTTCGGCGCTGTGCGCGCCCGGCTCGCCGTCGGCGCCGCGGTGCTGGTCGTCGAAGTGCACCCGGACGTCGTAGGTCAGGTCGGTGCGGCGGGTCTGCAAGGCGCCGTGGTCGCTGCGGAACGTGTTGCTGGTCGTCCCGGAGGTGCGGGTCGTGCCGTGCTCGTCGCTGGCGCTGCGACCGCCGTGGAACTCGGGCCGGAGGTCGGCCCGGTCGCCGTAGGAGAAGCTCGGCTTGCCCGGGTCGGAGGCCTTCTCGCCCAGGCTCCAGTTCATCCCGAACGCGCCGGTGCCGGTGAGGTCCGTCGCGTGCTTGCCGCCGGTGGTGGTCGTCTGCTCGGTGGTGCGGCCGATCTCCTGCGAGACGATCTTCGACTCTTCGTCGGCCTTCTCGGACACCTCGGTGTCCGATCGCTTCGGCGGCTTGGGCTGGCCCGATTCGTCGGTTTCCGGCTCCGACCGGCGGGACGACTCGGCCTCGTCGCGGGGGGTGCCGGAATCGCCGTCGCCGCGCGAGGTCGAAGCCTCCGGGTCGAGGTCCGCGGTGGACAGGCGGGACGTGCCTTGCGTGGCGGTGATCTCGACCCGCGCGGAGTGCTCGCCGAACGCGTCGTGGAACTTCACGTCCTTCACGAGGGTGCCGCCGTCGAGCAGCACGTCGCCGTGGCGGGACAGGTTTCCGCCGCTGACGAGTTCCTCGACGTCGTGGCGCAGCTCGGAACCGATCTCGTCGGTGCGGCCGCGCCACTTCGGATGCTGATCGAGGGTCCCCGCGACGCTGTCGAACAGGGCCTGTCCGCCCTGCAACAGCGTCGCGCGCGGCCTGCGCTCCGGGACTCCGGTGACGTCGGTGGTGTTCTTGCCGTAGTCGCGCAGGATCTCCGGCGAGCTCAGCCGCGTGTCGCCCTGGTGGCGGCCCGCGCGGTGGTCGGTCCGGCCGTCACCGGTGCGGACGGTCACGTCGTGCAGCAGGTCGTGGCTGCTCTGCCGCCAGTTGTTGACCGGCGTGTGGTTGGAACCGGTGCCCAGCTCGGTCTTCGCGCCGGTGCTCGCCGTGGGCTGCGAGGTGAGGCCCTGGAACCCGCCGATCGCCTCGAAGGTCCGGAAGGCGGTCTCGGTGCCGCGCGGGAACATCGCGTTGAAGGTGAACGGTGCGTCGCGTGAGGTGGTGGCCGAGACCTCCTGGGAGGACTTGGCGACTTCCTTGTTCGGCCCCGTCTTGACGGTGCTCATCCGCGGGTCGCGCGGACCGGGGTTCGGCTGCCCGTCGCTCTTGGTGGGGTCGGAGGCGTTCACGGCGCGGCTCGCGGCGGAGCCCTCAGCCGGTTCGGCGGCCTTGGAACCGCCCGCCTTCGACGTGCCGGCCGTGGAACCGTCGGTCTTCGAGGTGCCGGCCGTGGAGGTGTCCACTGTGGAGGTGTCGTCGCCGGGGCGGGCCTTGGCGATGATCTCGATGGCGTCCTTGCCCTGGCCGTCGCTGAGCACCAGGCCGCGGCTGCCGTTGAGCGGCGTCCACTTGTCTTCGAGGGTGATGTTGGACAGGCCGTGCAGCAGCCGTTCGCGGCGCGCTTGCGGCACGCCCAGGTCGGTGAGCATCTCGTCCACGTCGGCGCGCAGCGTGCCGCCCTCGACGTTGTCGGCCTTGACGGCGCCGATGTTGCGCAGGTCCCGCAGGTGCTGGGTGCGTTCGCCGACCGGGGAGGTGAACGAGGTGCGGGTGGTGTCCACCGGCGGGTCGATGGTGATGATCGCGTCGCCGGAGCGCTCCGGGGCGCGGGACTCGCGACCGTCCTGCTCGGTGCGCTGCTGGTCCTGCTGCTGGTCCCGGTTCTGCTGGTCCTGCTGGTCGCGATCCTGCTGGCTCTGCTGGTCCCGGCTCTGCTGGTCGCGGTTCTGGTCCCCGGCGCGGTCCTCCGGAGCGTCGTCCCGGCTCTGGCGGCCGTCGCTCTGCGAGGTGTCCTCGACGCGGATCTCCGGCAGGTCGAGGTCGTCGCCGCGGGCCGATCCGGTGCCGGTCTCGCTGGCATCGTCGCGAACGAGGCCGTCGCCCAGTCCCTGTTCGGCGAGGTCGAGCGGATCCTGGTTCTGGTCCGGCCGGAGTTCCGGCAGTTCCAGGTCGTCGCTGTAGACGGACTCGCTGTCGTAGTCGCGGGTGAGCCCGTCCTCGGACCGGTTCCCGACGCCGTCGCCGAGTCCTTGCTCGGCGAGGTCGAGCGGGTCCTGGTTCTGGTCCGGCCGGAGTTCGGGGAGTTCGAGGTCGTCGCTGTAGACGGAGGAGCCGTCGTCTCGGACGAGGCCGTCGCCGAGTCCCTGTTCGGCGAGGTCGAGCGGATCGCGGTTCTGGTCCGGCCGGAGTTCCGGCAGTTCCAGGTCGTCGCTGTAGATCGAGGAGCCGTCGTCTCGGACGACGCCGTCGCCGTCGGACCGGTTCCCGGTGCCCTCGCCCGATTCCCGTTCGAGGAGTTCGGCCCGCAGCTCGGGCAGTTCCAGGTCGCTGAGCGCGGAGTCGTCGTCACGGGTGAGGTCGCCCTCGGCGTCCGCCCGCTGTTCGGCGGGGCCGCGCTCCTGGACCTGGGCGTCGGAGTCCTGCTCGCGCGTGGGCTGCTCGACGGCGACCTCGTCGACGGCGCGACCGTCCACTGCGGACTCGTCCGGGCGGCGCACCGGCGCGCCCTCGGAGCGCGGTGGCAGGTCCTGCAGCTCGTAGGTCTCCGCGGCGCGCCCGGCGGGTTCCGCGGTGGTTCGAGCATCGGACGACTCCCCGGCCCGCACCCGCGCGGAGCCGTTCGAGTCGAACAGCTTGCTCATGTCGCGGAAGAAGTCGGTCGTCGCCGACCGCCACCGCTGCGAGCGCGAGGGCCTGCCGTCCTGGCGGGTGGAGTCCTCGGACCTGCTGCCGACGGGATCGCCGGTCCGGCCGCCCGGGAGGTGGTGCGGTGCGGCGCCGTCGGCGTCGACCGGGTCGAGTCCGACCGCGGGCCGGTTCCCGGCGCCGTCGTCGACGGTGATGTCGCCGTCGAAGATCCCGTCGTCGGACCCGAAGATCCGGTCCACGGCGCCGTTCATGGAGTCGCCGAAGTCGGACGCCGCCTGCGGCACGTCCGGCAGGTCCGAGTGCAGCGCCTCGGGCGGGCGTCCCGGCGCGAACCGGACCAGCGGTTCCCCGCCGATGTCGTGGCTGCCGATGATCAGGTCGTAGATGTTGCGCTCGTAGGTGCCGGGCAGCGTCTCCCAGTACCGGTGGGCGCCGTGCTGCACGCCCATGTCCTCGTCGACCATCTGCCGGACGTGGTCCTGGTAGGCCGAATCCGGCAGGACGCGGCCGTCGTTCGCGTCCCGGATGTTGAAGACGTCGTGGTCGCCCGCCACCGGCAGGTCGCCCACCGGCCGGTCGCCGCGCATCAGTTCCGGCCCGGTGCGGACCTGGCCGTCGACCACCCGGTACTGCCCCTGGTGCTCCAGGAGCCGCATCTTGTCGGACAGCTCCTGGTACTCGCGGAGGCGGAAGTCCGACCGCGCCTGCAACGCGTCCGCGGCCGGGTCCACCGGGTCGAGGCCCTCCGGCATCCGCGGCGCGAAGAAGCCGACCGAGCCGATGCCGTGCGCGGGCGCGCCCAGCTGCACGTCCAGCTCGTTGATCGTCTTGGCCTTGATGTCGATCGGCTTCGGGTAGGCGCCGTCCTTGAGCAGCCGCACCGAGTCCGGGTTGGTCGGGCGCACGTCGATGGCCAGGTTGTGGCGGTCGGCGTAGCTCTGGAGCCGCTGCTGGTTCTCGGTGGGGATGCCGTAGGTGCGCTCGATGACGTCGGGCGAGAGGTTCTCGCCCGGAGCCAACCGGTTCCAGCTCTGGTCGAGGCTTTCGCGCGCGGTGGGCGTCTCGCGCTCGATCTCCGAAGCTCTGCGGCCCTCGGGCTCCGGCGTCCGGTCCGACTCGGTGGTGTCGCGCGACGCGTCCAGCAGGTCCGCCTCGGACGGCCGCTCCATCTCGAAGGCGTTGCGGCCCGGCGTCTCACCCGGATCGGCCTCGCCGTCCCGCGGCGCGGTGGACGGCTGGCGCGCCGAGTCCTCCGTCGTGGTGTCCGGGGCGACGAACGAGTCGCCGGACCGGTCCCCGGTCGTCGCGCCGTCGCTGTTCAGCTCGGACGGCGCGGACGAGTAGCGGTGACCGCCGGAGTAGTACGGGTCGTAGGACCTGGACGGGTAGTACGAGTCGCGAGTGGAACCCGAGTAGGGGTCGCTCGTCGGCGGGGCGTAGTACTGCGCCGGCGGGGGCGGTGGCGGTGCGGGCGTCGAGTAGTACTGGACCGGCGCCGGTGCGGGCTGCTCGTAGTAGTGGCTGGAACGGCGGTGCCTGCGGTGGCCGGATTCCCGCTGCTCGTAGCCGTCGTAGTTCCGGCTGGAGCGTTCCCGGCCGCCACGGCCGCCGCCGTCGTAGGCGTCCCTGTTGCTGCCGTAGCCACCGCGATCGGTGCCGCCATAACCGCCACGATCGGTGCCGCCATAACCACCGCGATCGGTGCCGCCGTAGCCACCGCGATCGGTGCCGCCATAACCGCCGCCGGAACCGGAACCACCCGCATCGTCGTCGAGGTTGAGGTTCTCGAAGCCGAGGCTGCGCTCGTGCAGCGGAGTGACCCGGTCGATCGGCCGCCCGTACGGGTCGAGCTCGATCGACATGAACTGCGCGCCTTCGTAGATCGGACGGCGGTCCACCCGGCCGTACTGGGAGTCGACCCAGAGCACGTCGCCGTTGTGGTTGACGGCGTTGACGGCGTGCACGTTCCCGTTCGGCCGCTGGAAGATCACGATCGCCGACGAGCCGTGCCCGTGGCTGGTCAGCCGGTTCGCCACCGCGCCCAGCGTCACGTCCCGCGGCTCCGACGAGGTGCGCCATCCGGCGTTGAGCCAGTCGCCGCCGCGTCGTGAACCGGATTGCTCGACCGCGTTCGGGTTGATGTTGTTGTGGGCGTCGTACACCGGTGCCGCCACGGTCGGGCGGCCGTACCAGGTCGACAGGAACGACAGCGCGCTGTCGAAGCAGTTCGTGCGCCTGCCGCCGCGCGGCGGGCCGGGGTTGATCTGCTGCACCCAGCCCGCGCTGCCCGCGTCGGTCAACGTGGAGTTGCGCGGGTTGGAGCGGTTGAGCGCCCGCACCGGCCCGGCCAGCGCGAACGTCGCGCCACGCGGGTTCGGGAACAGCGCGGGAGCACCGGAGCGGTCCCTCGGGACCGACGCTTCGAGGCGCCGCTGGTGGCTGCTGCGCGGTCGTTCCAACTGGCCGGGGCCGTAGGTGCGGGTGTTCCGGACGTCGGTGAGCGGAGCGGCCGGGTTCTCGCTCGGGGGAGGTGCGGGGACCCGGTCGCGGGGAGTCGCCGCCGGCCGGTGCTCGGTCGGGTCGGTGTCGCGGGACTGGGTCTCGGTGCCGGGCGAGCGCTCCGGGCTCCGGCTGTTGTCCAGCACGGAGGAGATCTGGTCGAGGTTCTTGGGCGTCAGCGTCGGCGCGACCGCCTCGTCCGGGCTGCCCTTGCGGCCCTTGAACGCGTCGAGGCCCATGACGCCGGGCTCGTTGTCCCGGTTGAACAGCATCGACTTGTCGCGGTAGCCCTCGCCGAGCCCGAGGAAGTGCATGACCTCGTGGACCAGCGTCGCGCGCGGCTCGTCCTTGCCCCACGCGCCCTGCGTCGTGTTGCTGTGCTTGGTGATCCCGTTCTCGGCGGCCCGCTGCGCTTCCGCGTCGCTGACCAGGTTCACCACGTCGACCACGGCGTGCGGGTCGTTCCGGGTGAACTCGACGTTCACGTGGAACTGGTCGCCGTTGCCGAGGCGGTAGTGCCCGTTGATCTCGGTGTTGAGCGAGTTCCGGACCCGGTCGGCGACGGCCTGCATGTCGGCGCGGGTGATCCCGTCCTCACCGGGGCGCAGCCCCAGTCGCACGGTGAACTCGGAGACGTGGCCGCCGTCGCCCAGCGGGATGCGCCGGTGGTCGTAGCGGATCATCGTGCCCGCGCCGTCGAGGAGACCGGACTTCGGGCCCTTGAACCCGTGGACGCCGGGGTCGAACCGTTCGGTGCGGACCTCCGTCCACGGCGTCCTCTTGCGGGCGTCCTGCCACGTGGACGGCTCGCGGAACGGCTTGTCCCCCTTGGGATCGCGCGGCGGCCCCTTCGGCGGATCGTTCTTCGCGGCGTCATCGCCACGGTTGTTCCGAGCGTCCGGTTCGCCGTTGCGGCCGAGCGGGCCGCGCGTTTCCGGTCCGCCGAGGGGCACGACGGGCGTGACGCCGTCGCCGCCGCGGCGGCCGGCGGTCGTCCCGGTCTCCGGGGTCGCGGTCGCGGTGCGCGGCGGCGCGGTGGCCGACGGGGTCGGGGCGGTGTGCGTGGGCGTGTTCTTGCCCGGTGCGCTCGGAGCGTTGTCCTTGGTGGTGCTGGAGGTCTCCGGGCGCTGGTCGCCGCCGGTGCGCGTGGTGCTGCCGCCGGATTCGGTGCTGACGTTGGGCTTCCCGCTCGCGGCGGGCTGCTGCGCCGGGGTGTGCGGGGTGCCGGTCGCGTTCGGGTTGGGGGTGTTCGCCGTGTTCGCGTTCGGCGTTCCCGTCTGACCGGTCTGACCGGTCTGCGGGGCCGGCGTCGGATTCCCGCCGCCGTGCACGGGTGCGACTCCGCCCAGCGGCGCGTTCGAATGCTCCTGCACCGGAGTGACCGCGCCATCGTCACCGGAATCCCGGTCGACGGTCGAGTTCTGGTCAACCGAGGAGTTCCGATCGACCGTCGAGTTCTGGTCAACCGAGGAGTTCCGATCGACCGTCGAGTTCTGGTCAACCGAGGAGTTCCGATCGACCGTCGAGTTCTGATCGACCGAGGAGTTCCGATCGACCGTCGAGTTCTGGTCAACCGAGGAGTTCCGATCGACCGTCGAGTTCTGATCGACCGAGGAGTTCCGATCGACCGTCGAGTTCTGATCGACCGAGGAGTTCCGATCGACCGTCGAGTTCTGATCGACCGAGGAGTTCCGATCGACCGTCGAGTTCTGATCGACCGAGGAGTTCCGATCGACCGTCGAGTTCTGATCGACCGAGGAGTTCCGATCGACCGTCGAGGACTGATCGACCGAGGAGTTCCGATCGACCGTCGAGGACTGATCGCTCTGGCCGCGGGAAGCTCCGCCGTCCACGAGCCCGGAGTTCTGGCCGTTCGTCCCCTGGTCGACGTGCTGGGGGACGGGAGTCGTGGACTGCTGCGTCGTGTCGTTGGTGAGGCCGCCGTCGCCGATGCTGCTCGTAGGCGGCTGCGCGGGGAGGTTCGCGGTCTCGCTCTGCCGCGAATCGACGTCCGCGCTCTGCTCGCGGTTCGCCTCGTTCGGCGAGACGTCGCGGTCGGTGGTGCCGCCGTCGACGACACCGGTGACGGGCTGGTTCGACTGCTGACCCGGCGAGTCCTGCACCGCCCTCGGCGGAGCCTGATCCACCCCGACGCCCGTCCGCTCCTGAACCGGAGCGCTGTTGAGCTCGGTATCAGGCGACCCATTGCGAACCGAGTCACGCGAGCCGGACTGGCCGAGATCACGGGAACCGGACTCGTTGAAGTCACGCGAGCCGGACTCGTTGAAGTCACGCGAGCCGGACTCGTTGAAGTCACGGGAACCGGACTCGTTGAAGTCACGCGAGCCGGACTCGTTGAAGTCACGCGAGCCGGACTCGTTGAAGTCACGGGAACCGGACTCGTTGAAGTCACGGGAACCGGACTCGTTGAAGTCACGGGAACCGGACTCGTTGAAGTCACGCGAGCCGGACTCGTTGAAGTCACGCGAGCCGGACTCGTTGAAGTCACGGGAACCGGACTCGTTGAAGTCACGGGAACCGGACTCGTTGAAGTCACGGGAACCGGACTCGTTGAAGTCACGGGAACCGGACTCGTTGAAGTCGCGAGACCCGGACTCGTTGAAGTCGCGAGACCCGGACTCGTTGAAGTCACGCGAACCGGACTCGTTGAAGTCACGCGAACCGGACTCGGTCGCATGTCCGGTGTTGGAGTCCGTCTGCTGCGACGGCGTAGTGGAACTGTTGTCGGTGTTGCCGGTCGTCGATGTGTTGTCGCCGCCGGTGGTTTGGATTCCTCCGTCGCGGCCCTGGCCGGTGTTCTGGCCTTGGCCGGTGTTCTGACCTTGACCAGAGTTCTGGCCCTGGCCAGAGTTCTGACCTTGACCAGAGTTCTGGCCCTGGCCAGAGTTCTGACCTTGACCAGAGTTCTGGCCCTGGCCAGAGTTCTGACCTTGACCAGAGTTCTGACCCTGGCCAGAGTTCTGACCTTGACCAGAGTTCTGACCCTGGCCAGAGTTCTGACCTTGACCAGAGTTCTGACCTTGACCAGAGTTCTGGCCCTGGCCAGAGTTCTGACCTTGACCAGAGTTCTGGCCCTGGCCAGAGTTCTGGCCCTGGCCAGAGTTCTGACCCTGGCCAGAGTTCTGACCCTGACCAGTCCCGGTGAAGTTCCCCGTACCCGTGAAGTTCCCGGTGCCGGTGTTCCCCGTGCCGGTGGTGTCGCCGTCGCTCTGGCCGTAGTCGGCCTGGGACTGCTCGTAGGTCGGCGGCGCGTCGAGGTGCTCCTGAACACCGGTTTCGGAGTCGTTGCCGCCGGTGCCCTTCTCGTTGCCCGTGCCGGTGTCCCCGGGGGACGAGGACTCCGTGTCGGGCAGCTTCACATCGACGTCGCCGATGTTCTTGAGGTCGCTGAGGCCGTCCAGCGAACCCGTGTCGACGTGCTCGCCGGACTTCCCGTAGGCGGTGCCGCCACCGCCGCGACCACCACCGCGACCCTGCAGGCCGCCGAGGAAGCCGGAGGTGAACGCGTACGGGTTGGCGGGGTCCTCCGCCTCGCCGGGCCGACCCTTCGGATCGCCGCCCAACTTCTGACCGGCCACGTCACCGGCGAGCGCGCCCAAGCCCTGCCCGGTGGCGAAGGTGACGTCGTAGGTTCCCTTGCCCCAGCCGCTGTTGGCGAACTTCTGCGCGCCGCCGCCCATGTCGGCGAGCTTCTCGGTGGCGGGCCCCATCTTCTTCACGTCGGGGACGCTCTTGCCGTCGGCGCCCTTGGCGATGTCGTCGGCGGCCTTCTTGATGAAGCCGCCCGCCATGTGCTCGCCGATGCCCTTGACCAGGCCGGCCGCCGCACCACCGGCGGCGCCGCCGACGACACCGCTGATCGCGGCGCCCTTGGTGAACTCCTCGTTCCACTCGGTGCGCTGGCCGGTGAGCATCTGGATGCCCTGGATGGCGGCGTCCAGGCCGACCTCGATCGCGGTGTTGATGACCATGCCCATGGCGATGTTCATCAAGACCTGCTTGATGATCTGCATGATCACCGCGCGGGCGGTGGCCGCCGCGGCGGCGACCAGCGCCTGCCCGATGCCGGGGATCCAAGACAGCGCGAGCGTCGCGGCCAGCATCACCAGCTGCACCACGATCATGATCTTCGAGTACTGGATGTCGGCCGCGGTGTTCTTCGCGAGGTTGCCGTGCTCCTCGGAACTGGACCGCAGCTGCTCCAGCATCGGCTTCAGCTCGTTCGCCGCGTACTGGGTGTAGGCGTCGACGAACTCGCCGCGCATGGCCTCGTTGAGCCCGTCGACGGACCGCTGCAGGACCTCGTCGAAGACCTCGATCTGCTGGGCGACCGTCTGCCAGGCGTCGGCCATCCGGTTCAGACCGGCCTCGTCGCCTTCCGGCCACGGCTGCCCACCAACGATCTCCAGCGCCTTCTGCAGGCCTGCTGGGAGTTCTGTGGGCATCGCGCGTCCTTAAGGCGTCAGGTAGTCACGGTCGGTCAGGAAGGAGTGCTCAGCGCTCCGAGTGGCGCTGGTAGTCGGACAAGGCATCCCCGTAACTGTCCACGGCTTCGCCGTACTGGGAGTCCAAGTCCTCCACGTTCTTGATGACGGCGGGCAATCCCTCGTCGGCGAACTCCTTGAGGGACTTCGCGAGCTTGGTCAACCCGTCCTGGGTGTCGGTGGCGCCTTGCAGGTAGGACGACTCGAAGCCCTTGCCGATCTTGTCGTCGCTCCAGCACCCGTGGTCGCGCTGCAACGCGGCCTTGAGCTCGTCGATCGCGTTGCCGAGGTTGTCCACGCCGTCGGCGAGCCCCTTGGTGACCCGTTCGGCTTCCGGGACGTTGAGGTACACCTCATCTGTTGCCATGATCCAACACCCTCCCCGAGCGGTCCTTAGCGGCGTTCCCAGCCGTCGTCGTCATCGTTGTGCTCGGCCGGTCGCTTGGCCGCGGCGGGCGAGTCGCCGCCCGCTTCGCGCACGAGGTTCAGCGACGGCTCCATCACCTTGCCGAGCACCGCGGCCAGATCGGCTTCGCCGCTGGCCAGCTCGTCGAGCTCGTAACCGGGCACGGGCGAGCCGCCCATCAGTTCCTGCATGGTCTTCAGGCTCTGCTGCCGGGCCTGCTGCAGGACCTCGGTGACGGCCGAGGCGAGTTCGGCGGGCGCCATCGACCGGTACGCGGTGGTGTTGAACTTCAGGTCGGAGAGCTCACCGTTGCCGTCCAGCGTCACGGTGATCATGTGGTTCTTCGACTCGACGACCGTGGTCGTCTCGGACAGCTTGCGCTGGAAGTCGGCGAGCTTGGCCTGCTCCTGCTCGAAGGCCTCGATGGCCGCGCCGAGGTCGGGCATCCCGCCCCCGGAGAATCCGGAAGTCATGGTCGTTCTCCAATCGCTGTCGGGTGGGCGGCGGGTCAGTCTCGACCCAGGACTCCGCCGGAGAGCCCGTCCGTGGCGTCCCAAACGTCCTCGTCCTCTTGCTGCAGGGTGTTGCGGTCCCGGTCCTGGTTCCCGCGCGAACCGAGCGCGCCGCCCATGCCCGCTCCCATGCCCGCCATCGGCGGCATCATCGGCGACCCCATGCCTCCGCCCGCGGCGCCCGGAACGCCGCCGGGCATCCCGGCGCCGGGAACTCCGCGCGGCACGGCCGAAGACGCGCCGTTCGGGACCGAAGCCCCCGCCGTCTCCACCCCGGGCAACGAGGTCGATCCGGGCAGCGACGGCGACGCCGACAACCCGGAGGTGGCGGGCAGGCCGCCGGTGACGTTCGGCAGCGACGGCAGCTTCGCCGACGGACCGCCCGCGGTCCCTGCGGAACCGGCGGAGGCGCTGCCGGTGGCGGGTGCGTGCGCGGCGGGGTGCGTGCCTTCGAGACCCGGGGCCGGAGCTCCCGGCGGCACGGCCGGACCACCGGTGGTGCCCGGAGGCAGACCCGGCACGGCCGCTTCACCGGAGCCGAACGCCGTCGCCTCAGCGGTGCGCCCCGCCTCGCCGGTCGTTTCGTCGGTGCCGGGCTGGCCGAGCGTCTCGGCCCAGTGCTGCCGCCGCTGCTCGAAGAGCGATTCGGTGGAGGGCCTGCCGCCGCGCTCACCGTCGGAGGACGAGGTCGTGGCGCGCTCGCCGCCGCCGATCGAAGCCGGCATCCCGAACGTCGTCATCTCCCCGGCACCCGAGTCGCCGGAAGCGCCGGAGCCGCCGGAGGAGGTGGAGCGACGCTTGGCCTGCGATGCCGCGCCGCCGAACCCGGCCGCGCCGGTCGCGCCGAACGCGCCCATCATCGGCGCCGCCGAACCCGACTGCGGTGCCAGCACGCCGGAATCGGTCAGGCCCGCGCTCTCCACGACCGAATCGTCGGCCGACGGCGCGCCCCACGTCCCCGCCGACTCGCGACCGAGAACGCTGCCGTCGCCGGACATCCGCGTCGTGGTCCCGACCGACATCGGGGCCATCATGGTCCCCGCGGTTCCGGA
This sequence comes from Saccharopolyspora gloriosae, assembly GCF_014203325.1. Lineage (NCBI taxonomy): Bacteria > Bacillati > Actinomycetota > Actinomycetes > Pseudonocardiales > Pseudonocardiaceae > Saccharopolyspora > Saccharopolyspora gloriosae. The sequence goes on along the minus strand of NZ_JACHIV010000001.1, from coordinate 5,667,989 downwards.
GGAGTCCATCGTGGCCGGTCCGCCGGTCGACATGGTGCCCGCCGACCTCGCCGACGCTCCGCTGCCGCCGTCGTTGGCGGCACCGCCGGAGGAGTTGCGGCTGGGCAGCACCCGCAGCTGCGAACCCAGGTTCTGGTAGGTCAGCGCGAGCTGCTGCAACACCTGGTTGGCGTGCTCGCCCTGCGCGGTCTCCTGCTGCTGCTGGTTGGCCTGCGCGGCCGGATCTCCCGCCGCTGCGGGGTTCGCGGCCAGCGCGTCCCTGCCCTGCTGCCGCTGCGTCTGCACGTCGTTGACCTGGCGCTGCGCCTCGGCGAGCGCGTCGCCGAGCTGGTTCATCACCGAGCTGTAGGCGGGCGCGCTGATCGTGTCGATGAGCCGCTCGATGGACTGCGTGATCTTCTGCGCGGCGTCCTGGAACAGTTCCGCGCCGGGACCGCGCCACGACTGCTCGACGCGGCGCAGCTCGCTGCGGAACCCGTCGGACAGGCCCCGCAGCCGCCCCGCGATCTGGTCGAAGCGCTGACCGTCCGCGTAGAACTGCTGCGGGTTGCCCGTCGCCAGGATCTGCGCCGTGGACTCCAGCGGCGGTCCCGCCGGTGGCGGGGGCTGCTGATCGGGCTGCGGCTGCACGTCTCCCGGCACGGAGGTTCCGTCGCCGAGCGGGGCCTGACCACCGGAGGCCGGGTCCGCCTGGACATCGGGCGTGCTCATCGAAATCGCTCCTCGGTCGGGAAAACGTTGCCGCGGGCCTGATCAGTCCACACCGGATTATCCCTCGCGGCCCAGCACGGGGGAGACCGCCTCGCTGCCGTCCTCGTGCCAGGAGTTGCCGTCGTCCACCAGCCAGGTGCTGGACTCCCGGTTCTGGCCGGCACCGCCACCCGCACCGGCGCCGCCCATGCCGCCCATCGGCGGCATCATCGGCATGCCACCGGCACCGGCGCCGCCACCGACGCCGCCCATGCCACCGCCCGCGGCGCGCGCCGCGGCCATGTCGGGCTGCGCGCTCGGCACGTTCGGGTCCATCGCGGCGTTGGTCGTGGTCGTACCGGGCTGGGCGAGGTCGGGGGACACGCCGCCCGCGCCACCGGCGTCGGGCAGCGAGACACCGGCCCCGCCGCCACCGCCGACGCCGCCACCGGCCGCGCCGCCGATGTCGTCGAGCGCCGCACCCGCATCGGCGGACAGGTCGTCCATCGTGTGCATGGTGTCCTCGGCCGGGGCGAGGAAGTCGCTGAGGTCCTTGCTCAGCGGCGACATCGCCTCTTGGCCGGTGAGCTCGGCCATCGCCTGGTCGGCCGCTTCGTCGCTGGCGGAGACCACGCCGTCGACGACGTCGCTCATCTCGTCGTAGGACAGCGGCTCGCCGTCCGCGCCGAGCTGGCCGATGGCCTCCTCGCCCGCGGTCCGGGCCTGCTCCACGACGTCGTCGAGCAGGGCCTGCGCCTCCTCGGAGCCCGCCGCGTCCTCGCCGAACATCTCGTCCAGGGCGGCCTGGCCGTCCTCGCGGGCCTGCTCGGCCATGTCGTCGACGATGTCGCTGGCCTTGTCCGAGGAGACCTCGATCGGCGAACCGTCCGGGTTGGTCGGCATCTCGCCGTCCTCGCCCTCGCCTTCGCCACCGGAGCCCTGGAGGCCTTCCAGCGCGTCCTCGCCGAGTTGCGCGGCGTCGTCGGTCGCGTCGCCGAGGGCGTCGCCGACCGCGTCGGGATCGATGCTCGGTTCCTCGGAATCCTCGCCGGAGCCGGAATCCTCGCCCGAACCGCTCTCGCCGCCGGAGCCGCTGCCGGACTCGCCGCCGCCGGAGCCGGAGTCGGAACCGCCGCTGCCGCTGCCCGAGTCGCCGCCGGTGAGCCCTTCCAGGGCTTCCTGCCCGGCCTGCTCGGCACCGCTGGTGGCGCTGTCGAGGGCGTCGCCGACCGCGTTCGGGTCGATGCTCGGCTCGTCGCCCTTGCCCCCGGACCCGCTGGAGCCGCCGGAGCCCGGCCCGCCGCCGGAACCGGAGCTGCCGAGCCCGCCGGTGCCGGAGCCGGATTCGCCGCCGGTGAGGCCTTCGAGGGCTTCCTGCCCCGCTTGCTCGGCGCCGCTGGTGGCGCTGTCGAGGGCGTCGCCCACGGCACCCGGGTCGATGCTCGATCCGCCGCTGCCGGAGCCGGTGTCCCCGCTGCCCGAGCCGGTGTCGCCGCCGCTGGAGCTGGTTTCGGGCAGTCCGCCGCCCGAGCCGCCCGACCCGGAACCGGAGCTCGTCTCGGGCAGTCCGCCGCCGGAACCGGAACCGCCGCTGCCGGACAGCCCCTCCAGTGCTTCCTGCCCGGCCTGCGCCGCGCCGTTGGTGGCGCCTTCCAGCGCGTTGCCGATCGCGTTCGGGTCGACGCTCGCTTCCTGTTCGCCACCGGAACCGGACTGCTCGCCGGGCTTCTTGCCGCCCGTGCCGGAGCCGGTACCGCTGCCGGTGCCGGAGCCCATGCCGCCCGGCATGAAGCCGCCGCCGGAGCCGCCCGTGCCCGAACCGGTCTCGCCGGTCCCGGAGCCGGTTTCGCCGGTCTCGCCGCCGGTACCGGAACCCGTGCCGCTGCCGGTGCCGGAGCCCAGGTCGCCGCCGGTCCCGCTGCCGGTGTCGCCCGCACCGGCCAGCCCGGACAGCGCTTCCTGGCCCATCTGCTCGGCGCCGCTGGTCGCCTCGTTGAGCGCCCCGCCGATCGCGTTCGGGTCGACGCCGCCCTGGCCGGAGCCGGTGCCACTGCCGGTGCCCGAACCGGTGCCGCTGCCCGTCCCGCTGCCGGTGCCGGACCCGGTGCCGCTGCCGGTCTGGCCGGTGCCGTAGCCCGTCTCGCCGGAACCCGTGCCGGAGCCCGTGCCCGAGCCGGTCTGGCCGGTGCCGTAACCCGTTTCGCCGGTGCCGTAGCCCGTCTCGCCGGTGCCGTAGCCGGTTTCGCCGGTGCCGTAGCCGGTTTCGCCGGTGCCGTAGCCGGTCTGGCCCGTTTCGCCCGTGCCGTAACCGGTTTCGCCGGTGTCCATGCCAGTGGGGCCATAGCCACCGGAGCCGTAGCCGCCGCTGCCGTAGCCGCCGGACCCGTAGCCCGACCCGGTGCCGGTGGGGCCGTAACCGCCGGAGCCGTAACCACCGGACCCGTAACCCGACCCGGTCCCGGACGGGCCGTAGCCCCCGGCCGAGGAGGTCATCGGGAGCTGGGTGGTCAGCGGGGTCAGCGCCGAACCGGTCGACTGGTAGCTGTCGGCGAGGGAGCTGACGACCTCGCGAGCAGAGTCGAGGATCTTCTTGGCGGTCTTCACGCACACTTCGGCCGCGGCTTCGGCGCCCTTGAGCTGCCCGGCCATCGAGTTGAACGCGTCCGCCCAGGCCGAGGCCTTCAGGTAGGCCTGCACCAGCGGCACGACGGCGGCCTTGGCCCGCGCCGCCTGGTCGCCCGCCTCTTGGAGGCCTTCGGCGTAGCGCCCGTCCTTGAGCGCGGTCACGACCTCGTCGGCGGAGCTGAGCAGCTTCTCCGCGTACTGCCCGAAGGATTCGCCCGCGGCGCCCTGGAAGGACTGGCCGAGCTTGCCGACCTGCTCCTTGAAGGACTGGTTGGCCTCGTCGAGCCGCTGGGTGATGGTCTTGAAGGACTCGCCCGCGGCCTGCAGACTGCTCGGTTCCCCGTTCAGGCTCTTGATGACCTGCTGCATGGAGAAGCTGCCGTAGTCCTCCATCGGCGCGGGCGGGGTCTGGCTCCCCGTGCCGGTGCCCTGCTGGCCGCCGCTGCCCGTGGACTCCTCGCCGGTTGACTCCTCGTCGGTGTCGGGAGCCTCGGCGTCCTCGATCTCGAAGGTCTCGTCGGCGGCGCCGGTGTCCTCCAGGGCGTCGTCGAGCTCGTCCTGGGTGTCGTCGGAGGCCTCTTCGTCCGGGATCTCGTCGCTGTCGAGGATCTCCTGCGAGGAGTCGTCGGCGTTCTCGACGTTGTCGTCGAAGTAGTCCTCGTTCGCCGAGACGTTGTCGTAGTCCTCGCCGTCGGTTTCGAGTTCCTCCGGCGAGAACCAGTCGCGGCTGCCGTCGTCGTTCTTGTGGTCGTCCCAGTTGTCCTCGGGGTTGTCGAACAACGAGTCCGTGTAGGTCTCGTCTTCCTGCGTGTCGGCCACGGATTCTCCAAGTCGTGTTGCGAGGAGTCCCCGGGGAACCGAAAACGTTGGCGGTGCCCGGCGCGCTGAGGGAGGTCCGCGCGTCCGGGCCGAGACCAGGTGGGGTGGGAACTCGCGTTGTTCAGGTTGAGATGAGGGGGAACGTCACGCCTGCGGCTCGCCGGCGTTGCGCCGGTAGAGCGGCTGGAGCGGTTCCTGGTACTGGGCGGGCTCGCCCTGGATCTGCGGCTGCAACTGCGAGTACTGCCGGGGCTCGAGCGGTGTCTGCTGCACGTACTCGGCGGGCTCGCCCTGCTGCTGCGGGGTGAACTGCGCGGGTTCCGCCGGAATGGTGGGCTGCATCGGCGTGAACTGCGCGGGCTCGCCCTGCAGTTGCGGGGTGAACTGCGCGGGCTCGGCCGGAATGGTGGGCTGCGCCGGCGTGAACTGCGCGGGCTCGCCCTGCTGCATCGGCGTGAACTGCGCGGGCTCGCCCTGCAGTTGCGGGGTGAACTGCGCGGGCTCGGCCGGAATGGTGGGCTGCGCCGGCGTGAACTGCGCGGGCTCGCCCTGCTGCATCGGCGTGAACTGCGCGGGCTCCGCCGACGTGAAGTGCCGGGGCTGCAGGGGTTCGGTGGCGATCCGCTCGCCCTGCTGCGCGGGCTCCACGGGGTGCTGGACGGTGCCGACCCGCGCCTGCTGCAGGGGTTCGAGGGGCTGCTGGCCTTCGGTGGCGATCCGCCTGCTCGGCTGCATCGGTTCCAGCGGCTCGGCCTCGGTGGAGAGGCGCCTGCCGGCCTGCATCGGTTCGAGCGGCTGGCGTGCCTCGGTCGCGCGCACGGGCTGCAGCGGCTGAGCCGGAGTGCCCTGCATCGTGGGCTGCAGCGGCTGAGCCGGCATCCCCGGACTCGCCGGGATGCCCTGCGTCGTCGGCTGCATCTGCCCCATCGGCACGCCCATGGTGGGAGCGTTCGCCGGCATGTAGCCGGGCGTCATGCCGCTGGGCGCGTAGCCGCCGGTCGCCTGGTCGGGGTAGGTGGTCTGGCCCTCGGTGGTCATGCCGTCGGCGGGCATGCCTTCCATGCCGGCGTAGGTGCCCATCATCCCGCTGGACGCGTCGGCGGACAGTCCCGGCGCGACGCTGCTGATCCGGCTCTGCATCTCGCCGACGGTGCCGGAGAGCTCACCGTTGAGCTTGTTCACCGCGTCGGCGTTGTTCTGGTCGACGCCCTCGATCTCGGTGGCGATCTCCTTGAGCTTGCGGGAGACCTCCTGGAGGGTCTGCTGCAACTCGTTGCAGTGCTCGTAGAGGGCGTCGCGACGGCCCGTGACGAGGGTCTTGAGCCAGCTGCCGACTTCGAACTCACCGGGCTGCGGGTTGATGTCGTTGAGCTCGGAGAAGCCGTTCACATCGGAGGCGAGATCTCCGATGGCAGTGCCGGAGTTGCGCACCTCGGCGAAGTCCAGAGCTGTCTTGTCTTCGGCCATGGTGGAACGCTCCCCTATCCTCGGGCCGCGAATCTGGCGATGTCAGAAGTCTCTGCGGGGCGCGCACGCCCCGGTGGTGCCGCGTGGATGCGGTGCCGGAAGCGGATCCCCACTCCGGCACCGCACGTCATCCACGATGGGCGGTGGCGGCATGATCATGGCGCCACCGCGATCGACCTGGCAGGTCGGATCACTGGAAGTTCTTGGCAGCCTTGGCGTCCATGTCGTGCATGTCGGTCTGCCCCTGGCCGACCGCCATGCTGAGCTGCTCCAGCATCTGGTTGATGTTCTCGAAGTCCTTGGTGATGTCGTTGGAGAGGACGTTGTAGCTCTCCGCCGAGCTGGACTCCCAGTACTCCTGCGAACGCTGGGTCTGCTGGCGCAGGCCGTCGACCTGGGAGCGGATCTGCTGGGTGACGCGCTTCATGTCGTCGATGCCCTGCTGGATCGCCGCGTGCTGGTACTGGATTTCGTCGGCCATCGAAGTCTCCTCGTCAATCGGCCGTGCTGGGAAAGAGAAAGAAGGACTGACGGATCAGCCGGTACGGGCTCAGCCGAGGTGGCTGGCCATCCCGGGGACCTCGATCTTGCCGACGGCCTGGCCGGACTCCTCGTCGCGCTGCCCGGTCATCTGCGAAGCCTGCTTGACGGCCTCGGCCATGCCCTGCAGGTTCTGGGTGATGCTCTTGCACTGCGCGTCCCAGGCCTCGTGAGTCCGCTGCAGGGCCATCATCATGTCGCCCTTGTTGGCGCCGAGCAGGGCGCTGATGCTGGCGGCCAGGTTCTGCTGCTGGCTGTTGACGGACTCTTTGGTCTCGATGTGCTGCTGCGACAGCTGGTTGAGCTGGGACTGCGTAAGCCTGGTCTGCCCGGCCATGTCAACCTCGTTCTGGTCTGTAGTGGGAGCGGTTCACGTGGCCGCCGCAGCGGAGGAAACGCTCTTGGTGACGAGGTCCAGTCCATCACCGACGAGCACACCTCGGCGCCATACCCGACCGAAACCGCTCCGTCCAGGGGTATCCCTCAGTTCGCGCAGCGCCCCCCCCGCCCCGCCGGTGTCAAAACGACAACCCGCACATGAACGAGAAGCAACAACACCCCCGCAACCCCCCGAACGAACCAACCCCCACCACACACCGAAACCCCCGACCCCCCGGCCCGACGAACCACCAAAGCTCGACCAGCCCCACAACCAAAGCCGCGCGGTGAGCGGCGAAGCCGTGCAGTGGGCGGGCGAAGCCACGCCTGCCTCGCGGCCGAAGGCCGTGCCTGACGGCGAAGCCGTGCCTCGGGCGGCGAAGCAAGCCTGCCTGGCGGCCGAAGGCCGTGCCTGTATTCGCGAAGCGAATAGCCCACGTCGAGAAGCCGCTCACCCGCGGGTTCTCAGCTTCCTTCTCGCGAGGACGGCTTTTTCCCTCGTGGCGGAGCCACTTGGGAAAAAGATCCCGCAGCGAGAAGGAAGCTGAGGTTCCGCCACCCGACCACCCGCCCAAAAAGACCGGGCGGGCAGTCTCAGTTAGAAGCAGGCGTCACGCCCAACGGCTGTTCGACAGTCGCAGAAGCCGGATCCAACGACGGACCAGACGGCAACAGATTCAGCAACGCACTGGGCACGGCCATCGGAGCAGCCCCCGAATACCCCAGCACCCCCGCCACTTCCGGCGTCGCCAACGGATACTTCACCCCCAGGTCGGAGATCAGGTAGTTGGTGCCCGCGGCGACGCCGGGAGTCGGCAGGTCGCGCGCCAGGATGCCCTGGTTCGGCGGCACCGTGATCCGGTCGGCGAGCGCGTTCTCCGCCGTCCCCGAGGGCGGCCTGCCCTTGCCGGTGGCTTCGTTGCGCGGCACCAGCCCGATCTTCGTGGTGACGGTGTTGCCCTTGTTCACGCCGAACGCCACGCAGGGCCGGGTGCTGCCGCCGACGTCGACGCGTTCCACTTGCGGCGGCACCGACGGGAATCCTTCGGGCACGCTGTCGGCGGCGGACGTGGGCTGCTCGGAGAGCGCTTCGATGCCGAGCTCGATCAGTTCGGGCTTCTGCCCGCCGTAGGCGGCGGCGGTGCCGGGGTCGTTGACGAGCAGGCTCGCCATCGTCTGGTTCAGCGGGGCGAAGCCGTCCTGGCGCAGCACGTAGTAGTCGCTGGTGTCCAGCACCGGGTTGTTCATCTCGTAGACCTGCCCGACCCGCGCGGGCTGCCCGCCGACCGTCCCGAGGCTGGTGCCGATGCCCGGCACGTCCGGGGCGACGAGGTCCGGGCCGCTGGTGAGCGTGTTGATCCAGCCGCTGGTGACGGGGAACGGGGTGTGCTTGGCGTAGCCCAGCGCGTTGAGCGATTCCGGTGGCAGCCGCAGCCGCTTGCCCTGCCACACCAGGTAGGTCACGCCGTCCGGGGTGGACACCAGCACGCCCTGGTCGTCGTTGAGCACGGTGCCCGTCGGCCGGCGCACCTGCAGATCGGTGATGGGCTGTTCGGCACCGGAGGGCGCGGTCTCGGTCGCGGCGCACACCACCCACGGCGCGGTGCTCAGGTTCTCGGCGTCGGGCAGCGAGTCGGGCGCGCCTTGGATGCCGATGGGCGCGCCGCGGCGGGCGCCTTCCAGCGAGGCCTGCGACACGAGCTTCACCGAACCGCCGGAGGGGTTGTTCGCGGCCAGCAGCGCGGACGAGTAGTTCAGCACCGGGCGCAGCGAACCGTCGATGTAGAGGTAGCGCGCACCGGTCTCCTTCTCCACGATGATCGCGCCCGCTTCCTGCCAGGACGTCTTGCCGCCCGGCCGGATCAGCCCGTACACGCCGAAACCGGCGACCACCAGGCAACCGATGATGGTGCCGATCACCGCGCCCATCACGAACCGCCGCGTGGGCGTCGCCGGATCGTCCGGCCGCCCCCGCATCATCGCCGAGATCAGCCTGCCTACGACGAAGAAGTAGGCCTGCACCTGGTCACGCCGCGACTGCATTATTCATCTCCGAGGTGCGGGAGTCGTTGTGCTCTGGTGTCCGGGTGGCGGAACCTCAGCGTTCTTCTCGCTGCGGGATCTTTTTCCCAAGTGGCTCCGCCACGAGGGAAAAAGCTGTCCTCGCGAGAAGAACGCTGAGAACCCGCGGGTGGTCGGCTTGCTTTGGTGGTCGCTGCTCAGCGGCTTCGCCGCTGACAAGATGAAGATCGGTCCGTCATCCGGCCAGGCCGCGGACGTACATGTAGACGTCGAGGACTGCTAGGAGGAGGGGGAGCAGGGAGATCGCGGTGAGCATTTCGAAGATGTCGACGGCTCGGCCCCAGTAGGGGCGCAGCTTGCGGCCGGGCAGCGTCGCCGCGGCCACCACCAGCAGGACTCCTGCCAGCAGCACGGCGCTGGTCACGTAGAGCATCCGGGAGAACGGGTCGACGCCCGCGGCCAGCAGGAACAGGTCCGCTCCCAGCGCCCACCCGGCGGGCACCAGGTGCGCCCAGCGCTGCAGGGCGCCGTCGATGTGGCGGGACCGCAGCAGCAGCACCACGCCGAGCACCGCGATCATGATCATCGGCCACATCTTCGCCGCGGCCAGCACGACCGTCGTGAGCACCAGCAGCAGCGTTCCCAGCGACAGGTAGAGCGAGCTCATGTACCGGTTCGCCATCGCCGAGCGCTGCACCACGACCTGGTGCGGCACCGGATCGGTGTCCTCGCCGAACTCCTCGGCGCTGGTCGGCAGCGCGGGCAGGCTCAGCCCCGCGAGCCGGAACGAGGTCGTCGGCACGAAGCCCAGCACCACCGTGCTCAGCACCACGCCGATCGCCGCCGCCTGGTGCGGCTCGGCGGGGGAGAAGGCGCCGATCAGCGCGGTGATCGCGCCGATGACGCTCACGAACAACCCGCCGATGAACAGCAGGCCCGCCTCCGCGGTACCGAGCATGCCCAGCACCAGCACCGCCACGACCAGCACCAGCGCGCACGCCAGGCTGGCTCCGACGCCGGACGTCGCGTCGATCGACAGCGGCAGCATCCAGCCGGTGATCGCCGCGAACGGCACCGCCACCCAGGCCAGCACGGTCGCGGTGACCCCGTCACCGCGGCTGCGGGACAGGATCGTGGCGGCCAGCAGCAGCGCGACCACCACCACCGCCGGGAACAAGGTCCTGGCCAGCGCGGGCGGCCCCGGGATCAGCAGCGTCGCCGCGGTGAGCAGGAACGCGACACCGCCGAAGGCCAGCAGCATCCACCGGCTGAACCGGTCGGTCCAGGCGTCCGGGCGCATCGAGGTCTGCTCGGCGATCCCGTCCACCAGGTCGTCGAAATCGATCTCCGGCAGGGCCGCGGCGCGCGGTCGCAAGTGGACCGTTTCGCCGTCGAGCAGCCCCAGCTCCGAGGTGGTGCGGTTCTCGTCGAACGGGGCCTTGCCGAGTCGTTGCAGCACCCAGCCCTCGTGTTCCACGCCTTCGTCGGCGAGGTCACCGCCCGCGTGGTGCAGGATCGCGGGCAGCAGGTCGATCAACGCTACGTCGGTCGGCAACGCCATTTCCACGGACCGGTCCCGGACGACCAGTCGTAGCCTGCAAAGCTGGTTTGTGACATTCTTGGTGGCGTCTTCCACGTTGGTGTCCGGTTTCCTTCCTGGCTGGCTGGCCGAGACCGTGACAACTCGGAAACCTAATCCGCGCACGCGTATGCGCGCGCGGCCGTGGTCTTCCGGGGGCAAATCGGAGGGGAACCCCGCACCAGAGGGAGACATGCGTTGAGCACAACGCTGTTCCGCAGGCCCGCCCGTCGAGTAGGGCCCGCGATGCCCACCGACCAGGTGGACCTGCAGGAACCGCCGTCGCTGCCCCAACCGCAGAGCAGCAGCTTGAGCATGGTGCTGATGTACCTGCCCATGGCGCTCATGGCGGGCGCGATGATGATGATGATGATGCAACCGGGCCGCGCGTCCGGTCCGATGATGTACGTCGGCGGCGGTCTGATGGGGACCGCGATGATCCTCATGCTCGTCAGCCAGCTGCTGCGCGCGCAGACCGACCGCAAGCACCAGCTCACCGGTGATCGCCGCGACTACCTGCGCTACCTGGCGCAGACCCGCAGGCAGGTCCGCAAGACCCTCGGTGAGCAGCACCGCGCGTCGACCTGGGTGCACCCGGCGCCGGGTTCGCTGTGGTCGCTGGTGCTGAGCTACCGGCTCTGGGAGCGCCGCGCCGCGCACGAGGACTTCGGCGAGGTGCGCATCGGGCTCGGCCCGCAGCGCGCCGCGGTGAAGATGGTGCCGCCGCAGACGAAGCCGGTGGAGGACCTGGAGCCGTTGGCGGCGCACGCGCTGCGCCGGTTCCTGCGCGCCTACACGACGTTGCCGTCGGCGCCGATCGCCGTGTACCTGCGCGGGTTCGCGCGGGTGCAGATGCGGGGTGAGCCGGACGCCGAGCGCGCCCTGGTGCGGGCGATGCTGGCGCAGCTGGCCTCGTTCCACTCGCCCAGCGACCTGGTGATCGCGGTGTGCGCGGGGGACGAGCAGCGCCCCGAGTGGGACTGGGTGAAGTGGCTCCCGCACGCCCAGGACGACGACCGCCGCGACGGCGCCGGTCCACTGCGGATGATCTCCGACAACGTCACCGAGCTGGAGCGGATGCTCGGCGGTGAGGTCTTCACCGAACGCCCCCGCTTCGAACCGTCCACCCCGGTCACCGCCAGCGAGTCCTTCGTGGTGATCGTCGTCGACGGCGTCACCGTGCCCGCGGGCCACCGGTTCGCCGGTGCCGGCTACCGCAACGCCGTGGTGATCGACATGGACGGCGCGCTGAAGTGGCAGGCCAGCCGTTCCGTGCTGCACCTGGAGGTCGACTCCGAGCAGATCCGCACGGTGAACTTCGACCGCGCCGGGCGGGAGAGCACCAAACCGCTGTGCCGCCCGGACGCGATGAGCTTCGCGGCGGCGTCCTCGCTGGCCCGCGCGATCTCGCCGAACCGGGTGGGGACCTCCAACGACACCAGCGAACCGCTGGCCACCGACTACGAGCTGACGACGCTGCTGGGCATCTCCGACGCCCGCACCTTCGACACCGACCGGCTGCGGCGCGGGCGTTCCGCCTGGCAGCGGCTGCGGGTGCCGATCGGCATCGCGGGCAACGGCACGCCCATCGAGCTCGACATCAAGGAATCCGCCGAAGACGGCATGGGGCCGCACGGCATGCTCGTCGGCGCCACCGGCTCCGGCAAGAGCGAACTGCTGCGGACGCTGGTGCTGGGCCTGGTCACCACGCACCCGTCCGACGAGCTGAACCTGGTGCTGGTGGACTTCAAGGGCGGTGCGGCGTTCCTCGGGTTCGAGAAGCTGCCGCACACCTCGGCGGTCATCACGAACCTCGTCGACGAGCTCGAACTCGTCGACCGCATGCAGGACGCGCTGACCGGTGAGATGAACCGGCGCCAGGAACTGCTGCGCTCGGCGGGCAACTACAGCTCGCGGCGCGACTACGAGAAGGCCCGCCGCTCCGGGGTGCCGCTGGACCCGATGCCGTCGCTGTTCGTCGTCGTCGACGAGTTCAGCGAGATGCTCGTGAGCAAGCCCGAGTTCATCGACGTGTTCGCCATGATCGGCCGGCTCGGCCGGAGCCTCGGCGTGCACCTGCTGCTGGCCTCGCAGCGCCTCGACGAGGGCCGCATCAGCAAGGTCGAGACGCACCTGTCGTACCGGATCGGCCTGCGCACGTTCTCCGCGATGGACTCCCGCGCCGTCATCGGCGTGCCCGACGCCTACGAGCTGCCCTCGGGGCCGGGCAACGGCTACCTGCGTTCGGACACCCAGACGCTGATGCGGTTCAAGGCCGCCTACGTCTCCGGCCCGTACCGCACGCCGCGCCGCCAGCGCAGCCGCGAGGTCATCGAGGAGCAGCTCGTCGCGTTCAGCGGCAAGTTCATCGAGCCGCGGGTGCGCCGCACCGAAGAACCCGCGGAGGAGCAGCCCGAAGGCGAATCGCAGCTGTCCGTGGTGGACGTGCTCATCGAGAAGCTCCAGGGCGTCGGACCGGCCGCGCACCAGGTGTGGCTGCCGCCGATGCGGTTCTCGCCGACGCTGGACGAACTGCTGCCGCCGCTGCTCGACGACCCCGAGTCGGGGGTGCGCGCCGCCGACCGCAAGACCTCCGACGGCCTGCGGGTGCCGCTGGGCCTGATCGACCTGCCCGCGCAGCAGCGGCGCGAACTGCTGACCATCGACCTCAGCGGCGCCGAGGGCCACATCGGCGTCGCCGGTGGCCCGCAGGCCGGCAAGAGCACCTTGGTGCGCACGCTGATCGCGGCGCTGGCTCTCAACCACAGCGCGCGCGAAGTGCAGTTCTACTGCCTCGACTTCGGCGGCGGATCGCTGGCGCCGCTGGTGGGGTTGCCGCACGTCGGCAGCGTCGCGAACCGGCTCGACCGGGACCGGGTCTCGCGCACCGTGCAGGAGGTCATGAACCTCATGATGCGGCGCGAGTTGTTCTTCCAGAACAACAACCTCGACTCGATGGTGTCCTACCGGCGCGCCCGCAGGCAGGGCAAGTTCCAGGAGGACCCGTACGGCGACGTGTTCCTCGTCGTCGACGGCTGGCACACCGTGCGCCAGGAGTTCGAGGAGCTGGAGAACCGGTTCCAGGAGATCGCCACCCGCGGCCTCACCTACGGCATCCACCTGGTGATCACCTCCGGCCGCTGGTCGGACATGCGGGCGTGGCTGCGCGGCGTGCTCGGCACCCGGCTGGAGCTGCGGCTGGGCGACCCGATCGACTCCGAGGTGAACTCGCGGCTCGCCGCGAAGGTGCCGAACCAGCCCGGCCGCGGCCTCACCATGGACAAGCAGCACTTCCAGATCGCGCTGCCGCGCATCGACGGGCGGTCGTCGGTGGACGACCTGGCCGACTCGGTGCAGGACCTGGTGGACGCGATGGCCGTGCCCGGCGCCCCGAAGGCCCCGCCGGTGCGGCTGCTGCCCGCCGAGGTGCACATCTCGGAGCTGCCCGCCCCGCAGCCGGGGGTGGCGGGACTGCCGAAGATCGCGCTCGGCATCGACGACGTGGACCTGGCGCCGCTGTGGCACGACTTCGACGTCACGCCGCACCTGATGCTGTTCGGCGACACCGAGTCGGGCAAGACGAACATGTTGCGCCACATCGCCAAATCGATCGCGGCGCACTACACGCCGAAGCAGGCGCGGATCATGTTCGCCGACCTGCGCCGCGAGCTCTACGACTCGGTGCCCGCCGACTACCACCTGGGTTATTCGGTGGCGGGCGACGGTTTCGGGACCACGGTCGACGAGGCCACCGGGCTGCTCACGAAGCGGCTGCCCGGCCCGGAGATCACGCCGGACCGGCTGCCGAAGCGGGACTGGTGGCACGGCGGTGAGCTCTACATCATCGTCGACGACCACGAGCTGATCCAGAGCGGCATGAACAACCCGCTGCAGTCGCTGACCTCGCTGCTGCCGCAGGCGTCGGACATCGGCCTGCACCTGATCATCGCGCGCAGCACCTCGGGTGCCAGCCGGGCGATGATGGACCAGGTGATCCGCCGCATGTGGGAGCTCGGGACCCCGGCGATGCTGATGTCCTGCCCGAAGGACGAGGGCAAGTTCCTCGGCGACCTGCGACCGAAGACGCTGCCGCCCGGCCGGGCCCAGTTCGTCAACCGCCGCCGCACGGTCCGCATGCTGCAAACCCCGCTGCTGGACCCAGAACCGGCCCGCGCCGGCTGAGCCGGGCCTGCTCCGGAGTGAACGGACCGTTCGTCCAACGGGATTGGACGAACGGTCCGTTCACTCCACCGGATCGCGGACTTCTGTCGTCCGCAATGGTGATCCGACTCGGGAAACGCCGTTCTCCTCGCGGACGCGCACGGCTCCCGGAACCGAACTCGCGGACGAATCCTCCGGGAATGGGCGATTCGCGCCGCTTCACGGGGAATCGGGCGGGAAATCCCTTCGCAATCCGCACTCCACGGCCCCTGTGAACTGCGGGAACGGGTCTTCGGTGCCGCGCGGGAGCGGTAGTTCCTGCGCGGGATCGTGTTAGCGGGAGTGGCCTCGCCGGTGTTTCGGGGAGAGAAGTTCGGGCGGTCGATCGGGGTCGAAGGGGACGGAATCACCCAATCGCCGGATGCGCTCGCCGAATCGTGCCACCGTGACGACATGAGCTTGGATCTGCCCGCGCGAATGCTGCGATTGCTGTCGCTGCTGCAAAGCAGGCGTGCCTGGCCGGGAGCCGAACTGGCCGACCGGCTCGGCGTCACCGGGCGCACCGTGCGCCGCGACGTCGAACGGCTCCGCGAACTCGGCTATCCCGTCGAAGGCACCACCGGGGTGGCGGGCGGCTACCGGCTCGCCTCCGGGGCGACGCTGCCGCCGCTGCTGCTCGACGACGAGGAGGCGGTGGCCATCGCCGCGGCCCTGCTCACCGCCGCGAGCGGCGCCGTCACCGGGGTCGAGCGGAGTTCCGCGCAGGCGCTGGCGAAGCTGGAGCAGGTGCTGCCCGCGCGGCTGCGCCACCGGGTCAGTGCGCTCGGCGGCACCTCCGCCGCGGCACCGGGCGACGGGCGAGGGCGGGTCGACCCGGAGGTGCTGGCGGTGCTGGCCGCGGCCTGCCGCGACCACGAGGTGGTCACCTGCCGGACGCGCGAGGCCGACGACGCCGAGCTGCGGGTGGAACCGCACCACCTGCTCACCGGTCACCACCGCTGGTACCTCGTCGGCTACGACCTGGACCGGGCCGAGTGGCGGTCGTTCCTGCTGGACCGGCTCACCGGCCCCGTCCCCACCGGGCGCGGCTTCGAGCCCCGCGAGCTGCCCGCGCCGAGCCCCGCGGCCTACGTCAGCAGATCGCTCGCCGACGCTCCCCACCGCTACACCGTCGAGGCCACCGTGCAGGCCCCGGCGGAGAGCGTGCACGCCGTGCTGCGCGGCCCGCTGCCCGGCAGCGTCCGGCAGCTCGACGACGGCAGCTGCGCGGTGCGGCTCACCGCGGACACCATCGAGGACATCACGCTCGATGTGCTCGCGATGTCCACCGCCGCCGTGCCGCTCACCGTCGAAGGCCCCGACGAGCTGCGCAAGCACCTCGCGGAGATCGCCGGGAACCTCGCGCGCGCCGTGGCCGACTAGCGCGACCGCTCAGTCGTTCGGCACGAGGCCGACGGGTGTCGTGATGCGGTTGAGGGCGTCGCCGGTGAGCTCCTGCGGCTCGCTGCGCCGACGCCGGTCCAGCGCGCGGCGCAACCGGGGCAGCATCGCCTCATCGGTGTCGGTGAGCTCGCCGGGCGCCGGGTCCTCGTCGGCGCGCAGCTCGCGGAGCAGCAGCGCGGGCGGGTCGTCGGAGTCCGGCCGGTCCACGGCCAGCACCCGGAACCGGCTGCCCGCGGGGAACACGACTTCGTCGACCAGCCCGAGCCGGTGGAACGCGGAGGTGCGCCGGGACGACTGCGACCAGATGATCACGTCGGTGCGGTGCTCCGAGCGCGCGGGCGCGGCGATCTCCGGTGCCGAACTGGCGCTGAGGAACGCCGGTTCGGTCAGCAGCGCACCCGGCCGGTAGGCGTCGAGCACCTCCGCGTCGAGCAGCCGGAACACCGGCCCGCGGTGCACCGGCAGCCGCCGCAGCCCGGACAGCGTGCAGGCGAGGTAGTCGCCGAGTTCGGTGATGATGCCGCGCCGCAGCACCGCGTTCACCGTGGCCGCCCCGAAATCGCCGTCGCCGAGGTACACGTGCACGGCGACGAAGTCGCTCTTGGCCTCCTGCAGCTGCTCCTCGCGCAGCGCGGGGAACGTGGCCAGCGCCGTGTTCACCGAGGGCAGCGCGGCTTCGTACGCGTCGCCGACGAGGCGGGCGAACGCGGTCCGCTGCGCCTCGGTGCTCTGGTGGTCGGGCCCGAACTCGGGTCGTGCTTCGGCGGGGAGCCACGCCGGTGCGGGTTCGGCGGGCGGCTCTCCGCCGGATTGGCCCGGTGCCTCCTCGTCGGTGCGGGGAGTCGCGCTCGCCGTGGCGTCCTGGGTGGGCGCCGCGTCCGGTTCCGCGGCGGGCGGTGCCGCCCGCTCGGCGGGGGCCGGTGGCGCGGGGCGGCTCGGCGCGGGCTGCGACCTGCCGACCGGTCCGGACGAGGTGACGGGCATCGTCGAGGACGTCATCGGCGGGGCCGGGGGCACCGGCGGGGCCGTGGGCGTCATCGGCGGCTGCGCGGGAACGACGGGGATTCGCATGGTCTGCTCGGCGGCCGGAGTCGGGTCGGGCGCGGCGGCGCTCGCGGCGGCACCGAGGTGCGGAATCCGGACCGTGCCCGGATCAGCTGAGTCCGATGTGGACCGACCAGGCGCGGCCCGCTCGACCTGCGGAGACGGCTGCTCGACGGCCTCGGTGCTCGCGGCGGCTCCGAGGTGCGGAATCCGGACCGTGCCCGGATCAGCTGAGTCCGATGTGGACCGACCAGGCGCGGCCCGCTCGGCCGGTGTGGATGCCTGCTCAGCGGCCTCGGTGCTCGCGTCGGCGGGTTCCGCGGCCGTCGCCGAGTCCGAGCGTTCTCCGGCCGGCGTGGAGTGTGGTCCGCGGTCCGCTTCCGCCGGTTCTCCCGCCGCCGCAGCGGCAGCTCCGCTGCCCGTGGTGGACGCGGCGGTGGTCTCCGCTTCAGGCGGCGTCCGCTCCGCAGCAACGGGTTCCGCCGCAACCGCTTCTGCCGCGACCTGTTCCACGGCAACGGGTTCTGGTGCCGCTTCTGCGGCGGTCGTCGGGGAGCCGGAGCCGGGCGCCGCGTCCCCCGAGGCCGTCGCCTCCGGCTCGGGAGCGGCGTCGGCGGACGTGGCGCGCCGGGCTCGTTCCTGCGCGGCGGCCAGCCGAGCGGCGGCGGCAGCGCGGCGCTTCGCGGACTCGCGGGACAACGGCGAGGCGCCCGGCTCCCGCTTCGGCAACGCCTCGCGGGGGCGGGCGGCCTGCGCCGGTGCACCGTTCGCGGTGGCACCGGTCGTAGTTCCGGCCTCCGCGTCCGCGCTCGCCGTGGCGGTGACCGCGGGCCGGTTCGCGGGCCGCTCGGTCGCCGCGCCACCGCCGGCCACGGCGTCCGCCGCGCCGCGGCCCGCCGAACCGCTCGCGGCCGACGCGCCGCCGCTCACCGCCGACGCGCTCACCGGAGTGCGCGGGACCTTGGTGAACTTCGCCGAGGACGTCGCCGGGACCTGCGCGGCGACCGCGGTGCTCGCCACGGCGGACGAGGCCACCGCCGTCTGGATCAACGACCGGGACAACCGCACGGTCGCCGAGGACACCGGATCGGAGGCCGACACGGTGTTCGGCGCGGGCGGCACCACGGGCGTGACTCCGTTGACGGCCTGCTCCGCCCTGGCGGCGGCTTCCGCGCCGGAACCGGTCGTGCCCTGCTCCTGCGGAGAACCTGCCTCGGAACCGTCCGGAGCCGTCGGCTCAGCTGAGTCCTCAGTGGACTCGCCGGAGCCCGCCGGCGGAGCGGACCCGCCCGCGCCGGACTCCCCGTCGGCCTCCGAAGCCCGCCGGATGGCACCGCCGCTCGTCCCGGCGGCCTCAGCGGCGGCGGCTTCGGCCGCGGCCTCCGACCCGTACCCGCGTGCACGCGCGTGCTGCGGCGCCACCAGTGGCGCCGTCAGCACCGACGGGAACGACACCCGCGGCGCCCACTCGCCCGCGGCGGACAGGATCTCCGAGCGCATCCGCTCGTCGGCCACCCCGAGCACCAGCACCCGCAGGCGCGCCGACTGCTCCGGTGCCAACCCGGCCAGCAGCCGGTACAGCGCGACCTGGGTGCCCTCCGGCACCGGCGCGCACGGCCAGCCCAGCGCCACCGTGAACCGGTTCGACTCGAACGCCAGCCGATCCGCCGCGCCGGGCTTGCCCAGTTCGGCGGCGGGCAGCAGCGCGAGCCCGGACGGCACCACCTTCGCCACGATCTCCTGCGGAACCGGCCGCGGCGAGGGAGCTCCGCCCCACCGGTACACCAGCGGACCCGGCGTCCAGCCGCGCGGCGGCGGCCCCGCCAGCACCGGCGTCGTCGTGCCGGTGGGGGAGTAGCGCAGCATCGCCGGGAACGGCTGCCACAGCGGATTGCCCGCCTCGTCGGCGATGTAGACGAACTCGGTGCGGGTGTCGTGACGGACCAGGCCGGTCGCGCTCACGACGTCGTGCTCGACGAGTTCGGCGAGCTTGCGCAGCCACTGGCTGGACGCGGTGCGCGGATCGGCGGGCACCAGCTGGATGCGGTCCAGCAGCGGTTTCGGGAACCGCCGCAGCAACGCCGCGACCTGGTGCGGAGCGATCAGATCGCCGCCCGGCGACCCCAGTACCAGCCGCGGGTGCCACGCCGAGACCGCCACCGAATGGCTGAGCACGTCGTCCGCGCTCACCGACAGGCCCGCCGGGACCGGGCGGGTCTGCAGGCCGCCGTCGGCCACTTCGCCGCGCGGCAGCTGCGATTCCCAGTCCGGCTGCGGGTAGCGCGCGCTGTGGAACTCACCGGGGCCGCCCTCGACGAACCGCATCCACCGGTGGTGATCGGCTCCGGCGAAGATCGACCCGCCCGCGACGAAGGTCAGCGGCCCGTCGGGCGCGAACACCTCCGCGGAGAACTCGCGGGCGATCTTCTGCGCCACCGCTTTGCCGCGCCCGTCACCGCGGCCCAGCCCGGACACGGCCAGCCACAGGCGCGGTTCGGCGGAGTCATCGATCCGCTGCTTGGCCGCCGCCGTCAACGCCATCCGGCAGGCGTGGCGCAGCGCGCTGCGGAAGGAGCTCGTGCGCACCGCGATCGAGGACGCCAGCACCAGTCCGTCCCCCGGCGCGACCGGAATCCCCTGGAACACCCGGCGTTCCGGCTCGTCGCCGTCTCCGTGCAGGATCAGCACCGTCGAGCCGTGCGCCTCGACGGACAGGTCGCGCACTCGCATGGGTCCGGGAACCTGTTCAGGCATCAACAGCTCTCGTTCTGCGCCGGGCGGTCACGCCGTCGTCTTCACCGGGAATTCAGCGGGCGGGCCGCCGGATTCGCGGAAGGAGGCGGTACCTCGGCGCGGCGGTCGGTGGGGGATTCCCACGCGGGCGCCTTCCTGGCGCGCCGCGCGGCACCCATGATCGCATTTTTACCGAACGGTGTCGTCGGTCATACCCCGCGCTCGGAACGAGGTGGTGAGCGCGAATTGCTCCGGGCCAGCTCACCGCGCATTTCCCGGTGCCGAGCGGTCGTCGCACCGGCCGTGCGCGGCGCCGGAGCGACCGGAGTTCGCCGTCGCGGGAAGGGCGAGCGCTTGACCGAATCAGTTCGACGAGCCCGCGCTCATGCGATCTCGGGAACTCCGCCGTCCGGGCAGCAAGGGCAATCCGCGGGCCGTTCTTGATCATTTGTGACTCGGCCGGATTTGAGGGACACGATGCGATCGGAGTAAGCGGCGGAGGTCGAATCGGCGGAGAAAAGCACGACCGTCCGGCCGAATTCCGTGCAGCAGCGGCGCAGAATCCGCAGCAGGTGCCGGGCGGTGACCGCGTCGAGCGACTTCATCGGCTCGTCGGCGAGCACGATGTCGGGCTGCTGCGCCAGAATCCGCGCCAGCGCGATCCGGTGCCGCTCCGAAGGGGACATCCGCGTCGGGCGCTGCTCCAGCAGATCCCGCACCGCGAGCACGTCCAGCACCTGTTCCAGCAGCGCCGGATCGGGGCGGGTGCCCGCGATGTCGAACGGCAGCAGCACGTTGTCCAGCGCCGTGAGTTCGGGCAGCAGGTTGCTCTGCTGGAAGAGCATGCCGATGCGCTCGCGGCGGAACTCGGTCAGGTCGAGCTCGCCGAGCGAGGCGAGGTCGGTGCCCTCGACGAACACCGCACCGGACGTCGGCCGTTCCAGCCCGGCCAGACAGCGCATCAGCACCGACTTGCCGGAGTTCGCCGCCCCGATCACCGTCGTGAACCGCCCCGGCGCGATGCGCAGGTCCACCGAGTCCAACGCCGTGGTCTCCCGGCCCGGTCGGCCGAAGCGCTTGGTGACCCGCGAGACGACCGCGCCGCCGCTCACCGGGATTCCTCCGGACATGTCGTCCTCCTCGCCGCTGGTCCGGTCGCTGCTGCGGCCGGTCGTCCGACACGTTCACCCATCGCGGCGGCCGGGCGGATCGGCCCATCGGCCGGAATGACCGGCCACCGCGGCGTGCCGGGTGAGTGCTGTTCTTAGGACGTTCGAGTGCACCCGAAGTTGCTCGAACGCCTCATTCCGGATCTTGCCCGGCGCGCCGGTGGTGCGCCGGAATCCCTGCCGTGCCGGGGGTTTCACAGCCCCGGCGCGCACGCCTGCGCCGATGCGGCGGCGGGCGACCGGGTCGCCGGGCGGGCGGAGTGCCGCCTCCGCCGGATGGCCGAGGCCGAACGGTGCGGGTGCCGCGCTCATGATCGAGTGTGCGGCACGGTCCGGTCGCGTCCGGCATGCGCTCCACCCGCTCGATGCGCGCACGACCAGCGATGTCAGGGAGATTCGCTCGATTCGAGCGGTCGTCGCGCCACCGCGGCGCCGCGGAGTTCAACGAGAGTTGGTCCGATCGCGACCTTTCCTCGACCTCCCGCCGACCGGCCGACCCGGCCGGATTCCCGACGCCCGACGGCATCGGACGGGGAGGGATTCCGCGCCGTGGCGGCGATCCCGCGCTCGACCCGGGAGAACTCCGGGGAGCCGCGCGGATCGCCTACCGGCGCGCTTCGGCGAACGTCCTGCGTGGAACCGGGGCCGACGGGGACGGCGTTGGCCCGCGCCGGTCCGGTGACTTCAGGCGGAGGCGGCGAGCCAGGCCGAACGCCCGGTGTTCGTCGGAACCCAGCAGCCCTTGGTCTGCGCGGGGGGCTCCGCCGCCGGGTTCTCCAGCGCCAGCGCCGCTTCGATGACGTCGCCGGCCTGTCCCGTGGTCCGCCACAAGACGGTCTTCGGGAAAAGCACGTCCGGTTCGTCGCCGGGGATGCGTGCCGCGTCGGCGTCGTCCTCGCCGTAGAGCTGAACGATGTCGATCACGCCGTGGTGCACCCGGATGCCGACGACGGCGATCAACGTGCCGTTCGAGTCACGGGGGTGCGCGAAGTGGAAGTCGCGGGCGATGAGTGCCTGCAAGCCGTCCGTTATGTCTTTCATGACGCCACCGAGGGTTATGCGCGAACGCTGGTCGAATGCTGGTGAGACGTGAAGGGGCTAGACGATCAGGTCATCGAACTCGCCGTCCTTGGCCCCCGACAGGAAGGCCGCGATCTCGTCTCGGGTGTAGATGAGGGCGGGGCCGTCGGGGTAGCGCGAGTTGCGGACGGCGATCTCCCCGTCCAGCAGGGAGGCCAGCTCCACGCAGTTGCCGACCGATCCGCTGTAGGCGCTCTTGCGCCAAGCGGCGTCGGGCAGGTGTCCTGCGGTCATTCCGTTTCGGATCTCCGGCATCGAAGGTCCCAGCCTTTCCCCGACTTGCTTGCAACGACCAACTGCACGTGCATTCGATCGTGCAAGGACCGTATCACTGAACGTTGGAATGATGAATGCACGTGCAGACGCACGGGAGCGAGGGTCGGTGACGTTCCGCGCAGAGATGATCACGCGGAGTCGAAGTGCTACCACCGCAATCGCAGATTAATCCTGCTTACGGCGGTGTGCACGATGCGCCATCGGCGACAGGCGCGTAACACTCTTCGGAGAAGTGTGACCTAAATCTCTTTGTGGAGCGCCTTGCGGGCGGCGTGCAAGGTCTTCCGGGTCGCCTCGGGGGTCTGCGCATCGACCGCGAGCCGGTGACTCACCTTGCTGTAGAGCTCCACGTCCTCCGGCTTGTCCAAGTACAGCGCGCCGGAGAGGTGCTCGAGGTAGACGATGTCCGGGATCTCCTGCTCGGCGAACCGCAGGATGGTGAACGCTCCCTCGGCCCCGGACCGGCCCAGGTCGAGCGGCAGTACTTGCAACGAGATGGTGGGCAGCTTGATCACTTCGAGCAGGTGGTCGATCTGCTCGCGCAGCACCTCCACGCCGCCGATCGGCCGGTGCAGCACCGACTCGTCGATGACCGCCCACAGTCGCGGGGCGTTCGGCTGGGTGAACAGCCGCTGCCGGTGCATCCGCAGCCGGACGCGGCGCTCGACCTCGTCCTCGACGGCCTCCGGCCTGCCCTGGCTGGAGATCGCCCGCGCGTAGGTCTCGGTCTGCAGCAGGCCGGGCACGAACTGGATCTCGTAGGTCTGGATCCGCGAAGCGGACTCCTCCAGTCCCACGTAGTCCTGGAACCACGACGGGACGAGGTCGCTGTAGCGGTGCCACCAGCCGGGCTGGTTGGACTGCCGGACGAGTTCGAGGAAGGAGCCGCGCTCGGACTCGTCGGTGACGCCGTAGAGGGTCAGCAGGTCGGCGACGTCGCGTTCCTTGAACCCGACCCGGCCGAGCTCCAGGCGGCTGATCTTGGAGCCGGAGCCGCGGATCTCGTAGCCGGCGTCCTCGCGGGAGATGCCGCTGGCTTCGCGCAACCGGCGCAACTGGCTCCCCAGGACCAGCCGGCGAGCGGTGGGGCCGCCGGTCGCGGCACCATCCGTGGTCACGTCCAGACCTCCCGCTTTCCACACGGTCGTTTCCATCGACACATCGTCATGACTCCGGTACGCACCGTTGCCCGACAGGGCAGTCTAGCTCACCGCATCGCACTACCTACGAAAGTTGTGAGGCGATCCGGCGGGTGCAGTATCTCATGATCAACATGTCGGTGATTCCCCAGTTGCGTCAATGCGCGAGCAGTGTCCCCGCAGTGCCGCGTCGAACGCAACGTCGGTTCGTCGGTGCCGATCGTTACGCTCCTCGTCGTGTTCACCGTCTCGACCGTCAACGTCAACGGATTGCGCGCCGCCGCGAAAAAGGGATTCGTCGAGTGGCTGGCCGGAACCCGGGCCGACGTCATCTGCATGCAGGAGACCCGCGCCGAACCGGACCAGCTCACGGCCGCCGTCCGCGAGCCCGAAGGCTGGTTCCCGCTGCTCGCGCCCAGTTCCGCGAAGGGGCGCAGCGGCGTCGCGCTGTACTCCCGAGTGGAACCCTCGGCGTCCCGGATCGGTTTCGGCAGCGCCGAATTCGACGACAGCGGGCGCTACGCCGAGATCGAGCTCCCCGGGCTCGTCGTCGCCAGCCTCTACCTGCCCAGCGGGGAGGTGGGCACGGAACGCCAGGACGAGAAGGAACGGTTCATGGCGGAATTCCTGCCCTACCTCGAATCCCTGCGCGCACGCGCGCGTGCGGCGGGAATGGAGGTGCTCGTCTGCGGGGATTGGAACATCGCGCACCGCGAAGTCGACCTGAAGAACTGGAAGGCCAACCAGAAGTCGGCGGGTTTCCTGCCCGAGGAACGGGAATGGATGAGCCGCGTCTTCGACGAACTCGGCTACGTCGACGTCTTCCGCGCCCGCAATCCCGAAGGGCCGGGCCCATACTCCTGGTGGTCCTACCGCGGCAAGGCCTTCGACAACGACTCCGGCTGGCGCATCGACTACCAGGTCGCGACTCCCGGATTGGCCGAGCTGGCCACCGAGTCCTGGGTCGAGAAGGCCCCGTCCTACGACAAGCGCTGGAGCGACCACGCCCCGGTCACAACGACCTACGACCGCTGACCGCCCCAGCCGGGGCCTGCGTTCGATCGGTACCGCGGGTGCGCGCGGAAATTCGGTTGATCGGGGGGTGGGGCGTGGTGAGGATCGGGGGATGACCTCGCCTCAGCACCGCGCCGACCTGTTCCTGGACCCCGCGGTCGACCCTCGGGACAGCGACGCGCCGCCGGGGGACGAGCGGTCGACGCTCGTGGAGTACCTGCGCTACCAGCGGCTGACCTTGCAGATCAAGTGCGAGGGCCTGGACGCCGAGCAGCTGGCCCGCCGCGCGGTCGAGCCGTCGACCATGTCGCTGCTCGGGCTGCTGCGGCACCTGGCCGACGTGGAGCGCGGCTGGTTCCGCCGCCGGTTCGCCGGGCAGGACGTGCCCAAGCGCTACCAGTCCGCCACCGAGCCCGACGGCGACTTCGACGGTGCCGTGGCGGACCCGGCCGTGGTGGACGACGCGTGGGCAGCCTGGCGCGACGAGGTCGCGTTCGCCGAGCGGTTCGCGGCCGAGACCGATCTCGACTTCGTCGGGCACGACAGGGGCGTGCGGACGCTGCGCGAACTGCTCGTGCACATGATCGAGGAGTACGCCCGGCACAACGGCCACGCCGACCTGCTGCGCGAACGGATCGACGGACGCATCGGCGAGTAGCGCGGCCGATTCGGCGACGAGGACCGCGCGGGTGTTGATCGCCGGTGCCGGGGTGGCCAATCTGGGCGGGTGGAATCCGAAGATGAACTGATCGCCCAGCGCAGCCCGTTGCCCGGCTCCGTCGTCGGGAGGCTGCGGGAGCAGCTGGTGTTCGTGGCCGAGGTGGACAAGCTCAAGACGGTGCTCCGGCAGTCGCCGCTGGCCGCGGCCGACCGGCGGGAGAACGACGCCGAGCACTCCTGGCACCTCGCCCTGATGGTGTCGGTGCTGGCCGAGCACTCCGACGAGCCGATCGACGTCGGCCGCACCATCGAGCTCGTCGTCGTGCACGACCTCATCGAGATCTACGCGGGCGACACCCCGCTCTACGACGACGAAGGCCGGGAGAGCCAGCAGCAGCGCGAAGAAGCCGCCGCGGACCGGTTGTTCGGATTGCTGCCCGACGACCAGGAGCGCCGCTTCCGGGAGCTGTGGGACGAGTTCGAGGCCCGCCGCACCCCGGAGGCGCGCTTCGCCAAGGCGATCGACCGGGTGCAGCCGCTGCTGCTGAACTGGCTCACCGGCGGCGGGACGTGGCGCACTCCCGGCGTCACCGCGGACGTGGTGCGCGAGCGCAAGGCCGTGATCGGCGAGGCGTCGACTCCGCTGTGGACGGCGGTGCAAGAGCTGATCAACGAGGGAGAGCGGCGCGGCTGGGTGGCGCCAGGAGCTTGATGGCCCCGTCGGAAGGACCTGCGTAGGGGGCGGGTGGCGGAACCTCAGCGGTTTCCTCGCTGCGGGATCTTTTTTCCAAGTGGCTCCGCCACGAGGAAAAAAGCTGTCCTCGCGAGGAAACCGCTGAGAACCCGCTGGTGGTCGTTTTGCTTTGGTGGTCGCTGCTCAGCGGCTTCGCCACTGACAAGACAAGGATCAAAAGAGGCCGTGCCGGTGCGCCTTCCTTCCGGAAGGCGCACCGGCGTCCGGTCAGCTGACGGCGTCCAGGGCGTCGATCAGTCCGGCACCGTAGAAGCCGGCGCCGGTGGTACCGCCCTCGCAGACCGCGTCCGGTTTGCCGTCGCCGTCCGGGTCGTAGGCCGTCGGGCACGGCAGCGCGTCCGCCTGGCCGGACAGCGCGCCCGTCGTCTGCGGCGCGTTCCACTCCGGGTGGGTGCTGCGCAGCAGTGCCACCACGCCCGCCGCGTGCGGCGACGCCATCGACGTGCCCTGCATCCAGCCCCAGCCGCCACCGGGAACGGTGGAGAGGATGCGGCCGTTCGCCGACGGCGTCGGCGGGAGCTGCTTCGCGTCGCCGCCCGGTGCGGTCACCGTCGTCGAACCCAGGCCGTAGTTGGAGAAGTACGACTTCACCGAGTCCACGCCGACCGAGGACGTGGTCACCACGCCGGGCAGCTCGCCCGGCAGCACGGTGCAGTCGTGCCCGGTCTGCCGGTCCTGCACCGGGCCGCCGTTGTTCGGGCTGTTCGTGTCGTGGATCGGCTGCGAGAGGTCCCAGCCGCTGTTGCCCGCCGCGGCCACGTTCACCACGTCGTGGCCCGCCGCGTAGGCGACGGCGCGGCGCACCGCTTCGGCGCCCGCGCGCTGGTCCGGATCGTTCTCGCACCACAGGTACCAGGGGTCGACGAAGTACGAGTTGTTCGTGACGTCGAAACCGTGCTCGGCGGCCCAGATGAACCCGCACACCGCGTACTCGGGATAGATGAACCCGTCGTCGTCGATCACGCGCACCGAGGCGAGGCCGACGTCCGGCGCGACCCCCGCCACGCCGACTCCGTTGCGGGCCGCGGCGATCGTGCCCGCGACGTGCGTGCCGTGCGCCTGGGTCTCGTCCTCCGGTGCCCACGCCTCCACGGCGGTGTTCGGGATGCCCTCTTCGGCGCAGCTCACCGACTTCGCCAGGTCCAGGTTCGGCTTCAGGTCGGGGTGTTCCGGGTCGATGCCGTAGTCGAGCACGCCGACGGTGACCTCCGGGCTGCCCTGGGAGATCGCGTGCGCCTGATCGGCCTTGATCAGCGGCAGGTCCCACTGGTCGGCTTCCAGCGGCTCCTGCCCGTTGATCGCGGCGGGGCGGGCGTCGGCGGTGCCCTCCAAGGTCTCCAGCCGGGTGCTCGGCGGGGCGGGCGGCAGCTGTTCGGCGAGGTTGCGGCTCGCGCCCGCCTGCTCCACCGCGGGCTGCGCGCGCACGGCGGCGGCGAAGCCCGGATCGGTGGCGGTCGCCACGACCACCCCGATCTGCGGCCAGCTCTGCACCACGGTCCCGCCGACGGCCCGCACCGAGTCCTCGGTGGTGCGGAGTCCGTCGCCGGTCGGCCCCAGCACCACGAAGTGCGCGGGCGCCGCGGACGCGGCGGCCGTCGCGCTGGGCTCGGGAAGGCTGGACGGGACGGCGGCGACGGCCGGGACCAGCAGGCTCAGCGCCAACGCGGAACCCGCGATGCGCAGGGATTTCCCAGGCATTCGCGATGTCGATCGATGTGGTGACACGTGTCCTCCCACGGCACACTCGTACCGAGCGATCAGTGAATGATCGTCGGATACTCCGCCCGTTCGGGGAACTTGGGTAGGGCGAAAAGGAGTAATCCGACGGCGACCAGGTGTGCTTCGGGTGACGTTCGGCGAGGTTCGCCGCGACCCCCGGAGCGGCCGGGGCGCGCGGAGCGGAGCCCCGCGCCGTCCGTCCGGAAGGCTCTGCCGATTCGGGGCCCGTCCCTGGGCCGGACGGCTCAGTCCCTTGCCGGTCTTGCCGCCTTGCACGGTATGGCACTGGTCACCGGTCGAATCGTGTTAATTCAACGCATCGTGCGAGCAAGTCCGGCTCACCAGCTGCGATCAGTGATGATCGCCGCTTCGGGTACCCGCTGCGGCCACGCTTCAGGGGGTAAATAGGATCTCTGCGTTGTGACCGGTTTACGCAACGCGATCGTGGTGTTCACTCGCGATCGGTACGGTCCGCAACCGGGTCGAGAGTTCGATGACCCGTACGGGTTAACCGTTAAGGGAGGCAACGCTCGTGCGTAGCCGATTTGCTCGCATGACCACGCGAGGATTGGTGCTGGGGCTGTTGATGGCCACCACGATCCTGGGTACCGCGACGGCGCAAGCCGCGGGCAGCGGCCGGATCCTCGCGCAGGACAACTTCTTCGAAGTCGCGACGGCCCCGGTCGGGCTCGCCGCCATCGGCTTCGGCGTCGTGGGCATGCTCGCCGGCGTGCTCCGCCGCAAGAAGATCGAGATCCAGCCCGAGAACCAGCGCAAGGGCTGACCGCGCGGCGTTCCCGCCGCGAACATGCGCGACCCGGTCCCCCCGACCCGGCGGACCTTGCGAGAATCAACGGGTGAGCAGCGACGACTCGGCCACCCAGAACCCGCGCACTTCCGCAGCAGGCGACTCGGCGACGGGACGCGGTCCCCGCGTCCTGTCGGGCATCCAGCCCACCGCCGATTCCTTCCACCTCGGCAACTACCTGGGCGCCCTGCGGTCCTGGGTGCGGATGCAGGCCGACCACGACGCCTTCTACTGCGTCGTCGACCTGCACGCGATCACCGTCGCGCAAGACCCGGAGCTGCTGCGCAAGCGCACCCGCGTGTCCGCGGCGCAACTGCTCGCGCTGGGGATCGACCCGGACGCGTCCACCCTGTTCGTGCAGAGCCACGTCCCCGAGCACGCCCAGCTGAGCTGGGTGCTGGAATGCCTCGCCGGATTCGGCGAAGCCGGGCGGATGACCCAGTTCAAGGACAAGTCGGCCCGCCAGGACGCCGACCACATCAGCGTCGGGCTGTTCACCTACCCGGTGCTGCAGGCCGCGGACATCCTGCTGTACCAGGCGAACCAGGTCCCCGTCGGCGAAGACCAGCGCCAGCACCTGGAGCTCACCCGCAACCTCGCGCAGCGGTTCAACTCCCGCTACGGCGACACCTTCACCGTGCCCGCCGCACACATCCCGAAGGAAGCCGCGAAGATCCAGGACCTGCAGGACCCGTCGGCGAAGATGAGCAAGTCGCAGCCGAGCGGCGTGATCGACCTGCTGGAGGAGCCGAAGCGCTCCGCGAAGAAGATCCGCTCCGCGGTCACCGACAACGAGCGCGAAATCCGCTACGACCCGGAGAACAAGGCGGGCGTGAGCAACCTGCTCGCGATCCAGTCCTCGCTCACCGGCAGCACCATCGCCGACCTGGAGACCGAGTTCGAAGGCAAGGGGTACGGCGACCTGAAGAAGGCCGTCGGCGAGACCTTCGTCGAATTCGCGACGCCGTTCCAGGAGAAGGTCAACGGCTACCTCGCGGACCCCGCGGAGCTCGACAAGGTGCTGCGCCGAGGAGCCGAGCACGCGCGGGAGGTCGCCGCCGAGACGCTGCGGCTCACCTACGAGCGCGTCGGCTTCTTGCCGCCTCTGCGCTGAGGAGATCATTCGGCGGTAGCCTCAGGCCCGTTCGGGGCAGTCCCGGATGGGCCTGGAGGTGAATCCGTGACGGATCGCAGTCAACCGGCGCGCAGCGCCACACCCGGCGAGGGCGTATCCGGCCAGCTGGAACGGTTGCGGCGGGACCACCCGTGGCTGGACCGGTTGATCCGGGCGGCGGCGCGCTACCAAGGCCAGTACGGCGACTACTACGCCGCGGCGATCACCTACTTCAGCGTGCTCGCGCTCGTCCCGCTGCTGATGATCTCCTTCGCCGTCGCCGGATTCGTGCTCGGCGGCAACCCCGACCTGCTGGACGAGCTGCGCCGCTCGATCACCGAAGCCGTCCCGGACCCGCAGATGAGCGGCATGCTCAACCAGGTCGTGGGGCAGGCGATCGAGCAGGCGGGCGCCGTCGGGATCATCGGTCTGCTCGTCGCCCTGTACTCGGGGCTGGGATGGATGACGAACCTGCGCGAAGCGTTGACCGCGCAGTGGAGCCAGGACCAGCAGGCCCCGCCGATGCTGAAGCGGCTCGGCTCCGACCTGCTGTCGCTGCTCGGCCTGGGCTTGGCGATGGCGCTCTCGTTCGGGCTCAGCGCGCTCGGCGGCGGCGCGGGGCGCGCGCTGTTCGGGCTGCTCGGCATCGGCAACACGGTGCCCGCGCGGATCGTGCTGTCGGTGCTGACGATCCTGCTCTCGCTGCTGGCGGGCTGGCTGGTGTTCACCTGGGTGCTGGCGCGGCTGCCGCGCACCCCGGTGACGTTGCGCAGCGCGATGTGGGGCGGCCTGTTCGCCGCGGTCGGCTTCGAAGTCCTCAAGCAGGTCGGCGTGATCTACCTGGGCAGCGTCACCGGCTCGCCCGCGGCCGCCGCGTTCGGCCCCATCCTCGGTCTGCTCGTGTTCGCGTACCTGACGTCGCGCTTCATCCTGTTCGTCACGGCCTGGACGGCCTCGGCCGCCGAGAACGAACGGCGCGCCCTCCCGGAACCGCCCCCACCGGCCGTGATCCGCCCGCAAGTGCGAGTCCGGAAGTCCGGCGGCGCGACGACGATCGGCCTGTTCGGCCTGGGAGCTCTGCTCGGCTGGAGCCTCCGACGCCGTCGTTGATCCTCCGTGTCGTTGTTTTTCTGCGTAGGGGGCGGGTGGCGGAACCTCAGCGTTCTTCTCGCTGCGGGATCTTTTTCCCGAGTGGCTCCGCCACGAGGGAAAAAGCTGTCCTCGCGAGAAGAACGCTGAGAACCCGCTGCGGTGCCGGTGGGCAGGGTGGTTGCTGCTCACCGGCTTCGCCGTTGACAAGACAAGGATCAAGGACGCTGTTCGTCTGGAGCGGCGAGTTCAATGCCCGGCGCTGCCGCGCTGCGGTGATCACTCGGACGGGCTAGGTAGTACTCGGGTAGTCGCACTGCTTCGTTCTGAAGCTAGACCCGGCATTCTCGTTTATAGGAGTTGGTGGCGGGTGAGCCCGGTTGACCTACGGGCCGCCCTCGCGGTGCGACCCCGAACCGGTCACCGGCTCCTGCCCCGTGCGGTGGCCACCGCACGGGGCGCGCGGTCCCCCGGCCTTGCCCCGAACCGGGCCGGGGGGCCGTTTCCGCTTCGAAACCCAACTCTCGGCCGGGCAGCGCGCGGATCAGGGGTGGTCGGTCGTGCGGTCGGCCGCACGGCGGGCGGCGGCGAGCTTGGCGCGGCGCCTGCGCAGCACGGCGAACGCGCCGGCGACGACGATGCCCGCGACGGCCAGCAGGGTCAGCGGTCCGCCGACGGTGCCGTACAAGGGGGACGACGGTTCGTCCGCGGCGGCCGCGGCCTGCGGTTCCGGTTCCTGCTCGGCCTCCGAAGTCGGCGACGGCTCGGTCACCAGCTCGCCCACCGCGGCGTCGCGCGGTAGCGAGAACCCGTAGTCGAGCAGGTGCATCGTGTGCTGGGACTGCTTGACGGGCTTGTTCTCGCCGCGCATCAGCACTGCGACGAGCCGCCTGCCGTCGCGTTCGGCGGCGGCGATGAAGGTGTGCCGCGCGTCGTCGGTGAAGCCGGTCTTGCCGCCGAGCGCTCCCGGGTAGTTCCACAGCACGGCGTTGTCGCTCTCCACCGGGATCGGTGGTTCGCCCGGTTTGCCGGGCAGCTGGATCTCCCGGGTCGCCTCGGCGTTCGCGAACTCGGGGTGGCGCATCGCGGTCCGGAAGATCAGCGCCAGGTCGTAGGCGGAGGTGCTCATGCCCGGACCGTCCAAACCGGACGGTGTGGCGGTGCGGGTGTCGAGCGCGCCGATCTCGGCGGCGAGCGCGTTCATCTTGCCGACGGTCTGCTCGACACCGCCGAGCTTCATCGCGAGCGCGTGCGCGGCGTCGTTGCCGGACTGCATGATCAACCCGGCCAGCACCTGCCGCACGGTGTAGACGACGCCGGGTTCGAGCCCGACCCGGCTGCCCTCCTGGTCGGCGTCGGCCTGGGTGGCGATGATCCGCTCGTCCAGGTCGAGCTCCCGAATGGTCACCAGCGCGGTGAGCACTTTGATCGTGGAAGCGGGGCGGTGCCGCGCGTGCGGGTCGCGCGCCGCCACGACCTCCCCGGTGTCCAGGTCGGCGAGCACCCAGGACTGGGAGGCGACCGGGTCGATCGGCGCGGGCGGGACATCGGGCGGCCGGACCTCGCCGCATTCGGCGAGCCGCGGGCCGCCGACGGGTTCCGCGGGGATCGGCAGCGGTTCCGGGGCGGGCACGCCCGGCGGCGGCACCTCGGAGGTGTCCACGGCAGCCGGTGGCGCGGCCGCGTTCGGGCAACCGCCGCCCGGCGCCTGCGCGGGGGCGGCCGTCGCGGTCAGCGGCACGGGACCCAGCAGCAGGAGCGCGGCGCATCCCGCGACGGCGAGCCGCAGGCCCGTCGAGCTCGGCCGGTGGTCCGAAGGCGATCTGCGCCGATCCGCGAACGATCCCGCTTCCGAGGCATTCGGCGTGAATGCCGGATTCCTCGGCTGAGACGGGGGAGTTGTGCGGACCGGGGCGACCGGGCGGTGAGCTCTCACGGGCACGAGCTCAGGCTAGCGAACGCGGCGGCGCGATGATCCCCGGTCCACGGAGATCATCACGAGCCGCTCCACCGGCCACCGCCCGAGCGGGCCGCCGGGAGACCTGGCCCACCTGCCGACCGGGGTGCGCGAGCCCGCGACCAGGGCGGGACGATACTGGGTCGCGTGACGCTCTCCCGCCGTACCGCCCTGCTCCTGCTCGCCTTCGGCGTCTGGTCCTGGTTGTTGTGGCCGACCTTCTTCCGCAACATCTGGATCAGCGAGAACTCCTGGCAGGCGGGCTCGCCCACGCCGTTCCTCTACGTGCACTTCGTGATCGCCGCGGTGTCGCTGGTGCTGGGCACCGCCATCGGCGTGCTCGGCTGGCGGGCGTTGCGCGCGACCCGCGGCTGATCGGCGCGGTCAGCCCGCCCGCGGTTCGCCGCGCAGCGCGGCGAGCGTCAGCACGTCCCCGCCGATCCCCCAACCGCCGTCGGCGACGTCCTCCACGAGAACGAGGGTGGTGGCGCGGGCCCGTTCGCCGTAGATCTCGGCGTACAGGTCGGTGACGCGGTGCACGAGCCGTTCCTTCTGCTCGGCGTCGAGCGATCCGGCGGGCACTTTCAGGTTCGCGAACGGCATGGTCTTCTCCTCCGGTCCGTTGCTCAGTCGCCGTGCGGGTCGGCGGCGTTGAGCGCGGCCACCACCTGGTCGTAGTCGCCGCGCGCCTCCCCGTAGCGGAGGAACTTCACCCGCTCGACCAGGACTTCCCGGGCCTCGGGCTCGGATTCCAGCAGCGACACGACTTCGTCGGCGAACTCGTCGAGCGGCATCGCGTGCGCGCTCTCCTGGTGGCCGGGCAGCAGTTCGGTGCGCACGGCGGGCGGCGCGAGCTCCTGCAGCCGCACGCTGGTGCCCGCCAGCTGCAGCCGCAGCGATTCGGTGAGCATGTGGATCGCGGCCTTCGACGCGTTGTAGCTGGGTGTGGCGCGCAGCGGGCTGAACGCGAGCCCGGAGGACACGGTGAGGATCGTGGCGTCCGGCCGGGTCTGCAGGTGCTCGACGAACTCGGCGATGAGCCGGATCGGGCCGAGCACGTTGGTGGCGATGACGTCCTCGGCCGATTCGAGGAAACCGGCCGGCTTGCGCCAGTCCTCGACGCGCATGATCCCCGCCATCGGGACGAGCACGTTGAGCTCGGGGTACCGCGCCAGCACCTCGGCGGCCGCGTCGCGGATGCTCGCCGGGTCGAGGGTGTCGATCCGCACGGCGTCGAGGCCGGGGTGCTCGGCGACGATCCGATCGAGCAGTTCCTCGCGGCGCCCGCCGATGATCACGGTGTTGCCCTTGGCCTGGAGGCGCAGCGCGAGGGCGAGGCCGATGCCGCTGCTGGCGCCGGGGATGAAGACGGTGTTGCCGTTGATGTGCATGCCACGAGTCTCAGCGGGCCGTGGCGCCCCGTGCAGAGACCGGTCATCGGGGGATCCGCGGTCCCTGGTCGGCGCCGCCCGCCGGGGCCATGCTGGGGACATGGACCGCGCCGCGCTCGCCACCTTCCTGTCCCGCCGCCGGGCGGCGCTGCGCCCCGCCGACGTCGGCCTGCCCCCGGGCGCCCGCAGGCGCACTCCGGGGTTGCGGCGCGAGGAGGTGGCGTCGCTGGCGGGAATGTCCACGGACTACTACACGCGGCTGGAGCAGCGCCGCGGCCCGCATCCCAGCGCGCAGTTGCTCACCGCGCTGGCCAGGGCGTTGCGGCTCACCGACGACGAGCGGGACTACCTGTTCCGCGTGGCCGGGCACAACGCCCCCACGCCGGTGGTCGCGGCGACGCACGTGGCGCCCGCGCTGCTGCGGGTGCTGGACCGGCTCGACGACACCCCCGCGCTGATCCTGTCCGCGCTGGGGGAGACGCTGGTGCAGAACCGGCTGGCCGTCGCCCTGCTCGGCGACCGCTCCGGCTACACCGGGTTGTCCCGCAGCGAGGTCTACCGCTGGTTCACCACCCCGGAGCACGAGCGCCGGATGTACCCGGAGGCCGACCGCGACCGGCAGAGCCGCGCGCAGGTCGCGAACCTGCGTGCCGGCTACGGGATGATGGGCGACGCCTCCGCCGCCGGTGACCTGGTGCGGGCGTTGCAGCGGGAGAGCGCGGAGTTCGCCGAGCTGTGGCAGCGCCACGAGGTCGCGAAGCGCTTCGCCGACCACAAGACCCTGCTGCACCCCGAACTCGGCCCGATCGAACTGGACTGCCAGATCCTGTTCACCGAGGACCAGTCCCAGGCGCTGCTCGTGCTCACCGCCGCCCCCGGCACCGAGGGCCACGCCAAGCTCGAACTCCTCGGCGTCGTAGGCCACGAACGCTTCACCGACGCCCCGCGCTGACCGGCCCCGGAGACGCGGAAGCGCCCGCCTCCGGGGGAGGCGGGCGCTTCCGGGAGTGCTGCGCGGGGTCAGCGGCGGCGGAACATCAAGGCCCGCTTGACCTCTTGGATCGCCTTGGTGACCTGGATGCCACGGGGGCAGGCGTCCGTGCAGTTGAACGTGGTGCGGCAGCGCCACACGCCGTCCACGTCGTTGAGGATGTCCAAGCGCTCCTCGGCGGCCTCGTCGCGGCTGTCGAAGATGAACCGGTGCGCGTTGACGATCGCGGCGGGCCCGAAGTAGGAGCCCTCCGACCAGTACACCGGGCACGACGTGGTGCACGCCGCGCACAGGATGCACTTGGTGGTGTCGTCGAAGCGCGCGCGCTCCGCGACGGACTGGGTGCGCTCGCGGGTCGGCTCGTTGCCCGAGGTGACCAGGTACGGCTTGATCGCCCGGTACGCCTCGAAGAACGGCTCCATGTCGACCAGCAGGTCCTTGTGCACCGGCAGGCCCTTGATGGGCTCGACGCTGATCGTCGTCTCGCCGTTCTTGGCGAACAGGTCCTTCATGAGGACCTTGCACGCCAGCCGGTTGACGCCGTTGATGCGCATCGCGTCCGAGCCGCAGACACCGTGCGCGCACGACCGGCGGAACGTCAGCGAGCCGTCGACGTACCACTTGATGTAGTGCAGCAGGTTCAGCACGCGGTCACTGGGCAGCGCCGGGATCCGGAAGGACTCCCAGTGCAGGTCCTCGTCGACCTCGGGGTTGAACCGCTGGATGCGGACCGTGACCATGGTCGCGCCCTCGGGGATCGGCGGGGCGTCCGAAGGCAGGTCCGTGGTCTGTTCGGTGTTCGTGACGGTTGCGGTCATCAGTACTTACGCTCCATCGGCTGGTACCGGGTCACGACGACGGGCTTGTAGTCCAACCGGATGTCGGACTGGAAGCCGGTGAGTCCCAGTGGCGCGTTCGGATCCTCGGCGTCGGGCAGCTGCTTGTACGACATGCTGTGGCGCATGAAGTTCGTGTCGTCGCGCGCGGTGTAGTCCTCGCGGGCGTGCCCGCCGCGGGACTCCTTGCGCGCCAGCGCGGCGTTCACCAGCGATTCCGCGAGGTCCAGCAGGAAGCCGAGCTCGATGGCCTCCAGCAGGTCCGAGTTGAACCGCTTGCCCTTGTCGTGCACCGCGATCCGGCCGTAGCGCTCCTTGAGCGCCTGCACGTCCGACAGCGCCGTCTTCAAGGTCTCCTCGGTGCGGTACACCGAGGCGTTGGCGTCCATCGTCTCCTGCAGCTCGGTGCGGATCGTGGCGACCCGCTCCCCGCCGTGCGCGGTGCGCAGGTGCTCGACCATGCCCTCGACGAGCTTCGCGGGCTCCTCCGGGAGTTCCACGTGCTCGTGGGCGTTGGCGTAGTCCGCGGCGGCGATGCCGGCGCGGCGGCCGAACACGTTGATGTCCAGCAGCGAGTTCGTGCCCAGGCGGTTCGAGCCGTGCACCGAGACGCACGCGCACTCGCCGGCGGCGTACAGGCCGGGAATGGTGGTCTCGTTGTCCTTGAGCACCTCACCGACGATGTTGGTGGGGATGCCGCCCATCGCGTAGTGCGCGGTCGGGTACACCGGCACCGGCTCGGTGGTCGGCTCCACGCCCAGGTAGGTGCGGGAGAACTCGGTGATGTCCGGCAGCTTCTGCTCCAGCACGTCCGCGCCGAGGTGCGTGACGTCGAGCAGCACGTAGTCCTTGTTCGGACCGGCGCCGCGGCCTTCCAGCACTTCCAGAGCCATGGAGCGGGCGACGATGTCGCGCGGCGCCAAGTCCTTGATCGTCGGGGCGTAGCGCTCCATGAACCGCTCGCCGTCGGCGTTGCGCAGGATGCCGCCCTCGCCGCGGACCGCCTCCGAGATGAGGATGCCCAGCCCGGCCAGGCCGGTCGGGTGGAACTGGTAGAACTCCATGTCCTCCAGCGGCAGGCCCTTGCGGTAGATGATGCCCATGCCGTCACCGGTGAGGGTGTGCGCGTTGGACGTCGTCTTGAAGACCTTGCCGAAACCGCCGGTGGCGAACACGACGGACTTCGCCTCGAAGACGTGGATCTCGCCGGTGGCGAGCTCGTAGGCGACGGCGCCGGTGCAGACCTGCTCGCCGTTCTCGTCCTCGCTCATGGTGACGTCGAGGACGTAGAACTCGTTGAAGAACTCGACGCCGTGCTTGATGCAGTTCTGGTACAGCGTCTGCAGGATCATGTGGCCGGTGCGGTCCGCGGCGTAGCAGGCCCGGCGGACCGGGGACTTGCCGTGGTCACGGGTGTGCCCGCCGAACCGGCGCTGGTCGATCTTGCCTTCGGGCGTCCGGTTGAACGGCAGCCCCATCTTCTCCAGGTCGAGCACCGAGTCGATGGCCTCCTTGGCCATGACCTCGGCGGCGTCCTGGTCGACGAGGTAGTCGCCGCCCTTGATGGTGTCGAAGGTGTGCCACTCCCAGTTGTCCTCTTCGACGTTGGCCAGCGCGGCGCACATGCCGCCCTGCGCCGCGCCGGTGTGGGAGCGCGTGGGGTAGAGCTTCGTCAGCACGGCGGTGCGGGCCCGCTGGCCCGACTCGATCGCCGCGCGCATCCCGGCGCCGCCGGCGCCGACGATGACCACGTCGTACTTGTGGTGTTGCATGGTCGCCTCCTAGGGCCGCTGGCGAGGCCGTCCGCTCAGTGCGGGGCCTCGAAGCCTGCGCTGTGTCGTCAGCCGATGTTCGGGTCGAAGGTGAAGAGCACGAAGGTGCCCAGACCGACCGTGAGCAGGACCGAGACGTACAGCAGCATCTTCAGCCAGAACCGGGTGGCGTCCTTGCGGGAGTAGTCGTTGATCACGGTGCGCAGCCCGTTGCCGCCGTGCAGGCCGGCCAGCCACAGCATCGTCAGGTCCCAGAACTGCCAGAACGGCGAAGCCCAGCGACCCGCGACGAACGCGAAGTTGATCCGGTGCACCCCGCCGTCCAGGAACAGCATGATCAGCATGTGTCCGAGGACCAGGAACAGCAGCAGCACGCCCGACAGGCGCATGAACAGCCAGCTGTAGAGCTCGAAGTTGCTGCGGCGGGCGGCCGGGCGGTGCGGGGACCGCGGCTTGTCGACCGACAGCGGCGCGTCGATGGTGGTCATGGGTCAGTGCCCCCCGAACAGTTCCGTGACGGCGCGCGTGAGCATGCTGATGGCGGCGGGAACGATCAGCACCAGCCACAACACCAGAACGGTCCAGAGCATCGGCTTCTGGTATTTCGGTCCGTTCGCCCAGAAGTCGACCAGCATGACGCGGATGCCGTTGAACGCGTGGAACAGCACCGCCGCGAGCAGACCCAGTTCGAACAGGATCATGATCGGGCTTTTGTAGGTTTCGATGACCGTGTCGTACGCCTCAGGCGATACCCGCACGAGAGCGGTGTCCAACACGTGCACGAACAAGAAGAAGAATGTGAGCACGCCCGTGATGCGGTGCGCTACCCACGACCACATGCCCAAATCACCGCGGTAGAGGGATCCCTTGGCACGAGGGTTGCCCTCGCGCTGGGGGGCCTCCGCCGCGGAGGCGGTGGTGCTGGCCATGGTGGAAGGCCTCCAACGTCGCTGGTGGACTGACGGCCCGTTCGGGAACGTGACGACCGGTCCGAGTCGTCATCATTCGTACGCCCGTCACCGGCCACCTGAACTAGGGCCTGGACTTCTCGGATGCTAGACCCGCGCCATCCTTGCGGCCTACTCGCCTGTGCTCTGTGTGATCGACCAGACAAAGGCCCCAGGCTGGTGGATCGATGTAGAAATCAACTCGTGACACCGGCGCAATGCGAGAGCGGCAGCGTCAAGTCTTGTTTTCGAGAGCCATGTCACCGGACGTGCGCCGCGTATCGGGTCGGCGAATTCCGGTGGGAAACGCGGAGTCCGCCTCCAGGCGGCTTCCAATACCGCCGGGAACCGTGTCGCCGCCCCGCGCGGCGGGGGCGAGTGCGACATTCGACCGGAGAGCCTACGAGATCAGGAGTGGACATGGAGACGATCAACTGGGAGGCGCTGCGCGCGGCGGCCGTGGAGGCCGCGGCGAAGGCGTACTGCCCCTATTCGAAGCTCCAAGTGGGCTCGGCGGCGGTCTGCGACGACGGGCGGCTCGTCGTCGGCTGCAACGTCGAGAACGGGTCCTACGGGGTGACGCTGTGCGCCGAGTGCACGATGGCCGGGCAGCTGCGGCTCACCGGCGGCGGCCGGTTCGTCGCCGTGGCCTGCCGCAGCGGGCAGGGCGAGCTGCTCATGCCGTGCGGGCGGTGCCGCCAGCTGCTCTACGAGCTCGGCGGTCCGGACTGCCTGGTGGACACCCCGCGCGGCATCATCCCGATGCGGGAGGTCCTGCCGGACGCCTTCGAGCTCTGACGCCCGCGCGGCGGGTTCTCGACGCGGGCGACAAGTCCGGGGGCGAGGTGATCTCATCAGGCCAGCACCCGGCGCAGGACCGGGCGCGGTGAGGGGATCTGGCTGATGGCGCACTCGGTGATCGACGTGATCCGCGCGAAGCGGGACGGCGACCGGCTCGACGACGAGCAGATCGACTGGGTGGTCGACGCCTACACGCGCGGCGCGGTGGCCGACGAGCAGATGGCCGCCCTGGCGATGGCGATCCTGCTGCGCGGCATGGATCGCGCCGAGATCGCCCGCTGGACCGCCGCGATGATCGGCTCCGGGGAACGGCTCGACCTCAGCGGCGTCCCGCGGTCCACAGTGGACAAGCACTCCACCGGCGGTGTCGGGGACAAGATCACCTTGCCGTTGACCCCGCTGGTCGCGGCCTGCGGCGCGGCGGTGCCGCAGCTGTCCGGCCGGGGGCTCGGGCACACCGGCGGCACGCTGGACAAGCTGGAGTCCGTCCCCGGCTGGCGCGCCCGGCTCTCGGCGCCCGAGATCCGGGCCCAGCTCGCCGAGATCGGCGCCGTGGTGTGCGCGGCCACCGAGGGCATCGCGCCCGCCGACCGCAAGCTCTACGCGCTGCGCGACGTCACCGGCACCGTCGAGTCCATCCCGCTGATCGCCAGCTCCATCATGAGCAAGAAGATCGCGGAGGGCGCCGAATCCCTGGTGCTCGACGTGAAGTGCGGGTCCGGCGCGTTCATGAAGGACCTGGAGCAGGCGCGGGCGCTGGCCGACGAGCTCGTCTCGATCGGCGCCGCGCACGGCGTCCGCACCAGCGCGCTGCTCACCGACATGTCGGTGCCGCTGGGATCCGCCGTGGGCAACGCGCTGGAGGTGGCGGAGTCCGTCGAGGTGCTGCGGGGCGGCGGCCCGGCGGACGTCGTGGAGCTGACGCTGGCGCTGGCGCGGGAGATGCTGGCGCACGCGGGCCTGTCCGACGTGGATCCGGCGGAGGTGCTGGCCTCGGGCAAGGCCTACGACTCCTGGCGCGCGATGATCGGCGCCCAGGGCGGCGACCCGGACGCGGAGCTGCCCACCGCCGCGCACGTGGAGACCTTCGCGGCTCCGGCGACCGGTGTTCTGTCCACTTTGGATGCCTACGCCGTGGGGCTGGCCGCCTGGCGGCTGGGAGCGGGCCGGGCGCGCAAGGAGGACGCCGTGCAGCACGCCGCGGGCATCCGCTGCCTGGCGAAACCGGGGGAGCGGGTCACCGAGGGCGCCCCGCTGCTCGAACTCCACACCGACACCCCCGAGAAGCTCCCCGCCGCCCGCGAAGCGCTCGCCGAAGCCGTCGCCATCACCGCCGAGGCTCCCGCCGCCACCCCGCTGATCCTCGACACGATCCGCCCCTGACCCGCGAAGCGAGGTGAGTGAACGGCCCGTTCGTCCAACGAGATCGGGCGAACGGTCCGCTCACTCAAACCGTCGTCGGTGCTCCGGGGTGGAGTGAACGGACCGTTCGTCCGATCAGATTGGGCGAACGGTCCGTTCACTTCGAAAGATCCGGTGCCGGACGTGCGACAGGGCCGCGGTTCCCGGTGGGAACCGCGGCCCTGCTCGGTGCTGCGGGGTCAGGCGCTCTCGGCGGCGTAACCCTCGTCGGAGGAGTCGTCCGAACCCAGCGCCTTGGCGTCGCCGTCGCGCTTGGCGCTCTTCGAGCGACCGCGCCCGCGCTGCTGGCGGGGCAGCGTGGTGGGCGGCGGCGGGCTGGACGGGCCGCTGCCGCCGAGGATCAGCTCGGCGAACGTGGCCATGGCCTCGTCGAGCTGACCGGCGTGGCGCCGCTCGGTCTCCTCGTTGGCCTGGCGGACCATCGTGTCCACCGCGTCGGAGTCCGGCCGCGACGCGAGCGTGCCGCTGATCTGCGACAGGTTCTGCGCCAGCGTGCCGCCGAGCTCGCCGAGCCCGGACTTGACGCCCTCCTCGACGGTGTCGAGCCGGGTGCTGACGCCCTGCTCGACCGCCTCGATGCGGGTGTGCACGTTGTCCTCGACGTTGTCCAACCGGCCGGAGACGCGGTCGAGCCGCTCGGTGAGCTGCTCCAGGCGCTCGGCCAGCTTGTCGAGCTTCTCGGTCGGGTCGACCGCGGGGCGCTCGGCGAGCGCGTCGAGACCGGTCTGCAGCTGGTCGCGGCTGCCGGTGACGGCTTCGGTGAGCGCGCCCTGCACGCCGCTGCCGGTCTCGGTGACCGCGCGCTGCAGGGATTCGCGGGTGCCGTCGAGGTGCTCGTGCACGCCCTCGTCGATCTCGGCGAACCGGCCGCGCAGGCTGGTCTCCAGGCCGTCGATGCGCTCGCGGACCTGGCCGGTCACCGAACCCGGGATGGCTTCCAGCCGGGTGTCCTGCTTGTCGAGGTGGCCGCCGAGCTCGTCGAGCCGCTTGTGGATGTGCGCGAGCTTGTCCTCCAACCCGTCCATCCGGCCGGCGACGCCGTCGAAGCGTCCGGAGACGCCGTCGAGGCGGCCGTCGAGCTGGGCGAAGGGCTTGGCGAGCTTGTCGAACAGGCCGTCCACGGCCAGCTTGACGTCACCGATGACCCCGTCCTGGGCGTCGATCTTGGAGAGGGCTTCGTCGACCCGCTCGGTCAGCACGCCGAGTTCGGTGCGGTCGGGGAGTTCGGACAACCGCTTGCGGACGGAACCCAGCGATTCGAGCGGGGACATCCGGGCGTGGATCTCGTCGAGTGCGTCGAAAATCTGCTGCTGCTCGCTCTCGCGGATTTCGGCCGCACGCGTGAGCATGTTCCGCATGCGGTCGAAGGACATGTTCTCGTTCACGGCTCGGACGTCCTTCGTCGAGGGGCAGGGGAGGACCAATGGAGCGTAGCTAGTCGTTTCCCGCGTTCCCAGCCACC
This sequence comes from Saccharopolyspora gloriosae, assembly GCF_014203325.1. Classification (NCBI taxonomy): domain Bacteria; kingdom Bacillati; phylum Actinomycetota; class Actinomycetes; order Pseudonocardiales; family Pseudonocardiaceae; genus Saccharopolyspora; species Saccharopolyspora gloriosae. Next base: position 5,626,087 of record NZ_JACHIV010000001.1, on the reverse strand, counting down.
CCCGGATACATTGAGTTAGCGCACCGTGAAGCGTCACTCTGAATGATGGCCGGGCACTAGGCCGTTCAGCCCAGCGTTCTTGTATGTCAATAGGGCGCTGGGGTTGCGCTTAGGCTATCCGGGTGACTTCTGTGGCGACGTGCATTCGGGTGGTTTTTCGGCCCTCGCCGCCCGCGCGGAGCCGTCGTGGCCGGGTTGTAACGTAGTGCCATGTCAACACCGGTGAGCTTGGACACGATCCGATTGGCCCCCAAGGTCCTGCTGCACGACCACCTCGACGGTGGCCTCCGCCCGCAGACCGTGATCGACCTGGCCGCTGACGCCGGATACGAGGGGTTGCCGCACCAGGACGCGGAAACCCTCGGTTCGTGGTTTCGAGAAGCGGCGGATTCCGGATCGCTGGAGCGGTACCTGGAAACGTTCGCGCACACCGTGGCGGTGATGCAGACCGCCGATGCGCTGCGCCGGGTGTCCGCCGAATGTGTCGAGGACCTGGCGGCCGATGGGGTGGTCTACGCCGAGGTCCGCTACGCGCCGGAGTTGTTCCAGGAAGGCGGGCTGAGCCTGCCGGAGATCGTGGAATCCGTGCAGGAGGGATTCCGCGAAGGGGAACGGCGTGCGGAATCGCAAGGGAAACTTATCCGGATCGGAACACTTCTCTGCGCGATGCGGCAGAACGCGCGTTCCGCGGAAATCGCGGAACTGGCCGTGCGCTATCGCGACGCCGAGGTGGTGGGCTTCGACATCGCGGGCCCGGAGGCCGGATTCCCGCCCACTCGGAACCTCGACGCCTTCGAGTACCTGCGCCAGCGCAACGCGCACTTCACCGTGCACGCCGGTGAGGCCTTCGGGCTGCCCTCCATCTGGGAGGCCATCCAGCACTGCGGCGCGGAACGGCTCGGGCACGGCGTGCGGATCGTCGACGACATCAAGGTCGACGAGGACGGGGAGGTGCACCTGGGCAGGCTCGCGTCCTACGTGCGGGACCGGCGCATCCCGCTGGAGATGTGCCCGTCGTCGAACCTGCAGACCGGGGCCGCGGCCTCGCTCGCCGAGCACCCGATCGGGCTGCTGAGCCGGTTGCGGTTCCGCGTCACGGTCAACACCGACAACCGCCTGATGAGCCACTGCACGATGTCCAGCGAATTCGCCGCGCTGCACGAGACGTTCGGCTACGGCTGGGCGGACATGCAGTGGTTCACGGTGAACGCGATGAAGTCGTCGTTCCTGGGCTTCGACGACCGCCTGGCGATCATCAACGACGCGATCAAGCCCGGGTACGCCACCCTGATGGGGTGATCTCGGGGCACGAACGAGCAACGGGCCGCCCGATCTGATCGGGCGGCCCGTTCGCGCGTCGTGAGGTCAGTGCTTGCGCAGGCGCTGGTCCTCGAACTGGGCGACGAGCTCGCGCCAGACCTCCACCTCGGTGTCGAACGGCGGGCTCGGGGGCAGCCGGTTCGGGTTCGGGCGCAGCACGAACGACACCAGCCAGCCGAGCCGCTCCGAGGGCTGCAACGCCTCGTCCACGGTCTTGTCGTCGGCCCAGGTCGCCGCGTCCAGCAGCAGTTCCTCGGCCAGGTCCAGCTGGTTCGGGTCCACTTCGGACGGGCCGGCGGCGAGGTCGTCGTCCAGCCCGGTGAGCACGTAGCTGTTGTCCGGGTCGACCTCGATCTCCAGCTCACCGCCGGTCGCCCGCTGCGTCACCTGCGGCCAGGTCGCGACCCGCGCCAGGTCGTTGTCCTCCAGCGCCTCGCCCTCGGCGAGGAACCGGGCGAGCGCGCGGGGCGAGCCGAACACGTCGATGCGCCCGTCGGAACCGAGGAACACCGGGTCGTCGTCGAGGTAGCAGCGCAGCGAGTAGAACTCGCCCTGGCCGGTGATGATCCGGATCGGGTCGATGCCGATCTCACCCCAGAAGCCGGGCTCGGAGTCCTCGTCCACCGGGTCCACATCGGATTCGGAGTCGGTCTGCTCGGCCTCGTCGTGCTCCAGGGCCTCGGCGAGCTCGGTCTCCGCGGTGGCCACGGCGTCCGCGGGCACCTCGGGGGTGCTCACGACGGAGTCGAGCGCGTCGAGCAGCTCGTCCCAGCGCTCGGCGACCACGGCGCACAGCTCGGACCAGCGCTTCTGGCCGTCCTTGCCGGTGAACACCAGCGTGCCCTGGTCGAGCAGGCTGAAGCCGTCCGCGGCGTCGAGCACCTCGTGCACCGTGTCCAGTTCGCACACGTCGGCCAGCGAGCGCGCGATCTCCACGATGTCGTGCAGCTCGTTGATCGCCCAGACGTCCGGGGTGTCGGCCACCAGCTCGGGCACGCCCACCAGGTCGAACTGGTGGTCCTCGTCCGGGTTCAGCTCGACCGCGGACAGAGCGGGCACCACGTGCCAGGCGGGGTGATCGTCGAGGTCGTGCTCGTGCGCGGTGCGCACGAACGCGGCGAGCCTCGCGGCGTCGGGGAACGCGTAGAGGTCCTCCTCGTGGCCGAGGAAGGCCTCCCAGTCCTCGCCGTCCTCACGCCATCGCGGTGCCCACAGGGTGACCACGTCACCTTGCGGAAGCCCCAGTTCGATGGGGACGATGTCCTGCGCCATCTTCCTACCTCCGGTCGCCGAACCAGACGTCCGCGAAGCCTACGGGTTGCCCGACGCACGCCTGCCGTCCGGTCGGGCTGCCTACCGTATCGACCTTGTCGAGAGCCGTCGCAACCGAATGGGTTCGAGCGGTCGTCCGAGGTGAGCAGCGGCGCGCGGTCACGGTTGGCGGTACCGGCGTCCGGCCGCCCCGTCGATCATGGTTCGAATGGATGTCACGGAGCTGTGGACGAGAATCGTGCTTTGGTTGGGTGAGCACGCGCCGGTGACCGCAGCGGCCCTGCTTCCGCCTTCCCCGCCGCCGGATTTCGCCGAGCTGGAAACGGAATTCGAGATCCGGTTGCCGGAGGAGCTGCGGGAGTGGTGGACCAGCTGCGGCGGCACCGACGGTGACGTCCTCGCCGATGTGCTGCCGCCGTTCTACACGCCCTACAGCGCGCAGCGCGCGTGGGAAGTGTGGAGCGGGCACCGCAAGACCTGGGCGGCGCAATGGGAACGGCCCGCCTGCGACTACTACGCGGGCGCGCCGGGGTCGAGCTACCACCCGGCGTGGATTCCCATCGCCGGGGACGGGTTCGCCGACGAACTGGTGGTGGACCTGCGGCCGGGACCGCTGCGCGGGTGCGTGCTGGAGTGGGAGCAGGAGGCCGGGCAGGTGCAGCGCCCGGAGTGGCGCAGCATCTCGGCGATGCTCACCGACGTGCACCGGTCGTTGACCGAAGGAGCCTCCGCCGGGCACAGCCACCCGACGGTCACCGAAGACGGCAGGCTGGACTGGCAGATCCGCTGACGCCGCCGGTGGTCCGCGCTCCGGTCGGGGGCGCGGGGTGTCGCCGGTGCGGACAGCTCTTCGAATCGCCGCCCACTCGGATCGCCCCGGGTGGGCGGTTCTCTTTGTCCGAACGTCCCCGCTGTCGACCTACTAGTTTGTGTCACCAACTAGTAGGTGCTACCTTCGTGTTGTGCCTGAGAAGAAGCCCGACGCGCGGCAGACCCAATGGCTGCGCGGCGTCCTCGACCTGGCGGTCCTGGCGCTGCTCGCCGAGAGCGGTGAGGGCTACGGATACCTGCTGCTGCAACGACTTGCCGACGCCGGCCTGCCGGACATGAAAGCGGGAACGCTGTACCCGCTGCTCAACCGGCTGGCCGCCGACGGGCTGTTGAGCACCGAGTGGCGGGCGGGGGAGAGCGGCCCCGGCCGCAAGTTCTTCGCCCTCACCGAACAGGGGCGCGCGGTGCTCGCCGAACAGGGACCTAAGTGGACGGAGTTCGCGAAGAACGCGAGCTCGGTGATCGAACGGGGGACGGGGCGATGACGATCGAGACCGAGAAGTACCGGGACGAACTGCTGATCGCGTTGCGGATGCACGAGATCTCCGGAGCTCGTGTCGGGGACGTGCTCGCCGAGGTGGACACGCACCTCGCCGAATCCGGTGAAGACCCGGTCGAGGCCTTCGGCACCCCGCGCGAGTACGCCGCCCACGTCGCCGCGCAGCTCGACGGCGACCCCGCGAAGCTGTCCCGGCCCGCCGTGCTCGCCGGCGCGCTCGGCACCGCCGCGCTGACCTTGTTCGGGCTGGAGTTCTTCATCGACGGCTTCCGCGGGCCGGTGCCGTTCGTGCTCGCCGACGCGGTCGGAGCGGTGTGGATGCTGCTGCTGATCGTGGTGGCCGTCGGCGCGGCGTTCCGCTCGGCGACCGCGCTGCGCGGCAGGCGCTGGTACCTGGCCGGTGCGGTGGTCGCGGGCCTGCTCGCCATCGCGGGGACGAACGTGGTGGACCGGTTGCTCGGCGAGGCGCCGGTGCTGTTCGAGCTGCCGGGATGGGCGGCGATCACCCTCGGCGCGGTGCTGCTCGCGGGCGCGGTCCTGCTGCTGCTCGCCGCGATCCGGCGCGGCCGGGTCGTCCCTCCGGCCTGAGCGCGGCACCCGGCTCGCGGGCCGCACGGGCTGCGGCCCGCGAGGTGCTGATCAGGCCGCGCTCGCCCGAACGCCGCACCGGGCGAGTACCGCGCTTCGCCGCCGCGCGACGGCGAGCGGTCAGGTGCCCACCGGGTGCCAGACGGTTTTGAGCTCGGTGAAGGCGCGAAGGCGTTCCAGGCCGGGGGCGGCGGTCCAGTCCGGTTCGGCGCGGCCGGTGCGGAGCACGCGCGTGACGGTGCCCGCCGCGGCCCGTTCCAGTTCCGGGCGCAGGTCGGCGGGGGCTCCGGTGAGGTCGAGGGCGTTGACGTCGGCGTGTGACGCCAGCCGCGGCGCGAGTTCCGCGACCGTGCCCGTGAGCAGGTTCGCCACGCCGCCCGGCACGTCGGACGTCGCGAGCACCTCGGACAGCGTGATCGCGGGCAGCGGGCGCTCGGCGCTCGTCACGACGACGGCGGTGTTGCCCGCCGCCAGCACCGGGGCGAGCACGCTGACCAGGCCCAGCAGTGAGGAGTCCTGCGGGGCGAGCACGCCGACGACGCCGGTCGGCTCGGGCACGCTGAACGAGAAGTACGGCCCCGCAACGGGATTCGCCGCGCCCAGCACTCCGGTGATCTTGTCCGTCCAGCCCGCGAACCACACCACCCGGTCGATCGCGGCGTCCACCACCGCCGCGGCCTCGTCCGCGCCGAGGCCCTCCGCGGCGGCGACGTCCGCGCCGAACTGGGCGCGGCGGCCCTCCATCACCTCGGCGATGCGGAACAGCACCTGCCCGCGGTTGTAGGCCGTGGCGCCGGACCAGCCGGGGAACGCACCGCGCGCGGCGGCGACCGCGTCCCGCACGTCCTTGCGGGAGGCCAGCGCCGCGTTCGCCAGCAGCGCGCCGTCGGCCGCGCGCACCGGGTACACCCGGCCCGACTCGGAGCGGGGGAACTTCCCGCCGACGTAGAGCTTGCAGGTCTTGGCCACCGCGACCCGGCCGGTCTCGTGCTGCTCAGACGTCAAGGTATGCCTCCAGACCTGCGCGACCGCCTTCGCGGCCGAACCCGGATTCCCGGTAGCCGCCGAACGGCGCGGTCGGGTCGAACCGGTTGAACGTGTTGGCCCACACCACGCCGGCGCGCAGCTGCTGCGCTGCCCACAGGATGCGGGAGCCCTTCTCCGTCCAGACGCCCGCGGACAGGCCGTACGGGGTGTTGTCGGCCTTGCTGATCGCCTCGCCCGGGGTGCGGAAGGTCAGCACCGACAGCACCGGGCCGAAGATCTCCTCCCGCGCGATGCGCATGGACTGCTGCACCTGCTCGAACACGGTGGGGGAGAAGAAGAATCCCCGTTCCGGCAGCGGGCACGAGCTGCTCCAGCGCGACGCGCCCTCGGCCTCCCCGGCCGCGACGAGCTCGGTGATGCGGGCGAGCTGCTCCGCGGAGTTGATGGCTCCGACATCGGTGTTCTTGTCCAGCGGATCGCCCACCCGCAACGTCTCCATCCGGGCGCGCAGCTTGCCGAGCAGTTCGTCGGCGACGGATTCCTGCACCAGCAGCCGGGAGCCGGCGCAGCACACCTGGCCCTGGTTGAAGAAGATGCCGTTGACGACGCCCTCGACCGCCTGGTCCAGCGGCGCGTCGTCGAACACGATGTTCGCGGCCTTGCCACCGAGCTCCAGCGTGAGCTTCCTGCCGGTACCGGCGAGGGTGCGCTGGATCTCCTTGCCCACCGCGGTGGAACCGGTGAACGCGACCTTGTCCACGTCCTGGTGCGCGACGAGCCGGGAGCCCACGTCACCGGCGCCGGGCAGGATGTTCACCACGCCCGGGGGCAGCCCGGCCTCCTGGCACAGCTCGCCGAACACCAGCGCCGTCAGCGGCGTGGTCTCGGCGGGCTTGAGCACGACCGTGTTGCCGCAGGCCAGCGCCGGAGCGATCTTCCACGCCAGCATCAGCAGCGGGAAGTTCCACGGGATGATCCCGGCGGCCACGCCCAGCGGTCGCGGATCGGGGCCGTACCCGGCGTAGCCGAGCTTGTCGGCCCAACCCGCGTGGTGGAAGAAGTGCGCCGCGGCGGTGGGGATGTCGGTGTCGCGGGCCTCCTTGATGGGCTTGCCGTTGTCCAGCGTCTCCAGCACGGCCAGTTCCCGGCCGCGTTCCTGGATGAGCCGGGCGATGCGGAACAGGTACTTCGCGCGTTCGGAGCCGGGCATCGGCCCCCAGGTCCGCTCGAAGGCGCGTCGCGCCGCCCGGACCGCGGTGTCCACATCGGACTGTGCGGCGGTGGCGACTTCGGCGAGCGGTTCGCCGGTAGCCGGGTTGATCGTCGTGAGCGGATCGCCCGCGCCGTCGACGAACTCGCCGTCGACGAACATCCGGTACCGGTCGCGCAGGTTCGCCACGGACGCCGATTCCGGCGCGGGCGCATACTCCCAGAAGCTCATGCGTCCACCGCCACGTAGTGCGCGGCCGAGTAGTGGCCGGTGCGTTGCGTTCGTCGTTGCATCAGCAGATCCCCCAGCAGGCTCGACGCGCCGAAGCGGAACAGTTCCGGGGTCAGCCACTCCGGCCCGGCCACCTCGTGCACCGCGACGAGGTAGCGCATCGCGTCCTTCGTGGTCCGGATGCCGCCCGCCGGTTTCACGCCGCGCAGCTGCCCGGTGCTGTCCCGCCACTCCCGCACGGCCTGCAGCATCAGCGTCGTCACCGGCAACGTCGCAGCGGGAGAGACCTTGCCGGTGGAGGTCTTGATGAAGTCGCCCCCGGCCAGCAGCGCCAGCCACGACGCCCGCCGGACGTTGTCGCAGGTGGCGAGCTCGCCGGTCTCCAGGATGACCTTCAGGTGCGCGGAGCCGCACGCCGCCTTCACCGCCTGGATCTCCTCGAAGACCTGCCCGTAGCGGCCGGACAGGAACGCGCCCCGGTCGATCACCATGTCCACGTCGGACGCACCCGCGGCGACCGCGAGCTCCACCTCGTGCAGCTTCACCTGCCGCGAGGACCGCCCGGAGGGGAACGCGGTCGCGACGGACGCGACGCCCACGCCGGACCCGGCCAGCGCCTCGACGGCCGTCGCCGCCAGGTCCGGGTAGACGCACACCGCGGCGACCGCAGGCACGTCCGGGTGGTCGGCGTCGGGCCGGCGCGCCTTCGCCGCCAGCGCGCGGACCTTGCCCTCGGTGTCGGCGCCTTCCAGCGTGGTCAGGTCGACCATGCCGATCGCCGCGTCGATCGCCCAGGTCTTCGCGTCCTTCTTGATGCTGCGGGTGGCCAGGCCCGCGGCCCGCTGCTCCAGCCCCACCTGGTCCACTCCGGGCAGGCCGTGCAGGAACCGCCGCAGCGAGCTCTCATCCCTGGTGGCCTCGGCGAGCTCAGGCGGCAACGAGCCCGCGCGCTGCTCACCCGACGACGACGTCGGCAGTGGTTCGACCATGCGCGCAGTCTAAGTCAGCACCGGCCCACCCTCGATGCCTTCGCCCGGGTGATCGTTCGGATCTTGGGCCTGCGCAGCGGGTCGCCGAGCGCGCGACCACCGACCGCCTGTCTTGGGGTGTGCGAGCTTCGGGTTCCGTCTTGTCTTGTCAGCGGCGGAGCCGCTGAGCAGTGACCGGCTTGAGCAGGCCGACCACCGGCGGGTTCTCAGCGGCCTTCTCGCGAGGACGGCTTTTTCCCTCGTGGCGGAGCCACTTGGGAAAAAGACCCCGCAGCGAGAAGAACGCTGAGGTTCCGCTACCGGACCCGCTACGCAGGACAAGCTCGCGGACAAGGCGTGTGCTCACGGGTGCAGGACGACCTTGGTGTAGCCCTCTATTCGCTGGTCGAACTTGGTGTAGGCGTCGGGGGCCTCGGACAGCGACAGCTCGTGGGAGACCACGAAGCTCGGCGCGGCCCGGCCCGCCGTGATCATGTCGCGCAGCTGCCGGTTGTAGCGCTTCACGTTGCACTGCCCGGTGCCGATGACCTGCCCCTTCTCGAACATCTTCCCGATCGCCACCAGCAGCATGCCCTGCTTGGCGTTCGCGTCCGGTCCGCCGGGGTCGGCGGGCACGTACAGGCCCGGCACGCCGAGCCTCCCGGTGGCCCGCACGGTGTGGATCAGCGAGTTGAGCACCACGGCCGGTTCCTCGCCGGACGCGTCGCCGGTCTGCGCCTGGTAGCCGACGGCGTCGATGCCCTTGTCGGTGCCGACCCCTTCGGTGCGGTCCTTGATCTGCTCGACCGGGTCGCCCGCGCTGAAGTCGATCGGGACGGCGCCGATCTGCTCGGCCTTCGCCAGCCGCTCCGGGATGCGGTCGACGCAGAACACGCGGGACGCGCCGCGCAGCAGCGCCGAGTACGCGGCCATCAGCCCGACGGGGCCCGCTCCGTAGACCACGCAGGTCTCGCCCGGGGACACCTGGGCGAGTTCGCAGCCGTGGTAGCCGGTGGGGAAGATGTCGGCCAGCAGCACGTAGTCGGTCTCCTTGCTGGAGTCCGGTGGCAGCACCAGGCAGTTGAAGTCGGCGAACGGCACCCGCAGGTACTCGGCCTGCCCGCCGGTGTAGGGCCCCATCGCCACGTAGCCGTAGGCGCCGCCCGCGAAGCCGGGGTTGACGGTGAGGCAGAACGCCGTGTCGCCCGCCATGCAGTTCATGCAGAACCCGCAGGCGACGTTGAACGGCATCACCACGCGGTCGCCGCGGTTGAGGCCGACGACGCCGGCGCCGACCTCGTCGATGATCCCGAGGTTCTCGTGCCCGAACACGATGCCGGGTTCGGCGGCGGTGCGTCCTTCGTACATGTGCAGGTCGGAACCGCAGATCGCGGTCGAGGTGACGCGCACGATGACGTCGTTGGGATGTTGGATGCTCGGACGGTCGACTTCGTCGACGGCGACCGCGAACGGCTCTCGGTAGACCACTGCCTTCATGGGAAACACCTCCGCCGGTGACGGGTTCCGGCGCGCGGACGCGCCGGGCGGACGCGCACGTGCCGGTATGCGCATCGATTCCGGACTACCCGGCACGCGCGCTCCTACCGTCACTCGTTCGAGTGGGCGTACGCCGTTCGCGGGAGAGGGCCGGAGCGCTGCCGTCCGGGCGCGGATGGTTCGGCGGGACGTGGCGCACATCGGGCGGTCGCCGTTGCTCGGGGCGAGACCCGTGCCGGTTAGTGTGCTCGGCCATGGACGTTCGGGTCGTGGACCACCCGCTGGCGAAGTCGAGGCTGTCGACCATGCGCGACGCGCGCACGGAGAACGCCGCCTTCCGGGCAGCGCTGCAAGAACTCACCCTCATGCTGATCTACGAGGCGACCCGCGACGCCGAAGTCGCCGAAGCGCCGATCCACACGCCGGTCGCCCGCACCACCGGTTACCGGCTGGCGAACCCGCCGCTGCTGGTGCCCGTGCTGCGCGCCGGGCTCGGCATGGCCGACCAGGCGCACCGGCTGATCCCGGAGGCGCAGATGGGCTTCGTCGGGCTCGCCCGCGACGAGGAGACGCTGCTGCCGACGCCGTACCTGGAGTCGCTGCCGAAGGACCTCTCCGGGCTGCCGGTGCTGGTGCTGGACCCGATGCTGGCCACCGGCGGCTCGATGCTGCACACGATCCACCTGCTCGTCGAGCGCGGTGCCACCGACGTGACCGCGATCTGCACCCTCGCCGCGCCGGAAGGCATCCAGCACCTGGAGGAATCCGGGCTGCCGCTGCGGGTCGTGACGGCCAGCGTCGACGAGCGCCTCAACGAGTCCGGCTTCATCGTGCCGGGTCTCGGCGACGCCGGGGACCGCGAGTACGGCGCCGTGTAGCACCACTCCCACGCTGGGAAAAGAGGCAGAACGACACCTTGGTCCGGGTGGTATCAGCGAGATACCATCCGGGCCATGGCGATGACACTGCGGCTGACCGACGAGGAGAGCGATCGGCTGGCGGAGCTCGCCGCCGCCGAAGGTCGCTCGAAGCAGGAGATCGTGCGCTCCGCGCTCGCCGAACGGTGGGCCCGGCAGTGCAAGGACCAGCAGCTCGGCGAGGTGATGCAGCGGGTGCTGCCGCATTACCGGGGATTGCTGGACAAACTCGGACCCGCATGATCGATTATTGATCGGTGCTCGTATACCTCGACGCTTCCGATCTGCTGCTGCTCGCGACCGCCGTCACGCGAGGTGACCTGGTCGTGCGGGACAGCGGCCTGCTCGATTCGGCCGCGTACCGGCCGCGCGCCGAGGTGCTCGGAGTGCCCGCCTACGAGACGTTGTGGCTGAAAGCGGCCGCCCTGCTGGACTCCCTGGTGCGCACCCGGCCGCTGCTGGAGGGCAACTGGCGCCTCGGCTGGATCGCCGCGGTCGCCATGTGCGACGTCAACGGCTGGTGGATCGAGGCCGACGAGGACGAAGCGCTCACCCTGGTCCGCGAAGTCGGCCGGGACCGGCGGGAGATCGCCGAGGTCGCGGACTTCCTGGAACGTTCCGCCAAGCCCAAGGGCTGAACCCCGCCGTCGGCGCGGGAACGTCGACCGCGGCCGGACTCGTGAAGTTCCCGAGGTGTTCGCGTGGGCGATCTCAGGTGTTTCGCCCGTTTCGTGGCAGGCTGGGGTGGTGGCTCCACGTAGAACCGCCGTCGTGACCGCTCTACTCGGTGGCGCGGTCGCGGGGGCGAGCTATCGCAGCCTCCGCACGGTGCGCCAGGTCCGATCGCTCGTACCGCTGCACGAGGCTCCGCCCCGCAGCGTCATCCCGGCCGCGGTCACCGTCGTCGTCCCCGCGCGCAACGAGGCCGCCGTCCTCGACGACTGCCTGCGCGGCATCCGCTCCCAGACCTACGGAGACGGCGACCCGTCCGCGCTGCGCGTGGTGCTGGTCGACGACGGCTCCACCGACGGCACCGGCGACATCGCCCGCGCCCACGCGGCGGTCGACGATCGGGTGCGGGTCGTGCGGGTCGACGGTCCGCCGCCCGGCTGGGCGGGCAAGGTGCACGCGATGCACGTCGGCGTCGAAGCCGCCGGGCCGCCGGGAGCGGGGGAGTGGCTGTTGTTCGTCGACGCGGACACGGTGCTCGCCCCCGACCTGCTGTCGCGGCTGCTGGCCACGGCCGACGCGGTCGACGCCGACCTCGTCTCCACGCCCGGCGGGCCCCCGGCCGACCGCTCGGCGGCCTGGCCGCTGCTGATGCCGCCGGGACTGCAGATGATCGGGGAGAACGCCGCCCCGGACGGTCGCGGCAGCAAGGCGTTCGCGATCGGGCACTGCATCCTGCTGCGCCGTTCGCACTACGAGAAGATCGGCGGCTGGAGTTCGCTGGCCGCGCTGCGCAACGAGGACATCGCGATCGCCACGTCGGTGCGCGACCACGGTGGCGTGACCCGCATGGTGGACGGGCTCGATCACGTGACGACCACCGGCATGGACCCGTTCTCGCAGGGCTGGGCGTCGTTCCGGAAGAGCTTCGTGGCGGGCACCCGGCAGTCGGTGCCGGTGCTGCTGGGCGGCGGGCTGGGGCAGATCGCGCTGTCGCTGGCGGCGCCCGCCGCGGTCGCCGTCGGGGTTCGCCGCCGCCGGCCGCTGCTGGCGGCGCTCGGCGCGCTCGGCTGGACGGCGCAGGGCGTCGCGCACGCGCACACCGCGCGCTACATGCGGGCCGAGCCGAAGCTGGCGCCGCTGGCCCCGTTCACCGGAGCGCTGTTCGGCGGTGTGCTGCTCGACGGCGCGGTCCGCGTGCTGCGGGGAACCGTGTCCTGGAAGGGGCGCCGCAGCGGGAGCTGACCCCGGAGTGTGGCCCGCTCCCGGAGGAACGGGCCACACGGTGGGCGGATGACGTCAGCGATCAGTCTTCGACGTGATCCGTTTCATGCTTGCGGAGGGCGAGTGGTGCGCCGGCCAGGTCTTCTTCGTTGCAGAGCAACTTCAATTCGTAGTACGGCGCACCTTTGCGGTCGTCGTAGTCCAGGTGGACTGCGATGACATCTACGGGCTCGCCCAACCAGGACTGTGCTTCGCGCAGCCAGCGGGCGGACCGTTCCAATGCGGTCGGCAGATCGTCGTCGCGGAACTCGACCGGCCGGTAAGGCACTCCGTGGACCTGGTCCCGCGGGTGGGCGGGCTTCGGAAGATCAACGGAGACGCCGGAGTCGTCGAGTTCGAGTTCGATCGTTTCCTCACTCACCGTGAAAGGGTAACGCGTAGCCGGTGACCTGGTCGAATGTCGGTATGGTGAGCGGTTGTCCCGCGTCAGGGCAGGTTTCGCGGGAGCAGCGGGCGCGGCGGCGCCGGCTTGCTCGGGCCCGGGGTTCGCTTCGAGGGGGACGCCCTGAACTCGACACGACAGTTGAGGGAAGGCGGGCCGTCATCCAGGGCGTCCCGTTCGCCGCGCGGGTGCGCGTCCCGACGGCCTTGATCACCTTACCGGGTGATCTTCGATCAAGATCAACAGGGGCGGTTTCGGCTTTGCTGTGGGAAAATCCACGCGCGCGCCCTCGTTCGAGCGGAGATCGCACGGGAGTCCCGATGGCCGGGCGCAAGATCGGAAATGCGGCGTCCGAACGTCAGGGCGCGAGCCCCGCGGCGACCGTCGCGCCCAGTTCCCAGCACGCGGACAGGCCCGCCGAGTCGGGCTGGCCGGACAAGCACAGCGGCTCGGCGACCTGCCGCCAGGACAGTCCCGTGGTGATCGTCGTGATGGCGCGCACAGCACCTTCGGTGCCTTCGTTCCCGTGCACGTAGCACGCGAACGGGCGACCCGCGGTCGAGTCCAGGCACGGGTAGTAGACGGTGTCGAAGAAGTGCTTCAGGGCTCCGCTGATGTAGCCGAGGTTCGCCGGGGTTCCCAGCAGGTAACCGTCCGCGTCCAGGACGTCGGAGGCGGTCGCCGCCAGCGCGGCCTTGCGGACCACCTCGACGCCTTCGATCTCGTCGGTCGTCGCCCCGGCGACGACCTGCTCGAACATGGCTTGCATCCCCGGTGACGGGGTGTGGTGGACGATCAGCAACCTGGGCATCGGGCGACTCCGCTGTTCTCGAGGCGGCAAGGGGGACGGGGGCGTGCGTCCCGGCTCAGGCGTCCGGGCGGACGAGGACCGAGACCGCGGCGTGCAGCAGCGCCAGCCGTTCGTCCGCGCGCTGCTCGGCGGTCGCCAGGTCGGGTTCGGCGGCTTCCACGACCTGGAAGTAGCACTTGAGCTTCGGTTCGGTGCCCGAAGGGCGCACCACCAGGCGCAGCCCACCGGCGCCGGTGATCAGCAGCGCGTCAGTGTCCGGCAGCAGGTCCTGGACCGACACCTCGGTCCCGATCAGCGCGGTCGGCGGGTCGGCGCGCAGCCGCCGCATCGTCTCCGCGATCACGTCGAGGTCGGTGACGCGCACCGACACCTGCCCGGTGCGGTGCACGCCGTGCTCGGTGGAGAGCTCGTCGAGCAGGTCCGGCAGGCCGCGTCCACGCGCCTTGAGCGTCGCCGCCAGGTCGCAGGCAAGGACCGCCGCCGAGATGCCGTCCTTGTCCCGGACCCGCTCCGGGTCGACGCAGTGCCCCAGCGCTTCCTCGTAGGCGTAGACCAGCCCCGTTCCGCTGCCGTCGCCGGAGCGGACCAGCCACTTGAAGCCGGTGAGCGTTTCGTCGAAGCGCACGCCGTGGCGGTCCGCGATCGAGCGCAGCATGGTCGCCGAGACGATCGTGGTCGCGACCAGCGGATCCGGGGCGGCCGAGCGGTCCAGCGTCGACAGGACGTGCTCGCCCAGCAGCACGCCGGTCTCGTCGCCGCGCAGCATCCGCCAGCCGTCCCGGTCCCGGATGCCGAGCGCGCAGCGGTCCGCGTCCGGGTCCAGTGCGATCGCGAGGTCCGCCGAGGTCTCCGCGGCCAGCGCCAGCAGCAGGTCGGTGGCTCCCGGCTCCTCCGGGTTCGGGAAGCCGACAGTGGGGAAGTCCGGGTCCGGCGCGGACTGCTCGGCCACCCAGTGCACGTCGGTGAAGCCCGCCGCCTCCAGCGCACGTTGCAGGGGGCCCGCCCCGACCCCGTGCAGCGCGGTCGCGGCCACCCGCAGGGTGCGCGCGGTACCGCGCGGCAGCGCCGCCACCGGGGCCAGGTAGTCCGCGAGCGCCCGCTCGTGCACCGACCACGTCCGTGCCCGGGGGACGGCGGACGCGGCGGGACTGCGCGCGATGTGCTGTTCGATCTCGGTGTCGGCGGGGCCGATCAGCTGGGTGCCGCCCGTCAGGTACAGCTTGTAGCCGTTGTCCTGCGGCGGGTTGTGCGAGGCGGTGATCTGCACTCCGGCGACGGCGTCGAGCGCGCGGGCCGCGTGCGCGAGCACCGGGGTGGGCAGCGGCTCGGGCAGCACGCGGACGTCGAACCCGGCCGCCGCGAACACTCCGGCGGTGTCTTCGGCGAACTCCCGCGATCCGTGCCGCGCGTCCCGGCCCACCACGACGATCCCGCCCCGGTGACCCTGGTCGAGCAGCCAGCGCGCGACTCCGGCGGTGGTGCGCACGACGACCGCCCGGTTCATGCCGTTCGCCCCGGCCCGCACGGTGCCGCGCAGGCCGGCCGTGCCGAAGGTCGGCAGGCCGGACATGCGCTGGGCGAGTTCGTCGGCCGCCGCCGAGTCCCCGGCGGAGGCGGCGTCGAGCAGTTCGGTGAGCTCGCCCCGAGCCACCGGGTCGACGTCGCCGTCGACCCAGTCCCGAGCGGCGTCCACCAACCCCTGATCAAGATGCTGACCGGTGACCACGACGTCACATCCTCCAATAGGGACCGGCCACCCGGCCCAAGTGCGATTCCAAAACACCACCCCGCCAAGCAAAGCCCCGCGGCAAAGCCGTGCTTTACGGCGAAGCCGCGCTCTGGGCGGGCGAAGCCACGCCTGCCTTGCGGCTGCAGGCCGTGCCTGGATGTGCGAAGCACATAGCCCACGTCAAAGAGCCGACCACCCGCGGGTTCTCAGTGCCTTCCTCGCGAGGACAGCTTTTTCCATCGTGGCGGAGCCACTCGGGAAAAAGATCCCGCAGCGAGGAAGGCACTGAGGTTCCGCCACCCGACCACACGCCCAAACCAACCGGGCGGGCACTCTCAAGACCGTTCGACCAACGCGTGGAGGAGTTTGCCCATCCGGCCCGCTGCTTCCTGCCCGGCGTCGAGCACTTCCTGGTGGTTCAACGGCTGACCGGACAACCCGGCGGCCAGGTTCGTCACCAGCGACAGCCCGAACACCTCCGCGCCCGCGGCTCGCGCGGCGATGGCCTCCGCGACGGTCGACATGCCGACCAGGTCCACTCCGTTGCCGCGCAGCATGCGGATCTCCGCCGGGGTCTCGAAGTGCGGTCCGGGCAGCCCGGCGTACACGCCTTCTTCCAGCGACTCGTCGATCTCGCGGGCGATCCCGCGCAGCCGCGGCGAGTACAGGTCGGTGAGGTCCACGAAGTGCGGGCCGACCAGCGGGGAGCGGGCGGTGAGGTTCACGTGGTCGCTGATCAGCACCGGCTGCCCCACGGACATGCCTTCGCGCAGGCCGCCGGCGGCGTTGGTGAGCACCACCGTCCGGCATCCGGCGGCGACCGCGGTGCGCACGCCGTGCACGACCGAGTCCATGCTCTTGCCCTCGTAGAGGTGGGTGCGGCCCAGGAACACCAGCACCTGCTTGCCCGCGACGGGCACCGACCAGATCCGCCCGCTGTGCCCGCTCGCGCTCGGCGGTTCGAAACCGGGCAGGTCGGACATGGTCACTTCGGCGCCGGGGCTGCCGATCTCTTCGGCTGCGGGTCGCCAGCCGGAGCCCAGCACGACGGCCAGGTCGTGGTGGGCCGCTCCGGTGCTCTCGGCGAGAGCGGCCGCGGCGGCGCTGGCGGTGGCGAACGGATCAGAGGTCGAAGAAGACGTCACGATCGACCAGCGTAGTCATCTCCCGGCCGCCGGGTGGGTGGCCGGAGCAACCCGGGATCGCCGTCTTTCCCGCACCGCTCGCCGCGCTCAGGCCCCGGTGAGCCGGAAGCTGTTGAGCGCGGTGGTGAACAGTTCGTCGTTGTCGGCGGGCCGATCACCGGGGCTGGTCACGCGCAGCACCCACAGGTCACCGCCGCGCGGCATCACCTGCGAGGTGGTGACGCGTCCTTCGGCCGTCGACGCCGGGCCGATCAGTCCGCCCTGGCTGCTGGTGTAGCGCAGGTGACGGTCCGCTTCCCCGCTGGTGCTCTCGACGGCGCCGGACGCTTCGTCCACTTCCAAGGAGAACCGGCCGTGCTGGCCTGCGGAGCGCTGCTCGAGCACGTCGACGTAGTCCTGCGAGGTGTAGCCGTCGCCGTAGTAGTCCTGGAACCGTTCGACGGCGACCTCGGAGGCCCCGTCCGGCGACACCAGGTACACGATCATGCTCTCGGTGGGCTGGTTGCGGCTGCCGCGGAACGACGACCAGCCCTCCGGTGCGGTGACCTCGAAGGAGCCGCGGCCGTCCTCGGTGCGGTCGGCCTCGTCGACGTAGCGGGCCAGCCGGGGCGTGGTGGGGTTGACGGGCGCGGGGCGGTCGAGCTGCGGCAGCACGTCGCGTCCGGCGAGCACGCGGGTCGCCGCGAATCCGCCGGCGGCGGACCCGGCGAACAGCACGACGGCCGCCAGCACCAGCGCCACCGCTGCCCAGCGGAAGCGCTTGCGCGGCGCGGGCGGCGGATCGGTCAGCATGAACGGCAACGGCCCCGGGTCGGCGGCCAGCTGCGCCGGCTCCTGCTCGGCCTGCGCTTCGGTGCTGCTGCGCGCGGTGCTCGCGGGTTTGCGCACCCGCACCGTCGGGGCGTCCGGGTCGAGCAGCATCTCGAACGGGCGGGAACCGGACGGCGGCAGCAGGCCCTGCACCTGCCTGCGCACCTCCTGCGCCGACATCCGCTGCGCCGGGTCCTTGATCATCAGGCTCGCGATGATCTCCGCGATCGGGCCGACCCGGTGGGCGGCGGGCACCGGGCCGCGCACCACGGAGGTGATCGTCGCCAGCGGATCGTCGTCGGTGCCGTAGGGCGCCGCGCCCTCGGACGCGGCGAACAGGGTCGCGCCGAGGCCCCACAGGTCGGCGGCGTCGGTGACGGCCTCCCCGGACGCGATCTCGGGCGCGATGAACGCGGGAGTGCCCAGCATGATCCCGGTGCTGGTGATGGTGTGCTCGGAGACGTTGCGCGAGATGCCGAAGTCGCTGAGCTTGATCCGGCCGTCGTCGCCGATGAGCACGTTGCCGGGTTTCACGTCCCGGTGCACGATCCCGGCCCGGTGCGCGGCGTCGAGCGCGGCGGCGACGCCGTCGGCGACCAGCGCGAGCTGCGGGTCGCCGAGCGCCCCGTGTTCGCTGAGCACCGCCGCGAGGCTCTGCGAGGGCACCAGCTCCATCACGACGAACGGTTCGCCCTCGTGCCGGGCCACGTCGTAGAGCGTCACCACGTTCGGATGGGTGACCAGCGCGATGGCCCGCGCTTCCCGCAGGGCGCGTTCGCGGAGTTCGGCGGCCTCGCCCTCGGGCATGCCCTTGGGCAGCAGGACCTCTTTCACGGCGACCGGCCTGCGCAGCAGTTCATCGGTGCCGGCCCACACGATGCCCATGGCGCCGCCGCCGATGCGCTGTTCCAGCCGGTACCGGTCGGCGATCAGCCGATCCGCGCCTGCGGAGGTCTCTTCCTCAGTGGTGGGCACGCGCTCATTCTCCATCCAGCGCCGTCGTGCTCGGTCGAAACCCGGCCCTTCGTCGACCAACAGCACGTATCACTCAGCGTGATCGAAAGGGCCCGGTGAGCAGGGTAGCGGTGTTACCGGTAGTGAAGTTTCCCACGCGGGCGGTTCCGCCCCGTGGCCACCGCAGGTGTCCAAGATTATTTCGTCGCAACGAAAAACCCCTCCGGACGGGCTTCGTCCGCGAGCGGGCGCCGCGGCTCGGGATTATGGCCGGACGGGGCGATTCGGATAAGTTGGGCGCGGCCGGGACCACCGCCAGCGGGAGCAAACCGTTCGGCGACCCCGTCACGCACCACTCGGCATCCGCCTTCGGGCGGGCCGTCGAGAGTGTCCTGGAGGCCCCATCAGCTCGTCGGTGGGGTCGCGCGATGGTGGGCGCAGCGTGAGTGACGAACAATTCCACGGGGTCGCCTGGTCCACGGT